>NZ_JBLKNW010000006.1:0-275717 GCF_051414035.1 Halosimplex amylolyticum | reverse complement strand
CTGTACTGAGCATCCGGCGCCGAAGGCGCCGGTTCGCCGTCAGAGCGGAGCTCTGACGAGCCTGCGGTCGTTCGCGGTGCTCACTCCCGCAGACACCGAACTCGCGCGGAGCGCGAGTTCGGCCTTTTTCACCCATGTTTTTGGCTCGGGGGTCGCCTGCGGCGACCCCCGAGCGAAAAAGATGGTGGCCAAAGACTTTCCGAAGGTTAAACTGCGGTCGGAGCGCTATCGAGTACAAATGACTCCTGTACCTGACGCCGGGGATTCCGGCGTCGCGGTCCCCAACGGCGGGACCACCGTCTATGACCTCGACGCGAACTGTGACTTCGAGTACGTCTCCGAGGGCGACCTCTACCTCGCGGAAGTGAACGGCGTCGTCGAGTACGGCGTCTTCGTCGACGTCACCGACGAGGTCTCCGGGCTCGTCCACGCGTCGAACCTCGTCGGCACCTACGAGGTCGGCGACGAACTCGTCGTCCAGCTCGACGAGGTGCGCGAGAACGGCGACCTCGCGTTCAACGAAGTCTCCCTCGACGACTACGAGGTCGAGTCGATCGCCCGTGACAGCCACGCGGTCGCCGACCTCGGGGACGTGGTCGGCGAGTCGATTACCCTGGAGGGCGTCGTCGTCCAGATCAAACAGACCGGCGGCCCGACCGTCTTCCAGGTGCGCGACGCGACCGGCATCGCGCCCTGTACCGCCTTCGAGGACGCGGGCGTCCGCGCCTACGAGGACGTCGCCCTCGACGACGTAGTCCGCATCGAGGGCTACGTCGAGACGCGCGAAGGCGCGGCCCAGGTCGAGATCGACGACCTCCAGGTTCTGGACGGCGACGACGCGGCCACCGTCCGCGAGGCGCAAGACGAGCAGCTCGACGACCTCGCCGCGCCCCACGACCCCGACCCGCTCGTGGAGTGGGACGCCTTCGAGAAACTCCACGACGACCTGCAGGCAGTCGCACGACGGCTCCGCCGCGAGATCCTGGAGGGGCGCCCCATCCGGATGCGCCACCACGCCGACGGCGACGGCATCTGCGCGAGCGTCCCGATGCAGGTCGCGCTGGAGCGGTTCATCGAGGACACTTACGAGGACCCCGACGCCGCACAGCACCTCCTCAAGCGCCTGCCGAGCAAGGCGCCGTACTACGAGATGGAGGACGTGACCCGCGACCTGAACTTCGCGCTGGAGGACCGGAAACGGCACGGCCAGCGCCTCCCGCTCCTGCTCATGCTCGACAACGGGTCGACCGAGGAGGACACGCCCGCCTACCGCAACCTCGCCCACTACGACGTGCCCATCGTCGTCGTCGACCACCACCATCCCGACCCCGACGCGGTCGGTGAACTCCTCGACGAGCACGTCAACCCGTACCTCCACGACGAGGACTACCGCATCACCACGGGGATGATGTGCGTCGAACTCGCGCGGATGATCGACCCCGACGTCACCGACGAACTGCGCCACGTCCCCGCCGTCGCGGGCCTCTCGGACCGCTCGGAGGCAGCGGCGATGGACGACTACCTCGACCTCGCCCGGGAGGAGGGGTACGACGAGTCCGAACTGCGCGACGTCGGCGAGGCGCTGGACTACGCCACCTTCTGGCTGCGCTACGACGACGGCGGTCAGCTCATCACCGACGCGCTCAACGTGGACTGCGACGACGAACAGCGCCACCGCGAACTCGTCGAGTTCCTCGCCACGCGCGCCGAGCGCGACGTGGAACGACAGCTCGACGCCGCGATGCCCCACGTCGACCACGAGCGGCTGGACAACGACGCCCACCTCTACCGGATCGACGTCGAGAACCACGCCCACCGGTTCACCTACCCCGCGCCCGGCAAGACGACCGGCAAGATCCACGACTCGAAGGTCGCCGAGACCGGCGACCCGGTCATCAGCATCGGCTACGGTCCGGACTTCGCCGTGCTCCGGTCGGACGGCGTCCGCCTCGACATTCCGAACATGGTCGAGGAACTGAAAGACGAGATCGACGGGGGCGGCGTCAGCGGCGGCGGCCACCTCGTCGTCGGCTCGATCAAGTTCGTCCGCGGCATGCGCGAGACCGTCATCGACGCCCTCGTCGAGAAGATGGCCGACGCCGAGATCGACGAAGCGCTCGGTAGCTCCGCCGCCTTCGCCGAAGACTGACTGAGACGCGCCGGTACTGGTTGCTCGGCCCGCTCTCGTCGTTTCGGTAGCTTCCGTCCGACAGTCGTGGGTCATCGATCCGGCCCGACGCCCACGTTCGAACCGAAGTCGATGCGGCGAGCGACCAGCGTCGCGAGCAGGAGACAGCCGGCGACGCCGGCGACGATCCCGACCGGTAGTGCCCGTCCCGTCTTCTCGTCCCAGTCGGCCTCGAAGGCGTCCCGGTAGTACGACCCAACCGCCTCGCCCTCCAGCGAGAGGACGACCTCGCGATTCTGCCGGATCGACTCGCCGTTCCAGTTGAGGCTCCCCAGGAGCACCTGGTCCCCGTCGACGACGACTCCCTTCGCGTGGATCTTCTCGTAGTCACCTCCCGGGTCGGCCAGCTTCGCAGAGAGCGGCAGGTTTTCGCGTTCGGCTACCTCGCGAAGGTGCTCGACGAGCCGGCGGTTCTCTTCCTCGACGTACCAGGCGCTGCTGAGCAAGATTCGGACGTCGACGCCGCGTCGGGCCGCCCGAACCGTCGCCCGGAGGAACTGCTGGTCGGGGCCGTCGATGGACATCTGAATCACGTCGATGGACTCGTCGGCGTCGTCGAGTGCAGTCGTGATCGCCGAACCGGCGTTGTCGGGGGTGACGAGCAGTCGCGTCCGATCGACGGGGACCCTTTCGGGCGCGCGCCGACTCGGATACGAGCCGTTCGCGACGCCCGACCTCTCGAAGGAGCGTCCGCGGCGGACCTCCGCCCAGGGCCTGGCACTCTGCCAGTCCACGTCGGCGCGGAACGTCTCGGCGAGCCCGCGGACTATCCGTGGCTGGGAGACGGTGGCCCCCCACCCTCTGCTGGCGCGACCACCCGTGCCCGCCGGCTTCCAGTTCTCCGTCAGCACGACGGCCCTGTCGTCGACGACCGCGTACTTCGCGTGGTGGTACGCGTACCGTCCGTGGGGCCCGCCGAGGAGTTCGACGGTCACGCCGGTCTCCGTCAGCGAATCGAGGACGCGCGCCTGCCGGCGAGAGATACCGTCCACGGGCTGGCCCTCGAGGAGGACGTGCACGTCGACACCCCGATCGACGGCGCGTTCGAGTTCCCGCGCGACCCGTTCGGACGTGAAGGTGTACCCGGCGAGCAAGATCCGGCGGTCCGCATCCCGGATCGTCTCGACGGGAACCGCGGGCGCGTCCGGGAGCGTGAACGCCCGTACCTCGCCGCCGGTGGCGGTGACGACCGACCGGTTCGTCCGCCCGAGCGGCTGCCACGTGATCGCACCGCGGTCGTCGAAACGACCGATCTCCCCCTCCGGCGCGTCGCGATACCTCGCGGTCGCGACCGTTTCGTTCCCCCGATCCAGTTGCAACCGGTCGCCGCCGTTGGCGAGCGAGATGGATCCGTTCGCGCCGACGACCCGGATATCCGTGAGATTCCGAACTCTCGCGGGGGCGGCCGTGACCGCGACGCGGCCGCCGACCGTCCCGTTCGGCAGCGAGAGCGACCCGTCGGCGTCGGCCAGCTCGTATCGGCCGAGATCGGTTCCGTTCGGGAGCGCGAGCACGGCAAATTCGCCGCGGTCGCCGTCGGCGACAGGGTTCGGATACACCGCGATGATCTCGGGCTGGACCGGTCGGTGCGCGTCGACCGATTCGGCCGGCGACGGCTCGGGAGACTCTCCGACGGTTCCCAGCGCCGGGGCGGCGACTCCGGCGACGAGCAAGCAGACGGCGACGAGCCACGCCACTCTGGACACGCGACTGGCTGGTCCCGCTCTCGGATATAAAGGTCAGGATGGAGAGGGGAAGAGGGGAACGCCGCCGGAAAACGCGGCCGGCCGAGGAGACGGGCGCCTCAGACCGCTTTCTGCGCTTCGGACTGGACGAGGAAGGCGCGGTCGTCGGTGTAGTCTTCGAGCACGCCCAGGGCGCGTTCGGTGCCGATCTGGTTGAGCGCCCAGGCGGCGCTGGCCCGGACCTCGTTGGCCTCGTCGTTCTCCAGCACGTCGGACAGGGGGTCGATAGCACGCGTGTCGCCGAGCAGGCCCAGCGAACGCGCGGCGGCGCTGCGGACCTCGTAGTTGTCGGCGTCGAGTCGGTCGGCGACGGGCTGGACGGACTCGGCGCTCCCGATCTCGCCGAGCGCGCGCAGGGTCACCTTCTGCAGGGCCGGGTCGCCGTCGCCGTCGATAAAGTCGTGGAGCGTCTCGGCCGCGCGCTCGTCGCCGATCTTCCCGAGGATCTCGACGGGGCGCTTGTTGCGCTTCTGCGCCCGCTGGTGGACGGCGTCGAAGGCCTCCTCGGGGCCCATCCGCCAGAGCGCGTCGAGGATGTTCTCCTCCATGAAGTCCGAGTCGAACGTCTCTAGCGCCTTCACGATCGGTTCGACCTCGCCTATCTCCTCGTAGACCTTCACCGCGTTCCACTCGGCGGGGAAGTCCTTGCGGTTCTCCGATTCGAGGACGTCGTAGAAGCCCTCCGCGTCGAGTTGCTCCCGGACCGTGAGGTCGTCCCACTCCTCGGCGGCGTCGAGGTCGTCCTGCAGCGCCTCGGCGTCTTCGAGGAGCGCGGCGATGGTCTCGGCGTCCTCGTCGGGGTCGAGCGTACTCCCCTCGATCACCTGTGCGGCCTGGTCGAGCGCGTCGGCGAGGTCGTCCGTGTCCTCGCTCTCCGGCGAGATCTCGGTGTCGAGTTCGTCGGCGAGCGTCTCCAGGTACGATTCGACGGCGGCGACGACGTCGGGTCGGCCGTCCTCGGTCCAGCGCGTGTCGGCGACGGTCGACTCCGCGTCTTCGAGGACCGCGACCACGTCCTCGGCGTAGGGCCCGCGCTGGTCCTCGAGCTGGTCGCGCAGGTCGGCGACGCGGTCTTCGAGTTCGGCCGCCGGGTCCTCGGCGTCCTCGTCGTCTTCGTCGGGTTCCGGCAGGTCGGCCGCGTCGATGTCGGCCTCGATCTCGTTGAGGTCCGCTTCGACGGCGTCGAGGTCGGCCTCGGTCTCCGCCGCTTCGAGGTCGCTTTCGGCGTCGTCGAGCCGCTGGTCCAGCGTGTCCGCGGACAGTTCGGTCGTCTCTTCGGCCTCGCCAGCGTCGGCCTCCTCATCGGCTGGCGCGTCCTCGTCGGCCGCTTCGTCGTCCCCGTTGCTCATACCCCGAAATGCGACTCTTTGGGGCAAGAGCGTTTCCCTTCGGAGTCCTCGCCGCGAGTGATATCGGTCTCCGCCGTACCGAACGAGTTCGCGGGCGTGTTGAGCGATGTCGTCGCGTTCCAGCGAGCGCGCTGCGGTCGCACGGCCGATCCGCTGGGGATGTTCGGGGGAGTCGCCAGTTCGCCTACGCCCGCTCGAACTCCCCGGCCAGCTCGGACAGGCGCTCGACGCGCTTTTCGGGGTCAGGGTGGGTCTGCATCGCGCTGACGAGGCGGGACTTGGCGTCGGCCGGGACGATGAACAGCGCGTTCAGCTCGGCGTGGTCGCGGAGGTCCTCGTCTGGCGTCGCCGCCATCTCCGTGGAGATGGTCTCGATGGCGGCCGCCATCGCGCCGGGCTTGCCGGTGATGACGGCCGCGCCGCGGTCGGCGGCGAACTCGCGGTGGCGACTGATCGCCCGCGAGACGAGGTAGCCACCGATCCAGGCGACCAGCGAGATCGCGACGAACGCGAGGAACCACGGCATCCCGCCGTCGCCTCCGCCGGCTCCGTCGCCGCCGCCGTCGCCGAACCACCAGAAGTTCCGCACGACCATCGCCGCGGCGGTCACGAGGAAGGTCACGACCGACATCACGAGCGCGTCGCGGTGCTCGACGTGCGCTATCTCGTGAGCCAGGACGGCGTCGAGTTCGTCGCCCTGGAGGGTATCGAGCATCCCCTGGGTCACGGCGACGACGGCGTCGTCGCGCCCTTTCGCGGTGGCGAAGGCATTGGGCTGTGCCTGGGGCGCCACCGCTACGTCGGGCTTGGGGATTCCAGCCTGTGCGGCCAGGCGCCCGACCCGCGCGTGGAGGTCGGGGTACTCGGTTTCGTCGACGCGCTCGGCGTCGAGCGCTTTCAGTGCGGCCGCGGGGGCGTACTTGTACTGGAGGGTGACGAGCACGCCCGCGACGCCGACGACGAGGACGAAGCCGGCCGACCCCATCGCGTCGGTCGCCCACCACGCGGCGACGCCGACGAACGCCGCGTAGAGGACTGCCATCCCGGCCATCGCCAGGACCATGCGAACCCGCAGGGACCAGTCGGGTTTGAGGCGCATGTCGATCGCTACCCGTCGCGGACGAAAAGTTGTTGCGCCACCATCTTTTTCGCGAGGGGGTCGCCGACGGCGACCCCCTCGCCAAAAACATGGGTGAAAAAGGCCGAACTCGCGCCTGCGGCGCGAGTTCGGTGTCCGCGGGAGTGAGCACCGCGAACGACCGCGGGCTCGTCAGAGCAAAGCTCTGACGGCGAACCGCGCCTCGCTTCGCTCGGCGGACGCGCTGTACAGGCGAGAGACGTTACGTTGGCTCTCTCAATTGCCGGGCACCTCGTCAGTCGGGTCCGGATACTGACCACAACACGGGCCGACGACGATAGCCCCTCGCTCGCCTTTCGATTCGTCGTGCTGGCTGCACTCGTACGCATAGAGTCCCCCGTCCTCGTTCGGCGGTTCCAGCGTGAACTCACGGGAGAATGTATGCCCCTTCTCAGCGGTCAGACGACTCTCAAAACTGGCGTCGAGAGTTCCCTGAACCTGATGTGCGCCACCATCACCGGTCCACCGCCACGTAACAGTCGTTCCATCGTCGATGAGAACCGCAGCGGGGTCGAATGCGTAGTGACCACGGTTTCCATCGGCACCGACGAGGACCTCGACTTCCGCTCTCCCGGTCATATTTGTGAGGCCGGTGTAGTTCTCCGGTGCGCGATGATTCTCGTTGAGGTAGTCGTGGACACGTTCTGGAACCTTTTGATCGGTCACTGTCCCGGTGGTGGGGCCGGGTTGGTCTGTGGTCCCTGGTACGCCTGTCTCACCACAGCCCGCGATACAACTGATCCCACCAACTGTCAGGGTCCGGAGGAACCTACGTCGGGAGGGCGAACCAGACATGTCGGTCAAATCCGTTCGCAATGCCCTGAATGTTTGGATGACACGGATGCGATCCCAATCAAGCAGTGAATCGGAACCTGTTGTCGCTCGATCCTCACGAAGAATAAACCGAAGTGAAAGATACGCGAACCGAATTGAATACCGACGGATGGCGCCACCCGTGGGTCGTCCCGTGGCGAGTTCCCGGCGATCGTTCCAGACCGAGGCCTCTATTTGGACCGAGTTCCCACCGTCTCGTATGGACAGACGGGCGTTCCTCCGGAGTGCGGGCACCGTCGCCCTCGCGGCCGGACTCGCGGGCTGCGGCGAGGGCAGTGGCGAGACCGGCGACTACGACGTCGGGATGACCGCCCGGAAGTTCGAACCGGTGTCGATAGAAGTCCCGCCCGGGGCGACCGTCGTCTGGAAGAACACGAGCACGCACGCCCACACGGTCACCGCCTACGAGGACGCGATCCCGGACGACGCCGACTACTGGGCGACCGGCGAGTTCGACTCCCAGTCGGCGGCCGAGAGCGGCTGGCTCGACGGCAACGACGGCGCGCTCTACCAGGGTGACACGTACGAACGAACCTTCGAGACGGTCGGGACGCACGACTACTTCTGCATCCCGCACGAGGCCGGTGGGATGGTCGGCGCTGTCGTCGTGAGCGAGGACGCGACGACGGACGCGTAACTCAGGCGCGACGACGGACGCGTCGCTCGGGCACAGGTATCCTGCGGCGAAAGAATTCGAAACGGCGTGCGTCGTCAGTCGGCAGACTCGTCGACTGCGACTTCCTCTTCGTCGACGTCGACGCTGGTCTCCTCTTCGGCGGCGACTTCCTCGGGACGGGCCTCGAGGGTCAGCTTCTGGATCTCCACGCGGCGCAGCGGGTAGATGGTCTTCGCGTCGTTGTAGATGGCCGAGGAGAGCCGTCCCTCGACGACGCTGTCGACGAGTTCCGCGTACGTGCGGTCCTGCGCGGACTCCTCGACGATGTCGATCATCGTGCGGCGGATGGCCTTCTCCTGGCTCTCGTCGGCGCTCTTGGTCGTGAGCGCGACGGGCTGGATCTGGACGCGGTAGTCGTCCTCGGTGAGGACGGTGATGTACGCCTGGACCTTCGAGGAGCCGCGGCGGACGAGCGAGCGCAGGTAGTCCCGCGTCAGCTCGTGTTTGACGAACTCGGTGTACGCCGAGTCCGACGCGACCTCGTTGACCTTGAAGGTCAGCTTGGTGTTGTTCTCGCTGGCGTCGTTGCGCAGGTCGCCCAGCGTGGTTTCGATGGTGCGGCCGAGCACCTTGTCCGGTTCGTCCGCGGGGGTCTCACCGAGTTCCTCCCGGTCGAACTGCTCGGGAGCCATCAGTGTGTACCACCGCTTCTCTTGCTTTCGTCGTGAGACTGATCGTTCGCTCATGTGTTGGTGTCTGTGTCGGGTGTGTCGTCTGTCTGCGCTGTACTCCGCTCCGCCTCGCTCTCGCCCCCTCCGAGCCGCGCGGCGACCCGGCAGTTGACCACGTAGTCGTCGACCGTCGACCGGAGCCCGCCCGTCCGCTCGCGCGTCACCGTCGTGACCACCGCGTCACCGTCGACGCACGTGGTCATCTCCGCGGTGTTGTCGGGTGCGAGCGAAGCGGCGACTCGCATCGCAGCGTCCTCGTCACCGTGGGTCGTCGTGATCGTGGCCCGTCTCATAGTGCCTCCCTGAACGCGGTGATGAACGCGCCCGTCTCCACGTCGAAGCGGACGCGGCCGGTCGTCCCGGTCGCCGCGGCGGTGCCGTCGACGCCGTTGGCCGCCGTCGCGAGGACGGCTTCGAGGTCGCGTTCGTCCGCGACGACCGCCGCCGCGCCGTCCGTGACGGCGAGCGTCACGGGTTCCGGCGAGCGATAGTCGTGGACGAGTCGCGCCATGGTCTCGACGGGCGCGTCGTCCGTCTCGGCCCGGGCGACGAACAGGCCGTCGTACCGGCCGGTCGTCGCGTCCGAGACGGCGGCGTGCGCGCGCCGGGCGTGCGACCGCCACGCGTCGAGCGCGGCCGCCTCCGCGTCGTGACCGAGCGCGAGCGCGACGCCGGTGCCGGGCTCGTCCCGCGCCAGCGCGTCGAGGACGTCCGCGTATCCACCGATGGTGCCGAACGGCCCGCCCGCGAAGGGACGGAGCGCCCGTTCGACCGCGTGTCCGCCCCGCGGCGGGACCGCGTCGTCGCCGGCCGCGCGCAACGCGACCAGCGAGGCCACGCGGCGTCGGTCGTCGGCGTCGAGGGCGCTCGCGTCGACGCCGTCCTCGCCCGGTTCGAGTCCGAGGTCGGCGAGCGCCGCAGCGGTCGCGTCGGTGTCGCCCGAGAACGGCGCGTGGACGAGCGTCGAGTGAGCGAGGCCGTCGACGAGGTCGGTCGTCGGCACGGCCACGCCGGGTCGGCGCTCGACGCCCGCGTCCGCGGCGGCCGCAGCGACCGGACCGTCGAGGGCACGCCCGTCGGCAACGACGCCGGCGAGCGCGAGCGCGAGGTCGGGCTCGGTGCCGAGTCCACGCGCGACCTCGAAGGCAGTCTCGCTGGCCGGTCGCGCGGCGGCGGATATCGAACTGTCCGCCGTCGGATCGGCGCGACCCACGGCGACGGTCAGGTCGGCGTCGGTCGCGCGTTCGGCGTCGGTCGGGAGCGCCGCGAGACTGATCTGGAAGGGACTGTCGAGTTCCGTCAGCGCCCGCGCGAGGACGCCGCTGGCTGCCAGTGCGTCGCCGGTCGCGGCGCCGACGAGGCGGACGAAGTCGGCCTCGCGGAGCCGGTCGGCGAGCTCGCCGGCGGCAGCGTCGTCTTCGGAGCGGGCGGTGGCGGACATCTATTCGAGGAGTTCCGCGGCGGTGTCGGCGCTGTAGGTGAAGTCCTCGTCCAGCTCGTCGCCGCGATAGTAGTCGGCTAGGCGGCGGATCTTCGCTTCCGTGTTCTGGAGCGCGCGCTTGTTCTGGTGGTCGGTCGGGTTCTCGTCCATGTGCTCGTGCAGGCGGACGGCCCGCTCCAGCAGGTTGCTGAGGTCCTCCGGCAGCTCCGGGGCGGCGTCGTTCTCTTCGAGGATCTCGGTGATCTTCTTGCCGGTGGCCAGGGAGACGTCCGGGACGGGCGTCCCGTTGACGCCTTCGTCGCGGAGCTTCAGCCCGATCTCGCTGGTGCTGAGGCCCTGCTCGGCCAGCTCGACGACGCGCTCTTCGATCGCCGATTCGTCTACGTCGCTCCACTCCGGGGGTTCGTCGGCCGCGGGCTTGTCCGAGGAGGACGAGCCGCGACGGCGCGTATGCATTCGTGCCATGTGTCTGAATTGGAACGCGACTGACCGCTGTTCGACGGTCGTGAGACCGCGCAGTGCGTGCGTGCGCCGCGGCCGGCCCCGCGAATGCGAGACCGCCGGTCGGCGCGAACACGGCCGCAATCCCGAGTCGCGCGAGGCATCGAAAGAGGCCTCGTATTGCGCGAGCGGTGAATCCGCGAGCGCGCAATCGCGCGACGATGTCAGATTTGCGGTCGTGCGTTCCCACCGGAGAGTGCCTCCTCGCACACTAAACAGTTTCCATCGGAACGCCGCGAGGACCGAACCGCCGGCGCGACCGCCGCCCGGATCGGCTCAGACACGCACCTCACCTCGTTATCACAGTTAGTATTATCCGTCAGCGCTAGATAATGGCCGTGAAACGGCGGAAACTGCGACCCCCTCCGTTCTAACTTCAATCGTGATAAACGAAGGCGCGCGTTTATTGACCGGGGTCGCGAACGGAGGGCAGAAACCGATGAGTCAGGACGCTCGGGGCGTGAGCAGCGTGTTGGGGATCGTACTGTTGTTCGCCGTCGTCATCGGCGGGACCGCGCTCGTCGTGTCCATCGGCGCGGCGGCGCTCGACGACACGAGCGACGGGCTCGACGTCAGCCGGGCCGAGAAGTCGCTGACGCAGTTCGACTCCCGGAGCGCGATGGTCGCGCTCGGCGGGACGAGCCACCAGGGAGTGGACCTGGCGGCCGCAAGCGGCGCCAGCTACGGCGTCGACGGCGCCGTCGGCTGGATGAACGTCACCGTCTACAACGAGACTTCCGGCGAGACGAAGACGCTGACGAACGTGACGCTCGGCGCCGTCCGGTACGACAACGGCGACCAGAGCGTCGCCTACCAGGGCGGCGGCGTCTGGAAGGGGACCGAGGCCGGGACGACCATGCTCTCCCCGCCGGAGTTTCACTTCCGGGCCGCGACGCTGACGCTCCCGATCATCACCGTCGACGGCACGCCGAGTCTCGGGTCCGGGGCGACGGTCACCAAGGCCGACCCGACCCGGGTCCGCTATCCAAACGCGACCCAGGACGCCAACTTCACCAACCCGCTCGACAACGGGTACGTGAACGTCACCGTCCGGAGCGAGTACTACGAGGCGTGGGGTCGCTTCTTCGTCCAGCGGACCGAGGGTAACGTGAGCTACAACCACACCAGGAGGACCGCCCGCGCGAAACTCGTCGTCCCCTTCGACGAGAGCTACGACAACGTCCTCGCGTCGACGCAACCGGGAGGGATCCGCATGAACGGCAACGACCCGAAACCCTCGCCCTCGGAGACCGGGATCAACTACCCGCTGGCCGACGACCGCATCGAAGATCGCATCGACGAGTGCGAGGACAACGCCGGCGCCTGCGACGATCTGCCCGCGGGCGACCCGGTCACGATCACGAGCGGCGGAACCTACTACACGGACTCGTACTTCTCCGAGACGCTCGAGATCGACAACCCCGGCGACGACGTCACGGTGGTCGTCGACGAGAACTTCAGCCCGGAGGGCGTGACGATCACGAGCAGTCACAACACGACGATCCTCGTCCGCAACTCCTTCGACATGGGGTCGAACGACGACCTCAACGACGGCGGTCTGGCGAGCGACCTCTCGGTCGTCATGCACTCGGACGGGGCGGTCAACGGCAACGGCAACTTCAAACTCGTCGGACTGCTGTACGCGCCCGGCTCGGACTGTAACCTGAACGGCGGCGGCTCCGTCGATCCGAACATCATCGGAGGGGTCGTCTGCGAGAGCATCACGGTCAACGGCAACCCCAACGACTTCAGCTACGACCCCAGCGTCGAGGACACCAACCTCGAACTGGAAGGCGACATCACCCCAGTCACCTACCTCCACGTGACCGAGAACCCGGTCAACGTCACCAGCGAGTGACCGCCGGGCCAGTCGACTCCCATCCGGCCCACTCCTCCCGCTCGTGACGGCCGGTCACTCGGCTCCCGGGTTCACTTTCGCTGTCCACGACTACCCATAGCGCCGGATGACTCCACAGTCCGAGTCCGGGACCCGGCCCTGTCGGCCGGCGAGGAGCGTCGATGAGAGGGTCGTGCCCGCCTCAGGCCTTCAGTTCGACGGCGATCCGGACCTCGGTGACGTAGAGCTGTTCGGGCGTCTCGTCGAGCTGGCAGGAGACCCGGTCGGACCCGGACTGAAAGCAGGTCAGCGCGGGGTCCCGGCCGAGCATCGACAGCCAGAGGTCCTGCCTGGGCGAGGTCACGTTGATCCAGACGTCGTCGTATTGCCCCTCGTCGTCGGCCACGGGGACGAGGCGACGGTTCGCGCTCGCGCGCACGAGTACCGTCGAGCTCTGGATCTGCTGGCCGGTGTCGGTCGCCGAGACCGTCGTCACGATCGGGATCAGGGTGCGTTCACTGTCGAACACCGGCGACCAGGGCTGGACGACAGTCCCGCCACGCGGGTCGTCGCGGAAGATGGCGCCCATCACGTAGACGAGCTCCGTGTCGCCGTCGTCGTAGACGATCGGACGGATCTTGTGAGTCCTGTTGGGCAGGAACGACGGGTCGCTGACGCTCTCGTTCGGATCGCGGACGGTCACGATCGTCTCGTTCGCGAGGGAGAGCGACGCGTCCTCGAGGCTGATCTCGGTCGCCCGGCTGGGCGCTCCCCGCTCGGCGATGTCGCCCATGTTGTCCGAGAGGACCTCCATCGCGCGCACGGCGTTGTCGGTCTGCTGGGCGTCGCGCACCGTTTCGAGGCTGGCGAGGCCTGACAGCGAGACGATCCCGACCACGCTGACGATCATCGCGAAGACCAGGACGAACCCGACGACGTCGCTCACGGCGCGGTCGTCGACCGCACGAGGCCCATTCATGCGCGGACCTCCAGGTGCGGACCGCCGGGGTCGTAGACGATGCTGACGTCGCCGCCGGACACCGCGCCGGTCGCCACGGTCGTCTCGGTCTCGATCCGGACCGCCACGGAGACCGAGGGGTTCGACGTCGAGAGGTTCAGCCACTGCTCGGACCCGGCGTGGGTGACCGCGACGTTATAGTGCGATCCGGCGATGGTCGGCGGGAGCGACGCGTTGACCGCGACCGTCTGCGTGCGCTCGCCGGCCCTGACGAGCCGGTCCGCGGCGACCACGTCGCCGGCGAGTTGCTGGCCGACGACGCCGAGTTCCGTCCTGACGACCTCGGTCCGTTGCTGGGTCACGAAGTCACCCGCGGCGACGAACAGCCCGGTGACGACCAGCGATGCGATGGCGAGGGCGAGCGTGTACTCCAGCGTCGTCGACTGCCCGCGACTCGCGCTCGCGAGACTGCCGTACCGCCGGCCGCTGTCCACGCGCTCCGCGGAATGCCCGCGACGGCGTGGCGGCGGGCTACCCATCGGTCTCACCTGGGGCGACCCGGATCGTCGATCGGTAGCGCACGTCCGACGACCAGTAGACGAGGTCGACTTCCATCGCGTGGAGGACCTCCTCGTACTGGCTGCTGGACAGCGCAGCACTGGGGCTGCCGTCCACGACCATCGTGTACTCGCCGTCCGCGACCGAGCCGTTCCGGATCCCGAGGTCGTACGGCCCCGAGACGCTCCCGAGGTCGAGGGCCGGACAGTCGGCCCCGTCGACCGTCCCCTCGGAGAAGTCGACGGTGAGTGGGGCCGTCGCCGTCGTCGTGCACGACTCGTAGCTCCCGGAATCGTTGACGCCGATCTCGTACTCGGAGGCCGCCGAGTCGTAGGAGACGTTGAGGTACCAGGTGTCGCCGCCGTCGGCGACGACCCACAGCTCGTCGCTGTCCGACCCGCTCCAGCTCTCGACGTCGAGCCGGAACTTGCGGGTGTCAGAGACGTCGGTCGCGATCGTCCAGTCGTCGGTGCCGCTGTCGCTGAAGTCGCTCGGATCGTCTGTGACGTTCACCCCCGGCGTCGTCGCGACGCTGACGTTCGTCAGCTGCCCGTGCGCCGCCTGCTGGCGCCGGGTCGCGTTGTGATAGCTCTCGACGGCGTCCCGGACGCTCTGGTTGAGGGCGTCGTGGTCGCCGCTGTGGGCCGTGTGCGCGTACCGGAACGACTCGACCGCCATCGTCTCTGTCGCCCGATGGAAGGCGTGTGCGTTCGACGTCTCCGCCGACTCGCTCCGGGTCGCCAGGTTCTCCGTGTAGATGGCGGCGTTCATCACCAGCGCCAGCGCGACGAACACGACCGCCAGCGCGAACGCGCCGACCAGGATGATCTGGCCGCGTCCCGCGTCGGGTCCACCGACGCTCGGCCTCAGATCCGCCACACGACCACCTCCACGTCGATCACGTTGTAGACGCTGGATCCCGACGGCTGCGGCGCGAAGTACGTCGAATCTGCTACGACCGTCGTCCCCGTCGGGTCGCCGTTCTCGTCGCGGATCTCGTCGTCCACCATGATCGACAGCGACCACGTCGCGCGGACCGCGTGGTCGCTCGGCACCCCCTGGTAGACGTACGGCTCCGTGTGGGTCTGCGAGTCGGTCCCCTGATAGCGCAGGTAGACGTTGTACGCGACGCCCTCCCGGTCGAACGACCGTTCGAGCATCGTCCCGAAGCGGTTCGGCGGCGCTCCGGTGGTGAAATAGCCGAGTTCGCTCGTTTGGTAAAACTGCTCGCTCGTCGCGTTCCACGAGAGCACCGCCCGCTCGAGCGCCCCCGTCTCGGCCGCCGAGGCGAGCACGCCCCGCGCCGTCGCTTCCTGCTGGTTCTCGATGTGCTGGCTCGACGTGCTCGCGGACAGCGGCGTCACCGCCGTCATCTCCAGCGCGAACACGACTGCCGACAGCAAGATCAGGCTCGCGATCACCCCTTCCAGCGTGTGCGCCTGCCCGCGGTCGGCGCCCCCACCGTCCGCACTGCCGACGTCCCCGTCCTCGTCCCCGCGACCCGCCGGCGTTCGCGGCGGCCGACGAGCGCTCACCACATTACCACCTCGACGGTGACGTCCTGCCCGTCGAGCAACGCGACCCGCTGCGCGCTGACGGTCTTCCCGCCGCTCCCAGCCGGGTTGGACCCGTCTGTGAGGACGGTCCCACAGCTCGGGCTCTGCGCGACGACCGTGCTCCCGTCCCAGCAGAGGATCACGTTCTCGTCCGACCCGACGTCGCCACGGATCGTCACGTTCACCGGCGTCCGATCGACGATCCCGACGCGTTGCTGAATCGGGTCGCCGTCGAAGCCACACGCGGTAACCGCCTCGTCGAAGAACGCCTCCGTGCACTCGCTGTCGAGCACGTACGGCGCGGTCGCGTTGCCCAGCGACCGCTGGGTGAGGTCGTCAGCGACGCGGTTGACCGCCGGCGTCTCGGTCTGCCCGCTGTCAGAGAACGGCTCCAGCATCCCCGGAACGAACGCCAGCGCGAACGTCAGCGCCAGCAGAAAGATGCTCATGCCGATGGCGAAATCTAGCGTCGTCTGTCCGCGCCCGTCCCGGCGGTCGAGCAGTCGCTCGGTACGCCCGTCTCGCTGTGGGCCCGTGCCGTGTGACTTCACGGGCCCCGTTTGGTCCCCGAATCGTCGCATGGTGTGTGTCTGACGGTCCCCGCGGACGCCGTCCCCCCGGAAGGCGCCACAGGCCCCGTGCCTTGGCGACTGAACGACGGTCCCCGTTATATCCGTTGGCCTGGCAGTACAGAAATTGATACTCAGACGGTCGGACGGTTGACACCACGGCCGTGTCACTCGATGACGACCCGCCGCCTGCTTCGATGGGTTTATGAAAAGTCCCCGGATACGTGTTTTTGCAGGCGGGCTCGTAGATCAGTGGTAGATCATCCCCCTGGCACGGGGAAGGCCCCGGGTTCAAATCCCGGCGAGTCCATCGGAGCGAGCGAGTTTTTCGAGCGAGCGAGAATGGTCGAGGCAGGATTTGAACCCCTACCAGTCGCAGCGCCGAGCGGAGCGAGGCGACCGTCTGGTTCCGGGTTCAAATCCCGGCGAGTCCACTTCCTTCCGTTCGCTTCGCTCACTCCAGTCAGTGGACTCGCCGACCCTCGCGAACGCTTCGCGTTCGCTCGGTCCCGGCGAGTCCACTATCTTATCCGGCGAACTTCCTGGCCAGCACCGCGTCGCGTGTATTGGTCAGTGTGGGCCGCTACCGCCGGCGTCGGCAGCTCCTCGATCAGTGCTGACGAAGCAGTCGTCTCCGTGGTACGTGGCGCATTACAATGTGGCTACAGGTTCGGTTACGAGTGACAACAATGACGCAACGAGTGGCGAGGCGGGAGGTACTTCGGGCGATAGGCGCGCTGGGTGCAGCTGGTACGGCAGACGCGGCGACGGCGGCGGACGCGACGACTGCGGACGGCGATCACCTGGGAGAGACGTGGGACGGATCGCCGGATACGAACCACGGGTTGAAGATAGACGTCGGAGGGACGAAACACGCGCTCGACCTGCGAGCGCAGGCCAGCGACGCGACGACGCTGTTCTCCAGGGCGTCGGCCGACTCCGGGAGTACGATCGGGGTCCAGGGGACCGCGGTGTCCTCCAGCGGCAAGGGCGTCTTCGGGTTCGCACCGGCTGACTCCGGGCCGTCGATAGGCGTCAAAGGCGTCAGCAACTCCACCGGGGGCCGAGGGCTGTACGGGTACGTCACCGCCGACTCGGGATGGACGCGCGGGGTCGAAGGCAAGGTAAACTCCTCCGGCGGATCGGGCGTCTACGGCGAGGCGGCGGCAACGTCCGGAACGGCCGTCGGTGTGGAGGGGCACAGCGAGGCCGCGGACGGCGTCGGAGTGAAGGGAACCGCCGGGTCGACAGACGGGTTGGGCCTCTACACCCCCGACGACGCGGCCGTCGACGGCGCACTTCGGGCGACGACACACCGAACCGCAGCGCATCCCCGGGCCGACGTGACGGCGCACGGAGCCGCTGGCGACGGAAACACCGACGACACCGAGGCGATCCGCCAGGCCCGCGATGCCGTCGACGCGGGGGACGTGGTGTTCTTCCCGCCCGGGACGTATCTGGTCTCGGAGTCGATCGATCGCAAGGGGAGGGCCTTCGTCGGCGCCTCACCGTTCGAATCGACGATCGAGGCCGAGAGCGGCGGCTCGTGGCGAACCGGTGGCGCCGACATCGCGACGGCCGTCTGTTACGACCGGGAGACCGACGAATCCGTGTGCAGGAGTCTCGGCGTCGACGTGAACGGCGAGGACGCGGCCGGAATCGCCTGCTTCGGCGGACGGCGGCTCCGCCTGACCGGCAACTACGTCCGCAACGGAGCGGACTCCGGCGTCCAGTTCTGGGGCAACGACGTGTCCGGGGTCGCGGACTGCGTCGACGGGACCATCGCGCGCAACGTGGTCGAGAACTGCACCTGGAATCTCGTCCTCGACGGATCGTGCAGAAACTGCGCCGTCGAGCAGAACGTCTCGCGGAACGCCAGTCGCCGACACGTCTCCTGTGACGCCGCGCAGTCGGCGGACGGCAGACCCGCCGCGGGGTGCCGGGTCGCGGGCAACGGCTGCGCGGGCGCGAGCGGCGACCCCGGGGTCGGCCCGGGAGCGATACAGATCAGGCGGGGCGCGGGTACCGACGTGCAGATCGTCGATAACGTCGTTCGCGACTGGCCCGCCGAGGGCGTCAAGGCCGAGGACGCGTCGCTGATCGCCAACAACGTACTCACGGGCGATTCGGAGACGCTACAGCGGGCGATTTTACTGGACGGGACGCGGAGCGGACTCCTCGTCGAGGGGAACGTGATCGAGGACGCGAACGTCGGCATTGCGGCGAAGTCGGGAACGGACCCTGCCGTCATCTGCGACAACGTCGGTCGGAACCTCGGTGACCCCGAGGAAATCGATGGTCCGTACACCGACGAGTGGGTCGTCGCGGACAACTATCGCTACGAATCGGGCGGACGGGGAGGTGCGCGCCTCGCTCGCGTCACCGCGTCCGGCACGGTCACGCTATCCAGTGGGACGACGGCCGAGACCTGGGAGTTTCCGACGGAGCTGTTCCAGGCGCCGGAGGCGACTGACGTCGACGTTCGACCCACGAGCTCACTCGGCAACGCGACCCACTGGTGGGTCTCGAACTTCGAGAAAACCAGTCTCGACGTGGCCGTCGACGCCGACCCGGCGCAGGACGTGACGTTCGCGGTGACCGTCGACATCGGCGGTAGCGACTGACGGGCGGCGCAGGCGGACTCGCGGTAGACCCCGATCCGCCGAAGCCGTATTGTACCCCACGTCCTTAGCGACCCGTAATGCGAATTCGGGCGGTCATCGTCGCGGCGCTGGTTCTCCTCGCCGGGTGTAGCGCAGTTTCGTTCGGGAGCGACGGCCAGCAGGGGGCGCCGACGGACACGGTCACGCCCGTCCCGGTCACCGGCACCGACCGCGGCGCGAGCGCGACGACGACGCCGGTCGACCTCCCCCCGGGCGTGAACGCGGACGGGAGCGTCAACGCCGTCGAACTCGCGCAGGCACACGACGCGTACGTGGAGAATCGGTCGTACACGTGGTTCGTCGACTACGACACGGGCAGGCCGGACTTCGTCGGCGGGGTGTTCACCCGCCGGGCGGTCGTCGGCAACGGGAGCTTCTTCGTCCAGCAGGTCAGCCTCGGCCCCGGCGCGAACAGTTCGCTGTACGTCAACGAGTCGGGCGGGTTCCTGCGGTCGGCGGAGGGCAACGAGACGCGCTACGAACTGATACAGGTCCCCGGCGACCACGGGGAGTACGTCTTCGCGGACGACGCCATCCGCCGGTTCCTCGGTGGGACGACGTTCGACGTGACGACCGTCGAACGAGGGGGGCAGACGTACTATCGGCTGTACGTCGCCGACGGACCGATCCCCGATACGCTCGCGGCGTCGCCGGTCGTCGTCCGCAACTACACGGCGACGGCGTACGTGACGAGCGACGGGTTCGTCCGGTCGCTGACCGCCCAATACGACCGCGTCGTCGACGGCAACCAGTCGCACGTGAGCTTCCGCTACGACTACAGTCACGTGGGCGAGTCGACGCCCCGGGCGCCCGACTGGGTAGGCGAAATCCACCTGCGGTCGACGCCGGAACCCGTCCCGCCGGGGACGACGACGCCGAACGGCACGACCCCGCCGTCGGACGAGTCGACTGCCACGGCCGCCGGAACGACGACGGACGAACTCGACGAGTAGTCGACGCCGACACCAGCCGCTACCGGGACGGCAAGCGGGAAGTCGGTGGACCAGAAGACGCGGTCGTCCGCGCGCAAGCGATGGGGGAGCGTCGACTCAGGACCTGAGAGTGAGCATCCCGTCGTTGACCGACAGGTCGGTCACTTCGTCGGTGACCTCGAACTCGAACTGCCGGTCGCCGGCGACGACGATGGCCGTGTCACCCACGACGTCGAGCTTTGCGTCGATCTGCTCGCCGAAGTCGACGACGATGAGCGTCTGCCCGTCGACGTCCCGGCGGGTGATCGCGATGTCCTCGTCCTCGGCAGCGGCTGACTGGAGCGTGCGTGGGGCATCCATAGGTTCGGTTGGGCCCTCGCGCACCTAAGGGCGTCGCCGGGCCACGCCGGGCCCGCGGCGACCGTCCGCAGTGGGGCGAATTCGGCTCGTCCGCGTCACGACATGAGCGTGACGACGTACCAGACGACGAGCGCGATCGTCGGGAGCACGACGGCGAACTTGACGCCGGCGAGCAGGCTCACGTCGCGGATGTACCCCGCGATGAACGAGGACAAAAGCGCCTGCAGGACGACGGCGTGGAAGAACAGCACCGAGAGCATGTGCGTGTTGACGCCGCCGAACCCTCCGCTGGGCGCCTGCCCCGACGCTCCCCCACCGCCGGACGATGCGGACTGGGTCGCCAGGTCCGCCATCACGTTGAGGAACTTGATCTTCAGGAGCGCCATGACGCCGAGCAGCGTGAGGTAGGTCATGATGATGATGACCATCTGCATCCGCGTGCGCGACTTGCGCTCCAGGTCGATGTCGTCCTGGTTCTCGGAGGCCTGGGCGGCCGTCGAGAGGACGTCCTGGATCTGACTGGACGCTTCCTGGGCTTCGCTGATCAGTTTGACCGTCCGCGCGAGCCGGGGGATGTGATAGCGGTTGTTGAACTCCCGGAGCGCGTTCTTGAGGTTGGTCCCGTAGTTGACCTTCGCGTGCATCGTCTCGAGTTCGTCGGCCATCCGGCCCGAGGAGGTGTCGGCGACGACCCTGATCGACTCCAGGAGCGTCATCCCGGTGTCGTTGGCGCTGGCGAGTTTCCGCAGGTTCTCCGAGAGGTTGCCGACGACGCTCCGGCGGGTCCGGAGGTTCCACTCGTAGAAGATGCCCAGCGGCAGCAGGTTCAGGTAGATCGGGACGTAGACCCACATGAACGTCCCCGTGATGACGGGGTAGGTCCAGCGCTTGTCCGGCGTGTCGAGGGCGTCGGGCACGTCGGCGCCCGTCGGAACGACGAGTTCCGAGATCGTCATCGGCGCCAAGTGGAAGATGACGACGACAGCGAAGAAGGCGATCGTGATCGGCACCGTGAGCCCGAGGACGAACAGCGGGTTGTCCCGGAAGAAGATGTGGGGCCGCCGGAGGATCTCGGTCGCGCGGTAGGTCCCCTCGCGGCTCTTGATCCGGTCGAAGACGCCGTGGGTGCCGGTGTAATTCTCGACCAGACCGAGGCTCAAGAGCCCGTCGTCTGCCTCCGAGTACGTCTCCTCGGCGTCCCAGTCGGGGCGGAGGTAGCCGTCGCCGATGGAGTCCTGGGTGACAGTCGAGGTGAGCACGAGGAACCCGACGCCGGTCAACGGGATGAGCCCGTAGACCGTCCCCATCATCATGTCCATCTTCGACCCCGAGGACATCATGCTCATGATGACGAGGATGATGATGAGCAAGAGCGGGAACAGCGAGAGTGTCATGTACATCTCGCCGAACAGCTCCAGCGTGTCCAGCATCTTCTTTTGCTCCTGCTTGGCGGTCCGCATGTGCTTGTCCTTCTGGTCCTCGAGGAAGGAGGTCATGTCACCGCCGGAGTCGACGATTGAGAGCATGTCCGTCAGGAACTGGCTGAGTTCGTCGCTGGGCGTCTCCAGCGCCTGGTTGCGGATCGCCGTCCGGTAGTCGGTGTCGAAGTACTCCGTCTCGAGGACGAGCGACTGGAACTCCTTGGCGACCTCGCCGTAGGTGTCGTCGGCCTGGGCCATCGCCTGGAGGATTTCGAGCTGGTTGAGGCCACCCACCGAGAGCGCGTACATGAACGCCACCGAGTCAGACAGGAGAACGTTGATCTCGCGTTTGCGCGCGTTCGACCGGAAGTACGGTATCGAGACGAGCGAGCCGAAGCCGACGCCGAAGCCGATCGCGCCGAACACCAGTCCCGAGACGAAGATGATCGCCGGGATCTTCAGCGTCGAGACGATCGGCTGGATCGACTCCGGCAGTCGGAGCCCGAGGAACTGCGGGTCGCTGATCCCGAGCATCTGGACGACCAGATAGCCGAGCAGCATCCCGAGCAGCCAGAGGGTCAGGCCGGCGACCGTGCCGACGGCCAGCGCGCGCGAGATGTACATCTCGACGTTGTCGTCCATCCGCGCCTCGGCGAGCTTGTCGTCGATGCCCGCGACGAAGTCGCCCTCCTCGTCGAACAGCGTCTGGTAGAGCGGGTAGAACGTGTCCCCGACGGTGTTCGCGCCGCCGAGTTGGCGGGACTCGCGCCCGAGGCTCATGCCTCGTCAGCCTCCGCACCGGCCGCCGGCACGAACTCGCTGAAGTCGATCTCTTCCTCGTCGTCCTCCTCTTTCTCGACGGGCGTGATGTCGGTCTCCTCCTCGTCGACGCCCGAGCCCGTCAGCGCGCTCACGATGTCGGAGGTCTCCTTGTCGCGGAACTGCTGGAACAGCGGCTGGGCGTTCTCCAGGATGTCGTCGGCCTCGTCGAGCATCTCCGCCGGCGGGTCCGGCCGCGGGACCATCTCCTCTTTCTCCGGGTCGATGTTGATCTTGACCGACTCCATCTCCCGGAGGTCCTCGAGCGAGCGCTCCAGTTTGTCCTCGGCGATGAGTGCCATGATGGTGTCCGGGTCGTTGATGAACGCCTGGACGGCGGCCGCGACCTCCGTGTAGGTGTTGAGGTTCTGTTCGATGAGGTACGCGAGGACGACCTTCCGCATGAACAGCTCCTCGTCGAGGCGCTCCTGTTTCCACCCGCGGTCGAACTTGAGCTCCTCCAGCGTGTTGGAGTTGCCCATCTGGAGGTACTCGTCGGTCTCGGCCTGCCACTCGTAGACGTCGCGGACGTTGATCTCGTCGTGTTCCGCCGAGTACTCGTTGATCTCGGTGAGGTTCTTGTTGCGGCGGACCTTGTTGCCGTCGACCCGCGTCTGGGTCTGGATGGACACCAGGTCGAGCGCCGTGAAGAGCGTTTTCGAGACGTTGATCGGCTCGGTGGTGAACCGCTTGATGACCTCGCCGACGGTGTCGGCGTGGAAGGTGGAGTAGGCCGTGTGCCCGGTCGACATGACCTGGAAGAGGTCGCGACCTTCCTCCCCGCGCACCTCGCCCATGACGATGTAGTCGGGGCGCTGACGCAGTGCGGCCTCCAGCAAGTCGAACTCGTCGACGTCGCCCTTGTCGTCCTCCCCGAACGAGGGGCGAGTCACCGAGGCGACCCAGTTGCGCTGGGGCAGTTCGACCTCGCGCGTGTCCTCGATGGAGACGATCTTCGCGTTGCTCGGGATGAACAGGGAGATGGCGTTCAGCGACGTGGTCTTCCCCGAGGCGGTACCACCGGCGAAGATCATCGACTTGTTGTTCTCGATGCACAGCCAGAGGAACGCCATCTCGTCGAGCGAGAACGTGTTCCAGTTGATGAGGTCCACGGGCGTGAACGGGACGTCCTTGAACTGACGGATGGTGTAGTTGGTCCCGTGGTCGGAGACCTCCTCGCCCAGGGTCAACTGGGCGCGCGACCCGTCCGGCAGGGTCGCGTCGACCTGCGGCTGACGCTTCGAGATGCCCTTGCCCGACCGCTGGGCGAGTTTGACGACGAAGTCGTCCAGCGACTGCTTGCCGTGCTCGACGTTCGTGATGATGTTCTCGTACTCCGTGTGGTAGACGAACACGCGGGAGTTGTACCCGTCGCAGGAGATGTCCTCCACGTTGATGTCGTGTTTGACGGGGTCGATCCGCGCGTAGCCGATGAAGTCGCGCTTGAGCCGGTAGAGCAGTTTCTCGACCTGGTACTCGTCGAGGGTCTTCGGGTCGTCCTCGATGACGACCGGTTCCGGCCTGGCCTCGATCCCGTCGAGTTCGCCACCCTGCGTCTCGACGCCGACCTCCATGCCGAGCGCCTCTTTGAACTGGTCCATGATCCCGAGGTCCCCCTGCTGGGCGGGCGTGTAGAGGTCGTACCGCTCGAGCAGGCGCTCGGTCTCCCGCTGGATGACGTTGGCCCGGTCGGCTTCCGACCCCTCGACGACGACGTCGTCGTCGGAGTACTTGATCGCCGATTTCAGCTTGCCCGAGAGGAAGTCGGCGAGGTTGGACTCGATGTCGTTCTCGTAGGGCTCGATCGCGTAGTACTTCTTCTCGTTTTCCTTGCGGGAGTGGAAGATGACGACGCAGGCGTAGGGCTTGTTCACCCAGTAGCGCTCGACTTCGACGAAGTGCGCTTTCTTCTCCAGCGGCACGGCCTTCTCCAGGTCGTAGCGGTTGACGACCGTGGTATGGCCGTCGATCGTCGAGAAGAAGGCGTCCTCGTCGAGTTCGGGGTTGACGTCCACTGTCCGCTCGTCGACGATGGCCGACAGGCGTTCGGCGGCGTCGCCCGCCCCGCTCAGTCGGTCCTCCGTCTCGTCCGGGTCGAACCCGAGGTACTCCTCGGGTTCGAACGGGATCTTCTCCCCGTCGCTGTCCCGGGGGATCTCCCCGTCCTCGTCGTAGTAATACTCCTGCTTGAAGTGTTCCCAGGTGTAGCGGTCCTTGACCACGAACGAGCGCTCGGCCTCGATCCGGTCGCCCCAGGCCTGTTCGAGCGTCTTCGCCGCGCTCGCCCCCGCCTGCAGTCGGTCCTCGATGTCGAGCGGGTCGAACCCGAGGTACTCGCTCCGGTCGAACCGCCCACCAGTGTGCACGTCCCGTCGCAGGTCGTTCCACGTGTACTCACCGACGGTCGGGCCGCCCCCGGAGAACCGGTCGCCCCCTGACCCAACCTGGTCAGACTCGTTGCCCCCCGTACCATCAATTGCCATTACAAGCTAACTACTGGTAAAACAGAAAAAGCTTTACGCCCACGAGGTTGCTGTCGATAATTCCACCAATCACCGGCTGAGCGCCGGTAGGGAGCCCCTACTGCCGAACGACGGGTGGGTGACCCCACATGGTGTCAACTGATAAACTCTTCGATGCGAGCCATCGCCTCTTTGAGATCGCCGAGACTGGTCGCGTAGGAGACGCGGAGGTGACCCTCCCCACCGGCTCCGAAGACGTTGCCGGGAACGACGGCGACGCGCTGTTCTTCGAGGAGGGCCTCGGCGAAGGCGTCGCTGTCGTCCCACGGGCACTCGGGGAACGCGTAGAACGCGCCGGCGGCCGGGAAACAGTCGATCCCCATCTCGTCGAATCGCGAGAGGACGAAGTTCCGGCGGCGGTCGTACTGGGCGCGCATCTCGCGAACGTCGTCGTCGCAACTGTCCAGCGCCTCGACGGCGGCGTACTGGGCCGTCGTCGGCGCCGACAGCATCGTGTACTGGTGGATCCGGTTCATCGCCTCGATCGCCTCTGGCGGCGCGAGGGCGTACCCGAGCCGGAGTCCCGTCATCGCGTAGGCCTTCGAGAACCCGTTGAAGACGACCGTCCGTTCGCGCATTCCGGGCAGCGTCGCGATGGAGTCGTGGTCGTGCTCGTAGCTGAGCTCCGAGTATATCTCGTCCGAGAACACCAGCAGGTCGTGTTCGCGGGCGAACGCGGCGACCGGCTCCAGTTCCTCGCGAGTCATCGTCGCCCCTGTCGGGTTGTTCGGGTAACACATGACGAGCGCGTCGGCCTCGGCGGCGCCGGAGGCCTCCAGCACCTCGCGGGTGAGTTTGAACTCGTCGGCGGCCCGGGTCGGCACGTCGATCACGTCGGCGCCGGCGAAGCGCGCGCCGGGCACGTACGAGACGTAACACGGCTGGGCGATGGCGACCGAGTCGCCGTGGTCGAGGAAGGCTCTGAAGGCCAGATCGACGGCCTCGCTCGCGCCCGAGGTGACGAGGACCTCCTCGTCGGGGTCGTAGTCGAGCCCGTAGCGCTCGCGAGCGTCGACCGCGATCCGGTTGCGCAGTTCCGCCATACCGCGATTGGCGGTGTAGGAGGTCTGCCCGCGCTCCAGGGAGGCGATGGCGGCGTCGCGAGCCGCCCACGGCGGGGCGAAGTCGGGCTCGCCGACCCCGAGGGAGATGATGTCGTCGTACTCCTCTGCGAGTTCGAAGAACCTGCGGATGCCGGAGGGAGGCACCGAGGCGACGCGGTCGGTCGGATCGAACGTCATGGCGAGATCGACAGGCGGTCGTCGTCGTGGCCGTCCCCGAACTCGACGCCGCGTTCCTTGTAGCTCTCCATGATGTAGTGGGTCACCGTCTGGGTGATCTCGGGGACGGGCGCGACCTTCTCGCTGATGAACCGCGACACCTCGCTCATCGAGTCGCCCTCGACCTCCATGGCGAAGTCGAAGTCGCCGCTGACGAGGCGCAGTCCCTGTACCTCGGGGAACTTCGCGAGGCGCTCGGCGATGTCGTCGTAGCCGGTCTCGCGGTCGAGGGTCACGTTCAACTCGACGGCCGCGCGGACGCGCTCGGGTTCGACCTTGTCCCAGTCGACGACGGCCTGGTAGCCCTTGATCACGCCCTCGGACTCCAGATCCTCGACGACCGCCTCGACGTCGTCGGCGTCGAGCCCGGTCTGTCGGGCGAGGTCTTCGGTCGAGTACCGCGCGTTCTCGCGGAGCAACGCCAGTATCTCCTCGCGGTCGCTCATACCTACCTACCGGCCCACTGCGAACAAAAGGGTTTCTCCATCCCGGTATCGGGTGGCACGCCGCCGACCCAGGGCCGCGTGCGCTGCCGGGACGGGCGGCTTTATCCGCTCGTCCCACATAGGCGCTCAGTATGCTCGATACCGACCCGTCAGACGACGCGGGTGGCGACTCCGACGGCTGGGCCTTCGTCGCCGACAGCGACGGGGCCGCGAAACTGTTCGGGACGCTTGTCGACCTCGACGCCGAGGACGCCTACACCCGCTCGGAACTCGCCGAGCGCTCGGGCGTCCCGCTGAAGACGCTGTACCTGAACGACCTGATCGCGGCGTTCGTCGAGCGCGGCGTGCTGGAGACCGAAGTCGCGCCGTCCGACGACGAGGGCGAGCCCCGCTATCGGGTCGTCCCCGACTCCGCCCTCCTCGAGGCCGCCGCGGCGTTCGACGACGCCTATCAGTCGCAGACTGACTGAACGGACGCCCCAGTTCGCCCGACCGATCACTCGGTCGACCGCGACCCCTCGAACCCGTCGAGCCAGCCCGTGACCGCCGACTTCAGCGCGCCGGTCGTGCTTCCGACGTGGAGGATCTGGTAGCCGTTCTCGGCCTTCTCGTTGACGTCGTCCATCCCGAAGCCGAGGCCGCCCAGCGCCACGTCGGCGTCGACGGCAGTCGAGCGGACCCGCTCGATCCCCTCGCGGACCTCCTCGTGGTCGAGTTCGCCCGGGTGTCCGAGCGACACCGAGAGGTCGAGCGGGCCGGCGAAGACGAAGTCGAGTTCCGGGACCGCGACGATGTCGTCGACCGCGTCGACGGCTTCGCGGTTCTCGACGGTCACGCCGATGAAGACCTCCTCGTCCTCCGTCTCGACGTAGTCCTCGGCGAGCCCCCAGCGTCGCGCTCGCGGGCTCGCCATGCCGCGGTCGCCCGGCTCGCCGTCGTACTCGAAGCGGGCCGCCCGGGCCACCCGCTCGACCTCCTCGGCGTCCTGCACGCGCGAGAGAAAGACGTTCCTGACGCCCGCGTCGAGCGTCTTCCTGACGAGCGCGGGCTCGGTGGTCGGAACCCGCGCGAGGATCTCCGTGCCCGTCCCCTCCGCGGCGCGGAGTAGTTCCTCGAGCGCACTTGCGTCCCACGGACTGGGGCCGCCGTGTTCGAGGTCGATCCAGACGAAGTCGACGCCCAGTTCGCCGTAGAACTCCACGAGCGTCGGGCTGTACGTGTTGTCGAGGACGCCCAGCGCGACTTCGCCGGCCTCGACTCGGTCCTTGACCGCGTTGGTTCGGTGGTCGTCGACCATGCGGAGGCAAGGGCCGTCACGCCCCTAAGGGTGGTGCAGGCAGCGGCCGGAGTCCAGCCGCATTCGGGGACTCCCTCACCCAAAACGTCATTCTGTCGGCATCCGTACACCCGCCCGTCATGGTCGCACTCGACTCCGAGGAGGACGCGCTCGACCGCGGCGACGCCGCACCGGCCTTCGAACTGCCCGGCGTCGGCGGTGAGACACACGCGCTCGACGACTTCGCCGACAACGAGGCGCTATTGGTCGTGTTCACCTGCAACCACTGCCCGTACGCCCAGGCGAAGTTCGACGAGTTGAACGCGCTCGCAGACGAGTACGACGACGTCGCCGTCGTCGGGATCAACCCCAACGACGCCGAGGAGTACCCCGAGGACTCCGTCGAGAAGATGGAGGAGTACGTCGAGCGCGGGAAGGTTCAGTACGACGCGTACCTGCGCGACGAGAGCCAGGAGGTCGCCGCCGCCTACGGCGCGACGTGCACGCCGGACCCGTTCCTCTTCGAGGAAGCCGACGGCGAGTTCCGCCTCGTCTACCACGGTCGCCTGGACGACGCGCTCAACCCCGACGACGAGCCGACCGAACGGGAGATGAAAGCTATCGTCGACCGCCTGCTCGCGGGCGAGGAGGTCGACGACGAGTTCAGACCGAGTCGCGGCTGTTCGATCAAGTGGAAAGACGACTGAGCCGCTGACCGCCGGCTGCTGCCGGCATCGACGACCACGACGGGAAGTTTCGATCGTCACTCCGTCGGGATCGACCCGTGGGAACGGCGAACGACGGCTTCCTCCTCGACGACGTCGACCTGCCGGACCTACGCGGTCAGGATATCGAGCCGACCGTCCCGCTGGGGCGGATGTCGACCCCTGACGAGGTCGCCGGCGCGTACCTGTTCCTCGCCTCCGAAGCGTGACTCGATTTCGGAAGTACGCACCCTCGCCCGTCGGCAATTTAGATCTCGTTCACAGGTCGAGTTCGACGCGTCGTCCGCTCTCGGCGGATTCGTAGAGGGCGCGGATGACGCGCATGTCGACCATGCCGTGCTCGCCGTCGGGTTCGAGGTCGAGACCGTGCTGGAGGCGGTTGGCGAAGTAGTCGAACTCCTCGCGCATCTGGTCGACCGGTTCCGGGCGGTACTCGCCTTCGATGTCCGGCCCGGACACCCGGAGCACCTTCCGGGTGTTCGGGAAGAACAGCCCCTCGATGCTCAGTTCGCCCTCGGTGCCGACGAACCGGAGACTCGAGGCCAGTGTCGCGCTGTGCGTGACGGTACACGAGGCGAGTTTGCCCTCGGGGAACTCGAGCTGGAAGGCCCCGTGCTCGTCGGTTCCCTCGTAGGCGGGTTGTTCGGACTCCGTCCGGGCGTACACCGCCTGGGGGTCTTCCTCCAGGATGAACCGGATCGTGTTCGTCGGGTAGATCCCGATGTCGTTGAGCGTCGTCCCGCCGGAGAGGTCGGGATCGAACCGCCAGCTCGTCTCGTCGACGGCGTCGAGGATGTTGTCCGACATGTGCCCGGTTATCGAGACGACGTCGCCGATGGCGCCGTCCCGGATCAGTTCTCGGGCGCGGCGAGCCACCGGTTCGGTCTGCAGTCGGTAGGCGACCATCAGCGGGACGTCTGCCTCTCGGCAGGCGTCGACGGTCGCCCGGGCGTCCTCGACGGTCGCCTCCAGGGGCTTCTCGCAGAGGACCGCCTTGTCGTGGGCGGCCGCGGCTTCGACGTTGCCGCGGTGGAGCCCGTTCGGCGTGCAGATGTACACTGCGTCGTAGTCGTCCGTCGCCGCGCCTTCGGCGTACTCCTCGTAGGTGAGCGTCGCTTCGATCCCTTCCGTGTCGGCCGCGACGTCCTCGGCCTTCTCCCTGCTGGAACTGACCAGGGCCGTCGTTGTGCAGTAGTCGGCGTTTTCGACGGCGGGGATCGCCTGTTCGCGCGTCCACCACCCGAGTCCGACCATGGCGAACCGGATCGGATCGGCGTCTGTCGGGCGCTCCCAGTCGCGAGCACTGAAGCTGTCGAGATCGATCTCCATGAGCGAGGTATCGCTGCCCACAATAGATAATATTCACGCACGAGGAACCACACGTATCGTGCAGAGACGATTCTCGGGAGCGCGTTCGACAGTTCGGTCTCCCGCGAGTACGGTCGCGGTGCTCGAAGTGGTTCCCGAGTACGACGCCCTGCGACCACTTCGACACTCGCACGAACGCCGGGACACCGTCCGACGGACCGGAGCCACAACAGCAAAGTGGAGACCCGCGGAGTTGCGGGTATGAAGGCGACCGCGAAGGCCCACCCGATCCAGGGGCTCGTGAAATATCACGGGATGCGCGACGAGGAACTTCGACTCCCGTATCACGACTCTATCAGCCTCTGTACCGCGCCGAGTCACACGAAGACGACCGCCGAGTTCGACCCCGACCTCGACGCGGACGAGTACCGTATCGACGGCGAACCGGTCGACGGCCGCGGCGCCGAGCGGGTCCGCGCCGTCGTCGACGAGGTCCGCGAGCGCGCGGACATCGACCACCGCGTCCGTTTCGTCTCGGAGAACTCCTTCCCGACCAACATCGGCTTCGGCTCCTCTTCCTCCGGGTTCGCCGCCGCGGCGATGGCGCTCTCCGAGGCCGCCGGGCTGGACCTCTCGCGGCCCGAGATTTCGACCATCGCCCGCCGCGGCTCCTCGTCGGCGGCCCGCGCGGTCACGGGCGCGTACTCGCACCTGCGCACCGGTGCGGACGACCACGATTGTCGCTCCGAGCGCATCGACGTGGCCGACGAACTCGAAGAGGACGTTCGCATCGTGGCCGGGATGGTCCCGAGCTACAAGGAGACCGAGGCCGCCCACGAGGAGGCCGCCGAGAGCCACATGTTCGAGGGCCGACTGGCCCACATCCACGAGCAGATCGCCGAGATGCGCGGCGAACTCCGCGCAGGTGACTTCGACGCCGCCTTCGAGCGGGCCGAACACGACTCCCTGTCGCTGGCCGCAACCACGATGACGGGTCCCGCCGGCTGGGTGTACTGGCAGCCCCGAACAATCGAGATATTCAACGCCGTCCGCGAACTCCGCGAGGAGGGCGTGCCCGTCTACTTCTCCGTCGACACCGGCGCGAGCACCTACGTCAACACGACTGCCGAGCACGTCGACCGCGTCGAGGAGGTCGTCGCCGACTGCGGCGTCGACACCCGCGTCTGGGAGATCGGCGGCCCCGCGCAGATCCTCGACGAGAGCGAAGCGTTGTTCTGATCTGCCGAGTACCGGGCGCGCTCACTCCGGGTTCTCGTGGCGGACGGACAGCACGGGGGCGTTGGCGTGGCGCATCACCCGCTCGGTCGTGCTCCCGAGCAGAACACGGTCGAGGCCCGTCCGGCCGTGGGTTCCCATCGTCACGAAGTCGATCGACTCCTCGTCGACGTAGTCGACCAGGACGGACCCGGGAGACCCTTCGACGACCTGGGTGGTTGCGTCGAGGCCCGCGTCGCGCGCCCGTTCGGCGATCCCGTTCGTTGCGTCCTCGCCGCTGGAGACGAGCGGTTCCAGGAGGTCGCCAGTCGCGACGCCACCACCGCCGCCGGCCATCGTGGTGTCGGCGCCGCCGGCCAGGGCCATCGTGTCGACGACGTAGACCGCGTGGACGGTCGCGTCGAACGCGTCCGCGACTGCGATCCCGTGGTCGATGGCCACCGCGGCCGCGGGGCTGCCGTCGGTCGGGATCAACACGTCGTCGTACTCGGTGGACAGCGAGCCGTCGACGTCACGGACTGTCACCACCGGAACCGGCGACTCGCGGACGACATGGGCGCTGGTGCTTCCCGTCACGACTCGGTCGAGGCCCGTTCGGCCGTGGGTCCCCATCGTTACGAGGTCGATTCCTTCCTCGACGGCGTACTCCACGATGGTCTCCGCGGGGTCACCCTCGACGACGGCGGTCTCGACGGGCTGGGCGCCCATCGCGTCCACGACCGAGGCGACCGCCGTCTCGGCGTCGGCTTCCAGCCGATCGACGAACTCGTCGTCGACCCCGCCCGCGCTGAACGGGCCCGCTTCCCCCTCGACGTCGACGACCCCGAGGACGTGGACCGTCGCGTCGAAGGCGACGGCCAGCGCCACCGCGTGATCGGCGGCAAACTCGGCCGTGTCGCTCCCGTCGGTCGGCACGAGGATGGACTCGTACATACGCCCGGTTGGGCGTCCGGCCGTTTCAATGACAGGCCGTCACAGTCACTCCGCCGACCGGTCGGCGTCGGGACGAGCGGCCAGCACGGGCACGGGCGACCGTCGGACGAGGCGTTCGGTCGTGCTCCCCAGGAGCACTCTGTCCAGACCGGTCCGACCGTGGGTCCCCATCGCGACGATGTCTATCGACGCCTCGTCGACGTAGTCGAGCAGTTCCGCCGACGGGAATCCGTGTTCGACCGTGGTGACAGCCTCGACGCCGGCGTCGCGAGCGCGTTCGGCGATCGCTTCGGTCGCCTCCTCGCCGGCTTCGGTCATGCGATCGATCTGGGCAGTGGGCGGTTCGATCCCCGACCCGGCCGCCGCTGCACTGATGTCGACGACGTGGAACGCGTGCACCGTCGCCTCGAACGCGTCCGCGATGGCCACTGCGTCGTCGACGACCGCCTCGGCCGCCGTGCTGCCGTCGGTCGGAACCAGCACGTCGTCGTAGTCAGTGACGGGTGCGGCGTCGGTGTTCCGTGCGGTGAGCACGGGCACCGACGCGTGGCGGAGGACGTGTTGCGTGACGCTCCCGGCGACGAGTCGAGCGAGACCGCGCCGCCCGCGAGTTCCCATGGCGACGGCGTCGACGGCGTGGTCGTCGGCGTAGTCGAGGATCGCCTCCGCCGGATCGCCCCGGACGACGTCCGTCTCGACGGAGACGTCCTCGGCCAGCGCGACGGTCTCGTCGACGGCCGTCCGGCTTTCGGCCACGATCCGCTCGACGAACTTCTCGTCGACGCCGCCGGCGTCGAACGGTCCGGCCGCTCGTTCAACGTCGGCGACGCCGAGCACGCGGACGGTCGCGTCGAACGCGTCGGCGAGCGCCACCGCGTGGAGGGCCGCCCGTTCGGCGTGTACGCTACCGTCCGTCGGGACGAGGATCGACTCGTACATACTCGACAGTTCGCAGACGACCTATTTCAATCCGGCCGTGGATTCCGGAGACCGGGATACGGTCACGGACGTTCCTGTCAGATATTTTTATCCCGACGCCCGTGCTAGCCGACACCATGCCGATCGACGAGCCGACCCGGGAGGCCTACGAGATCATGGCAGAGGAGAACGCCGACTGGAGCGACGAGCCCCATCGCCAGTACCTCGAGTGGCCCGCGACGCGGTCGCTGTTGCCCGACCTCGACGGGCTCCGCGTGCTGGAAGCCGGCTGTGGCATCGGCGACTACACCGGGTACTTCCTCGAACACGGCGCGGAGGTCGTCGCCGTCGACGCGACGGGAGCGGCGGTCGAACGGGCGCGCGAGCGGTACGCGGCCGATCCGGTGACCGTCCATCAGGCAGACCTCACCGAGCCGCTGGCGTTCCTCGACGAGGGGTCCGTCGACCTGGTGGTGAGCCAGCTCGTCCTCGAACACATCCCGGACTGGCGGCCGGTGTTCGCAGAATTCGCCCGCGTCCTGCGCCCCGACGGTCTGTTCGTCTTCTCGACCGGCAACCCCGTCTCCGGCTGGAACGGTCCCGACGACGCCGAGGCGTACTTCGAGACGGAGAAACTCACCCAGGACTGGGGGGAGATGCAGCCGCGCAACTACCGGCGACCGCTGGCGGAACACCTCAACCCGCTGGCCGAGGCCGGGTTCGCGATCGAGCGATTTCTTGAGCCGACGCCCGACCCGGCGTATCGCGAGGTCGACCCGGAGAAGTACGAGCGGCTCACGACGCTGCCCCGGTGGGAGTGCGTCCGTGCCCGCCTGATCGAGTAGCGGACTACCGCCGCCGTCGCGAAGCGGGCCGTCGCCGCGGTCGCGATTGCGGCGCCCGGTTCGAGAGCCGTCAGTGGGCTTTTCTCGGTAGGGGCCGCAGATCCGCCATGCGCGTCGCCGTCTTCGGCGCCGGATACGCCGGCCTGACCCTCGCCCGCGAACTCGAATCGGCACTCCCCGAGGAGGTGGACCTGGTGGTCGTCGACGAGGACGCCGCCCACCTCGTCCAGCACGAACTCCACCGCGTCGTGCGCCGCCCCGACCTCGCCGCGGAGATCGTCGTCGATCTCGACGAGGTGCTCGACCGGGCGACAGTCCGCGAGGCGACCGTCACCGACGTCGACACGGCGGCCGGTGTCGCCACGCTCGACGACGGGGACGGGCGGTCCCGCCTGGACTACGACGTCGGTGCGGTCTGTCTCGGCGCCGAGACCAACTACTACGACCTCCCCGGCGTCGAGGCGCACGGAACGCCGCTCAAGCGGATCGTCGACGCCGAACGCGTCCGCGCGGAGTTCTTCGACGCGGTCGAGGAGGCCGAACCCGACGACCCCGTCCGGATCGTCGTCGGTGGGGCCGGGCTCTCGGGCGTGCAGGTCTCGGGCGAACTCGCCGCGCTCGCGGACGACGAGGGCGTCGGCGCGTCGACGGAGGTCGTCCTGCTCGAACGGGAGAGGAGCGTCGCGCCGCGCTTCCCCGAGAACTTCCAGCGAGCCGTCGCGGACGAACTCGAAACCCGCGGCGTGCGCGTCGAGACCGACAGCCGCGTGGCGAACGCGGGCGACGACGCGATCACCTTCGCCGACGGCGAGACGATGACCTACGGCCAGTTCGTCTGGACGGGCGGTATCCGCGGGCCGGACGCGCTCGACGGCGAGCGCCCGGTCGTCCGCAACACGCTCCGATACGAGGACGGCACGTTCGTCGTCGGGGACGCCGGGCGCGTCGTCGACACCAACGGGGAGGCCGTCCCCGCGAGCGCGCAGGCGGCCATCCGCGAGGCCCGCGTCGCCGCGGACAACGTCGCGCGCCTCGTCGAACACGAGCGCTCGGGCAGCGGCGGGTTCGAACCGCGACTCGACGGCTACCGCTTCGACTCGGTCGGCTGGCTCGTCAGCGTCGGCGACGGCGCCGTCGCGCAGGTCGGCCCCACCGTGTTACGGGGCCGGCCCGCGAAAGCGCTGAAAACGTCGGTCGGCGCGGGGTACCTCTCCAGCGTCGGCGCCGTCGAGAACGCGGTCGACCTCGTCAGGGAAGAAGTGGGGTGGCCGGATGGCGACGAAGACGACTCAGCAGAACGGCGCGACGCGAACTGATCTATCCGGTCGCTTCGTCGAGGTCGAGTTCCGGCGTCGTCCAGATGACGAACTCGCCGTCGCGGTCGACGACGCCGTTGACGTGGTCCTGGTCGACCGGCGAGGCGTTGACCTCGTCCTCGGTGATGGGCGTGACCTGGTTCACGTCGTCGACGACCCAGCCGACCGCGCCCTGGTCGTCGAACTCGTCGGGGTCGAAGACGACGATGAGGTCCTTGCTCCCCGCTTCGGGGATGTCGAGCAGGACTTTCGGGTCGAGGATGGTGGTGATCTGGCCGCGCAGGTCGACGACGCCCTCGACGCAGTCGGCGGTGTTGGGCACCCGCGTCACCGTCTCGCGCTTGACGATCTCCTCGACGTACTCGATGTCGAGGCAGTACTGCTCGTCGCCGAGCGCGAACTCCAGGACGCGGGTCTCGTCGCCGGTCTGGGTCTCCGCCGCGTCCGCCCGGCCCGCCGCACCCGGCGCGACCGGATCCACGCCGTCGTCGTCGGCGTCGTCGCCATCCGCGTCGCCCGTCTCCGACGCCGAACTCAGCCCCGCCTGCCGGGCCATCTCCTCGACGTCGACCTCCACGTCGCCGACGTCCGCTCCGGGGATGTGGATCGTTCCGCCCTCGTCCGTCTCGCTCAACTCCGCGGCCGCCTCCGCCGCCGCGGCGGCCGCGGCTTCCGCGTCGGAGGTGTCGGTGTCTTCCGCGTCGTCGTCGACGTCCGTCGACACCGCGTCGACCGACTCCGCGGAATCGTCGACCTCGGTGACTGCCGCGTCGTCCTCGGATTCGTCGACCTCGGTGACTGCCGCGTCGTCCTCGGATTCGTCGACCTCGGTGTCGGGCGACTCGTCGTCCACCGATTCGCCCGTTTCGGTGTCCTCCGCATCCTCGGTCCCGTCGTCCACTGATTCGTCCTCCGCGGCTTCGTCGTCCACGGATTCGTCGCCATCTTCTGCGGACTCTTCGGCGTCGTCCGCGGATTCTTCGGCGTCTTCGCCTGCGGATTCTTCGGCGTCGTCGTCTGTGGATCCGTCGACTTCGGCGTCGGACGGCTCGTCGGCGTCCGTCGAGTCGGCCTGCTGGTCGTCGTCCGATGCGTCGTCCTGTGGCCGGGAACCCTCGCGCATCTCGCGGATGCGGCGGGCGCGGTCCATGCGTTCGTCGTCGTCAGTCATGCTGTTACCTCAGTGTAGCCGAACTGCCGGTCGAGATCCGCCGCGACGTCGAGGAACACCTCGGTCATGTCGACCGAGGGGTCGTAGGCGAAGAGAGACTGGCCCGCGGAGAACGCACGCTGGAGCGCGACGCGCTTGCGGACCTCCCAGACCGGGTCGTCCGCGAAGACAGCCTCGAACCACTCCAGCATCGTCTCGTCCTCGCCGGTCGACTCCACCCGGTTGGCGACGACCCCCAGCGTGTCGACGGTGATGTCGGTCTGGCTCTCCAGCGCCGTCATCTGGTCGATGAGGAGTTCGATCGCCCGCTCCGAGGTCGCCTCGGTCAATGCGGGGACGAGGATGTTCCGGGTGGCGAAGATGCCCGTGTCGGTCAGCTTCCCGTAGAACGGCGGCGAGTCGACCACGACGTAATCGTAGTCGTCCTCTACCGCCGCGAGCGCCTCGTCCAGTGTGTCCAGAGCGTGCCCGCCCGTGACCGTGTCGGGCGTGACGTTGACTGCGAGCGACGACAGCGCCCCGGGGTCGATGTCCACGTCGCCGGCGGTCGCGCGAGCGACGAGGTCGGCGATGGTCAGTTCGCGCTCGGCCTGGAGCATGTCGATGTTGCTCGGGACCACGTCCATCTCGGGGTGGTCGACGATGAGATCGCCGATCCGGTCGCGCTGGTCGCCGTCGGTCAGCACGTCGAACAGCGTCGGCGGCGCCGAATCGAACTCCTCGAGCAGGCCGAGGCCCTCGGTCGCGTTGCCCTGCGGGTCGAGGTCGACGAACAGCACGTCGCGGCCGCGTTCGTTGAGCGCCCCGGCGACGTTGATCGCCACGGTCGTCTTGCCGGTCCCGCCCTTCGCGTTGGTCACGCAGATGCGCGCCGGTCCTGTTCTGCTGGTCGCCACGTTGTCTCGGTCTCGGCCCTACCGGCTTATAAAAATACGCGCCAGGCTATCAGAAGCTGAAATCGGGTGTCGACGGGGCGACACTCCGGGAGCCCACGGCGACGGTCGTCCGAAATCGTGGGGCGCCAGTCCGACGGACTCGCGGCCGCTTACGGTGGAGACGTCGTCAGACGGTCGTCTGACTGAGTGGAAGATTTATGGCACCGGGTGAGAATACGGACAGTATCATGACGATCAACCCCCGAGACTACGACCTGAACGAGCTCCGCGAGATGGCTCGCAAGCGCGGCGACGCCGAGGTCGACGAGCGACGGGCCGACCCCGAGGACCCCACCGACCCGGCGGAGATGGAGTGGGGGCCGCTCGGCGAGGGCGACGACGTGAGCATGTCCGCGGGCGACTCCTTCCGCGCGGGCCTGTACCGCGAACTGCTCCCCCTTATCGGCGGGAACGACGACCTCGAGAAACCGTATCTGCGGTCGGTCCCCGACACCTACGCCGCGGAGTTCGTCGTCTTCGAGTGGCTGGAGTTCCTGCTGATGCACGCCGGCTACAAGGGCGCCGCCGACGCGCTCCACTACTACGAGTCGATCGACTGGATCACCGGCGACGTCGAGTCGCAGCTCAACGACTACCTGCTCGGCATCGACGAGAACGGATCGAACGACGGCACCGACCTCGACGTCGACGACCACTTGCTCAGCCTGGTCTACGTGGCCAAGCTGACGAACATGCAGTAAGAACGAGGGACAGACGCCGAGCGCGGTCGTCGAGCCGCTCGATATCCGCCGGTCGCGGGGGTGACCGGTGCTACAGTTTCTCTTCGATGTCGTCGTCGAAGTGACTCCGGAGCAACTGGAGGAGCACCGTCGCGATGCCGGTGTCGGAACTCCAGATCGCCGTCTCCGTGCGGACGCCGGGGAGTTCTTCGCCGCCGAGGACGCTGAGCAGGACCGTCTCGCCGTCGACCGCGAGCAACCGACCGGCCGCGTCCGCGGTCGGGTCGCCGGGGAACGGCGCGACCGTGACCGCCGAGTCGGCGAACTGCTCGGTGATCCCCGGGTCGTCGCTGAACTGGCTACAGACCCAGACGTCGACCTCCCCCGCCCGCTCCCGGAGCGCGGCCGCGACGTCGTCGTCTACCAGTTCCGGGCCGCTGGCGTAGAGGACGTGTTCGCGCGCGTCGGCGACGATCTGCCGGACGCGGGCGGAGACGTTGTCCTGCCCGTGGACCGTCCAGACGCCCTCCTGGTGTTCGTCCTTGTAGTCCTCGCCCCGGCGTGCGGTTTCGAGGTAGTCGAACGCCCGTGCCTGCTCGCGCTCGAAGCGCTCCGTGAGCGTCTCGCGGGCCTCGTCGAGGGGCACCGCCCGGTACTGGATCGGGTTGGACTGTTGCACCTCCACGAGGCCGCGCTCCTCAAGGTTCTCGGCCGCGCCGTACACCTGCGAGCGGGGCACGTCGGTCATCCGGTCGACGTCCCGGGCGGTGCCGGTTCCCAGCCGCTCCAGCGCGACGAACACCTGGGCCTCGTACTTGGAGAGCCCGAGGCGCTGGAGCGCCTCGACGGCCGCGGACTCGTCCGCGTCGGTCATCGATCGTCCTCCTCGCCGCTCGCTCGGCCGTCGGGCGGGGTCTGACCGGTCTCCGGCCCCCGTCCGTCCGACGGCTGCCCGTCGTTCGACGGCGTTTCGCCGTCAGAGCGGTCCTGTCCATTCGACCGCGCCCGTCCGTCCGGGCGGTCGCCGTCGACTGCGGCGGCGTCGCCGTCGCTGGCGCGTTCGTCGAGCCAGGCGTGACAGACCCGTTCGAACGCCGGGACGGAGACGTCGCCGGCGGCGAGGTGGCCGCCCGCGTCCGCGAGGTCGCGGTCGGTCACGCGGTCGCCTGCGAGGATGCTCCCGACCACGTCGGTGGTGACCGGGGCCGCGTCGGGTCCGGCCACGGGCACGACGTGGTCCGGCGTGAGCAACTCGCCGTCGAAAGTCACCGTCTCGCCGTCGGCGACTCCATCGGGAACCGTGAGGGTGTATTCCACTCGTGCCTCCGTCTCGCCGTCGAACTCCCAGAGGACGTACACGCGGCCGTCGGCGGCGATCCGCTCGATCGGATCCGGAGTGACGTCGCCGAGTTCGACGGTCCCGACCGAAGGGGCCTCCCGGAGCACGACCCGACCGGAGGCCGACGGGAGCGTGACCGTCACGTGTGAGGTCCCCCCGGGTCGGATCCGCTCCGGGCGAAGCGAGCGCGTCGCGAACGGCGTCGCGTCGCCGTTCGTCCGGGCGCTCGCCGCGGGAACGGCCGCGGCACCGGCGGCGACGGTCGAGCCGTCACCGTCCGCGGAGCTATCGGTACCGACCGGTGCGTCCCCGTCGGACGGGCCGGCCGATCCGTCGTCGGCGATCGCATCCGCACCGGAGCCGTCGTCGAACGAGTCGTCCGGTTCGAGCGCGTCGGCCGGACCGACGTGGCGTGTCCAGACCGCCAGCATACTCGGGAGGACGAACACGCTCGCGAGGAAGGCGTAGACGATGGTGAGTCCCGTGATGAACCCGAACTGCTGGAGCGGGGGAAGGATGGCGAACACGAGGACGCCGAACCCGCCGACGGTCGTCGCCGCGCTCCCCAGCAGGGCGCCACCGGTCCCGGTGACGGCGGTGTGCATCGCGTCGCTGGCGCTCGCCTGCCGGTCGAGTTCCAGGCTGAACCGCTCGCTGACGTGGATGCTGTAGGCGACGCCGAGCCCGATGGTCAGGCTCGTGATCATCCCCGTCAGGAGGTTGAACGGGACGTCGAGCAGGTACATCGTGCCGAGGATCCACGAGACGTTGAACACGACCGGCAGCAGGGTCACGAGGCCGAGCGTCGCGCTGCCCTCGGCGACCCGGTAGACGACCATCAGGAAGACGAAGGAGACGACGAGCGTGATGATCAGGCTCTCGACGACGGTCTGTAGCAGGTCGTCCTGGATGATCTTGTCGACGATCGGGCGTCCGGTCGCAGTGACGGTCACGTCGCCGCCGGAGACGACCGACTCGACGGCGTCCATCTGGTCGGTGACCGCCGACCCGGAGGCGCCGCCGTCCAGCGAGACGGTCAGCCGGAGCGCGCGGTAGTCGTCGCCCTCGCGGTGGACGACCTGCCCGGCTTCCCCTGGCGCCGCGTCGAACAGCGCGTCGTAGACGCCCTCGACGTTCCGGTCGGGGACGCCGTCGCCGTCCGTGTCGGCCGCCGCGAACGTGGCGTTGAACGTCTCGTTGGTCGCCGCGACCGATCGCATCACGGTGAGCGGGCTCCGCACGTCCGCTTCGCCGTTCGAGAGCCTGACGGTCACCGGTTTGTCTGCGGCCAGCTCGCCGGTCCGGTTCACCCGCTGGAGGGCGTCGGCGGTCGCGACGTCGCCCTCGAAGAGGAACTCGGCGGTCGAGTCCTCGCGGAGGAAGTTGTCGTTGACGTACTCGAAGGTCGCCCGCATCGAGTACTCGCCCGGCTGCATCCCCTCGGGCAGGTTGTCCATCCACTCGGGTGGCTCCTCGGCGATGAAGTCCTTCTGCTGGAAGGAGGTGTCGACCTGCGTGGCGCCGTAGGCGCCGCCCGCGCTGATCAGGAGCGTGAGGACGATGACCGCCCACGGCGCCCGATCGGCCGCGTTCGCGCCGACCGAGAGGACGCGACTGAACGCGCCGCCGCCGGTCCCGAACGCCCGTTTGCGCCGGTCGAAGCCGAACCGCTCCAGCAGCGCGTCGCCCTCGACCTTGAGCGCCGGGATCAGCGCGCCGAAGACCACCAGCGCGGCGGCGATGCCGACGGCGCTCACCACGCCGAACTCGCGGATCGGCCCCACCGGGCTGGTGAGGTTCGAGAGGAAGCCGATGACTGTCGTCGCGGTCACGAGCACCAGCGCCGTGCCGACGCCCGCGAGCGCGGTTCGCATCGCGCCGGCGGCGGAACGATCCTCGTCGTCGCCGTCGACGGGGCCAGTTCCACGCTCCTCTCTGTGCCGCATGAACACGTGGATGGCGTAGTCGATGGAGAGCCCGATCAACAGGACCGGGATCGCGACGAACAGCTGGTTGAAGGCGATGTCCATCCACCCCATGTAGCCGAACGTGACCAGCAGGGTGAGTGCCAGCCCGACGACGCCGAGGACGATGTCGAGCAGGTCGCGATACGCGAACGTGAGCACGACGAGGACGAAGATGGCCGCGAAGGGTCCGACGACGGTGAGGCTGTCCTCCATCGACCGGTTCGTCTCGTCGGCGATGATGCCCGCGCCGAACACCATCGACTCGTCACCGAGTTCCTGCCGGGCGAGTCGCTGGATCGCGGTCTGGGAGGTCTGGAGGCGCTCGCTGGCCGCGCCCTGCGAGACCGCAGACTCCGCGGTCTGCGTGACGACGATCATCGTCGCGTTCGCCGAGGTCGACCCCGGCTCGTAGCCGGTCGGCATCAGCGCGAACGCCTGCCCGTCGCCGTCCCGGTCGAGAACGCGTCCGACCGTGGACTCGGTCGCGGACTCGTTCATCGACTCGATCCGGTCGATCTGGACGGACAGCGGCGGCATCGAACCGTTCTCGACCCGCTGCTGGAGCCGCTCCTGGTCGCGTTCCAGCGCCGCGGCCCGTTCCCGCAGGGCGCGAGCGTCGGGAGCCAGCACCCGCTCGATGCCGGCGTACACCTGCCCGAACCGTTGCCCTATCTCGCCGGCGCGCTCGCGGTAGGTCGACTCGTTGATCTCGCCGCGCGCGTACGAGGCGTTCAGCGACGCCTGTCGCGTCTGGAGCGTCCGCGCCTGGGAGGTCAACTCCGCGAACGTCGCGGTCTGGTTGGCCGACAGTTCCGCCGTCGCCCGCTCGCGGGTGGCCGTGAGGTTTCGCTCGATGGCGGTCGACCGCTGGCGGTAGGTCGCGTCGTCGACTTCGCCGCGAGCGTGCGAGCGGTTGAGTTCGACGTACTCCTGCTGGAGTCCGCGCGTCCGGTTGAGCGCGTCGCTCAGTCGGGCCCCGGTCTCGTTGAGTCGCCGCTGCTCGGCTCGCAACGCGCGTCCCCGTTCGGTCAAATTGGCCGCCTGATCCTCGCGGATCGCGGCCGTCGCGACCACGTTGGCGACGCCGGCCGGAGGCTGGTCGTCCGAGAGCGTCTCGTTGACGGACCGGTCTTCGAGTAGCGATCGCTCGAACCGCAACTGCTCCAGCAACGCCTCGCGCGTGAGCACGTCGTCGCCCCTGACGATCACCTGGACGGACGTCGTGTTCGAGTCCGTCCCGAAGTTCGCGTCGACGTAGTCTAGCTTCTCGGCTTCCGCCGAGTTCGTCTCGAACTGCGAGAGCGACGAGGAGTCCTCGACCTGTGCGGCGCCGACGCCCACCGCCCCGACCACCAGGAGCAACGTGACGATCACCAGGCGCCTGTGGTCGACGATGCCGTCCGCGACGTCTCCGATCCCGACCATCAGCGATCCCTCCGTCCGACCGACGTACTGTGTTCTCTCATCACGACAACTCTGTTGTTAGAATCCTACTAACGAGTTCCCTTAACGATGCCGGAACCGATCGGTGCCTCCGCCGGCGGCGAACGGGATACTTCTGACGGGCGCCGTGTCGGCTAATTTCCGGGCCCGATCGGCGTAATTTCCGGAAGTTCGGACGTTCGCAGAAACGATAATGCACGGGGTACATTTATCCGGGGAGACGCTAAATCCCGGGACATGAGCGACGACGAGCCGGTTCCGATCGGCGTGAAGCTCGGTAGCACCCGAACGGTCCTGGCCTACCCCGACGACGACGGCGAGATACAGACTATCCGGACGCTGACCTGTCTGGCGACCTACGAGGACGCACTGACGGGCGAGGAACGGGTCCTCTACGGCGAGGAGGCCGCCCGCGAGTATCCCGACGAAGTCCAGTTCATGCTCCGCTCGGGGCTCCCCGAAGACGAGGACCGGGCCGAGCTGACGAAGACGTTCTTCGAGGAAGTGATCGACGCCAACGACGTCCCCGAGAACAGCGGCGTCGTCTACGCCATCCCGACCATCGACAACCCCGAGGGGCTGGCGAACCTCGAAGAAGTGATCGAGGAGTCGTCGATCGGGCAGGCGCTGGTCGAGAGCTATCCCGAGTCGCTCTGCGGTGCCATCCCGGCTCGCGGCGACGACCTGGAGGCCATCGAGGAGATATTCGTCGCGGTCAACATGGGGTCGACGAACCTCGAAGCGTCCGGCTATCGCCGGGGCGAACAGCTCGCACCGTTCACGACCGGTGCGGTCACCGGCAACGAGGTCGACCGGATGATCGCCAACTACGTCGAGGAGGAGACCCAGGGTCGGGTCAACATCGACACGCAGACCGCGCGGGAGTACAAGGAAGAACACGCAGACTTCGACGACTTCGAGTCGTTCACCGACATCATCCAGCAGCCCGGCGGCGGCTCCCACGAGTTCACCATCGAGCGCAGCGTCATGGACGCCTGCAACGAGTACCTGGACGACGCGGTCGAGGAGTTCTGCAACACCTTCCTGCCGGAACTCGCCAACGACTACATGAAGGTCTACCAGCTCGCGCTCGACAACCGCATCGTCCTCACGGGCGGCATGGCCTGCATCCCGGGTATCGTCGAGGAGTTCGAGCGCCGCGTCAGCGACGAACTCGACCGGGAGGTCGAGGCCGTCGCCGCTGGGCGGCCCGACATCTCGCCGTCGCTCGGCGCCCAGCGCATCGCCGGCCGTCTGGTCGACTCGCTCTGAGCCGGCCGCTGCTCACGCCCTGGCCCAGCACTCGACCCACGATACGAACCCGTGCGTCGCGGCGTCGAGGTCGCTTCGTTCGTGCGTCTCCGCCCCGTCGTGTCGTCGGTCAGCCCCGTCCGGTCGGTCGCTGTGCCCGCTCGCCTCGCCCACCAGATCGGCAGGCATGTCTATCGTGAATCGAGCCATCCGTCGCCTCGTTTCGTGACTTGGCTTGTAAATCACCGTCAGACGCCCGTCTGCCGGCCGTCTGGTCGCTGACACCCTCCGGCTCTGGCACCGCCGTCGCACGGCAGCTCCGGAGTTGACGCGTTGGACGAACCTAGTCACTCATTACCCCCGGTGGCATACGGATCAGTATGGCCCCGATTATCAACTCGTATAATCCAGGGGGCGTCGATCGCTCGGCGCTCGAGGGGACGGGGCGTGGGGGGATACTTTCGGACGGGTACCTGCGGACCGACCCGCTCGCGGCGTACCTCGGTTCGGGGGAAGAGCCGGTCATTCTCCGATCGAACGCCAAGAAGGGTGTCGGCCGGAGTGCGGTCGGGTCGGGGGAGACCGAGCGCATCGCGCCCGGTGACGGCTACCGCGCGTTCGCGCTCGCGACGGACGCGAGGCTGCTGATTGTCGTCGGTGATACGGACGACGGCGACTGGTCGGTCAGCGTGCCGCTGACCGACGTGGAAGTCGTCGAACACAGCGACGGCGTCCTCGCGAGCGAGTTCGTCGTCACGACGGCGGCGGACGAGCAGTGGTACTTCCCGTGCCGGGGGGACCTGACGCCGATGGTCGAGTACCTCGACGCCGCGTCGCTCCGCTGGATCGCCGTCGAGGAGCACCTGGACGACGCCCGCGACGCCGTCGTGGAAGCCGACCGGCTCACCGAATCGCGCATGTACGACGAGGCGATGGCCGCCGTCCGCGACGCGATGGGCGAGACGGACGCCGCCCGCCGGAGCGAACGTGAACTCTCCGAGGACGGCGTCGCGGCGGTGGCCAGGCGTATCGAACGCGTCGAGGAACGGATCGAGGGCGCACGACTCCGGACGCTCGAAGGACGGGCGGCTCACTCCATCGATCTGGCCGAATCGCACTGGCGCGAGGGCGAGTACGCGCAGGCCCACGACGCCTACGGCGCCGCCCACGACGACTACGAGGAGGCGCTCGCGGCGAACGCCGGCGACGCCGACGTCGCCGAGCGCCTCCGGACGAAACTCGACAGGGTCGAGCGCAACGTCGCGGCGCTGGAGCGAGCGCCGGTCGAACGCGCCGAAGACGCACACGAACGCGCGCGGGAGACGGACGACCTGGTCGAACGCGGAGACGAACTGGCCTTCGCGCTCGACCGCTACCGGACCGCGCTGGAGCTCGACTGGGGGCGCTCGGCCCGGCGATTCCAGGGCGACCCCGAGGCGATCCGCCGCGCCGTCGACGCGGTCGCCCGGGAACTCGTCGAGACGCGGCGCCGCTACGCGTCCGAGTGCGTCCGCCGCGGCGACGAGGACCGCGATGCGGGCCGTCACGCACGGGCCGAGTCCCACTACCGCGACGCCTACGACGCGCTGGTCGACACCGTCTCCGTCGCCCGCGAACTGGTCCCCGAGACGCACGACGACGTGCAAGACCACTGCGACGCGGTCGAGGCCCGACTTCGCCGCCTCGACAGCACCGACGACCAGACGCCGGTCTCCAGCGGCACCAGCTGACGACGCCCCAAATCCCGATTTCTCCGATACAGCGACCCGCTACTGCCATGTCCCTCGAAGTCGAGAACCGGGAACGTAACTATTTATAGTGTGCCCCACCATAATAGGAATATAATGCCCCAGTGTTCGAACTGCGGCGAGCGCATGAGCCGCAACGACGAGACGACGAAGCTGACGGAGTACGTCTGCGCTCGCTGTCACCGGACGGAGATCGTTCGCAAACCGGCATACCGAGTGACGGCCTCGGCTGGGGCGGACGCTGCGGCTGTCGCCGACGACGACTGAGCGTTCGAACGTGGGTCTGTTTTTCGACGACGCGACCGTCGAGAGCAGTGGCTACGGGAGAGATGCGACGAACGGGAGCGAGAAGCGTCGACTGTCCGGTCCGGCCCGCGCCGGTCAGCGGTGCAGGACGGCGTGGCGCTCGATCGCGGGGCCGTCGCCGACGGGCTCGACCGTCTCCGTCGGCCAGTCGCCGGTCCCGGTCAGCAACTCGATCCCGCCCTCGGTGACCAGATGCGTGTCCTCGCTCTTGGCCCCCTGGACGGTCGGGTTCCAGGCGTACGCCATCGGCAGGTGCACGGGGTCGTCGGCGTCGGGCGTCGCGAACCACTCGCGGCCGGCGTAGCCCGCGGCGCCGCCCTGGTGGTGGTTGCGCCACTCACCCTCGTAGCCTTCCTCGGCGTAGGCGTCCTGGATCGCGGCGAAGACGTCGCTGGCCGTCCCACCGTCCCGCCCGACACGCTGGGTTGCCGCGAGCGCACTGGCCTCGACGCGCATGGCGGCCTCGGTGCGGTCGTCGAGCCACGCCGGCGCGTCGAAGGCGATACACCGTGTGACGCTCGCGTGGAGGCCGTCGCGGACGGCAGTGATGGAAGCGAGCGCGTACTCGCCGAGTTCGGCGTCGCCGGTCGTGTAGTGGCGGTACTGCTGGCAGCGCTCGCCGCTCCCGACGAGGACGACCGGCGACTCGATGCCGCGGGCGAACAGCCGGTCGCGCAGCCGACCGCCGACCTCGCGTTCCTCGTCGTCGCTGCTGGCCTCGCGGACGACGGCTTCGAGGACCTCGGCCGCCTCTTCGCCGAGCGACCGGTAGTTGTCGATATCCTGCTCGGTCATCGGCTGGCGGAGCGGCGTCGGGTCGACGTCCTCGAACCCGGGCACGTCGAAGTCGGCCGCGGCGGGCGTCGGGCTCACGTCGGCGACCGCCTCGTCGAGGTCGGCCTCGAACCAGTCGGCCTGCGCGACGGTGACGTCGTCGGGCAGTTCCTCGTCGGCCAGCCGCGGGGCCTCGATGTTGTCCGTGACGACGGTGAACTCCTCGCCGTCGTAGCCGGCGGCGGCGACGCCGAGGTCGGCCTCGCGCGCGACGACGTTGTTCCCACCGGTCGCCCAGGTGAAGGAGTTCGGTCGCGCGAACCAGACCGCCTCGAGGTCGCGGTCGGCGAGCAGTGCGTCGAGTCGCTCGCGAACGGCGTCTCTGTGATCCATGGGCGTTAGTCCTCGGCAGCGGCAGTTAAAGCCCCCCGTGCCGGCAACGCGGACCGGGACGACCGCGCCGTCCCGCCCCGGGCCTGCCGTCACGCGCCCGTTCCCGACACCCTTAAGTGAATGTACTTATTTGTTCATCGTACTACGGAACAGTCCATCGGTGACACACATGGAATCATACATCGAATCCGTCACGGACGGGGAGGACCTGACGCTGGAAGCGGCCCGGGAGGCGGCGACGGCCGTCTTCGACGGGGCCACGGAGGCACAGATCGGCGCGCTGCTGACGGCGCTGCGCGCGAAGGGCGAGACGGAGGCCGAGATCGCCGGCTTCGCGCAGGGGATGCGCGAGGCCGCGCGGACGATCGACCCCGACCGCGCGCCGCTGGTCGACACCTGCGGCACGGGCGGTGACGACTACAGCACGATCAACGTCTCGACGACGAGCGCCATCGTCGCCGCCGGCGCCGGCGTGCCCATCGCCAAGCACGGCAACTACTCCGTCTCCTCCTCGTCGGGGAGTTCGGACGTCCTCGAAGAGATCGGACTCGACATGGACACCGAGCCCGAGGCCGTCGAGGCGACAATCGAAGAGGCCGGCATCGGCTACATGCACGCGCCGGCGTTCCACCCGGCGATGAAGGCCGTCATCGGCCCGCGCCGCGAACTCGGGATGCGGACCATCTTCAACGTGCTCGGCCCGCTGACCAACCCCGCGGGCGCCGACGCGCAGGTCATGGGCGTCTTCGACCCCGACCTCGTCGGGCTGGTCGGCCGGGCCGTCGCGGAGATGCCCGTCGACCACGCGCTGATCGTTCACGGCTCCGGCATGGACGAGATCACCGTCCACGACGAGACGACCGTCGCCGAGGTCGAGGGGAGCGAGGTCACCGAGTACACGATCACGCCCGAGGACCTCGGGCTGGAGACCCACGACATCGACGCCGTCGCGGGCGGCACGCCCGAAGAGAACGCGGCCGACCTGCGGGGCATCGTCGAGGGGACGGTCACCGGTGCGAAGCGTGACATCATCCTCGCCAACGCCGGCGCGGCGGCGTACGTGGCTGGGAAGGCCGACTCGCTCGAAGCGGGCGTCGCGGCAGCCGCCGACGCCATCGACTCCGGCGACGCCGCCGCGAAACTGGACGACCTGCGCGAAGTGAGCGCCCGCGTCGCCACCGACGGGGGCCGATGAGCGACGTGAGCGACTCGATCCCCGGACCGCGGTCGAGCACGCGCGTCAAGATCTGCGGTGTCACCAGCGCGACCGACCGCGACGCGGTCGTCGCCGCCGGGGCCGACGCGGTGGGCGTCATCTGCGACGTGCCCGTGGACACGCCCCGGGAGGTCGACGAGGAGACCGCCGCGGATCTGTTCGACGGCGTCCCGCCGCTGGTCACCGGCGTACTGGTCACGATGCCCGACGGCGTCGACGACGCGGTCACCCTCGCCGAGGCGCTCAAACCCGACGCCGTACAGGTCCACGGCGGGCTCTCGCCCAGCGAACTCGGCGCGCTCGGTCGACGAGTGAGTCAGGACGTCGTCGCGGCCGTCGACGCCGAGGCCGAGGACGTCGGCGCGTACGCCGGCGAGGCCGACGCCCTGCTCGTCGACTCGGTCGACGCAGAGGGCGGCGGCGGCACCGGCGAGACCCACGACTGGGAGCGTACTCGCGAGATCGTCGCCGACCTCGACGTCCCGGTGATACTCGCCGGCGGGCTCGCGCCCGACAACGTCGCCGAAGCCGTTGAAACTGTCCGACCGTTCGGCGTCGACGTGGCGACTGGCGTCGAGCGCGTCGACGAGGCCGGTGACCGCGTCGGCGGCGAGAAGGACCGCGACGCGGTCGAGGCGTTCGTCGCGAACGCGACCCGAGAGGTGACGACCGCATGAGCGGACCGTCGCTCGATCACTCGAAGGAGGAGTTCGTCGAACTCGCCGACGCCGACGAACCGGTCGTCGTCCGCGCAGCGGCCGAACTCGACACCGAAGTCGAACCGCTGGACGCCTACGCGGCGCTGTCGGGCCGGACGACCGACGTCGAGGGCGCCGACTACACGTTCCTGCTGGAGAGCGCGGAGAAAGTCGCCTCCAGCGACCCGGACGGCGCGTTTTCGGCGACGACGGACGACCGCCACGCGCGCTACTCGTTCGTCGGCTACGACCCGAAGGGCGTCGTGACCGTCGACGCCGACGACGCGACCGTCGACGTGTTCGACGACCGCTACGAGACGTGCTTCGACGTGAACGGCGGCGACGTGCTCGACCGCGTCCGTGGGTCGATGCCCGACGTGGAACGCCGCGGGTTCCCCGACATGGACCGCGAGCACTTCGAGGGCGGCCTCGTCGGCTTCCTCTCGTACGACGCCGTCTACGACCTCTGGCTCGACGAGGTGGGCTTGGACCACCCAGACTCGCGGTTCCCCGACGCCCAGTTCGTCCTCACCACGAGCACGCTCGTCTTCGACGAGGTCGAGGGGACGGTGTCGCTCGTCCTCACGCCGATCCTCGAACCCGGCGACGACGCCGCGGCTCGCTACGAAGAACTGCAGGACGAGGTCGAACGCGTCGCAGACCTCCTCGGGGCCGCCGGCGACCTGGAGACCGGCGGGTTCGTCCGCGAACACGAGGACGCGGGCCCGAAAGACGAGTACGAACAGGCCGTCGAGAGAGCCAAAGAGCACGTCCTCGCCGGCGACATCTACCAGGGCGTCATCTCGCGCACGCGGGAGCTCTACGGCGACGTGGATCCGCTGGGCCTCTACGAATCGCTCCGGTCGGTCAACCCTTCGCCGTACATGTACGTCCTCGACTACGACGGGCTGAGCATCGTCGGCGCGAGCCCGGAGACGCTCGTCGCCGTCCGCGGCGACCAGGTGCTCTCGAACCCCATCGCGGGCACCTGCTCGCGGGGAACCAGCCCCGTCGAGGACCGCCGTCTCGCCGGCGAGATGCTCGCCGACGGGAAGGAGCGAGCGGAACACACGATGCTCGTCGACCTCGCGCGCAACGACGTCCGTCGGGTCTCCGAGCCCGGGAGCGTCCGCGTCGAGGAGTTCATGAGCGTCCTGAAGTACAGCCACGTCCAGCACATCGAGTCGACCGTGACGGGCACGCTCGCCGCGGACTCGGACGCGTTCGACGCGACTCGCGCGTCGTTCCCGGCCGGCACGCTCTCGGGCGCGCCGAAGATCCGCGCCATGGAGATCATCGACGACCTCGAACTGTCGCCGCGGGGCCCCTACGGCGGCGGCGTCGGCTACTTCACGTGGACCGGCGACGCCGAACTCTGCATCGTCATCCGGACCGCGACGGTGGAGGACCTCGACGGCGACTACGGTGCGGACTTCGACACCGACTCGGTCCCATCGGGCGCCAGCGACCGCGTCACCGTCCAGGCCGGCGCGGGCATCGTCGCCGACAGCGACCCGACTAGCGAGTACGAGGAGACCGAGAAGAAGATGGGTGGCGTGCTCGACGCGCTCGAAGCCATCGAGGTCGGCGACGCCGCGGACGAAGCAGTGGACGGGAGCAGTGGCGCCGTCGAAGCCGAGGAGGTGTCCCGATGAGCGCCGGCCAGCACGAGCGGACCGAGCGGGCCGACGTGCTCTTCGTCGACAACTTCGACTCGTTCACCTACAACCTCGTCGAGTACGTCAGCGAGCACGCCGACACAGAGGTCGTCCGCAACACGGCCTCGCTCGACGACGTGCGCGCCGCCGACCCGGACGCTATCGTCGTCAGCCCGGGCCCGGGCCACCCGGAGAACGACCGCGACGTGGGCGTGACGACCGACGTCCTCACCGAGGTCAGCCCCGAGGTGCCGACGCTGGGCGTCTGTCTCGGTCTCGAAGCCGCCGTGTACGCCTACGGCGGCGAGGTCGGGCGCGCGCCCGAACCGATCCACGGCAAGGCCTTCCCCGTCGACCACGACGGCGAGGGCGTCTTCGCCGGCCTCGACCAGGGCTTCCAGGGCGGCCGCTACCACTCGCTCGTCGCCACTGAGGTGCCCGACTGCTTCGAGGTGACCGCGACGACCGAGGCGGAGACCGAAGGCGGAGAGACGGTCGAACTCGTCATGGGGATCCGCCACCGCGAGCACCCCATCGAGGCCGTGCAGTTCCACCCCGAGTCCGTGCTCACCGCCGTCGGCCACGACGTCATCCGGAACTTCCTCGACGGCGTCTGAGTCGCTGACACTGATTTTTCCACCGTGGCGCGCGCTGTCGCGAGTTTCATCTCGCGACGGTAACCGTGCGAGGGATGAGAAGCGCAACGGAGTGAGCATCGCAATCGGTTGGGGAGGCGTGTGGCTGTCTGTGGTTGCCGTCCTGGTGGATTGAAAGGGCGAGGCGCGCTCGCGACGGAGTATAGGCGCTGGCCGGGCACTATCCGAGCGAGCGCAGCGAGCGAGGATATCCTGGCCAGCGGCCGCGAGCGGGCCGAGGGCTTTCAGCGCTTGCGGTCATCTGCGGTCAGACCGACTGCTAGCGAGCGGGTCAGGGCCTTTCATCGTGTGCTGTCGCGAGCGGTCAGACCGACTCCGAACGGGCAGATTTCGGCAGACCGGTGATTCCGACGACTATACCCCGATCATCAGCGGAACCAGCAACACACCCATCAGCGACGCCCGACGAGCGCCGAACTTGACGGGGACCAGTCCGACGAGCGTGGACAGACCGAACACCCCGACACCGAGCGGCCCGGTCAACGTGAGAATAACGACCAGAACGAGACACAACACGCCGACGGACAGCTTCGTGTAATCGGCCTGGCCGACCCGCCGGAGATACCCGTCGCCGAGGGTGACCACGAGGACGAAGCCGGCGGCCGCGGCCGCCAACACGCTCCCGAGCATGAGCGGGAGGTCCAGCGGCACGCCGGCCTCGTCGACGGCGACCATCACGCCGGTTCGTGGGGTTCCGAGCGCGACCAGCGCCAGCAGGGCAAATATCGTGTTCGCCGTGTTCACGCCGCTCGTCGTCACCACGAACGCCCGCGGGCCGTCGCCGGAGACGGCCAGCAGGGCGACCGTCGCCGCGATGGCGCTCGACACCCCGGGCACGTACCCGACGACGGCGCCCGATACCGTCCCGATCAGCGCGAAGCCCGCGATCGCCCGCCGAGACGTGCTCACGTTCGCCCCCTCCTGCTCGGGGACGCCCTCGCCGGTCAGCGCGTCCAGCAGGACCGGCGCGCCGAACAGACCAGTAAAGATCGGCGCGAGCATCCCGCCCGAGTCCACGAGACCGCCAGCGGGCAGGTCCAGCGCCACTAGTCCGAGCGTACCGCTGGCACCCACCGACAGCGCGGCGCCCAAGCGCCCGACGTTGGTCGACTCCGTCGCGACGAGCACGACCACCACCCCGCCGAGCAAGAGCGGCAGATGCGCCCGGAGCGTCGGATAGACGGCGGTCATCGCGCGAGTCATCGGGATCGCCAGCGGCGCCGCGATCACGACCGCGCCCGCGCTTCCCAGAGCCGAGAGTCGCAACGCTTCCCGGCCCCGGCCGGCGAGGACCAGTCGGTGACCCGGTAGCGCGGAACTCGCCATCGCGGGGTCGGGCACCCCCAGCGCGAGCGCGGGGACGACGTCGAGAAATGTGTGAACGGTCCCGGCGGCCAGCATCGCCGCGCCGACGAACCGGACCGGTCCCGGGACCGACGGCGCGACGCCGGCGAGCAGGAGCGCGAACGTGTTGGCGTGGATCCCCGGCGTCAGCCCGCTGACGGTCCCGAGCGCCACTCCACCGGCGAGAAAGCCGCAGAACAGTAACGTCTCGTCGGGAGCGAAGACGACGCGGACGCCGACGGGTTCCATCGCGACGGAGTGGTCCCGCGATAGCTGATAAAGGCTCGGCCGGGGAACGCCTCCGGTCGTGGCCCACCCCCGACTGGGAGCCGCGCTGGGCCGTTCTATCTACCGGGTTCGATTACCCCTGCCCGACGCGGGTCTCCTCGCCTTCCCAGTAGCGCTCGCGGAGCTCGTACTTCTGGACCTTGCCGGTGGCCGTCTCGGGCAGGTCGTCGAGGAAGTCGATGCTCCGCGGTTTCTTGTAGCTCGCGAGTCGCTCGGCGGCGAAGTCGATCACCTCGTCTTCGGAGAGGTCGGCGTCGTCCTGTTCGACCACGACGCCGTGGACGCGCTCGCCCCACTCGTCGTCCGGCGCCGCGACCACCGCCGCCTTCTGGACGTCCGGATGGTCGTAGAGGACGTCCTCGACCTCGATCGAGGAGACGTTCTCGCCGCCGGTGATGATGATGTCCTTCTTGCGGTCCTGTATCTGGATCATCCCGTTCTCGTCGACGCTCGCGATGTCGCCCGTGTGGAACCACCCGTCGACCCGGCCGCTGAACGCCTCCTCCGTCTGTTCGGGCTTGTTGAGATACCGGTCCATCACCTGGTTGCCCCTGACGACGACTTCGCCCTGCGTCGTCCCGTCCGCGGGCACGTCCTGGCCGTCGTCGTCGACGACGCGGATCCGCGTCGAGAGGACTTCGAATCCCTGCTTCTGTTTGAGACCGAACCGGTCGTCGGTCTCGGCGAGCCGCCGCGCGGAGTTGCTTGTCGTGATGAGCGGCGCCGTCTCCGTCAGCCCGTAGAGCTGGATCATCCCCCAGCCGAACTTCTCTTCGACGGTCCGCAGCGTCGCCTTCGGCGGCGCGCTCCCGGCCGTCGTCAGGCGCACGTCGCTCTCGCCGGTCGTCGCCGGTTCGTGCTCGTCGTAGTACCCGATGAGCCTGTTCAGCACCGTCGGCGCGCCACACAGATGGGACACGTCGCGGTCGACCACCCGGTCGAAGGTCCGACCGGGGTCGAACCCCCGCTGGCAGACGTGGGTCGCGCCGACGCCGGTCAGGGCGTACGTGTAGCCCCACCCGTTGCAGTGGAACATCGGTAGCGTCCACAGGTAGGTGTCGTCGTCCGACAGGTCCATGTGGTGGGTCAAAAGCAGCGCGTGGTAGTGCTCGGTCCGGTGGGTCCGGACTACGCCCTTCGGGTCACCGGTCGTGCCCGACGTGTAGTTGATCGTCGCGTCGTCGTCCTCGGCGATGTCCGGTCGCTCCGGCCGCTCGGTCGGATAGTCGCTGATCCACGTGCTGTAGTCCTCCCAGTCGCCGTCGATCCGGTTCGCCTCGTAGCCGACGAACCGGCTCGCGGCCACGTCGTCTCGGACAGCTTCGATCTTGTCGGCGAACTCGTGGTCGGCGACGACGAGTTCGGCGTCGCAATCGTTCAGGATGTACTCGTAATCGTCGGGCGTCAACCGGTAGTTGATCGGGACGAACACCATCCCGAGTTGCTGGGTCGCGAACTCCGTCTCCAGGAAGTAGTGGGTGTTCCCGGCGACGAGCGCGACCCTGTCGCCCTGTTCGAGGCCGGCGTCCAGCAGCGCGTTCGAGACCTGATCCACCCTGTCGGCGAACTCGTCATAGGTGAACTCCCGCCCGTCGTCGGTGACCACCGCCGTCACGTCGTCGTACAGATCCGCGCCCCGGTCGAGGAAATCCGTCGTGCGCAGTGGTACGTTCATCGTACTGACTCCACGTCGAGGTATTCATATCGTATTTTAATGAAGGTTTCTGCGGTGGCGGTCGGTCGGCGCTATCGAGTCGAGACGTTCGCTCGGCACGCCACAGGATCACCGAGTTCACGACAGCCGTCATCGACGACCGCGGTGCTAGCCGGGCGGAATAAATCGGAGAAGTTCGTGGTCGGCGTTAGCCGAAGAGTTCGCCGAGGCCCTCGCCGCTGGCCTCGTCGTCCTCGTCGTCGTCGTCGTCGCCGCCTTCGTCGGCGTCGGCTTCCTCGGCTTCCTCGTCGCCGCCCTCGTCGGCCGCGTCGGCCTCGCCGCCGGCGCCGCCCGCGGCCCCACCGGTCGCGGCGGGGACTGCGGCGGCCTGCTCGACGGCCTCGTCGATGTCGACGTCTTCGAGCGCCGCGACGAGCGCCTTGACGCGGGACTCCTCCACGTCGACGCCCGCGGCCTCGAGCACGTCGGTCAGGTTTTCTTCGTTGATCTCTTCGTCGGTCTCGTTCAGGATGAGTGCTGCGTAAACGTATTCCATTGTTGTTAGAACATGGCTCCCAGGGCGTCGCCGGCGTCCCCGTCGTCGTCGTCATCGTCGTCCTCGGCCTCTGCGGCCTCGGCGTCTTCGTCGGACTCGTCGGCGGCGTCCTCGGTGTCGGGTTGGTCGTCAGTCGATGCGTCCGCGGGCTCCTCGACGCCCTGCAGTTCCTCGGGCAGGGCCTCGGGGTCGTCGACCTGCGCCGCCAGCGCGCGTACCTGCGCGTCGGCTTTCGAGACGAGGTCGTCGGCCAGGTCCGGGCTCTCGATGGATGCCTGGAGTCCGAGGCTCTTGGCGTCGCCGCGAGCTTTCTGGAGCAGCGTCGGAGCGGTCTGGGTCGTCGGGTAACTGGCGTTGACGGCGAGGTTGCGACCGCGCGCGGCCGCCGCCTCGATGTCCGCCTGGTACTCCTCGACGTCCAGTTCGAGCTCCTCGGGCTCGAACAGCACGCCGTCCGCGTAGACGGCGCGCAGGTCCAGCCCGACTTCCTTCGGCTCGATGCCGAGTTCGCTCAGGACGTTCGCGAGATCCGTCGAGACCTCCTCGCCGGTCGAGAGGACCGTCGAGTCGGAGAGCACCTGGATCGAGCCCTCCTGGATGCGGGCGTCGGCGCCGACCTGCTGGAGGTCGCCGACGAACGGCCCGGGGTCGATCCCCGTGTCTCCTTCCGGAATGACGATGTCGTTCGGGGCGACCTCGCCGGCGTTGATCGGCGCCGGCGTCTTCGACGCTTCCAGCTGCTGGAAGAGCGCGAAGGGGTTCACGTTGGTCCCGATGAGGCCGACCTGTCCGGAGACGTAGTCGGTCAGGACCTCGAGGCCGTCGTCGACCTCCTCGAGCGCGCGCTCGACGAGCGTGTTGCGCGAGACGCGCAGTTCGGCGGTCCCGTACAGGTCCCGGCGCATGTCCTGGAGCTGTCGGGAGGGGATGCCGGTGATGTCGACGATACCGACGCTGTCGTACGATTCGATCATCTCGACGACGTCGGCGACCTCCTCTTGCTTCCACTGCGGGATGGTCTCTGTCTTGCGTTCTGCGCTCATATCAGGCGACCTCCACCGCCGGCCCCATCGTCGTCTTCACGTAGATGGAGTCGATGTTGAGTGGACCTTTCTCCAGGTCCGCGTGGAGGCGCCGGAGGATCACGTCGATGTTGTCGCCGATGTCCTCGGCGGACATGTCCTCGGCGCCGACGCGGGTGTGGAACGTGCGCCGGTCGCGGCTCCGAACGGTCACGGAGTTTTTCAGCCGCTCGACCATCTCCACCACGTCGTCGTCGGGTGCGAGGGGGTCGGGCATCTTCCCGCGCGGACCGAGCACGGTCCCGAGGTAGCGACCGATGTCCTGCATGAGCGACTCCTCCGCGAGGAAGAAGTCGGTCTCGTCGGCCAGGTCCTTGGCCTCGTTGTCGTTGTCTCCCAGGTCGGCGAGATCGTCGCTATCGAGGACCTCTTCGGCTACGTCCTCGGCGCGCAGGGCGGTCTCGCCCTCCGCGAACACGACGATCTTGGTCTCCTGTCCGGTCCCGGACGGGAGGACCACGTCCTGGTCGACGCGGTTCGACGGATCGTCTAAGTCGATGTCGCGCAGATTTATCGCGAGGTCGACCGTCTCCCGGAAGTTCCGGGGCGGTGCGTCCTCGAGTGCACGAGTTACTGCGTTCTCTATTTCCTGATCTGCCATTGTTCACCTCCGTAGTACGCCAACGGCTCCTACGGGTCAGTGAAACAGGCAAAGCCTGTCTCACCTGTGGGGACGCCGATGCGAAACTTAAACCCGTCGAAGCGAACGAAGGCCGTCACTCCGTGCCAGCCCCGGGCGCGGCTCCGGACCGACGAAAACCGCCGAAGAAAACCGAACCGCTCGTTTTGGGAGCCTTCGCCTCGAAGCGGCCTGTGCGGCCGCTTCGTCGGCAAAAACACCGTCAGACTCGCAAAACTCGTCTGACGAGCCTTTGCGTCCTCACCCGCTGCTTACGCAGCGGCCTCGTCCGCAAAGACGTCGTCGTACTCGCCCTCGTCGATCCGCTCTTTGAACTCGCGGGGGTTGTTGCCCTCGATGGTGACGCCCAGCGAGGTGCAGGTCCCGACGACTTCCTTCGCGGCGTTCTTCAGGTCGTAGGCGAGCAGGTCCGGGTGTTTCTGCTCGGCGATCTGCTTGACCTGTTCGGCCGAGAGGTCTGCGACGAAGGTCTCCTGGGGTTCGCCGCTACCCGTCTCGAAACCGGCCTCGTCTTTGATGAGCTCGGCCGTCGGCGGGACGCCGACCTCGATCGAGAACGAACCGTCGTCCTCGTAGTCGACCGTGACGGGGACTTCGGTGCCGTCGAACGCTTCGGTCTGGTCGTTGATCTCCTGGACGACTGCCTGCACGTCCACGGGAGTCGGACCGAGTTCCGGTCCGAGGGGCGGGCCCGGGTTGGCCTGCCCGCCGGGGACGAGCACTTCGATAGTTCCAGCCATACACGTGGAAACCGTCGGGGCGGGTTTAAGAATTGCTTTTCCCGGACGCTCCGTGGCACACCCACACATGTGGGTATCACGCCCATTGTCCCGTCGTCCCTGCCGTACGTACTGCCGGTGATATCGGCTGGAGGCCGTTCCGCCGCCCGGACGACACCCGGGCCGCCGCGTCGAACGAAGGCCGATTGCGTGCTGTAACTACTCTCGTAACAACTAGACAGTACCTATTTCAGTGCTCAGAACAAAGAGGCGAGTGCTGAACGCGGGCCGGTGGCCAAACGTCGCCGGTCCGGGACCACAATGACAAGTACGAACCAGCGAGTCACCGGCCGTCACGTCCAGCCATCCGAACGCGAGGGCGAGGAGTCCGAAGCCGAACGCGACGAGACCGGGGGCGAACGCGAGCGGAACGAGTGTCCAGAGTGCGGCGCGGCGGGGATCACCGACGAGAAGCGCGGGGAGACGGTCTGTCGGGACTGCGGCGTGGTCCTGGAAGAGGACGTCGTCGACCGCGGGCCGGAGTGGCGGTCGTTCGACGCCAGGGACAAGGCCCAGAAGAGCCGGGTCGGGTCGCCGACGACGGGGATGCTCCACGACAAGGGGCTGTCCTCGGTCATCGACTGGCAGAACAAGGACGCCAACGGCCAGGCCCTCTCGGCCAAAAAGCGCGAACAGATGTCGCGTCTGCGTACGTGGGACGAGCGGTTCCGTTCCCAGAGCGCACAGGACCGCAACCTGAAGCAGGCCCTCGGCGAGATCGACCGGATGGCGTCGGCGCTCGGCGTCCCCAAGGACGCCCGCGAGACGGCGAGCGTCATCTACCGACGCGCACTCGACGCGGAACTCGTTCCCGGTCGGTCCATCGAAGCGATGGCTACTGGTTCTCTTTACGCGGGCGCGCGTCAAGCGGGCGTCCCGCGCACGCTCGACGAGTTCGAAACGGTCAGTCGCGTCGAACGCAAGGAGTTCGCGCGCGCCTACCGGTACATCGCTCGCGAACTCGAACTCGCGATGGAACCGACGGACCCCGAGCAGTACGTGCCTCGCCTCGTCTCGGACCTGGGTCTCCCGGACGAGACCGAACAGCGCGCCGTCGAACTGCTCGCCGCCGGCAAGCGCGAGGCGGTCCACTCCGGCAAGAACCCGGTCGGCCTCGCCGCCGCGGCCATCTACGCGGCGGGCCGGCTGACGAACGTCGACGTGACCCAGCATCAGGTCGCCGACGCCGCGGACGTCTCCGCCGTGACGATCCGCGACCGCTACACCGAACTCCTCGACGCCGACGACCAGGTCGTCTGAGGTGGTCCCCGTGTGGCCAGCCGACGCCCTCGTCCCCGTCGCTGTCCATACCGCTCGAATCGATCGTTCGCGCCGCCACGTAGTCGACCGGCGTCAACGACCACCGTTATGCCACCGTCGGTTCAATGTCCGCTGAGAGACCCCCCGAATCTATGTCAAACGACGAGTCCGCCGCCGGCCCCGACGGAGACGACATCGTCGCCGAGACGACGTCGCTACTGGAGACGTTCGGGTTGACGACCTACGAGGCGAAGTGTTTCGTCGCCCTGACGCGCATCCGCCACGGTACCGCCCGGGAGCTCGCCGAAGTGGCCGACGTACCGCGCCCGCGCGTCTACGACAGCGTCGAGTCACTGCAAGAGCGCGGCCTCGCCGACGTCCAGGACTCCAAACCGCGGCAGTTCCGCGCACCCGAGCCGCGCGACGCGGTCGAGACCGTCCGCCGGGAGTACGGCGAGCGACTCGACCGACTCGAAGGACTGCTCCCGCGGTTGCGGTCGCCGGAACCGCGCGACGAGCGGGCGGGCGTCTGGGTCGTCGAGGGGAACGACGCGGTCAGCGACCGCCTGGCAGGGCTCGCGGACGACGCGACCGACGAACTCCTGGTCGTCGTCGCCGTCGAGAGCCTGCTGACCGACGAACTGCGCGCGTCGCTGTCGGCCGCCGACGACCGCGGCGTGGCGGTCACCGTTGGTTCCCCGAGCCGGGCGATCAGGGAGACCGTCGCCGACGTCGCGCCCGGGGCGACCGTCGTCGAGACGTGGACGTGGTGGGAGGACCACCCGATCCGCCCGGGCGAGATCAGTTCGATCCTCATGGCCGACGGGAGTCAGTTGCTCGTCAGTTCCGACCTCGAGACCGACCTGCCGGGCGTCGATCGACACAGCGCCGTCTGGACGGACGACGAGCGCGCGCCGCTGGTCGGGCTGATGCGACCGCTCCTCGCGAGCGCTATCCGGTCCGGTTTGGTAACTGACGGATCGACGGCCGACGGTTCGGCGTAGCCGACCCGATCCGGTGTCGTCCGCAACGGCCGTATCGACACGAAAAACGATCGTTCGACAGACCGATCAGGCGACGGAGATCCCGTTGCGCGCCAGGAAGTCGCTCGCGCCCTTGATCTCGACAGGGCTCCCGATGATACGCACCCGACACTCCTCCTCCCGGATCGTCAGCGTGAACCGCCGTTCCAGGTCGTCCTGCAGTCCGTCGACTGCACCCGCCGGCAGGAGGATCTCCGTGCTGTCACGGAGTCGCGTCGGGTCAGGCATGATCGATCCTGTTCGGCTCTCGTCGTATTAGTTTGTCGAAGTGATTCATCCGCGCGCGAAATTAGTTCTCGCGGACACGACCGGCTATGCGACCGCGACGAGGACGGAGACGCGACCGCGGTACCGAGGGGACCGCGTCCGCTCCGGAAGAACACCTTTTTCGGTACCGCTTGCCGACTCACTCCTAATGGGGCTCGAAGAGGAGATCCGCGAGATCGAGGAGGAGATCGCGACCACGCCCTACAACAAGTCCACCGAGAGCCACATCGGTCGACTGAAAGCGAAGCTCGCGGAGAAAAAGGAGAAACTGGAGAACCAGTCTTCGGCCGGCGGCGGGTCGGGGTACGCCGTCGAGAAGACCGGCGACGCGACCGTCGCGCTGGTCGGTTTCCCCAGCGTCGGCAAGTCCACGCTCCTGAACGCCCTCACCAACGCCGAGAGCGAGGTCGGCTCCTACGAGTTCACGACGCTCGACGTCAACCCCGGCATGTTGCAGTACAACGGCGCGAACATCCAGATGCTCGACGTGCCCGGCCTCATCGAGGGCGCCGCGGAGGGGCGCGGCGACGGGCAGGCCGTCCTCTCGGTCGTCCGCACGGCAGATCTGGTCGTCTTCGTCCTCTCGGTCTTCGAGATCGACCAGTACGCGCGCCTGTCCGAAGAGCTGTACAACAACAAGGTTCGCATCGACACCGAACCGCCGCGCGTCACCGTCCGGAAGAAACACAAAGACGGGATCAACGTCACCGCGAGCGCCGATCTCGACCTCGAAGAGGAGACGATCAAGAGCGTCCTGCGCGAGCGCGGATACGTCAACGCCGACGTGAACATCGGCGAGCAGGTCGACATCGACCGCCTCCTCGACGGCGTGCTCGACAACCGCGAGTACCTCCCCTCGCTGGTCACCGTCAACAAGGCCGACCTCATCGAACCCGACTACCTCGACACCGTCCACGAGCAACTGCGCGAACACGACATCGACCCCGAGGAGACCATCTTCATCAGCGCCCAGGAAGAGAAGGGCCTCGACGCGCTCAAGGAAGCGATCTGGGAGGAACTGGGGCTCATCCGGATCTACATGGACAAGCCCGGGCGCGGGGTCGACTACGACGAACCGCTCGTCCTGCGCGAGGGCGACACTATCGAGGACGCTTGCGAGAAACTCGGCGGCGAGTTCGAGGAGCGCTTCCGGTTCGCCCGCGTCTCCGGCCCGAGCGCGAAACACGACGAGCAGCAGGTCGGGATGGACCACGAACTCGCCGACGAAGACGTGCTCCGAATCCTGACAACGCGATGAGTCGACGGTTCGGTGCCTGGCCGACCGAAGCCGCGTCACCGCGAGTCCTCGCCGTTCTCGCCGCCGGGCTCGTTCCCTGGCTGGTCGTGCCCTACGAGGGCGGCGTCAGTCTGACCTTCTCCGTCGCGCTCGTCGCGCCCGAGACCCTCTCGGTGACGTCCGTCTACCACTACGTCTTCGTGTACACGCGCGACATCCCTCGGGCGCTGCTCGCCTGGCCGATCGCGACGCTGCTCTACGGCACCGGTGTGGTGAGCGCGACACTGGCACGCGTCGACCGCGAAGACCGGCGCGTGACCGCCGGGCTGTTCGCCCTGGCGGCGTTCGACGTGTGCTACGCCGCGATCGGCTTCTCCTCGGCCCGCGCCGGCGTCTTCGCCATCCCCCTTGGGTCCGCCTTTCTCGCGCTGGCGGCGTGGACGAGCCGGCCCTGAGTTCCGGGTTCGGTATCCTTTTCGAACTGGCTACCCAGAATTCGGACATGGACGGAACGCTTGACCACGTAATGATGCGGGTCGAAGACCTCGACGAGTCGCTCGAGTGGTACCAGACGCACCTCGGCTACGAGGAGAAGGGCCGCTGGGAGGCCGACACCTTCACCAACGTCTTCCTCGGTCCGGAAGACGTCCACGACGACGGCGCGCTGCTCGAACTCACGTACAATCACGACGGCCGGTCGTACACGATGGGCGACGGCTGGGGCCACATCGCCGTCCGCGTCGAGGACGTCCACGACGCCTACTACGAACTGATGGACGCAGGCGTCGAGGACTATCGCCGGCCCGAGGACAACCCCGGGTACGCGTTCGTCAAGGACCCGGACGGCCACGAGATCGAGATCGTCGAGCGCGACTTCGGTGCCCGCTGGAGCATCGACCACACGATGGTCCGCGTCGAGGACGCCGACGAGCACCTCGGGTGGTGGACCCGGAAGTTCGAGTACGAGCACACGGGCCGCTGGGAGGCCGACACGTTCGCGAACTACTTCATGGAACCCGCGGACGCCGCCGACGAAGCGATGGCCGTCGAACTCACGTACAACTACGACGGGCGCACGTACGAACTGGGCGACGCCTGGGGCCACCTCGCCGTTCGCGTCGACGACCTGGACGAGGGCTGGGAGTCGCTGATGACTCGCGAAGCGGAGGACTACCGCGACCCCGAGAGCTGCGACAACAACTACGCCTTCACCAAGGACCCCGACGGACACGAAGTCGAGATCGTCACGTCGTAGGGGAGATTGAACGGCCGCGAACGAAGTGAGCGGCCGCCTTTTTGCCCCATCTTTTTGCACGAGTGGGTCGCGAGCACAGCGAGCGACCCCGAGTGGAAAAAGGTGGTCGGGAAGGACCCCGACGGACACGAAGTCGAGATCGTCACGTCGTAGACCGGCTCGGTTCCCCGCCGCGAACGACCCGAGTGGAAAAACGGGGCCGGGTCGGAAAGGGAGTCCCCATCGGCGACTCCGGTTGACTCGTCGACAGACACCATATCCATCCGGTAAGCCCTACTTACGGGGCGATCTCGGTACTTAATACCCCTGCCCGTCATCCCCCTGTGGGACAGGCGTCTGACACATCTCTGGGTGCACGTGAATGTGTCACATACGCGTTCTACGGGCCGATTTGCGGGGCGAGACGCCCGTTCCTCCCGGTGCCGTGACCACAAAGCATTTATAACATCCGACGCTCGTTCATACCGTACCCCTACCCATGGCTGCAGTATCGAGTACACCACTGCTGGTTCGGCGCGGCCGACTACCGGTCGCGTGTCCGCGTGGTAGGAAAGTTGCTGTGGCCGCTGACAGAAGTTCAAACAAACTATGACAGGAACCAACGACAAACTTCGCAGTTTGTTCCTGACGGTGCTGATGGTCGTGTCCGTATTCGCGGGCACCGTCGCACTCACAGGAACAGCCGCTGCCGTTGCCAACGCTCCTGGCGTTAACTCCGCCATCGAGGACGAAGGCAGCGACAACGGTGATATTCGTATCGAATTCAACCAGAGCGTGAGGAAGTCCAGTTCCGCCGGTGCGACCGCACTTGACGAGAACGACTTCACCGTCTACGTCCGCCAGGCTGGGACTGACGACTTCACGGAGTACAACGCCTCCACCCGCGACGAGGTCGACGAGCAGTTAGACAGTGCCGATGTCACGCACGACATCAACACTGACGACACCGTCGTTACCCTCGAGGGTGACAACACTTGGGGCGACCTGAGCCCGGCCGACGAGGTCGTGGTCAACGTTGGCAACAACAGCGAGATTGCCAGCTTCGACGGTCCGCTCGGTAACACGGACAAGAGCAACTACATCGCGAACGCCACGATCGGCAACATCACGGTCGAGACGGCGTCCGGCGAGCTCGACCAGAGCGATGCCAGTTCTCACAACTCCCGAAGTAGCGCCCAGCGCGTCTACCAGGGTCAGAACGTCCGCTTCAACGCGGAATCTGCAGACACGCCGATCCTGCTCCGCAACGTCGAGACCGGAGAGATCGTCCTCGACGGTAGCACGGGCGAGAGCAGTTCCATCGTCTTCGACAGTGCCGACCTCGAATCGGGCACGACGTACCGCCTGATCTTCGACGAAGGCGACGCGACTGACGAAGCCTCCAAGTTCTTCAACGTGACGTCGCTCCGTCTCTCGGCCTCGCTGGACGAGGACGGAACGATGTTCGAACACAACGAGGACGCGGAGATCACTGTCAGTGGCAGTGCTATTCGCGGCGACGCGCCCGTCGCCATCACCGTTGAAGGTGAGGACACGGAGCGCGAGCGGATCAGCTTCGACAACCGCGGCGAGTTCGAGGAGACCTTCAACTACCAGACTGACCTCAGCGCCGGTGACTACTCGGTCACCGTGACCGACGTCCGAACCGGTGCCGAAGTCACCGCTGGTGAGTTCTCCGTCGACAGCTTCCCGACCGCGAGCTCCGCCTCGTTCGGTGGCGGTGTCTTCGAGGAGGAACGCGGTGACGTCGTCGAGATCCCGATCAACCTTCGCAACAGCGAAGAAGGCGCTCAGGCTACCGTGCAGGTCGGTAGCAAGGGCGAAGTCAACTACGTGACGAACGTGACGGTTGCCGACGAGGACGGAGACGGTGAGGTCGTCCTCGAGTGGAACACGTACATGTCCGGCACGAACATCTCTGAGCGGATCTTCTCCGCGCAGGGTGCGGACAACGTCACGAACTTCGGTAACGAATCCGGCCAGTTCGTGCAGGACCTGCGCGAAGCTGCGCTGGAGAACGACGAGCTGAACCTGGCCAACGCTGACGACCAGAACATCAGCTACGCCCAGGTTGCGACTATCGACGCGGCCTCGTACGACCTCGCGGTCGTCGCGAACGACGAGGACGACGACCTGAACAACTTCAACTTCACTGACGTCGACGAAGACGACGTCGGTGCGGTCTCGATCAACTCCCGCTCGACCGAGAGCAGTGACGTGTGGGTCGTGCCCGCGGGCAAGACCGACCAGGTCGACGCGCAGTTCATCGACGAGAACACTGACAACACTGAGGACGACATCGACGGCAACCTCACCCAGTCCGACCAGGCGACCACCGACGAGCTGATCGTCCACCAGGTCTCCGCCTCGGGTCTGGAAGGTATCCTTCGCAACCGCACGGACGCGGGCGCGAACGCCACGGTCGCGTTCCTCAGCGAGGACAGCAACTACGTCAACGACCAGGGCCTCGAGAACAAGCTGCCGGCATTCGACGCTGGCTTCGAGGAGCTGGACGTTCAGGCGAACCGTGAAGCCCGTTCGTTCAACCTCGACAAGTCGAACACGCTGGTCATCCCGGACTACCAGAACGACACCTACTACGTCGCTGTGAAGCTCAGCGGCGTTGACGAGGACCTTCTGGTCAACAACGAGGGTTACAACGCCAGCTTCGGCTTCGAAGAGTACGACTCGATCGGCCCGGTCCTCGGCGGCGAGGGCGGCGGCACGGTCGACTCCGAATGGACCTACTACGAGGCAGACGCCTCGCTGATGACCAACGCGGACGACGAAGTCGTCATCCGCAACCAGGACGGGCAGACGCTCCGCGGCGACACGAACGTCGCTCCGGGCACGAAGCTCGGCCTGCGCATCAACAGTCAGTCGGACACGAGTCCGTTCCTGACGACGCTGAACACCCACGTCGACGAGGACCGCACCTTCGCGGCGACGGGTGACTTCAGCGAGCGTGGTGCGGGCATCAACTTCACCGTCAACGTGCGCCGCGGCGGCGACACCATCGGTGGCCCGTACGACGGTCGTATCCTCGCCGAGCCGACTTCCTCGGTCTCGTTCAGTGACCAGGCTGTCGCCGAGGAGAACCAGGAAGTTCGCGTCGAGTCTGTCACGCTCTCCGACGGTGGCTTCGTCGCCATCCACTCGGGTAGCGCGAGCGGCGACGTGATCGGTGTGAGCGGCTACCTCGAGGCCGGCACGCACTCCAACGTGCGCATCGACCTCGACACCCCGGTCAACGACACGACCACGCTGGTCGCGATGCCGCACCTCGACGACAACTCGAACAACCTGTACGACTTCCCGGAGGCCGACGCGCCTTACTCGGTTAACGGCACGGCCGTGACCGACAGCGCCGAGGTCTCGCTGGACACCGAGACGCCGACTCCGACGCCGGAGCCGGACACGGACACGCCGACGGACACGCCGGAACCGGACACGGACACGCCGACGGACACGCCGGAACCGGACACGGACACGCCGGAACCGGACACGGACACGCCGGAACCGGACACGGACACGCCGGAACCGGACACGCCGACGCCGACCACCGCTGACGGTGGCCCCGGCTTCGGTGTCGCCGTCTCGCTCATCGCCCTGCTCGCTGCTGCGCTCCTCACGGCGCGCCGCCGCGACTAAGGTAGAATCATCGGGCTGACGCCCGACTCGACCCATTCGACATTTTTTCGATGCAACGTCGATAGCGACGGCCGTACGATTGCGATCTGTTCTGGCCAGCCGCGCCCGTGCGCGCGACGGGCACGTAACGACAAAGCATATAGCCGCGATCACAGTAGATGGGGATAGACAGATGATCGGCGGCGTACTCGCGGGACTGGAATGGGCCACGCAGTTCTCCGATCCGCTCGCGTGGCTGGTCCTCGCGGCGTTTCTCGTCACTGCGGCGCTCGACTGGCACGGCGAGCGGGAAGCCGCCCGCTACGCGGGCGTCGCCGGATGGGGGCTGTTCGGCGTCTTCTGGTTCAGCCTCATCTACCACTTCGCGTTCGTCCAGAAGAGCATCATCGAGGGAGTCGGATCGCTCGTGGCCGTTCCGGCGGCCTTCTACGTGGGGTACCTCCTCTGGCAGGGGCGGGACTCGCTGTTCGTCCTCTCGCGCGCGGTGTTCCTGATGGGCGTCGTGTTCTTCCCGTTCGAATCGATCCCCGTCCTCCGACAGCTCCTCGTCGAGACGGTCACGCGACAGACGGAGTTCCTGATGGCGCTGACGGGCCACCACCCCGAAGTCGTCAACGGAGCGCAGCTAGATCTCCCCGGTATCGACCCCGACCCGTACCGCAACACGTTCGTCTTCGTGAACGACCTCCCGTACACCGCGGGCGAGGAGAGCCATCGGATCACGTACACCATCCTCCTCGCCTGCACGGGCATCGGGAGCATGTCCATCTTCGCCGGGCTGATAGCGGCGGTAGAAGCGCCGTGGCGGCGGAAGTTCCGCGCACTCGCCGTTTCGCTCCCGGTGATCTACGTGCTCAACCTCTTCCGGAACGTCTTCATCGGACTGACGTTCGGCGAGCAGTACCTGCACGTGTTCCCCGACCTCGTGTTGACGCTCTTCGGGAGCGAGGAACTCCCGCGCGTATCGTATTTCGTGGGGGACCGCATCGTCGCCCAGAGCCTCTCGGTCGTGGCGCTCGTGGGCATCACCTATCTCGTCGTCCGGGAGCTCCCGGAAGTGCTGGCGATAATCGAGGACCTGCTGTTCGTCGTCACGGGCACGGAATACGACCTCGGGACGGCGCTGGAGGCCCCGTCGGCACCAGCCGAGGCGAGCGCCGAAACGCCGTCAGACGACTAGTTCTTCGAGCGCTTCGGTCGGCGCGTCGGCGAGCGCGGCGAGTGCGTCCCGTTCCATGAGGTGGAGGTCGCCGGGGATCACGAGCAGGTGGAGCGGGTCGCCGAACGATTCCTCGGAGAGTGCGGAGAGTCGGTCGGCCCGGACGACGGGGGCTGGACTCCCGGCGCGGGCGACGACGACGCCGAGGACGTCGTCGTACGCCTCGGCGAGACGGGCGGTGGCCTCGTCGGCGCGCATGTAGTCGTCGTTCGCGGCGTCGATGTCGAGGAAGATCAGGGTGTGGAGCCCGCGTTCACGGTTGTCGTCGACCGTTTCGAGGACGCTCTCGGGGAGGGCGTCGCCGGCGTGCGAGCGCTCGAACGGGAGCGTGGTCGCCTTGCCGAAGCGGTAGTTCTGCAGGCCGGTGAGCGAGCTGGCTGCGGCCTGTGCGGTCGTCCCGTGGACGACGCGCGTCTCGATGCCCCGGTCGTGGGCACGGAGTCGGAGGTCGGTGTGCGTCGTCGAGATCATCGTGTCTCCGGCGGTGAGGAAGACCACGTCGGCGTCGACGGCGTCGTCGAGGATATCGTCCGGTTTCTGTTCGACGCCGGCGCGGTCGCGGACTTCGATCTCGGTGTCGTGGTAGGCTTCGAGGTCGGCGACGGTCGCGCCGGCGAGCTTGCTGGTGTAGAACTCGGCGACGACGCGGTCGGCCGCCCGGATCGCGTCGCGGCCGGCGACGGTGACCGAGCGCTCGTCGTAGAGCCCGAGTCCGACGAAGGTGAGCATACCGTGGGTCTCTCGCCGAGCGGATTAAGCCCCCCGAACGACGGCAGCGACGGAGTGAGCCGCGTTCGGTGGGTCCCGAGCCGGAAGCGTCAGGCTTACCGCTGAACGCCGACCAACCCACGGTATGGACGTCTCCTGCGTTCGGGTGCCTCGCGAGGACGGCGAAGCGACCCGTCGACGCCTCGCCGACGCCGACCTGATCGCCGAGGACTACGAGATCGAGGTCGCCGACGGTGCCCTCTACATCCCGGTCAGCGACGAGGCCGCGGTCCCAGACGAGTTCGAGATCGTCGTCCGGGGGGCCGAACGGCGGGAGACGCAGACGATGCCGGCGGACAGTCTCTCGTTCGACCCGACCTACGAGCGACTCGGCGACGTGGTCATCGTCGACGAGGACGACCCCGAGCGAGCGCGGGCGCTCGCGGACGCGATCGTCGAGTCGGACCTGCCGGTGAAGACGGTCGTGAACCGCGCGTCGAAGGTCAAGGGTACCGAACGGGTCCGTGACTGGGAGGTGCTGGCCGGCGAGAGCACGGAAGCGGTCCATCGCGAGTACGGTTGCGAGTTCGCGCTCGACCTCTCGACGGTGTACTTCTCGCCGCGACTCGCGACCGAGCGCCACCGCGTCACCGAGCAGGTCGCCGAGGGCGAGCACTTCTTCGACATGTTCGCCGGTGTCGGCCCGTTCGTGATCCCCGCCGCCAAGCACGGGGCGACGGCCGTCGGCGTCGACATCAACGAGGCCGCGATCGAGTACCTCCGGGAGAACGCCGAGCGAAACGGGGTCGCGGACCGCGTGACAGCCATCTGCGGTGACGTACGCACGGTGGCCGATGACTACGAGGGGTGGGCGGACAGACTGGTGATGAACCTGCCCCACAGCGCCGACGAGTTCCTCGACGCGGCGGTCGCGCTCGCGGGCGCGGAGTGCGTCGTCCACTACTACGACATCCAGCACGAGGACGACCCGTTCGGTCCGGGCGAGCGTGCGGTCCGCGAGGCGGCCGAACCCGAGTACGACGTGACCGTCGAGACGCGCCACACCGTTCGGTCGTACGCCCCTCACGAGGAGAACGTCTGCCTGGACGTGCGACTGACGCGAGCGGAGTGAGTCTGGGTCACAGACCAGTCCCGATTCGCAATCCTTATTGCGGTTATCGGCGCTACGTTGAGGTGGAGCGAGGCGCTGTGCCCCGAACGCGCCGGTGTAGCTCAGACTGGCTAGAGCGAATCCTTCGTAAGGATTAGGCCGAGGGTTCAAATCCCTCCACCGGCTTCCTGCTGCGAACGAACGTGAGCAGCGGACGCCGGCGGATTTGAATCAGGGAACGGAGCGAAGTGGAGTGACCGTGGTTCACTCCCCCCACCGGCTTCCTGCGTCGTCGCGAACGATCGTGAGCGACTGCTCGGAGCGGCGAAGCCGCTCCGGTGAACGAACGTGCGGAGCGAAAGCCGGGTGCGGGATTTGAATCTGACCACGAGCGGCGGCCGGGAGCGGCGTGAACGTGGTTCAAGTCCAGTCACCACAGCAGAGTCCGATGTTCGCCCGTCACAGGACCGAATCGCGGCGTGGACGTTCGGGTAGCTCCGACCGGTACCATCAAGCGGGTTCGGACGCTCGTCGAGAGTATGCGGTCAGAGGACGACATCCGGGAACGGATCGCCGAACTCGAAGACGCGTACGACAGAACGGACCCGCCGACCTCGGAGCTGGAGGACGAGGCCGAGGTCGCCATCCTCCGGGCTATCGAGGAACTAGAGTGGGTGCTCGAAGAACACGAGGCCGACGCCGGCTTCACGACCTGACGCGGCCCGTGAACGGTACCGGACAGCGGCCGCGTCGGACGCACGATTCGGCTGTCGACCCGGAACCGCGTCTGCCGTCGGTCGAACAGTGCTCACCGTGATAGGGATGCGGCGCGACGCGTCGCTCGCAGCGGCGAGTGGAGTCGCGCTGCTGGCCGTTCTCGCGGTCACGGAGTCGCTTTCCCTGCTGGCAGAACCACGGAGCGCCGCAGCTGGCGTCGCGGCGGCACTGGCCGTCGAAGCGCTGTTCGTCGCCGAGACGCCCGCTGGCGACCTGTGGGAACGACCCGTGGTTCAGATCGGCAGCCTCGTCGCGCTCGTGGCCGGGGGCGCAGTGGCAGTCGCCGTCGACGGTCACTGGCTCGTCGCCGCGGCCTGCTGGGGCCTGGCGACCTACTTCGTCCTGCTCGCGCTCCTGGTTGCGGGCGTCTGGAATCCGGCGGCGTCCTGAGAACCGGCGGAGGCGATCAGTGAGTGAGCAGCAGGATCTGGTCGTCGGTGCGGACGACGCAGAAGGAGGTCCCGGGGTCGCCGAAGGTGTTCTCCCGTCGCTCGGAGACGAACAGTTGCTCGAAGACCTCGCCGCAGGCGGGACAACCGAACTCGTCGCGGTTTTCGAGGTGCATCGTCCCCCGATCCTGCTTGCGGAGCTTCAGGCCGTGGCGGTAGTCGTGCACGTCGAACCCGTCTTCGACGTCGAGTGATTCCATGTCCGCGAGAAGGGGAGAACGGGCCTTGAAACTCCCGCTCAGAGCGTGGCCGCGGCGCCGACGTAGAGGACGACGACCAGGAACACCCAGACGACGTCGACGAAGTGCCAGTACATCGAGACGGTGCTGACCGAGGTGTGGCGGTCGGCCGAGTACTGGCCCTTGAATCCGCGCAGGAAGACGATGCCGAGGAGGACGGCGCCCATGGTGACGTGCAGGCCGTGGAGGCCGGTCAGCCCGTAGAAGGCCGACGCGAAGGCGCCGCCGGTGAGCGTGAACCCTTCGTTGACGATGAACTCGTAGTACTCCAGGACCTGGCCGCCGATGAAGATGATCCCGAGCACGAGCGTGAGGCCGAGCAACTGGAGGAACCGCGAGCGGTTGTTCTTCCGGAGCGCGACGTGCGCGAAGTGGAGCGTGAAACTGCTGACGATCAGGATCGCCGTGTTGGCGAGCACGAGGCTGCTCAGCAGGTGCGGGAGGTGCTCGGGCGGCCACGTCCCCGCGCGGATGAAGAAGTAGTAGACGAAGCCGGCGCCGAACGTGGCGACCTCCGTCACGAGGAACAGTATCATCGCGAGCCGGAGCGTGCCGCCGCCGTGCTCGTCGGTGCCGCCTTCCCAGAAGTTGACGATGAACGCGTGGTACAGCCAGCCGTAGAGGCCGACGAGGAAGAGGAGGACGCTCGCGATGGCGGCCCCCGGGCCGAGCATCGGCCCGACGAGCGGTTCGTCGCCCCGGCCGAGCACGAACAGCGCGGCCGCGACGTAGATGCCCGCCGCGCCGACGGCGGTGACGAACGGCCACCAGCTCGCCTCGCCGAACCCACGCGGCCAGTCCTCGACCGCGGGCAGGTGGTGACCGCCGTGGTCCCCGTGGTCCTCTGTCGTATCGTCCGCGAGACTCATACGTCTCGCTTGCGCCAGCAACACTAAAAACCCTCTCAAACCGTCCGCGGCCGGCCGCACTCTTACGATCGTTCGTGTGAGATCCCGAACTCGTTCGGCCCCCGCGGACAAACAAGTTCGGGTCGGGCGCGGTCGGTATGCTGACTCGCGTCGGAGTGCTCTCGAAGGGTTTCGATACTTTCAGGCGACGGGGGAGCGAACCCCCGGCAGATGGGACGACGCACGCGCTGGTCGGGGCTGGTCGGGGTCGCGCTCGCTGCGCTCGTCGCGGTCGCGACGCGGCCGGCGCTCGCACACGGCGGGTCCCTGGGCGGTGCCGCCCGGGAGTCGCTGACCGTCCCGACGTGGCTGATGCTCGCCACTGGCGGAGCGGTCGTCGGGGCCTCTTTCCTGCTGGCGAGTTTCGCGACCGACCGCGAAGCCGTCGACGCGCTCGTCGACCGACGCTGGACCGTCGGCCTCCCGGCCCCGACGGCACTCCGGTGGGCCGCGGGCGCACTCGGTGTCGTGGTCCTCGTCGGCATCGTAGTAACGGGGTTCGTCGGGCCGAGCGACCCGCTGTCGAACCCCGCTGTGGTGATCGTCTGGGCGGGCTGGTGGGCCGGGTTCGCGATGAGCACGTACCTCCTCGGCAACGCCTGGCCGGCGCTGAACCCGTGGCGGACGGTCGTCGCTGCGCTCCCGGAGCTGGGCCGGACCTATCGGTGGCGCTTCGGCGCGTGGCCGAGCGTCGCGGGCCTGCTCGCGCTCGTCTGGATCGAAGTGGTCAGTCCGCTGGCCGACGAACCGCCCGTCCTCGCCGTGACGGTCGTCGCGTACTCGGTCGTGACGCTCGCCGGCGCCGTCGTCTACGGGACCGAGACGTGGTTCGGCGAGGTCGACCCGGTCGCCAGGGTGTTCCGCTACTACGGCGCCGTCGCGCCGATCGGCCGCGGCGACGACGGGTCACTGAGCCTTCGTCTGCCCGGCGCCGCGCTCACCTCGGACCTGCTGGACGGGGTGGACGACGCGGCGTTCGTCGTCGCGATCCTCTGGGTGACCACCTTCGACGGGTTCGTCGCCACGCCGGCCTGGCGCGACCTCGCACGCGGTCTCGTCGGCCTCGGCTACCCGCCGGCACTGCTCTACCCGGGGGCGATGATCGCCGGCTTCGCGCTCTTCCTCGGCGTCTACCTGCTGGCGTCCCGGCTCGCCCGCCGGACGGCGCCCACCTACGTCGCCAGCGCGACGCTCGCGCGGCGGTTCGCCCCGCCGCTTCTGGCCATCGCCGCCGGCTACCACGTCGCGCACTTCCTGGGCTACTTCCTCTCGTTGATCCCGGCACTGTTCGCGGCGGTGACGGCGCCGCTCGCGACGGTGAACCCCGGGCTTATCGTCGTCCCCGGCTGGTTCGGTGGCGTCGCCATCGCGGGCGTTCTGGGTGGTCACCTCCTGGCGATCCTCGCCGCTCACGCCACGGCCTTCGATCTCTTCCCCGGCCGCCTGCAGGCCATCCGCAGCCAGTACCCGTTCATCGCCGTGATGATCGGCTACACCATGGCGAGCCTCTGGATCGTGACCCGACCGGACGTGCCGCTCCCGTACCTCTCCTGACCAATGACCGACGAACAGACCACGTACGACGTGCCGCCCGATCGGACGCCAGTCGAGTGCGAGTACTGCGGCCGCCCCCTGGAGAACGAGGGGTTGCTCGCGCTCCACCGCGGGCAGGTCCACGCGGACGTCATCGGCGACGAGGAGCGCGCGGCGTACGAGTCGACCCACGAGGCGGAGACGGGCCAGCTGCGCCGGTTCAGGCTCAAGGCGCTGGCCGTGCTGATCCTCGTCTACTTCGGGCTGTTGATGGTGTACGCAGTCGTTTGAGGCGGCTCCGGGGACAGGTGACGGCGCGGGCGACCGGAGCGACGTGTGGTCACGGGCCGAGCGGTGTGGTCGCGAGCCGTGTAGCGTGTGGTCGTGACCTGAGCCGGGTGCGGTCGCGAGCCGAGTGGCGAGTATCTGGGGCGGGAACGTAAGTTTGATGCGCGCGAACGCGCTGGATACGGGTATGGAACTGCGGGTCATCGAGAAAGAGCCGACGATGATCTCTATCGAGATCGCGGGCGAAGACCACACGTTCATGAACGTGCTGAAGGGCGCGCTGCTGGAGACGGAGGGGATCACAGCGGCGACGTACGACGTGAACCCCGAGCAGTCAGGGGGCCAGACCGACCCCGTGCTGACGATCAAGACCGACGAGAACACCGACGCGCTCGACGCGCTGGAGACCGGGGCCGACCGCGTCATCGAGAAGTCCGACTCGCTGCGCGAGGCGTTCGAAGCGGCCGCCTGAACGACTGGATTTCCCGCCGGTCTCCGCATCGCCCGCGAGTCGCGACGTGCGTACCCTTTTGACTCGTTCTTTCCTACAGCGGTGCATGGACACGGGACGAGACGACGCGTCCGGGGCGGCCGCGAGGCGTGCTGACGGCGGCGGCGACCGCGAGACCGGACGCGATCCGGACGAGGAGCCCGACATCGACGACGTCCTCGACGACCTGGAGGTCCTCGAAGAGATGGTCGACTCCCGGGAGGAGCGCGAGCAGGTCCGCGAGGCGATGCGGACCGCGCGACGGGCGGGCCGGCCCCGAGTTCTGGGTCGGATCCGCGACTCGTTCGACCTCCGGGACGCGGGCGAAGCGGTCGTCGGCGCGTTCGTCTTCGGCGTCCCGATGATAGTCGAGGGTGGGACCCTGGAGATCGGCGAGTCGATCGCCGGGTCGGTCCCCGAACTCGCGGTGACGGCGCTGTTCGGACTCGTCGTCGCGCTCGGCATCCTGTACGCCGCGCGCTTCGAGGAAGTCGAGTCAGACCTGCTGTTCGGCGTCCTTCCGCGGCGGTTGCTCGGCATCCTCGCCATCGCCGGCGCGATGTCCGTGGGACTGATGACGGTCTGGAGCCGCGTGGACTGGAGCGAACCCGACGTCGCGTTCGCCCAGTGTCTCGTGACCGCCGTGGTGATGGTCGTCGGCGCGTCCCTCGGCGACGTGCTCCCGGAGTGACCGCTCGCGGCGACGCTCAGTCGGTGTGCTGCGGGTCGGCCACTGTGCGTTCGTCGTAGGCGTCGAGCGGCTCGTCGTCGTTGCCGATCCCGGTCGTGACGATCATTCGCATCCCCTCGCGGACGCTCATGTCCGTCTCGTGGATCTGCGACTCGGGCACCATCACCAGCCGCCCGGCTGTCGGGTTCGGGCTGTTGGGGAGGAACACCGAGTACGCCCGTTCGCCCGCGACCTCGTCGATGCTCGCCCGACCCTCGCCGGTGACGAGGCCGATGGAGTAGACGCCCTCACGGGGGTACTCCACCAGGACCGTCCGCTCGAACTGCGACCCGCTCTCGACGAGCGAGGTCGCCACCTGGCGGACGCTCCCGTAGATGGTGCTCACGAGGGGGACGACGTTGATCGTCCGCCCGAGGTTTCCGAACAGGTGTTTGCCGACCGACCACTGGGCCACCAGTCCCAGGGCGGTGATAACGGAGACGATGAGCAGGACGGCCAGGATCTGCGCGGCGAGTTCGACGTTGGCCGCCGTCTCGATCAGGCCGAATTCGCTCACGACGGGGTTGATGAACTGGAGCGACCACGAGACCAGGATCTGCATGATGTAGAGCGTGACCGCGAGCGGCGCCACGAGGATCAGCCCGGCGACGAAGCTCTCCTTGAGTCGACTGGTCGGGCGCATACCCCCAGGTTGGCGCCGGCGACCAAAAGGGTGTGGGCGAGCGGTATCGGGCGCTTACCGCCCGATCGACCGCTCGTTACCGGTGCTTTTTCGAGCGTTACCTCCCGATTCAGGCCTACTACTACCGGGTGATCCCCGTGAACGGTCGGGGTCGGTTAAGAGCGTCGGGTGGTTTGCCTCCCCACGGTGACACGAGATCGCACGCAGCCGAGGGAGGAACCAGCCTTTTCCGAGTGGATGGAACGAACGGAGGAGCGCTTCGAACGCGCGAACACGCGACGGGTGACCGTGTTCGTCCGGTCGATGCTCCCGCCACTGGGCGCGAAAGGCGCCCAGGAAGCGCTGATCCGCGGACTGAACGAACTCGAAGCCGACGGGGAACTCGACGAGGTATCGGTCGAGGTCACGGGGGACCGGCTCTGTCTCTGCGAGACGTGCGTCGAGACCGACGCGGGATCGTCGCTGCTCGAATCCGTCGGCGAGCTCGACGGGTGGGGCCGGGAGTTCGACGCCTCGGTCAGTCGCTTCTTCGAGCGGCGCGAGCTCGATTCGACCATCAGCGGCGAGACCGCCCGCGCCCTCGTTCCGCCCCGGGTCGCGGTCGCGCTCTACTGTGACGGGACGCTCGCCGGCGCGTTCCCCTGCGAGATGGGCGACGCGGCGGTCGCGACCGGCGACTTCGTCGATGCGCTCGCCCAGTTCTGCGACACCGACACCCCGACATCGGGCGGTAAGCGCCCGTTACGTGTCGATCCGGCCCCGAACAGCCCGAACTGACAGCGGATCGACGAAGCCGTCGCGACCGCGGATTCGGCGTCCCTGTACGGGTCACTTACCCGACGCGCCCACGCGAAAAACAGCTACATAACAATACTGTACTCTCGGGTAAGCGACCGTATGGAAGAGTCGGCTGTCAGAGACCCCGCCGCGACCGCGTTCGACGAGTCCGAACCGCTCGAAGAGAGGTGGCGCTGATGTGCGGTATCACCGCCACCGTCGGTGCCGACGACGCGGTGTCGAGACTCCTGACCGGCCTCGAGAACCTCGAGTACCGGGGATACGACTCGGCCGGCGTCGCGGTCGCGAACGGGAGCGGCGTCGAAGTGGTCAAACGGGAGGGACAGGTGGAGGAGCTCGTCGACCTCCTCTCGTCGACGTCGATCGACGGGAGCGTCGGGCTCGGACACACCCGCTGGAGCACGCACGGGCCGCCGACGAACGCCAACGCCCATCCGCACACGGACTGTCGCGGCGAACTCGCCGTCGTTCACAACGGGATCATCGAGAACCACGCCGAACTCCGCGAGCGCCTGCGAGCCGCCGGCCACACGTTCACCAGCGACACCGACACCGAGGTCGTCCCGCACCTCGTCGAGGAGTACCTCGCGACCGGTGCGGGCATCGAAACGGCGTTCCGGCGCGCGGTCGCCGACCTGTCGGGGAGTTACGCCATCGCGCTGATCCACGAGGACGAGGACGCGGTCTACGCCACTCGACAGGGCTCGCCGCTGGTGTTCGGCCTCGCGGACGATACTCCGGGATCGTCGAGCGACGAGACGTACTATCTCGCCAGCGACGTGCCCGCGTTCCTGGAGTTCACCGACTCCGTCGTGTATCTCGAAGACGGCGACGTGGTCCGCGTCGCTCCCGACGGATACGACATCACGGACCGCGAGGGGGCGCCCGTCGAGCGACCGGTCGAGACCGTCGAGTGGTCGTCCGACGACGTGGAGAAGGGGGCGTTCGACCACTACATGCGCAAGGAGATCGACGAACAGCCGACGGCCATCGCGCAGGCGGTCCGCGGCCGGGCCGCCGACGGCCGCGTCGCGTTCGAGTCGCTGCCCGACGGGGCGTTCGCCGACGTCGAGCGCGTCCAGTTCGTCGCTTGCGGAACGAGTTATCACGCCGCCCTGTACGGCGCCCAGCTGCTCCGTGAGCGCGGTATCTCCGCCCGCGTGTTCCTCGCGAGCGAGTACGCGATCACCGCCCCACCGGCCGACGACGGGACGCTCCTGGTCGGTGTGACCCAGAGCGGCGAGACGGCGGACACGCTCGCCGCGCTCCGTCGGGGCCGCTCGGAGGGACTCCGGACGATGGCGGTGACCAACGTGGTCGGGTCGACGGCCGCTCGCGAGTGCGACGACGTTGTGTTCATCAGGGCCGGTCCCGAGATCGGCGTCGCGGCGACGAAGACGTTCTCCTCACAGGTGGTCACGCTGGCGCTGCTGGCCGAGCGGATCCTCCGGGACGTGGCGGGCTCGCACAGCGAGACGGCGCCCGAGCTACTGGACGCGCTGTCCGACCTCCCCTCCGCGGTGAGCGCGACGCTCACGGACTCCTCGGCCGAGGCCATCGCCGACCGCTACGGGGACAGCGACGCGTACTTCTTCATCGGTCGGGGGACCGCACACCCGGTGGCGCTGGAGGGGGCACTCAAGCTCAAAGAGATCTCCTACGAACACGCCGAGGGGTTCCCCGCCGGGGAGTTGAAACACGGGCCGCTCGCGCTGGTGACGGCGAACACGCCGGTGTTCGCCGTTGCGACGGGGGCACACACCGAGAAGTTACTCGGGAGCATCGAGGAAGTGAGTGCGAGGGGGGCGCCCGTGATCGCGGTCGCCCCGCGATCCGAGCGCGCGGTCGCCGAGGCCGCCGACGACGTGTTGTGGGTGCCAGACTCCCATCCCGAGCTCGTCGGCCTCCTGGCGAACGTCCAGCTACAGCTACTCTCCTATCACACGGCGACGTTGCTCGACCGACCGGTCGACAAACCGCGCAACCTGGCCAAGAGCGTCACCGTGGAGTGACCCGTTACGGCGTTGTCCGAGACGGCCTCGCGACCGGGGGTTCGTATCCCGCCACAGCCGTGGAGCGACCGAAGGGAGCGAATCAGCACGGCGGGATTCCCGAACCAGGGAGGTCGCTGTTTCGCGAGCGGAGCGAGTGAGGAAGCGTCCGACCGAGAGTCGAATCCATACACGCGGAGGCTCATCGCTTGTCCGTCAGGTCGCACACCGAACCCTTGTCCGAGACGATGAAGGCGTCGTCGCGGAGCTGGTCTTCCGAATTCGGCAGGAAGATCACCTGATCGGGGTTGTCGACGACGTTGATCTTCTCCCACGCGATCATCTCGTAGCCGAGATTCTCTTCGAGGTCGGGGTCGACCGGCTGGTCGCGCCAGTTCGTCGGCAGTTCGGTCTCTCCCCGCGTCGTCTGTTCGTCCGTCCACATGTCCGCGTTGTCGTCTTCTTTGGTCATGGTTCCTCGTACACTCGTCCCGGGCCGACCGGCCGTCGCCCGCTTCGACTCGGGGTCACGTTTCCGGTAATGCCCACCTACTCGTATAACGCTACTGTCCATATGAAACCTGTTGGCCTGTACGAATTCCATACTTTGTACCCAGATACGTGCGTGGTACGTACCACGATTCGTGGTACCGTGACACACGAACGGCGGACGAGAACGACCAGATTATCGGGCGGACGAACGAGCGTAGCACCGCCCTTCCCGCGATAAGCGGCTCTTACCGCCGAGTTGAGACAGTTTACTGTGATTCACCGCGGCCGGTGCGCCCGCGGAATCAGGTCGGGGCCGCGCCTGCGACGCCGGTCAGGTGTTTGTTCGATCGCTTATCCAGAGCCATTGCCAGGACGAGGAAGATCAGGCCGAACGCGAGGGTCGGGACCGCCGGCACGTCGAGGTCTGTCAGGACGCCGACGGCGCCGCCGACCGTTCCCGTCGTGAGGGCGCCGAGCGCGAGGACGTAGCAGAGCGCGACGGGATGCATCCGTTCGGAGAGGTACTTCGACCGGATGCGCCACAGGAAGTTGCGGAGCAGCATGCCCGACACCCGCGGGACGTACGAGGAGTAGTCGATGTCGCTCTCCTCGTCGCCGTACACCGCCGGCGTCGGCACGTCGACGACGCGCATGTCGGCGACGTTGAGTTTGACGAGCAGGTCGTTACAGTAGCCGTAGAACTCGTACATGTCGTCGACGTCGGCGGCCTCGATGGCTTCGCTCGAGATGGCCGTGTAGCCGTTCTGCGGGTCGCCGATCTCCCAGTAGCCGCTGGCGATCCGCGTCAGGTACGTCAATACGACGTTCCCGACGTACCGAAATCGGGGCATCGAGTCGGCGTGGTCGCCGAGCAACAGCCGGTTGCCCTTGGTGTAGTCGGCGCGGTCGTCGACGACCGGCTCGATGATCCGCTCGATGACGTCCGGGTCCATCTGGCCGTCGCCGCCCATGACGGTGACGACCTCGATGCCGTCCGCGTGAGCGCGCTGGTAACCGGTCTTTATCGCGCCGCCGACGCCGCGGTTCTCCTCGTGCTGGATGGGGACGACGCGTCGCTCGGTGCCGCCGTCCCCGACGAGCGCGGCGGTCGGAGGGTTCTGCCTGGAGGCGTGTTCGAGAATCTCTTCCCACGTCTCGTCCGTGGAAGCGTCGTCGACGACGTAGATCCTGTCGACGAACGCCGGAATAGTGTCGATGACGTCGCCGACGAACCCCGCTTCGTTGTAAGCCGGAACGACGACGCCGATTGTCGAGTCCTGATACATAAGCGTGTCTGGTGGACGCGCTGTCATACGGGCACAGCGTGTTTTGTTATACCGCCCATACGACCGGAACGTGCCGGTTTCGCCCGCTCGCGCCCTCAGTTCGTGACGCTCGCGCGTTCGACGAGCGTCTCCAGGCCCTCGCCGAACGAGAGCGACGGCTCGTAGCCGAGCTGGCTCCGCGCGCGCCCGATCGCTGCACGACTGTGCTTGATGTCGCCCTCTCTCGGGTCGCCGTACGCGATGGAGCTGTCGGAGTCGACGAGCCGAGTGACCTGCTCGGCGACTTCCTGGATCGTGGTCGCGGTGCCGGTGCCGACGTTGTACGCCTGGCCCGTGTCGCTCGTCGTCCCCGCGAGCAGGTTCGCCTGGACGACGTCCTCGACGTGGACGAAATCGCGCGTCTGCGTGCCGTCGCCGTGGACGGTCAGGACCGCGTCCGACCGCGCGCGGTCGAGGAACGCGCTCACGACGCCGCTGTATCCGCCGTCGGTCCGCCCCGGCCCGTAGACGTTGAAGTAGCGCAAGGCTACGGTGGGCAGACCGTAGAGATCCTCGTACGCTCGCGTGTGCTGGTCGGCCGCCAGCTTGTCGATGCCGTACGGCGACGACGGGGTCTTCCGGTCGGACTCGTGGATCGGCAGGGTGTCGGGCTGGCCGTAGATCGCCGCGCTCGACGCGGTGACGACGCGGGCGTCCTCGCGACGGGCGGCGTCGAGCACCTTCACCGTTCCCGACGCCGTTCGGCGATGGGCCTCGACCGGCGACCGGACCGACGTCCGCACGTCGGCCAGCGCCGCCTGGTGGAAGACCACGTCGACGCCCTCCATCGCGGTCTCGACGTCGACGGAGTCGCGCACGTCGCCCTCCACGAACTCGGCCTCCCCGGGGACGTTCGCCGCCTCGCCAGTCGAGAGGTCGTCGAGAACGGTCACGTCGCAGTGGTCGGTCAGCGCAGCCGCGAGGTGACTGCCGATGAATCCGGCCCCGCCGGTCACGAGCACCGACTGACCGGCCAGATCGCTCGCGGGATCACTCGGCACGGTCGCTCACCCCCGACGCTCGACGAGCGATCGTCGTCGGTCTCGCCACGCCGTCGCCGTCGTATCCGGTCCGTCCGTGCGGAGTCACCGCGTCAGTCTCTGGCATTGAGGTGAGTGGCGACGGTCGTCCTCATTGTTATAGATCTCCTTTCCGAACCGTAGCCGCCGCCTTCGGTCAGATCACGAACTGATACCGGCAATTTCGGGCGTCGAGCGACGACTCGAAGACGCCAGCGATCCCTTCGACGGGGGGTCGGCGACGGTCACGGGAAGTACGCAGCGTCGGCGACTTCCCCAGCAAGGACCCGGGCGTCGGCGAGGGCTGTCGGACCACCCCGTCCGTCACCGGAGTCAGTCTGTCGCCACCGTCCGGGGTTCGCCCCGGGTTCGCGCGGCGACCTCGGCCATGGTCTCGACGGGGACCTCCTCGCGACGGGCGTCGATGGCCCGGAGGACCGCTTCGATGCGCCGGACCTGGGGCGCTCCCACGAGGTTGTTCGGGTGTAACCAGAGGTGCAAGACTCCATCGCCCTCCGCGGCGGCGTCGAGCCCGCGTTCGACGAGTTCGACGACGGGGTCGCCGACGACGGGCTTCGTGGCCCGGAGCGCTATCCCCTCGAAGCTGTAGAGGAACAGGGACGCCGGGACGTTCACGAGGCCGTGATCGTCGACGGCCGGCGTCACGATCGGCGGCGCTCCCGTCCCGAATGCGACCGTCTTGAGCTTCTCGGGGAGCGACCGCCGCGGGACGGGACGGCTCCCCCGGTACGCTTCGAAACCGTGCTCGGCGAGCTGCTCGCGATGACCCACCTCGTTCCGGGGGAACACGAACGACGTCAGGTCGATCCCCCACTCGTCGGCGAGAGCGCGACAGCGCGACAGCTCCGCTGCGGCGACCTCGCTCGTCGTGCCGTCGTCCCCGAACAGGACGTGCGAGTACGTGTGACAGCCGATTTCGTGGTCCGGGCCCGACTTGCGCACGCGCTCGATCAGTTCAGGACCGCAGGTCAGGTCCGGGCGGTCCCCCCACAGGTCGCGCTCGGGGGCGAACCACGCCGGTCCGGCGGGGTGGTCGGGATGGCGGCCGTCACACGACTCGTGGAAGAGGTGGCCGACGACGGCCCACGTCGCGGGCACGTCGTAAGCCTCGAAGAGCCGGCAGAGCGTCCGCCAGCCGGATCGCGCGCTCTCGACCCGATCCTCGGGCGGGGACTCGAAATCGACGAAGCCCCACCCCAGTTCCGCGTCCACCGAGACGACTACCGATCCCACGGCTCACTCCGCCCGTTCATGTCCCCGTGCAGACCTCGTTCGGTGTTTGTTATGTCGTCGCTACCGGACCGCGGGCCGCACGCCGCGGGACGCGAAACCGGTCCGGGCCCCCGATCCACCCGCTGGATCGACGAAACTATCGTCTTTCAATATATGATATCAAAAGTATATTAATACGGTCCCAATTCATGCGTTTACGAAGGTTTAGTCACTAGGTTTCGGTTTGTCCTGGTTGACTCAGTATATCGGCTAGGAAATCTCCTAATTATCCACTTATATCGAGGATTTATCTCCTAACCAAAAATAACACGCTGACTGCCGCATATGCCATCAAAATGGGCCTGTAAGCGGGTGTAGGTAGACATCGGTAAGAGAGGTGATAGGCAGGTAATATGAGAAATCTTATAATACCGATATAGAGTATGCAAAGAGTAATGTCTCCCGTGTTCGTCTATCGTGCGATCGGAATCGGTGCTGTCGCGTGACGGATCGGCCGGTCGGCACCCGGGCGGCCGGTATCGAGCGCGATACCGGGTCGAACGGCGTTCAGCGACCGCATAACAATACCCCGGTGCGGTCACGCTGGGGGCATGACCGGACTCATCGGAACCACCGCGGGTGACGAACGGCTCGGGGAACTGGCTGCGGCGGCCCACCGGGAAGACTGGTACGAACTCGAACGGGCCGCCGACGGCGAGGCGGCGGCGGGCGTGCTCGAACACGGGAGTCGCGACCCCGACGCGAACGTCGTCTGGCACGGGGACGGACTGATCGGCGTCGTCTACGGCGTCGTCTCCAACCGCGACCGGCTGTCGCTATCCTGGGGAGACCTCTTCCGCGGCGTCGCCGACGAGTCCCGGGAGACGCTCGCGCGCCTCGACGGGCCGTTCGCGCTGGCCTGTCTCGACGCCGGTGCGGGCGAGGTGCACCTTGCGACCGACGCGGCCGGGAGCAGACCCATCTACTACGCGGCCGGCGACGGGATCGACTTCGCCTCGGCACTGAGCCCGCTGCTCTCGGCGGTCGACGACCCGTCCCTCGACCCCGCGGCGGTGAGCGACCTGCTCCTGGCCGGCGGCGTCCTCGGCGAGCGGACGCTGGTCGACGGCGTCGCGAGTCTGCCGCCGGCCACCCACCTCGTGTTCGACGGGAGCGTCTCGACGAGCCGGTACTGGGCGCCCGAATCGGCCGGCCTGGCGCCCTCGGGCTACCCGGACCGCTGGCTCGACGCCTACCGTCGGGCCGTGGGCGACGTCGCGGCGACGACGGCCGACCCGTCGCTGTGGTTCCCCGGTGACCCGGCGAGTCGCATCGGCGCCGCGGTCCTCGCCGAGCGAGGATGTCCGGTCGAGACGCTAACCTGCGGCGGGCCGGACGGCGGCGACAGGGAGTCGGCCGCGCAGGCGGCCGCCTACCTCGGCCTCCCGAACAGGCAGGTCCACGACGACCCCGACGGTCACCTGGTCGACGCCGTCGCCGACGCGGTCGCCGCGACCGACGCGATGGTCAACTGGGCCGCGGTCGACGGCCTCCCGTACGTCACCGACCGACTCCACGACGACGCGGACGCGCTGGTGTTCGGCCGCTCGCACCTGGGCGCGCTCCCGTGGGCCGGGACGGTCGCCGCGGACGACTCCCCGGTCGCGGCGCTCTCGGAGAACGAGTGCGCGCTCCCGCCCGAGGCGGTCCGGACCCTGCTGTCGGCCGACCGCGACCCGGTCGAGTCCCTCGACGACGTGGTGGCGGCGAGCGTCGACGGCCCGGCCGAGCGAACCGCGGTCGACGCGGCACTGCAGGTCAGGGCCGCGACGGAACTGCGGAGTCGAGCCGTCCAGCGCAGTCGCGTCGGCACGCGCTCGCTCGCGTCCGGTGCACTGCTCGACACCGCCGCGCGGATGCCCGCCTGTTACCGACTGGGGACCCGCCCGCTGTCCGACCCGACCGGGACCGGCGATCCACCCATCGATCGGGCGGTGGTCCGCCGACTCGATCCGAACCTGGCGCAGATCCCATCAGGGGCAGAGGGACGGAATCGGACGCGCTCGACCGGGCTCCGGGCCGACGGCGCCGGCGGATCGGACGGCCGCGCAGCCGACGGCGACGCGTACGTCCGCCGGTACGCGACCGACGACCGCTTCCGCCGGTTCGTCGACGACCTGCTGGAGCGGGTTCGCGACCGCGACCCGCTCGACACCGACGGCGTGGCCGCGCTCCACGACCGGCTCGCGGGCGGCGACCTCACGTCGTTCACGCCGGTCGCGGCGCTGACCGGACTGGAGCTCTGGGCGGGTCGTCACCTGGACGGGACGCCCAGCGCGACCGCCGGCGTCGAGGTCTGAACGGCGACAGTCGCGGACGAATCACGGAATCGGCGGCGAGAGATCGAGGATTTTCGCGTTCTCAGTGCACCTGATAGAGAGCGAGCGCGTCGGCGATGGCCTCGCGGTCGGCGTCGGTGAGACCGGGGTGGACCGGGAGCGAGAGCACCTCGTCGGCGGCGCGCTCGGCGACGGGGAACCGCTCGTCGACGTGGTCGTAGGCCGGCTGCTCGTGGATGGGCGTCGGATAGTAGACGCCGGTGTCGACGCCCGTATCGCCGAGGTGGGTCGTCAGGCGCTCCCGGTCGGGCGCCCGGACGGTGTACTGGTGGAACGCGTGGTCGACGTGATCCGGGACCGTCGGCGGGTCGATCGGCGTCTCGTCGAGCGCGTCGGTGAGCGCGGCGGCGTTGTCGCGACGGGCGCGGACGAACCGGGAGAGCCGCTTCAGCTGGACGCGACCGATGGCGGCAGCCATATTCGTCATCCGGAAGTTGTGTCCCAGTTCGACGTGTTCGTACTGGTCGTTGCGACCGTGGTTGACGAACCGCGCGGCGCGGTCGGCCACCTCCTCGTCGTCGGTGACGATCATCCCGCCCTCGCCGGTAGTCATGTTCTTCGTCGGGTAGAACGAGAAGGCCGCGGCGTCACCGAACGACCCGACGGGCTCGCCGTCGAGGCGGGCGCCGTGGGCCTGGGCGGCGTCCTCGATCACGGCGGCGTCGTACTCCGCGGCGAGGTCGCAGATGGCGTCCACGTCGGCGGGCAACCCGTAGAGGTGGACGGGCACGATCGCGTCGACGTCGCCACCGCGGATCTCGATGGCCTCCCGGGCGGACGTGGGGTCGAGGTTGTACGTCTCCGGGTCGATGTCGGCGAACACCGGTTCGGCGCCGCAGAAGCGTACGGCGTTGGCGGTCGCGACGAACGAGAACGGCGTCGTGAGGACGGTGTCGCCCTCGCCGATACCGCAGGCCCGGAGGGCGGCGTGGAGCGCGGCGGTCCCGTTGGCGACCCCGACGCCGTGGTCGACGTGGCAGGTCGTCGCGAACTCGCGCTCGAACGCGCGGACCTCCTCGCCGTCGGCGAGCATGCCGCTGTCGAGCACTTCTTCGACGCGCTCGCGCTCCCGTTCGCCGATAGCGGGCGAGGCGATGGGGATCTGGCGGTGGTCCTCGAGGTTCATCGCAGTCGATTTCCTCCCTGGAGCTCTTCGGGCAGCGGTTCGTGGCTCGCGGGCGACCCGACCGCGAGCGTCTCGGCCGGAACGTCTTCGGTGACGACCGCGCCGGCGGCGACGAACGAGCCCTCGCCGACGGTCACGCCGGGGAGGATCGTCGCGTTCGCGCCGACGGAGACGTCCGATTCGATCGTCGCACCGACGAGTTCGCTCGTCGGCCGCACGGGATAGGGGTCGTTGGTGACGACCGCGTGCGGCCCGAGGAAGACGTTGTCCCCGACGGTGGTCTCGGGCGGGAGGTAGACGCCCGTCTGACAGCTGACGTGTGACCCGATCTCGAGGTCGCCGTCGAGGACGGCGTGGCTTCCGACGAGGACGTCGTCGCCGACGGTCGTGCCGCCGCGGACGAGCGCGTGGTGGCCGGTCGAGAAGTCGTCGCCGATGACGACGTCGGTGTAGACGATCGTGCCGCCCCGGATGGTCGCGTCGTCGCCGATCAGCGTCTTGGCGTCGCTCTTCCCGCTGGGCTCGCCGACGACTGCCGTCTCGGCGATGTCACACTGCACCCCGGTCCGCACGGTCTGGAGGTCGTGCTCACTCATGTACCGGTCGGGACTCTGCCCGGACCGGCCTTTGTTAATGAGCGCTTGTCGGCCCGCCGCTCGCGGGCCCTCACTCCGCCGAGAACTGATCCATCGCCAGTTCGAGGTACGGCACGGCGACGTCGGTCGCGTCGGTCGGTCGCACCGTCCTGTCGCCCGGGTCGTAGTCGACGAGCCCGGCGTCGTCGAGTTTCGGCAGGTTCGAGTGAACCAGCCGCGTCGCGACCTGGTTCCGGAAGTCCGCGGTCGAGAGTCCGTCGGGCGTCCCGCCGGTATCGACCACGTACTCGACGAGGTCGTCGTACGGGATGGCCCCGTCGACGCGGACCAGATACGCCAGCGCGTAGCGGTTACCCGGTTGGGAGAGCAACTCGAACAGCTCGTTGATCGACACGGGACTCTCCGTGCCGCGTGCGGTCTCGCGTTCCCCTCCGTCGTTCCTTCCGCGCTCTACGTCCTTCCCCTCGGGGGTACGGCGTCCGTCCGGATCTCCCCCCGGAGATCCGTGCTGCCGCCGGTCGTTGTCACTCGACCGACTCTCCTGCGGGTGCTCTGACCCCATACCTTCACTTCTCGCTCGACTGTTATATATTCTCGCCCGGCCGGCGAGGCCGCTCGCTCAGCGCTCGACCACCCGGTCGCCGAACGGGCTCCGCGGCAGGCCCGGCCGGCCGTCGCGCAGCCACAGCCAGGCGGCCGCGGCGAGTAGCGATAGTTCGCCCAGCAGGTAGAGCGCCCCGAGCGGCGACGCGAGGAACGCGGCGAACTGCGCGGCGAGTTCGAACACGTGCGGGAGGGCGGCGGTCGGATCGGTCGTCGGCGCGGGGCGAAACGGCCAGAAGAGGAACCACGTCTTCGGACCGCGGCCGAGGACGACCGGATACAGCACGTCGGCGGGGAGGTGGCTCAGGTAGCCGACGACGAACGCCAGCGCCGGCCGCTCGCGCCCGAAGACGGCGCCCGCGGCCAGGACGGCGAGACTGAGGGGGACCGCGGTCACGAGCGAGTGGGCGAGCGTCGTCCCCCCGGGGAGGACGCCGAACCACCACCCGAGCGGTTTGTCCACCAGGTCGGGGAACTGGCTTCCGAACGCCACGGCGATCGCGGCGCCGCTCGTCACGGGTTCGCGCCAGGCGACTCTGCTCGCGAGCGCGTACGAGAGGTACCCGATCGCGAGGTGTTCCCACGGCCACATCTTACCGACGCCCGCCCTGGCGGCGTTCGCTCGGCGCGGAGCGTGGACCGCCGGCGCGTCCGAACTGGGCCGGCCAACCGACCGAACCCCCGGGTCGGCGACCGGCCGTGAGACCGCTCCGAGCGCGCGTGGATTCCATGCGCGGGTGACCGAGAGGGATCCGGTTTGTTATGCCCTCGTTACGGACGAGCGCGGCCCGTCAGGCTATTCGTTCGTTCGACCCTAATCGCGGTACGGAACGCGAAAAATCTGGAGCGTCGAAACCTCTTTACGTGGTAGCCGACTCGGTGTGAGTACAGCGGAAAGTGGGACGCAAGCGAGTCCCGCTGACAACAGCCGCGTTCGTTCCCGGTCAGTGACCGGGAAGCGGACGAACGCGACAACACCTATCCGGCAACTTCCGCAACAAACAATGAGCACAGATTGGGACGACGTCAGCTTCGTCATCAGTTCGCGCTACCGCGTCGCGGTCCTCAAGCGGCTCGCAGACGGCCCGTCGACGCCGTCGCAGATAGCGTCGGACGAGGACGTAGGTATCGCACACGTCTCGCGGGCGCTCCAGCGCCTGCGGGAACGGGAACTCGTAGACCTCCTGGTCTCCGACGACCGCAAGAAGGGACGCGTCTACGGCCTCACCGAGCAGGGACGCGCAGTCTGGGACAAGATCGAAGCCGAAAACATGGTCTGAGCACGCCCCGGGTCGGCGACGGCTGACGCCGCGCTTCAACGACTCACGACAGCTCGGCATCGCCGCGAAATCCCGACGATCGCCTCGACGGACGCCCCGTCTGCACCGCGACCCGACGCGACCGAGCGCGCGGGCGCTGCGGACGCCCGTGTGGTCCCTTTCTCTCACCGGACAGTAAGCAGTGGCAACTATCCGGTACGCCCGGCGTACTCCGCCACCCGATACCCGGCTGCCCGGCAGCCGCCCGTCGCGTCACCGCCCGGCAATACTGGCTGCCTTTACAGGCATAGGTCTGTAATACCAGGCCCCGGTAAGGCCCTGCTACGAACAGTTTCGACCGGGGACGTCCCTCCCCAGCTGGTCCCGACCGGCCAGTTCGATGCAGGGCGTCGACCCGCTACAAACCTCGGGCTCGCACCTCGTTGGCGGAAGGCGCTCTCCAGTCCCCGACGACGACTCCCGGGCGACCGGCGTCGAACGCATCGGCTGCTGGGACCGTTCGCTCCACCACCAGAGTCGATACCGTCCCACCCCCCGAAGCCGTTCACTTCTGTCCGGGAATGCGGTCTATTCGAGCGAGAGATCCGCCGCCTCGGTGTTCATCTGGTGGGGAGAGGCGATCGAACGGGGAGGAAACGGAGTGACCGGCTGCGGCCAGTTACCCCCGAACCGAACGCGGTATGCGACGCGTCGCCGGCGAGGGAAGGGGTTCTCTTCGGGACTGCCGCGGGAGCGGGGCCCGACGCGCGTTCGTTGCCAGTAGGCGTCGTATGGCTGCGACGTACGGATCTGATTCAGTACGAATAGTACCGCGTTCGGATCGGCTACGTGCCGGTTCGGGGCCAGAGACCCCATTCTCGGTCCCGAGTCGCGAAGCGGCTTTAGGGGATGGATTACTATGCAGTCGTAGGACGGAGTACGAGTCGATGACGGAACACATCTCTGACAGCGACCTGGAACGGATCGCCCAGTTCGTGGACACCCCGGCGTACAAGCGGGAACCCGAACAGCTGCTGCCAGAGGGCGTCGACGACGACTGACCGCCGGACCCGCTCCCTGCACGGCGACTCTGTTCCGGTCCCCGCTCTTCTCGCGCGGCGAGTCGACGACACTCGCCGCGTCCCGTCGGGATCGGCCCGCCCTCTCGTTCTTTCGCTGACTCGCCAGGAGCACCGCCTGGCAGGAACGCTTCGGGCAGCGCTCGCCAGGCGTGCCTCGATCCGCTCTCGCCAGGCGTGCCTCGATCCGCTCTCGCCAGGCGTACCTCGACCCGCTCTCGCCAGATGTCCCCTCGTAGTTCCAGGCGTGGACGCACGCACGTGCGCTCGCACTCTCTCCACAGACCGGTCAGCTGTAGCTCTCAGGCTCGTAAGGAGGGTTGCCGGGCGTGCTGGTGCCAACCACCTCGAACGACACAGCCCAGTCTGCGACGCTTCGAGCGGCCGCTGACGGGCACTGTGCGCGTTACCGAGGACGGGTTCAGGTCTGTCGGCGGAGGTCGTCGGGGACCTGGCGTCGGTTCATCGTCCAGACGACGATGTGCGCGCCGACGGTGAGGAGGAAGCCGGAAAAGATGATGACGCCGAGGGTGGCATCGGTCATGTTCCCGAAGATCCAGACGTTCAGGTTCGTGAGGGCGACCAGCGCGATCCCGAGGATCGCGAGTGGGAGATAGAGGTACTGCCAGGGAACCTCCCGCTCGCCCGGATTGAGGTACTGGTCGACGTCGTTGGCGGCCTGGGTCAGCTCTACTTCGCCCGTGTCCTGGTCGTAGCTCACGAGGCCGGCGTCCTCGAGCTTGGGGACGTGGGTTTGATACAGCGATACGTAGACTCGTTTCCGTTGTTGTTTCGTCAGTTCATCGACAGTCGTATCGTTCTCCCAGGCGGCGACGTCCTCGGCTAACTCCGTCAACTCGACCGGGGCGTCCTCGGTTCTGAGCAGGTAGAGAACGTACCGCCGTCTCGCGCTACTCAGGATGTCGAAGACGACGTCCTGCGTCAGGGTTTCGTCCTCTATCGACATCCACCATCAGCCCTCGCGTCGGTCTGTCGGCGGATTGCCACTACTGGCAGCCACCCCGTTGTCGTATCTCGACACAGGCAGGGAGATTAGTGGGTATCACTTTGTTACGAACCGGTTACCGGGCCCGCCCGCTTTCGGGGACCGCGGATCCGCTGGACGGCGCCTCATTCCCCCGGCATCGGCCACCCTCCGGCGGTCGTCAGGCGGGGGTTTCACCCGTATCGACCCGCTACTGGCCAAAGGAGACGTATAACAAAGCCGACGCTCGGTGCTACAATCGGGTGATTCATGAGCCACGGACGGTCGACTCCGGCGACAGCAGATACGCCGCGGAACCAGCTCCCAGCATCGACGGGAGACGGGCCTGTACGCGTGGTGAGGTCCGCCTGCCCCTCCAGCGAACGGTCGCCACGTCGCCGGTCGTCGGTCGGACGCGGCCCGACGGGAGGACGCGAGAGATGACCGATCGAGTCCGTGCCGGCGTCGTCGGTGTCGGGAGCATGGGGCGCCACCACGCCCGCGTGTACAGTGAACTCCCCTCGGTCGAACTCGTCGGGGTCACGGACGCCGATCAGGAAAACGCCCGAACCGTCGGGGCCGAGTTCGACACGCAGGCGCTCGACCGCGACGAACTCTTCTCGCGGGTCGACGCCGTGTCGGTCGCCGTCCCGACCCGCTATCACGAGGCAGTGGCTCGTGCCGCGATCGAATCGGGAACGCACGTCCTCGTCGAGAAACCGTTCGTCGACGACCCGGAAGTCGGCCGGTCGCTCCTGGCGGCCGCCCGCGAGCGTGACCTGGCGGTCCAGGTCGGTCACATCGAGCGGTACAACCCGGCCATCCTCGCCCTCCAGGACGTGATCGTCGAGGTCGACCCGATCGCCTTCGCGGCCCGCCGTCAAGGGCCACCCGTCGACCGGGACAGCGTCGACAGCGTGGTGTTCGACCTCATGATCCACGACATCGACGTGGTCTGCTCGCTCGCCGACGGAGCGGTGTCGGACGTCTCCGCGGTCGGCGCCGCGGACGGCGACCACGTCATCGCCCAGCTCGAGTTCGAAAGCGGCCTCGTCGCCTCGCTGACGGCCAGCCGCGTCACCCAGCAGCGGGTCCGCGACCTCGCGGTCACCGCCGATGACTGCCACGTCGACGTCGACTACATGGACCAGTCCGTGCAGATCCACCGCCACTCGCTCCCCGAGTACGTCGCGACCGACGGCGACGTCCGCTATCGCCACGAGAGCGTCATCGAACGGCCGACCGTCGAAACCGGTGAGCCGCTCAAAAACGAACTCTCGTCGTTCGCCGAGACGGTCCAGGAGGGGAGCGAACCCCGGACCACCGGCGAGGACGGCATCCGCGCCGTCGAGATCGCCGCGTGGATCGAGTCGGAGATCGAGGCCGAGTCCGAGACCGCGCCGCCCGAGGTACCCAACCTATGAGCGGCCAGCGGCCGGAACCGGCGGGACTGTACGGTTCCGACGCGAGCCGATCGAGGCAGCGACGCGCCTTCACCGGCGGCGCCGTGCCGGTCGCGGTCTACGGCCTCGGCAAGATGGGCCTCCCGCTGGCCGCCGTCTACGCCGACGTCTGCGGAAACGTGACCGGCGTCGACATCGACGCCGACGTGGTCCGGGCGGTCGACGCTGGCAGGTGTCCGGTGGAGGGCGAACGTGGTCTCCCCGAAGCCGTCGACCGCCTCGCCGGTGACGGGTCGCTCTCGGCGACGACCGACGCGACCGCCGCCGCTTCCGACGCTGCCGTGCACGTCGTGATCGTCCCGACGCTCGTCGAGGACGACCAGCCGGACCTCTCGGCCCTCGAAGCGGCGGTCCGCTCGGTGGGCGCGGGCCTCGACGAGGGCGACCTCGTCGTCGTCGAGTCGACGGTCCCGCCGCGGACCTGCCGCGACCGGGTCCGCCCGTGGCTCGCTGCGGAGAGCGGGCTCGAACTCGGCGAGTTCGGTCTCGCCTTCTGCCCCGAGCGGACGATGAGCGGTCGCGCGCTCGAAGACATCCGCGGTTCGCACCCGAAGGTCGTCGGCGGTGCCGACGCGGAGAGCACGCGCGTGGCCGAGTTGATCTACGGAGAGATCACCGACGCGGAGGTGATCCCGGTCGCCGACTGCACGACCGCAGAGTGCGTGAAAGTGTTCGAGGGGCTCTACCGCGACGTCAACATCGCCCTCGCGAACGAACTCGCGACGCTCGCCGGGGAGTTCGGCGTCGACGTGACCGACGCCATCGACGTCGCCAACACCCAGCCGTTCTGCGACATCCACACGCCAGGCCCCGGCGTCGGCGGTCACTGCATCCCCTACTACCCCTACTTCGTCATCTCGGAGTTCGAAGGGGAGACGCCGCTGCTCCAGACTGCGCGGCACGTCAACGAGTCCATGCCGACGTTCACGGTGGAGTCGGCGGCCGACGCCCTGGCCGAACGCGGCCGGGACCTGGCCGACAGCACCGTCGCGGTGTTCGGACTCACTTACCGACCGGGCGTCGACGAGACGCGGGCCTCACCGGGGGTCGCGGTCGCCGAGGAGCTCGCGGACCGGGCCGAGACCGTCTACGCGGTCGACCCGGTCTGCACGAGCGCGCCCCCGGAGGGCGTCGAGCGCGTCTCGCTGGACGCGATCGGGGCGAGAGAGCTCGACCTCGCGGTCGTCACGACCGCCCACGACGAGTTCGCCGAGATCCCGTGGACGGCCTTCGAGGACCTGGTGGTGTTCGACGGGCGCCGCATGCTCGACGACGGGGACACGTCACACCCGGTCAGTCGGCTCGGAGACGGGGTGGACCAGAACTAGCGGGGTTCGACGCGGCGGACGAGGATGTCGCCGTCCGAGTGGACCGTGATCTCGTGAGCGTCGAAGTCGAAGACGACGCGACCGGAGACGCTGCTCTCGCCGTCCGTGAACAGGCGGTCGAGCGCGTCGGGGTCGACGACGTCGTACAGCGGTTGTTCGATGTCGATCGGGGTGACTCCCTTCGCCTCGGCCAGCGATTCGATCACGGCGACGCTCAGGTCGGTCCCGGGCGCGCGCTCGTTAGCGGCCGAGTAGACCACTTCCGTTCCGGCGTCGAGCCGATCCGTCCGCTCGCCGTCCTCTGTCGTTCGTTCCGCCATCGTCACACCTCGTCGGTCCGTCCCGCGTAACTTCCAGTAACCATTCGAGTACACCTCCACGCACTCGACCGATTTACAATGAATCTTCGGGTTCGTCCCTGTCACCGTCGACTGATCGACGGGCCAATCGCCTCGATCGGCCTGGTCGTGAGCGGTCTGCACGCGAGCATTCCCCGGCCCCGTCTCCCCGGATCGCCGCTCACTCCATGCGAGGGGAGGCCGGCGAACGCGTCTTCGGGTAGATCGGTCGCGCGAACGTGTGCGAATTCAGATAACTAATTCCGCGGGTGAGACCGGTCCGAGTAAGATAGGGTTGACTCAGCCGGATGCACGCGAGCGGACCACCGCTTAGAAACGGCGCGCGCGGCCGGGACGATCGCGCTGACCGGGCCGTGGACCCGCCGGATCGTCACTATCGCCGAGAATACACTCCATTACTGGCGGAATTGGAGCAATAACCGCCGACGCTGCGTGACAACCAGTCCCTACTGACGCTTCGTGCGGCGCCGTTCGCAGTAATGGCTCCGTTATACAGCCGCGGACGATTGTTCAATCAAGAAAGATTAAGTAGCCGTGCCCCCCAACAAGCAATCGGCGCAACAAACTCTGTGGAGGGGTCTCCAGCGCCGGGGGTACGGACACATGAAGGCAGACAATTCCCACGAATCGGCCGCGAATCGAACGCCAATTACCCTCGAGAGGGGGACCGTCACTACCGGGCGGGCGAGGTATGAGTAACTCCTCGGCCGTCACAGTGACCCACGGGGTCGCGAGCGCGTCTCGCGGTCACCAGCATCAGGAGGTGTGGAGCTGATGTCTTCGGCATCACAGCAGGCGAGCGACCAGGACGTCGTGCCGGAGGAGACGGAGGCAGACGCGGATCAAGCCGCGCCTACCGACGCCGAGGAGACGCAGCCGGAGGAGGAGTCGAGCTCGCAACTCCCGCTCGACCACGTCTTCGAGATCCTCAAAAACGAGCGACGGAGGACCGTGTTGCACTACCTCCGTGAACACGGTGGGACCGTGGCGCTCGGCGAGCTCGCAGAGCACGTCGCCGCTGTCGAGAACGGAACGACCGTCGCGCAGGTGACGTCCAACGAGCGCAAGTGCGTGTACGTCGGCCTGTACCAGTGCCATCTGCCGAAGATGGACGACATGGACATCGTCGAGTTCAACCAGAACCGAGGCCGGATCTCGCTGGGCCCCAACGCGGCCCAGCTGTTCGAGTACCTCGAGGAGTCGGACGAGGTCGACCCGGCCCTGGCCGCTGTATTACGGATCGCTGACCGCCGTCGGTGCCGTGTTGCTCGTCGCGAGCCAGCTCGGTGCCGCCGCCGTCGGACTGACGGCGACCGTCGTCTCGACGGTCGTCCTGCTCGGTCTCGTCGGCGTCGCTTCGGCGCAGACGCTCGACCAGCGCTCGGCTGACTGACGGCGGGCTCCGGCCGCCGCCGGTCGTTTCTTCGGATCGTCGCGTGACTCCCGTCGATACCAGCAGTCGATCAGCGGCGGGAACGACCCGGTCGAAGGGTTGTTTCTGACCCGGTCGAAGGGCTGTTTCTGACCCGATTCCCCGGGTTCACGGCCCCGTCACTGGGCCGCCGCCGCCGCTCGGCCCGTTCGGTGGACGGCCGGCGAGAACGGATCCCGGTGAGCGGGGGCTGCGTCCGCTCCAGATATGAGCCGCGAAAAAGAGGCGTCGTACGGTGAGGAGTCGGCCGTCAACGGACGGCGTCGAGTTCGACGAACGCCGGCTCCGTCGCCGAGATCCAGGTCGCCATCCGCTTGTGGTCGTCCACGCCCGCGGGATAGATCGTGCACTCGTCGGGGGCGTCCTCGTACCGCTCGACGACCGCTCTGAGTTTCCACGCCGCCTCTTGGCCACCGCGTCCCTGACCTTTCGGTTCCGTCGACATGGACTACCGTACCCCCCAGACGGCCATTGTAATTGATCCGCTACAGCCGCCGTAGAGACCGTATATCTCGATATGCCGGGAGAAACGCGGGCGAAACTGTCGAAACTGTCTCCGAGCCGCGACGAGCACCCCGGCTCGGCGAGGCCGAGACCGATCTCCCTCAACTGTCATGCGATTTCGGGCCGCCGTGACAGTGATACACGTCTCGGCCGGCGACGAACGCTCGGGTCACGGTCGGGACCGGGTCCGGGTCGACGACCACCAGGTCGGCGCGAGCGCCGGCAGCCAGTTCGCCGCGGTCGTCCAGTCCGGCGACGCGCGCCGGCTCGCTGCTCACGCGGGCGACGCGTCGTTCGATCGGCTCGCCGGTGTCGACGAACACCGACGCCAGGAGCGCTTCCGGCCGGTAGTCCGAGCAGAGAACGTCGACGACCCCCTCCTCGATGGCGTCGCGCGCGTCGAGATTCCCCCAGAGGCTTCCGCCGCGGACGAGGTTCGGCGCGCCCATTGCGGTGGCCGCGCCGCGCTCGGTGGCGCGCCGGGCGGCCGCCAGTGAGATCGGGTACTCGCAGAGGTCGACGCCGTGGTCGACCGCGTGGTCGACGGCCGCCGGATCGGCGTCGTCGTGTGAGGCGAGCGTGACGTCGGCCGACGCGAGGGCCTCGACCAGGTCCGAGCGGCGCTCGCGCAGCGTGGCCTCGGCGACCCCGCGGCGGTCCCGTCCGGCCTGGGCCGCCTCGTCTGCGACGGCGCCGCGTCCGTCGGTGTATCGCTGCGCGAACGCGTCCTCGTCGTCGAACTGGCCGCGTCCGGGGACGTGGGCCATCAGCGAGACCACGTCGACGATCGGCCGGTCCGCGAGTTCGCCCACGCAGGCGACGGAGGCGGCGTCGGTGAGTTCACAGCGGGCGTGGACCCGGTGGTCGGCCGCGAGGCTCGCGCCGTCGGCCACCGCGTCCAGGAGCTCGGTCGCGTCCTCGATCGACCTGTTCTTCTCGGGGGAGTCCTCGAAGGCGATGGCGTCGAACTTGGTGGTCACGCCGGCCGCGAGCGTCAGTCGGTCAGCGGTCGCGAGCGCGGCGGTCGGGTCGACCCGTTCGCCGGAGCGCGGATAGAGGTACCGCTCCACGTCGTCGCCGTGCAGGTCGACGAGGCCCGGCAGGACGTACCTCCCAGTGGCGTCGATCCGCCGAGTTGCCCCCTCCGCGCTCACCGGCGACCCGGCTGGATCCGCCGTCGGGTCGACGTCGACGATGCGGTCGCCCTCGATAACCACACGTCCGCCCTCGTGCGTCTCGTGCGGGGTGACGACGGTACCGCCGTCGACGACGACGGTGTGTTCGTCGGTCCGTTCGATCATTGACAAGGTACCAGGGCATCGAATGCGATAGTTATGGGTCGGCTAAGGACGGTTCGGTCCGGGGTCGGCCTCCTGGCCAGTTCTCTGGGACGAACGAGAGGGAGCCGGCCGGCGATCTGACCCCTCAGTGACGAGCGGGTGGCTGGCGTTCCGGGACGAAAGAACGAACGGGGCCGTCAGGACGGCCGACCGGGTCGGACGGACCCGGTCACGACGGCGAGCATCGGCGCGGCGGACGGACAGCTTCGGACTGGACTGCGCGGGGCGTCTCCCCTGACCCCCCGTTCGACGGGTGGCGTCGAGCCGACTTCGTTATACCCCGCATAAGCCTGTTTCGGCCCGTTCGGTCGAGCAAGCATCTTGCACGTACCCGCGCGTGCCGGCCGCTCGCCGTGAAATTCGTCCGTCGGAGCTGGGTCGGTCTACCGGCCGCTCGGAGTGCGCGTAGTTTCGGAGAAACGACCGGCTGTCGGCCTGTAGCCGGCGTTTACTCCGTTCGACCGGCCGTGAACGATAGCGCCCGTTTAACCGTCCTACCCCCCATCGTTTCGATGCCGTCGACCCATCGACCGGCACCACCTGACACGCCCGAACCCCTGTGCATCGCCGACGCGGCTCCCGTTCCCGTCGGCTTCCCAGCCCACCGGTCGGCCGCTCCTTCGGAGTGCGCTCCTGCCCGGGGCGCCACTGGGGAGACGGCACCGTCTACCAGCAGTCCGCGGCCGCCCGTCGGCTCACCTGCCCGTGACCCACCGGGCCGGCGGGTTGCGTAATTTCTGGCGCGTTCCGACGACGTAGCGTCGGCCTCGTCGCGGCGGCCACCTCGCGTCCGGGAGTCTCGACCACCGACAGGCGTAAGTCCGTTCCGGGAGTGTCCGTGTCGCATGGAGTCGGACGATTCCGGCGAGACTCGTAGCAAGGTCGCGCGGATTATCGCGGCGTACGACCTCGAGGGGATGGGCGACCGGCTGGTCGCCCGCTGGACCGGGGCCGACGGCGAACGGACGAGCCTCCGCGACCTGGCCGACGATTTCAACCGGGAACTCCTGCGGACCGCGATGCGCGAAGCGGGGCGGAACCCGATGGAACGCGTGGTCGAACAGACGTACGAGACGCTGACCGCGGCCGACGTGAGCGAGGGGAGGAAAGCGGAAGTCCGCAACGAACTCTCCCGCGACGGCGTCGACGTCGACGCGCTCTGCCAGGACTTCGTCTCCCACCAGTCGATGCACACGTACCTCACGACCGTGCGCGACGCCACGGCGCCATCGACCGACGCCGACCCCGTCGAGACGGACGTCAGGACGATCCAGCGGTTGCTCGGTCGGACGGCGACGGTCGCCGAAGACACGCTCGAACGCCACCGCAACGCCGACCGCGTCGACCTCGGCGACTTCGACGTGTTCCTCGACCTGCGGGTGCTGTGTCACCGCTGTGGAACCGACAGGGACGTCGTTGCGTTACTCGAGAACGGCGGCTGCGCGTGCGACGAGTCGGTAGAAGCGTCCGCCGACTGAGCGAACCCCGACACCGCGACGAGGCCGTCTCACGAACCCCTCACGGGAATCTCGGGGGACTCGGATCTTCTTCGGGATCGGACTCGTCGTCGGCTGATGCACCAGTCGGTCGCTCCGTCGACGCGAGATCCGGGCGTCCGGTCGTCATGCGATCCTCCGTTCGTTCGTCGGATCCGCACCGGCTTCGAGTTGGACGACCTCGTTCGTGCTGTGGTCGACGGCCCGGCGGTCGATCGTGAGCGTCGAACGGTGGCCCTCGTCGCCGGTCGGGTCGATTCGCTCGGATTCGACGCGTTCGGGATCGAGCAGGACGCGCGCTGTGTCGCCGTCGACGCGGACGATCGTCCCGACTGCCGATCCACCGGTCGTGATCACGCGTTTTCCTCTGTCGGTCCCCTGGAAGTTCCGGTTCATACTGGTGCTCCGATCCGCCTGTCCGCGCCTGCGGACGGGGATTCGTCTCACACTTACCGAGTTCACTACGTAAAGGCGAACACCCGTTCCACCGGTGCCGGACCGTTTCGACCGTTGCATCCGTCTCAGCGACCGGTAAGGTACTCCTTAAACGGTCAACGTGGACCTGCGCTCCTTCCACTGGATCAGTGTTCGACTGCGACCCGCGGTCGGGCAATCCAGTCGACGATCGTGATACCATCTGGACCGAATCACCGTACGATACGTTCGGTGATACTATCGATCGGGAGCGACGAAAACACCGACACCAACCGAGAATCGTGAATATCTACCGCCACAGCGTTCGAACAGCCGATCATCTCGATTTGGTGTGTCGGTAGAGTAACTGCCAGAGAATGAGAGAATAGAACCTAGTAGCTCCGCGTTCTTCATATTCGGCCGTCTAGTCGTACATCTAATCATTCGCAGAGAAACTATATATCGTGTTGATACGACTGCGGTTTCGAGGTCGGCGTGCACCGGACACGGCCACGATTCCGAACCCGCAATCGAGAGCCGCCGTCCGTCCACTCGGGGGGTCGGTCAGGGTGCGCCCGCGAGGACGAACGTGCTCTCTTCGCTCCCGTTCTCGATCTGTCGGCGCTCCTCGGGGACGATCCGGAGCGCGTCGCCCGCCGACATGTGGACGTCCTCGCCGTCGACTGTGACGGTCGCCTCGCCTTCGACGAGGACGTACACTTCTTCCTGCTGGTCGTCGGCGTGGTCGTGGGGTTTGCCCGTCCACCCCGGTTCGCACTCCAGGACGGAGACGCCGAGGTTCGTACAGTCGAGTTCGTCACGGAGGAAGTGGAGGCCGCCACCGACGGCGTCCACGTCCTCGTAGTTTGCCTTGTTCGGTGACATCTCGAGGACGTACGCGGACCGGCCTGAAGTTTGTGTTGGCGGGAGCGGGGCCGGCGCGTGACTCGCCGGAAACAGGCCCGAAACGGCCGTCAGTCGTCGCCGAGGACGTCGGTCGTCATCGTCGAGTTCTGGCTCAGCGAATCGAGCCGGACGGTCTCGGTCCCGGCCCGGGTCTCGACGGTCGCGGTGACCGCGATCGTCACGTCCGACGTCTCGCCGCGGCGGACGTGCGTGACCCACCACTCGTCCATCCGCCGGTTGTCGAGCGTCATCGTGAAGCCCACCGATTCGGTCTCGCCGGGACCGACGGTGTGGCTCTCGGGCGCAGTCCGGTTCGCGAGGACGACGTCGTTGAGGGCGACGCGATACCGGATCTCGGTCACGTTCACCGGCGTCGGTTGCTCGTTCTCCAGGGTCGCTGCCACGTCGATGGGGGCGGTCTCGGGCGTCGCTTCGCCCCACTGGACCGACTCGGGACGCACGACGAGGGCGTCGTGGCCGTCGATCCTGACGGTCTCGGCCTCCCCGTCGCCCAATCCGGCCAGCAGGTCGGTCTCGAACTCGCTCGTCCGGTCGGTCACCGTCACGTCGAACTGACTGAACCCGAGGTCGGCGCGAACGTCCGGCATCGTGGTCACGGTCGAGGTCTCCCCGCGGTTGACGTGGCGCGCCCACCAGACGGGGACCTGCGAGTTGTTCATCGTCGACGCGAGTTCGACCCTGGTCCGGCCGGGGTCGAGTTCGTCGGTCCGGTGGCGTCCGGTCGCGACCGGGACGCCGTTGACCGCGGTGCGCTGGGCGACGCGGAGCGAGAGCAGGTCGTTGATCGCCCCGTCCCGGTTGGTGTTGTTCAGCGCGACGGTCGTCAGTATCTCCGTCGTCTCGTCGTCGACCGCGCCCCACTCCCGGCTCGTGTCGTCGATCCGCGGGCGTTCGAACGCGACGTCCCGCTCGGGTCCGTCGCGGGCCGACACCGAGGTCGAGCCGCCGCCGAGCACGTCCGTCTCCAGGTCGATCGAGCGCTCGTAGATGCGGATCGGGACGCGCTCGTACTCGCCGTCGCGCTCGACCAGACCGTAGAGTTCGACCGAGAGCGTGCTCCGCTCGCTGTCGTTGACGTGGTTGGCCCACCAGTCGGCCATCCGCGCGGTGTCGAGGTCCATCCGGACGTCGAGGGTGCCGGTTTCACCGGGGTCGACGGACACACCCGAGAGCTGTCGGTCGGCGGCGAGCGTCACGTCGTTCATCTCCACCGCGTACGCGACGCCGTCGAGGGTGACCGGGTAGTCGTGGACGTTCTCGACCGTCGAGGTGACCGAGAGCGGCGTCACGGACCCGTTCGCCTCGCCCCACTCGGCCGTCTGTTCGCTCACGGTCAGGAACGGGTCGCCGCGGAACCGGACTGTCCGCTCCCCCTCCGACGCGAAGCCGCCGAGCAGATCCGTCTCGATGGCGGAGTGCTGGGCTGGCACGTCGCGCGAGAATCCCGGCCCGGAGACCGTGGCGTCGACCCGGAGCGTCGACGTCTCGCCGCCGTTGACGTGGGTGACCCACCAGTCGGCGATCTTCGCGTTCGACATCTGCGTCGATAGCTGTAGTTCGTTCGTCCCGGGGCCGAACCCGACCCCCGTCTTCTCGCCGCGCGCGAGGACGACGTCGTTGAACCGCGCCGAGTAGGCCACGTCGACGACGCCGGGGACGCCCACGGGGTTCGGATTCGTCACCGTGGCGGTCGTCCGGATCTCCGTCGACGCGGAGGTGACCGCACCCCAGTCGCTGTCGACGGCGCCGACCGTCGGCGCAGCGAGGACGCCCGTTCCAGCGAGGGCCGCGATACAGACCACGAGGACGAGAAACACACCGAGAGCGGCCGCGGCGATCCGACGGAGACGGGCCCGGGAAATCATCACCAGAAGCAACTCCCGAACGGACAAAAGGGTTTACCTCCGAGTCTCGGCATCGATAGACGGCAACCGACTCGTTCGGGGGTCGGAGAGGGAGACGTTCGGGCGTGGGGATGGAGGCGTTCGGGCGTCGGGGATGGGGACGTTCGGGCGTCGGGGATGGGGGCGTTCGGATGTGGAAGGTGGAGACGGTCAGGCGTCGGGGATAGAGACGTCGTGTTCGAGCGTGCCGACGCCCTCGATCTCGATCTCGACGGTGTCGCCGTCCGAGAGCGGGCCCACGCCGGCGGGCGTCCCGGTGATGATCACGTCCCCCGCTTCGAGGGTCATGTAGGTCGTGATCTCCTCGATCAGTTCCGGGACGGAGAAGATGAACTCCGCGCGGGAGGAGGACTGCTTCGTCTCCCCGTTGACGCGGAGTTCGACGCTCGCGTCCTCGGGGACGTCCTCGGGCGGCGCGATGGCGGGGCCCATCGGCGCGGCGCCGTCGAAGGCCTTCCCGCGGATCCAGTTCTGTTCGACGCGCTGGTCGTCGCGGTTCGAGAGGTCGTCGACGCAGGTGAACCCGCGGACCACGTCCATCGCCTCGTCGGCGTCGACGGCCTTGCACTGGCGGTCGATGACGACGCCGAGTTCGGCCTCCCACTCCAGTTTCTCCTTGCCCGCGGGCAGTTCCACGGTCGACCCGTGGCTGGCCACCGCGTTCGGCGGCTTCAGGAAGAGGAGGGGACGGTCGGGGATATCCATGCCCTCTTCCTCGGCGTGGTCGGCGTAGTTGAGGCCCACGCAGACGATCTTCGTCGGTTCCGTGGGCGCGAGGATGTCGACCTCCTCGGCGTCGTAGGTGCTGTCGCCGAAGGTGACTGTGCCGTCGTCGTAGCTGCCGGTGCGCTCGGCGCCGGCCGGGTCGCGGAATCGAACCTGTCGCATACGTGCGCCGAGTGGCGAGGGCCCGCCAAAATCGTTCCGTTCCCGGCCCGAGCACTGCGGCTTCCAGTCGTCACCGGCGCCTCCGTGGCCGGATCCGCACGCCGGGCCGTCGGCCGGACGGGTCCGAGCGTCGACGTGCTGGAGCGATTCGACCGCTGAACTGCGAGGGGAGGTCGGCCGCCAACTCGCGAGGACGTCCTCGATCAGAACGTCTCCGGGATATCCGGGTCGTGGCCGTCCGCGTCGTCCTCGACTTGCTCCTCGTCGAACAGCGTCCCGCCGTAAGGGCGGAAGTCGAAGTCGTAGGCGGCGGTGACGCGCTCCAGTTCGTCCTCGCGGCGGGCGATCTGGCCGGTGTCGAACGCCGACTCCTCCACGGCGGAGACGAGCTCGTCGTCGCCGATCCGGCCGTCGGCGTACGCGGCGGCGATGCCGTCGCGAAACGCGTCCGCGTTGCGTCGCAGACGCCTGGCCTCTTCGAAGGCCGACCTGACGTCGGGCGTCGGTTCGGACTTGTTCGTCGGGATGCGCTCCAGTTCGTCCGTGGCCCGCCGGTCGTACTCGGCCGCCTGAGCGAGCACCTCCACGGTCTGCGCCGCCGCCGAGAGGTCGTCCCACGCGTCGCGGGCGGCCGGGGCGACCATCGCGTCGACCACGTCCTCCCACGTCGTCGACCGTTCGGGGTCCTCGAACGCCTCGGCCACGAACGCCCCGACGTGTTTCTCTGGGATCGGGACGCCCATCGCCCCGCCGTCGGCCGATCCGTCGCCGTTTGGTCCGTCGGAACCGCCGTCACCGCGGTCGGTCGTTTCGGGCTGTGCCCCCAGTGAGTAGGTCTCGCCGTCAGTCGATCGATTCGATTGGTCACTCACGAGTCGTCACCCCCGGTATCGTCTGTCGAGCCGTCGCGCCGTTCGCCGCCGTCGCCGTCGGTCCCCGGATCGCTGTATCCCTGCGGTCGCGGGTCCGGACCGGGGTGGGAGCCGACTCGGCCGGTGCCGCCGTCGACCGGCGCGGCGCCCGGTCGAGGGGCGCCCGGTCCGTCGTCGAGGCGGCCGGGCGGCGCGTCCGACCCCCCGGGCGGTCGGCCGGTCTCGGGTCCGCCGGGTCGGCCCGGTCCCGATCCGCCGACCCCGGACTGCCCGGCACCGGCGTCGACGTCGAGGTTCTCGGGGTCGACCCCGCGCGAGCGGGCGAGCGCCCGCTCGGCCGTCCGGCGCACGTCGTCGCTCCGGTCGTCGATACCGTGCCTCTCCAGCGCCTCTTCGGCGCGGTCAGTGCCCAGGTCGCCCAGTCCGTCGGCGGCCTTCGCCCGGACGAACGACCCGGGGTCGCGCGCCAGCACGGCGGCGAGCAGGCGGACGGCCCGCTCGGTCTCCGCTTCCCGCGGCAGGAACTGGACGGCGTACTCCCGGACCGCCGGCCGGGGGTCGTTCTTCAGCCGGTCGACCAGGACCTCCGCGCCCGCGGCCTCCGTCTTCGCGAGCGCGATCAGGGCGTTGCGCCTGACGGCTGCGTGTTCGTCCTCCAGCGCTTCGCGTAGCGGTCCGTTCGCGCCCGGTGCTGCCCGCGAGAGCGCGACGACGGCTTCAGCGCGGACCCACTCGTCGGGGTCGTCGAGCGCCTCCCGGATCGTCTCGCGTTCCCGGCCCGCGACGCCGAGCGCCTCGACGGCGAACTGTCTGGTCTTCGCGTCGTCGGTCGTGCGGGCGGTCTCGACCAGCGCGGCGACCGTCGCGTCGGCGAGCCCCGATTCGGCGGCGTCGACCAGCGCCAGTGCCGCCTCCCGCTTGCGGGGTTGGTCCCCTCCGAGCGCCTCGCGCAGACCGGCCTCGTCGTCGGCCGGGGCCCGGCCGCGCGCGCTCCAGTTGGCGTACTCGTCGGTCATCAGATCAGCCTCCAATAAGCCACGAACCAGACGAGGAGCGCCGAGAGGACGATCCCCCCGATGAATCCGGGGATGGCGAGGGCCCGACCGTCGCTCCCACCGCCGTCACCGGAATCGCCACCGCCGACCTGCACGACGCTCCCGCTCCCCGACCCTCCGCTGTCGGGCACCGAGAGGTTGCCCGAGGAGGGGTCGAGCGTCGAGAACTGGAGCGTGATCGACTTCTGGCCGTTGACCTCGTCGGCGCTCCCGTTCCAGACGGCGAAGGCGAGGTACACCTGCTCGTCGGTGATCGGCGCGTCGTACTGCCCGGCGCCGCTCCGGTTGCGGACGAACGTGACCTCCCAGCCGTCGTCGGTGCGCTCGCCGCTCGCCGCGACCGGCTGGTCAGGCGCGTAGCTGAGCGACCCGAATCCCTTCGCGTAGTAGTTGTGCGCGCCGTTTTCGAAGTCGGCCTGCGAGATAGGGTTCCCCGCCTGTCGCCCGGGCATGGTCACCGAGTCGTTGTGCGGGTAGGCGTACATGTCACCGGCGCCCTCGCTGTGCTCGGGCCCGTGTCGCCAGCTCGCCCGCCAGTACCAGACGTTGACCGGCGTGTTCGCGGCGCCCATGGTGATCGGCGGCTGGTCGCCGGTCTTCAGCATCACCGCCGCGCCGTCGCTGAAGTTCCGCGGCTCGGCGATGTCGGCGTCTCGCGTGGGGTCCGCCCACGAGAGCCGGACCGCGATGTGACTGTCGTTGGCGGCGGTCTGTACGTCGAGTTCGTCGACGCTCCCGCCCCCGAACGGCGGCGCCATCTGCTGTTTCGACAGCGAGACGGTCCGGGTCTCGGCCTCGTCCCACGCGCTCGCCGTCGGCTCGGTCGGCACGCTGTCGACGCTCGCCACCGGCTGGCTCCCGCTCGTGACGGCCGCGGCCACGGCCGCCTGGCCGGCCAGCAAGAGCGCGACTGTCACGACCGCCAGGGTCGTCGCACGGGCGGCCGCGCCCCTGTCGAGCGGGAGTCGCGGCCCCCGCTCCGAACCGCTCTCGTCGTCGCGCTCACTCGCCATCGTCGCTCACCTCCGCTGTCTCGGCCGCCGCGTCTCCGTCGGTCTCGCCGCCGTCGTCTCCGTTCCGGACGGCGTTGTCGCGCCTGACCAGTTCCGCGGCGAGCGCTGCGGCCGCGCGGTACGCGCGCCGGCCAGCCGCGCCGTCGTCGCCGACCGTCCGCTCCACGTCGTGGGCCAGCGCGGGGACGAACCCCCGGAGGTGTTCGTCGAGCACGGTCGCCTCGGCGTCGGCCAGTCGGTCGACGGCCGCGTCGTCGCCCTCGTGGATCGCGACCGCGCGCTGGGCCGCGATCACCTGCATCAGCTCCAGTTCGGCGGCGACGTGGTCCTGTCGTTCGGCGAAGTCCTCGCCGGGCTGGACGCCGAACGTCTCCATCAGGCCGACGACCGCCGCGATGCGACGCTGGGACTCGCCCACGTCCGACCCCGTCGTGTAGTGGGCCTCGTACGGGATCACCGGGTACTCGCCCCCTTCGGGGAGACCGAACAGTCCGTTGTACGCCGATTCGAGGTCCGAGACGGCGGCGTCGGCGAACGCGTCCAGGAAGCGCTCGGCCTCGACGCGGAGGCCCAGCCGCTCGGCGGCCTGCAGGACGCCGTCGCGAGCGTCGTGGGCGGTGAGCGTCGCGCGCAGCGGGGTGTCCGGGTAGCAGAACGCGCCGCCGACGGCCCCGTAGAGCGTCGCCCGCGCCGCGTGCAGTGCCTTCGCCGCTTCGGGGTCTCGAACGCCGTCGCCAGTAGCCGGTGCGTGGTCGCGGTCGTCGCCGTCGTCGAACGCGCCGCTGCCGGCATCCGTCCCGCCGGCCGGTTGCGCGTCGGTGCCTGTCGGTGCGGACGTGTCGTCCGCTTCGTCGAGCCGGGTCATGGTTGGTTGGTCCACTGCTCGCCCTCGCGAACTTCCAGTTCTTCCTCGAAGGGCAGGTCCGCGACCTTCTCGCCCTCGCGGTTCCAGCCCCTGACGCGCTCGTCGGTGACCTCGTAGGTCTCGATCAGCTCGGTCGTCGCGCCGAACAGCTGGAGGATGCCGAGGACGTGATGGGAGGGGTCGCGCACTCGCTCCTGGACGATCTCGATCGACTCCCGGTAGGTGTCGCCGGGCCAGTCGTTGCGCTTGACCTCGGTGTTCGGCGTGAACATCTGGGTCAGGAACTCCGGCGGCACGTGGTACGGCGGCATGTAGAACACCTGCGGGCGGGTGCCGAACTGCGGATAGAGGGGTAGTGCCACCTTCTCGTCGGAGTGGACGAGGTAGTTGATCGGCGAGCGGCCGCCGGGCGCGTCGCCGCCGGGCGATGGGGCGTCGGGCCCGCGATTGATGTTTCCGTGCAGGCGCGTCTTCCCGATACAGGAGGAGACACACCGGGGGACGAAGCCCTCCTCGATGCGCGGGTAACAGCCGACGGGTTTCTCCGAGACGCCCGTCTCGGGGTTGTACATCGGCTTGTGGTACGGACAGCCCTTCACGCACTTGCGGTAGCCCCGACAGCGCTCCTGGTCGAGCAGGACGATGCCGTCCTCGTCGCGCTTGTAGATGGCCTGGCGCGGACACGCCGCGAGACAGGCCGGGTTCTTGCAGTGGTTACACAGCCGCGGCAGGTAGAACTGCCAGATGTCGTGGTGTTTCCCCTCCTCCAGATCGCTCTCGACCACCTCGCCGGTGGGGTACTCGCCGTGGACCTGGTCGTCGCCGAGGGCCGGGTACTCCCACTCCTCTTTGTCGGCGATGTACCCGCGGACCGTCTCGCCCTGTTCGGTCGCTTCGAAGATGGTCTCGCCGGCGTCCAGGTCGTCGAGCAGGCGCATGTCCCAGCCCATCGGGTAGCCGCCGTAGGGCTCGGTCTCGACGTTCATCCACCACATGTACTCCTCGCCCTTCCCGCTGGTCCAGGTGGACTTGCAGGCGAAGGAGCAGGTGTTGCAGTTGATACAGCGGTTCGTGTTGATGACCATCCCCCAGTGCCAGTCGCGCTCTTCCTCGCGGTGTTCGTAGGGGTAGTCGTGTTCGCGGCCGAGTTGTGGGTTTGCTACCTTCGGCATCAGTCGTCACCTCCTGTCGCAGCGCTGTCGATCATCAGTCGTCACCTCCGCTCGCCGCACCGTTCTGCAGCGATCCGCCGACGTAGTCCTGGAAGGCGTCGTCCTTCCGGGCGTCGGCCGGTTTCCAGTCCGCCTCGGCGTACTTCTCGACGTCGACGAGGTCGTCGCGGTTGGTGCCCGTAGGCGCCCAGACGGTCTCCTCGTAGCCGTGTTCGAGTTCCGCGCCGTGCCAGACGATCTCGTCGTCGATCTCCTCCGAGACGTTGGGGTCGCCGAACACGCCCTTGTGGACGAGGTCGTCGGTCTCCTGGAGCGGGTCGAGCCAGATGTTCGTCGTCGTGTTGTACCCCTTGATCCCGTCGGGGTCGTCCTCGTCGTCGGGGAAGTGCTGGGGCCACCAGCCGTGCCAGATAGTCAACTGGCCCATGTCCCCCGCCGACCGGGGTCGCTGGCGCTCGCTGACCATCGCACGGACGACGAGGTCGCCGCGCTTGCCGGTGATGCGGACGTAGTCGCCCGTCTCGACGTCGATGTTCGCGGCGTCCTCGGGGTGGATCTCGACGAACGCTTCGCCCAGTGGCGGCGCGTCCTCCGTCTCGCCGTCGCCGGTCGGGAACGAGAAGTCCTCGACCAGTCGCTCGGTCCCCTCGGGGTCGGCGTTGACGCTCCCGAAGTCCCGCGCCGACCAGATGAGGTTCCAGTCGGTCATCCCCCACGAGGAGTGGGTCCGGTACTTCGGATGGGGCGTGTTGTAGTAGAACTGCTTGTCCTCGTCGTGGTACAGCGGGTTCTCCTCGTCCTTGGCGTCTTCCCACTTCTGGTTGACCCCGTAGGGGGTTCCCTCGACGCTCTCGACGTGGTCCAGGTCGTCGCGACCGAGTTCGACGAACCGGTCTTCCTCCTTGTGGAACTCCATCCGGCCGGTCTTGGTGTAGAACGGCCGGTCCTCGTGGATCTGCGAGTAGAAGGGGATCCGCGGGTAGGTCTTCAGCTGGAGCCGTTCCGGTCCGTCCCGGAGGTCCTCGACGTCGATGCCGCGGGTGGTCATCCCGCGGTCGAACGTCTCCTGGATGTAGTTCGTGACGTCCCCGTCCTCGTCGAGGAACTCGGCGAAGTACTCGCGGTAGGAGTCGACGTTGCGCTCCTCGGGCGGGATCTTCTCGTCGAGCTTCTCGGCGACCATCGCGACGGCTTCCCCGTCCTGTTTCGTGTCGTAGATGGGGTCCATCACCCCGTGGTCCATGTGGACGAACGGGTTCTCCGGCCCGATCGTGATGTCCGGGTACTCACACTCCAGCCACGAGGGCACCGGGAGCACGATGTCCGCGTGTCGGGCGGAGTACGTCATGTGCATGTCCGAGACGATGAAACACTCGTTGCCCGTGTCCGGGTGTTTCACGAAGTTCTCGATGACGTGCTCCTGGTGTTTGGTCTGGTTCAGGAGGTTGCAGTTCATCGTCCAGAGGACCTCCGGCTTGGACATCGTGTACGACTCCGCCTCGGTGGGCATCACCGGCTCCTCGGCGTCGCCCTGGGGCACGAGTTCAAGCTCGCGGTCGAAGTCCCCCCGGATCTCGTGGGGGTCGAGCTGCTCGCCGCCGAAGAAGGCGAAGGCGTAGCCCGGGTACATCCCGTGAGCCGCGTGGCCGTCCGGGTTGACGTAGTGGGGATAGCCGTCCAGCAGTTCGATCTTGTACTGGCCGGAGTAGTTGTAGTAGCCCTGGCCCACGTCGCCGATGTTGCCGAGCATCGACTGGACGAAGAAGATAGTCCGCTGGAGCGAGTCGTTGGAGTGGAACCAGTGGTTGATCCCCTCGCCGGTGAACCACTGGCCCTTCTCCGCCGCCGCGAACTCGCGGGCGGTCTTCGTCAGCGCGTCGGCCGGGATGGTCGTGATGTCCTCGACGGTCGCGGGGTCGTAGTTCGCCATCACGTTGTCGCGCTGGCGCGCGAAGTCGCTCCGCACGGCGACGGTCGACCCGTCGGCCAGTTCGACCTCCCGGTCGACGTCGAGTCGCGGCGTCGTCGGCGTCTCCTCGCCCACGTCCTCGCGCGTCACCGCGACCAGCTCGCCGTCCTCGCCGACCGCGACGAAGTCGCCCCAGTCGTTCTCCTCGTGCTGTTTTTCGGCGTCCTCGGGCGGTGCCTCGTGGTCCGCGAACACCTCGTGGGCGCGGAGGTACTTGCCGTCGTCCTCGCGGACCAGCAGCGGCAGGCTGGTGTACTGCCGCATGAACTCGGCGTCGTACAGCTCCTCGTCGATGATCACGTAGGCGATGCCCAGCGCGAACGCGGGGTCGCTCCCCGGCCGGACGGGGAGCCAGCGGTCGCACTTCTGGACCGTCGGCGCGTAGTCCGGGTACACCCCGACCATCTTCCCGCCGCGCTCGCGGGTCTCCTGCAGGAAGTGGTTGTCGGCCAGCTTGTTGTGGATGAGGTTCTTCCCCTGGATGATGGTGTAGTCGGCCTGGCGCCAGGCCGACGCGTCCGAGTCTGAGGTCTGGTAGCCGGTCGTGATGACGTGTCCCGGCGGCAGGTCGGCGTACCAGTCGTACTCGGTCCACTCGCAGCCGCCGAAGACGGAGGCGAGCCGACGGCCGGAGCCGTGGCGGGTGAACAGCCCGTCGGCCTTGATCGCGTTGAAGATGTGGAACCGCTTCTCGTCCTCCAGGTTCGCCATCTTCTCGGCGACGAGGTCGAGCGCCTCGTCCCAGGTGACCCGCTCGAACTCGTCCTCGCCGCGGCCCTCGGGGCTGGGGTCGTCGGGGTCCCAGCCCTTGCGGACCATCGGGTACTTGATCCGCGAGGGCTCGAACGTCCGGCGGTGGAGCGTCAGCCCCTTCATACAGCCGCGGGGGTTCCAGTGCTGGCTGACGCCGGCGTCCTCGTACCCGGACGGACCGACCGACGGGTCCTCGTTGTGATAGACCTGCTCGGCACGGATCGGGACGCCGTTTTTCATGTAGAAGTTCAGCGCGCACGACTGGGTACAGTTCGGGTGGCAGACCGTCCAGTCCACCTCGTCGTAGTCGTAGATGTCGTGGTAGACCTGCTCCCAGTCTCGATTCGGATACGACTTGAGCGGGTTATCGACCGACGTGACGGGGTCGACGGCCTGCGTCGCGCCCCAGGCCGTCCCGACGAGCGCGCCGACGCTCCCGGCGCCGGCGGCCGCCAGGAAGTCGCGTCGCGATAGTGTCACGTGCGGTCACCTCCTCGATCTCTCGCCACTGTCTGGCGCATACCAGTGGGTCAGTGCCCGCCTATCTCAACCCACGAGGGCGTTCTTACCCCGCAAGAATCGACGCGAAAGTGTTCCCGTCCCCCACGGTCCGTCGTCCCCCGATGTCGAGGCGGTTTAAGAATCGTCGACGACGCCCAAAACGCAGGTGTTCGGCTCTGTTCTCAGCTTTTGGGATCGCGGTTCCGTTTTCTTAGGTGGGTATATCGTTCTCTCGGATATGGGAGCTGAACCGACAGGCGGAATCCAGGTCAGACTCGCGGTCGAGACGGCCGACGCCTGCCCGGTGGCGGCGTCGACCGGCGGCGACACGATCGCCAGATCCGCCACGTGGAGTCGCGCGGACGAGGGCGGAGACGTGGTCGAGGAGTTCGACGTCGTCGGTGGGGCCGACGACGCCGACCTCCCGGAGGACGCGTCCGTCGTCTTCGAGACCGACCGCGCCGAACGGGTACGGTTCACCCGTGACCAGAGCAACTGTATCTGCGAGACGGTCGAGCAACTCGGGACGCCCGTCAGCGACGTGTCCGCGTCGCGGGGGACGCTCCGCTTGAGTTTTCACGCGACCGACGTGGAGACGATCCAGGCGGCCGTGGACGTGCTCGACGATACGTACGGTACCGTCCGGATCGACCGCCTCGCCCGCACCGGCAACGGCGAGGACGACGACCTCGTGCTCGTCGACCGCGGGCGGCTCACCGACCGCCAGCAGGAGGTGCTCGAGACGGCGATGGAGATGGGCTACTTCCAGCGTCCGCGGTCCGCGAACGCGACGGAAGTCGCCGAGCGACTCGACATCACCCCGTCGACGTTCGCGGAACACCTCGCGTCGGCCCAGTCGAAGGTGCTCGACTCGCTGCTGGAGGGGTCGGCGTGACGGGTCCGTCGGCGGGGGAGTGGCCGGCGTCGTCTCGGACGCTCCGGCGGACTCACGGGGGAGAATAGCGATGCGCACCAGGACACTCCTCGTCGTACTGGTCGTGCTGGCCGTGCTGGTACCGACGTGGTTCGTCGCGTTGCAGGGCGAGCCCCCCTCGGAGGAGATCGCTATCGACCACAGCGTCAGCGAGATCCGACCGCTCGACGGCTTCGTCGACACGCCGAACAAGCTGTCGCCGAGCCAGGTGGGCGTCGTCGTCTGGGTCGCCTTGCTGGCGTTGCTCGGCGTGCTGGCCTTCTTCCACCGGTTCATGGACAGGCTGGCAAGACCGCCGGAGGCCGAGGCCGAGGCGGCCGTGACCGACGGAGGTGTCGCGAGCGGCGGGAGTGACACCTCCTCGGAGGGGCACACCGACGGCGGGATCGTCACGTTCCCGTGGATCGAGACGGACGACCGCTGGGTCGTGCAGTACCACGACGCGAGCGACGCGATCGAGGGACTGGTCGCCATGGGCGGACTGACGGTGTTGACCATCGCCTTCGCCGCCCTGTTCACCGGCGAGTACTTCACGCTCGCGCGGACGCAGTACTTCGGCCTCTACGCGTTCGGCATGTTCATGTCCCTGACCGGGCTGACCGTCTCCTACTACGCCTGGTTCATGCCACACGTCGAAGTCGCCGAACGGAGGGACCACTGATGACCGACACCACTGACGAGGAGCGACCCAACCTGGACGAGGTGGATCTCACGCGTAGCTACCCGATGGCGGACACGGGCCACGGTGCGGCGACCGACGAGTGTCACTCCTGCGACGGGACGGCCACCGAGCCGAGCATCTACCAGGAGTTCTGGGGCGACGCCCGTGCGCAGATGGAGCGCCGCGACTACGCCAAGGCGCTCGCGACGGTCGGCGGGCTGACGGCGCTGGGCAGCCTCGCCGCGCCGCTGGCGAGCCTCACCCGCGTCTTCGAACGAGGGTACTCCGGGCCTGTCTACTCCGACGGCGTGCCGCTGGTCGACGAGTTCGGCGAGCGCATCGAGGAGGGTCGCCTGAGCGAAGGCGAACAGCTAACCGTCTTTCCGGAGCCGCGTCCGGGGATCGACCGGGCGCCGACGCTGCTCGTGCGCTTCGCCGAGGACGCCTACGGCGGGGAGACCCGGATGGAGTCGACCGTGGGCGGCTACGCCGCCTACTCGAAGGTCTGCACGCACGCGGGGTGTATGGTCGCAAACAGGGAGGGACAGACGCTGATCTGCCCGTGTCACTCGGGACGGTTCGACCCGCTGTCTGGCGCGACGGTCACCGGCGGACCGCCGGGCCGGGCGCTCCCCCAGTTGCCGATCACGCTGTCGAGCGAGGGGTATCTGGTCGCGACCGGCGACTTCGAGGGACCAGTCGGTCCCGGAGGTGAGTGATGAGCCGCCTCGACCCCCTCTACCGCGCCTACGGCTGGGCGGACGCCCGCCTCGACCTGGACGGGGAGCGGTCGATCCTGGGGAAGGCCTTCCCCGCCGAGGACTCGTTCCTGCTCGGTGAGGTCGCGCTGTTTTGCTTCCTGATGCTCGTGCTGACCGGCGTGTTCCTCGGGTTCTTCTTCGAACCCTCGACCTCCGAGGTCGAGTACGAGGGCAGCGTCGCCGAGTACCAGGGCGAGGAGCTCCCGGGGGCGTTCGCGAGCGTCCTCAACATCACCTACGACGTGCCGTTCGGCATGCTGATCCGCCGGATGCACCACTGGGCGGCCCACCTGTTCGTCGCCTCGATGGCGTTGCACATGTTGCGGGTGTTCTTCACCGGCGCCTATCGCAACCCGCGCGAACCCAACTGGCTCGTCGGCACCGCGCTCGCGGGCACGTCGATGTTCGCCGCGTACACGGGCTACGCGCTCCCGTTCGACGAGTTCGCCAGCACCGCCGTCGGCATCGGCTACAACGTCGCGCTGTCGATCCCGCTGGTCGGCGATCTGGTCGGCAGGCTCGTCTTCGGCGGCGAGTTCCCCTCCAGCGCGACGATCCCGCGCTTTTACTTCCTCCACGTGTTCGTGATACCGGTGGTCATCGCGGGGCTGATCGCCGTCCACATGGCGATCCTCGTCAGGCAGAAACACACGGAAGACGGCCGCGACGAGGACGTCCACGCCGCCGGTGGCGGCGGTCGCGAGACGGTCGACCGCGAGGACGACAGCGTCGTCGTCGGGCTGCCCGCCTTCCCGAACCAGGCGGCGGTCAGCGCCGTCGTCTTCTTCCTGACGCTGGCGGCCCTGTCGCTTCTGGCCGGGTTCCTGCCGGTTCACAACATCGCCGAGTACGGCCCGAACGACCCGGCGTCGACGCCGGCGCTCATCATGCCGGACTGGTTCCTGATGTGGGGCTACGGGTTCCTGAAGCTCGTCCCCTCGTGGATGAGCTTCGACCTGCTGGGCGTCCACGTCAGCTCCGAGTTCGTCGGCGGACTCGCCCTGCCGGGACTGGTGTTCGCGGCCGTCGCGATCTGGCCCTTCGTCGATTACCACGACGAACCGGTCCACTTCACGGCCGACCCGATCAGGCGACCCTGGCAGACGGCGGTCGGCGTCGCCGGCGTCACGTTCGTGATGGTCGCGTCCATCGCGGGCATGGACGTCATCGTCGCGGACGTGCTCGGCACCTCGACGGACGCGATCAAGCCGCTCCTGATCGGCGCGCTGGTCGGCGTCCCGATCGGCTCCGGACTACTCACGTACGCGACGCTGGGCGGCTTCGGCGACGAGCCGTCCGGCGGCGGCGGGACCGCCGACGCCGAGATGGCGAACGGCGGTATCGCGAGTGGCGAGGGACGCAGTCCCTCGAACCGTTCGAGCGGGCGAAGCCCGCGAGAAGACACAGCGAGCGATGCCTCGTCGGAACAGGCCGACAGGAGTGGCGGCGAATCGGCTGACGACACGCCGGAGGAGGGCGACCGATGAGCGACGAGGTGCGACACGCCGTCACGATGTCCGCGCGCCGCTACCGCTGGCTGGACAGACTCACGAAACTCGCCGGCGTCGCGCTGATAGCCGGGGGGCTGGCGGTCGGTGGCGACACGCTCCCCGGCGTCGTGCTCGCGGCGCTCGGCGTCGCACTCGGACTCGCGACCGTGCTGATCTCGAAGCAATGACCGACGATTCCCACATGACCGACCACGACACGACCGAGGGCGAGACGACTGGTATCGACAGCGAAGCGACCGACCGTGCCGAGACTGACGGCGGCGCGGACGTCGACGTCTCCCGCCGCGACTTCCTGAAGGGCGTCGGCGCGGCCGGCGTCGCCGGCGCGGGGGCCTCCCAGACCGGGCTCGCGCAGGACTTCCTGCAGATGACGCGCCTGCAGGTCGTCAACGACCCCATCGGCGACTACCCGTATCGCGAGTGGGAAGACCTGTACCGCGACGAGTGGGACTGGGACTCGAAACACCGCTCGACGCACTCGGTCAACTGCACGGGCTCGTGTTCGTGGAACGTCTACGTCAAGAACGGCCAGGTCTGGCGCGAGGAGCAGGCCGGCGACTACCCGAACTTCGACGAGTCGCTGCCGGATCCCAACCCCCGCGGGTGTCAGAAGGGCGCCTGCTACACCGACTACGTCAACGCCGACCAGCGCATCAAGTACCCGATGCGTCGCACCGGCGAGCGCGGCGAAGGCAAGTGGCAGCGCATCTCCTGGGACGAAGCCCTGACGGAGATCGCCGAGCACGTCGTCGACGAGGTCGAAGCAGGCCGCTACGACGCCATCTCGGGGTTCACCCCGATCCCGGCGATGAGTCCGGTCTCGTTCGCCTCGGGGTCGCGGCTGGTCAACCTGCTCGGCGGCGTCAGTCACAGCTTCTACGACTGGTACTCGGACCTGCCGCCGGGCCAGCCGATCACGTGGGGGACCCAGACGGACAACGCCGAGAGCGCCGACTGGTACAACGCAGACTACATCATCGCGTGGGGGTCGAACATCAACGTCACGCGCATCCCCGACGCGAAGTTCTTCCTCGACGCCGGCTACAACGGGACCAAGCGCGTCGGCGTGTTCACCGACTACTCACAGACGGCGATCCACACCGACGAGTGGATCTCCCCGGACGGCGGCACCGACACCGCGCTCGCCCTGGGGATGGCACAGACCATCGTCGACGAGGAACTGTACGACGAGGCCCACCTCAAAGAGCAGACCGACATGCCGCTGCTCGTCCGCGAGGACACCGGCAAGTTCCTGCGCGCGAGCGAGGTCCCGGGCCTCGGCGACGGCGTCGACCGCCCCGAGAAGGCGTTCGTCATGGTCGACGGCGACGGGAACCTGCGGCTGGCTCCGGGGTCGCTGGGCGACCGCGACGGCCAGCACGACTCCGAGGCGAGCATCGAACTCGACTTCGACCCGCGACTGGCCGTCGAGCGCTCGGTCGACCTGTCTGAGGACGCGGACGGGGACAGCGTCGACGTCCGGTCGGTCTGGGAGAACCTCCGGGACGAACTGGCCCAGTACACGCCGGAGTTCGTCCACGAGGAGACGAACGTCGGCGAGGAGACCTACCAGCGGATCGCCCGCGAGTTCGCCGAGGCGGACAAGGCGAAGATCATCCACGGCAAGGGCGTCAACGACTGGTACCACAACGACCTGGGCAACCGTGCGATCCAGTTGCTCGTCACGCTGACCGGGAACCTCGGCGAGCAGGGGACCGGCCTCGACCACTACGTCGGCCAGGAGAAGATCTGGACGTTCCACGGCTGGAAGACCCTATCCTTCCCCACGGGGAGCGTGCGCGGCGTCCCGACGACGCTGTGGACGTATTTCCACGCGGGCATCCTCGACAACACCGACGAGGACACCGCCGACAAGATCCGGGAGTCCATCGACAAGGGGTGGATGCCGGTCTACCCCGAGGAGCGCGACGACGGCTCCCGCCCTGACCCGTCCACGATGTTCGTCTGGCGCGGTAACTACTTCAACCAGGCGAAGGGCAACGTCGCCGTCGAGGAGAACCTGTGGCCCAAACTCGACCTCGTCGTGGACATCAACTTCCGGATGGACTCGACGGCGCTGTACTCGGACATCGTGCTCCCCGCGGCGAGCCACTACGAGAAGTACGACCTCTCGATGACGGACATGCACACGTACGTGCATCCGTTCACGCCCGCGGTCGAACCGCTGGGCGAGGCCAGGACCGACTGGCAGATCTTCCGCGACCTCGCCGAGAAGATCCAGGAGGTCGCCACCGAGCGCGGCGTCGAACCGATCGACGACCGCAAGTTCGACCGCCAGATCGACCTCCAGTCCATCTACGACGACTACGTGCGCGACTGGGAGACCGGCGAGGACGGGGCGCTCGCGGAGGATCGCGCGGCCTGCGAGTACATCCTCGAACACTCCGAGGAGACCAATCCCGAAGGGAGCGACGAGCAGATCACCTTCGAGGACACCGACGAGCAGCCACAGCGGTTCCTCGCTGCCGGCGACCACTGGACCTCGGACATCGAGGACGGCGAGGCGTACGCGCCGTGGAAGCAGTACGTCCAGGACAAGGAACCGTGGCCGACCTTCACGGGCCGCCAGCAGTACTACGTCGACCACGACTGGTTCCTCGAACTCGGCGAGCAACTGCCGACCCACAAGGAGGGACCCACCAACACCGGCGGGAGCTACCCGCTCTCGTACAACACGCCCCACAGCCGCTGGGCGATCCACTCGACCTGGCGGGACAACGAGACGATGCTCCGCCTCCAGCGGGGCGAACCGACGGTCTTCCTCAACCCCGAGGACGCCGCCGAACGGGGCATCGAGGACGGCGACACCGTCGAGGTGTTCAACGACCTCGGCAGCGTCCAGGTGGAGGCGAAGATCTACCCGTCGAGCGAACCCGGCACGGTCAGGCACTTCTTCTCCTGGGAGAAGTTCCAGTACCCCAGCCGGGACAACTTCAACACGCTCGTCCCGATGTACATGAAACCGACGCAGCTGGTCCAGTACCCCGCGGACACGGGCGAACACCTGTACTTCTTCCCCAACTACTGGGGGCCGACCGGCGTCAACTCCGACGTGCGCGTCGACGTGCGGCCGGTCGACCAGGGCGACGCCGAGGCCAGCGTCCGACTGGCCGGCGGAGAACCCGTCGCGGACGGAGGAGGTGACAGCTCGTGAGCACTGACGACGCCCAGGACGCGGACACGAACATCGACATCGCGGACGGCGTCGACCACCAGGTCGCGATGGTGATGGACCTCAACAAGTGCATCGGTTGCCAGACCTGCACGGTCGCGTGCAAGACCCTCTGGACGGAGGGTGGCGGCCGGGAGTACATGTACTGGAACAACGTCGAGACCAAACCCGGCGAGGGCTACCCGAAGGGGTGGGAGGAGTCGGGCGGTGGCTGGAAGTCCGACGACCACAGTGAACGCGACCCCGGCGAGATCCCGGGCGAGGAGCGCTACGGCGGCGACTGGGAGTTCAACCACTCCGAGATCTTCTACGACGGGAGCGACGAGCCGCTGCGGCCCCAGAGCGACCCCGAGTGGGGCCCGAACTGGGACGAGGACCAGGGCGCCGGCGAGTACCCCAACAGCTACTACTTCTACCTGCCGCGGATCTGCAACCACTGCACGCATCCCTCCTGTGTGGAGGCGTGTCCCCGCAAGGCGCTGTACAAGCGCGAGGAGGACGGCATCGTCCTCGTCGACCAGGAGCGCTGTCGGGGGTATCGCTACTGCGTCGAGGGCTGTCCGTACAAGAAGGTGTACTACAACGCCGTCTCGAAGAAGTCGGAGAAGTGCATCTTCTGCTTCCCGCGCATCGAGGGCGAAGGACCCGACGACACGGTCCACGCGACCGCCTGCGCGGAGGAGTGCCCGCCCCAGCTCCGACTGGTCGGCTACCTCGACGACGAGGACGGCCCAATCTACAAGCTCGTCGAGGAGTACGAGGTGGCGCTGCCGCTGCACCCGGAGTTCGAGACGGTGCCGAACGTGTTCTACATCCCGCCGTACGCGCCGCCCCAGCACTCCGAGGACGGCGAGACCGTCCAGACGGTGGACCGCATCCCCAACGACTACCTCGAAGAGCTGTTCGGCGACCGCGTCAACGAGGCGCTCGACACCATCGAGCGCCACCGCGACCGGGTCCGCCGCGGCGAGGACAGCGAACTCATGGAGCTACTCCAGGACAAGAACCCGGCCCAGCAGTACAGACTGGAGGTGTTCGACGATGCGTGAGCGACGCGAGTCGCCGGGCGAGTCGGAGCGGCGACCCGACCCACCCCGCGAGCGGCGCGGAGCGGACCGCTCCTGGCTGACGGTCGCCGCGGTCGTCGTCCTCGCCGTGACCGCCGCGGCGGTCCTCCCGTCGCTGACGAGCGCGCGGCCGGCCAACGAGGTTCCGATGGGCGAGGTCGGCGCGAACGCCACGCACCCGACGGCGGACGCCTGGACGACCGTCCCGAGCGTCGAACTCGCGCTGTCGAGCGCCCCGAGCGGGCTCCCGGGGGCGAGCAACGTCTCGGTCAGCGAGGCGCAGGTCCGCGCGGCGACGAACGGCTCGCACGTCTTCGTCCGCGTCTCGTGGCCGGACGCGACCGCCGACCGGAACGCGTCGGCGCCGCGGGAGTTCGCCGACGCCGTCGCCGTGCAGGTGCCCGAGAACGCGAGCGCCAGGCCCCCCATCGCGATGGGCGGGGCCGACAACCGCGTCAACGTCTGGTACTGGACCGGCGACGGCAGGACCGAGGAACTGCTGGCCGGTGGCGCGGGGACGACGACGGACTTCGAGTCGACGAGCGTCTCCACCGACGCCGTCCACGAGGACGGCGAGTGGCACGTCGCGTTCACCCGCGATGCCGCCGCGGAGGGCAACCGGACGGACCTCTCCGGCGAACAGGACGTCGACCTGTCGGTGGCGGTCTGGAACGGCTCCTACGACGAGCGGGCCGGACGGAAGGCCGTCAGCGAGTGGCACTACCTCGCGATGGGGCCCGGGCCGCAGGGACCGCCCTACGAGACGATCCTCTGGGCGGTCGCCGGCCTCGCGATCCTGTTCGTCACCGTCGTGACGATCGAGGGCGTGCGCCGGACCCGAGGTGACCCGGCGTGAGCGACGCACCGAGCGACGCGCCGGCCCCGACCGCGGCGGACCCGGCCGATCCGCCGACCGACGCCGACCGCGACGCCGCCGCCCGCGGCGCGCTCTACGCGCTCGTCGCCCGCGCGATGACCGAGCCAGACGAGGAACTGTACGGGGCGCTCGAATCGGGCGCGCTCGACCGGGAGTGCCGACGGTTGCTCGACCGGACGGCGCTCGACGTGGCCCCGCCGGACCTGACCGTCGACGACGACCGCGAGACGGTCTGCGCGCGGTTCAACGACCTGTTCGTCGTCGGCCACACCACCGTCGAGGACCGGACCGACGGCACGGTCGACGCCGAGGGGCCGACGGTGTCGCTGTACGAGTCGGCCTACCGCCCGGAGGCGTCGTGGAACGACGTGAACCTCGACCTCGCCCGGGCCTACGACTACTTCGGCGTCGAAGTGGACACCGGCCGCCGGGAGAACCACGACCACCTCCGGCTGGAACTGGAGTTCGCGGGCTACCTCTGCCGGCGCGAGGCGGCCGTCGACGCCGACGCGGCCCGCGCCCGCCTCGACTTCCTCGACCGCCACCTGGCGGTCCTCTCCGAGGGGGTCGCCGGCGCGCTCGACGGCGAACCGGGCACGGGCTACTTCGGCGAACTCGGCGGCTTCTGCCGGCGGCTCGTCGCCGCGGACACCGCCGAACTGGCCGAGCGACTGGAGGGGTCGCGGTGAGCCAGCCGACCGCCGACGGAACAGGCCTGGCGGACGACGAGCGGGGCTACCGCGCCGCGGCCCTCCCGGTCTCGCTCGCGACCCTCCTGGGCGCCGTCGCGCTGGTCCCGACCGCCGGCGTGCTGGGGCTGCGCCTGCTGCGAAACGCGCCGACGACGCTCCCGCCGGTCGCGCGGACGGCGACGCCGGCGGCGACGGCGGCCGCCGGCGTCGTCCCCGCACTGGCGATGCTCGGGCTGGCCATCGCGACGGACCGCCGGGGCGAGCGAATCGCGCTCGCGGCCGTCGGCGTCTTCGCGGTGCTCGGGGCCGTCGACCCCGCCGCGTGGCTCCCGGCCGCTGCCGCCGTCCTGGTCGGAACGACGGTGGCGCTCCCGCTCGAACTTGGTCGGCTGGTCGACCCGTTGCGGGCGGACACCGACCTCCGCGACGCACTCGGCCCGGCGCTCGGGCCGGCAGCGCTGGCCGCGCTGGGCGTCCTCGCGCTCACGTGGTCGCTCGTCGCCTCGGCGGGCATCGAGACGACGACGTTCCGCCCAGCGGGCGCGGCGCTGGCGTTCGCGACGCTGGCCGCGCTCCCGCTCGTCCGCGTCCTCGACGGCGCGGTCGAGCTGGGGCTGTGGGCGCTCGCCGCGTTCGCCGTCGCCGTCGCGGCGGCGAGCGCGCCGTTCGTCGCGGGCGCGGTCGTGCTCGTGGCGTTCGGCGCCGGGTCGGTCCCGTTCGTCCTGCTGGCGCTCGGTATCGGCGGCGCGGTCGCGACCGCGGTCGCCGACGCCCGCCGCGGCGCACTCGGCCCGGCCGTCGGCGCCGCGCTCCTGCTGGCAGCGGGGGTCCCGGCGACGCTCCCCCGGGCGGTCGCGTTCGCGCTCGGCCTCGTCGTGCTCGTCCGCGAGTGGGGCCCGATTGCGGCCGGCGTCGCGCCCGACGGGACCGCTCCGTCCCCGCGGGGTGTCGCCGATGCGTGACCCCGAGGAGGCGACCGACGGGCCGACCGACCCGCGGGTCCACCCCGAACAGAGTCCCGGGTTCGGCGCCGACCACGCCGGCCTCGACGACATCGAGGTGAGCCGCGAGGACGTGACGATCGGCGAGGCGACGCCGCGCGAGCTTGCCGCGACGGACGTCTCGCTAATCGCGAGCGACTCGGCCGAAGAGAAGCTCGAACGTCTGGCGGCGGGCGACGCCGTCGAGCGCCAGCGGGCCGCGCTCGCGCTCGCTGAAGAGGACCACGATCCGGCCATCGTCGAGGCGCTCGTCACCGCGGGCCTGCGGGACGACGAGTCGGACGTGCGCCAGTTCGCCGTCGAGGCGCTCGCGAAACTCGGCGGGGAGCACGCCGAGCGCGCGGCGCTGGAGATCACCGAGGACGAGGACCCCTGGGTTCGCGCGGAAGCGGTCGTCGCGCTCGACCGGCTCGACCGCGAGCGGTACGCCGACCGGATCGAGGCGGCGTTCGACGACGAGCACCACGCCGTCCGCCGGAACGCGCTCGTCTCCGCGTTCAAGCGCCGCGGCGAGGGGGCGCTCGAACCCCTGCTCGACGCGGTCGACGACGAGAGCGAACGGGTTCGCGAGTGGGCGGTCCACCTCCTCGCGGGGGTCGACGACGACCGCGCCCGCGAGGCGCTCCGCGAGAAAGCGAGCGACGAGTCCGAACCCAGGATCGTCCGCGGGACCGCCGCGCGAGCGCTGGAGGCCGATCCCGGCCGCTTCCGCCGGCAGTTCACCGGCGCGCTCGACCGCGGCGACACCACCCTGCCGGGCGAGGACCACCTGAATCGCCAGCCCGACCTCTGAACGCCCTCCGATCCGCGCTATCCGCTGTCCACCCCACAATGTCTGAACACACCGACTCCGACGTGACTCCCGACGATCGAGACCGCATCGACGAACAGCCACCCGACGACGCCGGACTGACCGAAGCGGTCGAAGCCGCGCTCCGGCAGGTCCGCGACCCCGAGGTCGGAAAGGACGTCTTCGAGGCCGGACTCGTGTCGGACGTGGCCGTCTCCGAGGGGGCCGTCACGGTCGTCGCGGACCTGGCCGATTTCGACCCCGAGGGTGGCGAACAGGTCACGAACGCGATGCTCCGCGCCGTGTCGGACGTGCCCGGCGTCGAACACGCCCACGTCGAGCAGGCGACGCCAAGCGTCGACGGTGACCGGACGCCCGGTCTCGCGGACGTGGACCGCGTCGTCGCGGTCGCCAGCGCGAAGGGCGGCGTCGGCAAGACCACCGTCGCGACGCACCTCGCCTGCGCGATGGCCGGCGCGGGACTGGACGTCGGCCTGTTCGACGCCGACATCCACGGACCGAACGTCCCCGACGTGCTGGAGGTCGACGGGCCGGTCTACTCCGACGACGACGGCAACCCACTCCCCGTCGAGGCGGGCGACCTCGACGTGATGAGCGTCGGGCTGATGGCCGAGGGCGCCCCGCTGGCCTGGAGGGGCGCGATGGCCCACGACGCGCTCTCGGAACTGTTCCAGGACACCGCCTGGGGCGACCTGGACGCGCTCGTCGTCGACCTCCCGCCGGGGACCGGCGACGTCGTGCTGACGACGCTCCAGGAGGTCCACCTCGACGGCGTCGTCTTCGTGACCACCCCGTTCCACGCCGCCGTCACCGACACCGCGCGCTCGCTCGACCTCTTCCGCGACAACGACGTGCCGGTGGTGGGCGTCACCGTCAACATGGCCGGGTTCACCTGCCCCAGCTGCGGCGACGAGCACGACCTCTTCGCGCACGGCGACCCGTTCGACGGGCTGGACGCGCCGGTCCTCGCGGAACTGGACTTCGACCCGAGCGTACAGCAGACGCCCCGTCCCGGGGAGGTGCCCGAACAGATGCAGGAACTGGGCGAGGACGCTCACGAACGCGTCGAAGACATCTGGGCGGTCGACGTCCCGGACGACGCGCTGGATCTCCGCGGCGTCGCTGCCGACGAACGCCACGACCGCGTCCGCGCGACCTTCGACGCGACCGAGCGCGGCGAGGCGTTCGTCCTCGTCAGCGACCGCGACCCGACGCCGGTGCGGTCGTTCCTCGCCACCCTGTCGGCGCACGTCGACGACCCCGCGGACGTGTCGCCCTTCGACGTCGAGCGAGCGAACCCCGAGACGTGGGTGCTCCGGACCGTCCGTCCGTAGGTCCGGGGTCGGTTTCCCCGGCCTACGTACCGCTATACAGAAGTCATAGCAGCCGTCATAGGCCGGCCTCCCGACGCTCCACCTGACCACCACGATGTCCCGACGTACCCGGACGGACGACGACCCGTTCCCCGAGAGCCCGACCCCTCCCGCCGGCCCGGACGGACCGCGCCGTCCCGACGCGCCGCGGCTCGAACTCGCGCTCGTCACGTACGCGGACCGGCCGGACCGGTGTACGGTCTACCCGTCTGGTGCGACCGGCGTCGAGCGCATGTCGACGTGGGTCTCCGTCGACCGGAGCCTCCTCGTCGGTCGTGAGTCGATGCAGTGAGCGGCCGTGCGGTCGGGACGACGGGAGCGCTTCCACGGCGTTTTTGCCCGTCGCCGGCGAACGATCCGTAATGGGACACGAGGGCTTCGCGGAGGTGACGCGTCTCGCGGCCGCGCGAGAGGAACTGCTGTCGGCCGTCGACCCGCCGGAGACGGCCGAATCGATCGCCGTCGCGGACGCGGAGGGGGCCACCCTGGCGGACCCGGTCGACGCCGAACGGGACGTGCCCGGCTTCGACCGCGCGGCGATGGACGGCTACGCCGTCCGCGCGACCGACACGCACGACGCGAGCGGCCGCTCCCCTGTCGTCCTCGACGCCGTCGGACCGAATCCGACGGGCGATCAGAACTCCTGGAGTTCTGATGACGCCGTCGACGGCGCGGTCGGCGACGGACAGGCCCGCTACGTCCACACCGGGAGTCCGCTGCCCGACGGCGCGGACGCTGTGGTGAAGGTGGAGGAGACCGACGCGCGCGGCGACCGGATCGAAGTCGCCGTCGCGGTCCCGCCCGGCGAGAACGTCGCGCCCGCCGGCGAGGACGTGCAGTCGGGCGCCCGGATCTTCGACGCCGGCAGACGCCTGCGTCCCTCGGACCTGGGGCTGCTGAAAGCCGGCGGGCACCGTTCTGTGGCCGTCAGACCGCGTCCGCGGGTCAGCGTCGTACCCACGGGCGAGGAACTGGTCGACTTCGACCCCGGCTACGGCGAGACGACGGAGACGAACGGGCTGACCGTCTCCCGGCTCGTCGAACGCTGGGGCGGCGACGCGACCTATCGGGACATCGTCGGTGACGACGAGGCGGTGCTGCGCGAGGCGGTCTCCCGCGACACCGACCACGACGTCGTCGTGACGACCGGCGGCTCCTCCGTGGGCGAGCGCGACCTGATCGCCGACGTAGTCGCGGACCTCGGCGACGTGCTGGGCCACGGCGTCGCGCTCAAACCCGGCCACCCGGTCGGCTACGGCGTCGTCGACGGGACGCCCGTGCTGACGCTCCCCGGCTACCCCGTCTCCTGCCTCGTGACCGCCGTCCAGCTGTTGCGCCCCGTCGTCGCCCGCGCCGGCGGCTTCGAACCGGAGCCGTTCCCCGAGTTCGAGGCGACCCTCGACCGGAAGATCGCCAGCGAAGTCGGCGTCCGGTCGTTCGTCAGGGTCCGGAAGACGGGCGAGGGGGCCGTCGAACCGGTTCGCGGCGGCGCCGGCGTCCTCTCCTCGGTCGCCGCTGCCGACGGCTGGGTCGTCGTCCCCGAGAGCCTGGAAGGCGTCGCCGCCGGCGAACCGGTGGCCGTCCAGCGCTGGGAATCGTTCTGCTGACTCGACGGCGCGTTCCCGCCAACCGTCCCGTGTGCCGTTCGCCTGTCAGCGCCGGCCTGCGAGCGCGTGCCGAGCGCTGACGATGATATCGCCCGAACACGGACACATGGTGACCCTCACCGAGGACGACGTCGGAAAGACGGTGGTCAACCCGGTCGGCGACGAGATCGGGATCGTCGAGGACTTCGAGAACGGGACGGCCTACGTCGACACTCACCCCAGCTGGACCGACCGGATCGAGGCCAGGCTCGGCTGGGACGACGACCCGGACATCCGCGAGGCGCCCCTCCGGGACGAGTACGTCGAGGAAGTCACCGACGACGAGATACTCCTGCGCCAGGACCTCCAGATCGACCGGTGAACGCCCGTTCCCCATCCCCTTCGTCCCGTCGGAACTAACCTGTAACGAACGCTCGTCCGGCGACGAGCCGTCGTCCGGTGGCGGTCGACGCGGGCCGGGGCAGTCGTCGTTCGGTGGCGGTCGACGCGGGCCGGGGCAGTCGTCGTGGACCGGCATCGGTTCACCACGTCACCAGTCGCGTGAGCACGAACACGAGCAGGGCGGCGAGGAGCGCACCGAGGAGCGACTCGACGCCGGCCACCAGCCGGGCGGCCGCGCCGACGGGCTGGATGTCTCCGTACCCGAGCGTCGTGAACGTGATCACGCTGAAGTAGAGACTCTTGAAGAGGACGCGACCGATCCACTGGACGGGCGCGTCACCGGGATCTTCGAGCGTGTAGGTGATCGCACTGTCGGTGAAGACCTCCCGCACGCCGCCCGTGAGCGGGTAGACGACCGCCGCGCCGACGATGACGACGAGCGACGTCAACAGGATCCGGTACGGACTGCTGCCGTAGAGCGCGATCCAGCGGGAGAGTTCTCGCTTGATCGCGCTGGGGTAGTCCCCTTTCGTCCACGCGAGCTTCCGGCGCGCGTCTTTCTCCTGGTTGTAACTCCGCTTGGCCAGGTACGGGAGCCCGTTGTCGCGGTAGATCTGCTGGAGCTGGCGATACGCCCACGAGGCGGATTCGAGGGGGTGGTCGTCGCCGAGCTTCGGGCTGACGCGCTCGCGTTCGTAGACCGAGGAGTCCCCCAGCGTGGTCTCGCTGTCGATGTGGACGTCGGTGAACACCGCCTCGTTGAGGAGCGCTCCCTCGAGGTTCGCCCGGCGGAGATCCGCGTTCGTGAAGATCGCGCCCTCGAGGTTTGTTTCCTGGAAGTCCGCGTTGATACCGCTCACGCTGGTCAGCGTCGCCAGCATCAGGTTCGCGCCGGAGAAGTCGGCGCCGTTCAGGTGCGCCTCGGTGAAGTCGGCCCCGACCAGCTCGCGGTCCTCGAACCAGTCGATACCCGACAGCTCGGCCTGTTGCAGGTACGCGCCGTTGAGGTTCTCCTCCGGGTCCGGGAGGCTCTCCTCGAGGTCGTCCTGCGTTTTCCCCGCTTCCTTGGTGTGCCAGACGCACCGGTCGCGGTCCTCCCAGAGCGGCCGACCGCACGGTTCCGTGGACAGTTCCTCGTCCGGGAGGCCGACGTCCAGCTGATAGTCACACCGCTCGTCGTTCCGCTGAGACATGGCCCTCGTTGGGCCTCCGGCGGGAAAGGGACGGGGCCGCACCAAGCAAGCGAGGGCAGCCACAGGTCTTTCGGTCTCACCGACCCACGCGTACACTCACCACCGGCGTGGTCGGCGCGATCCGTCGACCGCGTCGCCGGGCGGTGCGGTCGCGTGAACTACCATGGACGACTCGGGAAAACCGCCGGACGGACCGAAAGGCACTGACGACGCCACCGAGGGGTCGCCGAGCGTGAGCGACAGGCGCGTCACCCGGTTCACGGAGTCTCTCAGCGAGACGGTCGTGGCGATACAGGCCGTCATCGCGCTCGTTCTCGTCGTCGTTCTCGTCGTCGGGGTGATCAACCTCCTCGCGACGCTCGTCAGGGCCGCCCAGGCGTTCGAGATCCTGGGGTACAAGAACGCCGTCGGGCTGATCAACACGACAATCGACATCGTGCTCTACCTGTTCATCGTCATCGAACTCTTCCGGACGATCGTCGCGTACGTCGAGGCGAAGAACGTCGTCAAGGCCGTCATCCACGCCGGCCTGATCGCCGTGGTCCGACAGATCATCATCTTCAAACCCTCCGACGTCGAGAGCAGCGAGGACGCGATCATGCTCGCCGGCGTCTACCTGCTCTTGCTGGTCGGGCTCTTCCTGGGTTTTTTCCTCGTCCACAGGATGGAACGGGACTGACGCGCCGATCCCGCGCCCGGACCTACTTCTCGGGTCGCTCGTGGGACCAGAAGGCGTCGTCGACGGTGACCTCCTTCTTGAACAGCGGGACCTCGTCTTTCAGCCGGTCGATCCCGTCTTCGACCGTCTCGAAGGCTTCCCCACGGTGGCCCGCCAGCACGACCACGAAGACGATGTCCTCGCCGGCCTCGACGACGCCGGTCCGGTGGTGCAGCCGGACTTCGTACACGCCCTCTCTGGCTTCGAGTTCCTCGCGGATGGTCGCCAGTCGGTCCTCGGCGACGCCGTCGTACTTCTCGAACTCCAGGTGTTCTGTCGGGTCGTCGTCGGCGTCCTCCTGCGTCCGAACGCGGCCGGTGAACGTCGCGATCGCGCCGCTGTAGCGGGCGTCGGGTGACTCCTTCACCGCGGCGACCAGCGACGCGAGACACTCGTACGGTTCGAGGTCGTCGAGGGCAGCGACGACCTCGTCGACGTCGATGGCGTCTGCCTCGGGGGCCGCGGCGACCGTCTCGCCGGCGTGGTCGCGGCCGCCGAGCGCGACGGTGGGGACGTCGGCGCCGCTGTACCCCTCGACGAGCGCGTAGTCGTACTCGGGCGCGAGGTCGTCGAGCGTCTCGTCCAGGGTCCGCTCCGCGCCGGTGGCGAACCAGCCCGAGTCGTCGGTGATCCCGTACGTAGCGTGGGCACCGGCGGCGCGGTGGCGGGCGGTGTCTTTCCCCTCGGTGTCGACGGTCGGATTCGTCTTGAGGTGTTTCACCGTCGCCACGCGCCCCTCCGTCGACAGCCGCTCGGCGAGCCGCTCGACCAGCGTCGTCTTGCCCGAGTCCGACGGGCCGGTGATCCCCAGAACCTGCATACCCCGACTGGGGGTTCCACCGGCATGTAAATTCCTCATGCCATGTTCGGGGCAGCGGTCGACGCTGGTGGCGCAGGCCGTTACCGGTCGACGTCCGGGCTGCCCGTCGGCACCGGCCACCATCAGGCCGAATGGGACAGTGACATACCGGCGGCGGCCCTATCCGGTATCGATGGCAGAATCGCGTTCCGAGCGGGTCCGCGGCGTCGTCCTCGCCGGCGGGCGGAGCACCCGGTTCGGGGAGGAGAACAAGGCGCTCGCGACTCTCGACGGTCGGCCCGTCGTCGCGCACGTCGTCGAGGCGGTCGCCGACGGGACCGACGGGACTCCCGTCCTCTCGGTCGCGACGGACTCGCAGGCCGAACGGTTGCGCAGGGCGATCGACGGGCCGGTCGAGACGGTCCGCGACGACGCCGACCGTTCGGGACCGCTGGCCGGCCTCGACGCCGCCGTCGAGGCCATCGACGCGCCCTGGCTGTTCGTCTGCGCGTGCGACATGCCGCTGGTCACGGCGGAGAGCGTCGACGCGCTCCGGGCCCGCGTGCCGGGAGACAGTCGCTCGGACGGTCACCGTTCGGACGACCACCGCTCGGACAGGTCCCGTTCGGACGCCGGTCGGATCGACGCCGTCGTGCCGGCCGTCGACGGGTTCGATCAGCCGCTCCACGCGCTGTATCGACGCTCTGGGCTCTCCGCGGCGCTGGACGGGCTCTCCGACGACGACGCGGTGATGGCGCTGCTCGACCGGCTGACGGTCGAACGGATCGCGGTCGACGACCCGAACGCGCCGCTGGCAGCGGCGGCGACGAACGTGAACACGCGGGCCGACCTCGACGCCCTCCGCGACGAGTGAGACGCACCCGAAGGCGCTCCGCGACGAGTGACGGCTCGCGGGAACGATCCACTGAACAGTCCTTTTCGCCGTTTCGGCTTCGTGTGCAGGCCCCCGCCCTATCCGTCGCGCTCCCCTATTTCCGTCCGACATGGTCGACGTGATGGGACACCTGGCGATGGGACTGTTGTGGTCGCTGCCGGCGTGGTTCCTCTGGGACGAGCGCGTGAGCGCGCTCTTCGTCGCGTTCGCTGTCCTGATGGCGCCGGTTCCGGACGTCGACAAGTACGTCGCGATGGCGTTCCCGGACCTGGTCCACCACCACGGCGTCACCCACACGGTCGTGTTCGCCGCCGCGATAAGCGTAGTCGCCGGTGCGATCGTGGCCGCGACGCTCACCGATCGGATCGACGGCTGGACCGACGGCCAACGCTTCGACACCCAGCAGACGTTCCTGTTCTCGACGGCCGCGTTCGCCGTCGGCGGGCTCAGTCACGTCTTCGCCGACATGCTGTCGGCGCCGGACATCTCGACGCCGATCGAACCGCTGTGGCCGTTCGTCGACGGCTCGTGGGGGATCGACGTGCTCTACTACGACAACCCCTGGTGGAACGTCGGATTCCTGACGCTCATGGTCGCCGTCCACCTCGTAGCGGCGTACAGCGCGTTCGACGTCCGGGAGTCGTCGCGCTCCCGCGAAATCTGAGACACCGGACTGCAGAAGGGCGGCTTCGCCGGCGACTGGTCAGTCCGTCTCGCGGCTGTACGGTTCCAGCAACGCGCTCGGCGCCCCCAGTCGCGAGTCGTCGAAGCGGACGACCGTGACCACGAGGACGAAGATCGTCGCGAGGTACGGGTAGGTGGCCATGATCGTCGGGTGCATCAGCAGTTCGAGCAGCGGGTTGACGACGCCGGAAAGCGGCGCGCCCGCGTCCAGCGCCAGGTCGATCCCCTGTGAACGCAACTGGAGCGCGTCGAGCAGGCCGAACAGGTACGCGCCGACGAGCGCCCGTTCCGGCCGCCACTGCGCGAAGATGACCAGTGCGACGGCGATCCACCCGCGACCGGCGACCATGCCGGTCGCCCACAGCTGCGAGAACGCCAGCGAGAGGTGCGCGCCCGCCGCGCCGGCGAAGGCGCCGCCGAGCAGCACACAGAGATAGCGCATCTTGAACACGTCGACGCCCATGGTGTCGGCCGTCTCGGGGTCCTCGCCGACGGCGATGACCTCCAGCCCGAGGTTGGTCCGGAAGAGGAACCACCAGACGATCGGCACCAGCGCGAGCGCGATGAAGTCGGGCGCCGTGCTGCGGAACAACGCCTCGCCGATGATCGGTATCTCGACGAGGTATCGGCCCACGAGCGGGAGCGTCGTCTGGGGGAACCCGTCGATCGACTTGTCGACCCACTCTGCGCCGAAGAACGTCGTGAGGCCGGTCCCCAGCAGCGTCAGCATGATCCCGCTGATCACCTGGCTCGATTTCAGGGTGATACAGAGGAAGGCGTGGACGAGTGCGAGGAGCGCGCCGAGGGCGGTGCCGACGAGAAAGCCGAGCCAGTAGCTGCCGGTGACGACCGTCGTCGCGAACCCGCCGAGCGCGCCGACGAGCATCATCCCCTCGACGCCGAGGTTCAGGACGCCTCCGCGTTCGCTGATGATCTCGCCGAGCGCCGCGAAGATGAACACCGTCGACGCCCGCACCGCCGCGTCGAGCAGTCCGGCGGTGAAGCCCACCATCAGGCCCCACCCCCGCCGTACCGTCGAGTCGATCCGATAGATCCGGCCGTCCGTCCGACCGACGCCGTCATCTCGCCTCACCCGCCTCGGCGGCCGGCGACGGCCCTCGATCTATCTCCACGTCGACGCTGTAGCGTTTGATGAACTCCGCGGTGATGAGAAAGAGGATCACGAGCGCCTGGATCACGTCCACGAGCGCCGCGGGGACGCCGTAGGACACCTCCAGTTTCGACCCGCCGACGAACAGCAAGGCGAAGAATGCCGCCGCCAGAAGCACGCGGACGGCGCCGTTGCGCCCGAGGAGCGCGATAGGGATCGCGGTGAAGCCGTACCCCGAGGAGAACTCGGGCCGCAGTCGTTCCTGGACGCCGGCGATCTCGCTGAAGCCGGCGAGTCCCGCGAACGCGCCTCCGACGAAGAACACGAACAGGTACACCCGAAACGTGCTCATCCCCGCCTGGGCGGCCGCGAGCGGGTTCGACCCGACGAACGTGACGTCGAAGCCGACGCGCGTCCGACCGACGATGATCGCCGTCGTCGCGACGGCGAGCAGGCCGACGAGGAAGCCCGCGTGCACGTCGAGGACAGGGATCGCCGGGAACTGCGCCGCGTCGGGCAATAGCGCGCTCCCGGGGAAGTTCCCGCTGCCGCCCTGCATCGGCCCGCGGACGAGGTAGCTCGCGAACTGGATCGCGACGAAGGTCAAAAGCAGCGTCGTGATGATCTCGTTGACGTCCCACTTCGCTCTGAGAAAACCGGGGATCCCCGCCCAGAGGCCGCCGGCGATGCCGGCGCCCAGGAGCGCGAGCGGGATCAGCGCGACCGTCGGGAGCGAGACGTTCAGCCCGATCCACGTCCCGACGACGGCGCCGGCGTAGAGTTGCCCCTCCGCGCCGACGTTCCACAGTCCCGCTCGCAGGGGGAGATAGACCGCCAGCCCGGTCAGGACGAGCGGGACCGTCCGCGTCGCGGTCTGGCGGAGTCCGAACGGGTCCGTCAGCGTCTCCAGGAACATCGTGTTGTACGCGGCGACGGGGTCGACCGACAGCGCGACCAGCGCGACGGCGCTCAGCGCGAGCGCGCCGACCACCGTGAACACCGGCGTCCCGTAGGCCAGCCACGTCGGGACCTCGTCACGCGCCGAGAGGTCGACCGAGACGTTCACCGCGGATCACCGCCACCGGTCGCGTCCCCGTCATCGGGCGCATCCCCGTCATCGAGCGTCTGCCCGGTACCGAGCGCATCCCCGCCGTCGGTCATCGCCCGGTCGGTCGCGCCCGCGTCGTCGGTGGCCTGGTCGCTGGCCGCCTCGTCCGGGTCGGCTGCGCCGCCGGTCATCCGCAGCCCGACGCGTTCGCGGTCGGCGGCTTCCGGCGTCGTCTCGTGGACGACCTCCCCCTCGTACAGCACGAGCAGGCGGTCGCTCAGGTCGAACAGTTCGTCCAGGTCCTCGGAGATGAGGACGATGCCGGTCCCCTCGGCGCGCTGGTCGAGCAGCGCGTCCCGGAGGAACTCGATGGCACCGACGTCGACCCCGCGGGTCGGCTGGTGGGCGACGAGCAGGTCCGGGTCGCGGGCGAGTTCCCGCCCGAGGATGAGCTTCTGGAGGTTCCCCCCCGAGAGGTCGCCCGCGGCCACCTCGCGCACGTCGTGGACGCCGCGCACGTCGAACTCGTCGACGACCTCCTGAGCGTAGCTGCGCAGTTCGTCGTAGTCGAGGAACGGTCCGTCGTCGAAGCGCCCGTCGCGGTACTCCTTCAGCGCGGCGTTGTGCATCACCGACAGCTCCGGGGCACAGCCGTACTCGTGGCGGTCCTCGGGGACGTACGAGACGCCGCTGTCGACGAACGTCCGGGCCGATTCGCCGGTCAGGTCCGTCCCGTCGACGGCCAGAGTTCCGGCGGTCGGCGACCGGACGCCGGCCAGCGTCTCCGCGAGTTCGCGCTGTCCGTTGCCGCTCACGCCCGCGACACCCACGATCTCGCCCTCGCGGACCGACAGGTCGACCCCGGAGAGGGCTTCGATCCCGCGGTCGTCGTCGACTCGCAGGCCCGTCGCGTCGAGGACAGGCGCGCCGGGGTCGACCGACTCCCGGTCCAGCGAGAACAGCACCTCGCGGCCGACCATCATCCGCGCGAGGTCAGACTGGTCGACGTCGCTCGTCTCGACGGTCCCGACGTTCTTCCCCTCTCTGAGGACCGTCACGCGGTCGGTGATCGCCGTCGCCTCCGAGAGCTTGTGCGTGATGAAGACGATGGCGATGCTCTCGTCGGCCAGCGCGCGGAGCGTCTCGAACAGGCGGTCGGCCTCCGTCGGCGTGAGGACGGCGGTCGGCTCGTCGAGGACGAGCAGATCCACGTCGCGGTACAGGGCCTTCAGGATCTCGACGCGCTGGCGCTGCCCCACGTCGAGTTCGTGGACGGGCGCCCGCACGTCGACGTCGAAGCCGTACTCGTCGGCCAGCGCCTCGATCTCCTCGGCGGACGCGTCCAGCCCGAGCGAGAATCGCTCGGCGAGGGCGCGGGCCACCCGATTGCGACGGACGGCGTCGGGCAGCCAGCCGTCCGTGTCGGCGCCCTCGTCTGCATCGGAGCTGTCGTCTGTGTCGTCTCCTTTTGGCTCGTCGCTCGCCCGGTCGCGGAACGGGCCAGCGGGCTCGCGCTCGCCGAGGACCACGTTCTCGGCGACTGAGAGTCGCGGGATGAGTTTGAAGTGCTGGTGGACCATGCCGATGCCGCGGTCGATGGCGTCCTGTGGCGAATCGAGATCGAGCCGGCGGTCGCCGAGGTGGACCGTGCCCCCGTCGGCGTCGTAGAGCCCGTAGAGGATCTTCATCAGCGTGCTCTTGCCGGCGCCGTTCTCGCCGAGGAGCCCGTGAATCTCGCCGCGGCGGACTGAGAAGTCGATATCGTCGTTGGCGACGACCCCCGGGAACTCCTTGCGGACGTCCGACATCCGGAGGAACGCGTCCTCGGCCATTACGATCCGGCAGGGCTTCGAGCGTCCTTGAAGATACCGTTTGGCGCTCGCCCCGGTTCGCGCTCACACGGCGCGTAGACCGCCGCTGGCGCCGGGTCCTAGAGGGTCTCTGTAGTCCTAATACCGCTATCCAGTGCGCTATAGGCAACCTTATCAATTCCCGCATATCCGTACCAGACGAGGAGCGGTCGACCGGGGCGAGATCCCCGGGTCACAGCCACGGACACAACAATGTCGACAGACATCACACGACGACGGGCGATCAAGGCACTGGGTCTCGCGGGCGCGGCCGGACTGGCCGGCTGCTCGGGAACGGGCGACACCGGAACGGAAACGGGCGACGGCGGCGACGGCGGCGACGGTGGATCCGGCGGGAAAGACACCGTCAAGGCCGCGTTCGTCTACAACTCGGAGGTCGGCGACAAGGGCTGGTCGTGGGCGCACGAACAGGGCCGACAGGCCGTCGCCGAGGAGTACGACTGGCTGGAGACCGGCCACACGGAGGCCGTCGCTCCATCGGACGCGAAGTCGGTCTTCGAACAGTACGTCCAGGACGACTACGACGTCGTCTTCGGCAACACCTTCGGATACATGGACACGATGGTGTCGGTCGCGGAGGACAACCCTGACACGCTCTTCGAGCACTGTTCGGGATACGAGACGCGCGAGAACATGGGCCGGTACTTCGGTCGGATGTACCAGGCGCGGTACATGGCGGGCGTCGCTGCGGGGATGCTGACCGAGGCGAACACGCTCGGCTACGTGGCGGCGATCCCCATCGCGGAAGTCGTCCGCGGCATCAACGCGTTCACGCTCGGCGCGCGCTCGGTCAACGAGGACGTGACCACCAAGGTCCGCTGGACGAACACGTGGTACGACCCGCCGAAGGAGAAGGAGGCGGCGACCGCGCTCATCGACGAGGGCGTCGACGTGATGGCCCAGCACCAGGACTCCGCGGCGGCCGTCCAGGCCGCGGCCGACGCCGACATCTGGGCCACCGGCTACGACGCCCCGATGAACGAACAGGGCGGTGACAGCTACGTCACCTCCCCCATCTGGCACTGGGAGGAGTTCTACGGCCCCACGCTCGAAGCCATCCACGACGGCTCGTGGGAACCGGACTTCTACTGGGCGGGCCTCGAAGACGGTATCGTCGGCCTCTCCGACTGGGGCCCCGAAGTGCCGGACGACGTGAAGTCGACGGTCGAGGAGACCCGCTCGGCCATCGAGAGCGGCGACACCGACGTGTGGGCCGACAGTGAGTTCGCCGACGCCGACGACGCGACGCTGTTCCAGGACATGGGCAGCTACGTCGAGGGCGTCGAGGGCACGGTCCCCGAGTAAGCGCGAACCGCGACTCTAATCCGTCGGGATCGCCGACGCTTGCGGCCCGCAAACAGGAGTTTTTTTGCGACCCTCGGCAACCGGACGGCATGGAACGGCTCCGCGCGTCACTGCACGAGGCGCCAATCATCGACAAGGACGGCTACGAGTACCTCGTCCACCCGATCAGCAACGGCGTGCCGATGCTCGACCCCGCGCTCCTGCGCGAGGTCGTCGTCGGCATCGTCCGCAACGCCGACCTGGACGTGGACAAGATCGTCGCGCCCGAGGCGATGGGAATCCACGTCGCCACCGCGCTCTCCCTGCAGACCGACATCCCGCTCGTCGTCATCCGCAAGCGCGAGTACGGCCTCCCCGACGAGGTCGCCCTGCAGAAGTCGACCGGCTACTCCAGCTCCGAGATGTACATCAACGACATCGAGGACGGCGACCGCGTGCTCATCGTCGACGACTTGCTGTCGACCGGCGGGACGCTCGCCGCGATCACCCAGGCGCTCGACGACATCGGCGCCGAGGTCGCGGACATCGTCGTCGTCCTCCGCAAGGTCGGCGAGAGCGCGCTCGACGAGACCGACTACGAGGCGACGAGCCTCCTCGACATCACCGTCGAGGACGGCGAAGTCACCGTCCACTGACGGTCCGACGCAGATCCGATTCCGCTATAGCTGGTGGCCGCAGGCGCAGTTGCCGATGCAGTACGTCGTGTCGGCCTCGCCCACGTTCAGCCCGACCGCGGCCATCGCCGCGAGCAGGCTCGCCGCCTCGTCCGTCTCCGGACGGACGCGCGCGGCCGTCGCGCCGTAGGGCGCCGAGCCGACCGAAATCCGCTCGACGATCTCGCGCGACCCGTGGTCGATCACCGCGACCTCGTCGTTCGTCTGGACCGGCACGTAGAGCTTCTCGTGGCTCGGGCCCCAGGTACCGACGAACGCTGCGCCGCCGAGGTCGATGCGCCCGTCGACTTCCCGATCCTCGACGTCGACGACCGACACGTCGTCCGTCCCGGGCGTGAAGACGTACCCGACCCGCGAGTCCGGCCCGACTTCGCTGGTCAACGCCCCCTCGCCGAGGCCGTCGTCGGGCGTCAGCTGCGCGAGTAGCTCGGGACTCGCGGGGTCGCTCGTGTCCCAGACGCTCTCGGTCCCCGTCTGGTGTTCGACCAGCAGCCGGTCGCCGCTGGGCGCGACGGTCCCCATCCACGGTTTCGACGCGCTCCCCGCGCCGTCCGCGTTCGCACCGTCGCCGACCGGCGGCACGTCGACCTGCGTCTCTATCTCGAAGTTCTCGAGGTCGAGGACGGTCAGCGTGTCCCCGAAGAGGTCGGGCACGAACGCGAACTCCCCGTCGGGGTGGATCGTCACGTCGCACGGTCCCGGCCCCTCGTTGCCGCCGCGACCGCCCTCGTCGGTCCGGTCGATCTCACCGGTGATCTCGCCGAACGTCTCCGAGTCGCGGTCGGCGTCGATGCGGTAGTTGACGTGGGCCGGTTCACGGGCGCTGACGACGACCGACTCGCCGTCGGGCGTCAGCTCCTGCCAGTTCGACCCCGACCCGGTGTCGACGTGCGCGACCTCCGAGAGCGACCCGGCCGCGAGCGCGCGAACCCCGCGATTCACGTTCAGCCAGAGCGGATCCGCGGCGTCGGTCGTCAGCTCGGGAGTGTACTGGTTCGAGGGGAACGACGCCGAGAGGCCGAGGTGCTGGGTGTCGACGACCTCGTCGCGCTCCGGGTCGACGATACTCACCGTCGCGTCGTCGGTGTTGAACACGAAGACGGTGGCCTCGCCCCCTTCTCCGCTCCCGGTACCGTCGGCGGTCGTCGTCGCTCTCGGCCCGTCAGCATCGTCCGTCGACCCGCTCGAACACCCCGCTGCGAGCGCCGCGCCGGCGGTCGCCGACCCCGCGAGCAACCCGCGACGGGAGACGCCGGCCCGGTCGTTCGCACCGGTGCCGTTCTCGTTGGCCGGCGCTCCGCGGTTCGGGTAGAGCCGGTCCGCGTCGCCGTCGGTCATACCGGTGCCACGGGCCGTCTGCGAAAATACCTGCTGGTGGTGTGTGTCTATCTCGCCGAACCGCGTCGAGTCGACCGACCCCGACCACCCCGGCGAACTCCCCTGTCAGTCGTCCGCGGGGCTGACGACCTGATTCTCCAGGCCGTCGTAGCCGCCGGTCTCGTCGACGCGTTCGAGGTTCGACTCGAGGATATCCGCCAGTCGGGTCCAGTACTCGGGCGTCGCGCCGGAGTTGTGCGGCGTGATGCGGACGTTGTCGAACTCCCAGAGCGGGTGGTCGGCCGGCAGCGGCTCGGGGTCCGTCACGTCGAGACCGGCGCCGGCGAGCTTGTTCCCCCTGATCGCCGAGACCAGCGCCTCGGTGTCGACGATGGGGCCGCGGCCCACGTTGATCAGGACGGCGTCGGTCGGCATCGCCGCTAGCTCCGTCTCCCCGATCAGTCCCCGCGTCTCGTCGGTCAGCGGTGCCGCGACGACGACGTAGTCCGACCGCGTGAGCGCGCCCTGGAACGCTTCGTCGTCGGTGAACCCGACGACGTCGTCGGTCGGTCCGCCCTTGTCCGGCGAATAGCGTGCGCCGACGGTCTCCACGCCGAATCCCTCCAGGCGCTCGACGACCGCCTGGCCGATGGCGCCCATCCCGACGACCGTCACGGTGGAACCCTGTAGCTCGCCGCCGCGGAAGTGCTGCCACAGGTTCTCCTGTTCGCGACGCCAGCCCTCGTCGAGTCGGCGAGCGAACGCGAGCATCCACCCGAGCACGTGTTCGGCGATGTTCGGGCCGTGGACGCCAGAGGCGTTCGTGACCGCGACGCCGCGCTCGCGGAAGGCGTCGAGGGGCAGGTGGCCCACGCCCGCCGACCCGCAGGCGAACAGGCGCAGCTCGTCGGCGCGCGCCAGTAGCTCCTCGTCCATGTGGAGTCCAGTTACGATTCGCGCTTGCCCGACCGCCGCACGCGCTTCCCCCTCCGTTCGCGGGAGCTTCACGTGATACTCCGGCAGGCGTCTGCGGAGTTCCTCCGCGTACTCGCTCGCTGGTATCCCGTGTGCGGGTTGATTCAACACGACGATCCGCTCTTGTCCGGCCATAGTCCGTGGTCGAACGTGAACGGAATAAACGTTCTCGCCGGGTCAGCCAGTCTCCCGGTCGCCGGGTCGTGCGTGTCCCGCATCACCGACCCCACTATCCGACTCAGGTTCACTGCAGAATCGTGCTGTCCGCATTCACTCCGACCGCGGACTGTCCGTACTCACTCCGAATCCGAGTCGTCCGCTCCGCGGCTGTCACCGAAGCCGAGCGCTCCGACCGCCGCCCCACCCAGTGCCGCGACGCCGCCGAGTATCGACATTCCGTCGCCCGTCCCCGACGAGGTCGCCGTCTCCGCCGGGGTCGACGTGGATGTCTCCGTCGGAGACGAGGTCGCGGTCGGCGTATCAGCCGCGACGCTACTCTCGAACGCGGCGCTCTCACAGTCGAATTCACCGCTCCCCGGCATCGGGCTCTTGGCGCTCGGATGGCCGTTGCAGGCCACGACCGGCCAGTCATCGTCGTCCCACTGGACGCGGTCGACCATCATCGTCCGCACTTCCCGCTGGGCCGTCGCTTCGACGTGATAGAACAGCCACCAGTCACCGTTCTCGTCCCGATAGGCGGTGTTGTGACCCGGCCCGGTGAACCGGTCCGTCGCCGAGAGGACGGCCACGCCGCTGTTGTGCTCGTTCAGATCGCGCAGGTCCGTCCCGTCCTGGTTGTAGTAGGGTCCGGTGAACTCCTCGGCGCGCCCGACCTCGACCTCGTAGGTGCTGTCGTAGCCGTCGCAGCAGTGGCCCGTCGAGTAAAAGAGGTAGTAGTAGCCGTTCTCCTCGACGATCATTCCGCCTTCGCGCTTGTCGCCCGCGAGGTGGAAGTCCGTGCCCTCGACGTAGTCGTCGGCGCTCTCGGTGAGTTCGACGCCGTGGATACCGAACCAGCTCCCCCACACCATGTAGGGGGTGCCGTCGACGACCCGGAACTCCCCGTCGATGCAGTTGGTCATCCCGAGGTCTTCGTTCCTGAACACCGGTCCCTGGTCCTCGAAGGGGCCGTCCGGCGAGTCCGCCGTCGCCAGCCCGATTCCGGGGTTGTTCTGACTCCCCCACGTCGAGTACGAGTAGTAGAGGTGGTACTTCCCGTCGTAGTAGTTGATGTCCGGGGCCCACACGCCGGCGTCGTCCTCGTCGCGCCAGTCCGGGTACTCCTCCAGCGCTGGTGCGATGTACTCCCAGTTGGCCAGGTCCTCCGACTGCGCTATCGGGACGATGTCTTTCGGCGTCTCGGTGCCGTAGGCGTAGTACGTGTCGCTGTCTTCGCGCTGGTCCTGGATGACCGTCACGTCGCCGAACCCGATCGGTCCGACCGGGTTGTGGTAGTGCTCGTCGCTCTCGTCGGCCGCCGCCGCGCCGCTTGTCGCGACCGTTCCCGTCGCGGCCACCGCTCCCGAACCGATCGTCTTCAGCACGCTTCGTCTGTCCACACCACGGCCATCGCGTCCCACCACGTTGCGCCCCTGTTTCAAAGGATCGTGCAAAACTGTTGTTATCTGTAACGGCGCGTCCCGCGGGGAGGTTCAGTCAGACCGGACTGGGTGCTGCAGGTTTCTGTTCGACCGTCGAGCGGGCCGCCGCTGTGGTGAGGAGGCCCCATTCGTCTGTCTCAATATCGCCACCGCTGGCGATTACTTCAGTCGTCTCGACCGTCCGCTCGGTCGTCCGGTCGTGCAACGGATTCGGCGCGAGCAGCCCCGACGCCTCCGCTTCGTCCACGGCGAGCATCGGGTCGATCACGTAGAGGACGGTGATCTGGCCGTCGAGGTGTTTCGTGATACCTCGTTCGAGCGCTCGCCGAGAGAGCAGTGATCCATCCATCGGAACGAGAAGTTTCTCACCGACGTTTGTCCATGTAATACGAAGCACGAAACCGGGATTCCCGCTTTCGAACGCGAGACCCCGGATAATTAGTCGAGAACGGACGAACGAGCACACAACGAATGATAGCGCAACTCCTCGGCGACGACGTCGAGTCGTCCGGCCGGTACCTCGCCGAAGTGATCTACGGCGCCAACGATGGAATCGTCACGACTTTCGCTGTCGTCTCTGGGGTCGCCGGAGCGACACTGAACCCCTCGATCGTGCTGATCCTGGGCGTGGCGAATCTGTTCGCCGACGGGTTCTCGATGGGGATGAGCAACTATCTCAGTCGTCGGTCGGAACTCGATTACCAGCGCTCCGTGCAGGGTAGCGGCTCGGATCCGCAGGAGGAACTGGCCGACGGGAAGTCCCCCGGCCGAACGGCGTTCGTCACGTTTCTCGCCTTCGTCGTCGCCGGATGGGCACCCCTGATCCCCTACATCCTCGAACTCGACGCCACCTTTCCCCTCTCGATCGCGTTTACCGGGTTCGCGTTTTTCGCCGTCGGAGCGAGTCGGAGTCTGGTGACCCGACGACGGTGGTACGTGAACGGTGTCGAGATGTTCGTCGTCGGAATGGCTGCTGCCGTCGTCGCGTACACCGTCGGAAACCTTCTCGGTGGGATCGCCTGAGGGACCTCTCGACGGGACCCAGCGAGGTCGGACGACTGGATTCGACGGTTGGACGCCAACTGTTTTGGCGAGCACTCACCACGGTAGGAACGTATAGGCCGCCGGGTACCTCCCACGGACCGCGTTCACAGCGAAACTCATGTCACTCGCTCGACTCCTCGAACAGTACGTCAGCCTCGGAATCTTCGTCCTCGCCGCGGGACTCAGTATCCTCAGCTACCTCGCGTGGCGACGTGAGCGCGACCGTCGAATGAGGGTCGTCACTGTCGGGTACGTTCTGTTTGCCGTCTACGGACTCGTCGTGTTTCTCGAACATCCGTTGCTCCCGTACGTCCCGTACGCGACGCTGGAGCTACTCGAACACGGAAGTGCAGTCCTCATCCTGGGCGGGCTGCTTGCGTTTTTCCTCGCCCTGACGCGGGACTGAACGATGTCGGATCCCGACCTCGAACTGGCCTCCCGGCGGGCTATCTACCAGCAGATAGCCGATACCCCCGGCGTCCATTTCCGTGCGCTGCTCGACGAACTCGACTACGCACAGGGGACACTCCAGTACCAACTCCGGTGGCTCACCGACGAGGGACTCGTCGAGGTCTCGGAGGACGGGAAGTACACCCGGTACTATCCGGCTACCGAGTTCGACGAGACCGACCGAGCCGTGATGAACGCGCTGCGACGCGAGTACAGCCGCCGCGTCCTCGCGCACCTCCTCGTTGACGGTCCGCTCTCGACGACCGAACTGAGCGACCGCCTCGAAAAGGCCCAGTCGACCGTGTCGTGGCATCTCTCGAATCTGGCCGACGCCGGTCTCGTCACGAAAGAGCGCGATGGTCGGAGCGTCGCGTACGACGTCAGTGACGCCGACCGGGTCAGGTACCTCTATACGATCCATCGGCAGTCGTTCACCGACAGAGTCGTCGACCGCTTGCTCGGCCTGTGGGACAGCTATTGACTCGTGGTTGTAACCGGCGTGACCCCCCGCAGGACCAGCACACGCAACAGAAGGACGTACACGAGAAACGCCACAGAGGGCCCCAACACGGGACGGACGAGCCCCATCAGATCGGTGCCGATTGCAGCCGCGTGGATCGTCCCGAAGGCAAACCCGGCGTAGGAGAACGAGTGAACGACCCGCGGTCCCCATGGGCGCTGGAAGCGCTTTGCGTCGGTCAAGCCCAGTACCGCCACGACGAGCAGGAGGAGCGCCCCCACACCGACAGCGACGCCACTGAGGAAGTACGGCACTGGGTACGCCGGTTCCGGTACCTGGCCGGTGACGACGAACCACGCGTCCAGTACCCCAAGTCCCGCATGCAGCAGCGTGACGATCATCGCAAACACCGCCAACTCGATGTGGATGCGTCGAGCGGCCTCGTGGAGCACACCAAACGACTCCGTGTTGTAGAGGACCCCCGTGAGCACGGCCAGATACAGCGCCGGATACGCGACGAGTGCGGCCCCGCGGTCGAGATACCAGACGATCGCCGACATTACGAGGCCCCCGTGGTGGCCACGATATCGGGACAACCGTCTGAATCCCGGAAGTCGTTCGTCGTCTCGGGGCGCGTCGGACACCTGTCAGTGGAGTCGTCGATACCATCGCCGTCGTAATCGGCCGGTGCCTGTCGCGTCGAAACGGTCTGGTCGACGAGGTCGCTCTGTTTCTCTTCGGTTGCCTGTGTGGCGCGGACGTCCCCGATCTGCCACAGCACCGGAACTGCCGCGACGAGAACGACAATTGCGACGACAGTGATCCGCTGCTTATGCGTCCAGGACATGGGCCTCGAAGCCGCTGGTCGTATGGAATACGCCGTCGTGAATCACGAGTGCCTCCAGTCCGTCCCATGCTTCTGCGAAGGCCTGCGCCTCAGCGAGCGGAAGCGCAGCCAGCGTCGTCGCAAGGGCGTCGGCTTCCATGCAGTCCCGCCGCGCGACGACGGTGACAGACTCGTGGCGCGAGCCGAGCGACTCGGCCGTCGGGTCGTAGACGTGGTCAGTACCGCCCCGTTCGCGTCGGTACTCACCGGACGTTGCGACGTGCCAGTCCGTGTCCAGAATCTTCAATGGCTTGTCGTCGCCGTACGGACTCTCGATGGCGACTCGCCCCGTCGGTGGGGACATGTCGCCGCCACCGCTGACGAATCCGCATCGGGCGACCCCGTCGAGTGATTCCGCGGCCCGATCGACGATGTATCCCTTGGCGAGACCGTTAAGATCGAGTGGGACGTCAGTCGTAACTCGGTCGTCGTCGATATGGACCGTTCCGGTGTCGAACGTCCGCGGAAGTGAGTCGCTGTCACCACGCAGAAACGCTTTGAGATCGCGCTCGACGCGGCCTTGATGGATGTCGAACACCCCGTCTGTTCGGTCGAAATAGTCGAGCCCGCGACGGGCGATCCGGGCGACGTGTCTGTTCGTGACTGCCCCCTCTCGGTTCAGTTTGCTGACCGCACTCTTACTCTCGAAGGCGTCTAGTTGGCTTTCGAGCGAGTCGGCAGTGTCCCGAGCGGCAGTGACCGCGGCGTCGGCACGCGCCCCCGTTGCTTGTACGAAGAACGCCGTATCACAGCAGCGGAACTCACGGTCTGCGTTTCCAACCCGTTCGTAGATAGATGCGAGGGACCCCATACCTCGGTTCAATCCTCCCCCTCGTGTTCTTCGTCCTCTTCTTCCTCCTCATGTTCTTCCTCGTCCTCTTCGTGTTCTTCGTCCTCTTCTTCCTCCTCATGCTCTTCCTCGTACTCTTCGTGTTCTTCTTCCTCGTAACCAGACTGCGTCGCTACTGCCGGTGTGAAGTCTTGGTTGGGGGTCGGAGCGTCAGCAGCGGCTTGCTGTGAGGCGTCCGTGGCGGCCGTTCCCGATGGGGTTGCCTGTCCACCTGGTTGCGTGAGGCCACCAATCGGGGCAGCGAGAGCACCAGCTACGATCGTCGTGAGGAGCGCACCTGCGAGGGTAAACGCTACGAGTCTGTTATTGGGGACGGGGATCCGCACGGTTACTTCCCTCCCGCTTCAGAGCCGTTACCGTTGACATGCCGGTCGCCAATCGATCTCATTACACGTCGACGAAGGAGATGGATTTAGTAAGCCGTTCGCGTCCAACTATCGAATCTTCGTACAGTCGTCGAACGATTCGATTGAATCACTGTGCGAGGTTTCACTCTCTTTTCGGCAGACGATTATTGGCGAGAACTCGGACGTTTTCCCGTCAATTCCCGTAGTTAACTGGCAAGAGACCAGCGGGTTATCAATGAGTGATTGATTATCTCGGTTCCGACCAGCGTGGCTGTACGCGAATCCACCGATGGACCACCCGACGTTCGATTATCGAACGAAAGCATTCCACCTCGGTCGTTCGACCGATAATCCCTGCGCGTTCGAGCGATTATCGCACCACAAAATCATGGGCGCTGCAGGCTCCGGTTCGGCTGTCGAACGAATCGACCTTTCAGGCGTGAACTGGTCGAATTCAGACGTTTCAAATACACAGCGCGTATCTGTCCCGGTTGTATTTCGATATCCGGTAAACCCAGGTGCTGAATAGCGACGCTTCCGTAGTACTCATGCATGGAAAAGACCCCACTCTTCCGTGAAGTCCAGCGGTTTCGCCAGCCGTGGATCTGGGCACTCCTCGGAGGCATTACGCTCCTCTTGCTCGTGTTAGGACCCATCTCGTGGGGTGGACTTATCATCGTTGGTGCCATCGCTGGATTCGTTTACAGTCTCCGTCTCCGAACTGAAGTGAGAGCCGACGGCATCTATCTCAAAATGTGGCCGCTTCACCGGTCGTTCCGTCGAATAGCATGGTCGGAGATCGAGCGCTACGAGTCCAGACAGTACAGACCAATTCGTGAGTTTGGCGGCTGGGGAATCCGCTGGGTACCCGGGAAACTTGCATACAACGTACGTGGCAATCGGGGGGTCTGGATCGAACGGACGAACGGTCGTGCTGTTCTCGTCGGGTCACAGCGCTCTGAAGAGTTCGTCAAGGCTATCGATGAGGCAGCACAGTAGCAGCCCCTGGTTTGCGTCTTGACCGTAGAGAGTGAACACAAGAACCGCCCTACAAAAGTACAATATTCGACACGTACAGTACGTATGAAACCAGAACACGAGTGGTTCAAGTCCGAGAGACCGAAAGGGACTTCTACCTCTACGAGGTCCTGACCTTCGTCATTCTTGTTGCTGCTGAGGGGTTCTTCGCTGCACTCGGCGTCCTCGCTGAGGCACCGCTACCTCGCTTGTCGGCACGGTTCGCGTCGCCGACGCCCGTTCCAACCCCCGGTAAGAGCGGTTGCTACACCGGCGAGTTCAGCGCGCCGAAGTAGACTTGCCAGGCCAGCAGCGACTTCGCCACGAGGCTCAACACGATGTACGCCCGCTCACCGTACAGGTAGTCCTGCCACTTCCAGACCCCGAGATACTGCAACAACATGTTGATCGCAAAGAGGTTAAAGAGGACAAACAGCGAGACGTAGATGATAATCACGAAGTCCGGTGGGCTGCCGCCAGCGTTGAACGTGCCGATAATCGAAACGGCGATGACAATCCACGGGACAACACCGGCGATCGAACCAACGATGAACGAACTCCAGTCGGTTTTCTCAGTCAGACGATTGTGACGCTCCATAACCAGCCCACAGAGATTCATCACTGCGACAAGGCCGAACAGTGCGATCAGCGTGCCCAGATCCCAGACGCCCGCAAGCATGGCGATCAGGACAATCATCACTGACGCGCTGACTGCGTACTCGTACCACCGGTACGGGTTCATCCCCCGCCCGAGATAGGCGACGTAGCGATCGTAGAGAATCGTTGCGATCAGTGCATGAGCGATTGCAGAGATAAAAAGGAACGCAACCGCCAGATAAGCCAACTCGATCGTCCCAATCGACTCCATGACTGGTACGAGTTGCTGCCTTTCAGTGTCGAAGTCCAGACGCGTCGCGGTGATCGTCCACTCCCGCGACGAACTCAGATAGAGCATTACCGCGCCCTGGAGAAAGTGTAGAATTCCCATGACCGCGTTGAATCGCCGGAGATTCCAGTCACTCGGGGTGGTCTGTCCCATAGCACGTTCTTCACGATCTGTTGCCATTATCTTTTGGCAATAGTTAGCACTACTAGACCGGCACGTAACTCGCACACAGTGGCAATATGACATGATCAATAAGCCGACTGACCGTGTTTAAACATCCACAATATGATGTGTTTCGGTAGTCCAGCTGAGTACAACGTGCAAGTCAGTCACGAACGAGTGATCGAAACTGAGCCGATTTGATCGTTATGTACAGAACCGACACGGGGAACATGTGACAACCTTCTTATGGGAAAGGGGGCGGCTTTGGACCGGATTCCATTGTGATATGGATGGTTTTCGGGATGATGTTCGGGATGACGCTCGGGGCGATTATTGGAGTGGCAGTTGATTCAATCGAGAATCTATGCTGAATGCCACGCCCTTCAGGGCGTGGTAGCTTACTCGGCTGTTGCAGTATGATAGACAGCGGCCCCGGAAACGAGCGCGATTACCAATCCAGCACCCGCACCAATCGTGAGTCCTGTCGAGATCTCTCCGTCCATGATCAGCGCCATCACTATCCCCCATCCGGCACCAATACCTACCCCGATACCGATTCCGCACCAATCGCCTTCGAACGAATCGAGTCATCTTCTGTACTCATCTTGGAACCACCTATAGTCCCCGCAATTTTCACTGTTCCCCACAGATCACAGTCCGAAATGTGCCTTTCCGTTACTGAGCGCAACCAGACCAGAGTCTCTCATCTGTGGAGGAGTTTACCAGAGCTAAGGAGGGGGCTTTTGAGACGAACTTCCGCGACGCTTAGTCATCCGGAGGGCCACTCATCTGAATCGTAGCGGCAACTCATTCTTTATGGCCGGGGGTGCTCAACACCCGATAGCACCAGTCGCAGACATGCGAGGAGAGATCAGCGTCTTCCGACCGGTCGAAGCGTACGCAGAGACCGGCTCTTTCAGAACACATGGTGTCGTCGCCATCATCTCGTTCTGTCTGTTCGTCGGAACGATCGTCTTTGGCTTCGTCCCGGTCACGAGGGAGATCGAGACCTCCGGTTATTCGACCGCAGATCTACAGGAGGCAACAACTCGGACTGAAGTAGACACCATCCTACAGGCCTTCGAACCGGTCATGGATTCGGTTGTACTCCTTTCTGTGCTGGATTACCTCTTCATCGTCGCTGGGTTCTTCCTCTTTTTCTCGCTTCACTCCCTGGTGATGAAGCGACTGTCGTTCGACGATCGCTTAGTTCTGGTTCCGAAGCTCGGGATGATGCTGACCGTCTGTTCACGGCTTCTCGATTCGCTGGAAAACCTCTGGGTTATCCTGATTTACTCAAACCCCGATAGCTATTCCACCACTCTCATCAGTTTGATGAACACCACGCAATCAGTGAAGTGGCTGGTGGTCGCGGTCGAATATCCTGCCCTCGGACTGGCGATCGTTCTAGTTCTTCTGGCTCAGTTCACAGCTCTTTTCGACGTTGAGACGTCCCAGATGTAATCTCGTGCCCGGTTCTGTTGAAAGCCGATGGTCAGACACTATTTGCGGTGAAACAGCTGGTGAGTGGATCTGCCAGTCAATCGAATAGAACGAAGAATAGTATCAAATCGGCGATCTCCCCGACGACGCCAACAAAGACTGCGAACCGTCGTTCTCTAGATGTCGGGGAACGGGTCTCAAGAACTCGTTCGAGTCCGACTCCGATTGCTGTGCCTGTTGGGCCAAAAGCGGCCAGTCCTATCGGAACCTGAGCCGACTCCAAGAAAGCGATTATCCCAATGACGAGACCGAACCACACGTCTGTAACCATCCCGTTGCGATGGATACCGCTCTCTGTTAGGAACGTTCGGCATTGGTGTACTCGATTCGTAAAACTATAGCGTTTATAAACATGTAGATGTGAAGCAGACCAGTCCGCTGGTGCATTGATTGAGATTTCGATGGATGGGCTCCCAGGCCTTTCGTGTCGGTCGATTCAACATACCCACTGGCAAACAAAGAGCGGCGACTTGCTGCATACATCCTCTGTATACAGTACGTGTATCCTGGCAGAGGACGAGACTTCTGTGTCAATCGGCAATTGATTTGCTGAATTGCCACCAGTTTGGCTGTACACGAACCCCGGTAGAAACCACGTCCTCGTTCGACCATCGAACGAACGCAACGGCGCTGCGTTCGATCGGCGACCTACACCGCCGCTGTCGGGCGATTACTTCCACCGGAAATATGGGCGCTGCAGGATTGTGAACCTCCGAGAGACGGTGGCCTCGCTCCGCTCGACGCTGCGACTCTCGTGGTTCAAATCCTTCGCGGACATGAATTGCTCCTCACGTCCGTTCGTCGCAAAAGCATGGGCGCTGCAGGCTCCGGTTCGACTATCGAACGAATCGACCTTTCAGGCGTGAGGCGGCCGAAATCGAGGGTTTCTAAAAGCATTCCTCGATGCCTCTCACGGGAACCCGGCTACGTAGACTAACACGAGAACGCCCACGAGAAGTCCTGCACTGAGGAGAATCCGGACGACGCGTCGTTCACGTGTCGTGAGGGGTCGGCTGTCCACTGACTGTTCGAACGCGAAACCCAGTGCGGTTCCGGTTGCGACGAATAGAATGAGCCCAATCGTGACCTCACCGGAAACGAACCACGCAATTGTTCCCCCGACGACGCCGAGGGCGTATCCAGCAACCCAGCCCGTCCCTTCAGGATATCGACGAGCCTCCGATCGCGCTGTCGTAGTGAATCTGCCAGTTTTCGTAGTGTGACCGTACAGTTCGAGACGACTCAACGTTTGTCATCCGGACGGGACAGGCGTCGCGTCGCCCGTGCTTATGGCCGCCCGGTGCGTTCAGTCGGTATGGCTCTGATTCGCGGCCGAGAAGTCGCCGATGGGGTGTATCGGTTCGGCACGCGTCGGATCAACTGGTACGTCGTCGAGGAGGGAGACGCGCTCACCGTCGTCGATGCCGGACTCCCCGGACATTGGCAACTGCTCGTCGAGGGGGTCGAACGGCTTGGATACACGTTGCGAGATGTCGCGGCTATCCTCATCACCCACGGCGATTTGGACCACGTCGGGTTCGCCGAGTGGTTGCGACAGGCCGCCGATGCTCCGGTGTGGATTCATCCGGCTGACGTCCAGCGCGCGAACACGGTCTCACGGTCACTCCCCCCTATCGGCTTCCTGAAGGAACTCTGGAGGCCCTCGGCGTTCGCGTACTTCGTCGAGGTCGTTCGCTCCGGGGTCGGGTCGGTGCCACAACTCACGGCATTCGAGATCTTCGAAGACGGCGACGACCTCGACGTCCCCGGACATCCGACGGTCATCCACCTCCCGGGTCACACAGCCGGTTCGTCCGCGTTCTACCTCTCCGACAGAGACGTGCTCTTCTGTGGTGACGCCCTGATGACCTATAACGTTCGAACCGGCCGTCACACCGAGCCGACAGTGCTGCCGCCGATACACTACGACGCGGAGAAGGCGCGCTCGTCGATACGGAAACTAGATTCCTGTGGCGAAGTAGTGCTGCTGTCTGGGCACGGTGAACCGTGGAGAGGCGACGTTAGCGACATCGTCTGAGGTCTAGAGGCAGGTCAAGAACAAAGTCCGTTCAGAACGAAGTGGGAACCGAACACGAGACGCGGCCTGTGGGAGACACCCCGCTTCTCGAAGCCAGTACGATGGATCCGATTACCAAAGGAAAAATCACGCTCGACGTGTGGCGTGCCAAGCGAGCGACCCGCTCAGAGATCGATGCCCGCCAACGAGGACGGCTGGCTGACCTGCTGGCGTTCGTCAGGCGGCAGTCTCGATTCTATAAGCGACACTACGCAGACGTTCCCGAGGGCAGTACCGATCTCGAACAGTTTCCGCCGATGACCAAGCCAATGCTGATGGAGAACTTCGACGACGTAGTCACTGATACAGCGCTCACGAAAGCCGAGATCGACGCGTTCGTCGCCGACGAATCGACCATCGGCCAGCGCTTTCTCGACCGCTATCCGGTCTGGTTGACCTCGGGAACGACCGGCGAACCGGGCATCTTCGTTCAGGACGAGACAGCGTTGACACTGATCAACGTGCTTCCCGACCGATGGACGCTACCTGCGTTACTCGATACGACGTCCATACTGAAACTCGGAAAGAACCGGTTCAAAGGCGCAGAGATAGCCGTAAGCGGCGGTCACTTTGCCGGTGCCTCTGGTATCGCAATGTTACAGCGCGAGTCGAAATTCCTCCAGCACCGAATTCGGTTGTTCTCCCCGACTCGGCCTCTCGACGAACTCGTTGCAGACCTGAACGGCTATCAACCGGCGTTCCTCGTCGGATACTCGACCGTCCTCGTCGAACTGGCGCGGGCGCAGCAGGAGGGGAGACTCGACATCAGTCCCGCCTTCGTCGCGCCGACGGCAGAACCGATTTCGGACGCGGAGAAGCGCGAACTACGGGAGAACTTCGAGTGCGAGGTACGCGAGATCTACGGCGCCACGGAGTTCTTTCCGATTGCGGTTGAGTGTGAGCGCGGGAATCTGCACGCAAACACGGACTGGGTCGTCCTCGAACCGGTCGATTCGGAGTATCGACCGGTCGAACCCGGCGAGCCGTCGGAGACAGTGCTGATCACGAACCTCGGAAATCGCATCCAACCGCTCGTTCGGTACGATCTCGGTGACAGCATCACGATGTACGAGGAGCCGTGCCCGTGCGGAAGTCCCTTCCCGGTCATAGAAATCGAGGGGCGACAAGGAGATGTTCTCCATTTCGAGACGCAGGAGGGAGAGCGCGTTCCCGTGTTCCCGCTGGCTATTTCGAGCGTCGTTGAGGAGGTACCGGGCGTCCATCGGGCCCAGATAATTCAGACAGCTCCGCAGACGCTCACCATTCGACTCGACGTAACTGAAGATTCCGACGAACGAACCGTCTGGGACCACGTGAAACGGGACGTCGAGACGTTTCTGGACCAACGCGGTATCACCGAGATTGGCATCGAGAAAGCGGTAGAAGCACCCCAGCGCGATTCCGGTAGCGGAAAGTTCAGACACGTCTGGTCTGAAATAGATTGACGATCGCGTCTACTGCTCCGGAGAATTCTACACTTAGCCGAGCGCGTCCGTCAAATGTGATTCTGGACCGAGTCGGCTCGTGAGAGGTTGTTCTTCACTGCAATCCGCGATTGATTTTCTCGAATGCGGCCAGTTTGGCTGTACGCGAACTCCGGTGGAAATCACCCATCGTTCGACCACCGAACGAAAGCAAAATCAGACCTGTTCACCCGATGATAGCCACGCTGTACGGCGATTATCTCGCCTCATATTTATGGGCGCTGCAGGATTGTGAACCTCCGAGAGACGGTCGCCTCGCTCCGCTCGACGCTGCGACTCTCGTGGTTCAAATCCTTCGCGGACATGATTTGCTCCTCACGTCCGTTCGTCGCAAAAGCATGGGCGCTGCAGGGCCTAGGTGCCCCGATATTCGGTACCTCTACGGGTTCGTGTTGGGTGTTACTCGTCATCGATGAACTCCCATCGGCGGTCTGCCTTCTCGCGCTCGTTCGCTCGGTCGTAGTGCTTGTCGAGGATCTCTTCAGAACAGTCGAGACGGTCCGCGACCACGCCGCGCGGCACGCCGTCGTTCCGGTACTTCGTCACTCTCCCCTTTCGCACGTCGTGGGTCGAGCGAGCCGACGGGCAGGAACTCATCCCGGTGTGACGGGCATACTCGCAGGTGTCCGGGTTCTCGTCGTGAGGACACTCTTCGTTGACCTTGCACGGTCGGGTCCAACGGTAGAACGCGTTCCGTATACACGTGGGCGAGAGACGGCCGTGTTTCGTCGTCACGAGCGGGGTTCGCCCATGGTCGTCGGTCACCTCCACACGCGGACCCTCGATGTAGTCTTGAAGCACTCTCGCGACGCGCCGGCTGATACGGTTGTACCGCTCTCCCTGATCGTTGTTCTTGAGCGGGGTTCCGGTCTCTGGTCGATGGCGGTACTTCAGCCCCGGCTCGTCGCCGTCGAGCTCTACGTCGCCCAGGTCGAGCGCGCGGACTGCACCGAGTCGGGCGCCGGTGTGCCACACCAGAACCCAGATAACGTGGTCTCGACTCGCGTACTCGTAGCTACTCAGGTAGTCGAGGATGGGCTGGACCCGTTCGGGCGGGAGCCACGAGTCGGAAACCTGTTCGTTCCGGCTCAAGGTCGGTAGCTGGACCTTCTCGAACAGGTCTTCCCGGACGGCCTCGATGGACGCACACGTCCGCAGGAAGGCCCGAAGGGTCGAGAGGGCCGTGTGGATGGTCCGGGCCGCTATCTCGTCCTCACCACGGGAGTAGCCGCCGTTTCGACGCCACCGTCGGAACTCGTAGATATCTCGGCCGGTCACTTCGTCCATCGAGTCGATACCACCCTCTTCTCGGCACCACTCTACCCACGCCCGCAGGTGGCTCCGGTGACTGGTCTCCGTCCAGTCCGCAGATGTATCCTCGAGACTATCCAGATGTAGGTCCACAGCCTCCTGTGGAGGGATCGAGATGAGATCGTCGTCACTCATGCTTTGGTCTCCCGGTAGTCGAGGTCTCGGTCGTAGGGGCCGACGGGCGTGAGCAGCTGCACTTCGTCGCGTGCGTAGAGTTCGTCGGTCCGCTGGTCGAGTAGTTCGTGGAACACCCCGTCCACGGTCTCGGCGCGTGCGCAGGTCGCACACCAAAAGTGGTGGTTGGTGGGCTCCCAGTCGCGGTGGCCGCGGGGACAGGTGAATCGCCAACGGTCGTTCTCATCTTCAATTCGGACGGTCTTCTTCTCGTCTGCCGACATAGCCGAGTGAGACTGAAATTCCGGGGGGCAAAAGGGGTAATCCACGGACGCAGAGTGAAAGTGAAAGTAACGTGATTCGATCCCCGTCCCGGCAAAATCGGCGATTTCGCCGGTGAAAGTGAAACGGGGTTTCGTGCGGTTCGTCGTGCCACCTGGCTTTTGGCGGCGTGCATCTCTGGTGGTCATGTGTTCGCTCGGGAGAGCGACACCCCGGCCGACGGGCAGGGTCGTCGGCTACCGACTCTTTCTCGCGGGAATTACGCCCGCCAGCACGGTGTGACGCTCTTGGGCCGACTGTTGAACCCACCTCACTTAAAGACCAACGTTCGTTAAGCTACAGCGTACTGTATGTCATCCAAACTGACGACCTCCGGAGGAACTATGGAATCAACGTGTTACCACCTGCTATGCGAAGGCCGAGGGTTTCGTGGATGACTCAAGCAGATGACCGACTCCTCGAAACTCTCGAAGAATCCTCTTTGATACTCTCTCCTCGTGTCCTCGCAGTGAACACGGACTATTCACGTCACTATGTGAGTGAGCGTTTGGCTCTCCTACTTGAGGCAAACTTAGTTGAGAAGGTAGACGGCGGTCTCTATCGAATTACTGAGACAGGGCAGTCTTACTTATCTGGAGATATTGAGGCCGAATCTCTAGAATAAGAGCGGTACTCAGTTTCAGTAGATCGATTCAGAATCAGGAAGGATTACTGAACAGTCTGCTCGAATACCTAGTTTCATGGTCCTTGAAACGAGTTTAGTGAGCGAAAGTCATCTTAGTGATACTCATGTCAGGTGATAGCTCTCTAGTATCTCAGAGTTGGATTAAAAGCAAATTACAACGCTTAAGAGATTCTTCTATTGATCTCTGGAATGTTGCCCCAGATACTACCAATGAATTTAGCTCTTGGTCGGCTCTAAAATTAATTCTTCTTGCTGCGACTGTCGATATGTATACCAATATTATACCAAACTACATGGACAATTTCTACTACATTGATGCCCTTGCTGGATCTGGAATTTCTGCCTTCCCTGAAGATGACGAATACTTTGTCGGAAGTCCCATCATCGCTGCTACTATGGCCCATAATTCATTTAATCGCATGTATTTCGTTGAACAAGATCCGGAGAAAGCTACAGCGCTCAGGGACCGATTAGAACATGTTGAACAAAATTTATCGAAAGACCTCCAGTGCGATGATTATCGGATCATCCAGCAAAATACAAATAATGTTATGGATGAAATTGTAGAAGAAATTAGGGAAGAGACACTTTATAAGGGAGAATCTGTTAATACATTATCCTTCATTGATAATCAGGGGCTCGACGTCCACTATTCAACCATTCAAACCTTGACTGAAATCCATGGCGACTTACTGATTAACTTTCCAACTATTGCAGTGCGCAGAACAGCTGGAGCAGATTACAAAACAAGCATGAATAATTTCTACGGCAATGCATCTTGGGAAGCCGCCACTAATGACGATGAATACCGGACAATATACATGTCTCGGCTAGCTGAGGCCAACCGTCCTGTCCAGGAATTTGTTCCAGTTCGGAGCGGAGGCCAGTTCTACTATGATATGATCTATTGTACGCGCGAAACGAAGGGTGGAAGCCCATATATCCAGGTTTTGGAGGATATGAAAGAGAAGATTGATCAGCTGACAGGTGAAGATGTAGAACGAATTCTTCGGTTTATGCGCGGCGAACAGACAAGTATAGATCTATTTTCTCAGGAAGATGAACAACAGAGTGGTCTTGGGGATTTCATGGATTAACGATTCCATAGTCTTACTAGGGCAGAGGGAATAGACTTGTCCAATTAGAATATGAGTCTGAGAATCGCCACAGACAACGGGACTAGGAAGATCCAGTATGAAAATACTGTAGTAGAATCCCTCGATCAAAGTCCGAAGCTAAACCACCTGAGGGATCATAGTCGAAATTACGGTCAGCCATTAGAGCGTCTTGATCTTTGGAAAAAGCAATTCTCTTGCGGCCAATGTGGTGATGAAATTGAAGGAAGATTCAGTTCAAATCCTACTGGCGAGCTACTTTGTTGGGACTGTTCTTTGAAGACGGATGCAGAGAATGATTCAAGAGGGGTTTCTCATACCACAGACCCGACGAAGGCTGTTCTCTCCAATTCATCTCTTCATCACAAGAATCTCTGCAATTATGTTATTAACGTCGCCACGGGGTGCTCCCACGGTTGTAAATTCTGCTATGTACCAAGTACTCCAAATATCAAAACACGGGGAGAGATGCTTGAAGAGCAAGCAGGCGTAGATGATGGACAACGAGAGTGGGGTAGTTATCTTCTCTACCGTGATGACCTTCCTGAGCGACTTGCAAGAAAGTTGGAGAGAAAACAAAAATGGGAACATACAGAGGATGGTCGAGGTGTCGTGATGATTTCCAGCGGTACAGATTGTTACCAAGATCGACGAGCTGCGCAGATAACCCGTGGATGCGTTATTGAATTGGTTAAACATGAAAAGCCGGTTAGAATATTAACTCGAAGTCCAGCCGTTGTGCGTGATCTGGATGTTTTCAAGGCCGCCAATGGGCTGGTTACTGTCGGATCTTCCATTCCATGTTTGGATGACGATGTAGTGAGAGCAATAGAACCCGGAGCACCGGCCCCATCTACTCGGCTAAATGCTCTTGAAGAGATCAGTAATGCTGGAGTGCCAGTATATGTATCAATGTCTCCAACCTACCCGACTCAGGGCCGTGATGACCTCCGGAAACTTCTCAAGACATTCAAAAAACGACTTGATCCGGATGTTGTATTTCATGAGCCGATTAATCCACGTGGTGGCAATTTCGACATGACGGTACAAGCAGCCCGGGAAGCAGGTCAAAATGAGCTTGCTGAAGAACTTGAAAGTCTCCAAAACCGTGAACAGTGGATCAAGTATTCAAAACGTCAGTTAACAGCAGTTGAAGAACTTGGTGAAGAACTTAACATCCCTGTCCACTTATGGCCTGATAAGCAATTCGTAAAACATGTTTCAGATCGTCAGGACCACTTCCGCCGAGAAATGGAAAAGAAAGAATCTCCAGAAGACTACCCCCGCCCCCCGGCTTCGGCTTGAATTTAGCAGATAAATCTCCACTTTCACTTTCACTCCGCCCACGGCTTGGAGTTATAAATCTAGATATCTAAGTGAAAGGTAGAAGCGGAATGATGCACCTCGACACCGAACGAGACCCCGACGGTGGTTGGTACGACAGATACGTCCGACTCGTCGATGAGGATGGTCAGGTTGTCGAGGATCTCGGGAAAGAGCCCACCCTTGACGAACTTCGAGAATCTGAACGTAAACATGGTCAACGGATCAATCTCTGGCAGCAGGGGCTCGTGTGCTACGAGTGCGGAAACCAGATAAACGACCGGTTCAGCGCTCAGCCTGACGGCCACCTTCTCTGTTGGAGCTGTGCCACGGAAGCAGAAGGCGAAGAGCAAGGCGGTCTTCGAGTCAATGCCGACCCGACCAAATCCGTCCTCAGTGAATCAAAGCTTCATGAGAAAAGCCTGTGTGACTATGTAATCAACGTTGCAACGGGGTGCCGCCACGGGTGTAAGTTCTGCTACGTCCCTTCTACCCCCGCAATAGACAACCGGGACCAGATGCTCGAAGATCGTGCCGACGTAAACGACCCGCAGCGTGACTGGGGTAATTATCTCTTGTATCGAGACGATCTCCCCGAGCGGGTTCACCAAGGGTTAGAGGACACCGATTTCGAGGATTGGAAGAAAACTAGACGGGGGCGCGGCATCGTAATGCTATCCAGTGGGACCGACTGTTACCAAGATCGGCGCGCCGCTCAAATCACCCGAGGCTGTGTTCAGGAGCTCGTTGAGCACGGTGTCCCGGTTCGTATCCTCACCCGGAGTCCAAACGTAACCCGAGATATCGACTTGTTCAAGAAGGCAGACGGTAATCTTACTGTCGGGACTTCGATTCCCAGTTTCGATACTTCGTTAGTCAGTGCGATCGAACCAAATGCTCCTCCGCCTCAGGCCCGCTGGGAAGCACTCAATGAAATGCTGAAAGCTGGGGTCCCGCGCTTCGTGTCGTTCTCACCAACCTATCCGACGATGGATGAGGACGATATCCACGAGGCGCTCAGTTGGTTCTCTGCGATCAATCCAGAAGTGGTTTTCCACGAACCGATCAACCCCAGAGGCGCGAATTTCGACATGTGCGTCGAAGCCTTGGAAGAAGCAGGGATGGAAGAAGCTCTGAAGGAATTCAGGAAACTCGAAGACCCGAAGAAGTGGAAGGAATACGCCGTAGACCAGATTAAGACAGTCCGGAATGTGGCGGAGAGATTTGATAATCTTGAGATCCACACTTGGCCAAGTCGAGATTTAGTTAATCAGAGTACTGGTGAAGAGGAACGGGTTTTCAGGAAAATGCGAAATGAAGTATCACCAGAGCCCTCGTTAAATGGCTCTAATTAAGGTCTAACACCTTCTCCGCTAGTTCCGTGTCTTGTTCGGCAAGATGATAGAACACATTTGAACCATCTGAATTACGAGCATAAATAATCTCAAAGGGAGGCTCGGAGAGATCTTCTAACATGCCAATATCGATCTCGTGAGTTCGGAAGCCCCCTCTTAGATCTCGCCACAAATCTGTCTCATCAAATTCTGGTATCGCTGATAGGTACCCTAAACGTGCACCATCGACACTGACAGATTTTCGGACGATATCTTCGTCATTTTGTCGACCTAGTCTCAGCATTTTTTCTGCAGCACTTGGTACTTGATCGAAGTCATCGATATAATGGAACCGAGTAGTCGTGAGAATTTCTATGTCTAAAAACCGCCAATAATCATCCTGTTGAGTAACCGATTCGCTCTGGATTTCGGCCCGGATTTTATTTCCAATCTCCATCTCGTTGATCTTTGTTTCAAGAGAAGAGGGGTACAGGTCATTTTGTTCCTCCACGAATACCGGAAAGTCCTCTTCCAGATCGTACAGAGTGTAGTCAACACCATCAAAATCTACTACCCTGAATTCACTCTCTTTAATCTGTCCCATGGTAGAAATGTGGATAGGAAAGGGGTTTAATTCTTCCTCAATAGAAGACATTGTAGGATGTCTTCAGAGAACGTATTTCAACGAATTCGTAACCACCATGCAAGAGAAGTTAGCACTGCGGTAGGAAAATTCCTCTGGCGATTTGAGACACTGAAATCGGATTACCAAGATCTAACTGAAATCTACAATCATTCCTTGCCAGAACCGGCAGGGTCCCCTAGAAATGAAGAGGCTCGAAATTACGTGTTTGAGGTTGAACGCAAACTCCATCATTATCTCTCAGGGCTATACACTTTACTCCAGATCCACAACACGATTCAAGATGGTGTAGGAGAAGAATACAGAAGCGAACTTTCTGATGTGGAGGACACGTATCGTGGGGAACCATCCTCAAGAACTCTGCTAGGTCTACGCCATTATGTGCAACACGAGAATGTACTCATGTTGGAACCATATTCATCCTCCCTCGATGATTCATCTGATCTAGTCCTCGTCTTGCAAAAGCTCCACATGAGTGAAGAATACCAAGACGGATTTAACGCTCACTACGGACATATTGAGGAACCATATATCCGGCCGATCTCAGTGATAGAGGATAACCGCGAAGATCTACAGAGATTTTTCTCCGAAACTACTGTAGTGATCTCAAAACATACATCCGAAGAATTGGAGGATCTTGAACAGGCAGAAGAAGAAGTTGCAAGGCTCCGTGAAGATCTCTGGGACGAATTAATTGATTAACTAGTTTACTTTAGGACCTCATGTTCACTGTGGACTTTGATTTCGTATACTCCCGGAACTGAGAGGGTATTTGCAATGTCCCTTCTTTGTCTTTCATTCAAATAGTCCCGAGTGAGTATATCCTGGATCCTCTCGTCCATGCGTACTGAGAAATCTGCAGACTTCATCAGGGCCGTAGTCTTATTGCAGTCCCAGAACTCTGCAGCCTGCTCAATGGTGTTGGTCCGGTGCGCGTGCTTGCCGTCTTCGCGGATCCGCATACCGACCGCTCGTGAACACGAGGCCAAAAAGTAGGTCTGAGCGAGTAACTGGAAGCCCGATTACTGATAAAGGCCATACTGGCCCACGGCCCACCGCACTCCAACTGGCGTCTAGATGCTCGGTGTCGGTCCGAATATGCACACGGCCCGATTTCCCTTGTGTGCATATCGCGGCGAGCGCCCTTCTCGACGCGCGACCGGGGGTTCCAACGGCTAAAAGCGGTCTGGAATGGCAAGACGGAGTCTCACAACAAGGGATTCCTCTGACGTGGCGCTTGACATCCTCAAAAACCGGGGGTCGGAACGAAATGTGGAGAGGTCGACGCGCGATTAGGCGTCGGGGCCGGTCTGCTCGTTCAGCGTTGAGGAGGTATCACCCTCAGGAGACTGCCAAACAACCTTAACATCGTACGAGCTGGTTACGCCGACGGTAAGCTCTTGACCTGACTTGATTTCACTACCTGGGGAGTAAGCACTCGTGGAAGCCCACGAACCCTCACTGATAGTGTCAGCATCACCAGACCCGTCCCCGTCCCAGTCCTCGTTTGTGGAGAGAAGATTGCTGCCGCGCACGTAGAGGTTGTCAGACTTTATTGTCTCGCCGCTTTCGTGCGAAAGCGTAAGCAGCCCTTCGTCCGTGTCTTGTTCCTCGTAGTCCATCCCGATCGTCGCAGTGGGGGTCGGGTCGTTCTGCTGGCCCATGCCGAGCACGAACGATGCGATGACGGCCGCAAGGATTACCGTGATTGCGACCATCAGGATGACGCCGATGACCGGCGACACCGCGTCGTCTTCTTTGAGGAGTTGCTTAATCTGCATGCGAGTCGCAAGTATCCGGTACGCACCATAAAGGCAGACTGTCGTTTCGTGGAAACAAGCATTCAGGCTGACCTATCAGGTAGTTTCGACGCGAGATAACGCTTTCAATTTTTAATAGAATCGTCCGCTAACTGTTTATACTTCGGGAAATGGGCAGGCACGGGGGTGCAAGCCCAATCGAACCGAAAGCGGCACCACGACGGATGTTTCGGTGACGGGTTGAACTTTGATCGCCAGAGATGCCACCCCTGATACAAGGCCCGTCGGCAGCCGGTGGGCCGATTGCCGCTGGAACTCATGGTTTCGGCCGGGATGGGGAGCTATTCTTATACGACCCAGAGCACCGGTCACGCTAGCGGAATCAAGCTATCAGGTGTCGATTGCTGTAAAACCGTGGGATAGTCGCTACCTGTCTTTTACCGAAGTGCGCGAGCCTGTCGGGCGTCCGTCTCCCTGACGGACGTGACGCCAATGTTCGGACAAATCGACATGGAAGACGCGCTCGCAGGCACCGTTTTCGCGCTGTCGGCCGCCGTGACGGCCGGTATCGCGACCATCACCATTCTCGGCCACGCGCTCTCGGGGAGCATCTGGACCGTCGAGGGCACCGAGATCACCATCGCGTTCGTGCTCTCGATGCTGTCGCTCGGCGCGGCCTACGTCACCAACCGGGTGAACGACCGCGGGGCGAACTACAACGTCGACACCGACCTCGCCAACCTCGTGAAAGGCGAGGCGACCGTCGAGAGCTACGTCGCGCTCGGGACGCTCGTGCTCGTGCTGGCGACCGGGCTGGACATCCTCGGCGCCCGCGGCGCCATCCAGGCCGAGCCGATCGTCGGCATCATCTCGCTCGCCGTCCAGGCCGGCGGCTACTACGTCATCAGCTACCTGGGGTGACCACGATGGATCGACTCATGGGCTATGGGCTCACCGGGACCATCGGCGTCTCCGGGAGCACCATCGCCTCGGCCATCGTCGGCGACCCGTTCCCCGTGGTCGTGCCGACCATCGCGGCGGGCGCCGTCGTCGCGCTCCATCACGTCCGCAACCGCGACGCCGGCGCCGGCGTCGAGCAGGACGACGACCAGGAAGACGACCCGCTCGGGATGCGGGAGGAGATGGAAGCGTGAGTTACCCATCGCCCGCAGAGAAGCGAGAGAACCGAGTGGTGAACCGACTTCTGGCGGCGTCGGCGCTGGCGACCGTCGCCGCAACCGTCGCGTTCGTCTGGGTGACGGCGCTATGAGGGGCGACCGCTCGCGCATCGGGCCGGTCGCGCTCGTCGCGCTGCTGCTCGTCTCGTCGGTCGCGGCGCCGTTCGCGACGGGACTCGTCGGCGCGCAGTCCGACACCTACGAACGGACGATGGATACTGCTGACGTGCGATTCATCGGCTTCGATACGACCGACTGGGGGGCCGCGACGTTCACCGTGGAAGTCGTCGCGGAGGATGGACCCGGTGGAACCCCGGTCACGCTCTATCGCGAGGAGATGACCACCGCATCCGTCCAGGACGGCTCTGTGAAGACTGTTGTCTTCGAAAACGCGGGTGCTTACGAGACCATCACCATGCGGATCGAAGGCGCTCCCGCGGACCCGAACATCGGGCCGGGGAGCCAGTGGAGCAAGGTCAACTGGGACAACAAGAACCGGCTGGGTTCGACCGGCGGAGACCGAGACCTTACGTGTGACACGATGGAGAGCATGAGCGAGGCGGTCAACCCCGCGGTCAACATCGTTGACTGTGGCGCTACCCCCGACTCGCAGACGGTCAACACGACCGGCATCGACGCGAACGAAACGAAGTTGGAGATCTACCAGTCCGGTGCGGCACAGGCCGATGCTGGCGAGAATCACCTGACGATGCTGGAGAACCGTCTTCAGGACACGGAGACGGTCTCGCTCATCAAAGGGAAAGCGGCCTACATCCGCTCGCTGAACGCTCTCGGCTCCGAGTCTACTGCAAAAGCCGAAGCCAATGCGAACATCTCGGAATACTACTCGGCGATTGAAACTAATCACATCGCTGAGTGGAATGCTAAAGTCTACCAGCTTCAGTATCTACACGAGTTGGCGAACTCCACGACTGGCGTCTCTCAAGAGGACGTCTTCGGGTTCAACACGACCTACACCAACTCGAACGTCAACAACGTCAACATCACTGGGTTCGGTTCAACGTCGTACCAGCTTCAAAACGGCTCTAGCGCCACTGTAGCAACCATTGAAGTAGAGTACTACGTCTACAACCCGGACAATACGTGGTCGCAGACCCACACCGCTTCTGTGGGCGTCAGCACCGGAACCGTCAGCTTCGGCGACGGCACGTCCGACACTGGCGACGATCTTGATCTCCACGGAGTCGAGTTCCTGCCTCCGACGGATAACCACGAAATGCTTCCGTATGCAAACTTTGACCGCTACGCGGCTCAACTAACTGAAATCGACTCCCAGACCACCAGTGCGATCGCCCAGATGGATACGGTCGTCAACCAGACTTACGACCAGTATCAGGCGGGCGAAATCAACAATTCCGACCTGATAGACCCGTTCACCCTGCAAAACGAGTTCTCCCCTGGAGACGAGTATCAGGGATGGGCAGCTTCAACGCTGTCGATGCTCGGGACCAACCAGCCGACCGACCTCGACCAGACCGGCTACATGAACATCACCCTGGGGGACGGTACGCAACTCCAGGGCATCGTTCAGTCGGCGGAGAACCCACCGACCGGGGAGTTCGCCGTTAATCAGACCTACAACCCGGCGAACATCAACGGGACTCAGTGGATCACCACCGACTCGCAGACGCGGGAGTTGACACAGAACTTCACGCTCTCCGAGATTCAGACGGTGGATGGCAAATCCCGGACGAACTTCACTATCGTCGAGAAGACGTATGAAACCACGTCTGCCGACGATATGAAGGCGCTCTACCAAGAGCTATCTCTCCTCCGGGAAGAAATCGAGGCCCGAGAGGACAACCTGAACGGCGGGGCTGGCGGCGGCGGTGGCCTGCTCGGCGGCGGCAGCGGGACGGCCGCGCTCGTCGTGGTCGCAGGGGCCGCGGCGCTCATCCTCGTCGGGAACGGCGGCGGCCGGAGGTAACCACCCATGCGCTTTTTCGTGCTCACAGTGCTGTCAGTGCTGGCGCTCGCGACCGTCGCGACCGGCGGCGTCGTCGCCAGCCCACAGCCCACGGCGAACAGTACCGCGACGCCGAACGCCACCGCGACCGCGACGCCGAACGCCACCGCGACCGCGACGACCACGCCGACGGCGACCCCCGGCGAGGATCTAGGCGACGCGCTGGAGACCGACCCCCGGAACGCGACGCTCGACGACGTGCAAACCGTCGCCGACTGGCTCCAGTCCGAGGGCGCCGACCGCGGCGGCGAGCAGGCCGACCGGGCGCGCGATTGGCTCACCAACGCGACCGCCGACCGCAACATCACCGTGCCGAACATCTCGCTCGGCGACAACGCGACCGCGACGCAGACGCCCGTCCCGACCGAACCACCGGCGCCCGACTCGGATGGGAACGCGACGCGGATCGACTCGGCGACGGAGATCGTCGCCAGCGAGTACCTCCCGAAAAAGGGTGTCGCTCGCGTGACCATCCGCTCGGAGACCGTGCAGAACATCGTGTTCTCTGACGGCGGATTCCTCTCGACTGGCGGCGGCAAGGGTGACACTCGCGTCGAATCGTTCGGCGCCGGCGAGACCTCTACCGTGCAGATACCGGTGACTGAGGTCAACGGCCGCGCGGCCGTCGTCATCGCCACGGAGAACACACCACTATACGGCGTCATCGTCAAGGAGGGCGGCGGCGGCCTCGACGTTATCCGCGAACTCGAACCGCTCCAGGCGCTCATCATCGGCGTGGTCGTCGCCTTCACGTGGATGGTCATCGCCGGGTGGAACGAACTGCGCGGCGAGCGCGGCCGTCCGGAGGTGGCCTGATGGCCGACGGACCCGCGCCGACGTTCAACTCTCGATGGGACCACGTGGTCTACCTGCTCGCACAGTTCAAGTACCTCGTCACCGGCATGGTCCTGGGCGGCATCGCGCTGTTCATCTACTACGAGCCGTCGATTCCGCAGCCGCCGGTGTGGGTCGGCGCGACGATCGTCGCGTGGCTCGTGCTCGGCATCCCGTGCTATCTCGGCGGCGTCGCTATCGCTCGGTGGCTCCGCCGGCGCAACTGGGTCGAAGTCCATCACGTCAACGCCGGCGACGACAGCGAGAAAGACGCCGAGAAGCACTACGTCCCGCCGCAGACGTGGCGGAACAAGACCGTCGACGGCCCCGACCCGTACCCCATCAATGGCGGGAGCGCCTGGGCCGTCCGGGAGTACGAGTATCTCGATGATATCGACGAACTCCGGGTGAAAGGTGTCTGGCTGTCGGGATTAGAGGATACGCAACTCTACACATCGAAATCAATGATGGTGGACATGCACGGGTGGATGCTCGACCAGATTGAAAAGCTCGCAGACACCCGCGCGAAGTGGTCCCGCGGGGTCGTCCAGTACGAAAAAGAGACGGTGAACGACTTCGCCGAAGCCCGCGAGCGCGGCGTTACTCTCGACCGGACCGCCGGCCAAGAGGTGTTCGAGGACATGGCCGGGGACGACGAGGATATCCCGAGTCTCGACGCTGACGAGATGCCGAGCATCGGCGACTACACCGGCGGCGAGCGGAACCTTCAGGACCGAGTGGACGACGCCAGGAAGCGCGAGGATGTGGTGAGCGATGACTGACGACAACGACGTCTACACGCCAGCACAGTACGGCGAGCACCTGCATGGGCATGGGCACAGAGACCCGGTGGCCGACCCCCACACCGGAACCGTGCAGGACCCGCGGCTATCGCGGTACCTGTCGGTGATGCGGATGCACTACGACCCCCAGGAAGCCGACCGGCCGGGGAAGATGCCCGGGCAGGCGAAAGACCTCACTGAATGGCGCGATATCACCGGCGTCGAGGCAACCGACGCCGGCCGGAAAGCAATCAAAGAGGGGGACATGCAGACGCTCAAACTCCAGACCGGCGACCAAGGCCAGCAGGCCGATATCTCCGGGATGAAAGCCATCGGGAAAATCGACGATCTCGTGGGCGGCCCTGCGCCGGTCATCGTCATCCTCGGGGAGATGGGCGCGGGGAAAACTGACTTCGCATGCCTGCTCGCACAACGTCGCGACCAGCTCGTCGATGGCGACCACATCGTCGGCACGAACATCCAGAGCCTCCACGAGAAGGACCCGTGGATAGACAGCGACGGCGCCGCTCAGGACGGCTATATCCCGAACTACGGGACGCTCACCGAGTGGGTCGAACAGGACGGTGACCCCCTGCACAACGAGCAGCGTCCGAAGACCTTCCTGGGCGACGAGTTCAGCAGCGCCGCCAGTGGCCGCGGGAAGCAGGGCTACGAGACGGCACAGAAAATGGCCCCGCTGGTGTACAAGATTCGGAAGTACGGCGGCGCGCTCATCTACATCGCCCACGGTCCGAAGTCTATCCACCCGCTCCTCTGGCGCGTCGGCACCATCATCAAGAAGGAATCGCCGAAGCGTGCAATCGTCGCAGATAGCATCAAGAGTGCGCAGCTCGCGGATATCCAATTCGAGATCGAGGGCGTCCCACCGACGGACTGGCGATACAACACCGACGAAGCCTCTGATTGGTCGTGGTCGCGTATCGATGACTCCGACGAGTTAGAGCCTGATGAGGCTGTTCGGCGGACAGCTATCTGGACAGTCGTCAGGTGCAAAGAAGAGGGGATGAGCAACCGTGAAACCGCGCAATACGTTCCGTATAGCCACGGATGGGTACAATCTCGCTGGAAGGAACACACCGAGGAGAACCTACACCGAGATACGATTACCAGCGTCGAAGAGGTAATCGCATGACTGCGCGGGGATGGATAGGTGGATACGGATACACACCCCCCGTATGTACTGGCCCACAGCGCGCTCTCGTCCCTGCGGGAGCGAGAGCGACCGATGGGCCGGGCGCAGCCAGGGGGCGGCCCGGTTTATATATAAGACGCGCGACGAGCGCGAGGAGCGCGTGAAAGATGCCGAGTCACCGCGCCAACCACTACGGAACGCTCGTTGAGCGCCAGGCCACCGAGCGGTACTGCCTCGAGCTCAGACGATGTAGCTGGCACGATGCACTTCGGCCAGATGGGGCACCTGTCGAAATCAAGGCTGCAATGCACCGACACGCGGACGGACAGCCGGGGAACTTCAAGATATACGAAGAATTTCACGGACAGCTACGAAAGGAGAATGGATGGTATGTCTTCGCACCGTACCGGATCCGCGGACGGGGTGTGCAAGTATTAAAATGGGAGATGCGTCACTCATCGCGACTACCACGGCTACATTGGCATGGCGGCGGAGATCATCGAGATAGCAGACAGGCGAAAATCGAGATAAGCGAGATCTTCTAATTGTGTACCTCTTTGTAATTGCAACCCGATGATTGTGAATACGGTTGTTAGCCTACTGAAAGCAGGTTTCGTTCTGAGGTTGGTTTATAGCAAGATATGGCTATTCCTCCGACATGTTTGCTTCTACAGAAGATCTGAAATAAATATAGAATTCGGTCAGATGTGCTCATATTGCAGCGGACAATTCTTCGAGTTAGAAATCACGTGCGGGTATTGAAATGAACAGCTCGAAGTAATCACTTTAAATGGGATGACCCATCTCTTCAATCTATGAGATACTCTGAATTCACGATATGGGATTCGATTGTAAACGTGATTCCGGGAGTGTTCTTGATGGTGATTGGGCTTTCTCTTCTTCCAACACCCCAATTCTATCTGATGAAAGATTTCATCATGGAAATGGGTGTCGTCGGAGGATTTGTCGTATTAGTTTTAGGATATGCTTTTGGTCGAGTGATGCAAGAAGGTATTTCACGAAAGTGTGACGAACTCCTTCGTAGGTGCATCCTCTCTGATGACTATCTTCCAGCTATTCATGAGTTTAGTCGAAGAATGAATAAGGCAAGGAGTGACGATGAAAGAACTCTAAGAAAGCGATTCTTAGAAGGCGCTTTAGTTTATTTTGATGATGGAGATGCTGAGAAAGTGGGAGAGATTGATCAGCGACATGATGATTTCAAGTTATACAATTTGACGCAATCTCACCTACTTAATAACAACGTCGGTCGGTTAAACCGTTTCACGATATTGTCCCTTTTTCATCGAAGTATATACGTGATCTCGGGATTAGGTGCCTTTCTTCACTTTTATGTGGTTTATCTAAATTATGTCTTGGGAGTAGAATTTATTTTAGACCCTGTTGAATCCGTTGTGATCGCTATTACTCTATTAGTCATCTCATTCGTATCCTTTCGCGGAAGTTGGTTTTTCCAGACGAAGATGGTTGATACTATGATAATAGATTTTTATTCTTCTGAATTATGTGACTGAATAATAGGTAAAGGCCTTTACTCCTCTGATCAGGAATGTCATGTCAAGATTTATCTATTCTGTAACCCACCTCCATCTCGATGGGAGATAATAACGGAGTACTTAGCGATCACCAACGAGACAGAACGAAATTTGTCCCGCCCTTCTTAGATACTCTGGGCGATCAGTTAGAGCCAGTAAATTGGCAGTACGAAGTAGTACCGGAAATTATTTGGATTGGTTTATTATTCGAAAATAATGATCCTCGAAGGGCAGTTGAAATAACTAAAACCTGCGCTCAAGAGGCTCAAGAATTATTCAATGGTTCTGATTATGTTTATTCATGTGATTTTGATGGGCTCACTGATTCTGATTTTCGGGAATTGAGAGAGAATCTAGATGATGACATAGCATCAGACTTAGATAATGCATTGGGGCCCTTTGTTGATCTATACCCTTCGTTCCCCCAAGCAGGTCTAATCAATAATCAGGAGAACCACACTGATGAGTATTTAGAAAATCTCCAGATTTTAGTTGATGAACTATCAAATCGGAGATCACGAAAGGCGACCCTTGCTCAAGCCACCTATCTATTTTCGTTAATGGCGACAGGAAATCTAAAGATCCCACCAGGTACAGCGCTTGAGGATATTAATGACCTGATGCATTATCCAGAGACAGAACAGTCTAAAAAAGTGGCAGCGACAGTTAGGGCCGCGACGAAATCTACTCGGGGTTTTAGAGAAGATGGTCAGAGTGATTGGGCCAAGCGATTCTGGAAAAGAGGATTTGAAATTACTGACTGTATCTTTCCTCAGCAATTCGAAGGAAAAGAGTCAGAGGATACAATTGAACAGAATCCGCTTGACGAAATCACTGATAATTTGATTTCGCTTGGCATAGAGTATGATGAGAACCTTCGAAGAATATTACTGGATACATGGTGGAAAGCCGATCCAGACCCAGAATTCAGCGGAAAAGATTCTGTCTTAGATGCCCTATTGATGAGGCAAGTTAATTTCTCAACCAAACTTGCGACTACACCAAACGCCTGGTCAATGGATATTGGTGGCACGATATTGCGATGTATGTCTGACACATATATCACGCTGGAATGGTTCAATAAACAAGGTGAAAAAGAAGATTATCAAGATTTTATCGAGTATGGGCTTGGGCAGCAGAAGTTATTCTTAGAGCATGCATCAGATTTTCTAACAAATTATCAAGGAGATGCCGGCCAAATAGAGGAGAAAATGGATAAATTGGAACGAGCGCTTGAGGAGCAAAGATATACATTTCTTCTCCCAGTAGATGTGGGTAGTTGGAATACTGACACTCGCACAATGGCACAAGAAGCAGATTGTGAAGATGTGTATAATCTAAGATTCTCGTTGCACAGTGCCACCGTTCACGGTGTGTGGTACGCTTTAGAACAACAAAACCTCACAAAGTGTTATAATCCGCTACACAATTATCACAGAATCCCTGAATTCAGAGGCCCTGCTAGAAACCCTTTCGCTGTCGTGGAAGCAGGAAACCTTATGAACAGATCTATTGACAGCTGGCTTGAAGCGCGTGATATAAGCTCTACCGAAGGAGAAATTCTGGACTTGGCAGCGAATGCAAAAGGTATTATTAGTGACTATATAGAGATTCCAGTATAGATCTACATCTATTAATTGAGTTGTCATTCGAGAGTTCTGTGCGGATTTTAGCCGAGGTTTGTGTTTTAATGAAGTGGCCTTAGCCACACCCCTAAGACGGAACCAAACCCCCCGGGTTGGATTCCGTCGCGGCGGCGACGCCCAGCTGGCGCTCGCGGTCTCCATCGAGTACAACCGAGGTTGCGGAAAAACAGCTGGATAGCACAAATCCAGTTGGATAGTACCCGGAAAACAGGGGTGACGGACAGTGATGCCTCTACTCGGGCGGGCTGCTACCCGGTATTCAGGAACCGCCAGGCGTCGCTGATCGAGCCGTCACCAAACCGGACTTGCGCCTCTCGGTATCGCTGCTCGGGCATCCCCGCGTCCTTCCAGACACGGAACCCCTCTCGAATCGACTCGCCCACGTTGCTCGCGACCGTGCCCTCGAACCGGAGCGTCATCCGGGCTTCGCGGGCATCATCAACGTCGACACCGTGGCGGGCAGCCCAGGCGATGAACGCACTCATCGTCTCGTTCAGCCCACGCTCGGCGGCTTCCATCGCCTTCGCCGTCGTCTCCGCGGCCCGTTCCAGGCTGTCGCGCGCCTCGTCGACAGCGGCGTGAACCATCTCGGCGACGTACTCCGAGCGCAACGACACCGACGCATACTCGCGCTCAACGAGATCGTCCATCTCCCGGAGCGCCCGCCGGACAGATTCAACGTGCCGGCCGTGAGTGTCCGCGATATCCGCTGGTTCCACTTGGCCGCCGTCTGTCACCAGCGTCTCCATCGCCTCCCACTGCACGGGCGAGAGGCCGTCTGCGAGGTGACGAACCACAACGCTCTCCTGGGACTGTTCGACCCGAGTTAGGTCCAGCCCGATGGGTTCGGGACCACTCTGGTCGACAGCCGGCTCGAAGTACGCATCGGCGACGAACGGCCCATGCCCATCGCTCGGGGCGACGTCCAGACCGGCGTCGGCCAGCACCGACAACACGGTCTGATCGAGCTCTCGCTGCAGTCGGTCGAGATCTCGCCAGCGGACCGTCTCGTCGTTCTCCAGCAGCGACGCCTGGAGCGACGCACCGACCTTCGGATGGGACAGCGGGTGATCGTCCGGCATCGACGCCGCTTCACGAGCGTAGTAGTGCTTCACCTCTTTCGGCAAAGCGTGGTCGGGGAACCCCTCGCGCACTCGACTCGCGTCGAGCGTCGCAGTGTGGTAGTAACCGGGCAGGTTCCGGCCGCGCTCATCGTCGTCGTTTTGGACGACTTTGCGGTAGCCTGAACGGTCGCTTTCGAGAAGATGACCCATCGCCGCCAGCGGCCCATCGCGAGCGTGGACCGGGCCGCTCGCGTCCTTGTGGACACGTGCGTACCGCTCGGCGTCCTGAATGTTCGAGTAGGGATGTGGGTCCTCGAAGTACCGCGCCGCGATACCGAGCACGCCGGCGGCGCGGCGGAGCAACTTCGGGTACCGCTCGAACGCGATGTTCGAGCCCTTCACCCGGACGTTAATCCCCTCACCGAACCCGTCGGGGACGGGAATCTCTACGCGCGTCCCATCGCCTTTCTCACCTTTCATCCCAGGCCAGCGCGGTGCTACGTGAGCCGTGAAATCCTGCTGTCCGGCGGAGTCCTGCGACGGATGGCGCATCACCTTGATGCGGTACTCGCGAATGGTCTCGATGCGGAAGTCCGTCCCCTGCGGTGTCTGACTGCCGGGGTGGACGATGTTGCTCTCTTGGTAGGACAGCCGGGCAACCCACCGCTCACCGTCGGCGTGGAACTCCTCGCGACGGGAGCCGCCGGCTTGCTTGACCGCGCTGTCCAACCCGAAGAACGGTGCGAGGCCGTTATCGTTAAACAACAGGTTTGCGTTGAACTCGTGTGGGGCGAGTCGGACGGTGCGCACCTGCGCTCACCCCTCGTAACTGGATTCAGCGACGGCGCGCTGGACCCGCGCCTCGCTTTCTGCGACCGGTTGCTGACCGCTCCAGTCCCAGCGGACGCGCTCGCCTGCCTCCACGTCATAGAGGCGAGAGGCACGGACGAACTCGCTCACGCCGCCTCACCTCCATCGAGACGCCGGCGAGCGCGGCGTAACAGGTTCCCGACAGTGCCGGGCGATCGGCCGGTCTTGCGGGCGTACTCCCGCATCCCGTAGCCGTCCTGCTCGACCGCTTCGTACACTTCCCGCTGAGCGTCCGACAGCGCCGACAGATCCTCTTCGTACTCGAAGAGGGACGACTGGTACCTCACCACCACTCACTCCCGAAACACTCCGGGTTCCCGCACAGGCTGTAGTGGGGATACGCCGCAACGGGAACGTCCGTGAACTCGGCATCTTCTCGGTACTCCGCTTCGACGCACGCCGGCTCGGGGTCGTCAGAATCGGGGTCTACCCGGTGTAGGGTATCGGCGTACTGCGACCGGTTCCGCACGGCCGTCTCGGGGACTTCCTCCCCCTGGCTGACGGCCTGGCTCATGCCTCCACCCCTCCCGTCGGAGACGGGGCTTTGCGTCGGAGAATCGCAGGACGGCGGTGGGCCGCAGTTTGTCCCGACCTTGTGTCAGTCTCAGGGGTCGATTCCGATACGCCAGTATCGGCTGATTCCGGGAATAACAGCGCCGCTACCGGATGAACAGAATTGTATCCGAGTCGGGCTGCAAAGGAATGGGCGCTGCAGGATTTGAACCCGCGACAGCTTGGTCCGAAGCCAAGCACTCTGTCCAAACTGAGCTAAGCGCCCTGCACTCTTTCCTACACGAGCGTTCGTGTTTAAACGTCCCGATCCGTCGCGGCGCCGTCCCGCGCCATTTATGATGCCGTCGGCGAACGGGTGGGACATGGAACGGGCGAAGGGGGTTCTGGAACTGACGCGCCCGGGCAACGCGATCGCCTCGGGCGCGCTGACGGCCATCGGCGCGTTCGTCGCGAGCGCGTCGGCGGACCAACTCCCGGCCGTCGCGGCCGCCGTCGCCGCGACGGTCTTCGCCGTCGCCGCCGGTAACACCATCAACGACTACTTCGACCGCGAGATCGACCGTATCAACGACCCCGGCCGCCCGATCCCGAGCGGCAGGGTCTCCGCCCGCGGCGCGCTCGCCGTCAGCGTCGTCCTGTTCGCGCTGGCCACCGTCTGTGCGCTGGCCCTGCCGACGCTGGCGCTCGCCATCGCCGCCGTCAACCTGCTCCTGCTGCTAGCGTACACGGAGTTCTTCAAGGGGACGCCCGGTGCCGGCAACGCGCTGGTCGCCTACCTCGGTGGCAGCACGTTCCTCTTCGGCGGAGCGACCGTCGAGAACGTCCCGCCGACGGTCGTACTCGCGCTCCTCGCGGCCGTCTCGACGCTCGCCCGCGAGATCATCAAGGACGTCGAGGACGTAGCGGGCGACCGTGAGGAGGGGCTACGCACGCTTCCTGTCGTCGTCGGCGATCAGCGCGCGCTGGGAGTCGCCCTGGGGCTCCTGGTCGTCGCCGCCGCGGCGAGTCCACTCCCGTACCTGCTGGACATGCTCGGCGTCGCCTACCTCGTCGTCGTCGCGCCGGCGGTCGCGCTCATGCTCTTCGCCGGGTACGAGGCGTTCGCCGACCCCGGCGACGGGCAGGAACACCTCAAGTACGGTATGTTTCTGGCGATCCTCTCGTTCGTGATCGGGCGGGGGACGCTCGTTATCTCGGTGTAAGCAGATCCGTCTCCCTGCGGCCGGATTATAAAAAAGATTTTAACAACCGCCGGAACTAATCGATATATATCGCGCGGACCCGCGGCGGTTCGGCGTGGAACGGTGGTGACCTTCGAAGGAATGTACGACCTTGGAACAACGTTCGGGAACGCGACGCTGGCGCCCGGCTCGAACCTTCTGGTTTCCGGCCCGCCGCTCTCCGGGAAGCGTCGCATGGCGCTGGAGATCCTCGCCCACGGCTCCGAACAGGGAGAGGCCGTCATCGTCGTCACCACCCGCGACAGCGCGAGCCGCATCCTCAACGACTACGAGGCGCTCGTGTCCGACCCCGAATCCGTCGACATCGGGATCGTCGACTGCGTCACCAAACACCAGGGCCGGAGCGCGCGCGACACGGACATCGTGAAGTACGCCTCATCGCCCGAGGACATGACGGGGATCGGGATCAAGTTCTCCGAGTTCGTCGAGGAGTTCCGGACCGAGCGCGGCATCGAGAACGTCCGCGTGCTGGTCGACTCGCTCTCGACCCTGTTGATGTACTCGGACGTCCAGACGGTGTTCCGGTTCATGCACGTGTTCACGAGTCGCATCGAGAACGCCGACGCGCTTGGCCTGCACATCATCGAGTCGACGGCTCACGAGGAGGAGACGCTCAACACCCTCCGGCAGCTGTTCGACCACGCCGTCACCGTGGAGGCCGACGGAACGCTGTCGACGACCGTCCCGGACGCGACGGTCGATCGGCTCGACGGCTGACGGCGTCGGCAGTCTTTTGATCGCCTCGCTCCAACGTGCGGCTATGCCAGTCGACTCCGACGACCGACTCCACGAGATCCTCGACGCCGACACCATCGCCGTCGTCGGCCTGTCGAGCACGCCGGGCAAAGCCGCGCACGACATTCCCGCGTACATGCGCGAACAGGGCTACGACGTGATCCCGGTCAACCCCTACGCCGACGAGATCTTCGGCCGCGAGCCGTACGACTCGCTGGCGGACGTCGAGGAGTCGATCGACATCGTCGACGTGTTCAGACCGAGCGACGAGGTTCCCGACATCGTCGACGAGGCGCTCGCCCGCGACGACGCGGCGACCGTCTGGCTCCAGCTCGGGATCACGGACGACGAGGCGGGCGAGCGCGTCGAGGACGCCGGCAGGAACTTCGTCCAGGACCGGTGTCTCAAGGTCGAACACCAGCGACTGCTCGGCTGACCTGGGGCGCTGCGGCGGCCGCCGGTCGCGGCCACGACGTGAGAACGACACCGCGTGTCCGTTCGCGTCTCGTTTCTCCTGCTCGCTCGCGCTTCAGGCACCGGTGCCGCTGTCGCCGGCGTCTTCGGCGCTGTCCGCGACAGCGTCCGCCGAAACGTCCCCTTCGCCGTCGCCGGTAGCGCTGCCCTCGTCGTCTGCGGCGGGGCTTCCCTCGTCGGCGGTGGCGTTGTCCTCGCCGTCGCCGACGTCGCCTGCCTCGTCGGCGTCGCCCTCGTCCGGGGCCTCGGCCTCGGGATCGGGCAGTCGCTCGGCGACGAGCGCGTCGACGTCGATGTCCTGTTGCTCGGCCATTGCTTCGACGATCACGCGCTGTTCGGCGAGTTCGCGGTCGATCGATTCGATCTGGTCGCTCGTGCTCTCGACTCGCTCGCGCACGTCCTGGACCTGCTCGATGACCTGGTTCAGTCGTTCGTAGAGTTTCTCCGCGATGTCCGCGACGCGGCTGATCTTCTTGGCGGTGTCGCCGAATGGCATGTCCCCGGCTTCGGCGTCCCGCGTTGTCGGCTTTTCGACTCGGCAGTCGGGTCTCACGGCCGGTTCGTCTCCGGCGTCGGACCGGAAACCACCGTCGTTAAAACTGCAGCGTCCGCAGACACCGCCATGAAGCAGACGCGGCTCGCGCCGCTGGTCGGCGTCGTCGGATGCGTTCTCGTGCTCGTGTCGCTCGCCGTCCCGTACGGGCTGGTGCGAACCGCCCCGGCGTCCGCCGTCGGGACCTACTACGGCGAGGGCGTGCTGAACCCGCTCGTCGGCGGGATATTCGCGCTCGTGACGGCGATCGTGCTCGCCGCGGGTCGCGACGAGCGGACCGACCCGCCGCTCGCCGCGGGAGTCGGGATCGCGCTCGGTGGGTTCACGTTCGTCGTGACGGCGCTGTGGGCCGCGACGGTCCCCCAGCAGGTGGTCTTCGACATGGACGCGCCAGCGATCATCACCTACCACCGGTGGGCGAGCGCGGCCGTCGCGCTGGTGATCCCGACGGCGAGCCTCTGGTGGTCGCGGACCCTCGGACTTCTCTGAGCCGGTGACGAGCGCTGTTCGCGCGCCGGGATCGGTGGACCGCCTGACGGCGGAGACCCGAAAGGCCCTTATGGGGGACGGCGGTACCTCAGAGTGGACTAGGCCGGGCAGCTAGGCCCTGCTCGTCACCCGCGGTATGGCCTTCAGCGGGGGCCGAATCCCGGGTGCGTCCGGACAGACGGGCGTGGGCCCCGCGAGCCAACGTGGAAGCCTCGTCCTGCGGGGACGGCGGTCCACGGCTTCGCGTCTGCAGGGACGCGCGGCCGTGGTTGATCGAGGGTACTCCGTCAGGCGCGGAAGCGAGCAGCGGACCCTCGGACACCCGTCGCTCGCAGGGTCGCGGGGTGGAGGAGGCAAGCGGGATTCCCCGCGTCCGAACGACCGGGCAACCCCGGGCGTCCGACCATTCATACTGCCACCATCTTTTTCCCGGAGAGGTATCCTCGCTCGCTTCGCTCGCTGCGGGTACCTCTCCAGCAAAAACATGGGTGAAAAAGGCCGCTCGCGCTCCGCGCGAGCGGTGAACCGGCGCTGCGCTTCGGATGCTCGCGGCAGGCCTGCCCTTCCCCGGGGCGGCCGACGAGACGGCCTCCCGGCCACCGCGACCGCGCTGCACCGCGACCGCGCTGCACCGCGACCGCGCTGCACCGCGACCGCGCTGCACCGCGACCGCGCTGAACTGCGACGGCTTCGCTCCGCCCCACACCGCCCCGCACCACTCCGCACCGCGACCGCTGACGACCTTATCCCCCCGGAGCGCCTACTCGCCGGCATGCCCACCGTCCGAACCAACGACATCGAGACGTACTACGAGCGCCGCGGAGAGGGGCCACCGGTCGTGTTCGTCCACGCGGCGATTCTCGACCGCACCCAGTGGGACGCCCAGGTCGACGTCTTGAGCGACGAGTACTCGGTGATAACTTACGACGTCCGGGGCCACGGCCGGACCGGCGGTTCCGCCGTCGGTCGCTACTCGATCGAGTTGTTTGCCGACGACCTTGCGGCCTTGATCGACGCGCTCGACTTGGAGAAACCCGTGGTCTGCGGGTTCTCGACTGGCGGCTGCATCGCACAGGTCTACGCGGCCCGCCACCCTGACCGGTTGGCGGGGCTGGTCCTCTCGGATACGTTCACGCCAGAACTGCTCTCCCCCCTCGAGTGGCTTCAGCGGTCGGTGATCCCCCGGGCCACGATCCCGCCGGCGCGGATATTCGGCTACGAGCGCGTCGAGAAGGTGATGGTCTGGGTGCAAGAGCGTATCGCCGGCGAGGAGTTTAGCGGCGACTACGGAAACGTCGAGAAACTCCGGGAGACTGGGCCGAGCATGGAAACCGACGAGTTTGCGAAGGTTATCCGCGCCCTGGCGTTCTTCCACCGATCCGCGGTTGACCTCACGGCTATCTCGGTCCCGACGCTCGTCATGTACGGCGAGAACGAGGCGGGATTTGTTCGGACACAGGCCGCTAGACTCGGCGCTGAAATTCCGGACGCGACCGTCCGCGTGATCCCGGGTGGCGGACACGCGTCGAACCTCGACAACCCCGAGTTCTTCACGAACGCGGTTCGGGGGCTGTTGGCGGACGCGTATCCGGCGGAAGCGGCCGAAATGGCGGGTGAAAGCGGAGAGTAAGCGGCAGAGATGCGGCGCTGATCGCGGCGTCGGAGTCGCGGTCGCGGTGGCCGGGAGCACGTGTCGCCGCGAAGCGGCGGCCGTGCGACCCGGGGAAGGGCAGGGCTGCAGGTGTTGCCGGAGAGCATTCGGCGAGCGGAGCGAGCCGATTCACTTCTCGTGAGGGAGCGAAGCGACCGAACGAGAAGGTAGTTTTTCCCCAAGTTTTTGCGGACGGGGGTTCCCGCAGGTCGCCGCAGGCGACCGAGGAAACCCCCGTCCGTAAAAAGTGGTTTCTCAGTCGTCGCCCGCCGCCGGTTCGGCGACGCCCTCGACGTTCGAGAGCTCGATGCCGCCGTGCAGGTCCCGCTGGGGGTAGGGGATGTTGATGCCGGCGTCGTCGAAGCGGTCCTTGACGGCGGTGACGTACTCGCCCTGGATGCGGACGAAGTCCGACCGACTGGGGTTGTCGATCCAGAAACGCGACTGGAGGCCGACGTATGAGTCGGCGAGTTCGGTGAGCCGGACCGAGGGCTCGGGGTCGCTCATGATGCCCTCGTGCGCGTCGGCCTCGTCGAGGATGATCTCGGTGGCCTCGTCGATGTCGTCCTCGTAGCCGATGCCGAAGACGAACTTCAGTCGGAGTTCGTCGTTCGCGACGGGGTTCTTGATGACGTCCTCGGTGAGATTCGAGTTCGGGACGGTCAGCAGTTCGTTGTCGAAGGTGCGGACGCGAGTGACGCGGAGGCTGATGTCCTCGACGACGCCCGCGTGGTCGCCCCACTCGATCCAGTCGCCGATGCGGAACGGTCTGTCGGTGAAGATGAACACGCCGGCGACGAAGTTCTTGAGCACGTCCTGCATGGCGAACCCGATGGCGAGCGTGGCGGCCGCGCCGATGGTCGCCAGGGCGGTGAGGATGTTGCCGTAGCCGGCGAAGGCGAAGGCGGCGCCGATAGCGACGAAGACGATGAGAATACCAGCGAGCTTCTGCAGGGGCCGGCGGGCGTGCATGTCGAGGTCGCGCGCGCTCAACAGGCGGTCGACCAGCGGCATGAGGAAGAGACGGCCGAGCAGGTAGATGGCGACGAACGCGACGACGAAGGTGATGGCGGAGCCGACGGCGCCCGCCAGCGGCGCGTCGAGGCCGACGACCTCCATCAGGAAGTCTGCGATCGGACCCGGTGTGTCGCCCTCGACCGGTTGTTGCTGGAGCGGCGTGATCGGCCCGACGCCGGATGTACCCCTGGTCATCGCTCGAACACCGCGGTGTGACCCCGGCTGCGGACCACCTCTGCGTTGACCCGCTCGGCCAGGTCGGCCGCGAGCTCCTCGGTCGTGGTTCCGCCCCGGGCCGCCCGGAGGAACTTCGCCTTGACGAAGTCGCTGTCCTGTAACTGGTCGTTCAGTTCGTCTTCGACGGGGTCGAGGCCGTTCTTGCCGACCCAGACCGTCACGTCGAGTTCGTGGATCCGCTGTGCGCGAGATGAGTCGCTCATGTCTCTACTACTTGGAGTGAAGCCGTTCAAAGGTTACGGGTGCTGACGGCGGGAATTCGACGGTCGACTCGCGCTCCAGCGGGCGTCAGTCGTACGGATACCGGGCTTGCGCCCCGCAGTCGCAGGTCACGACGACGTGGCCGTCCTGCAGGCGCACGCGAGCGTTCCGCCCGGGGCGGAGGTACGCGTCGCAGCTGTCGCAAGTGAAGCGGGTGAACTCGGGCGGGAGGCCGATCCGGTTGCGCTCGGCGATGCGGCGCGCGCGGCGGACGTAGCGGCGGGCGCGGTCCTCTCGGCCCGCGAGCGTGGCTTCCTCGGCGAGTTCGCGCAGGCGGTCGATGCGCTCGCGGGCGACGGTCTCGGTATCCATCCGGTCGTGGGTACGTGCCGCCGACCGGCAGGTATACTTTGCGTTCGTGTGCGGCCGGGCGGCGCCGCGCGCGGCTGGCCGGCGGTCGAGATGACAACGCATTAAGCCCCGGTTAGCATACGATGGCTCCATGGACCTGCCGAGGGTGGCTGCGTTCACGGACACCTACCTGCCGACGCACAACGGTGTCACCTACACCGTCCAGACGTGGCGGGACCGCTGGCACCGGCGCGGCGGCCGCATGGACGTGGTCTACCCCGACGGCGACCACCACGCGGGCGAAGGCGAGTACCCCGTCAGTAGCCTCCCCTTCCCCTTCTACGAGGGCTTCCGCGTCGGCGTCCCGGGCGTCCCGGAAGCCGTCGACAACGCGGAAGTCGTCCACGCCCACTCGCCGTTCAGCCTCGGCCTCGCGGGGATGCGCCTCGCCCGGAAACACGACCTGCCGATGGTCGCCTCGTATCACACCCCGACGAGCGAGTACGCCGAGTACCTCGCGTTCACCCGTCCGATCGAACGCGCGGTCGAGCGCAGCGCCGAGGAGTACGAGCGGCGCTTCCTCGACCGGACGGACGTGGTCGTCGCGCCGAGCGAGCGCACGGCCGACCACGTCCGGGACACCGTCGGCACCGCGACGACCGTCGAAGTCGTCTCGAACGGCGTCGACGTCGACTTCTTCCGCCCGGTCGAGACCGAACGCTTCCGCCGGCGCCACGACATTCCGGACGGGCCGCTGGTCGGGTACACCGGCCGGCACGGCTACGAGAAGAACCTCGAAGCGATCGTCGATGCTACCGAGGGACTGGACGCGACGCTCGTGTTCAGCGGCGACGGGCCGGCGCGCGCCGACCTGGAACGCGCCGCCGACCAGGCGGACGTGGACGCACACTTCCTGGGTTGGGTCGACCGCGAGGAACTCCCCTCGTTTTACTCGGCGCTCGACGTGTTCGCGTTCCCGAGCCCCGTCGAGACGCAGGGGATCGCCGCCCTGGAAGCCAACGCCTGCGGCACTCCCGTCGCCGGCGTCGCGAGCGCGGCCCTCGCAGACACGATCGACCAGGGCGAAACCGGCTACAAGGCGCCGCCGGACGACGTGAGCGCCTTCCGGGACGTCATCGAGCGGACGCTCGCCGAACGCGACCGGCTCGGCGAGGAGTGTCTCGCCCGCCGGGAGTCTATCAGCGTCGAGCGCTCGGTCGACCGCCTCGCCGACGTCTACGACCAGTTGCTCTAATCGTCAGTTCTCGTCGGACGCTCCCCCGCACAGCCTCGCGCCCATTGCGACGCCGAGGGCGATCCCACTAACTGTCGCTGTCCGTCGAGGCGTTCGGGCGGAAAACTGTCGGGACGTTCCCGGGGGCGATCAGGTCGTGTCGGCTTCGGGGTTGTTCGCTCGGCGGTAACTGCCGACCATCTTCCACAGCGTCTTGTCGACGTCGCCGTCCGAACACTCTGTCTCGATCTGGCGGTACAGGTCTTCCGAGACGGTGATCTCCGGCATCACCTCCACGTTGGGGGCAGATACTGAAAAGCCTCCTGTGAGTCGGGAACGAGTAAATTTTCGAGGGTGTCGCTCCCTCCGGGGTCCGCGACCGCGCGGTCAGCCCTCGGGACGGGGGAACGCGGTGAACACCTTCGAGACGACGTCGAAGGGGTCGTAGATCGACTGGTGGCACTGGCAGTAGACCGCGTTCGCGGCGCCGTCGAACTCGGCCGAGACATCCACGCCCACTACTGGGACCGGGCCGTCCCCGTCGAGGACTCCCTCGCGACGGTCTGAACCCCCCGTGGCCCGCCGGATCAGTTCGTCCCTTCGCTCACGTTTCGCCGTTCGTACTCGATCACGTCGAGATCCTCGTCGAGTGTGAGACCGAGAGCGTCGCCGCCGACTTCGATCGTCGTCTCGACGCGGAGCGGGTCCTCGGAAAGTATCTCGCCGGGCGCATCGACCAGCGCGTCGAGTTCCCAGATCGGGGTGGCCCGGACGTCGATTCCGGCATCGTGAAACAGGGAGACGACTGCCGGGTGATCGATTACCGCCGCTCCGACGGCCGACTGGATGGTACCGCCGCACTCGCGGCACGCGTAGACGACGTTGAGGAACCCGTCGAAGCCGTCGACGTCCGGCCCGTCCATCTCGTCGACGGACGCGTCTATCCGCCCGTGACAGTACGGGCAGAACCCGCGGTTGATCCGCTCGATCTCGCTGAGAAGGTGTTTGTTGTACACCTCCGGGAGATCTTCGACGTCGCGGCGGGCGGCGAGGATGGGCGGCGCCGCCATGTCAGTGATCGTCACGTCGCAGTCGACGCACGCCACGTCCATCTGCCCGTTCGCGTACCCGGCCTCGATGGTCCCGTCGCAGATCGGGCAGTCACCGACTGGCCGCGGTTCGACCGCGGTCTCGTCGTCGGTGTAGACGCCCGAGACGACCGCGCCCACGAGTCGCGATCCGGCGTGCGTCGGCTTGTATCCTCCCTCGGTCTTCCGCACGAACCGGGGTCGCAGCTCCTGCAGGTGGTAGTTGAACTGACCGGAGTCCCGCACGCCCGCCGCGTCCCTGACGTCCGCGAACGACGCGGCCTCGTCCCCGTCCGAGGTCTTCGTCAGGTCCCACACGGCCTGGAGGATCGCGAACCGCGTCCCGTCCGCGACGGCGCTGAACACCTCACTCGGGTCGGCCCGCCCGTCCGTTCCATCCGACATGGCCGCGGGATGCTCGCCGCAGTCGCTTGAATCTACCGTCGCCCGGCTCACCGCTCTGGGGCGACCCCGGACTCCCGGTCGAATCGCGCGAAGAACTCGTCCATGAAGCGACGCCGCGACGCTCCGAGGCGGCGGCCCGGCTCGGTGTGGAGGGCGGCGAGGCGCTCGGCGGCCGACTTCCGGAGGAGCGCCACGTCCGGGCAGTCCGGCGGGTCGTCGGCCACCGACACGTCGTCGATGGCCGCGTACCGCTCGCCGGCTCTCCCCGATCGCTCGCCGACGATACAGGCCAGGCGGACGATGCCGCGGGCGCCGGTCGCGTCCAGTTTGTCCGCGTCGAAGAGCAGTCTCGCCTCGGGCGTCTCCGGTTCCGGGGAGCTCGACCGGATGCTGTGCGCCCGGATGCAGTCCGCGACGGCGTCGATCCGGTCGGCCGACACGCCTTCGCGTTCGAGCAGATCCGCCGCTTCGACCGCCGCCCACCGGTCGTGGTCGTCGATCTCGCCGGTTCGTTCCAGCGGACGACCGATGTCGTGCAGCCAGGCCGCCGCGGCGAGGCAGTCGCTGTCGACGGGTTCGTCCAGGTCGACGGCGAGGCGGACCGCCACGTCGCGGACCCGCCGAGCGTGGAACTCGTCGTGGGCGGGGAGGGCGTCGTCGTAGTACGGCAACGCGAGCCGTCGCGCGATCGGTTCGAGACTCCCGGTCATCGAAGCCGAGGGCGACTCAGGCCAGCGCGCTGCCGGCCCGGATGACGGCCTTCTCGCCGAACGCCGGCCCGACGAACTGCAGGCCGACCGGAAGCCCGTCGTCGGTCTCCCCGGCGGGGACGGAGATCGCAGGGACGTTCGCCAGGTTCGCCGGCGTGGTGTTCGCGTCGGCGAGGTACATCGTGAGCGGGTCTTCGAGGCTCTCGCCCATCTCCATCGGCGGGACGGGCATCGTCGGGGAAGCCAGCACGTCGGCGTCGTCCAGCGCGTCGTTGATGTCGCGCTTGATCCAGGCGCGGGCGTCCTGGGCCTTCTTGTAGTACTTGTCGTGGTAGCCCGCGGAGAGGGCGTAGGTGCCGAGCAGGACGCGCGATTTGACCTCCTCGCCGAAGCCCTCCTCCCGAGCGCGGGCGAACGTCTCGTTCCAGTTGCCGTCGTAGCCGCCCGACTGTCCGTAGCGGACGCCGTCGAACCGTGCGAGGTTCGAGGAGGCCTCGCTCATCGCCGTCACGTAGTAGGCCTCGACCGCGTAGCGCAGGCACTCCAGGTCCACGTCGTGGTAGGTCGCGCCCCGGGCTTCGAGGTCGTCGATGGCGTCCCAGAAGACCTCGGTGACCCGTTCGTCCGCGCCGTCGAGCAGTTCCATCGGGATGCCGATGTCGAGCCCGTCGACGTCACCGTCTGCGGCTGCGGCGTAGTCGTAGGCGCCCTCGCCGCGCTCCTCGGTCGCGTCCCGGACCGTCGCGTCGTTCGGGTCCGGACCGGCGATGACCTCTAGCAGTTGCGCGGCCTCCTCGACGGTAGGCGCGATGGGCCCGACCTGTTCGAGGGAGTTGGCGTAGGCGACGATCCCGTACCGCGAGACCAGCCCGTAGGTGGGCTTGATGCCGACGACGCCGCAGAAGGCGGCGGGTGCGCGGACCGAGCCGCCGGTGTCCGTTCCCAGCGCCATGTCCGCGTCACCGGCGGCGACGACAGCCGCCGATCCGCCCGAGGACCCGCCGGGGACGTGGCCCCCGGCGACCGGGTTCTCGGTGGGGCCGAAGGCGGACGTTTCGGTGGTCGTCCCCATGCCGAACTCGTCCATGTTGGTCTTGCCGGGGATGGTGGCGCCGGCTTCCGTGATCCGTTCGACGACAGTCGCGTCGAACGGTGGGACGTAGTCGTCGAGCATGGCGGACCCGCAGGTCGTGCGGACGCCCTCGGTGGAGATGTTGTCTTTGACCGCGACGGTCGTCCCGGCGAGCGGGCCGTCGTCGGCGCCGTCGATTCGCTCCGTCGTGATGTAGCCGTTGTAGTCCGTGCTCATGCGTCTGAAGCCTCCGTTCTGGCTCGCGCGCTGTCGACAGTTCCGGAACGATTCGTCGTCACGAGACGTTCGGGCCCTTGAAGTAGCCGTCCTCGGTCTCCGCGGCGTTCCGGAGCGCCTCCTCCTGGGAGAGGCACTCGCGCACCTCGTCGGGGCGCATCACGTTCGCGAGTTCCTCCTCCTCGTCGACCTCGGGGACCTCGTCGAGGGTGTCGAAGTACTCGAGAATGTCCGCGAACTTCTCGGTGAACCGGTCGACCTCCTCGTCGTCGAGGTCGATGCGCGCGAGGTCGGCGACGTGGCGCACCTCCTCCGGATCGACGACGCTCTCCGTGTCGCTCATGGCCGAGGCGAGGCGTGGCCCGGCGGTAAGGGTTTCGATGCCCCCTCCACCGGTTCGACGAGCGTCGATCCAGGTCGGCCGCGTTCGACCGCCGAACCGACCGGGTTCTCCCCTGTCTGCTATCCCACGCCAGATCGTCGCGGATAACGTCTGAACGGCCCAGGTATCGGCAGTTCACACCTTCGTTTTCAGGAGTGTCGGCGCCGCAGAACCGATACATTAACTATGGTCGAGAATAGACGTACCATCTTGTGCCGTTTTTGGAAAAGATTTAAGTCGTTTGGCCTGCAACAGATAATCCGGTGAGACGGTTTTTGCGGGGACACCCCCGCATAGTTTGCAACCAATGACCGACACCTCAATCAGACGATACACGAGCGAGCGCGAAGAGGAACGCGAGCGAGAGGACGACGAGAGTGAGACGCTCGTCTGTCCGGAATGCGGGGGGAATCTCGCTTCCGACGCGGAGCACGGCGAGACGGTCTGCGAGGACTGCGGCCTCGTGGTCGAGGAGGACGAGATCGACCCCGGTCCGGAGTGGCGCGCGTTCGACGCGAGCGAGAAGGACGAGAAGTCGCGCGTCGGCGCGCCGACGACGAACATGATGCACGACAAGGGCCTCTCGACGAACATCGGCTGGCAGGACAAGGACGCCTACGGCAACTCCCTGTCCTCGCGCCAGCGAGAGAAGATGCAGCGCCTGCGCACCTGGAACGAGCGCTTCCGCACCCGCGACTCCAAAGAGCGCAACCTCAAGCAAGCGCTCGGCGAGATCGACCGCATGGCCTCGGCGCTCGGCCTGCCGGAGAACGTCCGCGAGACCGCGTCGGTCATCTACCGGCGCGCCCTCGACGAGGACCTGCTGCCCGGCCGCTCCATCGAGGGCGTCGCCACGTCGGCGCTGTACGCCGCCGCTCGCCAGGCCGGGACGCCGCGCAGTCTCGACGAGATAGCCGCCGTGTCCCGCGTCGGCAAGGACGAGATCGCTCGCACCTACCGCTACGTCGTCCGCGAACTGAGCCTGGAGATCCAGCCGGCGGACCCCGAGAGCTACGTTCCCCGGTTCGTCTCCGACCTGGACCTCCCCGACGAGGTCGAACGCCGCGCTCGACAGCTCCTGAACACGGCCAAAGAGCAGGGCGTCCACTCCGGCAAGTCCCCGGTCGGCCTCGCCGCCGCCGCGGTCTACGCCGCCTCGCTGCTCGCCAACGAGAAGGTCACCCAGAGCGAGGTCAGCGAAGTCGCCAACATCTCCGAGGTCACCATCCGCAATCGCTACCACGAGCTCCTCGAAGCCGAAGAGGAGTTCACGGCCCCCTGACGCCGTTTTCCCGCGAGTCGTTTCCGCAAGTCCGAAGCCACCGGTGACCCTCGCGTCGCTATGGAGACGACTCGACACTACACCGCGACGGTCTACGTCGTCAGCGACGACGCCGTCGCGCTCCACGTCCACGACGGACTCGACAGGTGGCTCCCGCCCGGCGGCCACGTCGACCGCGACGAACTCCCCCACGAGGCGGGACTCCGGGAAGTCCGCGAGGAGACCGGCCTCGACCCCGAACTGGTCGCCGACGTCGACGACGTGACGTCGGCGACGGTCGACCCGCTCCCGAAACCCCAGCACTTCCAGCTCGCCGACGTGAACGTCCACGGCGACTTCGTCGGCCACCAGCACGTCGACATGGTCTACTACGCTCGCGCCGACAGCCGCGAGATCGACCCCAGCGACGGCGAACAGCCGGCCGAGGACTGGCGCTGGTTCACGGCCGCAGACCTCGACGGAACCGTCGATGGACTCGACCCGGACGTCGTCGAGATCGGTCGGCGGGCGATCGAGACCGTCGGCGAGTGAGCCCCGCTCGACGGACGGCTCCCGTGTGCTCCGGCCTCACCCGGAGACGCCGATCCGTTCCCTCGAGACCACGGTCCCGGACTCGGTGTGGCGGATCGTCACCTCGATGGTCTGGCCGGGCTGCAGGTCGACCCGTCGCTGTTCGATCCGGACGGCGATCTCGCTCCCGGCTTCGAACTGCGCGCCGCTCCCGTTCCGCGCGGCGGCGACGCCGTCGATCCCCCGACGTCCCCGCGTGAAAATGTGGTTGCCGCTGTAGTCGTCCTGCGTGAGTCGCCTGGTCGGGAGTCCGTGTAACCGGGCGCGCTTGTCGTGGTCCGGCAGTTTCACGATCAGGTCCAGGTCGGCGACAGCGACGCTGGCGCCGCTCTCGTGTCTGATACGGAGCCACTGGGCGTCCTCACCGTCCGCCTGAACGGGGTCGGCGTTCGTCGAGAGGATCGGTCCCCCGTCCGACAGGAAGTCGCCCGTCTGCATCAACAGGCCGCCGGTGACGGCGATCATCAAGACGGTGAGGCCGAACCCGATCGCGGCCATTCCCTCCGTGGATATCGCGCGATCGGCGGCGCGGTGCATGGGTCCTCTCATCTACCGAGGCACTCTCTCTGCCGGTAACACACCGATCGTCTTAGCTCCTGTTGTGAACGATACTACAGGACGGCGAGTCGCCGACGGGACGGCCCCCTCACAGCAGTGACTCGACGTAGCGACCGACGTGGTCGTCCATCCGCCGTTTGTACCCCGCCTGCCGGGCGAGCCGGTCGAGTTCGCGCGAGACGAGGCTACCGTACTGGACGGCTTTCTTCTCCCGGAAGGCGACCCGATCCGGTACCCATTCGCGGACCGCGAGGCGGAGCGCCCACTTGCGCTCGCCGCGGTCTGTCACGAGCATCGGCCCCGACAGCGCGAGCGCCGCCGCGACGACGCGGTCGTCGAGCAGGGGCGCGACCGGTTCGACGCCCGCACCGCGGAGCGTCAGGCCGTCGCGTTCGAGCTGGGCAGGCAGCGTCTCGACCACCTCGCGGCGGGCGCCGCGGACGGTGTCGGCCGCGACGCGCTCGTCCTCGGGCGCGCGGGCCACCTTCGCGTAGCCGCCGAACAGCTCGTCGGCGCCCTGGCCGACCGCGAGTCGGTCGAAGCCGTCCGCCGCGGCCCGCTCGGCGACGAGATAGAGGGGCAGCGCGATGCTCACGTCCATCGCGTTGGTGCGGCCGGTCGCCGCGACGACGCGGGGAATCGCCCGCTCGACGTCCTCGTGGGCGAGTTCGACCACCCGGAGGTCCCGCCCGAGCGTCGACGCGGCCGTCCGGGCCGCCTCCACGTCGTGACTCCCCGGGAAGCCCGCGACGTACAGCGGTGCGCCGAGGCGAGCGGCCAGCGCGGCGGAGTCGACCCCGCCGGAGAACGCGACGGCCAGTCCCTCCGTCCCGGTTTCGTCGATCGCCGAACGAACCGCGTCGCGGACCCCTCGCACGGCCGCGCTGTCGTCGGGCGCCGGTTCCTGGTCGGGGAGCGACCAGACCCGTTCGTCACCGGCGGGCGAGCGAGCGTGTCCGGCGGGGACGGACGCCGGGTCCGCGAGGGCGCTCGGGTCGAAGCTCCACGTGGTCGGGTCCGCGGCCTCGGTGAACACCGGCTGGCGACCGAGCACGTCACGGACCACCCGGCCGTCCACGGCGCCCGCGAATCCGGCGGTACCGGGGAACGGGTCGCCGTCGGCGGTCGCCCCGCGGATCGTCTCTGCAGGTGCACCGCGGATCCGGTCGCTCGCCGCGTCGAACGAGCGATCGGTCGCCGATCCGGTCGCGTCGGTCATTGGAAGAGTCCGTCGAGCGCGAGGCGGACGCGACGGCGCGTGTTGCCGACGGCCTGTCGGAAACTGACCAGCCAGGGGGTCCGCCGCGTCTGGAGCGTCGTTCGTCCGTCGCTGACGGCCCGGCAGATGCCGTCGGCGGTCCGTTCGTCGGTGTCGACGAGCGTCACCGCACGGCCGACCATGTCGCTGACGTGCGCGTCGCTGCCGGCGGTGATCGGCAGGTCGTAGCGGTCGGCGAACCGCCTGGCCTGCCGGTTGGAGTAGCCTGTCACCAGCCGCGAGTTGTACACCTCGATGGCGTCTGCCTCGCGGAGTTCGGCCTTCGAGATGTTCGCGAGGACGCCGCTGCGCATCTCCTGGAAGGGGTGGGGGACGACGGCGATCCCGCCCTGGTCGCGGATCCGCTCGATGGTCTCCGCGAAGGACAGCCCGGGGTCGACCGCTTCGGTCACGTTCAGCCCGAGGACGTGGCCCGCGGCGCTCGACACCTCGATGCCGGGGATGCCGACGAGCCCGTACGCCGGCGCGCGGTCGAGCAGCGTCTGGTTCGCGGACACCTCGTCGTGGTCGGTGACGGCCAGCGCGTCGAGGTCCGCTTCGGCCGCGCGTTCGAGCAGCATATCCACGGAGTCGCGGCCGTCGTACGAGGCGGCCGAGTGCGCGTGGAGTTCGACCGATAGCACGGACTGTGATAGCGCCGGTGTCGGCAAAAGCGCCTCGATCCGTACGGTCCCGCCCGCTCGAACCCCCGTTTCGGCTTGCGCGGCGGCGACCGTCGCTGCACCACGGCCGCGCCGTTCGCTCCCCCGCCACGGTCTCTCGCGAACGAGCGATCCGCTCTCGTCGTTCTCCCCGCTCGACGGCGAGATACTTCTGTGAGCGTTTGAGTTTCCGCCACGGCTTTTTCCGTATCGGCCGACGGTCGGAGCGATGAACCGGCGCCAGTACCTGCAGACCGTCGCCATGTCAGTCCCCGCCGCTTCCGGCATCGCGCCCGGCGTGGCCGCGGCACGCGCGGACTACGAACCGCTCGGCTCGGTGTCCGTCTCGGGCGCCACGGAAGCCGTCGTCGGACCGGACGCCCGGACCGCCTACGTCGCAACCCAGGACGGATTCGCCGTCGTCGACGTCTCGGACCCCGCGTCACCGGCGGTCGTCGACAGGCGGACGGCGTTACTCGCCGACCGCGAGGGCGGGCCGCTCCGGGAGATCCTGGACGTCTCCGTCGCCGGCGACCGGCTGCTCGTCGCGGGGCCGGCCAACCACCACGACGAACCGGCCCTCGAAGGATTCCTCCTGTACGACCTCGCGAACCCGACGGACCCGGAACGCGTCGCGTTCTACGAGACGGACTTCGCCATCCACAACGCCTTCCTCGCCGGGGATCACGCGTATCTCGCAGACACCGGTCGCGTCGTCGTGGTCGACGTGACCGGGACGCCTGCGGAAGTGGGCTCGTGGCGACCGCGCGACGCGGACCCGGCGTGGGCCGACGTCCACCCGCTGCTCTGTTTCGCCCACGACATGTTCGTCCGGGGCGACCGCGCGTACGTCGTCGAGTGGGACGCGGGGACGTTCGTCCTCGACGTCTCCGACCCCACCGCTCCGACTGCCGTCACCCGAATCGGGGGCCGCTCGGCCGAGACCCTGGCCTCGATTCCCGACGACGAGGTCGTGGCTCACTCGCTCGGGATGCCCGGTAACCACCACACCGCGATGGTGAACGAGGACGCGTCGCTCCTCGTGTTGAACAAGGAGGCGTGGCAGACGGACCTCACCGAGGAAGCGGGCGTCGACCCGCTCGGCGAGGTCGAACTGTGGGATCTGCGCGACGAATCGTCGCCGGCGCACCTCGCGACTATCGAAGCGCCGGAGTCGCGCGACCCCGAGAAGTCGGCGCTCAACACGACGCCGCACAACTTCGACGTCGCCGGCGACCGCCTGTTCACCTCGTGGTACGACGGGGGCGTGAAGGTCCACGACGTCTCGGACCCGGCGAACCCCGAACTGCTCGCCTGGTGGCGCGCCCCGTCGCGGTGGACGTTCTGGACCGCCCAGCGCGCGACAGACGCGTTCTTCGTCGCGAGCAGCCACGCTCGCGGCCGCTACAACGCCGGGAAAGGCGCGCTGGTCACGTTTCCGAACCGCCCGGGCGAGCAACAGTCGCCGCCGCCCCTGACGGCCACACCCACACCAGCGGACCCGACGCCGCAGGGATCGCCGAGTCCGACCCCCGCGTCGACGGTCACGACAGCATCGGGGACGGGGGCGCCACCGACGGACGGTACCGCGAGCACGACCGTAGCGGCCGCTTCTGGAACGACGACCGGTGACGGGAGCGGGTTCGGGCTCCTCGCGGCGCTCGGAGCGGTAGGGATCGCCGCCTGGCGTCGCGGACTGAGAGAGTGAGAACAGGTGATAGCGCGATCCGGCCCGGTTCCGTATCGCGGATAGAGATTTATCGGAGAGCGAAGAGCGTTCAGTCGGCCGAGGTCGGAGAGCGCGCGTCGCCGCCGAGACCGCGCTCGTCGGGCGTCAGGTAGCACTGCGGGTCCGGTCCGAACGGGTCGTCACCGGCCGCGAGCGCTCGCAACCGGGAGGCACCGCGGCAGACGTCCTGGTACTGGCACCCGGCGCACTTGCCGGTCAGGTGCTCCTCGCGCTCGCGGAGCGCCCGGAGGAGCGGGTTGGACTCGTCGGTCCAGATGTCGCCGAACGGTCTGTCGCGGACGTTCCCCAGGGAGTAGCCCTGCCAGAACTGCGTGAGGTGGACGTTGCCCTGGTAGTCGACGTCGGCGATGCGTTCGCCCGTGGGGTCGCCGCCGTTTCGCCGCAGGTACTGATACACTCTCTCGGCCTGTTCGGTCCCCAGTTCCCGCCGGGCGTACTCGACGAGGTAGGCCGCGTCCGCGTAGTTGCCCACCAGCAGCGTCTCGATTTCGTGGCCCCGGTCGTGGTACTCGCGGGTCAGATCGCAGACCCGACGCACCGCTTCGCGCCGTTCTTCCGGCGTCAGGTCCACGTCCTGGATGTCCGCGCCGCGGCCGCCGTAGTCGAGGTGGTAGAAACAGAAGCGGTCGACGCCGCGGTCGGCGAGCAGGGCCACCACGTCCTCCAGGTCGTCGGCGTTGTGTCGGGTGATCGTGTAGCGGAGGCCGGTCTTGAGGCCCGCGGCCTGGGACGCCTGGATACCCTCCAGCGCGCGTTCGAACGCCCCGTCCTGGCCGCGGAACGCGTCGTTGCGCTCGGGCATCCCGTCGACGGAGACGCCGGCGTACATGAGGCCCGCGTCGCGCAGGTTCGCCGCCCGCTCCTCGGTCAGGAGCGTCCCGTTCGTCGAGAGCACGGGCCTGAGTCCGGCGTCGGCGGCGTGGGCGACGAGTTCGGTCAGGTCGTCGCGAGCCAGGGGTTCGCCCCCGGAGAACAGGACCACGGGCGCGCCGAAGTCGGCGAGTTCGTCGAGGAACTGCTTGCCCTCCGCGGTGGTCATCTCGCCGGGCGCGGGCTCGGTCTCGGCGGCCGCGTAGCAGTGGTCGCAGTAGAGGTTGCACTGTTTCGTGCAGTTCCAGACGACGACCGGCCGGCGCTGTTTGCGCTCGCGGATCTGGTCCTTCGAGGACTCGTCGGCCGCGTCGTACCTGAGTCCGTCGCCCTCGGCGTCGAGGTCACAGAGGAGCTTGCTGACCGATATCACGCCCGCTCACCCCCTGCGTCGGCGTCGCGGCGCTCGTGATCGTCGGTTCCGGCGTCGCCGGCCCGGTCGCTCAGTGCGACGCCGTCGGCGGTGAACCGGCGCGTCTCGTCGGCGGGGCAGAGCCAGAGCGTCTCGGCGGTCCAGCCGAACAGCTGTGCGGCCTGTTCGCGAGCGATCTCGGTCGACGGGGCGCTGACGCTCCCCGCGTGCCGGAGCGGGTCACCCGTGCTCTCGCGGACGAACAGCTCCCACTCGCGGGTCACGTCACCCCGCGGCCCGTCGACGGACCCGTCGAGGGCTGACGCGCCGGTATCGGGCGCGGGGGTCGGATCGGCATCGGGGTCGGACATGTCCGGGGAGACGGACTCCCCGTTCATACCCCCGACCCGTATTTTCACTCGCTGGGAACGCGGCCGGCCGCTTAGGTCGTCCGAACCGAATTCGACCACGATGACCGGAATTCGCGCGGGACGAAGGGTCGACGGCCACGGACTGCCGGACGGGGAGCGAGCGGCCGCGCTCGACCGCGGTCCGCGGAGGTGGCGCTGATGCGACCCCCCGTCGACACCGCCGAGCGCCCGCTCGTCCTGATCTGGGAGGTGACACAGGCCTGCGAGCTGTCCTGTGACCACTGTCGAGCGGACGCACAGCCCGCCCGCCACCCCGACGAACTCTCGACGGCGGAGGGCAAGCGACTGCTCGACCAGACCGCGGCGTTCGGCGACGGCCAGCTCGTCGTCCTCTCGGGCGGTGACCCGATGAAACGCCCGGATCTCGTCGAACTCGTCGACTACGGCACCGACCGCGGACTCACGATGTCGCTGACGCCCAGCGGAACCGACGAACTGGACGCCGAGGCTATCCAGTCGCTGGCCGACGCCGGGCTCAGGCGGATGGCGCTCAGTCTCGACGGCGCGGACGCCGCCAGTCACGACGCCTTCCGCGGCGAATCGGGGAGTTTCGAGTCGACGATGCGGGCGGCGGAGCAGGCTCGCGAGGCCGGCGTTCCGCTCCAGATAAACACGACCGTCTGTGCCAGCACGGTCGACGAGCTGCCCGCGATCCGCGACCGCGTGGCGGACCTCGGGGCGGTGCTGTGGAGCGTCTTCTTCCTCGTCCCCATCGGCCGCGGCCGCCTGCTCGACCCGATTCCGCCCGACCGCGCCGAGCGCGTCATGGAGTGGCTGGCCGACGTGGCCGACGAGGCCCCGTTCGGCCTGAAGACGACCGAAGCGCCCCACTACCGCCGCGTCCGCAGACAGGCCGCCGCGGAGACGCGAGCGGACGGGGAGGGCGGTCCGAGTGACGCCGAGAACCGCCGCGCGAGCGTCATCGCCGGCGACGGCTTCGCGTTCGTGAGTCACACGGGCGAAGTGTACCCCTCGGGGTTCCTGCCGGAGTCGGCGGGGACGGTGCCCGCGGACGACGTCGTCGAGGTGTACCGCGAGTCGGACCTGTTCGAATCACTCCGGGACCGCGACGCCCTCGGCGGGAAGTGCGGTGCCTGCCCGTTCCGGCAGGTCTGCGGCGGGAGCCGCTCCAGGGCGTACGCCCACACCGGCGACCCCCTGGCGAGCGACCCGCTCTGTGGCTACGTCCCGCCGGAGTACGACGGACCGCTCCCCTGGGACGACGCCGAAGACCCGGTCCGGGCGGACGGTCGGCCCTGACGGACAGGGAACCGGGCCGAACATGTCCGAAACGTGTTAGATGGGTGAGGCGTCTGGCGCGGACGTTCTCGCCGTCTCGCGCCGGTGCGTGGCCGTCGCGTGTCGGTGCGATTATAACGGTCGTCGGGTAAGTGAGGGGTAGGAATGGTCCGTGACCCGTTCGCGGACGACGAGGCGCCGGACCTTCAGGACGTCCTGGACGCGCTGGACGACCCGGACTGTCGGGCGATCGTCACGGCGCTGAACGAACCCATGACGGCCAGCGAGATCTCCGAGGCAAGCGACATCCCGCTGTCGACGACCTACCGGAAGATCGACCGCCTCGAGGAAGCCCAGTTGTTGTTCGAGGGGACCGAGATCCGCCCCGACGGACAACACGCCAGCATCTACGAGGTCGACTTCGAGGAAGTCGTCATCTCTTTGACCGAGGAACGCGATTTCGAGACAGAGATCGCCCGACAGCCTCGGACCCCGGACCAGCGCCTCGAATCGCTGTGGTCGGAGGTGCGCAAAGAAACATGAGCCCGCACGCAACAACGATACTCGTCGCACTGAAGACGATAACCCTCCTGCTTGGAGGGCTCATCACGTACTTCTCCTACAAGGCCTACTCCAGGAGCGGCGCGCGACCGCTGTGGTACCTCGCCGTCGGGTTCGGGATCGTCACGTTGGGGACGTTATTCGCGGGACTCGTGGACCAGTTGCTGCGGTTCTCGCTGCTTTCGGCGGAGTCGATCCCGATCACCACGGCGGCGCTGAGCGACAGGGCCGTCGCCGACATCGCGCTGGTCCTCGAGAGCGCACTGACTGCCATCGGGTTCGCCGTCATCGTGTACTCGCTGTACTCCGAGTAATTCTCGCCGTCTGTTCGGTCTCGTTCCCACGCCCTGAGAACGGGTGTCCGGGTATAACCTGTCGACGCCGGTAGGACTCGAACAGAGTGACCACCCGTGTTCGACATTACCTTCGCCCTCGCTCTGACCAAGGCGACCACACTGCTGTTCGGGACGATCCTGACCGGCCTGGCCTGGCGGGCGTACCGTCGGACGAGTGACCCGGCCCTCCGCGCGCTCGCGCTCGGCATCGGCCTCGTGACCGTCGGCGCCATCCTCGGCGGCACGCTCCACCGAGTCGTCCGGGTTCACCTCCCCGTGGCCGCGACCGTCCAGAGCGCGTTCACCGCCGGCGGGTTCGCCGTGTTGACCTACTCGCTGTACGCCGGCGACGAGACCGAGCACCAACCGGAGAACGACCACCGACGCACCGACTGAGACGCCGGTTCGGCCGCGTTCGACGGCTCGAAACCGCTCACGACGAGCTGCCACCAAAGCGGCGATGAATTCTATACCGCTATATCGAACGACGGCCGTCGGCACACCCTATTCCAGCAGTGTCCAGCTGTAGTACCCATCCGTGACCGCCTTCGTCTCGAAGGCGTGTGCGATGATCGCCGCCAGGTCCGCCTGCCCGGTGTTGTCGACGACGAATAGGTTCTTACGCAATTTGAGCCCAAGGCGAGGATATGTAAATTAGGACTTAACTATCAGCGCTATGGGGATTCCGACTGACTCGGAGGCCTGGAGAAGCGGTTCAGAACGCGAAGTGAGTTTCTCTACTCAGAGCAATGTCGGTCACGACGGCGGTGTCGGCGTGGCCGGACAGGATTCTTCGGTACACGGAATCGAATCGACTTTCACATTGTCCCCCTCTTGTACTATCCGAATTGCGTAGTGATTATCATCGTATGAGATGTAGGTCGAATCATATAAATCGTCAGCTGACGGCCCCCATACCTGTTCAATGTTATTGAACAATTTTTTCACCTCCGTTCCATCGTTAATACAATCTACATACGTCTTGTTTGTAGATAGTGCTTGATCGATGGCGCGTTGAGCGCCCGAATCTAATTCGTTATATCCGATGATCGCTACAGTTTCATATTCACTAACGTAGTTCGGGACCTGAAAAATAGATAATTCGTCGTATGGCTCCCGAGGATCTTCTTTTGTGGATGTCTTTGAACACTTTTCTTTTTCCGAAACAGTAGGGCTTGTTCCAGAATCATCAGCCGGGGTTTCACTTGTATTATTGCAACCAGAAAGGAAAGGCAAAGCAACAATACACCCAAGGTGGAGAAAATTTCTCCTCTTCATGAATTAATACGCATCCGAGGGTTAGATAAGACTTACTAGTGAGAAGACATGATATGTCCCAAATAGCTAGAAAGCGTGTTCGTCAGTGACGAGCGCCGACGCAGCCGGTCTCGACCGTCAAACCGGCTGCAGTCGCCAGTGGATATGACACGGCGTCCGGGGGCGGTCACGTCGCCGCGGGGTCGACGTGCCGACTCACGAGCACGAGACCGGCCAGCAACAGGACCACCGCGGCCGGAAGCAGGAACTGGAAGGCAGTGAGCAGGGCGCCCGACGCCTGAACGCCGACCGCGATCAGGACAACCGGGCCGCAACAGGCGGTTCCGGACAGGAGCGCGGGCAGTCCGGCCAGCGCCCCCGCCGAAGACCCGTCGATCCCGCAACTGGCGGGCCGCGTCCGGGCGAGATAGGTCAGCGCGACGTTGAGGCCGACGAGCCCGGCGACGCCCGCGCCCAGGACCGTGTCGAACGAGAACAGGTACGTCACCGGCCCCAGCCGCACGCTGGCGACCGGCGTGAACGAGAACGGGCCCAGCGCCGGTCGGAAGAATCTCGCGGCCGCGTCGTCGACGATCGTCACGCCGAACCCACCGATCCCGGGAGCGAGATGGCCGAGCGCGTAGAGATAGAGGACGAGGTACGCGGCGCTCGTCGCGACGAAGACGAGGCCCGCGTCGCGGCGGTGGAACGGGAGCGTCGCACTCGTTCGCGTCCGGGAGAGGGCCTCCCGGAAGGCGGCGACCGGGCCGCGTCCGTCGTCGCTCGTCGGCTCAGGCATAGACGTTCGTGTCCGGGTAGTAGCCGCTCCAGGCGAACCACATCGCGTCGAACGCGTGGACCCGCGTCAGTGGCAACTCGTCGGGTGCGTACGTCTCCCCGCCGCCGCGGACGCGCCCGTCTTCGAGCGCGAACGCCCGCTCGTCCGGGTTCAGGTAGACGTAACCGGTCGCGAGCCGCGGGTCGGCGACGGCGACGATGGGAGCCCCAGCGAGTTCACCGGCCATCGTCCCCGCCGACAGGAGCGACTCCTTCTCGAACGCGACCGCACCGTCCGGCGTTCGGGCTCCCATGAACACCCGTTTCGGCTCGTATCGGTCGTCTTCGTTCAGTTTCGGGAAGAGGGTGCTCCCGTTCGCGTAGTAGCCCCCTTTCGGGTCGTACGAACCGTACGGGTCGCTGCCGTAGTTTCGCGCGTGGCCGGTGTCCGTTGACAGGACTCGCGTGCCGGGATAGCGCCCGCGCCACGCTTCCCAGGTCGTCCAGACGAGGCGGAACTCCCGGAGCGACGCGGTCGGGGGGTCCTCGTTCCACGGGCCGGGGACCGACGTCGCGAGGATCTGCGGCCACCACGTCTCGCTCGCCCGGTCGTACATCACCAGGTTGTTGTTGATCAGTCGGCCGGAGACGCCGAAGGTGGTGTCGCCCCGCTCGAACCCCTGGACCGTGCCGGTCAATGGGCAATAGGTCACCGCGACCGACGTTCCGTCGACCGTGTCGTTGACGATCTCGTGGTGGACGAGGATCGACTGGGGGTACGCTTTGACCGTGTCGCCGCGCGCGACGCCGAACACCGGATCCCCTGCCGAGAGGAACGACGCGTCGTCGACGTCCACGAACGACGGTTCGTCGATCGACGGGATGCCGTCCCTGGACGGACCGCCCGACCGGGCTTCCGACGTGAGGTCCGCAGGCGACGCCGGCAGCGGGAGCGTCTCGTCCGCCGTGGGGACCGAATCAGTGGGGTCCCGAGCCCGGTCGCCGGCGGTCTGGTCTGCGTCGGCAGTGGACGTCGATCCACCGCCGTCGCTCCCCGTCTCCGGCGCGTCGCGGGTATCGACCGCTTCGTCGCCCCCGTCGGCGCCGGCGCTCGACCAGGGCCCGAGCGAACCACAGCCGGCGACGACGCCGGCACCCAGCGCGCTCGCGGTCGCGAGGAACCGGCGTCTGCCGAGCGTTGTCATACACCAGGCTAGGCGAACGAGGGAAATAACGGTAGGCCGCCTGTGCGGACGCCGCGCCATGGCATCGTCCGGCCGTCGGGCGACGCGCCGGACGGTCGGAGTTCAGACCATCGGGCGGTCGGCGTTCAGACCATCGGGCCGTCGGAGCCCAGACCATCGGGCGGTCGGCGTTCAGACCATCGAGCCGTCGGCGTTCAGACCATCGGGCGGTCGGAGGCCAGATCACCGGGGTCGCCGGGGGATCCGTCTCTGCGCGGTCTCAGTACTCGTAGACGGCTGCCTCGAAAGGACGGAACTGCGCGTCGACGGGATCGGAGGGTGCGCTGTCGTAATTACCGATCAGGACCTCGGCGTCGCTCGCGGCGACGCCGTCGGACTCGAAAGTCGCCGGCTCGGCCGACCAGTTGCAGACGACGAGCCGCCGTTCGCCGTCGAGGTGGCGGGTGTAGGCGTAGATCTGCTCGTCCTCGGGGGCGAGCAGTTCGTAGTCGCCGTAGACCAGCGCGGGGTCCTCGCGGCGGAGCTCGATCAGCCGGCGGTAGTGGTTCCAGACCGACTCGGTGTCGGCGACGGCGTCCTCGACGTTGACGTCGGTGTAGTTGTCGTTGAGCGCGAGCCACGGGTCGCCGTCGGTGAAGTCGGCGCGGTCGGCGGCGGCCCACTGCATCGGGGTGCGCGCGTGGTCGCGACTGCGGTAGTTGACGGCCGTTCGCACTTCGTCGAAGGAGTCGACGGCGCCGTCGGCGAGCAGGTCCTCGACGATGCCGACGGTCATCGCGTCGTCGACCTCCTCCAGACTCTCGAACTCGGTGTTCGTCATCCCGATCTCCTGGCCCTGATAGAGGTACGGCGTCCCGCGCATCGTCAGGAGGAAGGTGCCGACGAGCTTGGCCGACTCGCGGCGGTAGGCCTCGTCGCCGAACCGCGAGACGATGCGGGGGTGGTCGTGGTTGCCGAGGAACAGCGCTTCCCAGGTCTCGCGGGCGACCTCGCGCTGGTTTCGCGTCATCAGCTCCTTGAACTCGGGGAGGCTCCACTCGCCCCAGTCGTCGCCGGTCCAGTCGCCGCCCTGGTCGACGCCGAGGTGGTCGAAGTGGAACACCATGTCGAGGCAGTCGCCGCGCTCGATGTACTCGCGGGCGTCCGCGGCCGAGGCGCCGCCCATCTCGCCGGCGGTCATCGCCTCGTCGGGGATGACCGCGCCGAGTTCGTCGAGGTACTCGCCCAGGCGCGGGCCGAGCGTGTAGTGCTCGGACCCGAGCGGCCCGTGTTCGTCGGGGTCACCGTCCGGGTACCCCTCCGGCTTCGACAGGTGGCTGATGGCGTCCATGCGGAAGCCGTCGATGCCGCGGTCGAGCCACCACGTGACGACGTCGGTGACGGCCGTTCGGACGTCCGGGTTGCGCCAGTTGAGGTCGGGCTGGTTCTCGTTGAACACGTGCAGGTACCACGCCCCTCGTTCCTCGTCGTAGGACCACGCCGGACCGCCGAACAGCGACTCCCAGTTGTTCGGGGGTTCGTCGGGCGAGCCCTCGACCCAGTGGTAGTAGTCGGCGTACTCGCCCTCCTCGCGGCGGGAGCGCTGGAACCACTCGTGCTCGTTCGACGTGTGGTTGACCACGAGGTCCATGATGATCTTCATGTCGCGGTCGTGGAGGGCGTCGCGCAGCCGCTCCCAGTCGGCCATGTCGCCGAACTCGTCCATGATGGCGCGGTAGTCGCGGATGTCGTAGCCGTTGTCGTGGTTGGGCGAGTCGTAGACCGGGCAGAGCCACACGACGTCGACCCCGAGGTCGTCGAGGTAGTCGACGCGCTCGGTGATGCCGGGGATGTCCCCGACGCCGTCTCCGTCGCTGTCGTTGAAGCTCCGCGGGTAGATCTGGTACACGACTGCCTCTTTCCACCAGTCGCGGTCGATGCGGCTCTCGTCGATGGACATCGTCTGTGTCATGGATCAGTGCTGGTCTCCGTCAGGTCGGTCGCGGCGTCGGTACGCGGCGTCAGGTAGACGCGGGCCTCCCACGGACCGAGGTCGATCGAGCGACCCGGCACCCGGGGCGCCTCGTCGTTGGCGAGCGCGAGTTCCAGCCCGTCGAACGCGGCGCCCCCGGGCACGTCGAACGTCGTCGGCTCGTCGTCGAAGTTGAGGAGGACGAGTGCGCGCTCCCGTGCGCGCCCGCGTTCGTCGCCAGCCGACTCGGTGGCGTCTCCGCCCGTCTCCGCGCCGGAATCGCCCGTCTCCGCGCCGGAACCGTCACGGTCGAGGGTTCGCGTGTACGCGAACAGGGACTGGTGGTCGGGGGCGAGCAGTTCGAAGTCGCCGGAGACGAGCAGATCGCGCTCGCGCAGGGCGATCAGGTCGCGGTAGTAGTGGAACACCGAGTCGGGGTCCTCGCGCGCCCGTTCGACGTTGATATCGGTGTAGTTGGGGTTCACGTCGATCCAGGGGTCGCCGTCGGTGAACCCGGCGTGTTCGTCGTCGGACCACTGCATCGGCGTCCGGGCGTTGTCGCGGCACATCGCCTCGACGGCTTCCCGGACGTCCTCGTAGGCCGCGGCGTCGACGTCGGGGTCCTCGATGGCCGCGTCGACGTAGTTCAACGCCTCGACGTCGCGCAGGGCGTCGCGGGACTCGAAGGGCGCGTTCGTCATGCCGATCTCCTCGCCCTGGTAGACGAACGGCGTGCCGCCGAGCGTGTGCGTCAGCGTACCCAGCAGTTTGGCCGACTTCCGGCGGTACTTCCCGTCCGACCCGAACCGCGAGACCATCCGAGGCTGGTCGTGGTTGTTCAGGTAGAGGCTGTTCCAGCCCTCCTCGGCCAGCCCCTGCTGCCACTTCGCGAGGATCCGCTTGAACTCGGGGAGCGACGGGTCGCCGGCGTCCCACTTGTGCTCGTCGTGGTCGAAGGTGACGTGCTCGAACTGGAAGACCATCGAGAGCCCGTCGCCGTCCGGGCCGACGTACTGTCTGGCGTCTTCGACCGAGACGCCGGGCGTCTCGCCGACGGCGAGGAGTTCCTCGTCGTCGAGGACCGCATCGACCATCTCGCCGACGTACTCGTGGACGCGCGGGCCGTTCATGAAGTGCTCCGCGCCGGTCAGGCCGGCGTCGGGGTCGCCGTCGGGCAGCCCCTCGGTCTTGGAGATCATGTTGATGACGTCCATGCGGAAGCCGTCGATGCCGCGGTCGAGCCACCACCGCATCATGTCGAAGACCTCCTCGCGGACGTCGGGGTTGCGCCAGTTGAGGTCTGGCTGGCGCTCGTCGAAGAGGTGGAGGTACCAGGCTTCGCGCTCGTCGTCGTAGGACCACGCCGGCCCGCCGAAGACTGACTGCCAGTTGTTCGGGGGTTCGTCGGGCGGCCCCTCGACCCAGTGGTAGTAGTCGGCGTATCCGTCCGCTTCGTCACGGGACTTCCGGAACCACTCGTGTTCGTCGGAGGTGTGGTTGACGACGAGGTCCGTGATCAGGCGGATGCCCCGCTCGTGGAGTTCGTCGCGCAGGCGCTCCCAGTCGGCCATGTCGCCGTACCGGTCGTCGATGGCACGGTAGTCGCTGATGTCGTAGCCGTTGTCGGCTTGCGGCGATTCGTACACCGGATTGAGCCAGACGGCGTCGACCCCCAGGTCGTCGAGGTACTCGACGCGGTCGATCAACCCCTCCAGGTCACCGACGCCGTCGCCGTCGCTGTCGGCGAAACTCTTCGGGTAGACCTGGTAGACGACGGCTTCCTTCCACCAGACCGGGTCGTCGACCTGGCTCATCGCGACTCACCGACCGTCGAGGTCGACGGGGCCGAACGTCCACCGCCGAAAGCGGCTGCATCCCGCTCCGGTCGGGCGGTTAGCTTTTGTCCTCGAATCGCTTGCTTGCTCGTCATGAGTAGTGTCTGGAAGTCCGGCGCGGACTTCGCTCGTCAGTATCGAGAGGAACGACCCACTTAATTCTGACGAGGATTTTGAAGAACGACTTCAACCACAATTTTTATTGCATGGTCCTTCATGTTCCTGAACGAGCGATGTCTGATAATCAGCAACACGGTTCGGACCGAACGCCGCTGTCGCGCCGACGGATGATGCAGCTGCTCGGCGCGACGGGCGCCGCGGCCGGCCTGGCGGGCTGTGGTGGACAGTCGGCAGTGGAAACGGACACCCCGGGCGACGGCGGTGACGGTGGCGACGGCGGCGACGGCGGCGACGGCGGGTCGTCGGACGAGACCGACACGCCGACCGAGACCGCGACGCCGGTGCAGGTCGACAGCGAGTCCCTGGGGACCATCCAGGAGCTCGCGTACGTGACGAACCAGACGCTGCCGGTGCTCCCGTTGCAGGAGAAGCTGGCGCAGTCGTTCCAGACGACCGACGACTGGTCGGTTCCGTCGAAGGACAGCGACAAACTCCAGCTCTACTGGCCGACCGAGTGGCTGCCGCGCTCGGGCGACTGGACCGGGAAGGACGGTTCCGACGACGACCGCCTGACGTTCGCCCAGTGGGCGGTCCCCAAGGACTCCCAGTACAACCCCTGGAACGGGAAGAACTTCGGCGAGGCGCGCCGGATGCTGTTCGACCGGTTCATGAAGTACAACCTCGCGACCCAGGAGTACTCCGGGTACGTCATCAGCGACCACTCGCTGGACGGGAAGACGCTCACGCTGAACGTCCGCGAGGGCCAGACCTGGCACAACGGCGACGCCGTCACCGCGACGGACGTGGCCAACCAGATCAAACTCGACATCTACAACGGCGGGAGCCTCGGTCAGTTCGTCGCGCCCGAGGACAAGGGCAAGGTCTCCGAGCGCGTCGTCGCGGCCGACGACACGACCGTCGAACTGACCCTCACCGAGGAGGTCAACGAGGACATCCTGCTGGCGTACCTCCAGCCGAAGTACCTCGTCGCCCACGACGGCACCTACGGCGAGTTCGTCGCCGCGTTCGACGAGGCGGAGTCCGAGGACGAGCGCTCGCAGGCGCTCTCGGACCTCACCAGTGACACCACGCCCGATCCGGTCGGCTGTGGTCCCTTCCAGTTCGAGGACGCCGACACCCGGCGCACCCTGTTGACGAAGTACGACGACCACCCGGACGCGGACAACATCAACTACTCCGAGGTCGAGTACCTCTACAAGCCGGAGAACCAGGGACGCTGGAACTCCCTCATCAACGAGGAGACGGACGGCTCGGCGACGCTGTTCATGCCGTCGAACAAGCTCAACCAGCTCCCCGACTCGGTGCAGGTCAGCCTCATCCCGCGCCACTGGGGGCTGGGCCTCGTCTTCAACTTCGAGAAGTCGCCCGTCGACGACCCGCGCGTCCGCAAGGCCATCGCGCACGTCGTCAACCGCGAAGCGGTCGCCAAGAACTCCGGTGCCGGCACGAACTCGAAGATCGCCGTCACCTACCCGAGCGGCCTCACCGGCGAGTTCAACGGCCAGATCGAGGGCGCCTGGCTCGAAGGCGTCGTCGACGAGTTCGACACCTACGGTCGCGGATCCGTGCAGACGGACAAGGCCGCCTCGTTGCTCCAGGACGCCGGCTACGAGAAGAGCGGCGGCACCTGGCAGAAGGACGGCGATCCGCTGACGATCCCGATCAAGGGGCCGTCGGGCTTCTCCGACTGGGTGGCGGGCGCCGAGACCGTCGTCTCCCAGCTCAGGGAGTTCGGCATCGACGCGCAGGCCAAGATGAAAGACACCTCGACGTACTGGGGACAGGACTACAGCAACGGCGACTTCGTCGTCGGGCTGCAGGGCTGGGCGTCCTACGACCAGTCCCATCCGTACTTCCACTTCCAGTGGTTGTTCGACAGCTGGGACGCGAAGAACGCGTGGAACCTGCCGACCGAGTTCGAGTCGCCGGTGCTCCACGACCAGATCCGCGACGGCGACACCGTCGTCCCCGGGGACCTTGTGTCTGCGCTCTCTACCGCAAGCGAGTAACCCAGACTCATGAGCTACGTACTGAAGCGGATCGGCCAATCAATCCTCACCGTCTTCGTGGTGGTGTCGGCCAGCTTCGGCCTCATCCGGCTGTTGCCTGGCGGCCCGCTCGACTACCTGCGGGCGCAGATGATCCAGCAGGGCGGCAGCACCATGACGATGGCCGAGATCAACCGCCGGATCGCCGCGCAGACCAACATCGCCGTGAACGAACCGATATACGTCCAGTACTTCGATTACATGACGGCGATCCTGCAGGGCGACTTCGGCCAGTCGATCTGGTTCGAGGAACCGGTCGCGAGCATCATCGGCCCGGCCATCCCGTGGACGGTCTTCCTGACCGCGTCGGCGCTGTTCCTCGCGTTCATCGTCGGCGTGTCGCTGGGCGCCGTCATGGCCTACAAGGAGGGGTCGAAGTTCGACGTGGGCTCGACGGGGGTCGGGCTGGTGCTCAACTCCACGCCCGGCTACGTCGTCGCGCTGCTTCTGGTCGCCTACCTGGGCTACCGACAGGAGCTCTTCCCGACCGGCGGGCGCTACGCCTCGGAACTGACGCCGGGGTTCAACGTCCCCTTCCTCCTGAGCGTGCTCCACCACGGCGCGATGCCCATCTTCTCGATGGCCGTCGTCGGCTTCGGCGGGTGGGCCCTGTCGATGCGTGGTAACTCCATCCGCGTCCTCGGCGAGGATTACCTCCGCGTCGCGCGCCTGCGCGGCCTCTCGACGCGGCGGATCGCCCTTCGATACGTCGCGCGCAACGCCATCCTGCCGATGTACACCGGCCTGATGATCGCCATCGGCACCGTCTTCGGCGGGGCGGTCATCATCGAGAACATCTTCGCGTACCCGGGCGTCGGGTTCTACCTGATCACGGCGATCGAAGCGCGCGATTACCCGCTGATGATGGGCGGGTTCATCCTCATCACGGTCGCGATGGTCATCGGCATCACCATCGCCGACCTGACCTACGGGATCCTCGACCCGCGCGCCAAGGGAGGTGCCTCGCGTGAGTCCTACTGACGACGGAGACGACTTCGACGGTGGTCGGGACGACCACGACGGCACCGAAGACCCGACCTTCGACGCCATCGCCGGCAACGACGACGCCCTCGACGCCGAGGAGTTCGTCGAGGCGGACGATTCCGGTCGCGTTTCCCGGGCCGTCACCGGCCACGGGCGGAAGGGCCGAGTCGCCGCGGACGGGGGTGAGCGCCCCAGTGGGGCGCGAGCCTCGTCAGAGCTCCGCTCTGACGGCGGGTCGGTTTCGGAGTTCGAACAGATGGCGGAGGTGTCGCTCACCCCCCAGGAGCGCCGGCGGCAGTGGTTCGACGAGAAGTTGCTGGCGCCCGCCCGTATCGTCTGGGACGACTGGCGAGCGCGCCTGGGCGTCGTCATCGTCACGTTCTACCTGTTCATGGGCATCGTCGGCCCGAAGCTCGTCGCGAAGCCGACGCAGAACCAGGGCGGCTACCTCGTCGGCGCCTTCCGGACGCTGGAACACCCCCTGGGGACGACTGCGTCCGGCGTGGACATCCTCTCGCAGGTCGTCTACGCGACGCCGTCGATGCTGATCATGATCACGGCCGGTGCGGTGTTCACGGTCGTCCTCGGGACGGCCACCGGCACGCTCGCCGGCTACAAGGGCGGGCGCGTCGACAGCGTCCTGATGACGATCACGGACGTGATGATGACCATCCCGGGCCTGCCGCTGACGATCGTCCTCGCGGCGGCGCTGCAGATCGACGGCAACCCGGCGGTTATCGGCGTCCTGATCACCGTCAACGCCTGGGCGGGACTGGCACGCGCCATCCGCTCGCAGGTGCTGACGCTGCGCGACGCCGAGTACGTCGAGGCCTCGCGAATCATGGGCATCCCGTCACCGAAGATCATCGGGAGCGACATCATCCCCAACCTGATGCCGTACATCACGATGAACTTCGTCCGGCAGGCCCGCGCGGTCATCTTCGGGTCGGTCGGGCTGTACTTCCTCGGCGTCCTGCCGTACAACAGCGTCAACTGGGGCGTCATGATGAACGCGGCCGTGAATCGCGCCGGGGCGACTTCCTCGCCCGCGGCGTTTCACTGGTTGCTGATGCCGATGCTGACGATCATCGTCCTCGCGCTCGGACTGACCCTGCTCGCGCAGGGGGCCGACCGGGTGTTCAACCCGCGGGTCCGCGCCCGCCACGCCAAGTCGGTCGAAGGCGGCGACGAGGGCGACGGCGACGATGGCACCGGCGGCACCACTACGACGGCGACTGGAGGGATCTGACATGGCGAGCACACGCGACGACGGGAGCATCGACGGCGGCAGCCGCGGCCGCGACCAGACGGCCGAAGCCACCGAGGATCCCATCGTCGAGGTGCGCAACGTCAGCGTCACCTACGACCTCCAGGCCCGCGACGCGATGGTCCTGGACGACGTGAGCCTGGATCTCCGCCGCGAGGAGATCCTCGGCTGCGTCGGGGAATCCGGGTCGGGCAAGTCCATGCTCGCCAACGCGATGATGGACGCCGTCGAGGAACCCGGGATCACCACCGGGAACGTCCGATACTACCCCGAGGAGGGGGCCGAACCGGTCGAAGTCCTCGACCTGGAGGGCGACGACCTCAAAAAGTTCCGCTGGGAGGAGATCTCGATGGTCTTCCAGGGGGCGCTGTCGTCGTTCAACCCCACCATGACGATCCGCGGGCACTTCGAGGAGACCCTCGACGCCCACGACTACGACGTCGAGGAGGGGATGGAGCGCGCCCGCGACCTGCTCGCGGACCTCTACCTCGACCCCGACAGGGTGCTCGACTCCTACGCTCACGAACTGTCGGGCGGGATGAGCCAGCGGGCGCTGATCGCCCTGTCGCTCATCCTCGAGCCCGACGTGCTCCTGATGGACGAGCCGACCGCCGCGCTCGACCTGCTGATGCAGCGGTCGATCCTGAGCCTGCTCGACGACATCAAGGAGAAGTACGAGCTGTCGATCCTGTTCATCACGCACGACCTGCCGCTGGTGGCCGGACTGGCCGACCGACTGGCCATCCTCTACGCGTTCGAACTGGCGGAGGTCGGGCCGAGCGAACGGATCGTCCGCGACTCCCAGCACCCCTACACCAGGGCGCTGCTGAAGGCGGTGCCCAATCTCGACGCGCCGCTGTCCACGATGACGCCCATCGAGGGGACGGCGCCGAACCCGGCGCACGTCCCGAACGGGTGTCACTACGCGCCGCGGTGTCCGCTGGCGGACCAGCGCTGCCACGAGGAGAAGCCCGACTGGTACGACGCCGGTCCCGACCAGCGCTCGGCGTGTTTCTACCACGAGCGGGCCGACGAGGCCGTCCCGTTCGACGTCGAGGAGGTGCTGGCCTCGGTCGACGATGCCGGCGCGTCGGCGAACGATCCGGCCGAAGACTCGGACGCCGAGGACTTCTCCGGCTTCGGCGCCGACGACAGCGCCGGCCGAACGGCCGCGACGGTGCCCGACGACGAGGCGGTCGTCTCGCTGGACGACGTCGAGATCCACTTCGAGGAAGAGCAGGGACTGGTCGAGGGGCTGTTCGACGAGCCCGACTCGGTCCGGGCGGTCGACGGCGTGTCGATCGACATCCCGGAGAACGACGTGCTCGCGCTCGTCGGCGAGTCCGGCTGCGGGAAGACGACGCTGGGCAAAGCGATCATCGGCGTCCAGCGGCCGACCAGCGGTTCCGTCACGTATCGTGGACAGGACGTCTGGGACGCCAAGGACGGCGTCGACGACCCCGACATCGAGTACGGGGACATCCGCCGGGCGCTCCAGATCATCCACCAGGACCCCGGCGCGTCGCTGAACCCGAACCAGAAGGTGGTCACCTCGCTGGAGGCGCCGCTGAAGCGCTGGAACCCGGAACTCTCCACGGAGGACCGCCGCGCACGCATCTACGCGCTGCTCAACCGGGTCGGGATGCAGCCGCCCGAGGACTACGCCAACCGCTTCCCACATCAGCTCTCCGGCGGGGAACAACAGCGCGTCGCCCTCGTGCGCGCGCTGTTGATGAATCCGGACGTGATCCTCGCCGACGAGGCCGTGAGCGCCCTGGACGTGAGCCTGCGCGTGGAGACGATGGACCTGCTGCTCGAACTACAGGAGCAGTTCAACACCTCCTTCGTCTTCATCTCGCACACGCTCTCGAACGCGCGCTACCTCGCGGAGAAAGCCGACGGCCGCATCGGGATCATGTACCTCGGCGAACTCGTGGAGATCGGGCCGCCCGACCAGGTGCTCAACGACCCGCAACACCCCTACACGAAGGTGCTGCGCTGGGCGACAGCGAACCTGGACCCGAGCGACCAGGAGATGCGTGACCCGCCGGTCCGGTCCATCGACATCCCCGACCCGGTGAACCCGCCGTCGGGCTGTCGCTTCCACACCCGCTGTCCGGAAGCCCGCGAAGTCTGCACCACCGAGGCGCCGGAACTCGGCGAAGACGAGACGACGACCGGCGCGCGCGCCGTGGCCTGTCACCGCTCGGACCCGAATCACGAGTACTGGAACAGCACGCCGCTCGACGGGGTCGACTCGGCCGAGACGCCGACGTTCGACGACTGACCTCCGCTTTCCATGCATGGACCCACCTCGCCACCGCCGCGCTCGCTTGCCATGACTCACCCGGCGGCCGGTCCGGGGGCGAGGTCGGGACCATGAAGTACACACCGGACGATGACCACACACGGAGGACGAGCACGTGACGAACGTCTGGCGCGCGTTTTTCACCATGAGCGCCGTGTTGCTGGGCTTTCTGCTGCTGTCGGTCCCGTTCGTCGAGCCCGGCTCGAGCGCGTTCGTGATCTCGGTCGCGAGTTTCGTCATGCTCGCGATCATGTTCGTCGCGTCCGCCGCGTTCATCTACTTCGAGTGGGACCCCTTCGAGGACCTGGTGTGAACCGTCGGGCCCTCGAACGTGGCCGCAGACCGGCCCAGCGTCGCCGTCGAGTCCCACAGTCGTACGAAACCGAAACCGCTACGGAAACGACCATACGTGATACGAGATAACACACCGAAACCATGACAGAACAGCACGTCGACGACCAGACGCTCAGGGACGAGTTGAACGTGTTCGGCTTCTCCGACACGGAGATAGACACGTACCTGGCGGTCCTGGAACACGGGGAGACGACCGTTCGCACCATCTCGGACGAGGCGGACGTGACCCAGCGGGCGGTGTACAACATCGCCGAGCGACTCGAGGACCGGGACCTCGTGACGGTCAACGGGCACGCGTCGCCGACGACCATCCGCGCGTTCCCGCCCGAGGAGGCGATCGACTCGCTGTCCGGCAGACTGGAGTCGATCACGCCGACGCTCGAAGACCGGTTCAACGCCACCGAGCCCCAGGCCCCCGAGATCCAGATCATCAAGTCGCGGGAGACCGCCGTCAAGCGCCTCCGAGAGGGGATCTCCGAGGCCGAACACGAGGTGCTCGTGGCCGTCCCCGAACACACCTACGCGGACATCCAACCGGAACTGCAGGCCGCCGTCGACCGCGGCGTGCTCGTCTTCCTGCTCATCGGCGGCATGGAGGACCTGGACGACGACACGCTGGGCTTGCACCGTTCGGCAGCGGTGGTCCGGGCGTGGTCAGAGAGCCTGCCCTTCATGTACGCGGCCGACGACGAAGCGGCGATGATCGGTCACTCCGGCGTCATCTCGGGGACGCACGTGGACGAGGGCGCCGTCACGGTCAAGCAGGACAACCTCGCCGGTTCGATCGTCGGCCTCTACTTCGGCGCGTACTGGCCGGCGGCGACCGAGCTACACGTGCGCGATCCGGAACCGCTGCCCCGGAGGTTCGAGTGGTTCCGCCACGCGGCCCTGGAGGCCGTGCTCCATCGACGAGCGGGCGTCGAACTGGAGGCCGACGTCACGACAGTCGAGGGACTGGAGATCTCCGGCCGCGTCAGCCAGATCCGCCAGGCGTTCGTCCAGCCCTCCACCAACGACTACACGCTGGAGACGAGCCTCTACATCGAGACCGCCGAGGGCGAGGTCAGCATCGGCGGCCCCGGCTCGTTCATCGAGGAGCACGAGGGCGACACGGTGACGCTCCGCCCGGTCGACGAGTAGGGCGGACCGTCAGTCCCGCCGTTTCGTCGCGTCTACCTGTCTCTCCGCGTTTGTCCGCCTCTTCGCGTCTGTCCGCTTCTTCGCGACTGTTCGTCACGTCTGTTACTCCCTTCAGGTCGCGTCCCGCCGCTCCTTCACGGGCGATTCCGAACCGCCTCTCACTGCCCAGGGCTCGCCCGACCGATCCGAAGACGTTCGGCGGAACCCTGGGGGCCGTCGCGGTCCTATCCGTTCGTATGTCCGCAGGAGTGAACATCGACCGCGTCGTCGGCGAGACGGACGCACCGGCAGACGCGCCGCGGGAGACGCTCGACGTCCGGGATCTCGGGCCGCCGAAGCCGCTCGCGAACACGCTCGAACGCCTCCCGGAACTCGACGACGAGACGGTCCTCGTCCAGTTGAACGACCGCGCGCCCCAGCACCTCTACCCGAAGCTCGACGACCGGGGCTACGAGTACGCGACCGTCGAACGCGACGACGTCACGGTCACGACCGTCTGGCGCGCATGACCGGCACGCCATCGAGTGAGCGGACGGCCGACCGCGACGCCCGCGAAGTGACTGACCCGATCGGCAGGTCCGTGGCGACGGACTCGGCCAGCCCGACCGTGTCGAAGGACTCGTCCCGCCGGTCGCCGCCGTCGGACGCGAGCCAGCGGGCGAACGACGAGGCGCCGGACGCAGACGCCGCCATCGCGCGGATCTACGACCGGGCGGACGAGATTCGTACCCACGAGGTCGAGACGGCGCTGGTCAAACTCGACGCGACGGGCGACCTCGCTCCGGAGGACCGGGCGGCGATCGAGGGGCTCGCCGATCGACTCGTCGCCCGGCTGATCGCCGTCCCCGAGCGGGGGCTGCGGGCCGCAGCCGACGACGGGACCGACGCCGAGGACGGAACGGAAGACCCGGCGGTCGCCGAGACGGCGCTGAAACTGTTCGGATAGTCGATTCTCCGCAGGCGAGAGCGGTCGAAGAAACAGATAGTAGCCTCAGCCCTCGGCGAGGACGAGCAGGGCGACGCTGTCCTCGCGGGCCTCCGGCGAGATGTCCCGGTCGCCGGAGAACCGCGCGACGTCGCCGGCGACAAGTTCGACCGTCTCCTCGCCGAGCGCGACTTCGAGTTCGCCCTCGACCACGTAGCAGACGATCTCGCGGTCGGGGTGCTGGTGGGGCGGGACGCGGTCGCCGGCGTCCAGCGCGAGCCGCACCGTCTTCGGTTCGCCCTCGAAGAGAACGCCGCGACCGTCGCCCTCCAGATCCGGCAGGTGGACGGACTCGGTGGCGCTCCGGACGCCCTCGGTCATACCTTGGGGAGGTCGGCGACGAACTCGTCGGCCTCCCGGCGCTCGACCTCGTAGTTCTCGGCGTCGAAGTCCTCGACCTCGGCCTGGAACTCGTAGAACAGCGGCTTGGGCTCGTGGTCGTTGACGATCCGGAGCGTCTCGCCGCTGTCCAGGTCCTCGAAGGCCTCGTGGATCATCGGGTGGCGTTCCGGCGGCGGCACGTCGCGGATGTCGAGAGTCGTCGCGGGCATACGCTTCGTCGTAGGTCGCGCGCGGCCCTGTCCCTTCGTCCGAACATGTTCGACGTTTCGGGACGCGCCCCGCGGGCCGACGTCGTTCGCCGCCAGATTGAGGGAGTGGGCGGTCGCAGGTTCGCGGGATGTCGTCGGCGACGCTCTCACGGTGGTCTCGCGCGCTGGTCGCGGCCGGGGTCTGCTGGCTGGTCGTCTGGCAGGCGGCGGCGGTCGCCGGACTCCCTCGACGGACGACCGTCGCACTCGGTCTCTACGGGTTCGTCCTGCACGTCGTCTTCGGGAAGGCCTACTCGCTGGTCCCCTCGTACTTCGACCGGGACCTGGCGTGGCCGTACGCCCCGGCGATCACCCTCCCGCTCGCGGCCGTCGGGACCGCCGGACTCGCCCTCGAAGCCGTCGACGGCGTGCCGGGGGTCGTCCGTCCGATCGGCGCGTGGTCCTGGGCGCTCGCCGTCGCCGTCTTCCTCGGGACGCTCGTCTGGACGCTCCGGGAGAACCTCTCGGGCGCCGAGACCGGGACCGGCGACCACAACGCCGACCGGCGGCGGGTCGACCGCGCCGCGAACCTGTTCGTCCCCGTCGTGTTCGCCTACCTCGCCGTCGGCTCCTGGGAGACGCTCGCGGCGCGCACGGCCGTGTCCCCGGTCCTCGACGGCTACCCCCCGCGAGCGACGCACCTGCTGGCCGCCGGCGGGGCCGCGCTCCTCGTCTTCGCCGTCGGATTCCGCCTCCTCCCGCGGTTCCTCGTCGCCGAGATCCCCGACTGGGTGCCGTGGATCGTCCTGCCCGCGGGCGCCCTGGGGCCGGCCATGCTCGCTGTGGGCCTGCCGGCGGGACCGGTCTTCCGAACCGGGGCGCTCGTCGAGGCGGTCGCGGTCGTCGGGTTCGCCGCCGCGTACGGCCACCTCTATCGGTCGAGCGACCGGCGGCGCGTGGGGTTCTACGGCCCGCTCGTCGGTGCCGGGTTCGGTGTGATCGCCGTCGGGCTCGGGCTCTCCTTCGCGTTCGGCCCCGTCGATCCGACGCTCGTCGCCGCGCACTACCGGCTGAACCTGCTCGGCTTCCTCGGCCTGACGGTCGTCGGCGTGACCTTCCAGTTCTACCCGCCGACGGTCGGCCGGTTTCTCGGCGCGGGCGACGACCTCGCGCTCGCGGCGCTGGGCGCGCTGGCCGGCGGCCTCGTCGTCGAACTCGCCGGCGCAGTCGTCTCGACGCCACTGGCGCTCCGCGGCGGCCGCGCACTGGCACTGCTCGGCACGCTCGCCTACGCCTACCTCGTCCTGGGCGTGTTCGTCCAGCGAGCCAGGCAGTGACCCCACCCGCCGCGTCGGTCTCGTCGGTCCGTCGGTCCGCCGATTCCCCGGCCAGCCAGTCCGGGGGTCGCGGCGACGGGTATCCGGCAGGCGCCCCGCAGATAAAGGGCCCGAACACGTTCCCGCGAAAACCCAGGGACGGGGCGGCCGAACCCCCCGTCACATGGCTGATATCGCGACGCTCACGCTGTCCGGGCTAACCGCGCTTCTCCTTCTGGGCGTGTTCACCTGGGTGCTCCGGGTCGAAAACTGGCGTTCGTACACCCCGGCCGTCGGTGACGGCGCTGGCGCCGGGGCCGGCCACGGCACGGGTGCCGGCCACGGGCACAAACCGAGCGGCATCGTCCGCTGGCTAACGACGGTCGACCACAAGGACATCGGGCTCATGTACGGAGCGTTCGCCGTCCTGGCGTTCGCCTGGGGCGGCATCGCCGTCTTGCTGATGCGCTTCGAACTGGTCACCCCCACGTCGAATATCGTCGATAGCGGACTCTACAACGGGCTGTTGACCAGTCACGGGATCACGATGCTGTTCCTGTTCGGGACCCCGATCCTCGCGGCGTTCTCGAACTACTTCGTCCCGCTGTTGATCGGCGCCGACGACATGGCGTTCCCGCGGATCAACGCCATCGCGTTCTGGTTGCTACCGCCCGGCGCGCTGCTCATCTGGGGCGGCTTCTTCCTCCCGAGTCTCGCGCCCGCACAGACCTCGTGGACGATGTACACGCCCCTCTCCATCGAGCAGGCGAACCCCGCCGTCGATCTGATGCTGCTGGGCCTGCACCTGACCGGCGTCTCGGCGACGATGGGCGCGATCAACTTCGTCGCGACCATCGTCACCGAGCGCGACGACGAGGTGACCTGGGCGAACCTTGACATCTTCTCGTGGACCGTGCTCACCCAGTCGGGGCAGATCATCTTCGCGTTCCCCCTGCTCGGGAGCGCACTCGTCATGCTCCTGCTCGACCGCAACCTCGGCACCACCTTCTACGCCGTCGGCGAGGGCGGTGGCCCGCTCCTGTGGCAACACCTGTTCTGGTTCTTCGGCCACCCCGAGGTGTACATCCTCGTGCTCCCGCCGATGGGCCTGATCAGCTACATCCTGCCGAAGTTCACCGGCCGCAAGCTGTTCGGGTTCAAGTTCGTCGTCTACTCGACGCTGGCGCTCGGGGTGCTGAGCTTCGGCGTCTGGGCCCACCACATGTTCGCGACGGGCATCGACCCGCGCTTGCGCGCGGGCTTCATGGCGGTCACCATCTCGATCGCCATCCCGAGCGCGGTGAAGACGTTCAACTGGATCGCGACGATGTGGAACGGGCGGCTGCGGCTCACCACCCCCTTCCTCTTCTGCGTCGGGTTCATCGCGAACTTCATCGTCGGCGGGATGACCGGCGTCTTCGAGGCCTCCATCCCCGTTGACCTGCTCCTGCACGACACCTACCACGTCGTCGCGCACTTCCACTACGTCATCATGGGCGGCATCGCCTTCGCGGTCTTCGCGGGCATCTACTACTGGTTCCCTATCTACACGGGCAAGATGTACCAGCGCACGCTGGCGAAGTGGCACTTCTGGCTGACGATGGTCGGCACCAACCTCACCTTCTTCCCGATGATCCTGCTCGGCTACGCCGGGATGCCGCGCCGGTACGCGACCTACTCCCTCGAAGTCGGGCCGGAACTCCTCTTCGCGCTCCTGCACCGGTCGGCGACGCTCGGGGCAATCTTGCTCGCGGTCGGTCAGATCATCTTCGTCTGGAACATCGTCCAGTCCTGGCTCGAAGGGCCCCAGGTCCGGGACGGCGACCCGTGGGACCTGAAGGAGACGAACCAGCACGGCCGCGAGTGGGCCTGGTTCGAACGCCAGCGAGAGACCGCCCTCGCCACCGACGGCGGTGGCGTGAGCGGAGCGAACGGCACCTCGTCGGAGCAGCGCTCCGACGGCGGCGAGGAACGGGACAGCGACGACGCGGCAGCGGCCGAGAGCGACGACTGACTGGCGATATTCCGTCTGTCTCGTACTGGTGGTCCTCCCGTATCGGGGAACGATGTATCGCCTCGACCCACGATATATTCGATCCCTGTCAGGAGCCGCGTGCTGAATACGGAGCGTGAGTTCAACACGGCATCTCTACAGAGAAATTGTCCGCCTGGGATGGCGACTGAAGTCGAGAGCGGGCAACTTCGCCGACGATCTGAGTTCACTCTGGCACCGAAAGAAGCGTCTCGGTGAGAAACTGCGATTGCGCAGACGACACCTGATCGAACGTCTCACTCGGGAAATACAGCAACCCGAAGTGACCGCCAGGGATCTCGACCCACTCCTTCGGCCCGGCCAGCCGCTCGTACGCGTCGCGTGCCACGGCAGGGGACGACCGGACCATCTCGTCGTCTGGAGACACCACGAACAACGCTGGGCACGACACGTCCGAAGCGCACAGTCCGGGATGCCACTGGACTGGTCGTTTTGGGCGGACGACCGTGACCTCGTTCGTCCAGTTCGTGCCCGTACGAGTCCCGTAGCCGTTGAACCAGCGAAACGCCGTCTGCGGTTTCAGGGCCGAGGGACGCCGGTCCTGGTCGTCCCACACGACCGGCATCGGCCCGTGGATCTCGTCGGGATCCGGTTCGATGGACCCGGACCAGGCCGTCTCCTCGATCGATTCACGGCGGGATCCGCCGGGGTCGTCCGGCGGCACCGTTTCCCCGAGCGCCGGGACCTGAACGACCAGTGCTGCAACACGGTCATCCACTGCGGCCACGACCAGCGCAACGCCACTACTGTAACTATCACCCCACAACGCGATCCGAGACGGATCGACGTCGTCCAGCGTGGTCGCACACGAGACCGCGTCGCGATACCCACGTGCCTGCATCCAGGGATTGATCTGTTGACGCGGTTCGCCGTCGCTCGCACCGAAGCTCCGGTGGTCGTACAACAACACGGCCAGACCCTCGTCGCAGAACGCTTCGGCGTACCTATCGGCGACCATCTCTTTGGTTGCGGTGAATCCGTGGCCCATGACGACCAGTGGCCACGGTGGCGGCGTGTCGGGCGAGTAGTACCACCCGCTAATCTCTGCCCCTTCCGATTCGAACGTCACGTCTCGTCTCATATCCCCGTGTACGGGACGTTCGATGATATATTCTCGGCAGTCGAGGAGTCTGCGCCGCCTTTCCCGACTGAATGTGCGAAATACGCACTGTCTGCAGCACGGCAGGCTACACGTCGCGAGAATCCGATAGAGAGCCTGACGAAAATTCGGCTCGGACGCCGAACACCATCGTTCGGGCCCGGCAGTTGATGGGAGAGCCGACCGAATCCACGGACATGAGTGACGATAGCGACCGCGCTCGGATGGTCGGGATCAACCACGTCGCCCTCAGCGTCGGCGACGCAGACGAGGCACGGGCGTTCTACGAGTCGATATTCGAGTTCGAGGTCCGCGGCGAGACTGACCACGCCGCGTTCCTCGACGTCGGCGACCAGTTCATCGCGCTCACGGAGGTCGTCGACGCGGGCGAGGCGACGGACGCCCACCGGCACTTCGGCCTCGTGGTCGACGACACTGACGTCGTCGAGCGACGCCTGGCAGAGACAGACGCCGATGTCCTCGACACCGACGGGATCGACTTCCTCGACCCGTGGGGCAACCGGATCCAGGTCGTCGACTACGCGGACGTCCAGTTCTCGAAGGCCGACCACGTGCTGGAGGGGATGGGCCTGGGCGACCTGGAGAAGTCCGACGCCGCCCTCGACGAACTCGCCGAGAAGGGGATGGCGCCGGAGTGACCGAATGAGATCGACGGCTACTGAGCGGTGCGGCTGACGGTCGACGGCATTGACCGGATCGAGGGTGTCGACTCCTGGCGCTGCTGTCAGCGACCCAAAACGTACGAAAAACCTATCCGGTAGATAGACATTCACACGCGCATGGACGACTATCTGTCACGGGCGTCCCTCCGAGTGCTGGTGGTCGGACTGGTCGCGATGGCCGCCGTCGCCGTAGGGGCCGCGGCTATCACGTCGGCTGTCGAGCCCGCAGCGCCCAGTACGCAACCCGGCGACGAGGCGCCGGAGCCGGATGTGGACAGCGTGGCCCCGGAAACGCCGAGCGATCCAGGCCCCGGACCGGATACGGTAGGCGATCCGAACCCTCCCGACGACCCGATCGAAACGAGCTGGTGCGTCCAGCCGCTGTCGGCCTGGTACGGCGGAGTCGTCTACTTCGGCGCGTTCGCGGCCGCGTTGGTGGCGATCAAGCGGCGATACTCGCTGGGCGCGACCTTCTTCGGGCTGTACGCGCTCGCGCCGCCGGCGTTTCTCACCTACTTCCTGTCGACGGACTGCCCGGACTACGACGGGCCCGGCCTCGGTCCCGGCCCGGACCTGCCCGGTTCGGGCGGCGACGGCGGCCTCACCGAGCCGTTGATCCACGCGGTGGACGTGCCGCCGGAGGCGGTCCTGGGCGCGTTCGGCGTCGTCCTCGTCGGGACCGCGGCAATCTTGCTCCGGGCGTCGGGGGGCGAGTCGGTCACCGACGTGTCACAGGAGCCCCTCGCCTCGGACGACGGCGAGCCGGTCGGTCCGCGCGACCTGGCCGTCGCGGCGGGCCGCGCCGCCGACCGTCTCGAAGGCCACGACGCGGACGTGGACAACGAGGTCTACCGCGCCTGGTGGGAGATGACCAGTCTGCTCGACGTGGCGAACCCGGACTGCGCCACGCCCGGCGAGTTCGCCGACGCCGCCGTCGACGTCGGCATGAGCGAAGCCGACGTGGCGGAACTCACTCGCCTGTTCGAGGAAGTCCGCTACGGCGAACGCGACGCGGCGAGGCGGGAGGAGCACGCAGTCTCCGTCTTCCGCGCCGTCGAGGAGTCGTACGGCGACGGCGCGACCGCCCACGACAGCCGGTCGGACGAGTCCACGGGCGAGCGCTAGCGGTCGGTCTCCCGCGAGCGCAACGGACTCGAATGCCCGCGACATAGACTGACACGCAACTTTTACGCGCGGACGACCAATCGTCCGTATGCGCTCGGTGGCCGTCGTGGTGCTCGTCCTGCTCGCGGGCTGTAGCGCCGTCACCACCAGCCCACAGCCGGAGACGGTCACCCCCGCGCCGGTCCCGACGGACGACGCGCTGCCGCCGGGCGTGGGACCCGGCGGGGTGACGGACCCCGCGGTGCTCGCCGGGGCACACGCCGCCGTGCTCGACGGGGCGTCGTACACCCTGATCGCGAACAGGACGGTCCGGTACCCGAACGGCTCGCTCCGCTCGGCACTCGGCGTTCACCTGGAGCTCTCGGCCTCGCGGGACTACCACGCGTCCGCGGCCGTCCGGGGGCCTGACGCGGCCGTGTTCATCGGCGAACCGCCGACCCGTGCGGAGTACTGGGCGAACGACGAGACGTACCTCCGTCGACAGGTGATCGGGAACCGGACGGTGTACAGCCGCTACGCGACTACGGACGAGTACGTCGGCACCTGGCGGTTCTGGCTGGGGACGGTCGCGCTCGACATCGGCCCGGAGACGGACCTGCGGAGGACGGTCGAGAGCTTCCACACCGGCGTCGCCGAGCGGCCGACCGACCGCGACGACCGGCGGACGCACCTGGTCGGGACCGACGTGCGCGCCATGGACTTCGTCGACGACCAGAGCGGCGTCCGGTCCATCGAAAACGCCACGCTGCACGCCTTCGTGACCGACTCCGGGCTGGTCGACGCCTACCAGGTCGAGTACACCGCGACCCTCGAAGACGGCACGACGGTGCGAGTCAAGCGGACGGTCCGGTTCCGGGCCGTGGGAAACACGACCGTCGAGAGACCGCAGTGGTACGACGAGGCGATGTCCCAGGGGTGACGGGCGGGGACCGGTCGAACCGATTCGGCGGTGGTGGCTTCGGACCGCCCTCCGTACGACGGCCCATGAGCGAGCGTGCCGCGGCCCTCACCGCGCTGGCCGACCGACTGCGTGACCGCGAGTCCGTGACCGACGCGTGGACGGCAAAGAGCTTCACGGACCGCCTGTTCGTCGTCGAAGTACCGGAGTCGGGCGCGCTTCCCGACGACGTGCGGGCGACGCTCCACGACCACGACCTGCGGGAAGCGAACGAGGTGTACGACGTCGACGGGGCCGACGACGCCGACTACGCCGGCGAACTGGCCGACGGACGACGCTACCGGTTCGTCGACGTCCGTTCCCGCGGCGAGCTGCAGTCCTACGTGGTCGAGTAGACCCGAGCGGTCGAAACGACCGCACGGAACCGGGTCGGTGAGAAAATCGAGCGGACAGATCGAGGGCTGGGTACCGGCAGCAGCGACCGAGAATCGGGAACGGGAAGTCGGGATCGGGACCGAGAATCGGGAGCCGGGAGTGGCGGGATCGGTGGAGTCGAGAATTGGGATCGGGACCGGGAATCGGGAGCCGGGATCGGGGGGACAGACTGGAGGTGGGACAGACCCGTCGGGCGGCTCAGCCCTCGTAGCCGGCGTAGTCCATGAGCTGGCTGAAGATGTCGGTGTCCATGGCCTCCTTGTAGACGATGGCGCCGACCATGCCGCCGGGGTAGGAGTTGCCGTTCATCGCGTGGAACACCTTGTGGCAGTGCATGAGGTAGATGCCGGGGTCGGCGTCGGCCTCGAACTCGATGGTCTTGCGTTCCGCGGGCGCGATGTTGAGTACGTCCTCCTTGTAGCGGGCCGCTTCGGGGATCACCGAGCCGTCCTTCTCGACGACCTCGAAGCGATGGTTGTGGGTGTGCATCGGGTGCATCATGTACCCGTTGTTGGCGAAGTGGATGCGGACGGTGTCGCCCTGCTCGACGATGACGGGCGAGCCGTCCTCGGGGTGGAGCGTCCGCGGCGCGGACTTGCCGTTGATGGTGAAGACGTTGGGGTTGCGCTCGCGGGGGCTGTAGTCGACGTCCATCCCGGCCATCTGCTTGTTGAGGTCGCTGTCCCACTCCTTGAGCGTCATGAACAGCTCCTGGTCGGCGGGCTCGTAGCCCTTCGGGTCGACCCGGAAGAAGCCGTACATGCCCATGTCGATGTGGCGGTGGGTCTGGTAGTGGCAGTGATAGAGGTGAGTGCCGGGGACGTTCGCGGGGATCTCGTAGGTGTGTTTCTCGCCCGGGGGGACGGTGATGCCAGTCGTGGTCGGGACGCCGTCGTTCTCCCAGGCCTTGCGGACGCCGTGGAAGTGGACGGTGTGCGGTCGCTTGCCGTCGGTGTTGTCGAGGGTGACCTCCATGTCCTCGCCCTCGGTCGTCCGGAGGATAGGCCCGGGGACGCTGGGGTCGCGGTCGTCGGCCTGGAACGCCCAGGTCGCCGGCAGGTCGACGGGGCCGCCCATCGACTCCCCGGGGTGGACCTCGTGGTAGGACGGGACGCTGGAGAGGGTGACCTTCCCGCCCTGCTCGTCGACGTTGACGATCTCCGGCGGCGAGGTCTTCGGGAGGTCCGCGGGGTTGGCGGTCTGGGCGGCAGGAGAACCGCCGGATTCGACTTCGGAGACGGTCACGCCGCCCGCGTCCTGGGTGCTCCGCGTGGAACAGCCGGCGAGGGCGAAGAGGCCGGACGTCCCGGCCGCAGCTTTGGCGAACTCGCGACGCGACATGTCCGTTCCGGGCGCACCGATGTTGTCGGTCATACTCGTCTTCGACTTGCCGGGGATTGCATATAGGGGGGTAAGGGAATTCCCAGGGTGTGAAAACTCCCCCGCTATCGGGGTACCCACTGATAACCAGCCGCCCGAAGCCGTTCGAAGCTCCCGTCTGCGGGGGCCGTCTCTCGGGGTTCGTCTGCGGAACTGTCCGGAAGCGGCGGGCGATGCACGGCGTCGTACGGCCAGCGTTTTTCACACTGGCCCGCGGACGGACAGGTATGTACGACGAGATACTCTTCCCGACGGACGGGAGCGACGCGGCCGACGCCGCGCTGGAGGTCGCGACCGCCGTCGCCGACGCGCACGACGCGACCCTCCACGTGCTCTACGTCGCCGACACGAACCAGCCGAGCCTCGCTCGCATCGAGGGACAGGTGCAGGACGTGCTCGAAGGCGAGGGGCGCGAGATCGTCGACGAAGCGGCGTCGCGAGCCCGCAACGCCGGCGTCGAGACCGTCGACGAGGTGATCCAGGGCGGTCCGTCGCGAACGATCTGCGACTACGTCGACGACCGGGGGATCGATCTGGTCGTCATGGGGACCCGCGGAGGCCGGGACATCGAGCGGATCATCCTCGGGAGCGTCACCGAGCGGGTCGTCCGTAACAGCGCGTCGCCGGTCCTGGTCGTTCCCCCCCAGAGCGACCACCAGTATCCGCCGGACGACGTGCTCGTCGGGACCGACGGCAGCGACGGGTCCCGGGCCGCCGTCGACGAGGGGATCGATATCGGCGCGGCGACAGGGTCGCGGCTCCACGTCATTTCGGTGCTCGAATCCTCCGCTCTGGGGTTCGACGTGCGCTCCGAGCAGGTCGCCGAGGAGCGCCGACGTCGCAACGAGGAGGTGCTCGCCCAGGCACGCGAGCGCGCGAACGACAGCGACGTCGCCGTCGAGACCGCGATCGAAGAGGGCGACGTGGTCGATACGCTCAACGGGTACGTCGACGATCACGGTATCGACCTCGTCGTCGTCGGCACCCACGGGCGGACCGGCATCGACCGGCGCCTCCTCGGCAGCGTCACCGAGAATCTCATGCGCTCGGCGTCCGTGCCCGTGCTGTCGGTTCGGGCGTCACAGGAGTGAGCGTCGGCGGTTCCGTACTCCCCAGATGCGACGAGGGCGCCGAGTCCTGATCGCGATGGAAAGCGATTTAGCCGGCGGGAAGCGACGGGACCGTAATGAGTCTCTCCGACGCCGACCGCGAGCTCGTGGTCGAGGAACTGGGGCGGGACCCGACGCCGGCCGAGGCCGCGCTCTTCGAGAACCTCTGGAGCGAGCACTGCGCGTACCGCTCCTCGTGGCCACTGCTTGGCGCGTTCGACAACGAGGGCGACCAGGTCGTCGTCGGGCCGGGCGACGACGCCGCCGTCGTCTCGCTCCCGTCCGCCGGCGCGGACGCCGACGATGACACGTACATCACGCTCGGCATCGAGAGCCACAACCACCCCTCGTACGTCGACCCGTTCGACGGCGCGGCGACGGGCGTCGGCGGCATCGTCCGCGACACGCTCTCGATGGGCGCCTACCCGATCGCGCTTGCCGATTCGCTCTATTTCGGCGACTTCGACCGCGAGCACTCCCGGTATCTCTTCGAGGGCGTCGTCGAGGGCATCTCCCACTACGGTAACTGCATCGGCGTCCCGACGGTCGCGGGGTCGACCGCATTCCACGACGACTACGAGGGGAACCCGCTCGTCAACGTCGCCTGCGTCGGCCTGATCGACGACCCCGACCGCCTCGTCACCGCCGTGGCCCAGGAACCCGGGAACGCGCTGATCCTCGTCGGCAACTCGACGGGTCGCGACGGCCTGGGCGGGGCATCCTTCGCGAGCGAGGACCTCGCCGAGGACGCCGAGACGGAAGACCGCCCGGCGGTCCAGGTCGGCGACCCCTACACCGAGAAGCTCCTGATCGAGGCGAACGAACAACTGATCGACGAGAGTCTGATCGAGTCGGCGCGAGACCTCGGCGCCGCGGGGCTTGGCGGGGCGTCCTCCGAGCTGGTCGCCAAGGGCGGCCTCGGGGCGAACATCGAACTGACAGAGGTCCACGAGCGCGAGCCGAACATGAACGCGATGGAGTACCTGCTCGCCGAGAGCCAGGAGCGGATGTGCTACGAGGTCCGACCGGAGAACGTCGACCGCGTCCACGAGATCGCAGACCGCTACGACCTGGGCTCGTCGGTCATCGGCGAGGTCACCGACGGCAACTACGTCTGCACCTTCGAGGGCGAGGTCGTCGTCGACGCGCCGGCGGAGTTCCTCGGCGACGGCGCGCCGTACAACGACTTGCCGGCCGAGGAACCGGCCGAACAGGAGCGGGACCTGCCCGACGGCGTCGACCTCGCGGAGGCGTTCGAGGCCGTGGTCGGCAGTCCGAACACGGCGTCGAAGGAGTGGGTCTACCGGCAGTACGACCACGAGGTCCAGGTCCGGACCGCGATGGCTCCCGGCGACGACGCGGCGCTGATGGCAGTTCGTGAGGCCGAGGCCGGACTGGCCTTCTCCTCGGGCGCCGACCCCAACTGGACCGACGCCGCGCCCTACGAGGGTGCCCGGGCAGTCGCGCTGGAGAACGCGACGAACGTCGCAGCGAAGGGGGCGACCCCCCACGCGGCGGTCAACTGCCTCAACGGCGGTAACCCGGAGAAACCCGACGTGTACGGTGGATTCAAGGGCATCGTCGACGGTCTCGCGGAGATGTGCTCGACGCTGGACGTGCCCGTCGTCGGCGGGAACGTCTCGCTGTACAACGACTCCGCGAGCGGCCCGATCCCCCCGACGCCCACGCTCGCGCTCGTGGGCGTCAAGAACGGGTACGAAGCGCCCCCGACGGCGCTACAGGGCGAGGGCGAACTCCTGCTCGTCGGCGCGCGCTCGCTGGAGGGCGACGCCGAGGCCCGCCTGGGCGGGTCGGAGTACCTCGCGCAGTTCGGCGGCACGGATCGGTTCCCCGACTCGCTCGCCGACCCCGACGCGTTCGTCGACACGCTGGTCGACGTCGTCAACGAGGAGACGACGCTCGCCACGCACGACGTGAGCCACGGCGGCCTCGCGGTGACGCTCGCCGAGATGGTCAGCGACGAGGCCGGGGCGAGCGTCGACCTCGACGCCCCGACGAAGGGGACGCCCGAGGCACTGCTGTTCGGCGAGCAGGCCGGCCGCGTCGTGATCGAGACGACGGACCCGCGAACGGTCCGCGAGGCGTTCGACAGCGTCACGCCGGTGTACGAACTCGGCGACGCCGACGACTCCGGGACCCTCGACGTGGCGCTCGACGACGGGTCGCTCTCCTACGACGCAGCCGAGATCGCCGAGTTGCGCGACGTGATCGACCGGGAAATGGACTGAGGACCGCGCGTTTCGATCGTTCTGAGCGGTTCAGAGAACGGCCGGAACGACTGTCACCGCTCCCTCGCCAGCGCCGCCCGAGAGGACGTAGTAGGGAACGAGTTCTATCGCGGCGCCGTGAGCGGCGTAGACGACGGTCGGCGCCCACACCGACCGGGTGCGCTCGGTAGCGACTGCGGCGGCGCCGACGGCGACGGCGTAGCTGCCCATGACAGGACCCGCGCCGCCCCGGACGAACGCCGCTGTGGCGAGTGTGACGACGACGGCGACTGCGACGCCGGCGCCAGCGGCGACGACTGTCGGTCGGCCGTCGTCTGAGAGCGGGCTTCGCGCGTCCCAGAGCCGTCCGTACGCGACCGCAGCGGCCAGCACGACCACGACGGCGACGACGAGGACCGCGACGACCGCGACCCACCGGGCGGCGGCGGGAACCGGACCGAGAACCGGCGAGACCGCGATCGGAACGACGGCGAGGACCCAGTCCACACCGAACGTGAGCACCGCGACGGCGCCGGCCGCGGCGGCAGACGACCGGTGGCGACGGAGCGCCGTCTGGACGGCGCCGTTGAACAGCAGCGCCGCGCCGAGGCCGGAGAGCGTCACCGGGACCACGGTCGTCAGCACGAACGAGGAGGCGTCGGGCAGCGACCCGTACCCGAACATCACGGTGGGGCGGTCCACCCAGCCGACGGCCCTCGCGCCGGCGATCGCGAGCGCGGCGGCCGCGGCGACGACGGTCGCGGCGAGTCCAGTCACGACCCAGCCGTCGCGGGTCGGTGGACTCACCGGGAGGTCGAGGCCGGCGACGCGGGCGTACCCGACCGCGAGGAGTCCCGCAGCGACGGCGTAGCCGGCGGGGAGGAGCACCGTCGCAGCGGAGGCGTCGGAGGCCGTCGGTCCCAGTGAGACGTAGACGGCGACGAACACGAACGCGGCCACGGCCAGCCCCGCCTCGGCAACCTCGAATCTCTCGAGTCGTTCGTCGCGGCCGGCCGCGTAGACGGCGTAGACTGCGCCGAGACCGGCCAGCGCGACGAGGCTGTACGCGGCGATCACCACCAGCGGCACCGCGAAGAGACCCGTTTCCGCGCGGACCGCCGGAGCGCTCGCGTCGACGCCGAGCCTGACGAGGACGAGTCCCGCCAGCAGGGCGGCGATCGCGCTGTACTCGTGGAGGGCGGGGCCGTCGTCGGGCGACCGCCGGTGGAGGGAACCGCTCATGGCCGAAAGAAGTCAATTGGTAGTAATAAGCTTGGGGGCAGCCGATCGGAACCGCTCGTTGTCTCGCGATTCGAACCCGACCGCAGTGGATCGGTCACGCTCGGACGTTTCGGGGTGCGAGCGGCGCTGGCCGTGCAGCCGGGCGCCGAAACGGGAGGGGAGAGAAACCGAGCGGCGGCCGGTTACACCAGCACGAGCGGCAGGACGAACGCGATGGTGACGCCGACCAGCATGACGGCGAAGCCGACGCCGACGTCGCGGGTCGTGTATTCGCTCTGGGGCGCCGTCGAGCGCAGTGGCGGCTCTCCGGAGGGGAGTTCCTTGTGCGTCGGGTCGTAGTCCGGGCGGTCCGCGTGTCCGTGCGCCGCGTCCTCGTGTTCGTCGACCATGCGTCCGCGTTCGCCCGGGGGGCACCTTAGCGTGTCGGAACTGCGCGGATCCGTGCGGGCCCGTCGGTCGATGGGGACCGGTCGGGCAGTGGGGGCTGGCGGGCTGCTGCGGGACGACGATCCGAGCGCAGGCTGGTCGCGTTGCCGTCGACAGCGGCAGCGTCTCCGTCCGCGAGCGCGTCTACCCGGTCTTCGTACTCGTCGGGCGGTACGACCCGGAGCGTCGCGCGCATTTGCGAGTGGCCGACGCCGCAGAACTCCGCGCAGTAGAGCCGGTAGTCGCCGGGTTCGTACAGCCGGGTGTGGATCAGGTTCCACTGGGCCGGGAACGCGTCCTGTTTGAGGCCCAGGTCGGGAACGTGGACGGAGTGGAGGACGTCCTCGGCGGTGATCTCGAAGTAGACCGGCCGGTCGGTCGGCGCGTAGATCACGTCGGTGTCCTCGACGGACACGTTCGCCTCTGGATACCGCACGCCGTAATCGAACTGTTCGGCGACGATCTCGATCTCGACGGCGTTCGCGGAGCGATCGCGTTCGGGTTCCGGCGTGGCGGTGACGTACGGCGAGGCGAGCACGTGGTAGGAGACGACGGCGACGAACAGGAGCACGACCGCCGTGGCGACCGTCCAGCTGATCTCCAGCGGCGTGTTCTCGGGGGTCGGCAGGGGGCGGTCGGTGCCGTGGAAGCGCCAGACCGCGTAGACGAGGACGACCTCGACGAGCAGCGCCAGCGGGACCGCGACCAGTAGCAGTCGCCGGTTGAGCGTCCGTATCAGCGCCTCGGTCGCCGAGTCGAACCCCGAAAGCGGGAGGAACAGGCGGCCGGCGACGACGAGGAGAGCGATGCCGAGGGTCACCGCGGCGACGAGTCGGATCGGGCCGGTGCCGCCGATCTGCTCGTCGCGCGCCGACCGGTCGACGGCGGGACCGCGGTCGGGTTCGGTCGGCGGCTGACCGTCGGTCCCGGTCTGGCTCTCGTCGGCGTCCGGCGCCCCAGGGTCGACCCCGGGGGCCTTCCGGGTCGGGCGGCCAGAGGGGTGGTGCCACTCGCGGGCCGTCTGGCCGGTCTCGGCGAGGTTCCACACGTCGTCGTCGGTGACGGCGGGCCCGACGCGGTAGGACTGCACCATGTTGAACACCCAGAGGACGGCGGCGAGACCGATCAGGTACGCCCCGGCCGACGAGATCTGGTTGAGGAGTGTGAACACCTCGGGATAGGCGGCGTACCGCCGGGGGAGTCCTTCCATCCCGGTGACGAGCATCGGGAGGAAGGTGAGCGCCGAGCCGACGGACAGCACCACCGCCTGGGCGACGGCGACGGGTCGGTTGTACATCCGCCCCGTTATCAGCGGGAACCAGTAGTAGCACGCCGCGAACATGCTGAACGGGATGATCCCCATGATGATGAGGTGGAAGTGACCGACGACGTAGTAGGTGTCGTGGACGACGAGGTTGAAGGGGATGGCGGCGAGGAAGACGCCGGTGATGCCGCCGAGGACGAACAGGGCGAGCCCGCCGAGACAGAACAGCATCGGTGCCGTGAGCCTGACGCGTCCGTTCCAGATCGTCGCGATCCAGTTGAACGTCTTCACGGCGCTCGGGACGGCGATGGCGACCGAGACGACCATGAAACTGGCGCGAACTCGCGGGTCCATCCCCGTCGCGAACATATGGTGGGCCCAGACGCCGAAGCTCAGGACGCCGATGGCCAGCGTCGAGTAGACGACGAAGCGGAAGCCGAACAGCGCCCGTCCCGCGAACTTCGGGAGGATGTAGCTGACGAGGCCGAACGCCGGGAGCACGAGGATATACACTTCGGGGTGGCCGAAGAACCAGAAGAGGTGCTGCCACAGGATCGGGCCGCCGCCGGCAGCGGTGAAGAAGGTGGTCCCGACGGTCCGGTCGAGGAGCAACATGATCATGGCGCTTCCGAGCAGCGGGAACGCGAACAGGACGATCCCCGACTGGGTGAGGATGTTCCACGAGAACAGGTCGAGGTCGGCCCAGCTCACCCCGTCGCCGCGCTCGGTGACGATGGTCGCGATGAAGTTGATCGCACCGATGGTGGTCGCGACGCCGCTGAGATGCAACCCGAGCAACAGCAGGTTGACCTGCTGGTTGGGGCTCTGGATCGAAAGCGGCGTGTACATCGTCCACCCGATCCCCGGCGGTTCGAGCAGGAAGAGCGGTTCGAGGATACCTTCGAGGCCGCCGACCCGGGCGGTGATACCGGGTGGCACCAGCCCGAGAGCGCCTTCGAGGGTCTTGCCGATGAGTTCGGTGATGATCCCGGCGCGGGCCACGAACAGGGCGGGGGGCAACAGCCAGAACGCGAGCGCGTTGATCCGCGGGAACGCCATGTCGTCCGCGCCGATCAACAGCGGGATGACGTAGTTGGCGATGCCGGCGAACACCGGCGCCGCGAAGAAAAACAGCATCGTGATCCCGTGGGTGGTAAAGAGCGCGTTGTACGTCTCGGCGTCCCAGGTGGACACCGCGGGCGTCAGCAGCTCCGTCCGCATCATCATCGCGTCCATCCCGCCCCAGAGACCGGCGACGGTCCCGAAGGCCAGGTAGAGCAGCCCCACGTCTCGATGGTCGACGGTCGTCAGCCAGCGACGCGGACCGAGCGGTTTCGCGCGGACCGCGTCGTGACCGCCGTCGGTGACCGGCGCGCTGTCGGCCGAGGCGCCACCGGGACCGTCGCGTCCCGCTCGCCGATCGGCGAAGGGTCTCGTCCGGTGCCAGACGACCGCTGCGGGGGCACAGCACACGAGGACGATGGCGATGCTACCGAGGGGGACAGACATGGGACGGGTGGATGGGTATCGGGTGTTGCGAAAGCCGAGGGAAAAGTATACGTCGGGCATCGGACGGTCACGCGAGCCTACTCGCCGCCCCCGGTCGCCGTATCGTGACCTTACGCGTGTTCGTCGGCGAGACTCGCGTACACCGCGCCGAGGACGAACCCGTAGGCGAGGTGCGCAAGCAGCGTGAACCCGACGAAGAGGACGACGATCGCGCCGGTGACGTCGCCGCGACCGACGATGGCGAAGGCGATCCACAGCGGCACTGCGAACAGCATGCCGGCGACGGCGGGGTCGAGATCCAGCGGGACGTAGGGCTTCAGGCTCACGAACAGCAGCGGCCAGGCGACGATGCCGACGAGGGCGTAGACGACGAAGCCGAGGAAGAGGCTGTCCGGCATCCGGACGAACCGGGCGATGGCCCCGAAGATCCCGATGGCGTACCGCGTCTGGACCTCGAAGATCGCGAGCGCCGCGGACATGACCATCGTCCCGACGGCGCCGGCGACGAGCGCGCTGACTGCGCGGTTCATCGTCCGGGCTATCGCCGATCCGACCCAAAAGTATTCCCCCGATACTGCCGGCGGAACCGGCATCCCGTGGTCGGACGGCGCCGCGTCCCATCGACGGCACGGTCCGGAGCAGCGACCGGCCCGCCAGAGAGAGCGGATACCTTTTGCCACTCGCTCCCCGAGTCGTTGGTATCAATGGCTCTGACGAAGCGGATCATCCCCTGTATCGACGTCGACCTCGACGACGAGGGAAACGCGGCGGTCTACACCGGGGTGAACTTCGAGGATCTGGCGTACACGGGCGATCCGGTGGAGATGGCCAGGAAGTACAACGAGGCCGGCGCCGACGAGTTCGTCTTCCTCGACATCACGGCCTCCGCGGAGGGCCGCGAGACGATGCTCGACACGGTCTCGGCCGTCGCCGACGAGGTGTTCATCCCGCTGACGGTGGGCGGCGGGATCCGGACGCGCGAGGACGTCAAAGAGACGCTCCGGGCGGGTGCGGACAAGGTGTCGATCAACACCGGCGCACTGGAGCGCCCTGAACTCATCACCGAGGGCGCCCGCGCGTTCGGCAACCAGTGCATCGTCATCAGCGTCGACGCGAAGCGGCGCTTCGACGAGGGCGGCGAGCACTACGTCGATGTCGACGGGGAGTCCTGCTGGTTCGAGTGCACGGTCAAGGGCGGTCGCGAGGGGACGGGCGTCGACGTGGTCTCGTGGGCCGAAGAGGCCGAGGAACGCGGTGCGGGCGAACTGTTCGTCAACTCCATCGACGCCGACGGGACGAAAGACGGCTACGACATCCCGCTGACGAAGGCCGTCTGCGACGCCGTCTCGACGCCCGTCATCGCGTCGTCGGGCTGTGGCGGCCCGGAAGACGCCTACGAGGTGTTCACCGACGCCGGCGCCGACGCGGCGCTGGCCGCCTCGATCTTCCACTTCGACGAGCACTCGATCGACGAGGTCAAGCGGTACCTGGACGACCGCGACGTACCCGTCCGCCTCTGAGCGATGAGCGACGGCGAGGGTTCGGGCGGCGGGTCGGTCGGGGACGGTCCGGGTAGCGAGGGAGCCGGCTCCGGCGGCGCGTCGTCACGGTCGGCGAAGTGGCGGTGCGCGTGGTGTGACAAGCCCCACGACCGGAACGACCCCCCGTGCGACAACTGCGGCCACCACAAGTTCGAGAAGGCGGTGGTTCCGGTGGCGCCGGAGGACCCCGACCACGAGCGGGAACCGGTGTGGGTCTGCCCGGAGTGCGGTCGCGTCCACCAGAAGAACTCGCCGCCGTGTAGCCGCTGCGGCAACGCGCAACTGGAGCGGCGGATCCCGGACGAGAGCGACTACGACGACGAGCTGGGCGGCACGTCGTACGTCGACCTGCTGAGCGCCCGCTACGTCGCCGGCCTGGCGGTCGCCGTCGTCGCCGGGACGGTGCTGGTCCTCGGGTTGCTGGGGGTGATCACGCTCCCCGGGATGGACGGCGACGTTCCGGGGAGCGCCGAGCGCGTCGGCGACGTCGACCTCGGCGAGACGGAAACGGCGTTCGTCGCAGAGCTGAACGACCGGCGGGCGGCGGCGGGGCTCGACGCGTACGAACGGAACGAGAACCTGGACGACGCCGCGCGGCTCGCGAACCAGGGCCGGGTCGGCGAGTGGTACGACGGGGGGTCGCGCCCCAGCGACGAGCGGCTCCGCGAGGAATTCGACGGCGCATGCGGCGGTGAGCCCGCGGCACTCGTCGAATTCTCGCGGGCGGTCGGCGAGGGCGACCCGGCGCTCGACTCGGCGGACGCGCTCGCGCGGACGCTGGTCGACGGCTACGAGGCCGACGCGGAGAACTTCTACGAGACGACGAACGGACTCGTCGGCGTCGACGTCCACGCCGGTCCGGACGACCGGGTGTTCGCCACCGTCGTCGCCTGTTGATGGCCCGGGCGGTCGCCGCTCACCGCATCCGGCGCGCGACCCGGAGGGCGACCGAGGTAAGCGTCCCCAGTCCGGGGATCCGCGAGGACAGGGCTGCCGCGACGACGAGCAGGAGGCCGCTCTTGCGGCGCCCGCGGGCGAAGGCCACGGCAGCGTCCACGAGCGTCGAGACGATGCTGAGCTTGCCGAAGGTTCCCGCATTCCGTGTTGCCATTGCTATCGGGAAGAGGAGTGCTGGCGTAAAGTGGGTCGGCCTTGCCGTCGCAGGGCCGCGACAGCGTGATCCCGTCGGTAGGCGAACGAGAGCGGAGACGGTGAGGGTGACGGGAGACGGGTGTCAGTCCGAGAGGATAGAGACGTCGCTGGACTGCTCGATGGCGGTCGGTTCGCCGCGCCCCAGGCGGTCGAGGCGGTCCATGATGGTGTGCACCTCCTCGCCCTCGGTGCAAGGGGCGACGTGGCGGAGTTCCTCGCCGTCGTACTCGGCGAGGCCCATCACGGGGAGCACCATCGCCGAGTAGGGCTCGTCGGTGACGTCGTTCTCGACGGTCTGGCGCTGGTAGAACGACTCGAGCGAGACGTTGTTCGAGAGGGCCCACTGCTTGAACTCCGCGACGCGATTGAGGATGTACTCGCCCTCTTCGGTCCGTGCACCGGCGGACTCGCGGGCGATCTGCTTGCCCCAGACGATGACCGAGAAGTCCTCGATCTCGTCTTCGGCGTCCAGTTCCTGCAGGCGTTCGATGACCGCTTCCTGTCGGTTGTGCGCGCCGTCCGGCAGGAGCGACCGGACGTAGAGTTCGATCCGCGGCGTCTGTGTCCCCGTCATCGTACACGTAGACGCGCGCCCATGGATGAAAAAACTTCTGCTGATTTTCCCGTATTATTCATGTTTGTGTTTGTCACACCACTCAAACGGGGGTGTCGTTGAACGTTCGTTAATTTCTATTCCGATCCGGTTTCGACTTTCCCGCAAAACGATGGATTCGATTAAAGTCGTAGTATTATTCGACTACTGTCGAAATCCCCGGTGGGAACCTGGCAGATAGAGGGCCCGTCGGTCGAGATTCGCGTGACCGGAGGTCGGGCGGGGCGGTAGGGGGTTTGTACTGCGGGGAGACGGGGATGGCGTCGCCGTGCAGTCACGGCGATCGGCGCGACGACCCGGGTCGGAGTGAACTCGTCTGGGCCGGTTCGATAGGAGCGGGCGAAAGGCGTCGAACACGTCGCGCGCGGAGGGCGCAGTCTCGGTATGCGGGATTGTTCGCCAAGATTGATTAGCTTCGGCGTGGAATCTTCCGAAATGGGAGATCCAGATGGATATTGCTGATATCGCCACCAGCGAGTACGTGGCCGTCGACGTGGACGAGCGCCTGGGCAAGGTCCGGTCGCTGTTCGAACGCGAGAACCCCAAGGGGCTGATCGTCACCGACGACGACGAGTACGCTGGGCTCATCACGCAGAAGCAGCTGGTGCAGTCTCACATCGAAGACAACACGAAGGCGAGCGCGATGGTGCAGTCGGCACCCAGAGTCGAGCGCACCGACGACGTGCGCGAGGTCGCCCGCGTCCTCGTTGAGGGCGGAACCAAAGTGGCTCCCGTCTTCGAAGCCGGGGACCTCTGGGGGATCGTCACCGAGGACGCGATCCTCCGTGCGGTCCTCGAGAACCTCGACGCGCTCTCCGTCGGGGACATCTACACCGACGACGTGGTCACGGTCAGGGAGGACACCAACGTCGGGCAGGCCATCAACCTCCTCCGCGAGCACGGCATCTCCCGGCTCCCCGTGCTCGACGACCGTGGGCAACTCACGGGCATGGTCACCAGACACGACATCGTCGACATCGTCGTCCGCGACATGGACAAGGCCACGCGTGGCGAGCGCGCGGGCGACATCGAGCGCGTGCTCGACCTGCCGGTCTACGACGAGATGAACAGTCCCGTCGCGACCACGAGCCTCGACGAGTCCGTCCGCGACGCCGTCGAGCGCATGCTCGACAACGACTACGCGGGGCTCGTCGTCACGCCCGAGGATGACGACGACGCCGTCGCGGGCATCATCACCAAGACGGACGTGCTGCGCGCGCTGACGTTCACCGAGGAGGAGCACATGGACGTGCAGATCACCAACATCAAACTCCTCGACACGATCAGCCGGGAGGACATCCGCCAGCGCATCGAGCAGGTCGCGGACAAGTACCAGAAGATGCAGGTCCAGCACTGCCACGTCCGCTTCCACGAGCACAAGGAGAAGCTCCGCGGCACGCCCCTGATCCGCTGTCAGATCCGCCTCCGCACCAACAAGGGCCAGGCCGCCGGCTCCGGCGAGGGCTACGGTGCAGACTCCGCCTTCGGCGTCGCGCTCGACAAACTCGAACGTAACGTCCTCGAACTCAAAGACGTTCAGGCAGACGAGGAGTACCGCGGACAGCTCCTCCGCAAACTCGGCGAACTGTAGCGGACCGCACCGCTCGGTCGGGTCCCCCCGGTGGGACTCCGCCCGACCGCTGTCAGCCCTCTCCGGGGTCGTCGGGCCGCTCGTCCCGCGACGTTATTCCGAGTAGCCTTCCTGGAGGAACGCGCCCTCTGTCTCGTAGACGCTGACGAGTTCTTCGATGAACTCCGCCATCGATTCGTCCTCCTCGAGGTGGCCCTCGATGCGCTCGGCGAGTTCGTCGTCGATCTCGATAGTTGTGGGCATTTGTGATCGTGACATAAAATAGGACGCCGAACGGGAAGAACCTGTGGGCAAACCGACCGGCCGCCAAGTGGTCGGCGCTGTCGAGAGCCAGCCGCGTCTTACTCGGCGGTTTCGTCCTCGCTCGGCCCCGGAACCTCCGTCGGTTCTCGGTCCCGGAACGCGGGGAGACTCGGGTCCCTGTGCGGGTCCCTGCCGAAGACGGCGCCGCGGAGATCCTGGTCGTCGAGCTGGGTCTGGAGCGTCCGGTGCAGGCGGTTGACGCTGGTCACGTCGAGGCCGACCAGATCGAGCAGCGCCCGGTAGTTCGGATCCTCCTTGATCGAGTCGAACCGCTCGTGGAGATCGGCGAGCGACGTCGGCGGCTGCTCGGCGATCCACTCCCGGTCGTGGAGGCCCAGGATGCGCTGGCGCTCGTCGTCGACCACGTGCTGGATGACGACCAGCGCGACCTTCTGGATCGCCCGCTGGCTCCCGAAGACCGTCAGATCCAGGTCCGTCATGATGCCCAGCGCGCGGTCGCGCTCCCACGGCGTCAGCGAGAGCCGATTGCAGAAGGCGTGGGTGATGCGCGCCTTCTCGAGGCGGTGCATCCGTTCGCCGTGGCCCGCCATCGCCGGATGTTGCTCGTCGTGCAACCGCCGGAGGTTCTCGTCGACGTCCTCCCCCGGGTTCTCCGGTCGCCCGATGAGCGTCGCGCTCGGCGTCGTCACGTCCCACCGCCTGAACGCCTCGTCCTTGACCGCGTCGAGGCGCGCCAGTGACCCGTCACCGGGACGGCTACTCACCTCGGGCTCCGCCCGCGGGTCCACCGGTTCGCCGCTCGTCTGTAGTCCGTGGTCGGCCGCGTCGCGTCCCCCGTTCATCTCGTCGGGTTTCGCCCTCGTGACTATAGAAAGCTCCGGCTCGTCGGACGCGCGTCTGACGAAAAGCCCCGCGTCACCTCTCACTTCAAATTTTTGTGACGAGAAGCGTTTAAAGCGCGGCCCGGGGAACGCTTCTGCCGCGCCGACGCGACGCACGGCTGGTGAGTGTCGACCTCACGCAGAACTTCCTCACTACGAACCCTTGTGACGAGAAGCACTTAAAGGAGTGCTGGGGATTCGATCCCGGAGCGGCGCCATCAGTGAGGGGAGCGGTTCAGGGCGTCAGGTTCAGAACCAGCGGGAGACGAACGAGTCCACGGACGCGCGGTGAGCCGTCAGTATCGGCTTCGATTCGGCGTTCCGGGTGACTTCGTCCGTCGTCGACCCGAAGAGGAATCGTCTGAGTTTCCCCTTCTCCGGTGCGCCGAGGATCGTCAGGCTGTGGTATCCGGCGTGTTCGACGATCGCTTCGGCTGTGTCCGGCGCCCGCAGGACGTGGTAATCGACCTCGACGTCGTCGTCGAGTTGATAGCTGTACGCGTCGAGGAGTTTGTCGGCGTCACGTTCGGTCTCCTCGGGCGCGTCCTCCGGCAGGACGTGGAACAGCTCGATCCAGGCGCCATACGCCCGGGCGATCGATTCCGCGATCCTGGTGGCGAGCCCGGAGTGGGGCCCCTTCGCGACCGGCACGAGGATACTCGACGGCGAGTCGAACGCGTCCATGCCGGTCCCGACGACGGTGTGACAGTCCCGCAAGACCGTCTCTTCGGGCCGCCCAGTCGGGAAGAGGCTCGCTTCCTCGCGGTCGACGACGGTCGTCGTGATCGAGTGGGAACTGACGAACGAGTCCAGCATCGACCGCGAATAGTCGTCCGTCTGCTGTACTACGGGGACCCCGAACTCGTCCTGGATCTCGCGTTTCAGTTCCACGTGTTCGCGGATCTCGGCCGGCCTGGAGACGTCGTCCTCGACGGCGTGCAGAATGTAGAGGCTGCCGTCTGTTCCGAAGGTCACGCTCGCCCCGAGGAACCCGGTTTCGGTGACGTTCACTGCCTCGCGGAACGGCACCAGAACCCGCTGTTCCTCGGGCGGCCACTCCATGTCCTCGTGGTCGAGGGTCTGTGGCCACGGACGGTCCCCGGAATTGATACTCATCGGAGAAGGGTCTCTCACGAGCCACAATAAAGGACACCCATCGGTCGGGACCCCTCGCCCCATCGTGACAAATCGGCCCTGACGTCACAGGAAGCGAGCCGCTTGCTCGCCGGGAACTGTTGGGACGGCTCCGTAGAATCTCCTCACTACGAGCCCTTGTGACGAGAACGGCTTAAAGAACTCTCCGAACGTGACTCGCCGCGCCGTTTTCCACCAGCCGATCGGGAACGAAGCATCCGCTGGACGTTGTCGAGCCCCCGGAGAACTCCTCTTACTATAGACCGTTGTGACGAGAACCACTTAAAGGAACGTCGTCAGCGCTCCGGGCTCGTGAGGTGGTACAGCAGTTCGTGCTCGCCCACGTCGTGGCCGTCGACCAGCACCTCCGCCACGATCTGCTTGTGCTCCCGGTCGATGTCGTGGTCCGAGTTCTCGTACTGGTCCCAGACGCGGTCGATGTCCTCAGCTTCCATGTAGTAGACCAGATGTGGTCCGTCCTCAGTGCGTTCGAGGAAGGCCGACTCCGTTTGCATCCCTTCGTCGCGTAGTGTCGTCTCCGCCTCGTCTCGCCGGTCGCGAACCTCGGCCATCCACTCTCTCAGTCGGTCGACTTTGTCCTCCTGCACGCGCTGTTTGATCATCACGACATCCGTCATTCTGTCCGAACGATGTGTTTCACGGTGGCTTATCTGTTGAGAGACCGTGGGACACTGTCTCCCTCTGGAATACACTGTCGAGGCTCCGTGACCGTTCGATACGGATTGCGAACTGACCACTGGCATTCGCGCGAACGGAGCGAGCTCGATTCACTGTCAGAGCTCCGCTCTGACAAGCCCTCGTTCGCTGGCGCTCACGAGGACACCGAATCCGAGCGAAGCGAGGATTCAGCCTTTTTCACCCATGTTTTTCGAGGAGTGGTGCCCGCAGCGAGCGCGAGGCCGAGCGAAGCGAGGCCTCGAATGCGAGCGGGGAACGCAGTGACCCGCGAGCGGAGCGAGCGAGGACACTCGACGATGGAAAAGATGGCTGCACTGAATATACGCCGAGCGAAGCGAGCCGTTTCACCGTCAGAGCGGAGCTCTGACGAGCCTGCGGTCGTTCGCGGTGCTCACTCTCGCAGACACCGGACGCGAGCGACCGAAGGGAGCGAGTCGTCCGGCTTTTTCCCCAAGTTTTTGGCGGAGGGGTGCCCGCAGGGAGTGCGAGGCCGAGCGAAGCGAGGCCTCGAAGGCGAGCGGGGAACGCAGTGACCCGTGAGCGAGCACAGCGACCGAGGACACCCCTCCGCCAAAAAGTGGGTTACTATTGGAAGCCGATGCGGCCGCCGGAGCGGCGCTGCTGACCGCGGTTGCCGCCGCTCTTGAACTCCTCTTCCATCTGCTCGTAGTAGTCGCGGATGTCGTCGGTGATGGTTGGCCGGACGTTGTCCATGGCCTGGCGGAAGTGGCGCATGTCGACGACTTCGGCGTCGTCGTCCTCGCGGAGCGCCTCGATAGCGGCCTCGCGGCCGATCGACTCCAGGTCCGAGCCGACGAACCCCTCGGTGATCTCCGCGAGCTCGCGCAGGCTCACGTCGGGGCTGAGCGGCTGGTCCTCCGTGTGGATGCGGAGGATCTGCTCGCGGCCCTCGGTGTCGGGCTCGCCGATCATGACCAGTCGGTCGAACCGGCCCGAGCGGATGAGCGCGGGGTCGATCATGTCCGGTCGGTTGGTCGCGCCGATGACCATCACGTCCTCCATGTCCTCCAGCCCGTCGAGTTCGGTGAGGAGCTGGTTGACGACGCGCTCGGAGACGTTGCTACCGACGTCGCCGCCGCGGCCGGGCGCCAGCGAGTCCAGTTCGTCGAAGAAGATCACCGTCGGGGCGACCTGCTTCGCTTTCCTGAACGTCTGGCGGATGGCCTTCTCTGATTCACCGACCCACTTCGACAGCAGTTGCGGGCCGCGCACGCTGATGAAGTTGGCGTCGGTCTCGTTGGCGACGGCCTTGGCCATCAGCGTCTTCCCGGTGCCGGGCGGGCCGTAGAGCAGGACGCCCGACGGCGGGTCGATGCCCATGCGCTGGAACTTCTCGGGCTTGTTCAGCGGCCACTCGACGGACTCCTGGACCTTCCCCTTGGCCTCTTCGAGGCCGCCGACGTCGTCCCAGGAGACCTTCGGCAACTCGACGAGGACCTCGCGCATGGCCGACGGGCTCACCTCGTTCAGGGCCCCGCGGAAGTCCTCGCGCTTGATGATCATCCGGTCGATGAGGCTCGGCGGGATGTCCTCCTCGTCCAGGTCGATCTCGGGCAGGTACCGCCGCAGCGCCTTCATCGCGGCCTCCTTGGTGAGGCTCTCGATGTCGGCGCCGACGAAGCCGTGGGTCTCGTCGGCGAGACGGCCGAGGGCCACGTCGTCCGACAGCGGCATGCCGCGGGTGTGGATCTGGAGGATCTCCTCGCGGCCGATCTCGTCGGGGACACCGATCTCGATCTCGCGGTCGAACCGGCCCGGGCGCCGCAGGGCGGGGTCGACGCTGTCGACGCGGTTGGTCGCGGCGATGACGATGACCTGGCCGCGCGATTCGAGGCCGTCCATCATCGTCAGCAGTTGCGCGACGACGCGGCGCTCGACCTCGCCGGTCACGTCCTCGCGCTTGGGCGCGATGGAGTCCAGTTCGTCGATGAAGATGATAGAGGGAGCTTCCTCGCTCGCGTCCTCGAATATCTCTCTCAGTTGCTGCTCGGACTCACCGTAGTACTTCGAGATGATCTCAGGACCGGCGATAGAGAAGAAACTGGCCGACGTCTCGTTGGCCACGGCCTTGGCGAGGAGGGTCTTCCCGGTGCCGGGCGGGCCGTGGAGCAAGACCCCCTGGGGCGGCTCGATGCCCAGTTTCTTGAAGATCTGGGGGTGTTTCATCGGCAGTTCGACCATCTCGCGGACCCGCTGGATCTCGTTTTGCAGGCCGCCGATGTCCTCGTAGGTGATCCCGCCGCCAGTCTTCTCGAACCCGCTGATCGGTTCCTCGCGGAGTTCGACCTCGGTGTCCTCCGTGATGAGGCAGACGCCCTCAGGTTCGGTCTCGACGGCGATCAGGGGGATGGCCTGGCCGGGCGAGCGCATGAACGGGTGGTTCGTCGAGGACATCACCGGGACGATGTCGCGTTCGACGACCGGGCGCTTGAGGATCTGTCGTTTCACCATACCTGCGGCGTCGGAACCGAACTGGACGCTCGCTTCCTCGGGCGGCGCGAGGACGAGCTTGTCGGCCTTCTCGGCCTCCGCCTTGCGGATCTCGACGCGCTCGCCGATCCCCACGTCGGCGTTCTGGCGCGTGAATCCGTCGATACGGACGGTGTCGGTGTTCCAGTCCTGCCGGTCCGCGCGCCACACCTTCGCCGCCGTCACCTCGCTGCCCTCGATCTCGATGATGTCTCCGGGAGAGAGCTTGAGATGGAGCAGCGTGTCGGGGTCCAGCCGGGCGATACCGCGCCCCGAGTCGTTCGGGTACGCTTTCGCCACTTCTAGTTGCACTTCGTTCATAGTCGAGTGGGAGTGTGTCTCACTCGGGTACCACCGCGGATATGCTTTTTGCTCCCGGTGGTTTCGTCGTCGCACCGGCGACGATTCACTCGGTCCGAGTCGGACCCGACCGGAGCGCCTCCCGGCGGTTTTCGACCGGCGTCGGATCGCCCACCGTCGTTCTTCGGCGGCGCGGTCGGCTCGCAATGGTGATCGTGACCGGACAGTTTTTCCCGCCGCCGGGCGCGTGTTGTGATATGCGAACCCTCGCGTTCGACGGTCGAATGGGTGCCAGCGGCGACCTGCTCCTGGGCGCGCTCGTCGCGGCCGGCGCCGCCCCCGCGGCGCTGGACCCCGTCGAAGACGTCCTCCCCGTGCAGTACGACGTTCGCCCGGTCACGAAAAACGGCATCGCGGCCACCGCCGTCGACGTGCGCCACCGGGAGGCCGCCGGCGACAGTGGGACCGGACACGACCACGACGCCGATGACGACGAACACCAGCAGCACGAACACGACCACGAGGGCCACGGTCACGACGACCACGAACACGACCACGAAGACCACGGTCACGACGACCACGATGACCACGGTCACGACGATCACGAAGACCTCCGCCATGACCACCAACACGGCCACGATCACGACGATCACGACGACAGTCACGGCCACCAGCACGGCCACGCCGAGGGCGCCGGGCCGCACCGTACGTACGCGGAAGTCGTGGAACTCGTCGAATCCATGGGGCTGCCCGAGCGCGTCGAACGGGACGCGCTGGCGGTCTTCGAGTTGCTCGGGGAGAGCGAGGCCAGCGTCCACGGGACCGACCTGAGGGAGACGCACTTCCACGAGGTCGGCGCGGACGACGCCATCGCCGACGTGGTCGGCGTCTCACTCCTCCTCGACGACCTGGACGTCGAGCGCGTGGTGACGACCCCGCTGGCGACCGGCGGCGGTGAGGTGTCGATGAGCCACGGCACCTACCCCGTCCCCGCGCCCGCCGTCGTCGAACTCGCCGAGCGGGCCGACTGGTCGCTACGAGGCGGGCCAGTCGAGGCGGAACTGCTCACGCCGACCGGGGCGGCGCTGCTCGCGCACTTCGCCGAGGGCGTCGAAGAACTCCCCGCGCTGGACGTGACGGCCTCCGGCTACGGCGCGGGGGGCTACGACTTCGAGCGGTATCCGAACGTGCTCCGCGCCATCGTCGGCGAGGGGCGGGGCGGGCTCTCGCGGGACGCCATCACGGTCCTGGAGACGAACCTGGACGACGCGACGCCGGAGGTGCTCGGAGGATTGCAGGAGTCGCTCGCCGACGCGGGTGCGCGTGACGTATCGATCGTCCCGGCGACGATGAAGAAGTCGCGACCGGGCCACCTCGTGAAAGTCGTCGTCAAACCCGAGGACGCCCAGCGTGTAGCGCGGCGCCTCGCCGAGGAGACGGGGACGCTGGGGGTCCGCGAACACGGCGCCGGCCACCGCTGGATCGCCGACCGCGAAGTCCGGACAGTCGAAGTCGACGTCGAGGGCAGCACGTACCAGGTCGACGTCAAGATCGGCACGGACGGCGACGGAAGAGTGTTCGACGTGAGCGCCGAGTACGACGACGCGGCGGCAGTCGCCCGCGAGACGGGGGTGGCCGTCCGGGAGATCCTCCGGCGCGCCGAGGCGGCCGCGAACGAATGACCGAGACCGTCCTCGTCGTCGGTGCGAGCGGCTACCTCGGCCGGTCGGTGGCAGAGCGTCTTCACGAAGGGCGCTATCGCGTCGTCGGGACGTACTGTTCGTCGCCGGCGCCGACCGCGAGCGTGCAGTTCGACTTCTGGACCGACGACGTGGGGTCGCTCCTCGCGGAGCACGACGTCGACGCCGTCGTCTACGCCGCCGCGAACGAGTACGGCGGCGAGGTCGACACCGGGGACGCGGACGTAGACGATCCGTTCGACGAACGGGCAGAGCGGTTCGCGGCCGACTGTGCGGGGCGACGCGTCGTCTACGTCTCCAGCGCGGCGGTCTTCGACGGCGCCGGCCGGCAGTACGTCGAATCGGACCCCCGGTCGCCCCCGGACCGGTACGGCCACCGTCTGGCGACGTTCGAGGACGCCTTCGACGAGCACTGCGAGGACGTCGTCGCGCTCCGGTCGAGCTACCTGTTCGGGTTCTCACGCGGACGGCTCGACCATCGACTCGCGCGGACGCGCGAGCACCTCGAACGCGACGAATCGATCGCGTACTTCACGGACATGTACAAGAGCCCCGTGCTCGTGACCGAACTCGCCGAGGCCATTCAGGCCCTCGTCGCTTGCGACGCGACGGGGGTGGTCCACGCGCCCGCACCGCGGATCAGCGTCTACGAGTTCCACTGCGAGGCGATGCGCGCGCTCGGCTACGACCCCGACTCGATCGAGCGCGACGAGATTCCGCCGGAGATGGACGTGGCTCCGGACACTTCCCTCTCCTCCGAGCGCTTCGAGTCCCTCGTGGGGTTCGAACCGTCGGCCGTCGCGCCCGCGCTCCGCTCGCAGCGAGACGAGCGGCCCGACGAGTAAGCCGCCCGTCCGTCGTCGTTCTCACGGGTCGGTCGTCGTTGCCGACGCTCAGTCGTCGGTCCCGCGGTGTTCGGCCAGCGCCTCGGCGATGGTCAGCTCTCCCAGCGCCACGCGACGGGCGAGGGTCTCGTCGATGGCGCGGTTGGTGTCGCTCTGTTCGCGCGAGCGGTCCTTGATCCGCTGGAGCTCGCCCGCGGTCGGTTCGATGGTCCGGGACTCGATCCGTTCGCCGTCAAGCCGGGCGATGTTGACCGCGGCGAGCACGTCGGCCATCCCCCGGGCGCCGGTGCCGAGATACGGCGTCGTCCCCGTCTCGTCGACGAGTTCGATCGGGACCTCCTCGAGGTCGTCGATGATCTTCGCGCCCTGGAGGCGTGCGCCGTCGCCGATCCGGACGAGCGGGTCGACGGCGTCTGCGACCTCCTCGCGGACGACCTCGGCGGCGTCGACGAGCGGCACGTGGAACGTCGCGACGACCATCTCGCCCGAGAGGACGGCGATACCCGGTCGCTCGCCGGGGTCGACGCCGACGACCGTCCGGCCGCTCCCGCCGCGGAGGATGGCGACCACTTCGTCGACGGCCCGGCGCGGGTCGTCGGGGTCGGCGCGCACGACCGGCACGTCGTCGGGGGTCGGCGGCGACTCGTCGGATGCTGTGACGACCACCGTCGTTCGGGCAGGAAGGTCGTCGTCGAGTTCGATGGTCGTGAACGTCACGCCCCGGTCCCGCAGTTCGTTGACCACGCCGTGGTAGACTTCGAAGTCCGCCGTCGCGACGACTATCACAGGCGGAGTTGGCGGGCCACCCACCTAAGTCTTCGACGTGTTCACGGCTGCTCGGGCGATCGGTCGGCGAGGTCGCCCGACGTCGCCGGTCCGAACGGTTCAGGAGCGAGTCGTGGTCGTTTGCGAGCGTTTTTGTCCGGTGGCGCCGAACCCGGGGACGTGAGCGAGCGCATTTCGACCGGCTGCGGGGCCATCGACGACCTGCTCGGCGGCGGGTTCGAGCGCGGCGCGGTCACGCAGGTGTACGGCCCGCCGGCCGCCGGCAAGACGAACATCGTCCTCTCGGCGGCCGTCGAACTGGCCGCCGCCGGCGACTCCGCGCTGATCGTCGACACCGAGGGACTCTCGGTCGATCGGATGGAGCAACTCGCCGGCGGGCCGAACCGGGACGTCGACGACGTCGCCTCGCGGCTCATCATCACCGAGGCCTACACCTTCGAGGAGCAGGAGGAGGCCGTCCGCGACGTCGAGGAGTTCGTCGACGTCGTCGACTTCATCGCGGTCGACAGCGCGACCGGGTTCTATCGCCTCCAGCGCACCGAACAGGAGGAGGGCGAAGCGCTGCGCGCGGTCGGTCGCCAGCTCGCCCATCTGCTCTCGCTGGCCAGGAAACACGACATCGCCGTCGCCTTCACCAACCAGGTGTTCACCGACCTCGACTCCGACCAGGCGCGCGCCCTCGGCGGCCACACGCTCAACCACTGGTCGGCGACCATCGTTCGCGTCGACCGGTTCCGCGGCGGCAACCGCCGGGCGACCCTGGAGAAACACCGCGCGAAGCCCGCCGGCGAGACGGCGCAGTTCAAGATCACCGACACCGGACTGGAGAGCGGGGAACCGCGGTAGCCGGGCCACTCAGTCGTGCTGCCCGTCGAGCGCGTCTCCGACGACCCCCTCGACCTGTCTCAGCGAGACGTAGACGGCGAGGAAGATCGCGGCGAGCGTGACGGGGAGACCGACGATACCGCCGGAGAGGCTCAACACTGCGACGATGTAGAGGACGACCAGTTGAACGAACAGCACCGCTGCCCTGCGGGCGAGCCTTTCGTCGATATACTCCTTCGCCATCGTCATATAGTATGGTCTACATGTATGCCTATAGTTTCTATGTGTCTCGCGTCTCCCCCGACACCTGCACCGAGCATTCGCGCGAACGCAGTGAGCGCGATTCGCCGTCAGAGCTCTGCTCTGACGAGCCTGCGGTCGTTCGCGGTGCTCACTCCCGCAGACACCGAACTCGTGCGAAGCGCGAGTTCGGCCTTTTTCACCCATGTTTTTGGCTAGCGAGGGACCGAAGGTCCCTCGGACCATGCGAACGGGCGGCTTCGCCGCCCGTGAGCAGACGGGGGGTCGCGAGCAACGCGAGCAACCCCCCGGCGAAAAAGATGGCTGTTAGTAGATCAGCGCGTCGTCGTTCTCGACCATGTAGAGGGTGCGGGCGGCGATGTTGACGGCGTGGTCGCCGACGCGTTCGAGGTCGCGGACGGTGAGGAGGAGTCGGGAGACGTCGGCCATGAGCTGTTCGACCTCCTCTTCGCCGGTCTCGTCGTCGACCTCGCGTTCGATGAGGTCGCGGACGATGGTCTCTGAGGCGGCCTCGCAGCGCTCGTCGACGGCGTCGTCCTGGTCGGCGATGGCGACGCAGGCGTTGGGGTCCTCGGCGTCGTAGGCGTCCATCGAGGCCTCGACCATCTCGATGACGAGGGTGCCGATCTCCTGGATGTCGACGTCGGGGTAGAGGTCGCGTTCGGCCTCGTGGGTGTAGTCACCGAGGTTGGTGGCGAGGTCGGCGATGCGTTCGAGGTCGGTGATGATCTTGAACGAGGCGGCGATGAACCGGAGGTCGGAGGCGACGGGCTGCTGGAGGGCGAGCAGGTCGATGCAGTCCTGTTCGAGGTCGAGGTACAGTTGGTTGATCTCGTGGTCGCCGTCGATGACCTCCCAGGCGAGTTCGTCGTCTTTCGTTTCGAGGGCGTCGAGGCCCATTCGGAGCCGTTCGAGGACGACTTCGCTCATGTAGAGGACGTCCTCCCGCAGAGATTCGAGCTTCTCCTGATATCCTTCGCGTGGCATACCTTCAAGAACTGGCGGTAGTGCAATGTAAGTTGTGCCAGCCGCGGGTGTTGCCGGCCGGCGGATCGGTCGGCGTCGGCCGTGTCGGATCGGTCGGCGTCGGCCGTGTCGGATCGGTCGGCGTCGGCCGTGTCGGATCGGCCGGCGTCGACAGCGTCGGATCGGTCGGGTCGACTCCGAGCCGGGTCGGTTGTCGTCGTCGGGACGGCTCACTCGGCGAGCGCGTCGACGAGGGCCGTGAGGGTCTCGACTTCGTAGGTCGGTTCGCGGTCGAGCACGGTGTCGGCGCGGTGGTCGCGGCGGAGGAAGGCGCTGTCGACGCCGGCGCGGTGGGCGACCTCTACGTCTTTGGGGCTGTCGCCGACGTAGAGCGCATCGCGGGTCCCGAGTTCGTCGAGCGCGCGGTCGAGGTAGTGGGTCTCGGGCTTGCGCCGCCGGGCGCCCTCGACGGTGTGTTCGCGACCGACGACGTGCTCGAAGTGCTCGTCGAGGCCGTAGTGCTCGACGATGAACTCGACGGTGCCGTGCTGGTTGTTGCTGACGACGGCCATCTTCTGGGAGAGGTCGGCGAGCGCGGCCACGTCGTCGTAGAGAGGTTTGTCGCCGTTCTCGATGGCCTCACACTGGTGGCGGACCGCGCGCCCCTCTCTCGTGGCCCAGTAGTCCGCGAGTGTGAGACCGAGTTCGTCCTCGACGGCGGCGAGTCCGTCGAGGTCGCCGTCTGCGGCGCATTCGACGAGCGCCTCGGGCGGGTCGTCGATGCCGTGGTCTTCGAACGCTCGGCGAGCGATGCGGCGGAGCAGTTCGGTTTCGGTGAGTTCGACGAGGACGCCGTCGTTGTCGAAGACGACCGCTTCGTACGTCGTCACTGTGGTCGGGAGTCGGCGGCGGAGAATAGTATGCGTATCGGTGCGAAACGACGGAGAGAGGAGAGGCGACTATCCGAATTTGCCGGTGATGTAGTCCTCGACGCGCTGGCTCTCGGGGTTCTCGAAGATCTTGTCGGTGTCGTCGTACTCGACGAGTTCGCCGCCGGTGAGGAAGACGGCGGTCTGGTCGGAGATACGGGCGGCCTGTTGCATGCTGTGGGTGACGACGACGACGGTGTAGTCCTCCGCGAGGTCCTCGATGAGGTCCTCGATCTTCGAGGTGGCGACGGGGTCGAGCGCCGACGCGGGCTCGTCCATGAGGATGACCTCGGGGCCGACGGCGAGGCAGCGAGCGATGCAGAGCCGCTGTTGCTGGCCGCCGGAGAGGCCGAGCGCGTTGTCGTCGAGGCGGTCTTTCACCTCGTCCCACAGGGCCGCCTGCCTGAGCGACTGCTCGACGAGCGCTTCCTCTTCCTCGGTGTCGTCGCGGCCGAGCAGGCGGGCGACGAGACCGGTGTTCAACTCGCCGTGTTTGCGCGGGCCGTAGGCGATGTTGTCGCGGATGGATTTGGGGAACGGGTTGGGCGCCTGGAACACCATGCCGACGCGCTTGCGGAGTTCGACCAGATCGACGCCGTCCTGGTATATCTCCTGGCCGTCGAGTTCGACCGACCCTTCGATCCGCGCGGCGCTGATCCGGTCGTTCATCCGGTTCAGACTGCGCAGGAACGTGGACTTCCCACACCCGGACGGACCGATGAGCGCGGTGACGCTCTCACGGGGGATGTCCATCGAGACGCCCTTCAGCGCGTGGTCGTCGCCGTAGTACACGTTCAGGTCCTCGACGGCGAGCTTCGGCTCACCCTGGAAGGAGAACTGCGTCCACTCCTCGCGGGTCCGCTCGTCGGTCTCGCCCGCCGTGGTGTGGGTCTGGGTCTCTGTGGTGGTTCCCGCGGTCGGTTCGTCGGTTTCGGTCTGAGTCACGTCTGTTTCGCTCATTGGTCGAGTTTCCTCCTGAAGTAGATTCGCGATGCGATGCCGACGGCGTAGAAGCCCATCACCACGAGTAACAGCACCAGCGCCGTGCCCCACGCGAAGTCGAGGTTCTCCCCGAGCCCGGCGCCGATGACCGCGAACAGCTGGTAGGGCAACGCGCTCGACGACTGGACGAGGTTCACGTCGGGCACGGCGACGAAGGGGAACGCCGAGGTGAACCGGAAGCCGCCCTCGATGACGCCCGCTACCTCCGAGGGGAACGGGTCGCTCGTCATGACGAGCAGGATGGGGGCAGTCTCGCCGGCGATGCGGCCGACCCCGAGGATGATCCCGGTGATGACGCCCGGCAAGGAGGCCGGGAGGACGACGCTCTTGATCGTCTCCCACCGCGAGACGCCCAGCGCGGCGCTGGCGTCGCGGTACTCGTCGGGGACGCTCTTGAGCGACTCGCGGCTGGTGATCACGACCAGCGGCAGGAGCATGAACCCGAGTACGATCTGACCGGCGAGGATGGAGTTCGTGTTCCCGAGCCGCGGGACGAAGAAGGCCAGCCCGAACAGGCCGTAGACGATGCTGGGCGTGCTCCAGAGGCCGTTGGTCGAGATCTCGACGAGCGAGGTGAACCGGCCCTGTTCGGCGTATTCGGTCAGGAAGACCGCGGCGCCCACACCGAGCGGGACGGCCAGGAGGACCGCGCCGACGACGAGCCAGACCGTGCCGACGATGGCCGGGAGGATGCCGTTTATCGGCGTGGTCATGCTGTGGCCCTCCATGACGAACGGCCAGTAGAACCAGACGATCGGGCCCTCGACGATGACCCACGTGTCGACCAGCGGCGGGTTGAACCACGTCCAGGGACCCCAGAAGAGGCCGTACTTGATGCCCTCGGTCATCGGGGCGAACCCGCGGACGGCGATGAACCCGACGACCGAGGCCAGCAGGGCGAGCATGCCGGCGGCGTTCGTCCCGACGAGGACGTAGGCGCCGGTCTGTCGACCCTGTGGACCGAAGCCACCGTAGACGCGGGCGGCCGTCCACGCGCCGACGAGGCCGGCGAACAGCGCGATGACCGGGGCGCCGACCGCGCCGGTCACGACGATCGAGAAGTTCTCCGGGTTCCACCGCCAGCCCGGCCCGACCAGCCCCGTGACGACTACGAGACCGGCGAGGAGTACGAACAGCCCCGCAGAGAGGGTGACGCCGAGGTCCTCGCGCGCTGCAAGGGCGACGGCCGCACCGATACCGCCCGCCAGCAGGGCGACGAGTGGCCAGGCGGTCGAGAGTCCGAGCGTCTGCGCGCCGACGAGACCGCCGACCGCGAACCAGAGCGCGCCGACGAAGACCGCGGAGGCGAGCCCGCCCGTGTGACCTGGTTCCGTCTCGAAGAATCCTGCGTACGAGGCGGCACCGAGCGCGACGACGCCGGTCCCGACGACGGTCAGGGCGCCCCCGAGCAGCGTCGCGACGGAGGTACCGCCGACAGCGGTGTCGGCGGGCAGGTACTGGAAGAGGGCGAGCAGGCCGACGGCGAACGAGACGAACGACAGCGCGACCAGACCGCCGCTGACCAGTTCACGCGTCGAGGAATCGCCGGCGACGAGGGCGCCCGCCGCGTCCGAATCGGTGTCGAAACTCATTGCTCACCACCCAGGCGCCGTCGCATCCGCCGCTCGATGAGTTGCGACCCGATGCTGAATCCCATGACGGTGACGAACAGGACCACGCCGGCGGCGAACAGCGCGGAGAACTGGAGGCCGCTCGCGGCGCCGTACTGGCTCGCGATGAGGCTCGTCAGCGTGATCGTGTTGCCGAACACGTCGATGAGGGGGTCGGGCAGGTTCGTGACGTTCCCGAGGATGACAGTCGCGGCCATGGTCTCGCCGACGGCGCGGCCGACGCCGAGCAGGACGGCGGCCGAGATGCCGGAGAACGCCGCCGGGAGCGTCACGCTCGTGGTCGTCTGCCAGTCCGTGGCGCCGAGGGCGCCCGCGCCGTTTTTCATCGAGTCCGGGACGCTCGCGATGGCGTCCTCGGCGACGGAGACGACCGTCGGGAGCGCCATCACGCCGATGACGAGGCCGGTCACGAACAGGCTGCCGTAAGTGGGCAGGCTCAGTTCCTGCTGCATGAACTGGTTGAGCAACGTGTAACCGATGAACCCGTAGACGATCGAGGGGATGCCCGCCAGCATCTCCACGGCGGGTTTGACGATCTCGCGGGCCCAGCCGGGCGCGATCTCGCTGATGAACACGGCGCCGGCGACGCCCAGCGGCGCCGCGACGAGCGCCGCGATGACCGTCGTCAGGAGCGTCCCCCACATCATCGGGACGAGCGAGTAGACGTTGGCGCCGGTGTCCCAGAACGGATCGGAGCCGACGAGCAGGTACAGCCCCATTTCGCGGGCGACCGGGAACGCGTTGATAAGCAGGTAGATCGTGATGAACCCGAGGATGAGGACCGTCGAAGTGGTCGTCACGAAGAGGAGGAACCGGGCCGTGTTCTCCTCGTCGACGACGTAGCTGCCGGCGAGGAAGAGGGCGAACGCGGCCGCGAGATAGCCCGTCAACGCGGGCGTGACGAGAAAGGAGAAGATCGTCACGACGAGGAGGACGGTCCCGACGCCGCCGACCAGTTGCGCGTTCCCGTCCAGCCTCCCGAGTCGCGTCGCCACGCTCATGCTTCGGGCTCCGCCAGCTTCTCGATCTCTTTCCGCTGGCGCTCGTCGGTCAACTTCGAGTAACCCTCCGGTTCGACGAAGTTCTGCTGGCCGAAGTCGCTGAGTATCATCCGGAGGAAGGCGGCCTCCTTCTTCGAGGTCCCCTCCCAGGTGTAACAGTGTAGGTCGCGCGCGAGCGGGTAAGAGGGGTCAGCGAGGTTCTCGCCCGGCGTGTAGGTGGTCCCGTCGAACTCGAGTTCGATGGCGGGGATCGAGTCGTCGACGAACGCGAGCGCCATGTACGCGATGGCGTTGTTGGAGTTCGAGACGGTCGTCTTGACCTGCTGGTTCTGGCCCTTGCGGGCGTCGACGCCTTCCATCGGGGCGTCCGGGCTCCCGAGCATGTTCGACCGGAACGCGGTGTCGGTTCCCGAGCCTTCCGCCCGACCGACCGCCTGGATCTCCTTGTCGGGGCCGTCGTAGCTCTCGATCGCCGACCACTTCGTGATCTCGCCGGTGTAGATACCGCGGACCTGTTCGGCGGTGAGCTTCGTGACGCCAGCGTCGTAAATCTCCCTGCTGACGATGATCGGCTGGGCGTCGACGGCGACGACGTGTTCGGTAAACTTCGAGAGCTCCTCCTCTGAGGCGTCGGGGAACTCCGCGGCCGCGGACGCGCTCGCGTTCCCGATGTCGATCTGCTGGTTGCGGAGTTTCTCCAGGCCGGTCCCGGAGTGGCTGAGGCCGACGTTCACCTCGAACGGCGGCGCGACGTCCCCGTCGGCCTCGAACCCGTACTTGCTGCCCCAGTAGTCCGCCAGTCGCATGTCGGTCTCGATGTCGTACTGGCCCGGTCCCCAGTACTCCCGGTCGGTCGGCTCGTAGTTCGACGCCCAGTACGATGCCGCCCCCTGGACGATCGGGAACAGCGTCGACGACCCGCCCGCCTTGAGTAGTTCGAGTCCCGAGTCACCGCCGCCACCGGCCCCACCCGCGGCCTGTCCCGGCGGTTTCGGACTCGTACTGATGCAGCCACCCAGCGACGCGGCGATGCCCGTCGCGCCGACCAGCAGTTGTCGGCGGGTCACAGGTGATTCCCGCATTACCAGACGAGAGGTTCTAGATTAACTAAATACTCTACTATTATCGCTATATAGACGTACATACTCATGCCTATCCGAGAGCCGCGCGCCTTCTGCGGGTAGGCTGGGCTTACGGGCGATATCGCCTTCTCCTCCCGTATTTCCGCGCGCTATCGGGACGGGAGATCCGTGCTTACCCCGGCGACAGAAGCGTTCGAGAACCGACGACGACCCGGTTCGCGGTCCTCGGGACGCCGGCCGCGAATGCTCGTTGAACTCGCCGCCCGGATCGGGCCACTCAGCGGCACTCGTGGCCAGATCCAACCGTTCCCGGCGAATATATAGTTGCGACCGACCGACTCCGGTCGGTGAAACTGTCCGGCGAATCGTGAGCGAGCGGCCGTGCTCGGTGTCGATATATGCCGCAATATACTGGTATGTAGTCGTAAATATATAGAAAGGGGTTGATTTATTGCGTCGTATCCACACCACCCGGCTATGGAGACCCGCAAGGTCCAGGTGACGGGCGGTTCGACGTACACGGTCTCACTGCCGAAGGACTGGGCGACGGAGAACGACGTGAGCGCGGGTAGCGTGGTGGAGTTTCACTCCGAAGAGGACATCCTCCTGCTCTCGCCGAAGAGCGAGAACGAACGCGAGGAGGGATCGATCGAAATCGACGGGCTGGAGGGCGACCAGCTGACGCGGGCGGTGATGACGATGTACGTCAGCGGGTTCGACGTCATCACCTTCGAGGCTTCACGAGTGACCGCCGGCCAGCGGCGGACGATCCGGGAGGCGACCCAGGGACTCGTCGGCCTCGAGGTCATCGAGGAGACGGGCGAGCGCGTCGTCCTCCAGGACCTGCTCGACTCCTCGGAGCTGTCGGTTCACAACGCGATCACTCGGATGCGGCTGGTCTCGCTGACAATGCTCTCGGACGCGGTGACCGCGCTCCTGGAGAACGACGACGAACTGGCCCAGGACGTGATCGAGCGCGACGACGACGTGGACCGCCTGTGGTACATGGTCTCGCGGGTGTTCCGGACAGTGCTTCGTAACCCGGCGGCGGCGACGGAGATCGGTTTCCCTCGCGAGACCGTCTTCGATTACCAGTCGAGCGCCCGCCAGCTCGAACGCATCGCCGACCACGCGACGAAGATCGCGACGATCTCCCTGGAGATCGGTCCGGTCAACGACTCGGTCGCCTCGACGCTGAGCGAACTCCAGGACGCGGCGGTCACCGTCCCGGAGACGGCGATGGACGCGCTTCTCGAAGACGACTCGGACCGGGCCGTCGAACTCGCGACCGAGGCGCGGGCCGACCTCCCGGACATCGACGACCGCGCTCGGAACGTCGACGACGTCATCCGCGACCTCGCCGACCCCGAACTCGCCCAGTCGCTCGGCCTCGTCGTCGACTCGCTGTCCCGGACCGCGGACTACGGGGGGAACATCGCCGAGAGCGCGCTCCAGAAGGCGGCGCCCAGTCCGTAAAACGGGGTGATGGACCCCGGGGGCGAGGTGGCAGTTCGCAGGTGCGGCGTGCGGCGGGCGCGGCGGTGGGGGTGGGGCGCTCGGTGGCGCGCGCCGTCAGATGGTCTGGTGGCAGCAACACCGCACGCCACTGACGACTCCTGCGGGGTCGCACAAAACGCTCGCTAAGAGTGGTATTGACGACACCCGACGGCCACCGAGCCCACCGGAACGATATATAGACCGACTCGGTGAGCCGTCGGTGTCCGAGCGCGGACCCCGATCGCCGGACCCGAAGGCTGGACCGGTCGCGGACTCGAAGGCTGGACCGGTCGCGGACCCGAAGGCAGGACCGGTCGCGGGCCCAGACGCCGGATCGGCCGCAGACCGGAACGTAGGACCGGCCGCCGGCACTACCGCTCCTCGCGAGCGCAGTAGCGAGGCTCGTCGGCGCGGAGAACGGGAAGAAATCGGAGGATTCTGCGGCGTTACTCGACGAGGACGGCGTTGATCTGGCCGTCCTGACCGGGACGGGAGGTGACCCGGGCGCGCCCTTCGCTGGTCTGGATGATGGCGCCTTTCGTGACGATGTTCCGTCGGACGTAGTTGGGGTTCGAGGGGTTCTCCTCGACGTCCTCGATCTCGGCGGAAACGACGTCGCCGTCGGTGGCGACGCTCGCGGTGTCGGCGGTGATGGCGCGGACCTTCTCGGTGTTGCCGCGGGCGTCGACGGTCTTGATCCGCGACTCGCCGAGGCGGGTCTCTGTCGGCTGGTCGCCGAGTTCGTGCTTTTTCTTCTTGCGGAAGTTCCGGCGCCGGCCGCCGGTGCGCTTGCGAGTGGAGCGTCCCTGGAACTTCATACGTGTGCAGTGTCACAGCGTGTACTTGAACCTCTCGACTCCCGGTCGGCCCGGACGCCCTGCCGAAGGCCCTGCGGCGGAGTCGCGACCGAGCGGTCCTCGACCTGCCGGGGCCGAGCGGCCAGACGGCCCCGCCCGGACGGCAGTGAGCAGCCAGACGCCCTCCACCGGCCCAGCGCCGACCGGCAACGTTACGTGCCGGCGCACACCCATCGAGTGACGATGAGTCTGCGCCGCGCCGTGGCCGTCCCGTTCCGCGCCAAGGGCCGAGAGACCCTCTCGGAGAGCGAGTTCGTCGTCGCGCTCTCGCTCGACCGCGACTGGTTCTCCCCCGAACAGGCCAAGCGGCTGGTCGACGTGGCCGTCACGGAGGGGTTGCTCGACCGCGAGGACGACGACGTCGTCCCGACGTTCACCCCGCGCGAGGTGTCGGTCCCCGACGACTTCGTCCCCGACGACGACGTGTTGCGACAGCGGTCGAACTTCGAGCGAGCGCTCGACGCGCTCGTGGAGGCGGGCGTCGAAAAGCAGACGGCCGTGGCCGACGTCAACAGTCTGCAGGCGGACCTCGGCGTCACCGTGGAGGCCGCGGCGGTCGTCTACGCCCGCCGCGAAGGCGTCGAGATCGGCGATCTGGCCGACCGCGCCGCGACCGAGCTGGGGGGCGAGTGATGGTCGAAGACCGCGTCACCGACGGCAAGCGCATCGCCCAGTTGCTCTCCTCGGAACTGTCGGGTCGCGACCGCGGCACCCTCGGCGACGTGGGCGTCGTCGACGCCGACCCCGACGCCGAGCCGTCGCCCGACGGGACTGTCGCCTACGGCGTGGAATTTCGCGGCGAACGTGTCGGGACCGTCCGGATCTACCCTCACGCCGCGGCGATGACGATGGATCACCGTGCCGAGGCTGTCACGGACGCCGCTGCCGAGACAGTGACGGACGCCGCCCACGATACTGGGCTGTCGATCCCCGAGAGCGGCACCGTCCGCGTCGAGTCCGGCGCGGCCGTCAAGCGGGCGGTCGACGCGCTCGTCGCCGGGCTGTCGGAGAGCGACTGACGCCGCTCCCGGCACTCGCGTCGTCGGGGACGGCCGTCCGGTCGGCAGGGAAGCGACCCGCTTTTGCCGTCGCAGTGGCAACTCCCCGGTAATGACCGGTCCCGTGGAGGCGGTGCTGTTCGACCTGGACGACACCCTCTGTACGTACGAGCGGAGCGCCGACGACATCCTCGAGATCGCGTTCGAGCGAGTCGGCGTCGAGCGTTTCTTCGACGGCGCGGAGTACATCGAGCGACTGGGCGAGTTCTCCGACGCCGGCGACGACATCCGCGACACGCGGCGGGCGGCGTTCGGGACCTTCGCCGCCGAGGCGGGCCACGGCGAGGCCGTCGGCGAGGAGATCGCGGACATCTACACCGACGAGCGCGACCAGACTAACGTCGCCTTCCTCGACGGGGCCGAACGCGCCCTCGACGCGCTGGCCGAGCCGTACCGGATCGGCATGGTCACCAACGGCGATCCCTGGATGCAGTCCCAGAAGCTGGCGGGACTCGGCATCGAAGACCGCTTCGAGGTGATCGTCCACGGGGGCCACGACGCCCCGTACAAGCCCGACCCCGAGCCGTTCCACATCGCACTCGACGAACTCGGCGTCGAGGCCGGCCGAGCAGTCCACGTCGGCAACTCGCTGCCCTCCGACGTCACGGGCGCCCACGCGGCCGGGCTGCGCTCGGTCTGGCTCGCCGACGGCGACGAGACCGACCCCGACCCCGAACCCCATCACGTCGTCGAGTCGCTCCACGACCTGGTCGAAGAACCGTGGGTCTGACTCCAGCGCACCCGTCCCGCAGCCGCGACGAGTAGTGCGTCACCGAGGACGGAAAGCCCTGCAGTCCCCGCGAACAGTGCTCGCCCGGACTCGACGCTCGCGACGTGGTCCGGGCTGTGAACGACGAAGTGCGCGAGGACTTCGAAGACCAGCCCGCCGACGCCACCGACGAAGACGAGCAGCGCGCCCCTGCCGACGGCCCCGCGGGCGGCGAGGACGGCGCCGGCGACGGGGAGGCCCATCAGCACGAGCACGGCGTACGCGATCTGCCAGTCGGGGTTCGGGACCGGGATCGAGACGTGCGCGACGGCGTGGCTCCCCGTGAGAGCGAGGTGGGCACCGACGGCGCCCAGGACCGCGAGTCGCCGCCAGTCGCGTGTCTCGGACGCGTTCGCGGTCACGACGGCGCTCCCGAGGGCGGTGCCGCCGTGGGCTCGGAGTCGCCGCCGTACTCCGCCGCCAGCCACTCCTCCCACGTCGTCATCCCGACTGCACGGTCCGGACAGGTCGCCCGCCCCTCGCGGAACGCGCTCGCCGTCGAGCCCGGGATCGGGAGCCGGACGATCGGCCGTCGGAGGCCGCGAGCTTCCCGATACGCCGTCGCCAGCTCGCCCAGCGACCGCACCTCCGGCCCCCCGACCGGTGGAACGCGCCCCCGTGGCTCCCCAGTCGCGTATTCGACGAGCGCGTCGGCGACCTCGCGGTGGTCGACCGGCTGAACCCGGAACCGCGTCGGGAGCGGCCACACCGGCAGGCGCGAGACCGTCGCGAGGATCTCGTCGACGAACGAGTGGAACTGCGTCGCACGCACGATCGTCGCGGGCACGTCGCTCGATTCGACGGCTCGTTCGGCGGTCAGTTTGTGCTGGTAGTAGGAGTACTGGATCTCGTCGATGCCCACGATCGACACGTAGACGACGTGTTCGACGCCCGCGGAGGCCGCCGCGTCGAGGAGTCGCTCCGTCCCGCGCACGTCGACGGCTTCGGTGTCGCCGGTCGGTGCGCTCGCCGCGTGAACGACGGTATCCACGTCGGCGACCGCCGACTCGATCCCGGTTCCGTCGACCAGGTCCATCTCGACCCATTCGACACGGCCCTCCGTCTCTTCCGTTCGCGTCTGGGCGCCGGCCTCGGCGTCCCCGTCCGGCGGTGATCGACTCGCGGCACGGACGACCACCCCAGCGTCCACCAGTCTCGGGAGCAACGCCCCTCCGAGCGTCCCGGACGCACCAGTCACTAGCGTTTCGCTCATGTGCGTCGCTACGCTCCGGGACGTCGTGGCGTTGCTGCCGGATCAGTCCGGTAGGTTTATCAACAGATCCGGTCGGACTGGCTCGCATGAAGCGCGTTCGCGTGCGGATCACGGCGAACGGGCGGGAGGGGGAGATCCACCCGATGTACGGCGTGATGACGAACGCGCCGTTCGTGGAGCGAGGGACGGCGCTCCAGTGGAACTTCACCGGCGACGCGCTGGGGATCCTCCACTACGTCGAGGGGGACCCGGACGCTTTCGCCGCCGCCGCCGAGGAGTTCGACGTCGTTGTCGGCTACGATATCGAACCCGCCGGCGAGGGGTCGTTCTACGCCTACGTTCGCGACGCGACGACCGAGCCGCTCCGGGACATGTTCGAGCCGATCACCAGCGGCGGGCTGGTCGTCGTCCCACCGATCGTCTACGGCGCCGACGGCGGCGTGACACTCTCGATATTCGGTCCCGAGGCGGAGATACAGGCCGCGGTCGAGCAGGTCCCTGATCCCGTCGACGTGACTGTCGAGGCGGTCGGCGGGCTCGCGGCGAGCCGGGCCGCGCCGACGGTAGGGCTCACAGACCGCCAGCGCGAAGCCGTCGACGCCGCGCTCGACCTCGGGTACTACGACGTGCCCCGGACCGCGAGCCACGAGGCGGTCGCCGACGTCCTCGACTGTGCGCCCAGCACCGCGGCCGAACACCTCCGCAAGGCCGAGTCGACGCTCTTGCACGCGGTCATGCGTACCGGGTGAGCGGGCGGCGCGGGCGGACTCGCGGGCCTTTCCATTGCCGGCAAACGACTCTCGTCCGGCACGGCGAAACTGACGATGATGGCGAGCGCACCGTCGATTCAGGACGTCGAACAGACCGAGAACTACTACCACGTCACGTACCGCGACCCCGACGACTTCGACGAGATCCGCACGCCCGACTGGGCGGAGAACGTCGCTCGTTCCGTCGTCGACGGCGCCGAAGTCCGGACCGGCGACGAGCACGGCAACGAGGACTGGACGGCCCAGAGCGTGCTCGTCCCCGTCGACAGCGTCGCCGACGAGGCCGAGGCGCGCGACGCGGCCACCCAGATCATCCAGAAGATGGAATCCTGAAACGCCGCGACCGCGACGGGGCCCTACTCGGAGGTTGCTTTCGTTCTCCAGAAACCGCCCGCCAGCGGCGCGGCTATCCGGTCATTCGTCAGTGCGAAAAAGGGGTGAGAACGCGAATCAGCGGCGTGACCGCCCAACGGGACGGCCGCCTCGGTCGTCTCGCGTCTACTGCAAGTTCTGCTGCTGGGACCGCTGTCCCTGCTCTTCCTGCTGGCTCCGCTGGGCGTACATCTGTCCGCCGGACTGGCTCTGCAGACCGCCGGAACGCTGCTCGCTCTGGCCCTGCTGGCTCTGCTCGGGCAGGAACTGGCCGGTCTGCGGGTCACGCGGTCGTTGTTCCGCGAGTTCGTGCATGCGCTGGCGGAACTGCGGGGAGTGACGCCGGTCCTGGGGGCCCTGGTCGGCGCCACGACCCGGCTGACCCATCTGCTGGGCCGGCTGCTGGCCGAGCTGCTGTGTCGGCTGCTGGCCCAGCTGCTGAGTTTGGGGCTGTTGGCCCAGCTGCTCAGTCGGCTGCTGTCCTATCTGCTGAGGCTGGGGCTGCTGGCTCATCTGCTGAGGCTGGGGCTGCTGGCTCATCTGCTGAGGCTGGGGCTGCTGGGTGAAGGACGGCTGGCCGCCGGTCTGCTGCTGGGTCTGTGGCTGCTGCTGGAAGGACTGCTGACCCTGCTGGCTGGGCTGCTGCTGAGTTATCTGCTGAGGCTGCGGTTGGTACTGCTGGCTCTGTTGACCGGCCTGCGATCCCATCGGCAGGAACTGGCCGGTCTGCGGATCGCGTGGTCGCTGTTCCGCGAGTTCGTGCATGCGCTGGCGGAACTGCGGGGAGTGACGCCGGTCCTGGGGGCCCTGGTCCGCGCCGCGGCCCTGCTGTCCTCTCTGTTGTGTCGGCTGCTGGATCGGCTGCTGAGTTATCTGCTGGGGCTGTTGACCCGTCTGTTGTGTCGGCTGCTGGCCTGTCTGCTGGTACTGTCCCTGTCGTCCGCGCTTGTTTTGCTGGTTCATTGGTTTACTCGTTCGTTCACACGGGCTGCGCGTCGCGCTCGGTCACGCGCAGTGCGCGTGTGCAGGTCACGGCAGTACCCTCCAAAGTTACCGACCGGCTGTTCGCGCAGTAACGTCGGGGTAGAAACTCGGAGCGTCGTTTGGACGATATTTCCCGGGGTATCGCTTTGATACCGAAGCCGTAGTCGCCCCCTGCGGCGATTAGGCCTGATACTACACCGGCACGGGCGATCGGTCAGTCCTCGACGTCGACGTCGGTGACCTTCCCGACGCCCTTCGACTGACCCTCGCGGAAGACGAACCGCTGGCCCTCCTCTACCATGTAGGGGTGGAACTTGAACCGGACGCGCGTCGTCCCGGAGTCCCCCGGGAGCAGCCGCCCCTCGTCGGGGTAGAAGGCGGCGGCCTCGCTGACGGTTTCGAGGTGGACGACCGGTTCGTAGCCCTCACCGATGCGGGTCGGGTGGTTGAGCACCATCACCTCGGCCTCGAACTCCCGGACGGGCTCGGGGTCCGCATCGTGGGGAAGCAGGGCCATCCCACGCTCGACGTCCGCTTCGCGGACGCCTTTGAGCGCGATGCCGACGATGCGGCCCGCCCTGGCTTTGTCCACCCGGTGGTAGTGCATCTCGATGGATCGGACCTCCACCTCGCGGAAGCTCCCGTCCTGCATCGGCCCGAGGAGGAGTTCGTCGCCGGCTTCGACGCGACCCGAGCGGATAGTGCCCGAGGCCACGGCACCGACGCCGGTCACCTTGTACGAGCGGTCGACGTACATCGTGAACTCGTCGTCCTCGGGGCCGGCGGTCTTGGGGAGTCGCTCCAGGATCTCGTCGAGGTCGTCCATCCCGTCCATCGTGACGGCGCTGGTCGCGAGCACCGGGACGACGGTATCGTCGATCTCCTCGACGGCCGCGCCGACGCCGTGGCGGGCGACCGATAGCGGCGTCTTCCCCACCTCGCGGAGCAGTCGCTCGACCTCGCGTTCGACCTCGTCGAGGCGCTCGTCGCTCACGACGTCGGACTTCGTGACGACGACCATCGTCGGCAGATCCGTCGCCAGCAGGATGCCGAGGTGTTCGCGGGTCGTCTTGGTCGGGCCGTCGTCGGCGGCGACGGTCAGCAGGCCGTAGTCGAGTTTCTGGCCGACGAGGCCACGGATGGTCGTGCGCAGCCACGGCTCGTGGCCGACGGTGTCGACGAAGGAGACGAGCCGGTCGGCCTCCTCGACGACCCGCGCCCTGTCGGACTTGCGGTTGGGGTTGTCCATGCGGACCGGACCGTCGTCGTCGAAGCCGTAGACGCCGTACGAGAGGTCCGCGGAGAGGCCGCGCTCGACCTCGTGGGGCTGGACGTCGAGGTACGAGCGCGTGCCCCCCTCGCCGTCGTCGGGCTGGCCGGTCACGAGCGAGCCGACGAGCGTGGACTTGCCGTGGTCGACGTGGCCCGCCGTCCCGACGACGATGTGCTCGTCGTCTTCGAGGACGGCGCCCTCGCGGACGATAGCGACGCCGACGATCCCCTCGGCGGGCGCGTCGCGGTCGGTACGCTCCGGCGTCTCGGACGGGGCGCCGTTGTCCTTCCGCTTGGCGTGACCCTCGGCGTCGACGCCCCAGGTCTCGACGTTCTCGATGTGGGCGTCGGCTTCCTCGGCCAGCAGGCTCAGCACGTCCATCGACTCGGTGAACTCGTCGGGCGCGATGCCGGCGATACCGCCGTCGTCCGTGACGCCGACGACGTACGTCGCCTCGCCGTCGCCGGAGAGGACCCGGTGGCGCAGTTGCGCCGCCAGGCTCTCGCGACGGCCGTCGGTGAGGTGGAGGTCTTTGGTGAGCCGCTCTTTGAACTCGACGCTGCCGCCCTCGCGCTCACCGCGCTCGATGGCGCGTTCGAGGACGGCCCGGTCGGGGCTCATGGGGGTCGGTAACGGGGGACGGTACAAAAGCCTTCTCCGGGTACGGCGCCGATTCACGTCCGTAGCGCTCCCGAGCGCTCCGTATCTGTCCGGAGTGGTGGTGAGCGTGCCTCCGGCCACGGAGCTACCGAAGATCCGGCTCAGCCCGGTCCCTGGACTCCCGTCGCCGTCTTCGACTCACCCCCTGATGCGCTCGACCGCGTCGAGGAAGCCCTCGCCGTATTCGCCGTCGACCACGACGTCGGCGGTCTCGCGGGCCGGTTCGTCGGCGTTCGCGACCGCGTACGATCGCCCTGCGACTTCGAAGGTCGACACGTCGTTGATCGAGTCGCCGACGGCGACGAACTCATCGGGGTCGCGGCCGAGTCGCTCCGCCACGGCTTCGAGTGCCCGCCCCTTGCTCACCTCGGGCGATTTGACGTGGTAGGCGAAGCCAGTGTCGACGACTTCGAGGCCGTGGTCGGCGGCGATGCGCTGGAGCGGTTCCAGCGGCGCCTCGCGGCTGACAGCCACCTCGGTCTCTCGCCAGCGGTTGATCAGGTCGTGCGAGCCCCAGCCGAGTTCGTGGCCGGCGGCGACGTACTCGTCGACGACCCGCTGGGCGGCCTCGCGGTCGCCGACGAAGAGCAGGTCGTCGGTCGCGTGGACGAACGCGACGCCGCCGTTCTCGGCGACGACCGTCCGCTCGATGCCAGCGAACTCGCAGAGGGCGACCGGGTAGGGTAGCGCCTTCCCCGTGGCGACGACGACCGGCGCGTCCCACTCGCGTAACACGGTGAGGACTGGCGGGTAGACGGCGCGATGCTCGTCGGTGAGTGTCCCGTCGATGTCGACGGCGAGTGGCGGAGTCACTGGTCCGTGCTGGGTCGGGGAGGGCAAAACAGTATTCGGTCGCGGCAGGTGTGCGACAGTCTGTGACCGGCCGTCGGGCCGCGATCAGTCGTCGGTCAGCCGTTCGTACGCGGCGTTGACTTTCTTGAACCGCTCCTCGTCGCCGGACGCCGCGTCGGGGTGGACCTCCTTGACCTTCTCGCGGTAGGCCGCCTTCACCGCGTCGTCGTCGGCGCCGGGCTCCAGGTCGAGCGTGTCGTACGCTTCCGCCGCGGTCGGGCCGCCGCGCTGGGCGGCCGCCGCGGCGCGCTGGCGACGTTGCTGGCCCGGTCCGCGCCCGCGCCCTCGGCGACCGCCTCGCTGCTCCTGGCGGACTCGCCGTCCCTGTCCCCCAGCAGCACGGGCACGGCGTCGCGCACCCTCGTCGCGGGGAGGTTCCCAGTCCTCGCGGGGTCCCGCACCGAAACCACCGCGCTCGGTGCCGGGCTCGGCCCGCCGTTCGACGCTACGGTAGAGCCGCTGTGCGAATCGCCCGGACGCGTGGTACCACATGAAGTACGCGACCGCGCCGAACAGCGCCGCCACCGCGAAGAAGCCGAGGTTGTAGGCGAACCCGAAGATCGCGAACAGGACCGCCGTGGCCGCGAAGACGGCCGCGAGCGCGGAGACGAGACGAGGGCCGTACACGCTCCGGTCTTCGTGGCGGACCCCCCTAAACGTCTCGGCCGGGCACCCGGTCGAACGGTCGATATCGGGCTGTCGCGCCCGCCGGCCAAACCCCTAAACGCGTCGCGACCCAACGTCTCCCATGAGCGTTTCCGGGCTCTGTGAGATCTGCCAGCAGCCCGCGGTAGACCACACCTGTGACCGCTGCGGGAACCTGGTCTGTGACCGCCACTTCGACGCCGAACTCGGCGTCTGCAGCGAGTGCGTCGCGGAGATCCGCGGCGGCGACCCCTCCGACCCGACGGGCACGCCCGACGACATGCCCGACGGCGTCGACACCTACGAGTACTGAGCAGCGTCGAGGGAGCGTACGACCGGGCAGATTGCGTGACCCGATAATTGTGACGGGGAGCTGTGCAGCCCGACGCTATCGGTATCGATTCAGTCGTTTCTTCAGTCGCTTCGCTGCCTGTCCGGCGGCGTCGGCGAACGCTTCGCCCTGGTTTTCGCCGGCGAAGATGATCCCGCGCGAGGAGTTGACGAGGCCGACGCCGTTCGCGAGGCCGTGTTCGACGGCCGCCTCGGCGTCGCCGCCCTGTGCGCCGACGCCGGGGACGAGGAACGGGATGTCGGGGACGATCTCGCGCACTTCTTCGAGTTCGTCCGGCGCCGTCGCGCCGACGACGAGGCCGACGTTGTCGTTTCGATTCCACAGGTCCGCGAGCGCGGCCACGCGCTCGTAGAGCGGCTCGCCCGATTCGAGTTCGAGGTCCTGCAGGTCGGCGCCGCCCTGGTTAGAGGTCCGACAGAGGACGAACACCCCCTTGTCCTCCCGTGAGAGGAACGGCTCCAGCGAGTCCCGGCCGAGATACGGGTTGACGGTGATGGCGTCGACGTTCATGCCGTCGTCGTCGAGCAGCTCCGCGTACTGGCGTGCCGTGTTGCCGATGTCGGCGCGCTTGGCGTCCAGCAGGACGGGCACGTCCTTGCCGTGGGCGTAGGCGACCGTCTCGCGGAGCGCCTTCCAGCCGTCGGGGTCCTCGTAGAAGGCGGCGTTGGGCTTGAACGCGGCGGCGTGCTCGTGGGTCGCGTCGATGATGCGGCGGTTGAACGCCCAGCGGGGCAGGTCGTACTCCTCCAGGTGCTCGGGGATTCTGGCCGGATCGGGGTCGAGTCCGACCGAGACCACGCTGTCGACGGTCGCGATCCGGTCGGCCAGTCGGTCGTAGAAGTTCATATCCGTCTCTCGCCGAGTCCGGTAAACAACCTTGCGGAACCATCTTTTTCGCGGGTGGGTTTCCTCGCTCGCTTCGCTCGCTGCGGGAACCCACCCGCCAAAAACATGGGTGAAAAAGGCCGCCTTCGGGGGCTTCGCCCCCTCGGCGGTAAACCGCCTCGCTTCGCTCGGCGGATGCTATGGCGTTCAGTCGTCCACTTGTCTTGAGCGGCCACGATCCTGCAGTCGAACACCACTACCGACTACTGTTAACTGTCCGCACACCTAACCTCGGGCGTGACCTGCCCGTATCTCTCCTACCACGAGTCAGCGGACGGGGCGTCCTTTGACGAGGCACGCGCCTACTGCGAGGCCGCCGAGCGCTTCGTCCAGCCCATGCGCGCGGACATCTGTAACGACCGCTTCGAACTCGACCACGAGACCGACTGCGAGATCTACGCCGAACACGCCGACCCGGGGGACCACGAATCCGACGGCGACCACGGGGAGGACGACTCGTGACCTACGAGCGCTTTCTCGCCGACGAACCCGTGGTCGTCACGGCGGCGCTGACCGGCGGCATCCACGGGAAGGAGGCAAACCCGAACCTGCCGGAGACGCCCGAGGAGATCGGGAAGGCGGCCGCGGCCGCCGAGGACGCGGGCGCCGCTATCGTCCACGTTCACGCGCGGCAGGACAACGGGGAACGCGCCTTCTCCACCGAGCGATTCCAGGCGATCGACGACGCGATCCGCCGGTACGCCGACGACGTGGTCATCCAGCACACGACGGGCGCGACGCAGGCGCCGACGGAGGAACGTCACCGCTCACTGCGGACCGACCCCCCGCCGGAGATGGCGTCGCTCGACATGGGACCGCTGAACCGGTACGACCGCCTCACGAGCGAGAACACGATCGCGACTATCGACGCGCTCTACGACGAGATGGCCGACCGCGGGATCAAGCCCGAACTGGAGGTGTTCAACGACGGCCATCTCAACGAGGTCCACGGCCTGCTCGACCGCCGGGATCTCGCGGATCCGGTCTACGCGACGCTCATCTTCGGTCCGGGGACGCTGACGCGCCCTCGTCCGCGGAACTTCCTGAACGCCGTCGACAACCTGCCCGAGGGCGCGCTGTTCAACACGCTCGGGTTCGGGCGCCACCAGTTGCCCTTCGCGACGATGGGGATCCTCTTCGGCGGCAACGTCCGCGTCGGCCTGGAAGACAACGTCTACTACCGGAAGGGCGAACTCGCCGAGAGCAACGCGCAACTCGTCGAGCGGGTCGTCCGCGTCGCCGACGAACTCGGGCGCGAGGTGGCGACGCCCGACCAGGCCCGAGAGCGGCTCGGGCTGTAGAACGAGCCGCGGGCCGACGCTCCTCGGCGGGTGACACGGGCGTCACGGGGTGGCGTCGACGTCGGCGAGAGACTTTGACGGTCCGGGATCTATTGGGGAGCGTGACAGACATCGGTTCCGTGCTTCGAGAGGACCCACCGGGCGAGGAACGACGACTGGATACCGCCGTCGATCAGGGGGTGGCCTGAATGGACGGCCCGCACCAGGGACAACCGCTCGAAACGGCCGGGACGCCCCTCGACGAGGCCGAGGCCGCCCTGATCCTCGTCCACGGGCGGGGCGCGACGGCCGAGAGCATCCTCCAGATGGGTCGCCAACTCCACCGCGACGGACTGGCGTTGCTGGCCCCGCAGGCCGACCGTAACACCTGGTATCCAAACTCCTTCCTCCGGCCCGTCGAGTCGAACGAACCCGGCCGCTCGTCCGGGCTGCGGGCCATCGACGGCGCCGTCGAACGGGCGAACGAGCACGGGGTCCCGACCGAGCGGGTGATGGTTCTCGGGTTCTCGCAGGGCGCGTGTCTCGGCAGCGAGTACGTCGCGCGCAATCCCCGGCGCTACGGGGGGTGCGTCGCCTTCTCCGGCGGGCTCATCGGCGAGACGATCGACCCCGACGAGTTCGAGGGGTCGCTGGAGGGCACGCCCGCCTTCCTCGGCTGCAGCGACGTGGACCCACACATCCCCGAGGAGCGCGTGCACGTCACCGCCGAGGTGCTGGAGAAACTCGACGCCGACGTCGAGAAACGGCTCTACGAGGGGATGGGTCACGGCGTCAACGAAGACGAGATCGAGTACGTCGACGGGATGGTCGAGACGCTCCTCGACGACTGAAGACGATTCCGCGGTCGACCGACTCGGTTCCGGGGGTTCCGCGCGCTCGCGACGTGCCTCGCGGCCGACACCACGACGGCAGTGTCGTGAGTTTCATTACGGCGAGCGCTAACGTCGCTGATGGACATGTCGGACCCCGACGGGATCGGCGGCCGCCGGCGCTGGGCGCTGGTCGCAGTCGCCGCGCTGGCGATGGGACTGATCGGTACCTACCAGTTCGTCTGGTCGTCGATCCGGCTCCCACTCGGTGCGCGACTGGGGGCGCCCGAGCCGGCGCTCGGGACCGTCTTCACCCTCTTTCTCGTCTTCCAGGCCGTCTCGCAGTTCCCGGCGGGGTGGGTTCGGGACCGCTCCGGGCCGCGGATCCCGCTGCTCGTCGGCGCGCCGCTGGTGGTCGTCGGCTACGCCTGGACCGGTGTCGCCGGGTCGCTCCCGGAGGTGTACGTCGCCTACGCGCTCGGCGGGATCGGGACCGGATTCGTCTACACCGTCGCGGTCAACACGCCGGTCAAGTGGTTCACCGACCGTCGCGGGCTGGCGACCGGGGCAGTCACGATGTCTTACAGCGGCGTGAGCTTCCTGCTCATCCCAGGCGTCCGTCGCGGTGTCGACGACGCGTTCGAGACGACGCTCCTCGCGCTCGGCATCGCGGTCGGGGCCGCCGCACTCCTCGCAGCGGTCGTCCTCCGGGACCCACCGGGGATGACCGACGACTCCCGCGACGCCGAGACGAGCGACGACCGGTCGGACGCCGAGACGAGCGCCGTGGAGTACGGCTGGCGCGAAACGATCCGAACGTGGCAGTTCTGGGTGCTCTACGTGGTGTTCGTCGTCGTCAACGGCGTGGGGCTGATGCTCATCGGCAAGGTCATCTCCTACGCGAACGCCTTCGGTCTGCCTGCCGCGGTCGCGACCGCGGGCGCCTCCGTCGTCGCGGTCTCGGACGCGCTCGGGATCGCCCTCATCGGCGGCGTCTCGGACAGGCTCGGTCGCGAGCGGACCGTCGCGGCCTCCCTCGTCCTCGGCGGTCTCGCGCTGGCCGCGACCGTCCCCGTCGGCGGGGCGGACGCGGCGTGGGCGTTCGTCGCGCTCGCGGGCGCGGCGGCGCTCTTCCGCAGTCCGCCCTTCTCGGTGTTCCCGAGTCTGGTCGGCGACTACTACGGACAGGCCAACTCCTCGCAGAACTACGCGCTGCTCTACAGCGCGAAGATCTGGGGGAGCGTCTTCGGTGGAACGGTCGCCAGCGGCCTCGTCGTCTCGCTCGGGTGGACCGACTCGTTCCTGCTGGCCGGCGCCGCGCTCTCGCTCGCCGGCCTCGCGACGGCCACGCTCGGGCCCCCCGACGGCTGAGAGCGTCGAGACCGCTCAGAGCGTCTCCGCGGCGAACCGCGTCATGACTTTCTCCTCGGCGCGCTGGAGGCGGTACTGGACCGTCGAGTGGGGCGTGTCCAGTTCCTCCGCGAGGTCAGCGACGGTCGTCTCGCGCGGCGTCCCGTAGTAGCCCGCTTCGACCGCGCTCGCGACGGCCTCGCGCTCCTCGGTGGACAGCATGCCGTCGGTGTCGTAGCCACCGTTCCAGTTTTTCGGGTCCGAGACGTGGCTGAGTTCGAGTCCGATCCCCTCGCGAAGTCGCTCGTCGATCCGGTCGTAGAGTTCTCCTACGGCGCAGCCGTCGGGCACCAGCAGCCGCCAGACGTACTCCGGACCGTCCCGTTCGGCCTCGATCAGCAGTCCGTCGCCGACGTGGTCGACCGCGAGGTACGGGATGGAGTGGCAGTGCTGGATCTCCTCGCGCCGGGTGAAGTACACGCGGTGTTCGGGGTCCCGACTCAGCACCTGGTACTCGCGGGTGGACGCACACCCCTCGACGTCGAGACACTCGTTGCAGACCGACTCGTCGAGAAACCGCGTCTCGACCGCGTCGAGCGCCGGTTCGGGTCCGAGGACGTGGTCGACCCGCCACATCGACCGCTCGTTGGCGAAACACGCCGCCGTCCGCGCGCGCAGTTCCGACTCTCCCACGAACTCGTCCATCAACTCGTCTGCGCCCGCCTCGTAGGTGAGGACGAACTCGAACTCACGCATACCGCAAACGAGGCGTTGGACATAGCTAATGGATTTCGGTTCCGTTCGAGGACGGTCCCCTGGCGGACGAACGTCTGAGATGTGTCTTCAGCAGACGTTGTCTATATACAGGCCTGGTGTGCCAGGACTCCGGGAGCGATCCAAACCGTCTCAGACCGAACCGGCGGCCAGGTAGCGCCCGTTCTCGCGCTCCGCAAGTCCGAAGACGACGCTCCAGTCGAGCAGTCGCTCGGTCCGCTGGCGCCACTCGGCAACCCAGTCGGTATGCCGGTCGCGTTCCCAGCGGGGAACGGCTTCACGTAGCGCCTCGAACGCCTCGTCGGCGGTCAGCGGCCCGTCGATCCGGAGCGCGTCGAGGAGCTCGCTCGCGCCGAAGACGCGGCGCTCGAACGTGTCGGCCAGGTCGGCGTCGGCGACCTCCACCCGGCGCCGTCGAAACCCGCGCGGCGTCTCCTCGACCAGTTCCAGCGCCTGGAGGAAGGTGAGGAACTCGCGGGCGGCGTCCCGGGAGGGGGCGGAGGTCTCGTCGACCAGTCTGATACAACAGTCCTCCACCGTCCCCGGGACGAGCGGCACCGCGCGCTGTGCGGCTTCGAGGAACTCGCGGTCCCGGACCGGCGGGACGACCTTGTAGCGCATCTACAGGCCGAAGCTCTCGGCGAGGCGCTCCTCGTTCACGTCGCCGAGGACGTGCGTGTCGCCGCCGACCACGTCGACCGTGACCTGCGCGGGGGCGAACACCGACTCGGGCACCTCGTGGAAGTCCCAGTCAGCGTCGGCGAAGATGTCCGCGAACGGCCGGTCGTACTCGTCGGTCGCGATCGAGGGCACCTCGTCGAACCGGTCGAACGGTTCGTCGACGACGAGGTGGACCTGGCCACCGTAGGCCAGCGCGTCGTTCGTCCGGGCGATGGCCGTCTCCTCGTCGCCGGCGACCGGCGCGACGGGCGCTGACCCGGACGCCGACAGGATATCCAGCGGGTCGTAGCCCAGTTCCGAGAGCCGGAAGGTCGCCAGTTCCGCGGCGCGGGCCGCGGCGGTGACGCTCCCGGTGAGACTCGCCGTCGAGAACGCCTGCAGAAAGACGCCGCTCTCGGCGACGCCCGCGACCTCGGCGACGTGGTCGACTACGTCCTCGTCGGGGACCGTCTCGGTCTCGACGGCGAGGACGGCGAACTCGAAGTCGTCGCGGTAGCCGACCCGCTGGAACTCCTCTTCCTCGGCGACGAGCGCGCGGGCCGGGCCGCTCCCGAGTCCCTCGAACCCGTCGACGCTGAGTTCCCAGCCGCCCTTCTGCGAACAGAGCAGCGCCATCGCGGGGTGGTCGGTCGAGAGTTCGACGTGCGTCAGCGGTGCGCCCGCGACCTCGTCCATCCGGCTCTGAACGGTCGCCAGGCCGGCGGTCTGTATCTCGGCGAGCATCAGGCCCGCCTCGACGCCGCCCGGCACGTCGACGCCGAAGTCCAGCACGAGCGCCTCGTTGTCCAGCTGGTGGACGGCGACGTTCAACTCGTCGGCGAAGTCAATCGCTTCGTCGACCAGGTCGGTCGCGGTCCGGTTGAGACTCTCCATACACGGCTGTGCTCGCCCGCGGGACTTGCATCTTCGGTTCGACGCCGTCGCGGCGAGCCCCGGAGCCGGTCGAGCGGTGTCACGGTCAGGGGCCGAGCGGTGTCACGACCAGAGGCTGAGCGGTGTCACAGCGAGAAACCCAGCGCGAAGGCCACGCCGAGGACCGCCAGCAGCGCGCCGGAGATGCGGCCGATCAGCTGTTGCTGGTCCGTCTGTTCGTAGTCGTCGTCGGCGAGGCCGAAGTACAGCAGTCGGGTCTGGAGCCGGGACATCCGCGTCGGTGCCAGGACCCACCCGACGCCGAGCACGACCGCGACCCCGCCGACGACGAGCCGCCAGAACGCTACCATACGCTCCCTTCGCGTGCGCCTGCCTTGAAGAACCCCCGGTTGTGAGCCCGGGCTGGCGCGGCGACCAGTAGACGGCCACCGCGGCTACTTCGACCGGTCGCGCCTGGCCGCGCGACCGAGGTGTTCCTCGACGGCGTCGACCTTCTCGCTCGCGGCCTGGTCGACCGTCCGCTTGTCGTCGACTTTCAGGACCGTGCTGACGCGGTCGGCGTCGACGGCCTCGTGAGCCGCCTGCGCCGCGGCGAACAGCTCCGCGGAGTCGTCTGCCTCGATGATCGTCCCCATCGGCGTCGTCTCGTAGCCCACGTCGAACTCGTCGAGCGCAGCGACCGCCTTCGCGACCTCTTCGGACATGCTCCCCTCGATGACCGGTGCGACGCTCAGGAACCCGATGACTGTCATACCTGGAACTACGACCGCCGGGGCCTAAGTTCTCGCGCTCCGGCGGAAACGCGACGATTCGACCGCGTCTCAGACGAACGTCGGTCCCTCGACGGACTCGTCCTCGGCCTCGCGCCAGGAGTGCTCGGGCTCCCAGTCGAGGACCTCGCGGGCGTTCTTGTAATCGATCGCCGACTGGTCGCCCTCCAGGTCGACCTCTGGAGGAAGGTCGCCGTAGGTGGCCTCGACGGCGTCGGCGGTGTCGACGCCGAGCAGGTTCTCCTTCGCGACGGCCATGAACGGCTCGTGGCCGTCGAAGTCGACCTCCATCGCGCGCTCGACCAGCGAGACCACGTCGCGGATGTCGACGTACGAGAAGAAGTTGCCCGCGGCGTTGTGGAAGGTGACGCCGAAGTCGTCGTCGAGACTCGCCGTCTCCACGTCGAAGTTCTCGCGGATGGTCGTCGCGTCGTAGTTGCCGGGGTAGTTGATCCACGACGGGCGGATCGAGGCGGCCTTCACGTCGTACTTCCGGGTGACCATCTTCGCGATCTCCTCGCCGGCGACCTTGGAGGTCCCGTAGGGGTCCTCTGGCCGCATCGGGTGGTCGACGTCGATCGGGAAGTAGTCGGGGAGGAACGAGGGCTCGGCGAAGACCGTGCCGTAGACCGTCTCGCTGGAGGCCCAGACGATATCGGCGCCGGCGCTGCCCGCGCCCGAGAGGACGTTGTAGGTGCTGATCGAGTTGTTCTCGTAGACGTGCGCGCCGCCGTGGCCCAGCGGGTTCGGATAGGCGGCGAAGTGGATCACGTAGTCCGGATCGAACGACGAGATGAGCTCCCAGGTCTGGCCCTGGTCGGTCAGGTCCGCGGCCCGGAAGTCGACGTTCGCCGGGCCGGCGCCCGGGTCGCTCGGCCGCCGGAAGTCGATGCTCCGCACGTCCCAGCCCTGCTCCGCGAGCGAAGAAACGACCCAACTCGCCGCGCCGCCGAGACCGCCAGTAACGACTGCTCGTGACATTCGCTCGCCGATAGGGGATCACCCCGGATATAATTTCTGTTGATTAATCATCTGGTCCGCGGAAGTCCCGGAGAGACCCGCCGCTACTGCCGGATCCGGCCCCCGGTTCGCCCCGTCGGGGGACCGAACGGAACCGAGATTGCAGGGGACCGAACGGAACCGAGATTGCAGGGGACCGAACGGAACCGAGTCTGCAGGGGATCGAGCGAGACGGGGCCTGCGAGGGGCCGAGCGAGACGGTGGTCCGCCGAGGTCGCCTCGCCGGGTGGCGTTCGAACCCGTTCGTGTCGCCCAGACCGGGAAAACACGTACAATCACCGGTCGTGAGATCGGAGTATGGTTGAGAGACCCAGTCGGCGGACGGACCCGCTCGACGGACAGGCGGCGGTAGTGACCGGCGCGAGTTCCGGTATCGGCGCGGAGATCGCTCGCGTCCTGGCCGAGGACGGCGCCGACGTGGCGGTCGCCGCCCGCCGGACGGAGAAACTGGAATCGCTCGCCGAAGAGATCCGAACGGAGTACGACGCGGCCGTCGAGGTCGTCTCGACGGACGTGACGGACTCCGACGCCGTCGCGGCGCTGGTCGAGGCGACCGTCGAACGCTTCGGGCGCCTCGACGTCGCGGTGTGTAACGCCGGCCTCGCCGTCGACGAGCCGGTGGCGGAGCTGACCGACGAGGAGTACGGGCTGATGCGCGGCGTCAACGTCGACGGGATGTTCTACACGGCCCGCGAGGCCATCCCGCATCTCAAAGAGACCGCCGGCCACCTCGTGTTCATGGGGAGCATGTCCGGCAACCACCCGCGACCGGCCAACCCGGTGTACGCCGCGACGAAGTGGTGGACTCGCGGGTTCGCCATCAGCCTGCAGGCCAGCCTCGGCGAAGACGACGTGGCGGTCTCCTCGATCAACCCGACGGAGGTCCGCACGGAGTTCGGGTCCGAGAGCGGCACCCCGTCGAAGGAAGCGTTCGAGCCAGGCGAAGTCACCGAGGCCATCGAAGTCGCCGACGCCGTCGCCTACGTCGTCCGCCAGGAGTCACCCAACTCCATCACCTCGCTGGACCTCTATCGACGCGACAAGCTCTCGCACTTCTGAGCCGACGGCGGACCGCAGGCGGAATTTCGCCGTTTTCAGTCCAGTTCGACGGCCTCACCGCGCTCGCCGCTCTCGAGGACGGCGTCGATGACGCGGGCCTGATTGACGCTCTCGGCGCGGTCGATCCGCGGCGTCTCCCCGCTCTCGACGCACTCGGCGAAGTGCTCGACCTCCAGGCGGTAGTGGTCCGCCGGGTCGAACGTCTCGGTGACCTCGTCGCCGTCGACGCTGTACGTCAGCGAGGTCTCGCCCTCGACGTCGACGTCGAACGTCGGCTCCGCTTTCAGCCAGCCGTCGGTCGTCTCGACGCGGTAGTACTGCGTCAGCGGCGTCTCGAAGCCCGACTGGATGCGCGCGCTCGCACCGGAGTCGTACTCCAGCACGCCGGCCATCTCCGTCTCGACCCCGCTGTCGCGCCCGTCGTGAGTGTGCGCGTAGACGCGGTCCGGTTCGCCCAGGAACAGCCGCGCCGCGCTGATGGCGTAGGTGCCCACGTCGTAGACGGACCCGCCGTCCAGGTCGGGGTCGAGGCGGATGTCTTCGGCGCCGTCGGGCATCCGGAAGGTGAAGGCGGACGTGACCGCGCGCACGTCGCCGAGTTCCTCGTCGACGATCTCCGACGCGCGCTCGGTCAGCGGGTGGAACCGATACATGAACGCCTCCATGAGCGTGACGCCCGCGTCCTCGCAGTAGTCGAAGACCTCCTCGGTCTCGGCCGCGCTCCCGGTCAGCGGTTTCTCACAGAGGACGTGCAGGCCGTGGTCGGCGGCCTTCTTCGTCCACTCGCCGTGCAGCCCGTTCGGGAGCGGGTTGTACACCGCGTCGAGGCTCTTGTCTTCGAACATCGCTTCGTAGCCTTCGTAGGCCGATTCCACGTCGAAGCGGTCCGCCGCGGCCTCCGCTGCGGCGCCGTCGCGGGAGGCGATTGCCGCGACCTCGTGGTCGCTGGCGACGATTGCCGGGACGACCGATTCCAGCCCGATGTCCGCCGTGCTGATGATTCCGAATCGCATGGCTAGGTATCGGAGCCGGGAAATGTAAAGACCGGGGGCGAGCGCCCCGATACCGGCGGATCTCTCCGCTACGGCCGCCTGTCAGTTGACCGAGTTGACCACGTCTTCGCCGTCGAGCCAGCGGGCCAGGTCCTCGGAGACGATGCGCGGGCCGCCGAGCACGGCGTCGCGGGTCGATCCGGCGACGTGGGGGGTGAGGACGACGCCCTCGCAGTCGAACAGCGGGTGGTCGTCGGGAAGCGGTTCCTCGCGGAACACGTCGAGCGCGGCGCCGGCGATCTCGTCCGATTCGAGGGCCGCGACGAGCGCCTCCTCGTCGACCAGGCCGCCGCGAGCGGTGTTGACGAGGAAGGCAGACGAACGCATCCGCTCGAACTCGTCGGCGCCGATCAGCCCCTCCGTCGCTTCGGAGAGGCGGACGTGGAGCGTCACGGCGTCTGCGCGTTCGAGCAGTTCGTCGAGGGCGACCGGGTCGGCGCCGGTGTCCGCGATGTCGTCGTCGTCGACGTAGGGGTCGTGAGCGAGGATCGTCGGCTCGAACCCGGAAAGCCGACGGGCGACGCCGCGGCCGATGTTGCCGAAGCCGACGACGCCGATTTCGGTGGTCCGAATATCGGGGGGAAGCAGTTCGGGGTCGAACACCTGGTCCCACTCGCCGCCGGAGAGGGCGCCGTGGTTGAACGGGATCTCGCGGAAGCGCGCGAGGAGCATGGCCACGGCGTAGTCTGCGACGGCGTCGCGGTTGCGCCCCGGCGCGTGCAGGACCTCGATTCCGAGGTCCGCGCAGGCGGCGACGTCGACGTTCTCCGTGCCGCCGCGGGCGGCGGCGACGAGTTCGAGCGAGTCGGCCGACTCCACGAGGTCGCGGGAGACGGGCGCCTTGTGGACGACGAGGGCGTCGACGCCCTCGATCCGGGCGGCGATGTCGCTGTCGTCGAACGATCCCGGGCCCTCGGCCTCCATGCTCATCGTCTCGTCACGGAACTCGGTGGGGGTGGCGTCGCCCATCCAGTCCATCCGCTCGAACTCGACGCCGCGGTCTTCGAGGTGCCCGAGCGCCTCGTGCATGTACTCGCTCGGTTGCTGGGGGTCGCCACACAGCAGCACGGTGGTGCTCATTCCCCTGTTCCTTGCTCGGAGAGGGCCATTAGTGTTCCCCAGGCCGGTCCCATCGCGTCGCGGGCCTGCTCGAACGCCTCGGCGACGGCCCGGTACCGTTCGACACGTTCGGGGTCCGGGTCGTGGCTCCGCTCGACGCCGACGGCCGCGGCGACCGCGTCGTCGGCCGATTCGTAGACTCCCGCGGCGACGCCGGCACAGATCGCGCCACCGCGTGCGCCCATCTCTTCGCCGTCGGGCACGCGGACCGTCTCGTCGAACAGGTCCGCGAACGTCCGGGTCCACAGTGCGCTCCGCGCGCCGCCGCCCCCGACTCGCAGGTCCGCGACGGGGACCTCGAAGTCACGGACGCCGAGCGCGAGCGCCGTCGCGACGCCGTCGTACACCGCCCGGAGCATCGTCTCGCTCGTCGCGTCCAGGTCCAGTCCGTAGAAGCCGCCGCGCGCGTCGGGTCGGTCGGTCGTCCCGTTGAGATACGGGTGAAAGAGCACACCGTCGGCGCCCGCCGAAACGCTCGCCGCCCGTTCCTCGTACACCTCGTGGGGGTCGACGCCTCGCTCGCTCGCCTCGGCCCGCCACTCCGCCCCGAACTCGTCGACGAACCAGTCGAGGCAGGCTGCGCCCGCCCGCGTCCCCCGGTAGCGGAGCCAGCCGTCGAGGTATCGACGGGGGAGTCCGCCGGTCCCCTCGTCGGGTCCACCCGTCACGACGACGCTCTGGCCCCACGTGCCGAGGACGACGGTCGCTTCGCCGGGGGCGGTGACCCCCGCGCCGAGCGCGCAGGCGCCCACGTCGTGGAGCCCGGTCGCCACCGGCGTCCCGACCGGAAGCCCGGTCGCCTCGGCGGCGTCCGGTGTGACCGTCCCCGTCCGGGCCGTGCTGTCGACGCGCTCCGGGACGACGGACGGGTCGGTGTCGAGGCCGAGCGCGTCGAACACTGCACCCGCGTCGCCGTCGGGCGGGACGAGCGCCGACCCGTCCATCGGATCCGTCGCTCGTTCGCCCGTGAGTCGGTGGGCGACCACGTCCTTGCAGAACAGGATCGCGTCGATCCGCTCGGCGACTGCCGGTCGCTCCCGCTCGAACCAGCCCAGCAGGCTGTACGGATCCGCGCCGAAGGGGCGCCAGCCGAGCAGATCCGCCGCCGCGTCGAGCCGGCCGTCGGCGTCCCACGCCTCGACCACGTCGCTCCCGCGGTCGTCCGTCGATTTGACGCCACAGACCGGGTCGCCCGACTCGTCCACCGCGTAGAGACCGTGACCGTGGCCCGCGAGGCCGACTCCACGGACGGCCGCGGCGTCGACCGCCTCGTCGGCCAGCACGTCGCCGACCACGCCCGCGACTGCCGCCCACAGGTCGTCGTGGTCCTGTTCGTCCCGGCCCGGCGCCGGCGACCGGCCGGGCGTCTCCGTGGACGCGCTCGCGACGGCCGACCCCGACCGGTCGAACGCGACGGCTTTCACGTTCGTCAGCCCGGCGTCGATCCCCACCAGCAACGGGTCGCTCATCGGTCGGCGTACAGGCTCCGGCCCGCACAGCCGGTGAGCTCAGAGAGGTCGGCCATCACGTCGGCGAGTCGCTCGCGGATCTCGCCGGCGACGACCTGCGGGTGGAAGTACGTCTTGTCGGGCGACCAGTCGCTCCCCGCGAACATCGACCCGCGGTCGTCCGCGACGCCGTCGGGGGGACGGATCGCGTCGGCGTGTTCGTGGTAGAAATCCGCCGCCGTCCGGGCGTACTCGTACTGGTACCGGGTGTTCTTGTTGAACTTCGGGACCCCGGCGTCGAGGAAGGCGTCGATCTGGTCGTCCGAGAGACCGGAGGCGCCGTGGACGACCAGCGGGATATCGTGACCCGCCTCGCGCAGCGCCGCGTCGACCTCTCGCGCGACGGACGGCCGCACGTCGAGGTCACGGCCCGACGCCACGCCGTGCTGGGTGCCCACGGAGATGGCGAGCAGGTCGACGCCCGTCCGTTCGACGAACTCGACGGCCTGTTCCGGGTCCGTGTAGAAGGCGTCCGTCTCGGCGGTCTCGACGCCGCTCTCCGTGCCCGCGACGCGACCGAGTTCCGCCTCGACGAGCATCTCCTGCCCGCCCTCGCGGCTCGCGGGTCCGCTGTCCCCGCTCGCTCCATCCGAGGGCTCGCTCCGCTCGCCCTCGCGGACCTGCTCGACGGCCTCGCTCACGCGCTCGACGTTCTCCTCGAACGGCCGGTCGGAGGCGTCGACCATCACGGAGGAGGCGACGCCCGTCTCGACGACGGTGTCGAGGAAGTCGCGCTGGTCGGGCAGGTGGACGTGGTCGACATTGCAGAAGACGCCGACGTCAGTGAACTCGGCGAGCTGGTCGAGATAGGCGCCGAACGCCGAGAGGCCGACGGCGGGGTCGCCGCCGCCGTAGAACGCCGCGGAGTCCCGACTCACCTGGACGACTGCGTCGGCACCGACCCGGTCGGCGCCCTGGAGCACCCCGACCAGAATATCGAACTGGGTGACGTTGCTCGCGAAGAAGCCGTAGCCGCCCTCGCGAGCGGCGGAGTACACCGACGAGAGCGCCGCGCCGTCGTGGTATGGCATGACTGTTCGATACGGGTCCAGCTACCTATACGTGCCGCCCGTGGCGAGGTCGTCACCTCCGGCCGACGCCGCGGCCGACCGCGTTCACCACTCCGTGTCGGTCCGTTCGAGAAAGCCCGCCCAGAGCCGCTCGGCCCCCCCGAAGAAGGTGGCCCACGCGGTCACGACGAACCCGCCGACGGCCGCCAGGAACTCGACGGCCTGCGCGAGCGTCCCGTCCCCCAGCGGCAACAGGACGGCGATCTGGACCAGCACGACCGTCGCGACGACGAGCGAGAGCGTGAAGACGACGAACCGCAGGTACGGGTGCTTGGACTCCCAGTAGCGTCCGTACCGGTCGATGAGGACGTAGGTCGTCGGCCCGAACAGGAGGATGAATCCGAGGACGTGTCGCAACTCCTCGGCGGGCGTCGCCGCCGGGACGACGGTTCCGGCGATGGCGCCGCCGAGGACGCCCAGCCCCAGCGCCCACGACGCCGGGTGTCCGAAGTTCACGCTCATCGGCGTCTCCGTGAACGGTCGACCGCGGGCGTTCGGTCCGATTCCGGGCGGTTCGGCATTCGTCTCTCAGTATCGACGGACGCACGGGTAATGGTTTCGAGAAGCGAGAGGAGTCACCGCCGAGAGCCCGCGTCCGACGGCCGGTCAGTTGTCGGAGGCGAGGCCCTTGGCGAACTGCTCGGCGAACAGCACGTAGATGATGATCGTCGGCAGCGCGGCGAACAGCGCGCCGGCCATCCGCAGGCCGAAGTCGATCCCCGACAGGTCCGTCCCGAGTCCGGAGAGGACGAGCGTGACGGTCGCGGCGGGGCTCGATGAACTGCCGATCAGCGTGAGGCTGAACAGGAACTCGTTCCAGATCATCGTGAACTGGTAGATGAAGACGACGCCGATCATCGGCTTCGACAGCGGCAGGACGATCCGGCGGTAGATCGTGGTGATCGTCGCGCCGTCGATCTTCGCCGCCTCGACCAGTTCGTCCGAGAGCGTCATGTAGTACCCCCGGAACAGCAGCATGCAGATAGGGATCCCGTAGACCACGTGGGTGATCGTCAGCGAGAGCAACCGCGCGTGGTCGTACTCGAGGAACGAGAGCTCCCACACCGGTGCGAGAATTTCGGTGAGCGGGAAGATGTTGATCCAGAAGTCCGACAGCGGGACCAGCACCGCCTGGTAGGGGATGAAGATACCCACCAGGAAGAGGATGAGGACGCTGAACTGGGCGCGCTCGCCCCAGTCGACCAGCGTCAGGCCGTAGGCGGCCGTGCTGCCGAGGAACACGGTGGCGATGGTCGAGGGGACGGTCATGACGAGGCTGTTGACGAACCCCGTCGAGAGGTGGTCGATGGCGCGGCCCCACTTCTGCAGGGTGAATCCCTCGCCCAGCGGCGGTGCGAACGGCGTCGTGCCGGTCACGGCCGCGCTAGTCTTGAACGACGTGACCAGCCCGGTCCAGATCGGCGCCAGGAAGAACGCGAAGAAGAACGTGACCACGAGAGAGAGGCCGATCTTCCAGTAGTCCAGTTCGGGCAGGATGTCGGCGAAACTCTCGTCGGTGGTTGCGGTTTGTTTGCTCATCTTAGAGACTCCCCTGTTTGTGCTGGTAGTGGAGATACGGGGCGATGACGGCCAGCGCCATCAACAGGAGAATGGTGGCGATGGCGGCGGCGTAGGCCCAGTTCTGGAGTTTGAACGCCTCGCGGACCATCAGCGTCGCGAGGATGTCCGTCGCTTTCGGCACGCGGTACTGGCCGAACATCGAGAACAGGAACGTGAACGCCTTCAGCGCGAAGATCATCAGGATGACCGCCGCGCTCACTGACGAGGATTTGAGTTGGGGGATGATGACGCGCCAGTAGGTTTTGAAGATGCTGGCGCCGTCGACCTTGGCCGCCTCGAACTGGTCGTCCGGGATGGACTGTAACCCTGCCAGGAACACGACCATGGCGTAGCCGCTGAACTGCCAGATCAGCGCGAAGATCACCGCGCCGAGCACTAACTCGGGATTGCCGATCCAGTTGAACGGGCCTAACCCGACCGCTCCCAACAGGAT
>NZ_JBLKNW010000005.1:0-281091 GCF_051414035.1 Halosimplex amylolyticum | reverse complement strand
TAACTGAACCGCTTTCTTCGTGAAGCGGGAGATCTTCGACATAGGCATCGGCGATTTCCCGCTTCACTTTCCTAGTTCTGACGGTCGAAGCCAACGCCGTACAGCGATTCACCAGAGCCGTATGTTTTACACTATTTAATGAATTGAGTGAAAGCAAGTCCAAGACAGACTGTTTGATTTCTCTACTGGCCTTGGTGGGACATCTCTCACCTATACTGGCAGAATCAAGGGAACCGACTTATTGGTGGCTCCCTTATACCCCCTGACCATGGCCTCGGAGGAACTTGACTCAGTTGACAAAGGTATCCTGTATCTCTTGCAAGAAGATGCCAGGAATAACACGACGAGCGCCATCGGGGAACAGGTCGGCGTCTCGTCCAGTACGGTCGCCAATCGCATCAACAGGCTCGAAGAGGGTGGCGTTATCACGGGATATCACCCAACGATTGACTACGAGCAAACGGGGATGGGCCATCACTTGCTCGTCATTGCGACGGTTCCAATTGAGGACCAAGAGGAGATTGTTGACGACCTCGTTCGCGTCCCTGGTGTGGTGAGTGTCAGTGAGTTACTAACGAATAACGCAAACCTCTCAATCGAATTGGTTGGGCAAAACAAGCAAGAAATTGAGAAGAGCATCGATGAAATGAGTGCGTTGGACGTCGATATCGAGCGCCTGGATATGCTGAAGCGGATTCGAGCGTTCCCCTACAATCACTTCGGAAAAGAATTCACGAACGAGGATAACACTGGATGATTTCCAGACTCTATTTAAACAACTGTGGCTATTATCAAATACCCGATATGTTTATCCGAAGCGAGAGCATAGTCGTTCCCAATGAGGCAAATTCAGGCTGTCGAGGCGGATAATCCGAGTGTGAGTGAGGCAGTAATAGATGTAGTAGCTGCCCTTGAAGGTATTCCACCTACGGAATTAACGCCGCCACTGTACGACGTAGTTGACCCCGAGGCGCTGGAGATGTTTGCTGAGAAAGTGTCCTTAGGGAAGGTGATGTTCAACTACAACGGTTACGAGGTGAGTGTGCATGCCGATGGGTATGTGGCCGTCGAGGACCACAGTAGATAGCTACCCTCAGCAAGGAACCTACAGCGACCTTTGCAGGCCACTGGATACGTAAGTTCCATGCACTGAGCGTTACGTCTATCACCTATATTGAACATCCAATCTCTTACCGCTCTTTCATATTTATTGATCGCGCGCACGCGAATCTGAACTAATCTACCCTGTATCAACGGGCAGGTCAGGTTGAATTGCGCTTACCGTTCTTTTGGCAAGGGCTTCGGGATCGTGATCCTGGATGGAAAGCGACGCCGCTACGTCTCTAAATGTAGTAGCAGGCGGTGAATCCGGTGCTGAGGTGAGCAGTGGATCACCTGCTTCACTCGCATTCTGGACGTCAACACTCTCTGGAATACTTCCGAGAATTGGCCCATCGAAGTATCGTTCTGCCCGTTCACGAAGACGGTCCATATCCGAATCTGCCGTCACTTTGTTGAACAGGATTCCGGCCGTCTCGGTCCCGTAGGAGGTGGCGTACTCCTGGACCTTCAGCCCGTCCGAGAGCGCGGGGATGGTGGGTTCGAGCACGACCACCACCCGGTCGGCGAGGACGACGGGGAGGACGGCCGCACGGCTGGACAGCGTGGCCGCCGAGTCGAGCAGGATGACGTCCGTGTCGGCGGCGAGCGTGGCGACGACGTCGCGCAACCGACTCGGGTCGGCCGCCTCGAAGTCTGCGAGGTTCGTCCCGCAGGGGACGACCGACATGCCGTGGCGCTCGTAGACGGCGTCGTCGACGGGCGCGCCCCCCTCGACGAGCACGTCGTGGAGCGTCGTCTCCACCGCGGAGAGGTCGGCGTGAAACAGCAGGTTCGCCATCCCCATGTCCGCGTCGACGACCGTCACGTCGTACTCTTCGGCCAGTGCCATCCCCAGCGCGAGCGTACTCGTGGTCTTGCCGGTCCCCCCTTTCCCGCTGGCGACCGCGAACGCCTCGACCATTACGTCGCGGTGGTTCCCCCTCCCGTAAAAACGTTCGTGTCAGCGACAGGACGTCGCGCGTCGGCGCCCATCGGGGCCGGTCGGGGTACGGCTGCGGCCGCGAGTTCGACTGTCTCCGCCGTGACGAGGGCGGTCCGACCTGGTGTGACGATCCGAGTCAACAGCACAGTCTTCTGTGACCGCGCCGAAAGTTATAATCCACCTTCGTCTGTGGGCGTTTCCTGTCCGAATGTGGGCCGATCATCGATGCAATCTAACACAGCAGCGGTAACGACCGACGACCTACTCGAAGCCGTCGCCGACCAGCGGCGGCGTGAGCTGCTGGAACACCTCCACGGGAACCACGTCGAGGTGATCGGTGTCGACCAGTTGGCCGACGAGTTGTACGCGCGACCGGACGGCGCGAGCGCGTTCGCTTCGGACCGCGAGGGAGTAGCGGTTCGACTCCAGCACGTTCACCTGCCGAAGCTGGCCGACATCGGTGCCCTCGCGTTCGACCCCCGGAGCGGGACCGTTCGCTACTGTCGCGACGAGCGCGTCGGGAAGCTCCTCTCGTTCGTCGCCGACGAACTCGAATAGGTCCCGACCGCACTGGTCCGGCCGATCCCGACTCGACCCGCCTCAGTTCCCCTCAGCGACCCTCCGGGCGAGGACCTCGCCGGTCGGCTCGACGCATACCTCGACGCCCGCGTAGGCGAACGACAGCCCGACCGACGATCCCGCGTCGCTCAGGATCGCGTTCACCGCGTCGCCGTCGACGGTGTCCCCCAGCGGCGGGAGCAGCGTCGGTTCGGTGCCGGTCACCGCGGCGACGGCTTCGACTATCGCCGTGCACGGTTCGATACTCCGCTCGGGATCGTGTCGGACGGTCCACTCCCCGTCCGAATGATGGCTGAATTCAGTCATGTGTTCGACGTCATCGAATGGACCCGCGGAGACGACGTCCCGCGCGGGCGGTCGACAGAATCGCTCGGCTATGCACACCGAAGTGAGTCCGACGTAAAGCAGTTTTGTGAATATCTGAGTAACACCGGAGAGTATCGTGCGCCGCCGGAAGGCCGATCGATCGAGAGCGCGGGCGCGGAATCCGTCGACCCGAAAGAGCCTCACTCGCGCTCGCCCTCGAGTTGCCAGGTGAACATCGCCCGGAGGACGACGACGAGGCTGTTGGTCGCGCCGGCGCCCCAGATCGCGGTCTCGTCGCGCGGGTCGGGCGGGCCGTCGCCGTTCTCGAGGAGGACGCTCACCAGCGTCTGCTCCTGGTCGACCGTGAGTAGCCGACCCGCGGGCGTGTCCGACCACACCCAGATGGACTCGAACAGGTCGACGTCGGGCACGCGCTCGCGGAGGCCGTCCTCGACGCTGTCGGACAGGCCGGCGAGTTTGATCGCGACGCCGCGCTCGCTCGCGGCGGCCAGGCGCTCGACCACCTCGTCGGTGATCAGGGCCTCGACGGTCATGAAGACGACCTCCTCGTCGGCGTCGTCGACGAACTCGATCAACCGCTCGGTGACCGTCTCCCGGCCGGTGACCGTCCACACCCCGCGCTGCTTGTCGGCCCGCGACGCCGGTTCGAGGGCGTCGAGCGCGTTCGTCAGTCGCTCGACGCGGTGGCGGTAGTAGCGCTCGAAGTGGCGACCGCTGGTCTCGCCGGAGACCGGCCAGAAGCGCTTGGGCGTCGACTGGCGCTCGTCGACGAGGCCGCGCTCCTGGAGTTCCGAGACGGCGTCGTACACCCGCGTTCTGGGCACGGCGGCCACCTCGCTCACCTCCTGTGCGGTGCCGCCGCCGAGGCTCACCAGCGCCACGAAGGTCCGCGCGGCGTAGGTACTCAACCCGAGTTCCCTGAGTTGTTCGACCGCGACCGACCGGGCCGACTCTGAAACATCGTGAGACATTGTAACACTGCTGATCGTCGTCGCGAACCCTACCCGGGGGTAGGGCGGCACGCGATGACAGCGTGGTTGGGACCCAACTGGTAGCGCGTGCCGTCGAATCCTACGGAACACGGGCATATATTCGTGTTGTGATAATCCGAGTGAAATTGTCGGCCGGGACGGTCCGACCGCGATCGACGAGAGTGGACGGAGTCGTTCGAGCGAGGCGGAAATTGGGCGGTTTCGTCGGCTGTCGCGGTCGATATCGGGGACTTCGCCGGGTCGGACCGCTGAGTGAGGCGGTTCCTTCGTGAGTGTTCAAGGGGAAGGCGTATTCACGTGGGACAGTTACACCTACATCAGTGACCGGGAGACCGGAATCTGAGGTTGGGACCCTATGGACGATATTTCGAACACGGAACAGGCGATCGAATTGTTACAGGGGCTCGGACTGAAGGAGTACGAGGCGAAGGCGTTCGTCGCGCTCACTCGGCTCCCGCAGGCGACGGCCAAGGAGATAAGCGACATCTCGGAGGTGCCGCGCACTCGCGTCTACGACGCGGTCCGGGTGCTGGAGTCGAAGGGGCTCGTCGAGATCCAGCACGCGAACCCCCAGCAGTTCCGCGCCGTCGCGATCGACGAGGCGGCCGAGACGCTGCGCGACGAGTACGAGGCCAAGACGGACACGCTCCGCCGGCGCCTCGAGGAAATCGAGCCCGCCTCGCAAGCGACGGAAGCGGAGTCGACCCACGAAGTGTGGGCGCTGACCGGCCGAACCGCGATCGACAACCGGACGAAACAGCTGCTCGGCGAGGCCGAAGAGGAGGTCGTCCTGATCCTCGGCACCGAGGCCGTGGCCACGGAGTCGCTGCTGGAGGCGGTCTCGGAGGCCAGGGGACGCGGCGCCACGCTCGTCATCGGTACGGTGTCCGAGCCGTTGCGAGACCGGGTCGAGAGCACCGTCTCGGAGGCCGAGGTGTTCGTCTCCGGGCTCGAGTGGCTGCACGGAGCGCTCCCGGACGACGACACGGAGATTACACGCATCCTGCTGGTCGACCGGTCGACGATCCTCGTGAGTACGGCCCACGACAGCGACGGCGCGGACGGCGACGAACAGGCCGTCTTCGGCCGCGGGTTCGACAACGGCCTCGTCACCATCGTCCGCCGGCTGATGGCGACCGGCCTGCTCCCCGTCGAGGACCCCGGGATCAGCTGATCGCGACCGGGCCCGCCCGACTACCGTCTCGCACCGATAGCGACGGGCTCTCGACCGACGGCTCCGCCGGAGCTATCGACTGACGGCCCCGCCGCGCTCGGCGGGCCGACCACCGTTCGTTTCACTATCTGGAATTGCAGGAGTTTCGACGCAGTGATGTTTCAAACGGGAAGGGTATTACAGTGACAGCTTGCGTGTGCAGGCTCGCATGCCACCTGTTGACAGGCGTCACGAATCCGAGCGGGACGAATCACCGAACAGCGGGCGAACACCAACGCGGCGCGGCGTCCTGCGCGCGGCCGGTGCGGGCGTCGCGGGCGTCGCGATCGGGGGCCTCACGGGCACGGTAGCGGCCGCCGACGGCGAACCGCCGTCGCGGCTCCACACCGACGGCAAGTGGGTCAGGAACGCCGAGGGCGAGTCGGTCAGGCTGCGCGGCGTCGCGACGGCGTCGATGGGGTTCTACGAGGTCGACGGCATCCACCCGAAGACGCCGTCGGACGTCGTCGGCTGGGCGAGCGACGCGGACCGCGGCTGGTACCCGAACGTCGTCCGGCTGCCGGTCACCCAGTGGGACGTCGACCAGCTGGGCGTCGACGGCCTCGTCGACGACGTCCTGCGGCCCGTGGTCGACGTGCTCGGCGAGCGGGGAACCTACGCGATGATCGACTATCACCTGATCCACCCGTACACGGAGGCGGCCGCGGACGACGCCGGCTACGACACCAGCCCGGACGAGATCGTCCGGAACTTCTGGGGCGGGGTGGCGCCGGCGTTCGCCGACGACGAGCACGTCCTCTACGAACTGTTCAACGAACCCACCTACCCGGTGTTCTGGGGTGACAACGGCGAGGACGTCGCGGATCCCGAGGCCGCCTGGAAGCTCTGGCGCGAGACGGCCCAGCCGTGGGTCGACATGGTCCGCGAGGAGGCGCCGGAGACCCCCATCGTCGTCGGTTCGCCCCACTGGACCTCGCGGACGAACTTCGCCCCGGAGTACCCCTTCGAAGGGGAGAACCTGGTCTACGCGGCGCACATCTACCCGGACAACGGCCAGCCCGACGAGTTCGACGACCAGTACGGCGCGCCCGCCGAGGACGTGCCGGTGTTCGTGACGGAGTTCGGCTGGGACCCCTTCAGCGACGGCCTCGACCAGGGCACCAACACCGGCTGGGGCCAGCCGTTCCGCGAGTGGGTCCGCTCCTACGAGAACATGGGGTGGGCAGCCTGGTGTTTCGACGACTCGTGGGCGCCGACGATGTTCGACTCGCCCGGCGCCGGCGGGGCCGACGAGTGGACGCTCCGCGGCGGCCCCGAAGAGGAAGGCGACTTCGTCCGCCAGTGGCTCGCCGAGACCTCCGAGGAGCCGATCGCGCGCCAGCGACCCGGCAAGACCGAGGCCACGGAGGGCGACACGATCCAGTTCGAGGCCCACGGGAACGCCGGCGAGGACCGCTGGGTCACCGACCTGGCGTGGGACTTCGGCGACGGGACTACCGGCGAGGGGTGGTGGGTGGAACACACCTTCGACGACCCCGGCCAGTACGACGTCTCGCTCACCGCGACAGACAACGAGGACGAGACGACGACCCACGCCGTCGCGATCACCGTCCGCGAGGTGACCGACAAGGTCGCGACGGCCGACCCGAGCACGACCGAACCGGCCGTCGACGAGACCGTCGAGTTCGAGGCACGCGACTGCTCCGGCGAGGACCGCTGGATCACCGACCTGGCGTGGGACTTCGGCGACGGGACCACCGCCGAGGGATGGTGGACCTCCCACAGCTACGGCTCGGCCGGCACCTACACCGTCGCGCTCACCGCGACCGACGACACCGACCACTCGACCACTCACGAGGTCGAGATCACCGTCGAGTGACGACCGGCGAGACGGCCTCGCGAGCGCGGTCCCGTTCGCCGGCCGCGCAGTGGTCGAACTCGCCGCAGAGCCAGTCGGCGACGACCGTCGCGAGCCGGCGGTGGGCCGCGGGGGTCTCGATCCGCGCGGGACGGTCGCCGCGCTGCCCGGTGTACCAACCCGCCTGGGAGTGGTTCATCCCCGCGATGCGTTCGACGGTCGCGTCGGCCGGCAGATTCCCGCGGCTGTCGGCGAACCGGTCCCGGTCGAGCACCGAATCGCGCGTCCCGAGGACCGCCAGCGCGGGCGTCCCGCGGACCGGTCGGTCGCAGTAAGCGCCGACGAGCAACAGGCCGTCGACGGCCTCGGGGTTCGCCCCGGCGTATCGACACGCCATCGCCCCACCGAGGGAGTGGCCGCCGACGATCCACCGCGTGACGTTCCGTTCGCCCGTGACGACCGCGCCGGCCCGCTCGATCGAGAACACCGCGAGGTTCGCCCGCATCTTCGGGACGACGACGGTCACGTTCGCGCGCTCGGCGATCCGTGCCGCCGTCGGGAGGTACGCGTCGGGCGCGACCCGACCGCCGGGGTAGAACACGATCCCGAGGCGCTCGACCCCCGGGTCGGCGTCCGTGACGACGAATCCCCCGTAGTCCTCGGCCACCGTCACGTTCTCGTTCGCGCGGACCGACTCGCGGACCTCGTCGGGGGCGTGGTGTGCGAAGACGCCGAAGTACGCGTAGAACGCCAGCCCGCCCACGACAGCGAGGACGGCGACCACCGCCGCGATACGGAGCGCGATTTCCCGCGCCGAACGGGCGGCGATCCGTGCACGAACGTCCTCGACGGAAGGGAGGCCCATAACGGAATCATGGCCGCCAGCCCGATCAGTCTACCGGGCCGCCTCGCCGTCGAACGCTTCGAGACCGAGGCCGTCGACGAGCGCGTCCCGTCCGAGCCCCGCGACTAGATCGGCCGCCCGGTCGTACGGCGAGTCGGCGGCTGTGCCCGGCTCCGGTCGGTCGATACCCACGTAGGTAAACACCCCATCGACGAACGCCTCGCGGGCGGTCGCGTTCTCGAACAGACCGTGGAGGTAGGTTCCGAGCGCGCGGTCGGTCGCCGCGCCGGCCGCGTCCTCCGGGAAGGGACGTTCGACGTCGGCGGCCGCGCCGTCGAGGACGCGCGTCTCGCCCATGTGTATCTCGTAGCCCGAGACCGATCCCGTCGCGCCCGCGAGCGGGCCACACCCCTCCATCTGCCGGGTCACCCGCTCGACTCGCTTGTCCGTCGAGAAGCGCGTTTCGACCGGCAAAACCCCGATGCCTTCGAGGGTATCGAGATCCTCTGTGCTCTCGACGCCGGCGTTGGTGATCCGCTCGCCGAGGATCTGGTAGCCGCCGCAGAGGCCGACGACCGGGCCGTCGAACGCCCGCAGTCGCTCGTCGAACCCCGCCTCCCGGAGCGCCCGCAGGTCGTCGACCGTGTTTTTCGTCCCCGGCAGGACGACGGCGTCCGCCCCGCGACCGGTGGCCGCGCCGCGGCCGTTGCCCGCGTCGACGGCGCCGGGATCGGTGAGGTCGGCGTCGAGCGGGAGGTAGACGACGCGGACGCCCTGCTCGCGCGCCAGCGGTTCGAGGTCCGTGAAGTTCGAGATGTGCGGCAGGCGCGGGACGGCGACGGTCACCGCTCGCTCGGGGGCGACCCCGTCGTCGACACCCCGGACCGAGCGCTCGCCCTGCGCGGGGAGGGCGACGCTATCCTCCGCTGGGAGCCCGGGGTCGTCGTGAGGGAGGACGCCCAGGATGGGGACACCGGTCCGCGCTTCGACCTCCTCGATAGCCGGGTCGAGCAGCGACTCGTCGCCGCGGAACTTCGTGAGGACGGCGCCCGCGACCCGCTCACGGACGTCCTCGGGCAGGAGTTCGACCGTCCCGACGAGGCTGGCGAACGCGCCCCCGCGCTCGATGTCGACCACGAGCACGATTGCGGCGTCGGCGAACCGCGCCGTCTCGATATTGGCGAGGTCGCGCTCGCGGAGGTTCGGCTCGGCGATGGACCCCGCCCCCTCTGCGACGATCACCTCGTGGTCGGTCGCGAGGCGCTCGTGGGCGCACCGGGCCGTCTCGCGGGCGCGTTCCCAGTGCTCGTCGTAGTACTCGCCGGCGCCGTAGTGGGCGACCGCCTCGCCGTCGAGGACCAGCTGGGACTCGGCGTCGCCCCGTGGCTTGAGCAGGACGGGATTGTGGTCGGTCGTCGGGGACACGCGCGCGGCGCGCGCCTGAACGTACTGCGACACGCCGATCTCGCCGAAGGCGGAGCCCGTCTCCTCGTCTCCGACGGCGTCGGTGGTTCCGTCGCCGCCCGTCTCCTCCTCAGCGAGATCGGCATCGCTCGCGACGGCGTCGGCCTTCGGCACCGCGCGGGCGTTGTTGCTCATGTTCTGGGCTTTGTACGGCGCCACGTCGACGCCCCGGTCGGCCAGCAGGCGACAGAGGCCGGCGGCGACGGTGCTCTTGCCGACGTGACTGGCCGTTCCGGCGACGAGGATCGTCCGTGCCATCGCGCTCGAACCGAACCTCCGACGCGAGCGTTTAAATAGGAGCGTGGAACCAGCACGCCCCGTCGCCGGTCGACGCTGTCGGACGCTCCCGGCAGGTCACGCTCGCGGTCCCCGCGACCGACGCGGTCGAGCGTCCGACCGGCGACGCCCCGATGGGACGGTCGACCCCCATTCTCTTTGTCCACACCGCCCACCTCAGGATGTGACAGACGACGCTACCGACCCTACCGACCGGTCAGTCGGCGCCCACTACGACGCCCTGGCCGACGACTGGAGCGAGTACGCGCAGGTACCCTGGCGCGCACAGGTGCTCTGGCCGACGCTCGTCGAACTACTCCCCGACCTCGACGGGAAGCGCGTCCTCGACGTGGGCTGTGGCGACGGCTACTACGCGGCGCGACTCGCCGATCGCGGCGCGGACGTCCTCGGCGTCGACGTGAGCGCGGCGATGGTCGAGACGGCGCGGGAGCGCTACGGCGACCGCACCGAGTTCCGCCAGGGAGATATCTCAGCGGGGCTCGGCTTCGTCGACGCCGGGAGCGTCGACCTCGTGTGCTGCCAGCACGTCCTCTCGCACGTCCCCGACCTCGATCCGGTGGCCGCCGAATTCGCGCGAGTGCTCCGACCTGGCGGGACGGCCGTCCTTTCGACGCACCACCCGTTCCACGAGTACCTCGTCGTCCGCGACGAGTCGTACCCCGACACGCGAGCCATCGACGACCTCGACGCCCGCCCGGCGGTCCGCGCCGAGACTCGCCCTCCGACCTACGGCGAGACCGAGCGCTACGAACTCTACTGGGGCGGGACCGTTCCGGCCGAAGACGCCGACGGCGGCGGTACGGGAGACGACGAGATTCCGGCGACTTTCCACCGGCGACCGCTCGACGCGCTCACCGGCCCGCTGTTCGACGCCGGCTTCGCGCTCCGGGACCTCTGCGAGCCCGATCTCATCGAGCGACTGGACGACGACCTGCTGGACGAGGACTCGCCCCTCGCACGCCGGCCGCCGCGGTCGCTCTGCCTCCGGGCCGACCTGTGTGAGTGAGGTATCCGGTCTCGGTCGGTCCCGGAGGCCGCTGACGCCACAGTTACCGTCGGACGCCCACGGCGCGCGCGAGGCCAAACCGACGGGCGCGACGAGCGGTGAGTCCCGATCGGAGAAACGTCTTTGTGTGCCTGCATACAACCGTATGCACATGTCGAAAAGTATCCGCCTCTCCGAGGAGGCCTACGAGCGCCTCGCTGCACACAAAGGCGAGGACGAGACCTTTTCGGAGGTGGTCCTCCGTCTGGCGGGCGAGCGGTCGCTGCTGGAACTCGCCGGCGTCCTGAGCGACGAAGAGGCCGACGCGCTACGGGAGGCCGTCGACGAGCGCCGCGAGCGGCGCACGGACGAACTCGAAGAGACCGCCGATCGGATTCGAGGGGCGTGACGTGTTGCTCGACACGTCGTTTCTCATCGACCTGATGAACGGCGACGACGACGCCGTCCAGAAAGCCCGCGAACTGGAGCGTGATCTCGTCCAGCAGCGCCTCTCGTCGATGACTCTCTTCGAACTGTACTACGGCATCGCCCGAGTGAGCGATTCTGCGTCCGAACGTGAGGAGGTCGAACGTGTTCTCGCCTCGAAACCGATCCAGCCCGCTGATGCCGCCGTGATGCGAAAGGCCGGCCGGCTCTCGGGCGAGCGACAGAACGACGGTACGCCCGTCGGAGACGGCGACGTGATCATCGCTGCGACCGCCGACATCGTCGAGGAACCCGTTCTCACCCGGAACGTCGAGGACTTCGAGCGCCTCGGCGTCGAGATCGAACCCTACTGAACCACTGCGTGCAGCCGGGTCGGCTGGCTCCCCGGCCCGAACTGCCGTCACGGACCCGTCGATCAACGAGTCGATTTCGATGTGCGCCGACCTGCTGGACAGAGCACGGACCGCCCGTTCCCCACCAACTAAGAGTTAGACGCGTGAAACGTCGCCAATGGTTCCCGACGCCCGTCTCGACGGCCCCGCCATCGAGACGACCGACCTGACGAAGCGCTTCGGCGACGTGCTCGCCGTCGACGGCCTGGATCTGTCGATCCCCCCTGGCGACGTGTACGGCTTCCTCGGCCCGAACGGCTCCGGGAAGACGACGACCATGCGCATGCTGACGACGCTGACGCGACCGACCAGCGGTTCGGCCCGGGTGATGGGCATCGACGTGAGCGACCGGCGCGAGCTGATCTCGGTCGTGGGCTACCTCCCCGAGGAGCCGCCGCTGTTCGACGAGCTGACCGCCCGCGAGCAACTGCGCCACGTCGCTGCCCTCCACGACATGCCGCGTGAGCGCGCCCGCGACCGCATCGACCGCTACCTCGACCGCTTCTCGCTCGCGAGCGAGGCCGACCGCCGACTCGAAGGCTTCTCGACCGGGATGCGCAAGAAGGTGGGCCTGATCGCGACGGTGCTCTACGACCCGCCGGTGCTCTTCCTCGACGAACCGACGAGTGGACTCGACCCGCGTGCGGCCCGAACCGTCAAGGACCTCATCGCGGAGTTGTCGGGCGGGGAGACGACCGTGTTCCTCTCGACGCACATCCTCCCGGTCGTCGACGAACTGGCCGACACCGTGGGCGTGCTCCACCGCGGCGACCTCGTCGCCGAGGGACCGCCTGACCGCCTCAAACAGCGCGCCGAGCGCGGCGAAGCGGGATCGCTCGAAGACGTCTTCCTCGAAGTGACGACCGACCACGCCGACGAGGCGAGCGCGAGCGCGTCGGCCGCGAGCGGAGGGGTCGCTGGTGCGCCGGCAGCGAGCGACGGGGACGCGAGCGCGGTCGACGCGACGGAGGCCGGTCCGAACGAGGCGGACTCGCAGCGATGAACCTCGGACACAGCCTCCGGCTGACACGGATCGACGTCCGCCGGATGGTCCGCAAGCGCACCGACCCCGACAACCGACTCACCTCGGTCGTCTCCGTGGGCCTCTACGCCCTGTTGACGCTCGCGCTGTCGGTCGGCGGCGTCTGGGGCGGACGTGCGCTCGGCCGGGCGCTCGCCTCCGGGTCGATCGAGTTCGTCCCGACCGCGACTGCGACCGGCGCGCGAGGGCTCGTCGGCGTCGTCTGGGTCGTGCTCGTCGTCGTCTTCGCCCTCCGCGCGGTCGGCCAGCGCGGCACCCTCACCAACGCCGAGGGCGTCCTGACGATCGTCCCCACCGCCGAAGCGTACCTCGGACTCGTGGCCAGCGAGTCCGTCTACCTGCTCCTCTGGACGCTCCTCCCCGCGACGGGCGCCGGCGTCGGCCTGGCGCTGGGGACCGAGCGGCTCTGGCCCGCGGTCGGCGTCCCGCTCGCGCTCGGGCTCGCCGGTGTCACCGCGGTCACGACCGCCTTCACGCTCGGCCTCGCCGTCCGGCACGTGCTCACCAGCTTCCCCTTCGTGGCGCGCCACAAGACCGGCCTGATCGCCCTCGCCTTCGTCGCCTACATGGCCGCGATCGTCACCGGATCGCTCAACCAGGCCGTCGGCGCGCTGTTCGAGCCGATGGCCGCCTCCCCCGTCGGCTGGTACGCCGACCTCGCGCTCTACGGCCTCCCCGGCGTCGCGTTCGAGTCGACCAGCGCCCTCGCCGTCGCCGGCGTCTCCGCCGTCGCGACCGCGCTCGCCCTCGTCGCGGGCGTCGCCGTCGCGCGGCGACACTGGTTCGCCGACCCCGCCCTCGCCGGCGAGGACGAGTCGGCCGACGAACCGGCGACCCCGGCGGCGACCGGCGCGTCCGTCGCCTCCGAGGACCGCCTCGCCCGCTGGCTCGAAGCCGTCGTCGACCGACCCACCGCGGCGCTGGTCACCCTCGCGTGGCGCCGCGCCGCCCGCGCGCCGCTGAAGCTCATGTACGCCGCGTACCCACTGTTCTTCGGGACCGGCGCGTTCGTCGAGATCATCCAGACCGGGCAGATCCCGGCCTACCTCCCCTACGGACTGCTCGTGTTCGTCGCCTGGGCCGGCGGCGTCGTCTTCACGCTCAACCCGCTCGGCGACCAGGGATCGGTGCTCGCGACGACGCTGTTGAGCGAGGTGACCGGCCACCGCTTCGTCGGCGCGCACGTCCTCGCGGGTCTGGTCGTCGTCGTCCCGCTCGGAACCGTCCTCGTCGCGGTCACCGCCGTCCTGAGTCCGCTCGACGCCGGGGCGGCCGCCATCCTCGTCGGTCTCGCGCCCGTCTCGATGGTCGTCGCCGCCGCCCTCTCGGTCGGCATCGGGATGGCCTTCCCCCGCTTCGAGGCCACGAACGTCACCCGCTCGATGGAGGCCGTCGTCCCCAGCCCGTGGGCGTTCCTCCTCTTCAGCGTCCACGTCGTCCTGACGGCCCTGTCGGCCCTGTTCGTCGGTCTAGAGTTCGCCCGTTCGCTCGGCGCGGATCTGCTCTCGATCCTGGTCCCGTTCGGCCTCACGCTGTCGGCCGGAACCCTCTACGCGATCAGCGCCGTCGCGCTCGTCGTCCTGTTGCTCCTCCCCGCACTCTCCTATCGCTACGCCGTCCGCTCGTTCGACGGGTACACGATCGCGTGAGCGCGGGGGCACCCGGCCGTTGCGCGCGGAGATATCATGGCCCCGGCGCCCGTCCGTGGTAGTATGGCACACAGAGCCGAGGCGGCGACCTTCGAGGCGACCGGCGAACTCGACACGGAGGGGTCGACGGTGCTGGTCGGCCTGCCCGGTCTCGGACTGGTCGGGGTCATCGCCGTCGAACACGTCACCGACGAACTGGGGCTCCCCTATCGGGGCCACTTCGCCTCCGAGAAGTTCCCCCACGTCGCGACCTACGACGAGGGACGGGTCCGCAACTCCGTCCGGGTGTACGCCGACGGGGACCTGACGGCGCTCCAGGCGGACCTGGTGTTCCCGCCGCGCTCGCGGGGCCCGCTCGCGGAGGGCGTCGTCGAACACCTCACCGACGGCTGCGAACAGGTCGTCGTGCCCGTCGGCGCGCCGGCCGAGTGGGTCGACGAGCACGGCCGGGTCACCGCCGTCACCACGACCGACTCGCTCGAACGGACGCTCCGCGAGGCGGGCGTCCCGCCGGCACCGGGCATCGGCGCCATCGGCGGCTCGGCGGGAGCGGTCGTCGACGTGTGCGCTCGTGAGAATATCCCGACGGTCGCGCTCGTCGTCCGGGTCGAACCGTACCGTCCCGACCCCGCGGCCGCGAGCGCGCTCCTCCGGGAGGGAGTCGAGTCGGTCCTCGGCACGGAGTTCGACACGAGCGCGCTCGAAGAGAGCGAGCGAGCGCTCGTCGCCGAGATGGCGGAGATGGCGCGACAGATGCAGCGCATCGAGGCCCAGGAGGGGTTCGAACGACCGCCGCCGGAGGACGACGAGGTGAGCATGTTTCAGTAGCCCCGCCTCAGAACTCGGTTCCCTTCCGGGCGCTGTGACCGGACTCGATGGGGTGAGCCTCCTTGCCGACCTCGGTCACCAGGTCGGCGAGTTCGGTCACGAATTCGGGTCGTTCGTGACCGCCGGTCAGGACGAGTTCCAGGTCGTCGGGCTTCGACTCGACCAGTTCGCGCACCTCGTCGGGGTCGACCAGGCCGCGGTTGCCGGCGTAGCCGATCTCGTCGAGGATCAGCATGTGGACGCCCTCGTCGGCGGGCGAATCGGCGTCGAAGGGGGTCGAGAGGTCGGCCTCGCCGGCCGCCTCGACCAGCTCGCGAGCGCGTTCGAGGCCGCCCTTCGCGCGGGCGGCGTGCTCGTCGTCGTCGGTGCCGTCGTGGAAGCGGTGCCAGCCGTAGTGGCCGCTGTTCTCGTAGGAGAAGCCCGGCAGGGCGTGGATGGCGTTGTACTCGCCGCGGACGTCTTCCACAGTACTCGTGCCGCCCTTCATGAACTGGAGCATGTGGACGCGGTAGCCGTGGCCGGCGGCGCGCAAGCCCATGCCCATCGCGGCGGTCGTCTTGCCCTTGCCGTCGCCCCACCAGACCTGCACGAGGCCGAACTCCTCGGGTGCGGCCGGTTCGATCGCCTGCGGTTCGAGCGGGTCGTCGCCGGCCTGGCCTGCGTCGTCGACGTCGTCTCCTGTCATACGCGGACCGACGACCCCCGGGCCCGTAGCCGCTTCGACACGTCGGGCCGGACTCGCTGGCCCGCGGCCCGTCGACGATCTCACTCAGTCGACGCGTGAGACGGTCGCGTCGCCCGTGGAGACGACGCCGTAGTCGGCCCCCTCGACGGTGTCGGGGATACCATCCCCGCCCTCGCCGCCGTACCGCGCGTCGAGGGTCGCCCGGACGGCGTCACGGACGCAGACCCGCGCCGCCCGCCCAACTGGCGTCGCGCTGCCGGCGAAGGCCTCCGTCTCGCCCGTGGGGTCGCTCCCGACGACCACCGCGTCCGACGTCGTCCCGGTGAATCCCGTCTCGGCTAGCATGGTCGCCGTCTTCGCCTCGACGGCGGTCGAAAGTAGCGTCGCGAGCGCGCCGTCGGCCAGCGCCCGCGTCGTCCCGACCACGAGGTTCACCGTCCCCGCTCGCGGCGAGTCGTCGCCGCGGTCGGAGGCGGCCGCCGGCCCCTCTGTGGCCTCGCCACCCATCGGAAGCACCGCGGGGTTGGACACGCCCGTCGTCGCGACCACCTCGACGCCGTCCAGCCGCGCACGGCGAGCGTGCCGTTGCTCGACGCCGGTCAGCATCGCCGGTCCAGTCGCCTCGAACCCCGCGCGCTCCCGTCGCTCGGCGACGTACTCGGCCAGGTCCGTCCGGTCGAACCCCTCGGGGACGGTGACGTTGTACGCGGCGTCGGCCGTCTCGTATCCCCCCGAAAAACCCGTCGCGAGCCAGCGCGTCCCCGGCCGGCGCGCGCACAGCACGCCCGCCGAAATCTCACTCTCGAACATCCAGCGCCTCCAGCAGTCGGTCGTGTTCCCCGGGGCGCCTGACGGCGACGCGGACGTGTGAGTCCAGCCCGCGGAACGAGCGCGCGTCCCGGAGCGCGATGCCCGCCTCGCGCGCCGTCGCCAGCACCTCCTCGACCCGCTCCGCCGACCCGCAGTCGAGCAGGAGGAACGGGGCGGTCGACTCCTCCAGCGGGGGAGTCGGCCGATACACCTCGAACCGCGAATCCGAATCGAAGGCCGCACGCAGCCGCTCGCGTTCGCTCGCCACCCGCTCGCGCGTCGCCGCGACGAACTCGTCGCGGGCGAGACAGTGCGTTCCCACCGCAGCGGCCGGCCAGCCCAGCCCCCACGTGAGCGACGCCGTCTCGACCCGGTCGCGCAGGTCGCCCGTCGCGACGGCGAAGCCCGCGCGCAGCCCGGGCAGCCCGAACAGTTTCGTCAGCGAGCGCGCGACGACGACGCCGTCCGTGCCCGCCAGCGAGCGGCGGTCGGTGAAGCCCAGGAACGCCTCGTCGACGAGCAGCGGCGTGTCCGCCGCGCGGCAGCGCTCGGCGTACGCCTGGAGTGCGTCCTCCTCGTAGGCGTCGCCCGTCGGATTGTTCGGGTTGCAGACGACCGCGAGCGCGAACTCGCCCGGGTCGCGGTCGAGCATCCCCTCGTGGGAGACCGCGACGGGCTCGCCGCCCTGGAGTTCGATCTCACGGGCGTACTCGCCGAAGCTCGGTGCGGGGACGAGCGCCCGGTCGCCCGGGTCGACGGTGACCGCGACGGCCAGTCGGATCGCGGCGAGGCCGCCCGCGGTCGGGATCACGTCGGCGGCGTCGCAGTCGACGTACTCGGCCGCGGCCACCCGGTACTCGGGGTAGTCCTCGGGCGGGTAGGTGCGCGACTCGTCGAAGGCCGCGGCGTAGGCCTCGCGGGCGCCCGCAGGTACCTCGGGGTTGACGTTCGCGCTGAAGTCCAGCACGTCGGGGTCGTCGCTGCTCCCGTGGGTGACGTCCGTCCCGGCGAGCCGCGCGACGGCCTCCCTGTCCATGGTTCGTGGTCGGCCAGCGCTGGCAAGAATCTGTCTCTCCGGGCCTCGCGTCGGCGGCGACGGCCCGCTCGTCGCGGCTCCCGAGGCTCCCGTCGCCCTCACTCCCAGGTGTAGCCGAACGCCTCGGAGCTGCGGTCGATGTATCGGTTCTCCAGCACCTCGCTGGTCGTCCGGCCGAGGTCGTCCAGCGCCTCGTCGATGTCCGCGCGGTCGGCCCGGTTGAGCCGGTCGTCCCAGGGCTCGGGGAGGTCCTCGGCCAGCGTCGGCGCGAGATACCCCACGTCGCCCGCCGACTCGTTCCAGTAGAAGTCGAGCGCGGCGATCAGTCCCAGTTCGAGTGCGGCCTCGAACTGCTCGTTCGAGAGGTAGGCGTTGTCGGCCCACTCGCGGAAGGCGTCCTCCCAGGCGCCGTCTTCGAGGAACTCCGCGAGCGCCTCGCGCCGGCCCTCCTCGCCGGTCCTCGTCTCCGGTTCCTCGACCGCGTCGTAGTCGCCCGGGTCCTCCGCGGCGTCGAGTCTCGGTGGGTCGGGTACCTCGGGGTCGAATGCCATACCACACCTTCGTCGGTCAGCCCATTGAGGGTTTCCCACGCCCGAACGCCACGTTCGACCGCCGCCGCCGCACGCCGCCGCCCTCACCGCGAGAGGCGCTCGGCGATCTCCGCGTCCTCCCGACGGTTGACGTTGACCGCGAGTCTGGCGTCGTCGCGGACGACGGTCTCGTCGGGGCCGTCGCCGACGACGTTGACCCCCGTCGGCGCGACTTCCTCGCCCTCGTGGACGAACCGCACGTCGACGCTCACCCCGAGCGCGCTCTTGAGAAACGTCGGCACCGCGACGGTCAGCGACCCGCTCTCGTGGGCGTCGAGAGCCTCGTCGACGGCCTCGCCGTCGAGCAGCGGCAGGTCCGCGGCGACCGTCAGCACCGGCTCGTCGATCCGCTGGTCCGCGAGCGCGGCCTGCAGGTCGGCGACGTACCCCTCGCCCGCCGTCTCGACGGTCGGGCAGTCGACGCGAGCCGCCGTCTCCGGCGCGTGCGGGGAGACGACGGCGTACACGCGGTCGATCCGACTCGCTTCGAGCGCCGCGATAACCCGGTCGACCATCGGCTCGCCGTCGACCCGGAACAGCGGCTTCTCGACGTCGGCGTCGAGCCGCGTACCCTGCCCGCCGCACATCACCAGGGCGTCCACTGGGTCACCTCCCCGAGTCCGACCGGCGCGGCGACGTCCGCGTGCCAGGCGACGAGTCCAGCGTGGAGCGCGGCGACGCGCGCGAGTTCGTTCGCGGCGCCGACCACGTCGCCGGTCACGCCGCCGAGGCGCGCGCGGGCCCACCACAGCAGTCCGAACCCGACCGCAAGGGCACTCGCGAGCGCTCCCGCGGCAGCGAGCGACGGCAGCGTCAGCGCGGCGGCGGGGACGGCGATCGCGAGCGGGACGAGGAGACCGCGCGGCCGCGTCTCGTCGGCGACCGCCGCGCCGAAGCCGTCGTGGGCGGCCGAGCCGAGCGCGACCAGCGTCGCCATCGCGAGTTTCGCGGCGACCTCCGCGGCGACGACGAGCCCCGCGGCCGCGGCGAGCGGCAGCGCGGCGAGTCCGACCGCGCCCAGCGCCAGTCCCGCGACCACGACGGCGACGGCGAGCGTCCCGCCGACGCCGAGGACGGTGTCGCCCATCACCTCGCGCCGGCGCTCGGCGTCGCCGTGGACGACCGCCGCGTCGCCGAGGTCGGCGACGCCGTCGAAGTGGTTGATCCCCGTCAGCGCGACGACCGCGAGGACGTACGCGAGCGCGACCGTCACCGCCGGCGCCGGGAGCGCGAGCGCGCCGACGACCGGGACGGCCACCAGCGCGCCGAGGACGTACCCCGCCACCGTCAGTGTCCACGGCGACGTCCGGAACGCCTCCCAGGCGCGCTCGTCCCGGCCGACCGGGAGCCGCGAGAGGAAGCCCAGTGCGCCGCGGATCGCCGTCGGCGCGTCCCTCAGCCCCACGTCACCACCCCCGCAACGAGATACGCGAGGCCGCCCGCGACGCCCACGCGGCGAACCGCCCGCTCGGCGTCCGCGACCGTCGGCAACGCCGGGCCGCCGTCGAGTTCGTAGACGCCGGGCTTGACGAGACGGACGCCGAGCGCCGCGGCGACGGTCCCCATCGGCCACCCCGAGTTCGGCGAGGGGACCGCTCCCAGCCAGCGGCGCGCGTTCGCGAGCGACCGCGGCGCCAGGAACGTCGCGGCGATCAGGACCGCGCTCGCCCGCGCGGGCACCCACATCACCGCGTCGTCGAGCCGCGCCGGCGCCCAGCCGACGGGCTTCGAGCGGTAGCCCAGCATCGAGTCCATCGTGTTGACCGCCTTCACCCAGGCCGCGCCGGCCGCGCCCAGTGCCAGTCCCAGGACGGCGGGATCGACACCCGGGGCGACGGCAGGCCCCGCGTGCGCGCCGATGACAGCGAGGACCGCGAAGGCGCCGAGCGGGGCGACCAGCCCGTCGGCGAGATTCTCCGCGACGCTCTCGACGACGGCGCTGCGCACCTCGCCCGGCGAGAGCGTCGACGCGTCCCGGCCGGCGAGCGCCCGCAGCTGCTCCCGGGCCGCGTCGAGGTCGGCCTCGCTCGCGGCAGTCACGTCGCGGGCGACGCCGAGCAGTCGCCGGAGGCTCGTCGCGACGAACAGCGCGAGCGCGCCGACGATGGCGCCCGCGAGCAGTCGCTGGAGGCCCGCCGCCAGGACGAGCGCGCCGACGGTCAGCGCCGCGCCGAGCGGGAGCGTCGCGCTCGCGAGCGCGCCGACGATGCGGGGGCGCGACCACGAGCGGTCGAGCGGTACGACCAGCCGGCCGAACCAGGCGACCGGGTGGAGCCGCGTCGGCGGCTCGCCCGCGACGGCGTCGAGCAACAGGGCGAGCCCGACCGCGGCGGTCGTCACCGGGATCGTATCGCCTCCAGCTCGGCCGGCACGTCGTGGAGCGGGACCTCCGAGAGGAGTATCGGCGTCGCGCCGGCCTCGGTCGCGGCGCCGTCGGTCGCCGGATCGTCGCCGACGTGGACCAGCCGCTCGGTCGGCGCGTCCAGCGCCGCGGCGACCGCCTCGAACGCCCGCGGGTCGGGCTTGCGCCAGCCCGAGTCCACGCTGGCGACGATCGCGTCGAACCGCTCCGGGTCGATCGTCGACCGGTCGAGCGCCCGCTCGACCAGTCCAGTGACGCTACAGTTCGAAAGCACACCCACCGTTCCGTGAGTGGCGGCCGCCTCCACGGCCGCCTCGGCACCCTCGCGCGTCGCCACGGGCCCGTCGAACGCGGCGCGAACGGCCGCGCGGACGACGGCCCCGTCGGCGTCGACGTCCCGGCTCGCCAGCGCACCGACCACGTGGTCGGACAGCGGCGTCTCCCGCCCGGGGTCGACGGCGACGTGGGGCTCGCGATAGGCTCGCGCCCAGTCGTCCGGGACTGCGACCCCGCGCTCGCGGAGTTCGCGACCGACCGCTTCCGCCGGGTCGTCGGGCCGCTCGACGGCGACGAGCGTGCCGAACAGGTCAAACGATACCACCACGGCCGCTCCATCGCTACGGGACCCCTTCAACGATACGGACTGTTCATTCGATTTAGGGGCCGGAATCCGGTCGCTCGCGGTCGTCACTACGGTCATCGAATCGCGCCCTCGATAAATATGGATCGCGTGGGCCGGATAGCCCCGGGTCACATGGGGTGGGGCCGCGCGCTCGGCTTCGGGCAGGCCTGAGTCGTCGCGGAGGCGCAAGGGCGGCCGTCGTCAGCGGTCCGCACCGTCCGCGTCCATCCACTTGGCCCGTCGGACGTCGTACTTCCCACAGGCCGGACAGGTGTGATACTGCACGTCGAACTGCGCCTCGCAGTTGACGCAGATGTACGGGCGCACCTCCGAGTGCGACAACCCTGAAGCGCGTTTGGCCCGTTCCAAGACGCCCATCGTGACCATCTGATCACAAGGCCGCACCCACTAAAAAGAGCGAGGATAGTTTACACCCCGCGAAAACGGTCGCCTCGAACGCCGTCGGCGCGCTGTCGCCCGTTTTCCGCTCCGGCCGTCCGCGGGCGTCCCGCGCCGTCGCCGTCCGGGAGTCTGTCGGGCCCGACCCGCCGTCACTCCCCGGTGCGGTCCCGTCCTTCGTCCTCGGTCTGGTCCTGTCCCTCGTCTCCAGTCTCGTCCCGTCCCTCGCCCTCGGTGACGGGGACGCGCGTCGGCCCCTCGTCGCTCCCGCCGGGTGAGCGCCGGCCGCTCCCGCCGGGAGAGCGTCGGTCGCCGTCGCCGCCGACGGGGATCCGGTCGCGGACCTCGTTGGCCAGCGACTCGACGCGGTGGCGCATCGTCGACGCTTCCTCCTCGAAGCGCTCGACGTTCCGGTCGACGCGGTAGACCCGATCCCGGGGGATCTGTTTCATCAGGTCGTTGCCCTCGTCGTCCGAACCCGAGCGGAGCATCCAGTGGTCGCGCGCGTACACGACCTCCTCGTTGTCGACCGTGACCTCGGTCGTCCCGTCGTCGGGGTCCTCGTAGACGATCGTCGCCTGGCCGAGTTCGATCTCGTCCATACCACTGGTTCGAGTCCCAGCGGTTTACGCTCGGTGGCGACCCCGGTCAGCGCCCCACCGGCTCAGCCTCTCATCGCGGCCGTCGACCGCTCACACGCCGCCGCCGACCGCGACACCGCCGACGCTCGACTGGGTTGTCCGCGTCGCGGTCGGTTCGCCGGTCGCCGTCCGCTCGGACTCGGTCCCGTTCGGTGCGATCGGTTCCGCGCCCGCGTCGTTGTCTGTCGTCGCGGTCTCGTCGTCGCCGGCCTCGGTCACGGCACCGCCCGGTTCCCCGCAACCCGCACAGACCACCAGCGCCGCCAGCGCGAGGACGCCGAAGACCGTTCGCAGTCGTGGTGTCATCGCTCCCACTACGGAGAGGACTTGATTGGCGTCCCGGCGCGCACTCGCAAGGCCGACGTACGGCGCTCTATCGCCGGCCCGCGGCTTTTCCGCCCGGAACGCCAATTCGAACCGTGTCCCCTCGTACGCCCGAAGAGATATTCGAGCGGTCGGTCGAGGAGGGCGAGCGCCGCCTCGACCAGCCGATACTGGAACTCGTCTCGACGAGCTTCATCGCCGGGTTCACGATCGTCTTCGGCGTCGTCGCGCTCGGCATCGTCGAGGCCTTCGTCGAGCCGACGCTCGGCCACGTCGCGAAGGTCGCCGGTGCGCTCGCGTTCGGCGTCGGCCTCGTCTTCCTGGTCGCCGGCCGGACCGAACTGTTCAACGAGAACTTCGCCGATCCGACCGCGGCCGCAGTCGCGCGCTCCGGGTTCTCCGCCGTTCCCGCGCTAGTTCGCCTGTGGGTCGTCACGTTCGCCGTCAACGTCGTCGGCGGCAGCCTCTTCGCACTCGTCTTCGCGGTCGAGGGAGCGATCCCGCCGGAGTCGACCGAGATCCTGCGCACCATCGCCGAAGACATGGCGAGCCGCACGCCGATGGCCTGGTTCGCCCGCGGCATCGCTGGCGGGGCGCTTGTGAGCCTGCTCTCCTTCCTCATCGTCGCCGTACGAGGCGACGGCAGCAAACTCTCCCTGACGTACGCGGTCGGCTTCATGCTGGCGCTCGGCCCCTTCGACCACGTCGTCGTCTCCCTCATCCACGTCGTCCTCGGGATCTATCTCGGCGCGCCGATCGAAGTGGGCTCGCTGGGCGCGATGACGGCCGTCGTCACCGCCGGCAACGTCGTCGGCGGGCTCGGCCTCGTCACGCTCACTCACGTCACGCAGGGGAGGGGCGCCGAGAAGTCCAAGGAGTGACCCCCATCGGCGTGGCCCGAGTGTCGAGGGCGTCGCTCCGCGTCGTAGTTGAACGGGAAGCCATCTCCGCCCTCCCCGATTCGACAAGATGCCAGACGGTCCCGCTCGCTCCGGCGCCATCGTCACGCCCAGGCGTCCCGCAGGCCCTCGACGACGTCGGCGTCGACCGCCAACACCGACGAGTGCCGGGGTTTCGCGGGGAAGTCGACCTCGTCGCCGAACGTCTCCCACGTCTCGAAGTCCTCGCTGCGCGAGGCGCCGTAGCGGTCCTCCAGGAAGTAGTCGTAGAAGAGCCACCACTCCCCCTCGTTGCGAAAGAGCGTCGGGCCCTCCACGGGGGAGGGAGTCACGAGTTCCGAGAGGTCGTCGAAGGGCCCCTCGCCGTCCGCCGCAGTCGCCGTCCTGATCGCCTTGTAGTCGGTGTCCAGTTCGTTCACGCCGCGTTCGTCCTTGAGCGCCATGTGGTAGGTCCCGTCGTGATGAGCGACGGTTGCGTCTATCACCTCGAACCCCGGGTCGACGAACCGCTCGGCCGGTCCGACCGTCTCGAAGTCCGTCGTTGCAGACCAGATCCGGTTGTCGTACTCCTCCCCCGAGTCGGTCTCGACAGTCGAGGACCAGACCAGGCGGTACTCGCCGGTCTCGCGGTCGTAATAACACTCCGGCGCCCAGGCGTTTTTCGCGCCGTCGACGTCGGTCACGACCGGGAACGCCTCCTGGTCACTCCACTCCACGAGGTCCGGCGACGTCGCGTGGACGATGTACTGGCTCTCCCACCCGTCCGTCGAGAGCAAGTGGAAGGTCCCATCCCGGTCCTCGAAGAGAAACGGGTCCCGGAGGGTCTCCGTCCGGACCGACCCCTGCAGCACGGGGTCGCCGCCGTTCAGCGTCTCCCATCCGTAGCCATCCGTACTCACCGCGAGGTGCATCGCCTCCGCGCCGGTGCGGAAAAACGACAGCACGAACGCGCGGTCGGTCCCAGTGAGCGACGCACACCCGGCGAGCGCGACGCCAGTCGCCGCACCGCTCGTCGACAGTCCGGTACGGAGAAACGCCCGTCTCGTCGTCGGTCGCCCGTGCATGCCCACGCGTCGAGACCGTGAGAAAATAAACATACCGCCCCGCGTACGGTCAGCGGTCGGCGTCGAGGACGGCAGCGTCGCGCCCCTTCGCGGCCAGACGGACGGCGGCGATGGCGCTAGCGGAAGAAGCACTCTATCGGAACTCCCCGGTATTGTGTCCTCGGGCGAGTCCCGCGTGGTCGATTCCGAGAGACGAGTCACACTCAGTGACAGCTCTCGCAGACCACCGAGCGCACGTGGCCGGTTGCAGAGCAGGGGTAGTTTCGGAGTCGGAGTGACCCCCGTCTGAGCAGACAGCGCAAATAGAGCGACAAACCACGGCACTGGGGCTGGCGCGCTCGACTGACAGCAGTACGTGGCTCCGGACCAAGAGTCTCGTTCCCCCGACGCGTTCTGCTATACGCGAACGCACGACGGCGGACACCCGAGTCAGGTGACCTGTTCGATCCAGACTCGACGAGACAGAATCGAACGACAGGACGACCCCTCTCGGCTATGATTCGACAGGGAAGGGAGTCCGCCCTCCCCGATTTGAACCGGTGCCAGACGTTCCGGGCGTGCGGCGCACGGGGTGCGCCGTTCCGGGCCTGCGACTCTCGTGTTCAAATCGGGTCCTGTGTGAATACACACGCGCCGCTCGCGAGTGAGCGGCGCGAAAAGTATCCGCCCTCCCCGATTTGAACCGGTGCCAGACGTTCCTGCTCGGCTCGCGTTCGCTCGCCTGCGCGGGGCTGCGACTGGCGTGTTCAAATCGGTTCGTGTGTGAACAGAATAGCTGCCGCTGGCTCCCTTCGGTCGCAGGCGGCAGCAATGTCAGTCCGCCCTCCCCGATTTGAACGGGGGACAAGTCGATCTACAGTCGACTGCTCTACCAGTCTGAGCTAAGGGCGGACGCACATGCAGGTAGCCGCTGTACCGGACTTAACCGTTTTGACTTCCGGCCGGAGTGAGAGTGTGAACCAGTCCCACGACGCCCGCCGGACGGCAGACGGGCGTCAGACAGGCGGGAAGATTGAAATACCCGGAGGACAACGACTATGACGAGCCGAATGAGCAAGATCACCTTCCGCGCGGACGACGATCTCATCGAGCAACTCGAGGAGTTCGACGCCTCGAAGAGCGAGATCATGCGGGAGGCCCTGCGGGAGTACCTCGACGAGGCGTCCGACGCCCAGCCCAGCGCGGCGGCGTCGGACCCGACCGCGGACGCGACCGAAGCGTCCGACTCCATCGACGACCTCATCGCCGAGCGCGTCGACGCCATCGTCGGCGACCGGCTGGACGAAGCGTTTACACCGTCCAGCCCGCAGGACATCAACGTAAACATCGCCCTCGACGGCGAACACGCCGCATCGGCCGAGGCGTCGGACGCGTCCGTCGGCTCGACGACAGACGCGTCTAACACCGAACGAGCGCGTAAGACGGGCGGCGAGACGGACGAAAACGCCCTCGAAAACGACGACCGGCCCTGCACGCAGTGCGGCGAAACCATCTCCGATGGGCACGTTTACTGCCCGAATTGCGGAGAGAAGGCTTCTCACCGGGTATTCTGCGACTGCGGGGACGAACTCCGGTCGGACTGGGCCTTCTGCCCGGGCTGCGGTCGACGGACGCCGGCTGCCGACGTGCTCGACCAGACGTGATACGCCGTAAACGCCACCCAGAGGGCGTGAAACGTCGTAAACGCGCGAGTGTATGACGTTCGCCGCAACCTTTATAATGCCACACCCAGATGTAATGCTTGCGTAAGACGGTCGTCTTACACGGGCCGGAGCGCGGACGTGTGACCCGCGCCTTCGGGCGGTTACGTCGAATAGGACGGCGATGCCGCCGTGTAAGACGAACGGACGAACGCGTCCGCGAACGCCGTCTTACCCAAGGGGAACGATCAAAAACATGGAGCGTGTGACACTACGGATTCCGAAGCAGCAGATCGAAGAGGTCGAGCGAATGGTCGAAACGGGGGAGTACCCCAACCGGAGCGAGGCGATCCGGGCGGCCGTCCGCGAGAAACTAAATGAGCAGGACGGGGGCAAAGAGCGCCCGTCGGAGAAGCGAAAGCGCCGTAGCTGGCAGCAGAGGGCCTGATCGATGCAGGACATCGTCAAGGAAGCCCTCGAGCGAGACGAGCAGGAGCAACAGCAGATGGACGAGGCCGAGGGCGACGGATTCGGAGACCCGCGGATCGTCATCGTCGGCTGTGGTGGCGCCGGCAACAACACCGTCAACCGCCTGTACAACATCGGCGTCGACGGTGCCGACACGGTCGCCATCAACACCGACAAACAGCACCTGCAGATGATCGAGGCGGACACGAAGATCCTCGTCGGCAAGTCGCTGACGTCCGGCCTCGGCGCCGGCGGCGACCCCGAGATGGGCAAGCGCGCCACCGAGATGGCGCAGGGCACCATCGAGGAGGTCCTGGGCGACGCCGACCTGGTCTTCGTGACCGCCGGCATGGGTGGCGGGACCGGTACCGGTGCCGCCCCCGTCGTTTCGAACATCGCCAAAGACCAGGGCGCGATCGTGGTCGGCATGGTCTCGACGCCGTTCAACGTCGAGCGCGCCCGCACGGTGAAGGCCGAGGAAGGCCTGGAGAACCTCCGCAGTGAGGCCGACTCCATCATCGTGCTGGACAACAACCGCCTGCTGGACTACGTCCCCAACCTGCCCATCGGCAAGGCGTTCTCCGTGATGGACCAGATCATCGCCGAGACCGTCAAGGGCATCTCGGAGACGATCACCCAGCCCTCGCTGATCAACCTGGACTACGCCGACATGACCGCCATCATGAACCAGGGCGGCGTCGCGGTGATGCTCGTCGGCGAGACCCAGGACAAGAACAAGACGGAGGAGGTCGTCAAGGACGCGATGAATCACCCGCTGCTCGACGTGGACTACCGCGGTGCGACCGGCGGCCTGGTCCACATCACCGGCGGTCCCGACCTCGCGCTGAAGGAGGCCGAGGGCATCGCCCAGAACATCACCGAGCGCCTCGACGCGAGCGCGAACGTCATCTGGGGCGCGCGCATCGAAGAGGAGTACAAGGGCAAGGTGCGGGTCATGGCCATCATGACCGGCGTCAAGTCCGCGCAGGTGCTCGGCCCGACGACCCAGAAGCAGGCCGACAAGTCGCGGCAGGCGCTCGACGACGTGGACGACACGTCCTTCGACGCCAGCCAGAACATCGACACGGACTTCGGCAACGAGGCCGGCGGCCGCGGCAGTGCGGGCGGCAGCGCTGGCGGCGACCCCGGCTACGGCCACACGGACGGCGGCCGAGACAGCCTCGAGAAGAACAACGGGCTGGACGTCATCCGCCCGGATTAACGGCTCCCGGGTCGACCGACCCCCCTCTGGAGACCCCTCCACTGTTTCCAGGGACCGTTCGACCCACTCTCTTCCGTTTTCGCCCGCCGAGTGACGACGCCGTCCGACGCGTCGGACGGCCTCGGCCCCACCACTGGTCCGTCGGACGCCGTCTGACTCGACTCGCTCGCCGCTCGACGCGCTGTCTGACTCGTCGGACTGTCTGATTCGTCGGAGCGCCTGACTCGTCGGACTGTCTGACTCGTCTCACGGATACGCCGAAGAGTCGCGACTCGACGGGAGAACAGTCGCCGCGGCGCCGGTCAGGCCGCTTCGAGCGCGTCCAGCAGGTCGCACTTCCGGCAGACCTCGCGCCCGGTCGGCGCCCCGCAGACCCCGCACTCGCCGTAGTCGGCCGGCTCGGCCGCGCCGAACGCGCTCGCGGCGAGCGCGGCCAGCTTCTCGTACCCCGCCATGATCGAGTGGCGCGTTCCCGGGTGGTTCTCTTCCATCCCGAGCAGCAGTTCCTGGACCTCGCCGCGGTAGGCCTCCTCGGCGTGAGGACACTCCGTGATGTGGGCGGGCAGGTCCTGCAGGTGCGCGTAGAGCGCGACTTCCTTCTCGGGCACGTCCCGGAGCGGTTTCGCTCGCGGGACGTGGTGGTCCTGTGGCTGGCGCGGCCGCTCGGTCGGATCGACCGGGTCCTCGACCGGGTTCCCGTCCCGGTCTTCCTCCGGGAACGGCCCGAGCGAGGCGTCGTAGTGGTTGGCCATCTGCTGGACGTCGCCCTCGAAGACGTTCATGAGGGCGGTCTGGGCCTCGTCGTCGAGGTTGTGTCCGGTGAAGAGCTTGGCCGCGCCCAGTTTCTCGGCGTAGCGTTCGAGGGCGTCGCGGCGGAAGACGCCGCAGTAGGCGCAGGCGGCCATCCCCTCGGGATCTTCCTCGACCACGTCGTCCATCCGAACGCCGAACTCCTCGGCGTAGGACACCACCTCGTGGCGGACGTCGAGGTCGGCCGTGAGCTGTTCGCACGCGTCGAGGGACTCGTCGCGGTATCCCTCGATGCCCTCGTGGATCGAGAGCGCGACGAGTTCGATCCGGGGGTCCTCCGCGAAGGTGTCGTGGAGCACCTGCGTGAGGACGACCGAGTCCTTCCCGCCGGAGAGGCCGATCACCCACGTCTCCGGGTCCTCCGGCGTGGCCGAGCGCGGAATGAGGTTGTCCTCGCGGACGCGCCGACGGACCCGGGTCTCCACTGTCCGACAGAAGTGCTCCGCACAGAGGTGGAGTCCCGAGTAGGCGGCGTGCATGACCGCCTCGTCGCCGCACTTGTCGCAGTCCATCGGGCGAACGTACCGGAGCGAGCGGCGTCAGGGTTTCGTTCCCGCCCGGGCGAGTTACTCCGCGTCGACCACGGCGGGCGGTTCGCAGGGGACGGTCACGGTCACCGTCGTGCCGTCGTCGACGTCGACGCGCACGTCGCCGTCGGCCCAGTGGACGAGCCAGTTGACCAGCCACAGGCCGAGGCCGGCGCCGTGCTGGGTCGGCGTCTCGACGAACCGCTCGGTCAGGACGCGGCGCTCGACGGCCGGCATGCCCGGCCCGTCGTCGGCGATCGTGAACCGCGCCGTCCCCTCGGCGACCGTCGCCGCGATCCGCACGCTCGGCTCGTCTGCGTGGTTGTGGACGATCGCGTTGCGCGCGAGCTCGTCGAGGACGACCAGCAGCACGTCTCCGTTGGGCAGCATGGTCGGAGCGTCCGATTGATCGGTTTCCACGGTCGCGCTCGGGAACTCCTCGACGAGCGTCGCCGCGACCTCGTCGACGACCGCGTCGACCGAGCGGCGCACCGTCTCCTCGGGCCGCGCGCCGAGGGACCCCTCGATGGCCCGCGCGTGGTCGGCGAGGTCGAGCAGCGACTCGCCGCGCCGGCGGATGCGGTCGGCCTCGATCGCCGTCGTCTCCTCGTCGGTTCGCTCGGCGATGCGGTCGGCGTTCCCGACGACGACCGTCATCGCGTTCCGGAGGTTGTGCCGGAGTACGCGGTTCAGGACGATCACCTCCGTCCGTCGCTGGGCGAGCGTCTCGCTCAGCTCGTTGAACTGCGCTTCCAGTTCGGTCCACTCGGCCGCACCAGTGAGCGCGACGGTCGACCCGTAGTTGCCGTCGACGAGCGACCCGACGCCGCGGTGCAGGCGCTCGATGTTCCCGACGAACTCGCGGTAGAGCCACGCGCCGAAGACGGCGATCGAGAGGAGGACCAGCCCGAACGCCCCCGCCTGGACCAGCGTCACCCTCCACAGTTGCGACTCGAAGGCCGCCTGCGTCGTCGTCGCCGAGACAGTCCAGCCCGTTCCGGTGACCGTCTCGTTGGCGCTGATCACGTCCGCGTCGCCGCTGCCGATCGGTCCCACCGCGTACACCGTCGACCCGTTGGCGACGATGCGGATCCCCTGGTTCGGCCCGGAGTTCGCCCGGACGATATCGGCCAGGTCGCCCGCCTCGAGGTGGAAGGCTGCGTTGAACGCCGCGACCACTTCGCCGTCCTCGTACAGCGGCGTACTCACCGTGACGATGAAGTTGCCCGTCTCGGCCCGCACCGGGTCGCTCACGTACGTCTCGCCTTCCATCGCGCGCTGGAAGTACGTCCGCCCGCCGAACTGGCCGCCGACGATGCTGTCTCGCTCGGCGTTCGACAGTCCCTGGGAGTGCAACGCCATCATCGTCCCGTTGGCCGCGATGACGGAGGCCCCGCTGAACCCGGTCGCCCTGACGAAGGAGGTGAGCCGCGCCTGCTGTGAGATCGATCCGTGGTCGACCAGCGCGGGCGCCTCGACCCACAGCTGAACCTGCCGCTTTTTCTCCTCGAGCACGGTGTCGAGCTGCGTCGCGACCGACTCGGCCGACTGCGACAGCTGGTCGTGCTCGTGCGCGGCGACCGCGTCGCGGTAGAGAACGAACCCGGCCAGGGTCGTCGCTGAGAGGACCAGCGCCAGCACTGCGAGCGCGACCGCGAACCTGGTCCGGAGTCGCATCGCCTATGCTTGACCGACCGTCTCCTTAAACCTCCGTTCCCGCGACGCCTTCGCCGGCGATCCGTCGAGAAACCGTTTTCCCCCTCCGAGGGGTACACTCCTCCGATGACCGACCTCTCTCGCGACGAGGCCGTCGCCCGCGTCGAGGACCTCGTCGCCACCGTCGAGGACGACCGCATGCCCGTCCCCGTCCGCGAGATCTGGGTCTTCGGCGACGTGACGCTCGGCCTCGACCCCGTCGAACGCCTCGACGTCTACCTCACCAAGGACATCCTGCTCGGCGACGACGACGACACTGACCCCGACGACCTCGCCCTCGACGTCGAGGGCATCGGCGAGACCGTCCGCGCCGACTGGGCCGCGGAGTACCCGGAACACGTCCGGACCAACGCGAGCGGCTACGCCGCACCCGAGAAGTGCCTGGCCGCCCACCTCGTCGACGACGACGAACCGGTGCACCTGGAGGTGTGCAACGCCAGCTTCGACGACAACGTCACCCAGCGCCTGGAGGGCGCGCTCGCGCGCGAGAACTACGAGAACATCCTCGACCCCCGCGGCGCCTGTCTGTGGGTCGACGGTCGGCGCAGCGAGGACGCCTTCCAGAAACTCCGGGACGGGGAGTTCGTCTTGCCGACCCTCTCGGGCGCGCTGGAGATGCTCGGCGCCGAGCCGGACGTCGCCGTGGAAGCGGCCGACGCCGTCAGACGGTACCGCGCCGAACAGGAGGGCGCGACTGTCCGCGGTGACGTGGTCTGATCGGAACCCGCCCGACCCGGTAGCGGTCGATCCAGAACCGCGTTCTGGCCGCGATCAGAAACCGGATCTTTTTGCCGAGTTTTACGAGTTGATCTGTTTCTGTGGTGTATAGGCGGTGAATAACAACGTAGTATCCCAGTAACTCGCAAGTAGACCGAACGTATGAGTCAGGCAACTCGACGCATGGACGAGACCGATCCGGGGTTCGTGACGACGGAGATCACCGACGACCAACCGATCAGCCAGGTCGTCGTCGAAACAGTGGCGACGGTCGAAGGGGTCGAACCGACCGAGCTCTCGACGCAACTGTACGACAGCGTCGACCCGGAGGCGCTCGACACCCTGTACGACACAGCAAACGACCGTGACGAGTCGCTGCGCGTCTCGTTCGCCTTCCACGGGTACGAGGTCTCGATCGTCGACGGGGAGCGGATCACCGTCCGTCCCTCCGTGACCGACGACCGCTCGTCCTGAGATCCGTCACCGGAGACTCGGACATCGCCAATTCTCGGGGAAATCGACCGGGTAGCCCGGGGCTCGTCCGCGGTCGCTAGCCGGAATACTCTGGGCCACTTCGCTCACGGTACAGCAGGGACGCGCGTCAGTCGAAAATACGGCCGTCGAAGCGCGCCCTCGCGGGTCACTTCGTTCCCCGCTCGCGGTTCCCGTCGGTCACCGCTCGCAATTCCGAGGCGCTCCAGTCAGTCGCGCCTCGCTCCGCTCGCGGTTCCCGTCGGTCACCGCTCGCAATTCCGAGGCGCTCCAGTCAGTCGCGCCTCGCTCCGCTCGGACCTCCCTACTCCTCGAACCGGAACGTCCCGTCGCGCTGGACGACCTCGCCGTCGACTTCGATGCGAGAGTCCTCGCTCATGTCGACGATCATGTCCATGTGCATCGCGGAGTCGTTGCCCTCGCGGTCGTCGCGGTCGTCCGGAACGTTCTCGTCGATGGTCCGGCCCAGCGCCATGTGAACGGTGTCGCCCATCTTCTCGTCGAACAGCATGTTGTAGGTGAACCGGTCGATGTCGCGGTTCATCCCGATGCCCAGTTCGCCCAGTCGCTTCGCGCCGGGGTCGGTGTCGAGGACGGCGGCGAGCACGTCCTCGTTCTTCGCGGCCTCGAACTCGACGACCTCGCCGCCCTCGAAGACGAGTCGCACGTCCTCGACCTCGCGGCCCTGGGTTATCAGCGGCATGTCGAACAGGACCTCGCCCTCGACGCTGTCGGGGACGGGCGCGGTGAACACCTCGCCGCCGGGGAGGTTCTTCTCGGCGTAGTCGTTGACTGGAACCATCCCCTCGACGGACATCGTCACGTCCGTGGTATCGCCGGAGACGATCCGGACCTCCTCGGCACCGTCGAGGATCTCGACCATGTTGTCCTGAAATTCCCGCTGGGCGTCCCAGTCTTTGGTGACGGCGTCGAAGACGAAGTCCTCGTAGGCCTCCGTGCTCATCTCGGCGTCCTGGGCGTTGCCCGGCGCGGGGTACTGCGTGCCGACCCAGCGCTTTTCCATGTATGCGTCCTGAAACGGCTTCATGATCTGCGCGTATGCGGCGTTTTTCTCCGGCGGGATGTCGCTGGTCTCGTGGGTGTTGCTCGACGCGCGGACTGCGATGGCGGCGTCGATCTCCTCGACCATCGCCATGAGCGCGTCCGCCGGGGCCTCGTAGTCCTCCGGGTCCATCGCTCGCATGAACGCCCGCCGAGAGCGGCTGGTGCCGCCGAGCGTGACGCTGTGGGCGCCGCGCTCGCCGATGCGCTCTTCCAGCGCGACGACCAGGTCCTCGGCCTCGGGCGGTGCCGAGATCAGTACCTCGTCCCCGGCTTCGATCCCGACCGAGTGGTCGACGATGACGTCCGCGTGGTCCTCGACTCGTGGGTCCATATCGACGAGACCGCCGGCAGCCAATTAACGGTTTGCCGAACGACCGTTCTGCAATCTCGCTGATGGTTCGTGCGTGGCAGACCGGTCGGGTATCAAAGCCCCCGATGTCGAGGGCGACTGCCAATCCGTCGCGAGCGCCAACTCCGGGACGATGGACATCGCAGACGACGTCGCCGAGGAGATCGGCGACACACCGCTCGTGTGGCTGGACTCGTTCGCCGACAACCTCGCGGGCAAGGTCGAGTCGTTCAACCCCGCGAGTTCGGTGAAAGACCGCATCGGCGCCGCGATGCTCGACCGCGCCGAACGCATGGGCCACCTCGACGACGACCCCGTGATCGTCGAGGCAACCAGCGGCAACACCGGCATCGGCCTCGCCACGGCCTGCGCCGCCCGCGGCTACGACCTCGTGCTCACCATGCCCGAGTCGATGAGCGAGGAGCGCCGCGCGCTCCTCTCCGCCCTCGGCGCCGAACTCGTCCTCACCCCCGCCGACGGTGGCATGGACGGCGCCATCCAGGCCGCCGACGCGATCGCCGAGGAGCGCGACGGCGTCGTCGCCAGGCAGTTCGAGAACATCGCCAACCCCGAGGCCCACCGCGGGTCGACCGGCCCCGAGATCTGGGACGACACCGACGGCGAGGTCGACGTCTTCGTCGCCGGCGTCGGGACTGGCGGGACGATCACCGGCGTCTCCGAGTACTTCGAGGAGGAGCAGGGCGCCGACGTGGACTCGGTCGCCGTCGAACCCGCCGAGTCGCCGGTCCTCTCGGGCGGGGACGCGGGCTCGCACTCGATCCAGGGCATCGGCGCCGGGTTCATCCCCGAGATCCTCCGGACCGAACTCGTCGACGAAGTCCGCGCCGTCGAGCACGAGGAGGCCGTCCAGACGACCCGGAAACTCGCCCGCGAGGAAGGCATCCTGACCGGCGTCTCCGCCGGCGCTGCGCTCGCCGCCGCGGCCGACGTCGCCCGCGAGCGCCCCGACGACCTCGTGGTCGTCGTGCTCCCCGACACCGGCGAGCGCTACCTCTCGACCGACCTGTTCGAACCCGCAAACCTCAGCTACTGGGAGTCGGACGAGGCCGCGCCCGCCGACGACTAAAATCGAAACCCCGGGGATCTTCTCTTCGGCGCGCGCTGTCGCGCGTGCCGAGCGATAGCGAGGCCGCGAGTCGAAGCCGTGCGAGGGGCGAGTAGCGCAGGGAGCGAAGCGACCGAGCAACGCAGTCGGTTGGGGAGGCGTGAGGCGCGGTGCTGTGCCGTGTGGTTCTGCTGTCCCTGGCGGACTGAAAGGGCGAGGCGCGCTCGCAGGCGGAGCCCGTGGTCGCCTGAGCGGCCCCTATCCGAACGGAGTGAGGATATGCCGGTCAGCGACCGCGAGTGCGAGGTCGACCGAAGGGAGACCTCGAATGCGAACGGGGTCCTGTCGAACGAAGTGAGACAGGGCTCGGGAGACGAGCGGAGCGAGTCGCCCGGTGAGCGCAGCGACCCGTGAGCGAGCGCGCCGAGGGCTTTCATCGCGTGTTATCGCTCGCGTTCCGAGTCACTCGACCCGGGTCAAGAATCCCGATACAGCACGCTCACTCGAACAAACCTACACCCGACCGACGGTCACGAAGAACGGCACCGTCTCCTTGCGAACGTACGACCCGGCGCCCATCTGCGAGACCACGTCGCGGCCCATCGCGCGCCACGCCGAGCGCAGTTCGTCGTACTCCCCGGCGGTGGTTTCACCGGAGAGGATGGTCTCGCGGTCGTCGGCCAGTCCCTCGCCGGTGACCTTCCGGCGGGCGGCCTCGACGGCCGCCTCCGAGTAGGGCGGCGAGACGACGCGTTCGTGGTCGTACCGCCGGGTCGACACCACGTCCAGCCCGGCATCCTCGAACACCTCGCGCGCCCTCGAACCCATGGTCACCTCCGTCGCGACGCCGTCGAGGAAGCGCTCGCGCGCCCGGCGGGCCAGCGGCGGTTCGGCGTCGACCGTCGAGTCGACCGTCACGGCGCCGTTGTCCGGCTCCACCGCGGCGACGAGATCCGACGACGCTCTGGCGAACTCCCGGACCGCCTCGACGGGGTCGGGGAGGTTGATGAGCAGCGCCTGGCAGACGACCAGATCGAAGGCGTCCGCGGCGAACGGCAAGCGCGTGGCCGCGGCGCGCACGACCGGCGCGAACTCGGCAGCGACCGAGAGCAGTTCGGGGTCGACGTCGGCGCCGACGACCTCCCCGCCGGACTCCTCGGCGAGGACGCGGGTCAGCTCGCCGGTCCCGCAACCGACGTCGAGGACGCGCTCGCGGCTGTCGAGGTCGAGGTCGGCGAGCGCCTCGCGGGAGTCGCCCCACATCCCCTCGCGGGTGGTCTCCAGGTAGTCGGCGCTGAACTGTCGCACTGGGGCGTTGGTGGGTCCGCCGGCGGCAAATGCCCGTCGGTCTGGGCGAGCGCCGGGCGAGGTCCGAACCAAGCGACGGGACGCTCGCCGGTCGTCGTCGGGACGAGACCAGCACCGCGACCCGCGGATCACCCCGAACCGAATGTCGGTCGACGGTGGTCACGAAAGCGAGAACTCGACGGGTCGGTTCCCGGAGCGGCTCCGCTCCCGGCCGCGAATGCCGATACGAGTAAGGATAAGTAGTGGCTGCCCGCCGTGGCGTCCGTAGATCGATAGCGACCCACAATGACAGGATCAGCACACGAGCCGGAGCCAGGACGCCGCGAGAGTTACAGCATGAACCCCGACTGGCGCGTCGGGGTCGGGGAGTTCGAAGACGCGCAGTCGACCGACTTCGACGACGAGGGCTGGGAGCGGGTGAGCCTGCCCCACGCCTGGAACGAGGACGAGGCGTTCCGCGAGGACATCTACGGACTGTCCACGGGCGTGGCGTGGTACCGCAAGTCGTTCACGCTTCCCGAGGACGCCGCCGACGAGAAGGTGTTCGTCGAGTTCGAGGGCGTCCGCCAGGCCGCCGAGGTGTACTGCAACGGCGAGTTCGTCGGCCGTCACGAGAACGGCGTCATGGCGTTCGGCTTCGACCTCACGGAGCTGGCCGAACCCGCGCCCGCCGAGAACGTCCTCGCGGTCCGGGTCGACAACGACTGGGACTACGAAGAGGAGGCGACCGGCGAGCGCTACCAGTGGGCCGACCACAACTTCAACGCGAACTACGGCGGCATCACGAAGAACGTCACACTGCACGTCACCGACCGGCTCTACCAGACGTTGCCGCTGTACTCCTGGCTCGGGACGACCGGCGTCTACGTCTACGCCGACGACATCGACGTCGACGCCGGCACGGCCACCGTCACCGCAGAGTCGGAAATTCGAAACGAGCATTCCGGCGAACGGACCGTCGGGTACGACGTCGAGATCCGCGATCCCGACGGCGAGACCGTCGCGGAGTTCGACGGCGGCGAGCGGTCGATCGCGCCCGGCGCCACCCGCACGCTGCGCGCGTCCGCGGAGGTCGAGGACCTGCAGTTCTGGAGCTGGGGCTACGGCTACCTCTACGACGTGGTCACCCGCCTGACGGTCGACGGGGAGGTCGTGGACTCGGTGACCACCGAGACGGGATTCCGCAAGACGGCCTTCGAGGACGGGGAAGTCGAACTCAACGACCGCACCATTCACCTCAAGGGGTACGCCCAGCGGACGACCAACGAGTGGCCGGCCGTCGGCCGGAGCGTCCCCGCCTGGCTCAGCGACTTCAGCAACGGGCTGATGGTCGAGAGCAACGCGAACACCGTGCGCTGGATGCACGTCACCCCCTGGAAGCAGGACGTCGAATCCTGCGACCGGATGGGGCTCGTCCAGCTCCTGCCGGCGGGCGACGCCGAGAGCGACGTCGACGGGCGCCAGTGGGAACAACGAGTGGAGCTCATGCGCGACGCGATCGTCTACAACCGCAACAACCCCAGCGTCCTCTTCTACGAGGGCGGGAACGAGGTCATCAGCGAGGAGCACATGGAAGAACTCGTTCGGTTGCGCGACCGGTTCGACCCCCACGGCGGCCGGGCGATGGGCTGTCGCGAGATGCTCGACAGCGACGTGGCCGAGTGGGGCGGCGAGATGCTCTACGTCAACAAGAGCGCGGACAAACCGATGTTGGCGACGGAGTACAACCGCAGCGAGGGGCTGCGCCGGTACTGGGACGCCGAGTCCCCGCCGTACCACGAGGACGGCAGCGGCGAAGGCGAGGGCGAGCGGTACAACCGGAACCAGGACACCTTCGCCGCCGAGGACGTCAGGCGGTGGTACGAGTACTGGCGCGAGCGACCGGGGACCGGCGAGCGCGTCAACGCCGGGGCGCTGAACATCGTCTTCAGCGACACCAACACGCACTACCGAGGAGAGGAGAACTACCGGCGCAGCGGCGAAGTCGACCCGATGCGGGTCCCCAAGGACGCCTTCTACGCGCACCGGGCGATCTGGGACGGCTGGGTCGACGTCGAGGACGCCCACGCCGCCATCATGGGCCACTGGAACTACGAGCCCGAGACGGTCAGGGACGTCACGGTCGTCTCCAGCGCGCAGGAGGTCGAACTCTACCGAAACGGAGAGTCGCTCGGCCACGGGACGCAGTCGGACCGGTTCCTGTTCACCTTCGAGGGCGTCGAGTGGGAGCCGGGCCGACTCCGGGCGGTCGGCTACGACGACGCCGGCGAGCAGGTCTGCGAGGACGTCGCGGAGACCGTCGGCGACCCGGTCGCCGTCGAACTGACGCCGAGGACTTCGCCGACCGGCTGGCGCGCTGACGGCCACGACCTCGCGCTGGTCGACGTGGAGGTCGTCGACGAGGAGGGGCGGCGGAATCCGGTCGCCTTCGACGAGATCGAGTTCGAACTCGACGGGCCCGCGGAGTGGCGCGGCGGGATCGCGAAGGGGCCCGACAACTATATTCTCTCCAAAGAGCTGCCTGTCGAACTCGGCGTCAACCGCGTGCTGATCCGTTCCACCCGGGAAGCCGGAACCGTGACGCTGACGGCGCGCAGCGACGGGCTGGAATCGGCGACGGTCGAACTGGAGACGGAACCGATCGAGACGACGGGCGGATTGACCCCCCACCTGCCCGGCGATGGATTGCCGGCGAATCTCGACCGCGGTCCGACGCCCGAGGGGCCGGCGTACGAGTCCGACGGTCGGTCCCTGGAGGTGGGAGACGTCACCGCGGGGTCGAACGCCGACGACGCCGACGAGGCGATCGACGACGACGAGTCGAGTTCGTGGGAGAGTGCCGGCGACCGGGACGACGCGTGGATCCGGTTCGACCTGGACGAGCCGACGACCGTGAGCGAGGTGCGGCTCAAGGTCGGCGGCCACCGCACGACCGGGTACCCGATCCGGGTCGCCGTCGACGGCCGGGAAGTCTGGAACGGCGACGTCGGGCACACGCTCGCCTACGACAGGATCTCGTTCGACCCGGTCGACGGCCAGAGCGTGACGATCGCACTCGCCGGCGTGACCCAGGTAGAGGACCAGTTCGGCGAGATCGTCGAGATCACCGGCGACCGCCACCAGTCCGACCGGGAGGGCGGCCGCGACCACCTCGAACTCCTCGAAGTGGAGCTCTACGGGCCCGAGTCCTGACCTCCGAGGGCCGGCAGTAACCGGTCCGGCGAGGACCCAGCCAGCGGAACGCGGCACGTGAGCAGACATATGTAGGCCGCAGGAAAAGAGGGGACAACATCGATGCCAGCGGACGAGCCGGAGTTCGACACCGGGGTGGCGCTGTACGAGCGGGTGCGCGAGCGCCTGGGGTGGTACCCGACCGCCGACGTGGACGTGCTGGTCGTGGGAGGCGGGATCCAGGGACTGCTACTGCTGAACGAACTCTCCGACCGCGGGTACGCGACTGCGCTCGTCTCGAACGCACCGCTCGGCTCCGGGCAGTCGTTCGACTGGCCGGGCACGCTCTCGAAGGGGTACCTCGACCCCGACCCCGAGCAGCGCCGGACCGTCGCCGAGCGGTGGCTCCCCTTCGCCGAGGGCGAGCACGTCCCCGTCGCGGGCGGCGAGTGGTACGTCTGCTCGACCGACCACCCCTACCGGTACCTCCCGCCCCAGTGGGACGAGGGCGGTTACGAGTACGACGAACGCGGGATCGACGGCCTGCCCGAGATCTACCGCGACGGGACGATCTTCGCGAAGGGCAGCGGCGAGCACGTCACCGCCGTCGACGAGTACGCGATCGACCGCGAGGCGCTCGTCCGCGCGCTCGCCGACGGCCACGAAGAGCGCATCGTCGTCGGCGATATCGCCGAGTTCGCGTTCACCGACGGAGCGGGATCGCCCCCCGCGCTCGATGGACTCACCGTCGAAACTCACGAGGACCTGACCGTCGAGTTCGACCCCGACTACGTCGTCGCCGCGACGGGCACCGGCACCCACGGACTCGTCGACTCGCTGGTCGGCGCCGACGGATTCGCGGAGAGCGGTGGCGACCCCGAGCGCGTCCGCGAGTCGATTTCGCCGGTCACCTACCGGAACGTCCTCGTGCTCGCGGTGCGGGGGCCCGCGACCGATCTGCCGGCGGTCAGCGCCTACCTCCCGCACAAAGGGATGTCCGTCGTCGCTCGCCGGCACCGCCACCGCGAGGAGAACTACGTCACCTGGTACGTGACGAACGACACCGCGACCGACGAGGTCGCTCCCGTCGAGGCCACCGACGACGCGACGGGGACGCTCGACCCCGAACAGGTCGAGGTCGGCTACAACAAACTGTTCGAACTCGCGCCCGCGGTCAAGGACCGCGCGGCCGACGGCGCGGACATCGAGTTCTACGCCTACGCCGCGCTCGAACAGCGGATCGACGGCGAGTCGACGCGCCACCTCGCGACGTCGCTCGACGGCCTCGCCAACGTCGGCGTCGCGCTCCCCTCCGGCGCCGCCGGCGTCTGGGTGGCGACCGACGAGACCCTCGATTACGTCTCGAACGCCGTCGATCCCAGCGGTCCCGTCGACGGGGTTCCCACCGGCGGAAATCCGCCGATCGGCAGACTCGCGGACGACCGCCCCGGCGCCCGCTGGCTCGACTGGAAGGCGCTGGGCGTTCGGTACCCGCGCGTGCAGAACCGGCCCGACGCCGTCGAGCGGTGACTCTCGACGCCATCAAACGGTGCCAACTGAGGCCGCGAGACGGGGTGACGGCCCGACCGCGTCGCGGAATCTCTTGACCGATTCCCCGGTCTACCGGCAGGTCGTCCGACCCGTCGAACACCGGTTACAGGCCCCGACGCCCGTGATAACGGTTCTCAACCCAGAGCTAAGCCCCGCCGGTGCGAACGTTCAGACATGGCTACATTCTCGCGGTCCACGGTTCGAAACGGAGCGCTCGGTGCGGTCGTCGGCACGGCGCTCGGCTTCGTCCCGCTCGTCTTGCTCGTCGCCCCGTTCGTCGGCGGCGGCGTCGCCGGCTATCTCGAACGCGACGGGGCGAGACGCGGTGCGATGGCCGGTGCGATCGCCGGTGTATTGATGGCGGCGCTCAGTGCGGTCGTGACCGGGATCGTCGTCTTCGTCCGCTTCGGCGACCTCCCGTTCGCGTCGCTCGACGCCCCGCTCGCGACGCTGGCGGTCGCCGGTGTGCTCTCGCTCGCGGCCGCCGTCGGCCAGACGCTGGTCGCCGCCGTCGGCGGTGGGCTGGGCGGGATCCTCGAAGCCGACCGCGGTCGACGTGGCCGCGCCGCGACGGCCGTCCCGAATGGCGGGTTCGATCGCCCGTGGCTCGTCGTCCTCGGGAGTCTGGTCGCCGGCGTCGTCGTCTTCCTCGCCGTCGCCGTCGTCCTGACGGTCGTCCTCGATCCGCTCGTCTGGCCGTCGCTGCTGGTCAGCCTCCCGATCGGGATCGTCGCCGGTGCCGCCGTGGCCGTCCTCGTCCACCACCTCGCCAGGCAGGGCCGGCGGGGCCGCGTGAACTGGCGGACGGTCGGGCTCGGCGCCGTCGCCGTCCTCGTCGTCTCCGGCCTCGCGGTCGGCGGCCTGGCCCTCCTCGGCCAACAGCGGATCGCCGAGAGCGAAGACAGCACCTACACCTACGAGGTGACCGTCGACGCCGACGAGAGCCTGGAGAGTCCCACGTTCTACGTGCCCGTCCCGACCGAGAACGGCACCTCCGAGGTCGGCGACCAGTTCGTCGCCGACGTGAACTACTACCGCGACGCGCCCACCGGCGGGCCGGGCGGCGCCGAGCCCGAGCCGGTGAACTTCACCTACGAACTGGTCGACACCGAACACGGCCAGCTGCTCGCCATCTCCGCCGACCGGATCGAGGTGACCGAGTCGTACTTCCGCGTCGTGGAGAACGAGACGATGGGCTGGACCGAGCCGGTCTCGCCCGAGGAGTACGACCCGGACGACCCCTCGATGGGCGCGCGCGACGACGGCTCGTTCACCTTCGAGGTCACGCTCGTCGCCGACGAGCGCATCGACACCGCCGACCCGTTCGGCGGCGAACCGCTCCTCTCGCCGCAGTACGACCGGACCGCGGTCGACTGTCCCGACCGGTACTTCGAGACCCAGCGGTGTTACGAGTACGAGAGCCGCGTCTACGCCGAGTACGACACCGCGGAGAACGCCTCCGTCTTCCTCTCGGCCCAGCTCACCGGCCGCAACGAGTGGTTCTCCGGCGGCTGGACCGGCAACGAGTACCGCGAACGGACCAGCGTCGAACTGCTCGGTCCGCAGTCGGGGTGGCACCGCACCCGCGCCGAACTCGAGGTCGGGAGCGGGAACTACCGGCGGTGACCGGGGCTCAGGCCTCGCGTTCCCGAGACGCCTCGTTCCCTGCGGTCACTCGCCGTCTCGCAACTCCCGCACTCGCTCGACGTTCCACGCGTAGCTCTTGCCGTTCTCGGTGGGCGTCTCCAGCACGAGCGGCACGTCGAGCAGGTCCTCGTGGTTCAGGAACGCACGCATCCCGTCCTCGCCGATGAGCCCCTCGCCGATGTGGGCGTGCTCGTCCTTGTTCGTCCCGCACTCGTGTTTCGAGTCGTTGAGGTGGATGCACTCCAGGTGCTCCAGCCCGACGACCTCGTCGAACTCCGCGACGGTCTCCTCGACGCCCTCCGGCGTCGAGAGGTCGTAGCCCGCCGCGAACATGTGGGCCGTGTCGAGGCAGACGTCGAGGTCCTGCGCCGAGCGGTCCAGCACCTCGGCGAGGTGCTCGAAATCGCCGCCGAGTTTCGTGCCCGATCCCGCGTCGGACTCGACGAGGACCGTGACGCCCTCGGGGATCTCCAGTTCGTCCAGCGCGCTCGCGGCGTTGTCGAGGCCTCCCTCGACGCCCGCGCCCGTGTGCGCCCCGAGGTGAACGTTGACGTACTCGACGCCGAGTTTGTCCGCGGCGTCGACTTCCTTCTGCATGGAGTCGACGGACTTCTCGCGCAGGTCGTCTTTCGGCGTGCAGAGGTTCACGAGGTACGAGGAGTGGATGACCCACGGGCCCAGATCGTTCTCGCCGACGAGGTCGCGGAACTCCGCGGCCTCGTCGTCGCCGATGTTCGGATCCTGCCAGACCTGCGGCGAGTGAGTGAAGATCTGCCCGCAGTTGCCGCCGATCTCGATCTGTTCGTCGACGGCGTTCGGGACGCCGCCCGCGATCGATGTGTGTGCGCCGATCCGGATCATGACAGACCGCAGGGAACGGATCGGGAAAGTCGTATCGAAGCGATCCGCGACCGATCAGTAGCTGTCTGGACACCGTCTGTGGAGTGCGGTGGCGCGCGCTGTCGCGCGTTTCATCGCGCGACAGTAGCCGCGCGAGGGATGAGCATCGCAGCGAACGAAGTGAGCGAGAAGCGCAGTCGGTTGGGGAGGCGTGAGGCGCGGTGCTGTGCCGTGCAGTTGTGGTGTCCCTGGTGGACTGAAAGGGCGAGGTCAGGTCGCGTGGTCTGCGCGGGCCCTATCCGAGGAAGCGCCAGCGACCGAGGATATCCCGCACAGACCGCGCGAGCGGGCCGAGGGCTTTCACCGGTCGGTGTCGGCTGTGGTCACAACGCACCGCGAGCAGAATTCACAGATGACGAGTCAGTCGACGATTCAGAAACGGTCACTCACTGCTAGCGAACTCGCGCCAGTGGTGGAGGCCCCAGACGGCGACGCCGGTGCAGATCAGCGCGGCCGCGGCGAAGTAGACGATCAGCTGCGACGCGACCAACTCTCCCGGATTCTGGAGGGCGTACACGACGCCTTCGACGGCGAGGCCGACGAGGACGAACGCGACGACCGACACCGCGGAGACCGAAGTCAGGACGTGAGTGCCCTGGCGCTCGCGGTCGTCGAGGCGGAAGACGGCGGCGACGAAGACGACGGCCATGGCGAGGACGTAATAGGGGAGTCGCGAGCCGACGTCGGGGCGGGCGCCGCTGACGAACGCCAGCAGGCCGACGAACGCGCAGGTCAACAGGACGGTCAGCCCGGCGACGCCGAAGACGGCCCGCGTGCCGGCCACGCGCCGGAGTCGTTCGCCGAACCGGTCGGACAGCGCCATGGTCGGGGATCCGGCGGCGGCGATAAAAGCTTGCTGGCGGACGACCGCTCCCGTCCGACGAACGACCGCTCCTGCCCGACGGACTGCCACTCCCGCGCGATCGACGACCCGGCCCGCTCGCCGGACGGTCGGGCCCAGGCCACGAAGCATTTACGGGCAGAGTACATATCGACGGCGAGATGGCCGACACGCCCGACGCGATCACGCTCTCCGAAGACGGCTTCTCCATGCCGACGCTGGAGGTCCTGACCGGCCGGGGCTTCATCACCGGCAAGTCCGGCAGCGGGAAGTCCAACACCGTCAGCGTGGTCGCCGAGGAACTGCTCGCCGCCGAGGTGCCGCTGTTGATTGTCGACACCGACGGCGAGTACTACGGCCTCAAGGAGGAGTTCGAACTCCTCCACGTCGGCGGCGACGACCACTGCGACCTGCAGGTCACGCCCGCCAACGCCGAGCAGATCGCCGCCGTCGCGCTCGACCGCCAGGTCCCGGTGATCCTCGACATCTCCGGCTACCGCGACCCCGACGAGGGCCACGCACTCGTCGGGGAGGTGGTAGAGGAGCTGTTCGTCCGGGAGAAGACGGCCAAGACGCCGTTCCTCGTCATCGTCGAGGAAGCACACGAGTTCGTGCCCGAGCAGGGCGGCCGCGACGAGGTGGGCGAGACGCTGATCCGGGTGGCCAAGCGGGGCCGCAAGCGCGGACTTGGCGTCTGCGCGCTCTCCCAGCGGCCGGCGTCGGTCTCGAAAGACTACATCACCCAGTGCGACTGGCTCGTCTGGCACCGGCTCACCTGGGAGAACGACACCAAGGTCGTCGGGCGCATCCTCGGCGACGACGCCGCCGAGGACGTCGAAGAACTGGACGACGGCGAAGCCATCGTGATGACCGACTGGGACGACCGCGTCCAGCGCGTCACGTTCCGCCGCAAGCGCACCTTCGACGCGGGCGCGACGCCGGACCTGGACAGCGTCGACCGCCCCGACCTGAAGTCGGTCGACGGCGACCTGCTCGCGGAACTCCAGTCGGCCGTCGACGCCGACGTGACGGGCGAAAACGCCACCGACAAGACGAACGGCGGCGCGTCGGACACCGGGGATTCGACCGACCACGGTTCGACCGGACTCGCCGAGGAAGGGTCGGCCGGTGACGACGCCTCGGCCGAGTCGTCGGACTCGAACGGGGCGGACGGGTCGGTCGATGACGATCTCGCCGAGGCTGACGGTGCGACGGCGAACGCGACAGCCTCGAACACCGGAACGACCGGCGGGCGAGCGAGCGGGGCGGCCGCGACGACGGCCGCGAGCGACGGCGGCGCCGAGCCGGCGACCGACCCTGCCTGGGAGGCCGCGCAGTTCCTCACCTACCTCACCGGCGGGATCGTGGCCGCCGCCGGCCGCGGGGTCGGCTTCCTCGCCCGCTCCGGGGGACGGGCACTCACGTGGACTGCCTCCCGTCTGAGCGACACCCCGCGCGGGCGCCGACGCGTCGAGGCGCTCCTCCCGAAGGTCCTGCTCGTCGCGCTGGGCCTCCTCCTCGGACTGGCGGTCGGGCTCCTGATCGTCTGATCAATCGTCGGCGCGGAGACCCGCTGACTCACCTCGGTACTCGCCGCTCAGGCGTGCCTGTAGCGCTGGGCGACGTAGACGGGACCGGCGACGAGCGAGGAGAGGGGCAGCGCGACGACGAGGGCGCCGGCGTAGGTCGGGACGGGGGCGGAGACGGACTGGCCGGCGACGGCGAACCGCGCCGCCTGGAGGCCGACGAGAAGGAGTGCCGCGTTCGCGACGTAGAGCCACGGGTTCGGTCGCCACTCGGCCGCCGAGCGTGCCACCCTCCGCGCGTCGTCGTAGAGCCTGATCGTGCCGTGCGCGGCGACGGCGAACAGGACGCCGAGCAGTCCGAAGGCCACGCCGGCACCGGGCCAGGGCTGTCCGGTCTCGAAGATCCCCCCGCCCGCGACGAGGACGACGAGGCCGTAGACGACGGCGAGCGCCGCCGGTGCCAGCAGCGAGAGGGCGTCTCGGCGGGAGAACGGGGGCGATCGGCCGTCGCCACCGGTCCCGAGCGCCTCGGCGTCCGCCCAGCTGCCCACCCACGAGTTCGTCCGATCGATGCGTGCCGCGTTCGATTCGCGTGAATTGTCCATAGTCCCTTGGATTCCCCCCACGAAGCGGCCCGTCGTCGCCCGGCGGCGCCGCTATCCGTGGGTAAAGCTTATTTCGCCGGAGGGAGAAGGCCAAGGCGTCCTACTTCCACGGTCTTCTCCACGATGAGCGATTGCTCTGTTCGGGAAGGGTGTGCCGGAACCGCCTTGAATCTTGTCCGCTCGAAGAGATAGGTCACGTCCGCTAGACGACCGGATCGGGAAATTCCCCGTAGAGAGGCGATTTCGACCGTGATATTCCGGGAACGCAATTAATTGGTAATGAATCGATCAGTAGTGTGTGGAGTGTGATCACCGCGAAACACGGGGATGGCGACGGGGCGAACTGACGCGTTCCCGGGCCGGGCTCAGTCAGTCGGGTCGTCGCCGTCGCGGGTCCACCGCTCGGTCGCGAACTTCTCGTTCGCGCGCTCGCGAGCGGCCTCCAGCTCCGCCTCGGACCACGTTCCTTCGTGGGCATCTCCCCAGCGACGGAGCGCTTCGGTCAGTTCGGCGACGGCCTCCTCGCGGGCGATCCCCGACTGCTCGGTGACGCTGGTCACCCTGTCGTCGAAGTCCGCGGGGGTCGCGTCGGGGTCGGCGAAACAGGCGAGGTGGCGCTCGGTCGTCCGCTCGAACGTGATCGACCCGTGCTGGACGACGGCGTCCCGCTGCCTGTACTGGGCGTTCCCCGAGATCTTCCGGCCGTCGCTCGCCACCACGTCGTGGGCCGGATGCAGTGCCCGCAGGTAACACGCCGGCTGGTACACCGCCGGCCGCTCCTCGTCGGCGAACCCGGCGTCCACGCCCATGCCCTCGAAGGCATCGAGCAGCGGTTCGCAGAGCAGTTCGTACGACTCCAGCAAGTCGCCCGGGAGTTCGTCGGCCGGCGCGACGATCGAGTAGGAGATGTCGCCCCACTCGTCGTGATAGATGGCGCCGCCGCCGGTGGGGCGGCGTGTGACCGTGATCCCCTCGCGTTCGCAAACGTCCCAGTCGACGGTCGCGGGGTCCTGGTGGTACCCCAGCGAGAGCGTGCTGGGCGCCCAGCGGTAGACGCGCAGCGTCCGGATCCCGTCTTCCGCGGCCGACTGGGCGGCGATCTCGTCGAGCGCCATGTTCATCGGCCCCGAACGGGACTCCTCGGTGATCAGCCGCCACTCCCGGTCGGCCAGGTCCATGAGCGCACTTGGAGCAGTGCCAGGAAAGGGGTTGCGTTCGGGCCGTTGCCGTCGCCGAACGAGTCAGGACGAGTCAGAACGGGCCGGTCGAGACGACGTTCTGCATGACCGAGCGCTCGGCGCGCCGGAGCAGTTCGGCGGCGGTCCCCGGCGCGCAGTCGAGTCGCTCGCCCACGTCCTCGACGGTCCCCTCGCTGGGCGTCTCGTAGTACCCGCAGTCCACGGCGGCGACGACGGCCTCGAACTGCCGGTCGGTCAGGTCGCTGCCCGCGTCGAGTCGGCGAGCGTCGTACTCCCCGACTTCCAGCACCTCCACGTCCATTCCCTCGGGCGTCTCGTCGACGGCAGCCTGTAGCATCTCGGCCGGTCCGACGCCGGTCAGCCTGACCGTCCCGTCCTCGCGATATTCGACCGGCATCAACCCCACCAGCCCCGGTTGCGTGAACGCGCCGATGAAGTCCCGGCTGTGCTCGGGGATCGCTTCGCGAACGTAGAGGTAGAACGTGTCGTCCGGACACTCCGATATCTCGTAGGTCCGCACGCTCTCGGTCTCCCGCAGCGCCGGTTCGTACGGCTCCGGGTCGCCGTCGACGTGGAAGAGAAACGCCGGTTCGTCGTCGAGCGCGATGTTGTACTGGAGGAGTCGAGAGACGGTGTATCCCTCGTGCTCGACCACGAACTGGTGCATCGGGTGCCGAACCGCCGGTTCCTGGTGGACCGCGAGCCGCAAGTAACGCATCGCGCGATCGATTTCCCTCGCGTCGACTTAAATCCAGCCCACTGGTGAGGCCCAACGGCGATTGTCGGACCGCGCGAAGCCCGCGTATGGCCAACCAGCAGGGACAGGTGCGAACGAGTGCGGGACGCGCCGAAGCCGACCGGGAGTCGCCGCTCGACGCCGCCCTCGCCGTCGTCCCCGACGACGCCGTGACCGACACCGAACAGCACCTGAACGCCCCCGCGCTAGTCGTCCGCGGGGACCGGGTGCAGGCGGTCCTCGGCGCCCTCCGCGAGGAAGCGGGCTTCGATCACTGCGCTTGCGTCACCGGCCAGGGCTACGGCGACCGCTACGAGTCGATCTACCACCTCCGGAGCTACGACGACCCGACGCGCGAACTCTCCGTGGTCGTCCCCGTCCCCGCCGACCGTCCGGTCAGCGAGAGCGGGGCGCCGGTGTACCCGACGGCCGACTGGCACGAGCGCGAGGCCTACGACCTGGTGGGGATCGAGTACGACGACCACCCCGACCTCCGGCGCATCCTCCTGCCCGAGACGTGGCAGGGCCACCCGCTCGGGCCGGACGACGACCAGACCGAACCGCAGATCGTCACCTTCCGCGAGCACGAGAACCCGCTGGCCGACGACCACCAGGACGGCGACACGCTGTTCGTCAACATGGGGCCACACCACCCGGCGACCCACGGCGTCCTCCACCTCGGCGTCACCCTCGACGGCGAGTACGTCGCCGACGTGACCCCCGACCTCGGCTACATCCACCGCTGCGAGGAACAGATGTGCCAGCAGGGCACCTACCGCCACCAGATCATGCCCTACCCCGACCGCTGGGACTGGACCGGCGCCGGCCTCTGCAACGAGTGGGCCTACGCCCGCGTCGCCGAAGACCTGGCGGACGTCGAGGTGCCCGAGTACGCCCAGGTGATCCGGACGATGAGCGCCGAACTCTCGCGGATGCTCGGGCACTTCCTCGCCGTCGCCACGTACGCCCTGGACGTGGTCGGCGAGTTCACCGCCGCGTTCATGTACGGCATCCGCGACCGCGAGATCGTCCAGGACCTCCTCGAGGACCTGACCGGCCAGCGCCTCATGTTCAACTACTTCCGAATCGGCGGCGTCGCCTGGGACGTCCCCGAGCCTCGCGCGGAGTTCTTCGAGTCGGCCCGCGCGTTCGTCGACGGTCTCCCCGCCAAACTCGCCGAGTACCACGATCTGTTGACCAGCAACGAGGTGTTCCAGCTCCGGACCGTCGATACCGGGGAGCTGTCCCCCGAGACCGCCAGGGAGTACGGGTGTACCGGCCCCGTCGCCCGCGGGTCCGGCATCGACTACGACCTCCGGCGTGACGACCCGTACGGCTACTACCCCGAACTCGACTGGGACGTCGTCACCGAGGACGGCTGCGACAACTTCGCGCGCGTGCTCGTGCGCCTGCGCGAACTCGAACAGTCGGCCCGCATCGTCGAGCAGTGCGTCGACCTGCTCGAATCGTGGCCCGCGGACGAACGGACCGTCCAGGCGAACGTCCCCCGCACGCTCCGCCCAGACCCCGACACCGAGATCTATCGCGCCGTCGAATCAGCCAAGGGCGAACTCGGCATCTACATCCGCTCCGACGGGACCGACAAACCCGCTCGCTTCAAGATCCGCGGCCCCTCCTTCTCGCACGTCTCCGTCCTGCCGGAGATCGCCCGCGGCGGGTTCGTCCCCGACCTGATCGCGACGATCGGCAGCCTCGACCCGATCATGGGCGACGTCGACCGCTGATCGACTCCGGTCGCAGTCTCCGTCGACTGGTCCCGCTGTTGCGGCCTCCGTCGACGTTCCAGCTGTCGCCCCCTCCGTCGACTGCGCGCTGGCGCCCCCTCCGGTCCTGCCCTTCGTCGTTCTCGGATTCCGGTCCAGCAGCAGTTTCGCCCGTCGTCGGCACGCGCCGATTCGGCCGGCGTGTGCCTTCTGGTATCGAATACCACGATAGTCGAAACGAGCAGCATAATTTGTCGATAGAGGAGTTCTGAACGGTGAAACGCGCCTTTGATCCATCAGCCGACCTATAACCCAACGAGAACGAACGGTGTGTATGCGACAGGTGATAGTCACAGTGGCAGTGGTCGCACTGGTCGTCGTGGCCGGCTGTTCCAGTAGCGGAGGGGGCGCCGACGTGGCAGTCGGTGACGGAGGCGACGGCGGAATGGGCGGCGGCGATGGCGCCAGCGGCGCGCAAGCGGAGAACATCGGCGTCAGCGCCGGCGGTGCGCAGGACGCGAACACCTTCCGGACCAACGTCGAGGAGGGGTACGTCCCGCAACCGACGGACCTCACGTACGAAGGGCTGTTCCACGACTACTACTTCGACACCGGGCAGGACCGGCCCTGCGAGGAACTGTTCTGTCCGTCCTACAGCACCGCGGTGACGCGCGACCCGCTCTCGAACGACACCGAGCGGTTCGTCACCGTCGGGCTGAACTCCGGCATCTCGAAGCGCGACTTCCAGCGCAAACCGCTGAATCTCGTGGTCGTCGTGGACACCTCGGGCTCGATGAGCGAGCAGTTCGACGACTACTACTACGACGGCGGCGAGCGGAAGGAAGTCGAAGAGAACCAGCCCAAGATGGACGCCGCCGGCGACGCGGTCGTCTCGATGCTCGGGAAGCTGAACGGCGACGACCGCGTCGGCGTCGTCGGCTACGACAACACCGCCCGCACCGTGCAGGGACTCGAACGCGTCTCCGAGATCGACCGAGGCGACCTGCGGAGCGACGTGCGAGGGCTCGCCGCCGACGGCGGGACGAACCTCGCGGCGGGCATGAGCGAAGCCCACGACATGGTCGCCGACCACGCGAACGACAGCGAGCGCGAGACGCGCGTCGTCTACGTCACGGACGCGATGCCGAACCTCGGCGACACCGGCGGGGACTCGCTCCAGTCGCGGATGCGGTCGTACGCGAACGAGGGCATCCACACCACGTTCGTCGGCGTCGGCGTCGACTTCAACTCCCGGCTGACCGAGACCGTCTCGACTGTCAGGGGCGCGAACTACTACAGCGTCCAGTCGCCCGCGCAGTTCGAGGAGCGCATGGACGAGGGGTTCTCGTACATGGTGACGCCGCTGGTGTACAACCTCTCGCTGCGAGTCGCCGGCGACGGCTACGAGATCGAGAACGTCTACGGGTCGCCCCAGGCCGACGGCGCCAGCGCCGAACTGATGGAGGTGACGACGCTGTTCCCCTCCCGCAAGGAGGGCAACAGGACCGAGGGCGGCGTCGTCCTGCTGGAAGTCGAGCGGACGGGCGAGAGCCCGACGCTCGGACTGGTCGCGAGCTACGAGGAGCCCGGCGGGGGCGCCGAGCGGGTCGTCCGGAACGTCTCGTTCGAATCGCGGGAGGCGCCGTACTACGGGTCGACGGGCGTGCGCAAGGCCGTTGCGCTCAGCGAGTACGGGACGCTCATGCGCAACTGGATGGCCCACGAACGCGCCGACGGCGAGGAGGGCGCGACGGCCGTCGAAGAGCCCATCGAGCATCGCGAGTACGACGGCCAGTGGGAGCAGCGGTCGGTCGACCTCCGCGTCTCGGATCCCTACGACGCGCGGATCGACCGCTTCGTCGACTACTTCCGCGACCAGCAGTCCGCGCTCGGCGCCGACCGGATGGATCGGGACGTCGAGGTGCTCGAACGACTCGCGAACGCGACGGGTGAGCCGGCCGTCGCGGAGACCGGTGACGCGACTCCGGAGCCCGACCGTGCGACCGACGACCGCGAGGCCGCCGCGGTCGCGGACGACGGCGGTCCCGGGGCGAACGACGCGTTGAACGCCGGACTCTGGAGTCTGTTCGGCGGAAACCTGCCCGTGTTCGGCGCGCTCAACCTGCTCGTCACCCTCTGCGTCGCCGCCTTCGGGATCAGACAGAAACGCCAATCGCGCTCCCACGGCGGGGACGCCGTCCGGTGACCGACCGGGCAGGCCCGGCGAGAGGCGTGTCGCGGCCCGGTGAACCGTTCGCCGGGATCCCCGGGCGCCACGGGGTTTAAGACCGGAGAGTCCTTGACGAACGAACACGAATCCGGGGATCGACCCCGAACAGACCCGACCGATGGAAGGAACACTCTGGCAGGTTCTGGCCGGCACCCGCGGGGGCCCAAACCGAGCGCGCATTCTCCGGGCGCTCGACGAGCGGCCGCGCAACGCAAACCAGCTCGCCGACGCGCTCGACCTCGACTACAAGACGGTCCGCCACCACCTCGAGATCCTCCGCGAGCAGGACCTGGTCCGCCGCAGCGGCGACGGCTACGGCGCCATCTACCTGCCGACCGACCGGTTGCGGGCCTGCTGGGACACGGCCGAGGAGATAATCGACCGCGTCACCGCGCAGTGACCGTCAAAAGAGGCCGACCCCGACCGCGTAGGGCCAGGCCTGCCCGCCGAGTGCCAGGAACGCGAGCGCACCGCCGGCCAGCGCGACGTTCTTGAGGAACTGCGTCAGCTGGTCCTGTGTCTGCTCGTCCGGGACCGCCCAGAAGTCGTGCATCGTCACGGCCGAGACCAGCAGGAAGGTCGCGACCGCCCCCGCGGCGAGGACGGGCGCCGCGCCCAGGGCGAGACCCAGGCCGCCGAGGACGAGTATCACGCCCGAGGCGACGACCGAGAACGTCGGCGCCGGGATCCCCTTCGCCTCGGCGTACCCGGCCATCCCCTCGACGCCCGAGAAGTGGTTGAACCCCATGAACGCGATCACGCCGCCGAACAGCAGGCGCGCGACGAGGAAGGCCACCTCGCCCGCCGCCGTCTCGACGGCCATCAGGGCGTCACCTCCGCTCGGGTCGCGCCGTTCGGTCGCTCCTCCGTGCGGCCTCCGTGTGAACTCCGTGTCTCTGACATCGATACCACGGACGCCCGCGCCGCATATATAATTAATCTGACACTGGTGTCACCGGGGGGCGTCGGTGTTACCGGGAGCGACGGGGCGGTCCGGACGTTCCAGGCGTGAGCGCTCCGGCCGTGATTCGGCCTGACGGGGGTGAAAAACGCAAGCATCAGGTTTCGTAGTGATACCGGGTTCGTAAACGAACCGCCTAAGTAGCTGCCCGCGGTAGGGGTGTCCATGGCACCGAACGCGGACGCGGAGGCGGCGAACCCCGAGGCCTGCCCGGTAGTCGACTCGCTCGAACAGATCGGTTCCCGGTGGCGGCTGGTCGTCCTCTACGACCTCCAGGAAGGCGAAAAGCGGTTCAACGAACTCAAGCGCTCGACCGGCGCGAGTTCGCGGACGCTCTCGCGCGTGCTCGACGACCTGCAGGACCTCGCGCTCGTCGACCGGCGCCTCGAGGAGGACGCGCCAGTCGCGACGTTCTACTCGCTGACCGCCAAGGGCGAGTCGCTCTGCCCGATCTTCGACGCCATCGAGTCGTGGGCCGACGATTGGCTCGGCGCGGACGCCGACGGAGCGGAAGCCGTCGCCGCCGTCGAAGCCGTTGCCAACGAGTGAATCTCACTCCCTGACCGTTTTCGCGGCATCTGACCCGCGTCCCGCCGCTTCGCGCGCCGTCGCCAGGGGCGTGACAGGCGCGACGCAGTGATTTTCGAGAGGTCCACCGACGACCTGCGCTCCGTCGTCGCCGTGGCGACCGACCCGCCACTGCGTTCTCCCTGGAATTGATCGCTGGTGAAACGGGTTTCGAGGTGCTCGGCGCTAGAGCCTCCCTCGTCGGCCCCGCTGGCGGCGTCGAAGACCGGGCCGGTCGCGGATAGAAGCGCGATAGCACGCACGACGCGGCCGTTCGCTTGGATGGGCGCCGAAACAATCGATTTCGTGCACTGGTCGAATCGGGCGATCGGGCTCGATTCGATATCGCGATATGTGATTTATCGGCGGTCGTCGTCCAACGCGCCGGGCTTTTCCCCATCGACGGAGTATGGGCGAGTAATGGTCCAGAACGTCGCATCTGTGATAGCCGACCTCGAACCCGAGGACTTCTATCTCCTCTCGGGCGTCGAACAGGGGATGCGCTTCTCGGAGTACGTCGCTCGCGAGAAGCTCCCCGAGTTCACCCGCCTCTCCGCCGAAGACGTCGACTACCGGCTTGACCGCTGCGAGGACCGAGGGCTGGTCGAGCGAAAGACGATCCAGTACGAGGGGTTCAAGCTCACCTTCGAGGGCTACGACGCGCTCGCGCTGCACACCTTCGCCGAACGGGAGACCTTCGACGGCGTCGGCGCCCCCCTGGGCGTCGGCAAGGAGAGCGACGTGTACGAAGTACGCTCGTACCGACCGCTCGCGCTGAAGTACCACCGCGAGGGATACACGAACTTCCGGGAAGTGATGAAAGAGCGCGACTACACGGCGGACCGCGGTCACGTCTCCTGGCAGTACACCGCGCGCAAGGCCGCCGAGCGCGAGTACGAGGCGCTGGAATCGCTCTATCCCGACGTGTCTGTCCCCCAGCCGATCGATCAGAATCGCCACGCGCTCGTCATGGAGAAGGTCGACGGCGTCGAGCTCTCGCGGACGAAGCTCACCGACGGACAGGTGATCCCCGTCCTGGAACTGATCTTCGACGAGATGGCGACGGCCTACGCCGAGGGGTACGTCCACGCCGACATGAGCGAGTACAACGTCTTCGTCACCGAGCAGGGAGTCGTCGTCTTCGACTGGCCCCAGGCCGTCGCGACTGACCACGACAACGCGCGCGAACTCCTCGAACGCGACGTCGAGAACGTCGTCGGCTACTTCGCCCGCAAATACCCCAGCCACGTCGACGAGATCGACGTCCCCGCCCTCGCCGAGGCGCTCGCTGCGGACGCCTTCGAATCGGTGGCCGAATTCGCCGAGTGAGCGGCAATTTCGGCCGATTAACCCTTTCCCGACCAGCAGCAAGCAACAGAATATATCGATCGTTTCGTGCCCGTAAATCATATAATGCTATATCAAATGTGCCACCGACCGGGATCGAATGCGCACGAAAGCGGCCTGGACTGACGGGTTTCGCTGAACGCAAGCGGTTTTCAGGTCCGCTGAAAGGAATCGGGTGCGAACCACAGAGATGGGAGACCACTCGTCGGAATCAGAGCGCGTCTTTGAACCGGGGAGAGCCGAGGGAACCCGGATCGCACTCGACGGGCGTCCCACTGCGGGTTCCGACTCCACGAGAGCGGGCCGCCGATGCCTCCATACTGCGGAGCGCTCCGGTCGCACTGGTTCTCGACGCTCGCGTCGTACGGAGAAGCCGGTTAAGCCCACTCTCCGGAACTCGTGGTCAGACCAAGTACCTGTTCGGCCGCCCTTGCACTCGTCGATGCCGTCTCCATGAGAGTGGACAACACACCAGCGCGGGGCCGTCGGTCAACGGAGGTGAAACGTACAGGTCGCCCGAAATCCGGAAACACTTTGTATTGTTTAGGCCAGCCTAAAACATGGCGCGCGCTGCCGACGCGGAGCGTGGACCGGCTCGCAACGACTGCGTGAACGGTGAATTCCCGCAGGTCGTCACCGGGAAGTCCGCGGATAGGTCTGGCGTACACAGAGACTCGGCTTCGACGACTGAGACGACAGGACGATACCGTCCCGTCGACCTCGACGGGCAAACCCCGAGTCGGGGCCGTACGGGCAGTCCACAACGGGAGGACGAAACACGATGATAGGGACGACGCTCACGGACATTCGAGAACGGATCGAGGCGCTCGCCAGCGAGGACGGGACGTACTACGTGGTCTGTGGCCGGACCGGCGAACGGCCGGTGCCAGCGGCCGGGCTATGGTTCGACACCCGCACCGTCGCTCGCGCCGCCGTCCACGCGACCGAGCAGTACCGCAGCGCGCTCAGACGCTACGACCCACGGACCCCGCGGTACGACCTGATCGTCTGCGAAGCGGGCGACTCGCCCGCTCGACCGGACGGTTCGCGAGTGCTCGCCACGGACGCGGACGCGCCGACGACGCCGGAACCCTTCGGCGACGGTGAGGAGCGCAAGCCCGCGCGGCGCCGACGGATCGAGTTCTGCCACCGGGTCGCCGCCGCGACCTTCGAGACGCTCTCTGACGGGGCGTGCGAGGGCGTCGAGACCGCGATCATGGACACGTACTTCGAGCGGGCGGAGACCGTCGAGGACCCCGACGACCTCTGTCTGTGCCTGCTGGAGAGCATGGCGACCGAGATCGACGACAGACTCAGCCCCGTCCGTCAGGCGGAGGTGCTGTCGGCCACGGCGGCCCAGCTCGGTCCGGGAGACCGCGCGGACGAACCGGTGACCGCCGCGTTGCGAGCGCTCCACCGGCGCGGGCTGGTCGGCGAGTTCACGTGCGCGCCGGCGGGGATCGACCGCGCGACCGGGGCCCGATCGGTCCGCACGACGCTCTCGGAGTACGCGCTCTCGCCGCAGGACGACCGCCTGCCGGTGCTCCCGGTCGCGGTCGAACTCTACCGGCACCGACCCGCGATGGCGCCGGCGGCGCTGCGGGTCGCTGCCGCGGACGAGGGGTGGCGAGTCACCGTCGAACTCGGCACCGACGGCGAACCGGACGGCCTCGCGAGCGCCCCGATCCAGCCGAGAGCGTAACGTGACCCCGGCGGTCCACGCCCCGGCCGCGAGGCGGGAACGGATGGGTTTTGGCCCGCCTAAAATTCGGAACTGCTAAGTAATGTTTAGGTGAGCCTAAAAACATGGTGCGAGACGCCGACACAGCGGGTGGACCGACGCGCAGAGAGTTCGTGACCTACGGTAGTGCGATCGTGGGCTGCGGAGCGCTCGCGGGCTGCGCGGCGGAGGATGGATCGACCGACGCGGCCGATACGGCGGGCAGCGGTGCGAACGGAAGGACGGAGACCGAGAGCGACCCGGCCGGCGACGCGACGCCGACGGCCGCCGCGACCGAGTCGGCGACGCCGTACTCGGTGACGATGGCACCGGTCGGCGAGGTCACCTTCGACGCGGTTCCCGAGCAGTGGATCGCCTACTGCGGCGAGTACGCCGACATGGGCGTCGCGCTCGGGCGGGCCGACGGGATGACGGGCATCGGCGGCGCGGATCGGTACTACACGGGCGTCTACGACGAGTTGCCCGGCGTCGACGTCGACCGCGAACGGCTGGAACGGTACCCCCAGGTCCGGACGAAAGAGCAGTTCTACGAGCTGGAGAACGACGTCCACGTCTACGACCCGGGGATGCTGATCAACTGGTTCGACTGGGACCAGTCGGACGTCGACGAGATCGCCGACAACGTCGGGCCGTTCGTCGGGAACCTGATCTTCCGCCGGTCCGACGAGTGGCACGACTACCGGTACTACTCCCTGTACGAGGCCTTCGAGAAAGTGGGGACCGTGTTCCAGGAGCGCGAGCGCTTCGAGGCCTTCAGGGAACTGCACGACGAGTTCATCGCCGACCTCCAGACCCAGCTCCCTCCTGCGGACGAACGGCCGAACGTGTTCCTGACCTTCGAGGGCACGAACGAACCGGAGACGTTCTCGCCGTACCGGCTCAACGACCGTGGAACGAGCAAGAAGCAGTGGCGCGACCTCGGCGTCGCCGACGCGCTCGCTGGGACGGGCGTAGAGAATCTGAGCACCGAGAACCGGGGCGAACTGGACTACGAGAACCTGCTCGAGATCGACCCCGACGTGCTCCTGATCCGCGGCCACGAGCGCAAGTCCGCGACAGCGTTCCGCGACACGGTCGTGGCGTTCATGGAGGACCACCCCGTGGGGAGCGAACTGACGGCCGTACAGAACGGTCGGGTCTACCGCGGCGGCTACCTCCACCAGGGACCGATCCACAACCTGTTTTTGACCGAACGCGCCGCGAAACAGCTCTACCCCGACACCTTCGGCGAGGTGACCGAGGACACCGAACTGTTCGATCGCCAGCGCGTCGCCGACGTCGTCACCGGGGCGTTCCGCGAGGAGTGACAGTGCGGGCGCCTCACCGGTAGCGCCCGCGGCATCCGTGCAGAGTTGTTCGACGACAGCGAGAAGAGAAGCGCCTCGGCCTCAGCCGAGGACGTATTCGAGCCGGGGGTAGCGTTCGACGAGCGCTTCGCCGCCGACCTCGTATCGCTCGATGAGGGCGTCCAGCCCGACGATCCGGCCGGCGCCGAAGGCGGCGACGGCGAGGAACACGAGCATGTACGCGAAGTCCCCGTTGATGACGCCGTGTTCGATGCTCCAGTTCCCGAAGTAGAACATGAGCATCATGAACGCGCCGAAGAACGCCGCGAGGCGGACCAGCGCGCCGACGATGAGGCCCAGACCGATGAGCAACTCGCCCCACGGGACGGCCACGTTCAGGAAGGCGACGAACCAGTCGGTCGTCCCCATCCAGAGGAACATCCCCCCCAGGGGGTTGCCGTTGGTCGCGGCCGCGTGGACCAGGTAGCCGTCAGCGGCCCAGCCGCTTTCGAGTACCTTCGTCAGGCCCGCGTGTAAGAACGCGTAGCCCATCATGAGTCGCAGCGCCAGCACGAACCACGCGCTCAGGCTGTGAGCCTTCCCGCGGACCGTGAGACCGCCGATCTTGCTCTCGAACTCGTTCGCGCGTGACGTCGTGGTTGCCATTGTGATGACCTCTATCTATAGAGACGGCTCCCCAGGAGATATACCCAGAGAGCTGTTCTCCGCTTTCGAGAAGCGTTCTCTGTCCCCGAGAATTGCCCGGTCGCGGTCGAGACGGATCGGCTCGGAAGAACTGTTCTTCGCGCGCACGAGATAAATTGGAGCGGTCGGTTCGTCGGTTCGGCCCGTACCGGGTCAGTTGGGGACCCGGTAGGTCAGGTCGACCGCGTCGAGCAGGTCGTCGTTGCGGTCCAGGTCCGTCTCGAGTTCGACGTGCAGCGAGTCGAGCATCGTGTCGACGAGGTCCTGCCGCTCAGCGCTGGTCGACCAGTTGTCCGCCGAGACCGGCGTCCCGATCTCCATCGCGACGCTCTGGTTCGGGTAGATGGTCCGCATGTGGTACGGTTCGTCGTGGTTGGCCAGCCGGACCGCGTACGCCGAGAGGTCGTCGTAGTCCGGGTGGAGCACCTCGATGACGTCGCGCTGTGGGTGACCCAGCGACGAACTCGGCCGGTGCGGGTTGTTCCAGTGACCGTCGGCCAGGTTCGCCGCTTCGCCCGAGGGGCCCAGCCACCAGACGACGGCGCCGTCCTGGAAGTACGGCACCTCGCTGGTGTTCGTGAGCCGGATGTACTGGTTCAGGTACGCGCCGCCCTGCTCGTGGATCCGGACCTCCGCCTCCATCGGCGCGTTGGCGGTGAAGCCGTCGCCCACCGACTCGCCGGTGACGGGGTGGACCTTGTCGGCGGCCGCGTCGAGCACGGGGTTGTCCTCGTTGGTGAGGACGGAGTCGGGCAGGGGCGCCGAGCTCCCCCACTCGCGGCTGTCGTCGTACTCGGGCTGGTCGTGGATCCGATCGCGCACGCGGACCTCGTCGGGCTGGTAGGTCCGCGCGTCCGTCGGCCAGCGGTCCTGGACCAGCTGGTCCGGGTCGTTGGTTGCGGCGGTCGGCCCCGCCGTCTCCGCCCAGACGTTCTGGGGTTCGTCGTGGGTCCCCGGGTCCTCCGTCTCGTCGGGCAGCAGCGCCAGTCGCGGGAGGAGTTTGACCGTCGCATGCGCGGGGAAGTCGTTTTCGGCGAGTTGCTGGACCATCGGCAGCGCCTGGGACCCCAGGTCGCCGAGGGTCAGCGACCCGTCCTGGACGGTGTTCCGGACCGCTTCGACGTCGTAACCGAACTCCTCGGCCTTCTCGGCGTCCGTCCACTCGTCGCCCGAGTCCGAGGCGTTCTCGCCTGGCATGTAGTCGAGGAAGTCACGCGGCACGTAGTACGGGTCGTCGAAGTGCTCGCAGAGCTCCGCGACCGTCGTCTCGGCGGTGATCTCCGACGGGAGCGCGTCGGGTTCCGGCGGCCGGTCGGGGAACGGCAGGTCCCAGCCCGGCCCGGAGTCGGTCGGCGTGTCGGTGCCGTCGTCCGGCGTCTCTGTCCCGTCGTCCGGCGCGTCCGTCGGTGTCGGCGTCGGGTCGTCTGTCGGAGGCGCCGTCGTCGTCGTCCCGCCGCCGCCTCCGCCGTCGGGATCCGTCGAGAACGCGATCCGGTCGACGTCGACCGCGCCCGAGGACCCCTCCCAGAAGTTCATGCGGACGGCCTGCGGGTTCGACAGGTCGGCGCCGGCCGCTTCGAGGTCCACGGAGACGGTCGAGTAACTCGTCCCGATGCCGTCGTCGGTCAGGTCGGCGAGCAGGTCGTCGACGCCGCCGACCTTCAGCCGGAACTGGGACTCCTCTCCGCCCGCGTCCCCCCGAACGCGGAGCGTGAGGTACCGGTACTCCGAGACGTCCTCCGTGACGTTGCTGGCGAACCAGCCGGCGTTGTCGTACTCGAGTCGGAGCGCGCCGTCTGCGACCGCGCCCGAGCCGTCGCCGTTCTCGAAGCTCCCCGCGCCGGCCCAGTACCCCAGGTCGTTCGACCCCGGATAGGTGCCGCCGTCGAACTCGTGGACGGCCAGCGTCGAGTCCTGTCCCAGGACCGTCGACGCCAGCCCCAGACTGCCGAATGCGATTCCCCCTTTCAGTACCGTTCGTCTATCTACCATTGCAGTTTACATGTGCGTTTGATACCTATTAATGTTAACGAATAGTAAAAATAAGTTTCCGAATCGTAAAACTACCCGGACTCGAAGGGGTCCGGCGCCGCGAACCGGACGCGTTCACTCGACGCGTCCGCTGAGGTACGGAAGTCGCCGCGGGAGTCCTCGCCTATTCCAGTCGCACCTCCTCGATCTCCAGGGTGCTACTGCCGCCCTGCCAGAAGTTCAGCCGTACCGACAGCGCCGACGACGACCGGTCGATGCCGGCCGACTCCATGTCGATACGAACGTCCGACGCGCTCGTCCCGATACTGTCGTCGGTGACGTTCGCGAGCATGGTGCGGACCCCGCCCATGTCGAACAGCACTTCCGACTCTTCGCCGCCGTTGGCGCCGCTGACGCTGAACACGAGCGTCGAGTACCCCTCGACCGACTGGTTGATCTGCTCCTGGAACCAGCCGCCGTTGTCGTACTCCAGAACGAGCGCGCCGTCTTCGACGTCGCCACCGCCGTTCTCGAACGAGCCGGCGCCGCACCACTCGCCGAGGTCGTTGCGGTGGCTCGACCAGCCGGGGTCGCCGTCGTAGTCGTCGACGACCAGCGCGTCGGCCACCGGCGTGTCGGGCGTATCCGTCGGGGTGTCGGTATCCGTGGGCGTCTCGGGCGTATCCGTGTCTGTGGGCGTCTCGGGCGTGTTCGTGTCCGTCGGCGTGCCGGGCGTGTCGGTCACGGTCCCGCCGTCGCCGAGCTTGTCGTAGACGACGTCGAAGTAGTCGCTCGTCGCGTACTCGTCGGCGCTGCAGTCGTCGCCCCAGTAGGGGTCGGCCATGTTCATGCCGGTGCCGTCGCCGTTCCAGCTCCAGCCGATCACCGGCCAGCCCAGCTCGTTGGCGTGGTCGACGATGGCCGACCAGTTGGCCTCGCCGTCGCTGTTCTGGGGCATGCTACCGAACTCGCCAACCACGCAGGGGTAGTCAGTCTCGTCGAGCGCGTCGAGGTCCTCGGGCGCCAGGTACTCCCCCGTCGTCGCGTTCCAGCCGACGGGGTAGACGTGCGCCGAGAGGATCAGGTCGTCGTCGTCGATGGACTCGACGGCGTCGGCCAGCCGGTAGGTCCCCTGGCCCCAGCCCGGCGCGTCGCAGACTATCGGGCCCGAGTAGCTCGTGCCGTCGCGCACGGTCGAGATGGCGTCGTCGTACGCCGAGGCGTACTCGTCGGCGGTCACCTGGTGGTTGCCCCACTCGTTCATCAGGTTGATCGTGAACTCGGCGTCCTGGGAGAGGTAGTCGTACTGCTCGACCCACCAGTCGGCCGCGTTCTGGAGGTGGGCCGCGTCGGCCGAGCCGTTGTGCGGGTGGTGGTGGTACGTCGCCAGAATGTCGTACCCGTGCTGATAGGCCTCGTCGATCCACCGCTTGGCGTCGGACATCGTGGACTGGCTCTCGCCCATCGACGGCGGTTCGATCTCGATGCGGACCGTCTCGACGTCCGGGTACTCGCCCATGAGGTCCCAGCCCAGGTCCTGGTCGCCGCTGCAGTAGTACGAGGGCTGGAGGTTGACGCCGTCGCCGAAGTCCGCGCCCGCCGCGCTCGACGGGCTCGTCGCGAGCGCCCCCACGGCGCCGAGGGCGACGCCCCCGCCGAGCGCCTGCAGGACCGTCCGCCGCCGGGACGAGGAGAGCGTCCCCGCCTCGCCGTCCGCCGTCTCTCCGTGCTGGTCGCCGCGCTGTCCGTTCGAAGTCGTGTCGTCGCGTGTCATCTGTCTCGTGGTGGTGTGGTCTGTCGTTCGTGTCGATCCGTCTCGCGAGGGTCGATACCGGCACTCAGGGAGGCGTGTCGCTCACCCCGCGGGAGAGCCGTCCGCATCGATCTCGCCGTCCGCGTCGGTTCTGCCGGCCACTTCGCTGCTCGCATCGCCGGCGTCGCCCGCCGCTGCGAAGGCGATCCGGTCGATCTCGACCGCGCCGGCGTGCCCCTCCCAGAAGTTGAACCGCACCGAGTTCGGCTGGTCGAGGTCCGCGCCGTTCGCCCCGAGGTCGACCGACACCGTCGACCACTCCGTGCCGACGGCGTCGTCGGTGAGGTTCCCGAGCAGGTCGTCGACGCCGCCGACCTTCAGCCGTAAGTGCGACTCCTCACCGCCTGCGTCGCCGCGGACGCGGAGGTGCAGGACCGGCCGATCGGCGACCGACTGGCCGACGTTGCTCGCGAACCAGCCGGCGTTGTCGTACTCGAGTCGGAGGGCACCGTCGGCGACCGCGCCCGAGCCGTCGCCGTTCTCGAAGCTCCCCGCGCCGGCCCAGTTCCCCAGGTCGTTCGAGCCGGGGTAGTTGTCGCCGTCGAACTCGTGGACGACGAGCGCGTCGCCGCTCCCGCCGTCGTCGGACTGGCCGGTCGTGGCCTCGACGGTCGCCGCGTCGGACTCGTTGTCCGCGCCGTCGACCGCCGAGACGGCGATCTGGTAGGACGTGTCGGCCGACAGCCCGTCGACCGTCGCCGTCGTCATGCCCGCGCCGGCCGTCTGGTCTTGCGAGCCGTCCACGGAGACGGCGTAGTGGTCCAGTCCCGCGGTGCCGTTGTCCGTCGAGGCGTCCCAGGAGACGGTGACCGTCGACGCGGTGGTCGACGTGACCGAGAGGTTCTCCGGCGTCGTCGGGGGCTGGGTGTCGCCGCTCCCGCCGCCGTCGCCCTCGACCGTCACGGTCACCGTCGTCGTCCCCGCGGCGTCCGTCACGCTGGTCGTGGTCGTCGCCGAATCGCTGTCGGTGCTGACGGTGATTTCGTGCTCGCCGAGGAAGGCCGTCGTCGCGTAGGCGCCCGAGCCGTCGGTGGTCCCGCTGTCGCTGGTCCACCACTCGTCGTAGACGAGGCCGGTCCAGACGTCGTAGGCGGGTTTCTGCGACCAGTCGTCGTAGAACAGCGGCGCCTCGTCCTGCCAGTGGTCGCCGTCCCAGAAGCCCCACATGACGAAGGCGTCGACGCCGGGGTGGGAGAACGCGCCCCGCAGGTAGTTCTCCGTGACGTCCGCGCGCTCCTGGTCGGAGTTCCAGTCGTCGCCGTTGTAGGTGTCGAACTCCGTGATCTTCACGCGCGCGCCGTGGTCGGCCCACGTGTTGATCTCCGAGACGACCTGGTCGGCGTCGATCCGGCCGTCCGGGTCGCTGTTGGTGTCGAACTCGCCCTGCCGGGCGGCCACGTGGGCCTGGAGCCCGACCGTGTCCAGCTGTGCCCCGTTCTCGTTGATGTGGTCTATCTCCGCCTCGTAGCGACCGTCCGTGTACGAGTAGGGGAACTGGTTGAAGTCGTTGACCGCGACGCCGACGTCGAGGTCGTTGTCGTCGATCACCGACGCGGCCTTGTCGTACCAGTCCGCGAGGAGCTGGGAGGTCCACGGGACGACCTCGCCCGTCCACGGTTCCTCCTGGTCGATCTTGTCGCCGTAGACGCCGATCTGGAGCTGGTAGGCGTGCATCGCCTCGTTGACGACGTCCCAGTCGGTGATGTCGTCGCCGTAGTGGGTGATGATCTCCTCGATGTGGGCCATCGAGCGGTCGCGGATGGTCTCCGCGTCGCGCTCGTCGATGGCCGTCTGCACGTCCGAGGGGATCGCCCAAACGTCGTCTCGGCCCCAGAGGCAGACGTGACCCCGCATGTCCAGCCCCTGGTCGAGCAGCCAGTTCGTCGCCTCGTCGGCGAGCTGCTGGTCGTTCTCCCAGAACCGCCACTTGTGCTGGTTCCCGAGCACCGCCGTGTTGAACAGCTCCGGGATATACTGGCGGTAGTTGTCGCCGGGACTGCTCTGGTTGATGAGCCTGTCGGCGTTGACGGCGGTGCCGAAGCTGAACTCGTGTTCCCGCTGGGAGACCGAGACGTCGGCGTCCGAGACCGGCGAACCGTCGGTGTTCTCCACGACGACCTCGAGGTCGCCGGTGCGGTGCTCCTGGATGCGCTCGTCGACGGTCTTCGACGTGTCGGCCGTCTCCGCGGCCGCCGTGCCTGCCCCGGCGCTGCCGAGGCTGGCCATGGCTGCCGCGGCCAGCGACGCCTTCAGGTAGTCCCGGCGGTCCATCGACGCCAACGCCTCCGCGTCGTCGTCGCCCGATGCGTCGTTCGGCGGTGTCTCAATCCGTTCAGTGTCGCGCGTGTGTTCTGTCATCGTTCTGTGGATCTCGTCGTCGTAACGTTCGTTATTGGAGCCGTATCTCCTCGATTTTGAGCGTGCTGGACCCTCCTTGCCAGAAGTTCAGGCGGAGCGACAGCGACGAGGACGTGCGGTCGACGCCCGCCGATTCGAGGTCGACGGTCACCTCGGAGGCGCTCGTGCCGATCGAATCGTCGGTGACGTTCGCCAGCATGGTGCGGACCCCGCCCATGTCGAACAGCACTTCCGACTCCTCGCCGCCGTTGGCGCCGCTGACGCTGAACACGAGCGTCGAGTACCCCTCGACCGACTGGTTGATCTGCTCCTGGAACCAGCCGCCGTTGTCGTACTCCAGGACGAGCGCGCCGTCTTCGACGTCGCCGCCGCCGTTCTCGAACGAGCCGGCGCCGCACCACTGGTCGAGGTCGTTGCGGTGGGACGACCAGGCTGGGTCGCCGTCGTAGTCGTTGACCACCAGCGCGTCGCCGGACCCGCCGCCGTCGGACTGGTCGGTCGTGGCCTGGACGGTCACAGTGTCGGACTCGTTGCCGGCGCCGTCGACCGCCGTGACGCCGATCTCGTAGGTCGTCGCCGCCGACAGGCCGTCGACGGTCGCCTCCGTGGTTCCGGCCGCGACGGTCTGGTCCTGCGAGCCGTCCACGGAGACCGCGTAGTGGTCGAGCCCGCTGCCGCCCGAATCGCTCGCGGCGTCCCACGACACCGACACCGAGGTCGTCGCAGTGTCGGCGACCGAGAGGTTCGCGGGCGTCGTCGGCGCCTGCTGGTCGCCGCCGCCGGCCGCGTCGGTCGTCGCGCTGACCGACGCCGTCGCGGACTCGTTGCCGGCGCCGTCGACCGCCGTGACGCCGATCGCGTACGACGTGTCGGCGTCGAGGCCGTCCACGGTCGCGCTGGCCGTCCCCGCCGCGACCGTCTGATCCTGCGACCCGTCGACCGAGACGACGTAGTGGTCGAGCCCGCTGCCGCCCGAGTCGCTCGACGCGTCCCACGAGACCGACAAGGACGAATCGGTCGTCCCGGTCACCGCGAGGTTCGCGGGCGTCGTCGGCGCCTGCTGGTCGCCGCTGCCGCTCGGCTCGCCGAACTCGATCCAGTCGAAGTTCCAGGCGCCCGACTCGGCGGTGACCCGGACGAGGTGCTCACCTTCGGGGAGCGAGAGGTCACCGACGCGGATGGCCTGCCAGTTCGACCAGCCGCCGGTCTGCCAGACGTCCTGCGTGGCGACCGTCTCGCCGTCGACGTCGATCCGGAGGCTCCCGCCGCCGCCGTTGCCGGCCGCGACGTTGACGTGGGTCTCGTGAGAGCCGCCCGACTCGATCTGGACGGTGTACTCCAGCCACTCGCCGGTCTCGATGTAGCCGACGTTGTAGCCCGAACTGGCCGACGTGCCGATGTCGACGGCCGCGTCGCGGTAGGACGCGCCGCCCTGGTTCGCCGACGTGGTGTCGTAGTAGGAGACCCCCTGGCCGCCCTCGTCGAAGTCCTCGGCCTGGACCCGGCCGGGGACCGTGTGCGGGCCGTTGTACGGCGACTGCTCGGCGTCGGTCGCGATGGTTTCGGCGACCACCGTGGCCGGGCTCGAGACGTTGTCGGCGTCGTCCTCGGCGGTGAGACTGATCTCGTAGGTCGTCGCCGGTTCCAGCCCGGAGACGGTCGCCGAGGTGGTGCCCGGGAGTGCCTCGTGGGTCTCGGTGCCGTCGACGGAGAGCGTGTAGTGCGAGAGGCCGGCCTCGCCCTCGTCGGTCACGGCGTCCCACGACACCTCGACGCTGATCTCGGTGGCGTCGGTCACGGTGAGGTTCCCGGGCGTCGGCGGCGCCGTCGAGTCGTCGATAGTGCTGACGGGGATGCTGTCGTCCTGGGTCTCCTCCAGCCAGGTCTTGACGTACCCGCCCATCTGGTCGTCGCCGTCTTTCAGCGTCCAGGGCTCGGCCGCCCCGTCGCCCGGCGAGTCGAAGAACGTCGGCGCCCACGAGTCGTCGAAACACCACGAGATCCAGCCCATGTTCTCGTAGCCCTCGGCCCACTCGCGGAACGGCTCGCCCCACCCGGAGGTGGTCCCCTGGTCGACGCTGCCGCCCTCGGGGTCCCAGCCGAACTCCGTGACGACCACTGGCACGTCGTTTGCGGGTTCGCCGTAGTACTGGTCGAACTCCGCGGGCGCGCCGTTGTCGGGGTAGATGTGCGCGGCGTAGATCAGGTTGTCACCCTCGAAGGGGTACTCCGGGGCCATGTGCGTCACCGAGGTCCACCGTGGCGAGCCGATAATGATCGGCGTGTCGGGCGCGTGCTCGCGTACGAGGTCGACCCACGGCTGGGCCGCGTCGCGCCAGGTCTGCCAGGCGCCCGCGTCGTCGCCGTACATCGTCGGCTGGGTGGGCTCGTTGAACAGCTCGTAGATGACGTGCTCGTCGTCGGCGAACTCCGGGGCGACGGCCTCCCAGAACGTCGTCATCACGTCGTCGATGGGCGAGAGCGTGTCGTCGTTGTTCGAGTTGTACGTCTCCGTCGCCTCCTGGGTGTACGGCCGGATGAGGTGGAAGTCCACCAGCGCGTACACGTCACGCGAGGCCAGGATGTCGACGGAGGGTCGGATGAACTCCTCGACCAGCGTGTCGATACCGAAGTGGTCGACGCTGTCCTGCGTGAACGGCAGGCGGACCACGTTTGGGTGCCAGCCGTCTGACTCGTCGGTGGCCCGCCGGAGCACCTCCTCGAAGGACTTCGGGTGGTACTGCCGGTAGAACCCGGGATCGGCGGTCGCCATCCCCCGGAGCTGGACTTCGTTGCCCTGGGGGTCGCGGATCCACCGCCCGTCCGTGTGGAGCCGCGGCGTCGGCACGCCCGCGCTCGCCTGCCCGGTGAAGAGCGTGCCCGCCGCCGCGACCGCGCCGATGGTCTTGAGCGCCGTTCGCCTGGTCGTCGTCCCGATCGCGGCGTCGGCCGGTGACCGTCCGCCGCTCCCGCCGTCCGCGCCGGTCGGCCCGTCGCCGACCGCCTCGTCGGGGGTCCGTTCGTCGTTCGCTGTCGTCTCGTCGGATGTCATGTGTGTCTCCGTTGATTTGTCGTCGTTGGTCGCGCTATTCCAGCCGGATCTCGTGGATCTCCAGGGTGCTGGCTCCCCCTTGCCAGAAGTTCAGCCGCACCGACAGCCCCGAGGCCGACGGGTCGACGCCCGCCGAGTCGAGGTCGACGGTCACGTCCGACGCGCTCGTCCCGACCGAGTCGCTCGTCACCTCCGAGAGCAGCGTCGACACGCCGCCCATGCTGAACTGGACCTCGGACTCCTCGCCGCCGCTGGCCCCGCTGAGCCGGAGGACGAGCGTCTCGCGGTCGCTCACGTCCCGGTTGATCTGCTCCTGGAGCCAGCCGCCGTTGTCGTACTCGAGGACGAGCGCGCCGTCACGCACCTCGCCGCTCCCGTTCTCGAAGGACCCCGCGCCGCACCACTCACCGAGGTCGTTACGGTGGCTGTCCCACGCGGGATCGCCGTCATAATCGTTGACGACGAGTGCGCTGCCGGGGTCACCGCCGTCGGGCGTGTCCGTCTGCGTGGGCGTGTCGTCCGGGGTATCGGTCGGCGTGTCGTCCGGGGTATCGGTCGGCGTGTCGTCCGGGGTATCGGTCGGCGTGTCGTCCGGCACGTCCGTGGGTGTCTCCGTCGGCGTGGGCGTCGAGGTCTGGTCCCCGCCGTCGCTCCCGCTGGTGTACGTCGAGCCGTTGACGGTGACGTCGAACGTCTCGTAGGTCGTCTCGCCGACGCAGCCGCCCCAGTACTCGTTGCCGAGTTCGATACCCGAGAGCCACAGGTCCTCGGCGACGTCGTGTTCGGCGGTGAGGTAGTCGACGACCTCCGTCATGTCGACCTTCCCGCCGTCGTGGCCCCCCTGGATCCGGAAGATGTAGAACGTCGCGTCGGTCCCGCCGGAGCCGTAGGTCGTCCAGTGGTCGACGGTGTTCCCGTACTGGTCGGTCCAGGCCCCCTCGACGGTGACCTCGCCGTGGTCGTGCTGGTCGTTCCAGTCGAGCAGCAGCATGACCTCGTACTGGTGGGTCTCCGTCTCCTGGCTCGGCGGCTGCTCCATCAGCCACCACTCCTCGGCCCAGTCCCACTCGCCGCCGGACTGGCTGTACTCGGCTTCGACGTCGATCACGAGTTCGTCGACGTTCCGCCGGCGGACCGGGAACTCGTCGACACCGGTGTCCGATCCCCACGGCTTGGTCCCGACGAGCACCTCGGGGTAGTTGATCCCGCCGCCGGTGTCCGAGGCGTCGAAGTCGTAGCCGTAGCTTCCGTCCTCGTGCAGCCAGATGCACTGGTCGGCGTCCGAGTTGCCCCACTGGTTGTCCAGCAGGGCGAACCCGTCGGCGACCTGTATCTGACCGAACTCCTCGGTGTTGCACTTCTCCTCGACGGGCGCGGCCGTCGCCGATTCCCCGGTTCCGAGCGCGAGCGCGCCCGCGCCGAGCGCGGCGCTGGCCGCGAGGAACCGTCGCCGCGACCGGCGGGTCCTGATGACGCTCTCGCGGCGACCTTCCGCGCCGCGGCCTTCCATATCGGCTGTCTGTTCGTCTGTCGTCTGTGAATCGTCGTCGCGTGTCATGGTTCGTGTCGCCCCCTGTGACTCCCCGAGCGGCCGTCGGACGACCCCCGCCGGCGAGTCGAATCGGTCCTGTCGCTGTTCGGTTCGGCTCTCGTCGAGCGACCTCGCGGTCGGTCCGCAGCCGTCTCGCCGGCGCGGGTCGCCGTCGCCACCTCGGCCCGCATCGGTGGCGAGGCCTCCCCCTCCTCGTCGACCGCCGCCACGCCGATGGCGTAGGTCGTGTCGGGCGCCAGATCCGTGATCGCGACCCGGCGCGTTCCCGGCGCGGCCTCCCCCCGTTTCGTGCCGTCGACCGTGACGTCGTAGCGGTCGACCCCGGACGCCCCCGCGTCGGGCGGCGCCGACCACGAGACCAGTACAGTCTCCGCGTTCGTGCCGTCGACCGTCAGCGCCAGCGGCGGCGACGGGACGGACGACAGACGGCCGTCGGTTCGCACTCCGGGAACCTGTGGGTGCTCCCCCTCCACCCGATCGCGCTCTCGTTCGTCGTGTGTCATGGATCGTGTGATTCGCGCGGTCGAACGGTTCGGAGCGGATCCGTCGGCCGGCGACCGCCCCCCGACGGTCCGGTTCCCCCATCAGTCTCCGTCGACCGGCGTTCGAGTGTCGGTCCCCCGTTACTCCAGTCGGATCCCCTCGATCTCCAGGGTGCTACTGCCTCCCTGCCAGAAGTTCAGGCGCAGCGACAGCGACGACGACGAGCGATCGACGCCCGCAGATTCGAGGTCGACCGCTACGTCGGACGTGCTCGTCCCGATCGAATCGTCGGTGACGTTCGCCAGCAAAGTGCGGACGCCGCCCATGTCGAAGAGGACCTCTGACTCCTCGCCGCCGTTGGCACCGCTGACGCTGAACACGAGCGTCGAGTAGTCCGTGACTGACTGGTTGATCTGCTCCTGGAACCAGCCGCCGTTGTCGTACTCCAGGACGAGCGCGCCACCCGTCTCTTCGCCGCCGCCGTTTTCGAACGAGCCGGCGCCGCACCACTCGCCGAGGTCGTTACGGTGGGACGACCAGCCGGGATCCCCGTCGTAGTCGTTGACCACCAGTGCATCAGCGGCCGGGGTGTCAGTCGGCGTGTCCGGCGTGTCGGTCGGCGTATCCGTCGGCGTGGGCGTGGCCGTGGCCGTCCCGGGCGCCGTCGTGGTCGCAGTCGCAGTGTCGGTCGCGTCGTCGCCGGGGAGGTCGTCGTTGCGGTGTTCGTAGAGGAACTCCTGCCACCACTGGCCGGGGCGGGCCTGGTAGTCGTGGATCTCCCAGGTGCCGTCCTGGCTCGTCTCGTGGACGAAAAACGAGGGTTCCCAGGTGTGGTCGAAGTTCCAGCAGATCGGGTGGACCGGGTACTCCTCGATGAACGTCTCGAAGCCGTCGGCGTACTCGTCGGCCGTCCCTTCGAGGAAGCTGAACCCGTCGCGGCCGCCGCCCTCGGCCCAGCCGAACTCGCTGAAGAACACCGGGACCTCCTCGGCGGGCGTGCCGAACGAGTCCGACAGCGGCCGCATCCCGTCGTGGGTGTAGACGTGGCCGGTGTAGCAGATGTCGTCGCCGGAGAACTCGTTGCCCGGCGCCCAGTAGGTCAGCTGGCTCCACCGCGGAGAGCCGATCGTGAGGAGGTTGTCGGCGTGCTCGCGGACCGTGTCGATCCACGGCTGGGCGCGGTCGACCCACATGTCCCAGTACTGCTCGTTCTCGGGGGCGTCGTACGAGGGGTTGCCCTCGCCCTCCTCGCCGGTCGAGGGGAGCTCCGTCGGGGAGCCCCAGTCGCCCGCGTACGGGCCGGTCGGCTCGTTGTACACGTCGTAGATGACGTGCGAGCGGTCGCTGTAGCGCGGGGCGACGAAGTTCCAGTACATGTGGAGCTCGTCGTCGAGCTCGGCCGCGTACTCCTCCGTGTAGCCGTCGAGCTGGGACGCCTGGTCCTCCGAATGCCAGAGGACGCCGCGTTCGCCGCAAAAGCCCAGGTCGTCCGGGAACGTCTCGGCGCCGCACTGGTAGTCGCCGATGTCGTCTTCGTGCTGGGGCTGGTGGAAGATCGGGAAGTGTCGGTGGTAGTCGATCATCACGTACAGCCCGCGCTCCTCGGCGGCGTCGACCAGCGGGTCGACGTACGTCGAGAAGTACGTCTCCAGGTCGGACTCGTCGATCTGTCCGGGGAGCAGCGGCCCCCAGTCGTCGTTGTGCGGCATGCTCCCGACGCTGCCGGTGCCCGCGTCTGCGATGTCCTGGGGCTGGGTCGGGATGCGGACGATGCGGTTGTACCAGCCGCCGTCGTTGGACTCGTCGGTGTTGGTCGCCTTGTCGAAGACGCCCATGGCGTCCTTGCCGCGCCAGCTGCGCGCGCAACGGGCCGGGTCCGCGATGTTGACGCCGCGGAGGATCACCTGGTTGTCGCTGGGGTCGCGGAGGAGGTTGCCGTCGCGGTGGAGCTGCGGGGTGTCGATCCCGACCGCCGCGACCGATCCCATGAGGCTGTTCGCGAAGCCGGCCGTGAGCGCGGCCGCCCCCGTCGCCTTCAGGACGCTCCGCCGGGAGAACCCGCCGCCGTCGCCCGTCGAATCGTTCGTCGACTGTGCACTGTCTCGTGGCTCGCCCGTCGATCGGACGCTGTCGCGTGAATCGTGGTCTGTCATCGTCGTGATAGGGTGTAGGTTGGTTGCGCGTCTATTCGAGCCGGATCTCGTCGATCTCCAGGGTGCTACTGCCACCCTGCCAGAAGTTCAGCCGAACGGAGATGGACGACGACGAGCGGTCGACGCCCGCAGAGTCGAGGTCGACGGTCACGTCGGACGTGCTCGTCTCGATCGAATCGTCGGTGACGTTCGCGAGCATGGTGCGGACGCCGCCCATGTCGAAGAGGATCTCTGACTCCTCGCCGCCGTTGGCGCCGCTGACGCTGAACACGAGCGTCGAGTAGTCCGTGACCGACTGGTTGATCTGCTCCTGGAACCAGCCGCCGTTGTCGTACTCCAGGACGAGCGCGCCGTTCGAAGTCTCGCCGCCGCCGTTCTCGAACGAGCCGGCGCCGCACCACTCGCCGAGGTCGTTGCGGTGGCTCGACCAGCCGGGGTCGCCGTCGTAGTCGTCGACGACCAGCGCGTCGGCCGCCGGGGTGTCCGTCGGCGTGTCAGTGTCCGTCGGGGTGTCGGTGTCAGTGTCGGTCGGCGTGTCGGTGTCGGTCGGCGTGTCGGTGTCGGTCGGGGTGTCGGTGTCCGTGTCCGTCGGGGTAGGCGTACCGGTCGCGGTGCCCTCCCCGGGGATCCCGTCGTTGCGGTACTGTTCGAGGGCGTTCTTGACGTCGTCGCCCATGTGGCCGCTGCCGGTGGTCAGCGACCACTCGCAGGGCAGGTCCGAGCAGGCCTCCGGAACGGTGCCGTTGTACGGGTCGCCGACGGAGTCGTTCGCGTTGTCGGCGAACGGGCGGTCGAACATGACCGGGCGCCAGACGGGGTCGGCGATCCAGGCGGTCCAGTGGATGGCCGGGCTCTTCTCGAGGAAGTCCAGGAACGCGTCGCCGAACTCGTCGGTCCCCCCGATGTACTGGCCGCCGTTCTCCTCCCAGCCGAACTCGGTGACGAACAGGGGCGCCTGTTCGTAGACGCCGGCGACCCCCTCGCCGTTGTTCGACGCGTCCTCCCAGTTCTGGTTCTGACTGGAGTTGTGACCCGGGTAGATGTGATAGGTGTAGGCGATGTCCTCGCCGTCGAACTCCTCGACGAGCGCGCCCTCCGGACTCTGGGTCCAGCTGGGCGACCCCATCAGGATCAGGTTGTCGGCGTGGCTCCGGATCGTGTCGACCCAGGGCTGGGCCATCTCGAGCCAGAGCTGCCAGACGTCGGCCACCCACTGCGTGGTGGTCGGGTCCCCCCACATCCCCGGTTCGGTGGGTTCGTTGTACACCTCGTAGAGGACGTGCGTGTCCTCGGCGTACCGCGGCGCGACGGTGTCCCAGAACATGTCGACCTCGTCCTGGAGCGCCGTGTTGACCGGGCCGTCCTGGCCTTCCGCCCACTGCACGTCGCGGTGGCGGTGGTAGTCGATGACGCAGTAGACGCCGCGCTCGGCGCAGCGCTGGACCACCTCGTCGAGGTGGTTCGTCAGGTAACTCTCCAGCTGTGTCTGGTCGAACGCCGGGACCGGCGGGCCGGAGCCGGGCTCGTACTCGCCGATGTCGACGGGCTGGACCGGGACGCGGATCATCCGCGGGTACCAGCCGTTGCTCGCGTCGGTGAGCATGTCGATCACCTGCACGGCGTCTTTCCCCCGCGCCTGCGAGGTGACGTTGATCCGCTTGGGGTCCGCGATGTTCACCCCGCGCAGCGTGACCGTGTTGCCGTCGGGGTCCTTGATCAGGTTGCCGTCGCGGTGGAGCCGTGGCGTCGGGATGCCCGCCGAGGCCGCCCCGATCGCCCCCGCCCCCACGCCGAGCGCGACGGCACCTACCGCCGCGCTCCCTTTGAGGAAGTCGCGCCGGGACGGTCCCCCGCCGTCCTCGCTCGACTCCGTGGATAGCGATTCCTCTCGTCCCCCCTCCGGGGGTTGCCGTTTGTTCGTCATTTCTGCCTCCGATACACACCGGAAGGTGTGCATCACCTACATCGTATGACCGGTATAAAACGTTTTTCTAGGCCGAGAGGTAAGAATAATCTACATCAGCGAATCCTACAATAGAAGCTCCATAGTCCATGTATTGACGACATAAGTTGCTCGTAATTACTATATCCGAATTCCGTCATTTCGTGGTAAAATTTCAGACACATAAGCGATCCGTCTCGAACCGGCGAGACGGGAATTCCCGCGGACACCGGGAGACGCCCGGTGCCGTCAGCGGTCGCGGACATTTTTACTCCAGTTAATACAATTAGTTTATAATTACTCACTATATTATTCATTGACACTAATATCGCGGACGAGAATAGAGTAGTCTGTCGTTCGCACGCTCGCGGTGGCCCCACGGAAGAAGAGACGGACGCGGCGTCGAACGGTCGTCACGACGGCGTCAGACCGGACGCTACGGAGCCGGCCACTCGATGGCATCGACAGTGACGCGCCGGGCTTCGAGGTCTTCTAGAAGCGCACCCCAGCTTCCGATCGTGCAGGTTCCGTTCGGCGTCCAGAGCGCGACCGTGGCCTGTCCCGCGAGTTCGAGCAGCGTCGGTGGCTGCGGAGTCCTCGCGGACTCTGCGGAGTAGTGCACGTCCACGAGGACGCCCGAGATCTCCCGGTCGCGTCCGGAGTCGGTCTCGGTCCCCCTGACGGTGACGGAGATCGTCGCGTCGTCCCACCAGAGGGGGTAGACGTCTCTGATGAACGCCTCCAGGCAGACGTAGACGGGCTGGTCCTGCCGTCGCCGCGAGACCGTGTCCCAGACCTCCCAGAGGCAGGTCTGGAAGTACCAGCGGAAGATGAACGGGACGATGTCGTCGTCGATGACGACCCCGTACGGCTCCGGCATGCGCGTCGTGGGTGCGAGGCAGGCCCTTGTCCTGTCCGCGAGCGCGCAGAACGGGCCGGGGAGCGGTCGCTCGCGGATCTCCGTCACCAGGTCCGCGACCGGGTGGTCCGCGAGGTCGACCCCCTCGGTCGGGACGACCGACGCCCGGACGACCACGTCGTTGTCCATCGCGTCCGCGAGAGCGCGCTCGTAGGCCACCAGCTGCTCGTCGGTCAGCGCGAGGTCGACGCTGGAGTCGGCCTCGCGGATCAGGTCCTCGGCGTGGTCGACGACCGTCTCCACCCGCTTGGTCACGTTCATCTTGTTGTCCCCCAGGGGCGACGCCTCCCAGCGCTCCTCGATCTCGTCTGCGACCTCCGAGATCCGGTCGCTCCGCTCGTGGAGGTCCTGCACGAACTCCGCCGGCTCGCGGGCCCGCGCGTGCAGCGTCTCCCTGTCGAGCGTCTCCGCGTACCCCATCTGCTCCAGTTCGTTCAGCACGTCGTAGATCCGCGGCACCGGGATCGAGCAGTTCCGCGCCACGTCGACCGCCGGCGACACCCCCATGTCGAGCAGCGTCAGGTACGCCTCCGCCTGGTACGACGTCAACCCCGCGTCTTCGAGTCCCCCCAGCAGATCCTCGCGTTCCATCGTGTCCTTGGGAGTAAAATACAATCGTATAATAATGTACGTGTGACAGTAGTTGGCCGAGAGACACGTCCGCGCCGACGGGAGTTCGGATCCCTTAAGGGCGCGAACGCGGAACTCGAAATCAACTCGCTGGGCGGTCGGGCACCAGCGGGCACCTGCCTGTGCAGGTCGGGATGTGATTTCCGGCGACCGTCGCCGGAGATTGAACCACGCAACGCCCGGCGGTGAACACCCATGGCAAAGAGCTTCTACACCTACATCCGGGACGCCTGGAAGGACCCGGACGACGGCAAGCTGGCGGAGTTGCAGTGGCAGCGAAAACAGGACTGGCGCGAGGAAGGCGCCATCGAGCGCATCGAGCGACCGACGCGCCTCGACCGCGCGCGCTCGCTCGGCTACAAGGCCAAGCAGGGCGTCGTGGTCGTCCGCGCGAGCATCCGCAAGGGCGGCGCCCGCAAGCAGCGCTTCACGGCCGGTCGTCGCTCGAAGCGACAGGGCGTGACCCGGATCACCCGCCGGAAGAACCTCCAGCGCGTCGCCGAGGAGCGTTCGACCCGCGTCTACCCGAACCTTCGCGTGCTCAACTCCTACCCGGTCGGGCAGGACGGGAGCCAGAAGTGGTTCGAAGTGATCCTCGTCGACCCCGAACACCCCGCGATCGAAAACGACGACGATCTCAACTGGATCTGTGAGTCCCAGCACACCGACCGCGCGCTGCGCGGCCTCACCAGCGCCGGTCGCCGCAACCGCGGTCTCAACAAGCGCGGGAAGGGCTCCGAGCGAACGCGCCCGAGCCTCTCCAGCAACGAGAACCGCGGCCGATAGACTCGCCACGCGATTTTTTCGCAGTCGAAAATCCGAGAGCGACAGCGACCGTCGTCGAGAACGCGATCCGGGGCGGCGCTACGCCGCGTAGCCCGTCGCGCCGTCGGTCTCGACGCCGTCGCCCTCGCCACCCCGGGAGATCGCGCTGACCGCGTAGAAGGTCGCCTCGGGGTCGCGGTGGCGCCGCCAGTGGACCCACGTCCGGACGAGCAGGTAGCCCCGGCGCAGTCGGCCGAGTTCGGGGGTCTCCGAGAGCACGTCGTAGTCACGGGCCCGGATCAGTCGATGGTGCTCGGCGTAGAACACCGCCGCGAGGAGGACGCCGAACTGGCAGTCCTCGGGGAGCAGTCGGATGCCGGCGACTCCCTCGCGGTAGCGCCGCTCCGTCCGCTGGAGTTCGTGGCGCATCGCCGCGACGAACTCGTCGGTGACGTTGGCCACTGCGAGATCCGATTCCGCGACGCCGTACCGGTCGAGAGTCTCCCGCGGGAGGTACACTCGGCCGTAGTCGTGGACGTCCTCGCGGACGTCACGCAGGAAGTTGGTGAGCTGGAACGCTTCCGCGAGGGCTGCCGCGTGGGGGCGAGCGCGCTCGCGCTCGGCGTCGGGTACTTCCATCGCAGCCATCATCATGTTCGCGACGGCGACCGACGACCCGCGCATGTACGCTTCGAGGTCCGCGTAGGTCTCGTATCGGGCCGTCTCGATGTCCTGTATCATGGCGTCGACGAACACCGCGACCTCGTCGTCCGCGATGCCCTTCTCGGCGGCCAGCGACCGGAAGGCGGCGAGTACCGCCCGCTCGTCGTCGGGCAGGTCGGCCGCCTCGGCGGGCTCGCCCAGTGCAGCCGCCCGCATCGATTCGAGGCGACGACGTTGCGCGGCGGGGTCGGGGTCGTCGGTCCGGTCGACGACTTCGTCGGCGACCCGGAAGAAGGCGTAGAGGACGTACGTCGCTTCCCGCACCCGCTCAGGCAGGAGCTTCGTCGCGACGTAGAACGTCCGACCCGTCCGCTTGTGGATCTGCTTGCTCGTGTCGATTTGGTCGCTGTCTGGCATGATTGAGGTGAACTCACCGGTGTGTTCGGGTCGCGGCGTCCGCGGTGGGGACCACCAGGGGCCGTAGCGCCGGCAGCCGTTCGTAACAGTACGTTCGAGAGATATTTAATAAAGAGCCCACCAAACTGGTTCGGCCTACCGACGGGATCGGCGAACGCACGCCTTACCGGGTGATCGGCGATTTCGACGGACGGGAGAACGTATCGGCGAGAACGGCTGTGCGGACGATCTCTCGGAACAATCGTCACTTACCGACCGCGACTGCGCCCGGGAGGGTTGACGAACAGGCCGTCGGCGACGGCGAGCCCGCCGACGATGGACGCGCCCGCCACGAACGCCGACGTCGGGATCGACGACACGGTCGACCCCACGAGCGCCAGCAGGAACGCCGCGGGTATCACCAGTAACAGGAGGTCGTATCGGGAGAGTCGGCGGTCGGCGATGCTGTGCTCCCGCGTGGGGCGAGTCCTGTCTCTGGTGGCCATCGATTCGTCACCTCTCGATCGATGCTACGATCGATCCCCACTAAAATTTTATGCCAGTTCAGTTTTCTGAACACACTCCAAACACCCAGTAACCCGCCACGGACTATTTTTGAATTATTTCTATAAGTTTTGAGAATACGAAAGACCGTGGAGTACCGGGGAGCGCGGCGTTCTGCGCGTGAACTATCGCGAGCGGAAATCGTCCTCGAAGGACGAGGGCTGAAAAGTCGCATCGAGACGGCCGGGGGAACAGGCGGGGAGCCGGAACGGAGGCGACGTCGCGCCGGTCGAAAGCAGGAGGCAGCGGTGGCGAGGGAGAGGCGGGTCGGACGGCGCGCGGGGGCGGGGGCGGGGCGTCGGTCGGAGCGCTGGGGCGGGGCGTCGGTCGGAGCCCTGGGGCGAGGCGTCGGTCAGTCCTCGTTTTCGCCTTCGTCCTCGTCGACGACTTCCAGCCCGCGGTTGTTGACGGCGTGGGGGTCGAGACCGACCTCCTGGAGGAACTGCTTGTACTCGCGTTCGCACTGCTCGCCGTCTTTCTGCTTGTCCGAGGCGTGCTGACAGAGCGCGGCGAGGTCCTCGGGGACGTCGTTCGTGGCGACGATCCAGTGATTGATGAGGTCCGACAGGCGACGGATGGGCGAGGTGAAGTGGCCGTAGATCTCGAAGTTCAGGGCGTGGTGGCCGCCGAAGGGGTCGCTCATGTACTTGGCGCGGGGCATCACGAACATCACGGCGCGCTGGATCTTCGAGAGCTGACGGCCGGGTGCCTGTTCGAGCGTCGCGTTGACGGCCTTCCGCGGGTCGTCCCAGGAGTCGCCGGGGATCGAGACGCCGCCCAGGTCCTGGATCTCCCGCAGCGCCTCGTCCCACTCGTCCGGCGAGGGCTGGGGGTGGACGCGGTACATCGCCTCGACCCCGCGGTCCCACATGAGTTCGTGCGTGACGGCCTTGTTGGCCTTGAGCATGCACTCCTCGATGATGGTGTGGGCACGGTCGCGGGCGGGGTTCAGCACCAGGGAGCCGTCTTCCTTGCGCTGTTCGTGCATCCGGTCGGCGAGTTCCCAGACGAGTTCGGTCTTCTCGGCGAGGTCCACGTCGGTGTCTTCCAGCAGGTCGTCGGCGCTCTCGGGGTCGTCGAGGATCGCCTCGCACTCGGTGTAGGTGAGCCGCGCGTCGGACTCGATGACGGATTTGTAGATGTTAATCTCCTCGTACGAGAGCGTCTCGGGGTCGAGGTGCATCTCGACGGTGTGGGCCAGTCGGTCCTCGTTGGGAACCAGCGAGCAGACGGTCTCGGCGAGGATCGGCGGGAGCATGTGGACGGTGTACGCCGGGAGGTAGACGGTGTTGGCCCGCTCGCGGGCCTCGTCCCACATCGCCGTGCCGGGGGTGACGTAGTGGGACACGTCGGCGATGTGGACCCAGAGGACGTACTCGTCGTCGCGCTTCTCGACGGAGATGGCGTCGTCGAAGTCCTGCGCGTCGATCGGGTCGGTCGTCCACGTCGTCATGTCGCGCAGGTCGCGGCGCTCGTCGACCTCGTCGGCGATCTCCTGCTGGACGTCCTCGGTGCGCTCCTCGGCTTCCCGCATCACTTCCGCGGGGAACTCGTCGCGGATCTCGAACTTCTCGAACAGTTCCTCACGCTTGTTCGCCAGGTGGCGGGCCATCTCCTCGTCGATCTCGACGGGTCCCTGGCCCTCGACGGTGCCGGCCTGGGCCTGCTCGTCCTCGGTAGTCATGTAGCGGGCTATGACGACGGTACAGATAGGCTTTCTGTGGTCCGGGCGCCTGTCCAGCGGCGGCGAACGAGCGACGGACGAGCGGCGAACCGTCGGTTACCGCTCCCCGATGGAGTCGCGGCGCTCGGCCCGTTCGATATACGTGGCGAGAAACGCGTCCTGACTGGTTCCGGTGGTACTCGACTCGACGTCTTCGAGGAGGGCTTCGAGGTCCCCGCGGGGCTGGTGACAGCGGTCGCGGTCACAGGGCTTGCAGAGGTACTCGAACTCCTTGCCCTTGCGGTCCCAGCGGTCGCCGAACTTGTCGTACTCCCTGGCGTCGGACCGGGGCACGTCGTCGCCGCAGGCGATGCACGTCACCCGGCTCCGCCCCCGTTTCGAGGAGCGCCACATGTCACCCGCTTCGGAGGACGACTACTTATCCCTTCGCGCTGATCATTGAGGCCGAACTAAAAGGCGGGCCGAGCGAGAACGCACCCGGCCGGTCAGTCCGAGTTATCGCCCGCGGTCTGGGACTGGTCGAGGAGTTCGAACAGGCTGTCCCACCCCTCGTCGGCCGGGAGCTGGTCGCGGATCTGGTCGAGCTGTCCCTCCGGCGTCGCCTCTGCCACGACGGCGACGACCGTGCGCGCGTGGTGCGCAACGTCCGCGCGGTCGTCGGGGGCGACCTGGCCCTCGCGCTCGGCGACGCGGTCGAGGAACTCGCCCCACTCGAAGTGCTGGCCGTGTTCGGCGACCGCCCCGGTCAGGTAGTGGTCGATCTCCATCGGTAGGGGGCCCGCGAGGTCGTTCGCTTCCCCCTCCTGGATGCGCTCGCCGAGCGTCGTCAGCGTCGCGCGGGTCGCGCGGACGGCCTGGCCCGTTCCCGGTAGCTGGAGGCGATTCTGGACGGTTCCGGTGAATTTGTCGAAATTCATGACGCTTCCCGTTCGAGGTACAGTGCAGAGCGGCAAAAACGGCCCACCGGCACACGCCGGCACCTGTCCCTCAGCACGGAGGGGACGGGCTCACTCTGGACTCGGCCCCACGTCGTTGCGGAGCGCCCAGCGGTCCGTACACGGGTCGAGCCGGTGGGGTTCGCTCCCGCGCTCGGTGAGGATCCCCGCGTGGTACAGCATCGCTTTCAGCTGGAAGACGGTCGGCGAGTGGTACACGTCGCCGTCGCGGAGTTCGTCGCGACGGAGCTCGCCGTCGTCGGTCAACACTCGCCCGCGGACGGCCTCGTCACCCCGGAGGAACAACTCGACGGCGAACGTCGGGTGGAGCCGATGCAGGTAGGTGACGAACTGTCGGAGCGTCGGCGAGGGCTCGCCGTCGTCGTGGAGCGTCTGAAGCTCCGTGACGAGCAGCTCCGTCGCGGGGTAAGCGTAGACGACTCGGCGCGCGAGCAGTCCCCACTTCGGCGCGACGTCGGAAAAGCGCCCGCGCCGGTCCGGGCACTGTCGACGGCGCGGACGACGCGCTCGGCGAGGACGGCCGCTGTCTCCCGGTCGTGGGCCACGGCGAGCGGGTACGCGAGGTAGTTCTTCGGGTGGTTGAGCCCGAAGCTCTTGCCGGCGACGCCCTGCGCGCTGGCCTGGAAGCGGATGGACGTCGCCGCGTCGGTCGTCCGGTTGCCGACGACGCGCGGCGTCTCGACGCTCGCCACCCGCCCGTCGGTTCCGACCGCGAGGACGCCCACGTTACACTCCCGCGCGAGCGACCGTGCCGACTGGCTGATCGCCGGTTCGGGCGCGGCGAGGAAGGCGACGTTGGCCTCGTCGAGTCGGTCGTGGGCCTGGACGACGCCGCGTTCGACGTCGACGCCGCCGCCGTCGGTGTACCCCTTCGCCTCGACGGCGATCAGCGGCGGCTCCCCGCCGAGACGGTCGACCGCCAGCAGGTCGTCGTCGACCGGGCGAACGCCGACGAGATCGGGATACCCCGAACCGACCCGGACGTGGTTGAACGGCGCGAGCGTCTCGCGAACGGCCTCGTCGATCGCCGTCCGGTCGATCCACCGCTCCTGGGCGAACTGCGTGTCGACCACGGCGTACGCGTCCTCGCGGTCGTTCTCCGGGAAGAGCCGGCGCTTCGCGTGCGCGAGGACGTGGGGCTCCATCAGGTCGTCCGCCGTCGTCGCCATACCGCGAGACTGTCGAGCTCGTACAAGAAAGTTGGTGTCGGCCGGCTTCCTGCCGCCGGCCCGGGATCAGCCACCGGAACGACCGAAATTTCGCCAGGCCCACCGATTCGTCCAGATTTCGACGATTTCGGCAGTGTAAGAGCGATGTATCCACGAATCGTCGACCGAGTCCGTTCGACCCGATCCTCTCAATAAATCATATGTCGCTATATCAAATGTAGATCGGTCACGCCCGACGCGGCCACAGTCGCGCCCGTTAGATCGGCTTTCAGTCGTTCTGCGGCGCTCTAAATCGCGAACGCTGCATCGCCGTCGCGAATCCGGGCGTTCACCGACGCAGATCGATCGGAACTCACCACCGGGTCGGGTCGTGGATCCGGTGACGCGCTTATTACGCCGACGGCCGTACCTGATGACATGAGTGACGCCGATCAGGTCGAGATGGGGGAGGCCAAAGTGGACGAGTTCCTGGAGAGAGGTGGGACGGGCGTGCTCGCGTTGTCGACCGTGGGAGACGAATGGCCGGACGCCGTCCCCGTGTCGTACGGCTACGACCCGACTGACCGGGTGTTCTACTTTCGAATCTCCGTCGATCGCGGGGACGACCCCGAAGCGCTGGTCGACAGGCCGGTGACGTTCGTCGTGTACGGGAGCGAAAGCGATGACGACCGGTGGCGTAGCGTCGTCGCTCACGGCCGGCTCGAAGACGCGGACGAAGCGCGGATCGGGACGCAGACGCTCGCCGAGATGGAGCGGATCGACATCCCGCTGGTTGACGTCTTCGAGGAGCCGTTGCGAATGGTGGCGTTCGAATTCTTCCGCCTGGATCCCGAGGAGGTGACGGGACGCATCGAGTCGCTGATCAACGACTGAGACGGCCACCGAGTCGACAGCACGTCTTTCCGTCGCGAACCGCTAAGTACGTCTCAATGACCATCTCCGTCACGGTCGCGGACGTCCACCAGATGACGCCCGACGTGAAGCAGTTCCGGCTCGTCGCCGACGACCACGAGTTCAGGTACGAGCCCGGCCAGCATACCGAGATCCACTTCGAACTCGACGGCGAGGACGAGACGCGCCCCTACACTGCGGCGAACCTCCCCGGGACGAACCAGATCGTCCTCGCCATCAAGCGCTACGACGACGGGAACGGCTCCGTCTATATGCACGAGCGGACGCCGGGCGACGAGATCGAGATCGAGCCGGTCGACGGGAACCTCGCCGTCCGGAACTTGGACCGCGACGCCGTCTTCGTCGCGACCGGCACCGGGATCACGCCGCTGTATCCCATGCTCAAGCAGTACGCTCGCGTCGGCGTCGGCGCCGCCCAGCTCGTGTTCGGCGAGCGCGACCAGGAACACCTCATCTTCCGCGAGAGCCTCGACCAGTTGCACGCCGAGCACGAGGACCTCTCCGTGGACTACGTTCTCTCCGACGCCGACGGGGCGTGGGCGGGCCGGACGGGACACGTCCAGGATCACCTCCCCGACGCGCTGGACGGCGGGCTCGACGGCGCGGACTTCTACCTCTGCGGCGTCCCCGAGATGGTCGTCGAGACGCAGGACCTGCTGGAGTCCGAGGGCGTCGACGAGGAGCGGATAGTCACCGAAGGATGGGAAGCGGACGAGACTGAGGAGTAGCGTCCCGTTCCGCGGCACGACCAACCCGCGAGGAGCGACGCGACGCCGGAGACGAGCCCGCGGGGACTGAGCGAACGCGAAGCGTTCGCGAGGGTCGGCGGGCTCATCGACTGAGGAGCGACGCGACGCCGGAGACGAGCCCGCAGGGATTTGAACTCGATGCCAGACCTCACTCCGTTCGGTCTGCCGTAGTTCAAATCCCCGACGATGCACACCGATTTCGGGAGAAACGCGGAGACGAGACTCCGCGTCGAACGAAATCGGAGAAGCGAGCCCGCGGGGATTTGAACCCCGGACAACTTGGTCCGGAACCAAGCACTCTGTCCACTGAGCTACGGGCCCTCGTGTCAGGATACCGCGGTCTCGTCCTTAACGGTTGTGAGACGCGGAGAGAAACGGCGGATCCGTACCGACAGCGGTCAGGGCTGCTCGCCGGTTTCGAGCGTGAAGTCGTCGATCGGGTACGCGACGCAGGTCAGGCAGTAGCCGTCGTCCATGTCGTCGTCGAACAGCGCCTCGTTGTGTTCGTGCTGGATGTAATCGAGCGCGGGACCGTCCTGGATCTGACCGGCACAGGAGACGCACTGGCCCTGGCGGCAGGCGTAGGGCAGGTCCCAGCCCTCCTCTTCGCCGACGTCGAGGATGTTCTCGTTGTTGGCGATCTCGATGGTCTCGCCTTCCTTGGCGAACTCGACCTCGTAGTACTCGACCTCGTCTTCGGGGATGGACTCGGGGTCGAAGCCTTCCTCCTCTCCCTCGCCTTCCTCGCCCTCTTCGAGTTCGGCGCCACCCTCGCCGGCGGGGATGGCGCCCGCGGCGCCGCCGCCGATGGAGCGGTTCATGGGTTCGGGGAAGTCGGTCTCGGGCACCGCCGCCGCGCGCCGCTCGAGGACTTCCTGGGAGATGTCCGCCGGCGGTTCCCAGCCGGTCCCGCGCGCGTAGTGGATGGCGACGACGATGAGCGTCAACCCGGCCCCGAGTGCGACACTCATTAGGTTGGCCATGTATCTGGCTTTGGAGCGCCCGTATAATTAGGTGACGCTTCATTCCCGGACAGCGACCGGGAACGGCGCCGAACGTGTTCAAACGCCGAGTGGATTCGCGATTCCCGCCGTCGCACCTCGCTACTCGCGGGTCACCTGCGCTCCCCGCTCGCAATTCCGAGACGCTCACTTCGTTCGCCTCTCGCTACTCGCGGGTCACCTGCGTTCCCCGCTCGCAATTCCGAGACGCTCACTTCGTTCGCCTCTCGCTACTCGCGGGTCACCTGCGCTCCCCGCTCGCAATTCCGAGACGCTCACTTCGTTCGCGTCTCGCTATTCTCGCCGCGGCACCTCGTGCCGCCCGAACCCGTACCGAAGCCGGTTCGCGAGCCGTCGCGAGAACCGACCGGGGCCTTCGCCGCCCGACGAGCGCGAGTCGAACCGCTCGGCGAGCGCCTGGTAGATGAGCGGTACCGGCACTTCCTGTTCGAGCGCCTCCTGGACGGTCCACGTCCCGGTAGACCCGCCCTCGACGCGGTCGGCGACGGTCCCGAGGTGGTTGCCCTCCTCGCGGAACGCCTCCTCGCAGAGTTCGAGCAGCCACGACCGGATGACCGCACCGTTGTTCCACGTGCGCGCGACCGATTCGAGATCGAGGTCGTAGCGACCGTTCGCGAGCAGTTCGAACCCCTCGCCGTAGGTCTGCATCAGCGCGTACTCGACGCCGTTGTGGACCATCTTGACGTAGTGGCCCGATCCCGCGGGCCCCATGCGGTCGTGACCCGCCGGCCCGGTCGCGACGGCGTCGAAGACCGGCACGAGTTCCTCGTAGGCCCACTCCGGCCCGCCGACCATCAGCGAGAACCCTTCCTCGGCGCTGGCGGGCCCGCCGGAGGTGCCACAGTCGAGGTACGCGGCGTCGGTCGACTCGGCGCGGCGGACCGAGTCCTCGAAGTAGGAGTTGCCGCCGTCGACGACGATATCGTCGGCGTCGAGGTGCGGCGCGAGGTCGTCGAGCGCGGCGTCGACGGCTTTGCCGGCGGGGACCATCAGCCAGATCCGTTTCTCGTCGCCGAGGCGCTCGGCGAGGTCGACGACCGACTCGGTCGGCGTCGCGCCCGCGTCGGCGGCCGTCGCGACCGCCTCCTCGTCGAGGTCGAAGGCCACGATATCGTGGCCATCGTCGAGTGCGCGGTCGACGACGATCTGCCCCATCCGTCCGAGTCCGATGACGCCCAGTTGCATACTCCGCGAATCGCTGGGGGCGCAAGTAGGGGTTGTGGTTCGTGGCAGTGGTCTACCGCAGTCCTCCCCGCCAAAGCGTAGCGAGCGAACGAGATTCGAGTGATTCGGACAGCCGTCGGAGACCGCCGCCCGACGAGTTCGATATATCGGCATGCCCTTGACAGCGTCAGACGGAGTCGGATCGCCCGCGAGACGACCAGGCGCGAAAAAACTGCTTCGTGGCCCCGAACACCTGAATATCGGGAGTCAGACGGTCGGACCACCGTCGGTGTCGACTGCCATCCCGGTCTGCAGCCGGGTCGCTTCGACGGTGTTGTGGTGGAGCATCACACGCGTCATCGGGCCGACGCCGCGGGGAACGGGCGCGAAGTAGTCGGCCTTCGGTTCGACGCTCTCGGCGTCCACGTCGCCGACGAGTTCGTATCCCCGCTCGGTGTCTGCCGGAACCCGACCGATGCCCACGTCGATCACCGTCGTCCCCTCGCTGACCATCGACCCGTCGAGAAATCCCGGGCTGTCCACGGCGACGACGAGGACGTCGGCGGCCCGAGTCTTCGCGGCGAGGTCCGCCGTGCGGGAGTGACAGACCGTCACCGTTGGGGCCCCGCTGTCACCCGACCGGGACAACAGCGCCGCCAGCGGCTTGCCGACGATCATCGACCGGTTCACCACGGTCACGTGCGCGCCCGCGAAACCGATCCCGTACTCGTCGAGGAGCGCCCGGATCCCCAGGGCCGTACACGGGACGAATCGGGGGTCGCCCGCGACCAGGCGGCCGACGTTCTCGGGGTGCAGACCGTCCACGTCCTTCTCGGGGTCGATGCGGCGGACGGCCGCCCGCCAGTCGACGTGGTCGGGTACGTCGTCCTGGACCAGTATCCCGTGGACGCTCGGGTCGGCGTCGAGATCCGCGAGGGCCCCGTGGAGCGTCGAAGCGGGCGCTTCTGGGTCGAGGTCGACGTGCGTCCCGTCGATGCCGAGTTCCGCGCAGTCGCGCTGTTTCATCGCGACGTAGGACTCGGCGGCGGGGTCATCGCCCATGTGGACGGTCGCCAGTCCGGGACGAACGCCCGCGTCCGCGAGTCGTTCGACTGACTCGCGCAGGTCCTCACGGAGTCGAGCGGCCAGTGCCTCGCCGTCCAGGATCGTCGCCATACGAGGACGCGGCGGTCACCGGGCGGTAAGCACTCCGGTGCGGGAAAACCGGCTTCGACACCGTGTCGATTCTCGCGACAGTGTCGGTAGTGGGCGGTTTCGCGCCGAGCCGTCGACGCTCGCACGGCCTGCATCTGGCGTCACGCCCGCGATTCGATATATCGGCATGGCGTTGACAGCGTCAGACGCACACCGATCGGCGCGAACACGGGAGAGCGCGAAAATCAGCGACTCAGACGCTCAGAAGTGTGAGAATTCGGGCTCAGAGATGCACGTCGACGCCGGCGTCGTCGTGGAGCGGCCGTAGCGGCGTGATCTGCGGGCCGAGGTCCGACTGGGTGACGGTCGCTTCGATGCCGAACACGTCGGCGAGCATCCCTTCGCTTATCACGTCCTCGGGCTGGCCCCGGCCCTGGACGGCGCCGTCCTTGAGCGCGACCACGTGGTCGGCGAGGCGGGCGGCCTGCTGGAGGTCGTGGAGGACGACGACGACGGTCTTCTCGCTCTCCGCCCGCAGCGTCTCGATGATCTCCATGACTTCGAGCTGGTGGTGCATGTCGAGGAACGTCGTCGGTTCGTCGAGCAGGAGCACGTCCGTCTCCTGGGCGAGGATCATGGCGATCCAGACGAGCTGTTTCTGCCCGCCGCTGAGACTGCCCACGTCGCGCTCTCGGAGGTGGTCGACGCCTGCGAGGTCGATCGCGCGGTCGATGGCGGCGCGGTCCTCGTCGGTGAGTCCGTCGAAGAAGCCCCGATGCGGGTAACGACCGTGAGAGACGAGTTTCTCCACGGTGATGCTCTCGGGGGCGACGTTCTCCTGGGAGAGCAAGCCGAGCCGGCGCGCCAGGTCCTTCGAGTCCATCGATCCGACCTCGCTCCCGTCGAGGAGGACCGAGCCCGCGTCGGGGGCGAGCTGGTCGGCCATCCCCTTCAGGAGCGTGCTCTTCCCGCTCCCGTTCGGGCCGACGAGGGCGGTGACCTGCCCGGGCGCGGCGACGAGCGACTCGCCGTCGACGACCGGCTCCTCGGAGGTCGGGTAGCCGACGACCAGGTCCTCCGCGGCGAACGGGGTCCCGTCACTGCCGGCGGACGTGGCCACCGCCGGGCTGGTGAGGGAGGTCTGGGCGTCCGGCGCCTCGTCGCACTCGCTGTGGACGTCTTCGTCGCGGCGGTGCTCGATCGGGGTGGTGTCGCTCTTGCTCATATCTCTCCGAGTTGCTCCTGTCTGCGCATCAGGTAGAGGAAGTACGGGCCGCCGATCAGGCCGGTGACGATGCCGACGGGCATCTGCCCGCTCCCGCCCGTGAAGACGGGGATCGCGAGTCGTGCGCCCACGTCGGCGGCGACCAGCAGGGCCGGACCCGCGAACAGGCAGCCGACGACGAGCCGTTTGTAGTCGCTACCGACCACGTTGCGGACGACGTGCGGGACGATGAGGCCGACGAAACCGACGATACCGGCGACGGCGATGCTCGCCGCGGCGGCCAGCACGCCCACCACCGAGAGGGCGAAACGCATCCGTTCGACGTTCATGCCGAGCGACGAGGCGGTCCGCTCGCCCAGCAGCAGCACGTTCAACTGACGAGCGCCGACGAGGGCGAGGCCCATCGCCACGATCGTCCACGGAAGCGCGGTACGGACCTGCTCCCAGTCCGTGCCAGTAAGCGAGCCGGTCGTCCACGCGATGGCCGACTGGACCACGCCGATGCTGTCGGCGAAGAAAAAGAGGCCGGTCTGCATGCTCTGGAAGACGGTGCCGACGATGACGCCGGCGAGGACGAGCCGCACGGGCGAGGTGCCGCCTTTCCAGGCGATCGCGTAGACCAGCACGAACGCCCCCATGCCTCCCAGGGCGGCGATGAGCGGGAGCGCGGCCGCCAGCACCGGGAAGACGACGAGCGTCAGGAGGATCAGCAAGCCCGCACCCGAGGAGACCCCGAGGATGAACGGGCTCGCGAGTTCGTTCCTGGTGACCGCCTGGAAGATAGCGCCCGAGACGGCGAGGTTCATCCCGACGATCATCGCGACGAACACCCGCGGCAGGCGGATGTTCCAGACGATGAGCGTCGTCGTCGGCAGGTCGGGCAGTTCGCCCTGAAACCCAAGGACGGTCCGCATCAGTTCCTCGCCGAGGAGGAAGTTCAGCAGCCACCGCGGGTCCAGCAGCACCGCCGGATCCACGACGGACTGCCACGCCTCCGCGACGGACATCGAATAGGACCCGAAACTCACCTGCGCGAGCCCTGCGACGACGGTGATGGCGAGACTCGCGAGACACAGCGATACCAGCGACCAGTCGATCCAGGCGAGGCGAGCGCTCTCGCCCGCTTCCCGTCCGGTGTTCGACGCGACGTCTCCGGCCATCTGATCGTTTTAGGTATGCCTAAACAACGACTTAGTAATTCCGGTTCGAGAACGGCGGGTGGACCGGTATCGCCAGGCTATCCGTCGGATACGGGGGGTTCTGCGTCGGTCTCGACTGTGCGCTCGGCCTCGATCTCGGCGGCGCGTTCGAGGACGAGGTCGTCGTCGAGGTTGTCTAGCAACCGCCGGTGGGCGCGTTCGGTCAGGTCTGCGACCTCGTCGGCGCTCCGGTGGGTCTCGAACGCCCGGTCGAGGTACGCATCGCGCAGTTCGGCGAGTCGCTCGTCGCCCACGCCGTGGTCGCCGGGGACGCGCTCGTCGAACCACGTCTCCCAGCGTTCGCGGTCGCCCCACTCGCCTTCGAACTCGCTGTCGGGAAGAACCCAGTCGTAGTGGCGAGCGAGTTCGCGGGGGTAGCCCCGTTCCGTCCGGCGGTCTTCGAGGAGCGTCCGGGCGACGTGGGCGCCGCGCCCGGCGGCGACGACGGCCTGCACGTCCCGCTGGCCGGCCGGCGATGCGACGTAGAGCCCCGCGACCTCCGTTCGACCGTCTTCGTCGGCGTAGTCGGGGTCGAAGTGCTCGTGTTCTTCACCGCCGTGTTCGTGGGTCTCGAACATCTCGTCGCCCCCGAGCGGCCGGAGGTACTCCCCGTCGTACCGCGTCGCGGCGACGACTCGGTCGGCTGTGACGCAGCGGCCGTCCTGCGTTTCGACGACGAATCGAGCGTCGGCATCGCGGTCGTCGGCTGGCGGGGCAAGCTCGCCGTCGGCGAAGTCCGCTCCGTCCGCACGCTGGACCGACTCGACGAGGTCGTCGACCAGCGCACAGCCGGCCTCGTTCGCGTGCTCGCGAAGCAACGTCTGGAACGTCTCGACGTCGATACCGGCGGGGAACCCGGGGTAGTTCCCCAGGAACGCACAGCGGTCCAGCGAGGCGGAGCCGCGGTCGAAGACGGCGGTTTCGAGGCCGTATCTGGCGAGGAAGACGCCGGCGGCCGCGCCGGCCGGTCCGCAGCCGACGACGACGGCGTCGTAGCGCACTGACCGCTCACGACCCGCGTCACCGCCGTCCGCACTGCCCGCGTCGTCGTCGGCGCCACTCATCTACAGGTCCCCGGCGACGATCTCGGCGACCCGCTCGCGGTCGAACAGCTCCGCGTCGGCGCCGTAGAGCTGGTTCGCGGTCCGTTCCGTCAGGACCATGTTCGTGATCGGGCCCTGGTAGAGGCCGCCGGCGCGGTAGACGTCGCCGTTCTGAACGGCCGTCAGCGCGCTCGCGGTGTCGTGGCCATCCAGGTACGAGACGACAGTGTCCTCGAATTTCCCGCGCTCCATCGCCTCGTACCCGCGGAGCATGAGCACATCGGGGTCGACCTCCAGCAGCGTCTCGAGGTCGATAGCCGCGCGCGAGCCGTGGAAGTCCTTGATGTCCGTGCTGGCCAGGGCGTCGCGGACCCCGAGGTCGCGGAGGTGCTTGAAGCCGGTTCCCTCGCCGATGATGTACGGGTAGTACTGCTCGGGTTCGTTGCCGACGCCCCAGAGGACGGCCACCTCGGGGCGCTCGCCCTGGTTGGGGACGACCGGCGCGAGGTTCGACTGGAACTCGTCGTGGACCGCCTCGAAGGCCTCGTAGCGGTCGGTCCGCTTGAACACCTGGGCGAGCTTCTCGAAGCCCTCCATCAGGGAGTAGTAGCGGTAGTCGGAGTGCCAGGGGTAGTGCTGGGCGTAGATGCAGTTACCGAAGATCGGCGCGATCTCCTCGCGGATCTCCGTCACGTCTTCCTGCTCCATGCTCTTGAAGCGGTTCACCAGGAAGTTCGGGTCGAAGACGTGCACGTCGGCGTCGAGTTCGTAGAACAGTTCCTTGCTGACGCCCCCGTCCTGGTAGAGCGAGACCATGTCGCTCTTGTCGACGCCGACGCCCGGGATCGAGTCGTAGTACTGGGTGTGGTACCGGCTTTTCAGCCAGACGCCCTCCGGCGGTTCGAGGCCGAGCGCGATCCCCATGTCCGCCCAGGAGCCGTTGTTGGCGACCCACGTCTCGGGCACCGACTCGAACTCGACGCTCCCCACGGGTTCGATCGAGACGGAGTACGGCGTCTCCACGCCCGATCCCGTGACGGTCGCGGCGTCGGTCGCCGTCTCCGCCGGCGTCTCGGTCGGGGTCGCCGTCGGCGTCGGTTCGTCGGTGGGAGTCGCGGTCGGGGCGTCGGTGTCGCCGCCCGACCCGGCGTCGTCGGTACAGCCGGCCAGCAGGCCGCTAGCCGCGATTCCCGCGCCGAGCGTCAGGAACTGTCGTCTGGACCGTTCGGAGTGGGTGTCGTCCATGTCGTTTAGGCTCGCCTAATTCCATAAAGCCGTTTCGAACTTTAGGCAGCCCTAAAGAGGATGCGAGACGGATTCTATCCCGAACGAACAGGCACGATAGGCGTCGAGTCCGTGGAGCGGTCACGGCACCGTTTTGGCCGTGGCGGTCGATTTCCGGGTATGGACGAGCGCATACGCGAGCACGCGGAGACGCTGGTCGACTGGAGCGCGCGCATCGAGGAGGGCGACGACGTGGTCGTGTCCGTCGACGAGGGGGCCCACGACCTGGCGGTCGCCGTCGCCGCGGCGCTGGGCGAGCGCGGCGCGAACCCGACGACGGTCTACAGCTCCGAGGAAGTCCAGCGCGCGTATCTCCGCGCACACGACAGTGAGTTCGACGAGGACCCCATACACGAATTATCGCTATACGAAAATGCGGACAGCGTGCTCTCGCTGGGCGGCGGGCGCAACACCGCGGCGACGGCCGACGTGCCCGGCGAGCGGACCCAGCGCTACGGACGAGCGCGCCAGGGGGTCCGGGAAGCCCGCCTCGCGACGGACTGGGTGTCGACCGTCCACCCGACGCGCGCGCTCGCCCAGCAGGCGGGGATGGCCTACGAGGAGTACGCCGACTTCGTCTACGACGCCACGCTCCGCGACTGGGAGTCCCTCGCCGCGGAGATGGGGCAGCTGAAGGAGATCCTGGACGACGGCGAGGAGGTCCGGATCGTCAACGAGGGGACCGACCTGACGCTGTTCATCGACGGCCGGACGGCCGTCAATTCGGCTGCGAGCGTCGCCTACGACTCGCACAACCTGCCCTCGGGCGAGGTGTTCACCGCGCCGTACGACACCGCCGGCGTCGTCACCTTCGACGTGCCCATGACGATCCGCGGACGCGACGTGCGCGACGTGAAGCTCACCTTCAAGGACGGCGTCGTCGTCGACTGGGAGGCCGCCCAGGGCGAGGACGTCGTCGACGAGGTGATCCAGACCGACGGAGGATCCCGCCAGCTGGGCGAACTGGGGATCGGGATGAACCGCGGCATCGACCGGCCAACGGGACGGATCCTCTTCGACGAGAAGATGGCCGGGACCGTCCACCTCGCCCTGGGTCGCGCGTACGACGCCTGCCTGCCCGAGGGTGAGTCCGGCAACGACTCGGCGGTTCACGTCGATCTCATCACCGACATGACCGGCGACTCGCGACTGGAGGTCGACGGCGAAGTCGTCCAGCGCGACGGCATCTTTCCGTGGGAGGACGATTTCGCGGAGTGAACGTCGACAGCGGTCGTCCCCACTCTTTTGACGCGAGCGGCCGTCACGGCCAGGTATGACAGACCTGACGGCGTTCGTCGACGATATCGTCCACGAATCGACCCAGACCGAGGGCCGAGGGCTGGACCTGACCGTCACCGAGGTCCACGAGGTCACGACGCCGGGCCGCGTCGACTTCGGTGGCGGCGAGTTGGAGACCGCGGATCTGGCGCCGCACGACCGACAGTACCGGAACGAAGGCGACGACTACCAGTGGTGGCACCTCGACGCCGGCCAGTACCTGGTCGAGTACAACGAGTCGCTGGCGCTCCCGGAGGACCTGGTCGCGACGGTCCAGACGCGCGACGCCGTGCGAGCGCGGGGCGCGTTCCACCCGACGCTCCGGGTGAGCGACCTCGACCGCGTCCCGCTGTCGGTCGGCGGTGCCGGGCTCCGACTGAAGGAGAACGCTCGCGTCTCGACGGTCGTGGACGTCGAGCGGGCGTAGCGCGGCGGCCTCAGTCCCGTTCCCGCTGGTCCGCGAGACGGTGGATCCCATCGGCGATGGCTTCGAGCGCCACGAGAAGCCGCCACAGGAAGTACGCGCCCACGAGGACCAGCCCCGGAAGCAGTCCCAGCAGCACCGATCCCTGAACGAGGACTGCGTACGCCAACACGATCGCGTAGGCAGGCACGAGACCGACGAGCACCACTCGATGGGGCGACGGCGGAGACCACCCTGACATAGCCGCTCGTTCGAACGGACCTGTCAAGGGCCTTGGGTCCGGTCGGTCGTGAATCTCCGACCACCGTCTTCTTCCGCGCCCGCCGTGCAGGCCCAACCGAGTCGACATGGCGACGGCAAGACCCGTTCGGGCGAACGAACTCGACGAACTGCTCGGCCTGTATCAGACGCTCAACCCCGACGACCCGGTACTCGACCCCGGCGACGTGGACGACCTGTGGGAGGAGATAGTGACGGACGACGACCTCGAGATCGTCGTCGTCGAACACGACGAGCGGCTCGTCGCGACCTGCGTCCTCTCGGTGACGAAGAACCTGACCCGGGGCGCTCGACCGTTCGCGCTGATCGAGAACGTCGTGACCCACGAGGACTATCGCGGCGAAGGCTTCGGAACCCAGTGCGTCGAGGCCGCTATCGACCGGGCGAGAGAGCGGGACTGCTACAAGGTGATGCTGCTGACCGGGTCCGACATGGCGTGGAAACACGAGTTCTACGAGAACTGCGGGTTCGACCGAGACGCGAAAACGGGGTTCACGCTCGACCTGTGATAGCGTGCGTGGACCGGCCGGGAGGAAGGGGCGGTCGCGCTCGGCTGGGGGCGGCGGGCGGGATCCGACGCGGCGTTCCGACGGGCTTTTGAACGCGCGCTGATTGCGGACTTATATGGCAGATTTCACCGTCGCCGTCTCCGACCCGGAGGACGGCCACACGTACCAGGTAGAGATCGACGGACAGGACGCGAACCGATTCATCGGCCGAGAGATCGGCGAGGAAGTCGACGGCGGCGCCGTCGGCCTCTCGGAGTACACGCTGGAGATCACCGGCGGCTCCGACGAGACCGGCCGACCGATGCGCGACGACGTGCGCGGCACCGACCTCAAGCAGATCATGCTCGAGGGCGGCACCGGCTACGAGCCGACCCGCGACGGCGAGCGCAAGCGCGTGACCGTCCGCGGCCGCGAAGTCGGCGAGGCGACTCGCCAGATCAACGCCCGGATCGCCGAACGCGGCGGCGAGGACCCCGCCGACCTGCTCGGCGACGCGGAGTAACGTCCCGCACCGGTCTCCGGACGAGGCCTCTCCCCGGTTTCTCTCTTTGTCGGACGCTACCGTGGACCCCTGAGCGACGAGTGCGAACGAGTATCGTAACCATTCACAGCACAGCGTCGACGGCGGCGAACGCCCCGTAGCTCACGCCGAGCGCGAGGACGAGCGAGCCGACCCAGGCAGCGACGGTCTTGAGCATCTTCTCGCGGCTGACGGCGCTGTTGCCGGCGGCGTAGCCGCTGCCGACGATGGCCGAGACGATGATCTCGTTGAACGAGACGGGGATGCCGAAGAAGACGGCGGTCTGGGCGATGGCGAACGAGGGGATGAGCGCGGCGATAGAACGACGGGGACCGAGCGAGGAGTAGTCCTGCGAGATCGCCTTGATCATCCGCGGGGCGCCGGTCCACGAGCCGATCAGGAGACCGAGGCCGCCGCCGATCAGGACCGCGACGATCGGGAGGTCGAACGGGTCGAGCAGCGGGACGAGCGGCCCGATCGCGAGGCCGACCTGGCTCCCGCCGGCGGAGAAGGCGACGAGGCCGCCGAGGACGAGCAGGAAGTGTCGCTGCCCGCGGTCGCCGTTCTCGCGGACGTCCCACCAGAGGGCGGCCGCGGCGAGAGCGGCGAGCGCGAGTGAGACGAGGGCGAGGACGGCGAGCGGCGGCCCGCCGATCGCGGTCGCGATCGAGGCGGCGATCGACGACTGCTCGCCGGCCGGTCCGAGGAAGACGAACTCGACGTTGGCGAGGATAATCCCGACGACGCCGCCGAGCGCGGGGACGGCGAGGCGCTCGGGCACGCCCTCGCTCCGGAGGAAGCGAGCGGTCGCGTAGGCGATGCCGCCGCCGACGAACGGGACGGCGAGCCACAGTGCGGCGATCTGCCGGTACTTCGCCCAGGCGGGGTCACCGCCGAGGGCGAGGCCGACGCCGACGACGGCGCCGGTGACGGTGAACGCAGTGGCGATCGGGTACCCGGCGAAGACGCCGAAGGCGACGAGGATCGCGGCGGTGGTGAGACCGACCACGGCGGCGACCGGCGAGAGCGTGACGCCGCGGATGAGTTCCTGGCCGACGGCCTCGGTGACGTTGGCGCCCTGGAAGACGGCGCCGGCGAGCCCGAGGATGCCGACGACGAACCCGGCGCGCATCACGGAGATCGCGTTCGCGCCGACGGCGGGCGCGAACGGGGTCGACCCCGACGAGCCCGCGCCGATCGCCCACGCCATGAACAGACTCGCTCCCGCAGCTATCAACAGTATCGCCAGCGATGCCATCTGCGGACGGCTAACGGCGGTTCGTATAATAGCCTGCCGACTGCGGCGACGGAGGACGGAGTCGCGACCGTCGGTGGACCGGGGGAATCGAGTCGAAGCGCGTCCGGATCAGGTCGTCTCGGCGTCGGCTTCGGATTCGGGCTCGGGCGCTTCGACGCCCTCGGCGGCCTCGGCGGCCTCGGTCGCCTTCTCGGTGTCGACGTGCCAGCGGTCGACGGTCGACTCGTAGTCGGCGAGCTTGTTCGAGACCTTGATCTTCAGGTCGTCGTCGTTGACGTTGATCTCGAAGATGTACTCCGGCCGGTCGTCGCCGTTGACCCGCTGGAGGTTCGCACTGACGAGTTCGTTGTCGAAGTAGTACGGCGCGATCTGGGTCATCACGTTGCGATAGACCGCGTCCTCGACCTTGCGGACGGCCTTGCGCCCCGCCGAGTCGGCCGCGCGAGCGACGTAGTCGAGCGACTCGCCCCACTTGTCGACGGCCTCGTCCGTGTCCTCGTCTTCGAGGCGCTCGTAGGACTCGGTGAGTTTCTCGCCGGCGGTCTGGAGGTCCTCGTCCGGGTCCTTGCCGGCCTTCTCGCCTTCCCCCTCCTCGACGCTGGCCTGGTCGGCGGTCTTCTCGTTGACGTCCTCGTCCAGTCGTTCGTGGCTCTTGGGCCGCCAGTCGTCGAACTCCTCGAGGGCGGCGAGCGAGACGGACTCGTCGTCCTCGCGGAGGTCCTTGAGCGCGCGGACGATGCGCTCGCCGTGTTCGACGGCGTCGACCCAACCGCCGCGGGTCTTGAACCCTGAGACGCTCTCTTCCATTATCGTCCGTAGGTGAGCCTGGTCGCAACCTGGTTTAGCTTTCGCTTGGCGCGGCCAAGCAGGATCTGTGGTTTCGCGACCGTGCGCATCTCCCCCTCCGGGACCTCGATGCGCGCACCCTCGAACGGGTCGCGGCCGTCGCCCGCGTCGTCGTCCCCGCTGGTCGCCTCGACGACGCTGGTCATGCTGCAACGACCGCACGTCTCTGTGTCTTTCGGAGCCATCGATTCAACCCCCTGTTCGCTCTCGGCGACGTTAAAGCTTACACCTCCATCTTTTTCCCTGGGGGTCGCCGCAGGCGACCCCGCATCTGCTCACGGGCGACGGGAGAGGACGCAACCGTCTCCATCGAGGCGGTGCAGTTGCCTCGCAGCCCCGTTCGCATGGACCGCGGGACCTTCGGCCCCTCGCTAGCCAAAAACAGGGTCTCGCCGAGCGGAGCGAGGCAAAACTCGGGAGTCGCAGTCTACGCGGTGAGTGAAGCAAACGAGTAGAACCGTCTTCCGGTGGTGAAGAGGGCCGCGAACGTATGCGGCGCTCGCGGAAGAGTCGCGCCTCACTGCGTCCCCGTGAGCGGAACGAACGAGGGCTCAGAAGCGCTTGCTCTTCCGGCGTTCGGCACGATGCTCAGTATAGGGGGTCCGAGATCAGCCAGTGGGTCGTCAGAATCGGGATCTGTCAAGAACGACGTGCGAGGTATAGAGCGTCTATCCGGCACAACGATCGCGTTTTGTTCGTCGCAAGACAGGCAATTTTCTCGTTCGGTGAACTCGCGGAGTGGCTACTCGATTTCTAACTGGCCACTTCCGCTGCTCTCCCCACTAGCGTTCTCGTCCCATTCGAGTTCGAACTCGACACTCAATTCAGTCATATTGCCAGCCGGGCCTTCGCGTTCAGCTTTGACCTCGAAGGTCGGTCGAGCAGGGGGATTCAGTGTTAGAGACTCGGAGCCTGCTTTCAGGTTGATGGCGTTTCCGCTGTCGAGATTGTCCGCGACTTTCCGGAGGTACGATGCGATCTCCGCTCGACTCTGGCCGCTCTCCGATTTGAACAGGACTTCTTCAGGCATACAGGAAATATTACATAGCCTACACCGATAAATGCTCCCGCCGGATTGAGTAATTGGGGCTGTTCAGGGTGCGGCACACCTGTCGGGCCATCCCTACCCTCTGCGACACCCGGTACTGAACTCGTTCAACCACGTACCCGAATGCTATTCAGATTCCCGTTCGAACACTACAGTAGACCCCGATGGGAGGTGATCGCGGTATCGGTATCCTGTGCCAGAAGAACAAGCCAGTGTTTAGCGAAGTAGCCAGGCGTCTTCGGATCGCGGGCTTTCAGGTTCGATTCTTCCATCCTCGATCCACCCTCTCACCGGATCACATCGCCGATCTCTCGTTGATCGTTAACAAGCAGACACTCCCGAGCGCACTCCCAGCTCTCAGGCATGCTCGACGGACGGGGACAGCGCTGTGGAACAACCTTCAGGCGACGATTCTGTTCAGTTCACGGCTTGTCGGTCTTCGCGCACTCTCGGAGATGGGATTTCTCACGCCCGAAGTCGCCTTCGAGAAACCGGAAGGCGAGTACGTCGCAAAAGGCTACTACATCTGGAATGACGAACCCACGCTCAACGGCGAGGGAGATTTTTATCAGGAACTGATCCCGACGGAACCAGTCGATTACAAGTACTATGCCGTCAACGACGGATCACGAATACACGTCGCGGGGAGGCGCGTCACCTCGAAGCTCTATGGGGAGAAGCAGTTCCTCGACCAGATACAGATCAGACCAGCGCTTGCAGCGTCGCTCCGAGAACTCGTTGCACGGTTCGACCTCCGGGGTGTCGGGGTCGATCTGGTCAAGGATGACGACGGCCAGTATTGGGCTGTCGACGTCAACCTCGCAGCGGGGTACCGGGACACTGGACTAGAGCCGGCGCTCACCGAATCGATTATCGCGAGCCTGCCAGGCGAGTGAACAGATCCAACCACGACTTCGGGAGGCCGGCCACCCCGTTGAACTGTTGGTCGAGATCGGAACCTGGAAGAGTTCAAAAAGCATTCTGACCGCCTAGTATCGCCTGAGCAACGCCGAGGGGACCGACGTGGTTCTGCTGTAAATGTGCCCCGAATCTCGCACGGATGTCCGATGACCTCGTCGAGCTGGAGAACTCTCAGTGGTCAATACGCAGACAGACTAAAGACAAACATCTGAACCGGGGAGACGTTTTTACCGTCCGGGCCCGTTCGCCCGTGATATGGGATACCACCACGTGGACGTCGGCGAGGTCGACCCCACGCCGGACCGGCCGAGCGTCCAGCGGTCGATATCCGACGCGGTGGGGCTGGAGAACGCGGCGGTCAACCGCTACGAGGTCGCCCCCGGCGAAGCGATCCCGCTCGCCTATCACTACCACGACCACCAGGAGGAGGTCTTCTACGTGCTCTCGGGGACGCTCGCGGTCGAGACGCCCGAGGGGACGTACGAGGTGGGTGCCGACGAGGCCTTCGTCGTTGAACCGGACAGTCCACAGCGGGCCCACGTGCCCGAGAGCGCGGACGAAGCGGCGGTCGCGCTGGTGATCGGGGCACCGGCCGTCGACGACGTGCACGCCTACGATCCCGAGGAGGCGGACGAGTGAGATGAGCACCGACGACCCCTACGACTCGCTGGAACCGGCGGAGGAAGACCCGAACGTGCCGGACTGGGACGACGAGTACGTCGACCGGGTGAGCGACCGGTTGATGTTCAACTACGACCTGGAGAAAGACCGGCCGGTCGCCGGACGGACGTTCACCCTCTACGGGAAGATGCAGATGCACCACCAGAAGCACTTCCTACACCCGGCGCTGTCGTTCGCCCACCACGACACCTACGACCACGTCTTCGCCACGCGAATCGACGCCGTGACCGTCGCGGACCTCGAGTCGCTCGTCTCGCTGGGTCACGAGATCGCCGACGACTGGATCGAGGCCGACGAGGAACACTACGCGACGGAGTTCACCTTCGCCGTGGTCACCGACTCGATCCCCGAGGACGTCCGCGAGTTCGTCGACGGGTTCCGTGAGCGGACGATGCTCAAGAAGGGGTACTACGGCCACTACGAGATCAACTTCGTCGTCGTCGCGCCCGACGAGGAGGACGTCGTCGCGAGCGAGATCACGGACCTCGACACGGCGTTTCGACTGTGGGAGCGCATCGAAGGGGGCGAGAGTGGGTTCCTCGCCCGCTTGCGGCAGCGACTGCAGGTGTGACCCCGCAGGTCAGTCGTCGCTCGGTTCGGCCGGCGGCGCCTCCGACCCGGTGTCGAAGAACCGCCCGCGTTCTTCCTTGACGCTCTTGTATCCCATCCGCAGGATAGACAGCGCCAGATACACTAACACGAGCGCGATCACGATCTGTACCGCGGCCGACGCCTGCGCGGTGAGCGTCGCCCCGTCGGCCCAGTTACCCTGGACGAACTTCTGGTAGAGGTTCTGGTACAGCGCGAGGTACAGCAGCGCGCTCACGGTGACGCTGAACATGATGGCCATCGGGACGCCGGTCGACAGCAGCTGCTTCGTATTGTCCCAGCTGGCGAGCCACACCGTCGCGACCAGCAGGGCCAGCGCGGCGAGCGTCTGGTTGGCGCCGCCGAACAGCGGCCACAGGTCGGCCCAGCGGCCGGACGCGACCAGCACGTACGCGGGGAACGCCTGCAGTCCCGCGTTGACGTAGCGGTTGGCCGCGAACTCCTGGATCGAGGACTCGGGCGTGCCGACGAGCTCCTCTAACATGTAGCGACCGAGGCGCATCGCCGTGTCGGTGCTCGTCAGCAGGAAGCTCACGAGCACGAGGCCCATGAACGTCGCGCCGGTGATCTGGGCGAGCCCGAAGCTCGTCAGGATGATGCCGCCGCCGGTCGCGAAGTTCGGGAGCGCGAGCCCGATACCGCTGCCCGCGGGGGCTTGCGCGTAGACGGCGACGGTGATCAGCGCGACCGACGCGAGCAGGCCCTCGCCGAGCATACCGCCGTACCCGATGAGGCGGGCGTCGGTCTCCTTGTCGAGTTGCTTGGCCGTCGTCCCCGAGGACACCAGCGAGTGGAACCCGCTGATCGTCCCACAGGCGATCGTCACGAACAGCAACGGGAACAGCGGCGCGAACGAGAACTGCGGGTTCCCGAAGAAGCCGTGGAAGGCTTCGAGGTTGATCACCAGCGGCTGGGACGCCGTGCCGAGGATCGTGCCGACGATCACGGCCAGCAGCGTCCCGCCGACGCCGGTGTAGAGGATGCTCGACGTGAGGAAGTCACGCGGCTGCAGGAGCACCCACACCGGCAGTACGCTCGCGACGAACGCGTACAGGATCACGACCGGGATCCACGCCGCGATGTTCGCACTCCCGAGCACCGGCGGGAACGGGAGCCCGCCCCCGAAGATGACCGTCGCGCCGCGGGCGTACTCGCCGGGCACCATCGCGACGGGGTACTGGATACCGACCCAGACCCCCGCGAAGATCATGGCGATGAACGCCACCGCCCCGGGCACGAACGGACCGTCCAGCTGGTAGAGATACCAGCCGAACAAAAGCGCCAGGCCGATGAAGATCCCGCTCGCCGTCGCCGACTCGGGATAGGCGTTGAACACGAGCGCCACGACCAGCGCGAACACCGCGATCACGAGGATGATCGTCAGGAACGCGAACCACAGGATCATGTTCTTGCCGCGCTCCCCGACGTACTCGCCGATTATGTACCCGATCGACTTGCCGTCGTGGCGGATCGACGACGACAGCGACATGAAGTCGTGGACGCTGCCGAACAGCGGGTTGCCGATCGCGATCCAGAGGAACGCGGGCACCCAGCCCCACCACATCGCCGCCGTGATGGGACCGACCACGGGCGCCCCGCCGGCAATACTCGAATAGTGATGCCCCAGCAGTACCGGCTTTTTCGACGGCACGTACTCCTGTCCATCTTCGTACTTGTGAGCTGGCGTCTCCCTGTCCTCGTCCAGTTCGACGAACCGTGACAGGTACTTCGAGTACCCGATGTAGCCCGCCGAGAACGTGGCGAGAACGAACACTACCAGCCAGATCGCCTGAACCATGGTATCGTACCCCACTACACTAATATACCAAAAGATACTTAAAGATTACAGCTAACGCGCACGAATTTTCATGTGGGAAACAGGAGTGCGGTGGCTACACCACGGGCCGCTGGGAGCGGCGGCTATCGGTGGACTGACGCGATCGTGCGCCACGTAAACACAACCGCGTATCCCGATCGAACTCCGGCCGTAGCGTTCTGGTAGTCGAAGTACTGATCGCGCCACTCAGCGCTCGATGCCCTCGAACATCGGTCGAACGGTGCTCCAGTCGTCTCCGTCCGTCGGGACGACGGCCACGGCGCGAACGACGTCCCCGTCGTGGTCGACGGTCGCGACGTAGACGGTCACGTCCGCCGGCTCGCCGCCCGCGGTCGCCGACCCCGCGTACTGTCGGACCGTGGCCTCGCTGCCGAGGACGGTCGCCGTGCGATTCCGGACGTGTTCGAGTTCGCCCGTGTCGCTGTAGGTGTCCTGCGCGCCGTCGACGACGGCCGCAAGCGAGCGGTCGCCGAGCGGGTCGATGGTCGCGGCGACGTTGTCAGGTTTCGCCCGTGGCACCGTGTAGAGCGCGAAGACGCCCTGCCCGCCGGACGACTGGTAGACCGCGCGCCACCCTGAGCCGTTCACCCGATAGCGGAGGGTCATCTGCACGTCTCCCGAGATCCGGAGGGTTCCCGAGCGGTTGACCGCCACCTGCCCGACGCTCGCCTCCGCGAACCCCGTCTCGGACAGCGCCGCGTCGTCGACAGTCGACCGCGCCGCGTCTGCCTCGATCGACTGCGGCGTCCGATCGCCGGGCCCCGCGCCGCTACACCCCGCGACGACGACCACCACCGCGACGGCCGCCAGCAGCGATAGGCGTCGCATAGCCGAGCGTTCTCCGGGCGACTCGAAAACGTCTCCGCCGGTTGTGCGACCGGACCTCACACCCGCCCGGCCCGTCGACCGGCAGTCCGGCCGTGCTATTCGGAAATCCCTGGTTTCCGAAGCGCGTCTCCCCCGGAAGTCTGCCAATACTTACCACGATCGCGAGCGATATGTTCACGGGAATATGAGCACCGCAGACGCCGACGAGGAGCGGTTCACGGTCCGACAGCGGCTGCTCGCGTTCGCGGCGATGCTCGTCCTGGTGACCCTGCTGGTCCTCGCGCTCGGCTTCCTGATCTGAGTCGACGCGGTCGGCGGACAGACCCACCTGCGGGCGCCCGGCCAGCGGGAGCCGGGGCTACTTCGAACCCGTACCGGCAGTGCGCTCGGTCCGGCCGCTCAGGCGGCCGCTTCCGACCGCACGTCGATCGCGAGTTCGTCGGCGACCTCCGAGAGGAGGTCGCCTTTCACCTCTTCGACGCGGCTCTCGATGAGTGCGACGAGGGGGCAGTCGAACGCTCGGACGGCTTCGATGCGCTCGCGCTCCGTCGCGACCCGGTCGCGCAGGTAGGTCGCGCCGCGCCCCGTCTCGTCGTCGTCGGGGGAGGGCGTCACCTTGTTCAGGACCAGGCCGTCGACGCTCAGCCCGTACTCCGAGAGCTGTTCGATGGCCCGCTCCGTCTCGCGGATCGAGAGCTCGTCGGGGTTCAGGACGAGATAGAACGCGGCGTCCTCCCGGAGCGTCTCCGCGGCGAACTCGAACTTCTCCTTGCGGTGCTGGAGGTGCGCGATGATGGGGTCGGACTCCAGTTTCTTCCGGGCCTCCTGTTTCCCGACAGCGGCCTTCTCGAAGAGGTCGAGGCTCTTCGAGCGCTTGTCGATCAGCCGGTCGATCCACCGATCGAGGTAGTCGGGCAACGACAGCAGGCGGAGCGTCCCCCCGGTCGGGGAGGTGTCGAACACGACGCGGTCGAAATCGTCGGCGTCGCTCGCGGGTCGGTCATCCCCGCTCGCCGTCGAGGCGCTTGACGCCTCGCTCTCCCCGCTCGCGCGCTCCGCGCTGCCCGGCGACGCCTGCCGCATCACCTCGATGAACCGGTCGAACAGCGCGGCCTCGTACGCGCCGGGCGTCTGGTGGGCGAGTTCGATCTGCCGGTCGATCTCGTTGACGATCGCCGGACTCACCTGGTCGCCCATCCGCCGCTTTATCTCCATCATGTGCGCCTCGACCTCCTCCTCGGGGTCGATCTCCATCGCCCACAGGTTCTCGTGACCCTCGACCTGTGCGGGGTCGTCGTCGAACTGCTGGTCGAAGACGTCGGAGGTGCTGTGGGCCGGGTCCGTCGAGACGACCAGCGTCTTCAACCCCGCGTTCGCGCACTTCAGCCCGTAGGCGCTGGAGACGGTCGTCTTCCCGACGCCGCCCTTCCCACCGAAGAAGACGAAACGAGTCATCAGTGGAAGTGGTACTGCTGGCCTTTGCGTTCGAGCAGCGACTCGCGGTCCCACATCCGGCGCTCCCACTGCTCGAACTCCTCGGTCAGGTACGGCAGGAGTTCGACCGTGTAGTACGACACCGGACTCGGGATGCCGAAGGCGTCGGCGAAACAGGCGAAGAAGAACTCGTCTTCGACGTCCTCGGCCTCCTTCTCGATCTTCTCGAACGACGGGTGTTCGATCATCCCGTGATAGAGCCCGTGCAGCCACTCGTGGACCCACTCGCGGAACGACTCGATGCGTCGGTGGAGCTGCCGGTCGTCGTCTGTCATGATAGTTCGTTACGCACGACCGAACTTAAAGGTGTCAGCGGGCTCCCGGAGCCGACGACGGCGGACGTAGAGATCGGTCTCGCCGGCCCCGAAACGCCGCTGGCGCGCCCGTTCAACAGGCACAGCCGGTCGAGCCGACCGAGCGTTCGAACGTCATCTCCTCCCCGCAGGACGAACACTCGGGGGCGTCGTCGCCGTCGACGTCGAGGTCGAGTACGCGCTCGCCGCAGTCGTGGCACCAGTAGGCGCCCTCGGATTCGCGGGTGGGATCCTCGCCTCGGTTCGGGTTCTGGGTCGAGGCCGCGAACATCTCCTTGACTGTGGTGAGCACACCCATGGGCGTGTCGGTCTGCGGCCGGCGGGACTATAAATACCTGCCCGGTCGTGCGAAGCGTTCGCACGGCCGCCGGAGACCGGCGCTTCCGGCGTCTCGGCCGGCGTTTACAGCACCTCGACAGTCTATAGCGACAGCTCGGTCGTCCCGCGAGCGCTCCGGCCGTCGGCAGCGGCGGTTCGCCCGTCGGGCGGGCATCCCCGTCGCCAGCAGCGGCGGTTCGCCCGTCGAGCGCGGGCCGTCGCTATTCGAGGTCGGTCGCGAGTCGGTCGAGCGCCCGGTCGAGTTCGCCACGGCGCTTCCAGGCGGCGACGCGGTCGGTGAGCGCCGAAAGCGGGAGGCCGAGGGCCACGCCGGAGCGAGCGACGACGCGGGTGCCCTCGTTCTCCGGTTCCCAGGAGAGGTCGGTCCACATCTCCTCGAAGGGGCCGGCGTCGCCGACCTGCTCGTAGCGCAGCCCGCCGTCGCGGCGTTCGAACCGGAGCGAGACGCCGACGCCGCGGGCGCCCGCGGTCACGAAGGTCGCCCCGTCGCGTTCGTCGACCTCGAGCACCTCGAAGCTCCCCTCGTACTCGACGACGACGTCCGGAGCGAGCGCTCGCTCGACTTCGGCCGGCGTGGCCGCCACGAAGTCCTCGACCGTGACTTCTCGCATCGACCGGTCCGTCTCCGCCCCGCGACATAAACGCTCGCCCGGATCCGCGGTTCGACGACGCTCGCGCCGAGACCGACCCGCCGTCCGCGAGCGCGCGACTGCGGGAGGACGACGAGGGCCCGTTCGGAGACCAGTGTCCCGCGGAGTATCCGGGTATCGGCGCGGCCGCCGAGCGGCCCTTCAAGTGTCCGGGCCGCGTAGTTCGGGTCGATGACGACAGCGAACGCGCGGGACGGGCCGGTCCTCCTGTTCGACGGCGTCTGCAACCTCTGTAACGGGTCGATCCAGTTCGTCATCGACCACGACCCCGACGGCGTGTTCCGCTTCGCGCCGCTGCAGTCCGACGCCGCCGAGGCGATGCTCTCGGAGGTGGGCTTCGAGGACTACGACTTCGACACGTTCGTCCTCGTCGAGGGCGACGACTACTACACGAAGTCCGAGGCCGCGCTCCGGGTCGCGAGCGAACTGCCGTTGCCGTGGTCGCTCGCCGGGGCGCTACGGGTGATCCCGCGCCCGCTCAGGGACGCCGTCTACGACACCGTGGCGAGCCACCGCTACGCCGTCTTCGGGAAGAAGGCCCAGTGTATGATCCCGACGCCCGAGGTGCGCGAGCGGTTCGTCGAGATGGACGCGATGGGCGCAGAGGCGGACGATTGAGCGGACTCGGACGGGAGTCCGACGCCGGCCGGTCGTCAGCGCCGCCCCGCCGAGCGGCCGGCGGGACGGTCGGCCACGACGCACTCGGCCGATTCGTGTCAGGATTACGACCGCCGTAGGCGCCTCCTTACTATATTCCGTGTGGAATTTTGCCACGGTATGGGATCGCAAGATGGTGTGGAAGCGGACGGTTCGATCTCGATCGACGTGGGGACGAGCATCAGTCGGCGCGGCGTGATGAAACAGATCGGCGCGGCGAGCGCCGCTCTGGGACTGGCCGGGTGTCAGACGAGCGATGGCGACGGTGACGGCGACGGTGACGGCGACGGCGACGGTGACGGCGATGGTGACGGCGGCGACGGCGCGGCACAGAGTGGCGACTTCGAGTTCTCGCGGCATCCGGCGGTCGCGCCGCCGGGCTGGGACGCCTCGAAGACGCGCGAGGGATCGGGACAGAACGAGCGGACGGCCGTGTTCGTCCTGCAGAACATCGACAACCCCTTCTTCATCCCGATGACCTGCGGGTTCCACGACGCGCTCAACATCTTCGGGTGGGACGGTCAGGTGACCGGACCGCCCGCCGACGGCGGCATCCCGGACCAGGTGAGCCTCATCGAGCAGAACGTCTCGAACATGGAGGCCGGCGACGTGCTGGTGACGACGGTCCTCAACAACGAGGCGTACAACGAGGCCATCCAGAACGCGTTCGACAACGACATCGCGGTCGTCAACGGCCACTCGACGCCGGCCACGCGGGACTGGAACTACGACTACATGATGGACGACGTCGGGTTCGAGTACCGGGGGGAACCGATGATCGTTCCCCACGTTGGCATCCGGGACGCCCGCGGCGGCGCGGCGATGGCCGCCGAAGCCTACGACCGCCTCCAGCAGGAGATCCCCGACAAGGACGAGTACACGGTCCTGGTCACCAACGAACTGCCCGACAACCCGTCGGTCACCCGTCGGGTCAATGCGGACGCTGCCGACCTCGGGACCGCCCAGCGGTACTTCGAGGCGCAGAGTAACCCGTCGGTGAGTCTCTACAACGACCAGATCATCAACCCGCCGCCGAACATCGCCGACGCGCAGACGGAGATCATCGACACGATCTCGGGCGCCGACGTGGACGGCGTCGTCTGCTCGGCGTTCTGGGGCGCGGTCGGCGCTGGCCAGGCGCTCGAATCCGGCGAACTGGACGGGCCGATGGTCGTCTGTGGGTTCGACCTCCTGCGACCGCTGCTCGACCAGATCGAGGCGGGGAACGTCGACTTCACCGTCGGACAGGACCCCTACAGCCAGGGATTCCAGAACGTCCCGCTGGCGTGGATGTACCTCGAACGCGGTATCGAGATGAAAGACCTCGAGTGGGGCGTGTCGGTCTGGGACGAGGACAACGTCGACTTCGCGCTGGAACGTCGGTCGTGGGCCGGCGACGGCGGGCTCCTGCAGTGGCAGGAGGAGAACTACGACTTCCTGCAGTGACGGGGTCGCCCGCTGCGGCCGGTGTCGCCCGACCGAACGCATCCGCATTCGCGCCGTCCACGGAGCAAGCCATGTCACAGACAGAACCAGACTCGGAATCGGAGACGGGAACACCCGGAAACGGAGAGCGGCCTGTCGCGACCGACGACGACGCCGACGAGGACGTCGTCCTCCGGACGCGGGACCTGACGAAGTTCTTCGGCGCTATCGAGGCCGTCAGGAACGTGAGTATCGACGTCAACGCCGACGAGGTCCTCGCCATCGCCGGCGACAACGGCGCGGGCAAGACGACACTCATCAAGATGCTCTCGGGCGTCCTCCGGCCGACGCGCGGGGAGATCTACCTCCGCAAGGACGGCCGCCTCGTCGAGCAGTACTTCTCCTCGTCGAAGGACGCGATGGACGCCGGCATCGCCACCGTCTACCAGGAACAGCACCTCAGCCCGAACGCCAGCGCCGCGAGCAACATCTTCCTCGGGATGGAACCCCTGGAGCCCGGCCCCGCGGGGTGGCTGCTCCGCCGCGTCGACCGCGAGACCATGGTCAGCGAGAGCCGGTCGCTGCTGAACGACATCGGGTTCGACTTCGACCCGCGCTCGCCGGTCAACGAACTCTCGGGCGGCCAGAAACAGGCCGTCGCCGTCGCGCGCGCCCTCATCAGGGACCCGCCGATCATCATCCTCGACGAACCGACCTCGGAGGTCTCGACCACCGGGACGGACAAGATCATCGACCTCGTACGGCGGATCCCGGACGGCGAGAAGTCGGTGATCCTCATCTCGCACAAGATCGACGTGGTCGTCGACGTGGCCGACCGGATCGCCGTCATGCGCGACGGTGAGATCGTCGACGTGCTCCACACCGGGCGCGACGACGTCGAGCGGATGGACATCGTCGAGCGGATGCACCGGGAGCGGGAGCGCTGATCGCCGTGGCGACCGAATCACCGAGCGTCCGGACGCGCGTCAGTTCGACGGCCGCGTCGGTGTTCGACCGACGGGAGGGGAGCGTCCTCGTCGGCCTCATCGCCATCTTCCTCGTCGGCGTCTACATCGACGCCTCCCGGTTCCTCCTGCTCGACAACATGGCGCGAATCCTCCGGTCGGCCGCGACGACCGCCATCATCGGCTACGGCGTCGCCCTGCTGATGGTCACCGCCGAGTTCGACCTCTCGGTCGGGTCGATGTACGGCGTTTCGGCTGGGATGGGCGCGATCCTCATCGGCGGGAACGCGTTCGGCTTCGACCCCCTGTTCGCGGTCCTCGTCGTCCTCGCGTTCTCCGTCGTCTTCGGGATCACGCAGGGGCTCGTGGTGACGAAGCTCGAACTCCCGTCGCTCATCGTCACCATCGGCACGCTGACGCTCCTGCGGGGCGTCCACCGGATCCTGCTCGGCGGCACCACCGCGTCGGCGGGCAACGTCGGCCTGCTGAAGTGGCTCGGCGGCCCGATCATCATCGCGGACCTGCCGTTCATGAGCGGCCCCATCCTGTATCAGATCCCCTTCCTCCACGCCGAGACGAAGACCTTCGGACAGTTCTCGATCCTGATCGTCTGGATCTTCGTCCTCCTCGGCGTGTTCCACTACGTCCTCCACTACACCCGCTTCGGCCTCCACGCACGCGCGACCGGCGACAACATCGACTCCGTCGAGACGACCGGCATCGACCCGGAGATCGTCAAACTCGGCTGTTTCGCCCTCTGTTCGCTGACGGCCGCCTTCGCCGGCCTCGCCTTCCTCGGCCGGTTCGGCTCGGTCTCGTCGGGCAGCGGCAACGGCCTCGCGCTCGTCGTCATCGCCGCCGTCGTCCTCGGTGGGACGAAACTCACCGGCGGCGAAGGGTCGATGGTCGGCGTCCTCTTCGGGTCGCTCGTCCTCGCGACGGCGAACAACGTGCTCGCGCTCGCCGGCCTGAACGTCAGCGGCTGGCAGGGCGTGATCACCGGCGGGTTCATCATCGCCGCCATCGGCCTCGACGCCATCCTGAAGGGATTCAGCTACGACCTGCTGGTGTCGTGGTACGCCGAACCGCTACGGAACCTGCTCGCGTCGCCGCGCGAGTTCTTCCGGACCCGGGCCGAGCAGAAGACGACCGACGACACGTTCGGCTTCCTGATGTTGACCATCGGCGTCGCCGCCGTCGCGACCAACTTCGTCGCCGGCGTGCTGGGGAACCCCGCAGTCGCTTCGGCGATCGGCCTCGACGTCGGGCAGTTCAAACTGTTCCTCCTCGGCGGCTGGCCCGAGACGGTCGCGCAGGTGTACGTCTTCCTGATGGTGTTGACGCTCCTCGCGGCCGCCGCCGTCGAGGTGACGACGCAGGTCTTCGACAGCCCCGGCGACTACGAGGACACCCTCGCCAGCGTCTGTTACGGGATGGCTCCGGCCCCGCTCTTCGCGATCCCCATCGTGTTGCTCGGGTACGACATCTTCTTCGTCGCCAGTCCGGTCGTCTCGTCACTCGTCGCGTCGGTCCCGGTACTGCTCCTGATCGGGTGGGTGACCTACGCCGGCGTCCGCGAAACGCACGACCTCCCGCGAGAGCGGGCACTCGCCGCTATCGGGGCGGTGTTCCTCGCCTGGATCGCCGCCGCCGGCGTCGTGGCGCTGGGGCTCTCGACCGCCTGAGGTCCCCTCCGAAGCGCGGTCCCGCCGAAACGGGCCGCCTGTCGACCGGACTGGTGGGGGTGTGGAACCCAACCGCATCGTCCGTCCGTCGCGACCCCGTCACGGAGAGCCGACGATGTCCAGCACGGCCGGCGCTTCGTACACGCGGTAGCGTTCCGACCCGGAGATCTCCTCGACGATCCCCTCGCCCTGGAGCGCGTCGATGGCGTCGTAGACGGCCTGTCGGGAACGGCCGGTGGCGTCGATCGCCCGCGGTGCGGTCAGGTACGGCTCCTCGAAGACGTACTCGATCACGTCCCTGACGGCCGGGCGATTGGGGAACCGCGAGTAGTAGTCGTCACGGAGCGACTGGAGTTCGACGCCGCAGTCGTAGGCGTCGATGGCCTGCTCGGCGATGGCGTTGAGGACGAACGTGATCCACTGTTCCCAGGCGCCGTCGCGGCTCACCTCCAGCAGGTAGTCCAGGTACTGGCGGCGATAGCGGTTGAAGTACGCGCTGAGGTAGAGGTACGGCTCCGGCAACAGCCCCGCGTCGTAGAGCTGGAGCATCATCAGCAGGCGGCCGAGCCGGCCGTTCCCGTCCTGGAACGGGTGGATCGTCTCGAACTGGTAGTGGGTGATCGCCACGTCGATCAGCGGCGGGTACGAGCCGCGGTTGACGTAGGCGACGAGCTGGTCCATCAGGAGGTCGACCGTGTCGGGGCTCGCCGGGACGAACCGCGCGCCCTCCGCCGAGCCGTCGGGCGAGCCGATGTAGACCGGCACCTCGCGGAACTCGCCTGGGTTCAGGTCGACGCCGCGGACGTCGCTGAGCAGCACCTCGTGGAGGTCGCAGATCAGCTCGACGGAGATGCCCTCGCTGTCGCCGTCTCCCCCGCTCCCGGACAGCCGGGCGAAGCCCTGCCTGACAGCGTCGACGTAGTTGTACGCCTCGCGGACGTCGCGCGAGTCGGCGGCGGCGCGCTCGGGCGGGCTGTCGACCTCGTGGCGGATGATGTCCGAGACGGTGACGTTCGTCCCCTCGATCTGCGAGCTCATCGCCGCCTCGCGGACCACGAACGGGGCGATGAGGAGGTTCTCGTTGTCCACCGAGCGGTGGAGGGTCGCGAGCCGGCCGAGCGCGTACTGGGCGTCGCCGTACACGGCCAGCAGGTCGTCGGTGTACTCGATCTCCGGCGGGAGGCTGCCCGGCCGATAGCAGGGCAACCCCTCGTAGTCGTCGATCGTCCCCGGCCCGCCCGCGAAGTCCTCGGGGTCCATCCTGACGCAGCCTTCGCTTCGCCCCCATCTAAGTCTACCGATTGGCAGAATAGTTGACTTAGAGCAGTCAGCCGAGACGGCTACGTCCGCCGATCCGGCCTCACGTCGACCCGCAGGCCGCGCCACGTCGCACGGGTCGCGCGGGCCACGACGAGGGTCAGTGACGCGCGACCCGTCACGTCGCCTGTCCGCGTCTCAGAAGCCCGATCGCCGTTCTGCTGGACGGGTTCAGAGCCCGAACGGAACGCCCCGGTCGCGAAGTTCTCGGGTCAACCCTGACGTAGCCGTCGATCCGACCCCGCCTAAGTCTACTTTCCAGCCCAAAGTTGATTTAGAGTGGCGATCCGCGTCGCTACGTCTTCCTGACGCACGGTGGACGGAACGGGCGACACCTGGCCGAGCAGGGCACGAGCTTATGGTTCGTTGACGCGTACGCCGGCTATGGATCCGGAAATCACGCTCGTCACGCTCGGCGTCGCGGACGTGGAGGAGGGAATCGAATTCTACCGTGACGGTCTCGGATTCCCGATGCAGGACCGGGGCGACGACGGCGACGTGGCGTTCTTCACGCTCGACGGCACGTGGCTCTCGCTGTATCCGCGCGAGTCGCTCGCCGAAGACGCGACCGTCCCGGACGACGGCGGGGGGTTCTCGGGCGTCACCCTGGCCCACAACGTCGCGACGCGGGAGGAGGTCGACTCGATCCTCGACGAGGCGGTCGACGCCGGGGGAGAGCTCGTCAAACCGGCCGAGGAGACGTTCTGGGGCGGCTACTCCGGGTACTTCGCCGATCCCGACGGCCACCTCTGGGAAGTAGCGTCGCCGCGGTTGACCGACGAGTGAGCGCGGTCGGAGGTCCCGTCCCGGAGTCGTCAGGCGCCCGCGGCCGTCGGCTGGGCGGCGCTCCAGGCGTTGTTCCAGATCTACGTCAGGTTCGTGCTCCAGTCTGAGGCGTTCGGCGTCGTCAGCGGCGTCCTGTTGCTCGTGACGTAGCTGTACTTCAGCGGGTTCGTTTCCTGTTAGGGGGCGCCCTCAACGCCGTCATCGGCGGCTACACCGCCGAAGGCGCGAGCGACGATGAACAGTTCTCGGTGTGACTGTGGGACGGGCGCGTCACTCACGGTCCCGCCGCTGGTAGCCCTCGGGTTCCACCATCAACACTTCCTGCACCTCGAACTGCGGGTCGCCGTTCTCGTCGAGGTGGCGGACGACGTACTCACCCGGAACGGCGTCGTCGAACTCGACGACCAGTCGGTAGTGGAATGCCTCGGTGTACCCCATCACAATCTCCGAATCCTGGTCGTCCTCGTCGATTCGGACGGTCGCCTCCAGCGTTCCACGCTGGTCAGTCTGGAGGGTCAGCGAGTCACAGACGAGTTCGTGGCGGCTGTCGCCGTTCTTTACGACACCGAGGACGACGACCTGTCCCTCCCCGGCGTCGAAGTCGACCGTCGCACTGTCGGTCTCCGGTTCCGGCCAGCGGTGTTTGGGAACCGCGTCGAGGAACTCGACCCGAGCGATCCCGTCGTCAGTTTCCATATCTGACAGGACGAGCGGCCAGAGCGTAAAATGTGGGGCGGCCGCTACTCCCGTTGCTCACGGAACCGCGTTCTCGCCCGTTCGAGTAGCCGCTTCGCGTAGTAGACCGCGAACAGCAGGACCAGCGTCGCGACGAACCACTGATCCGGGCCAACGAACGGCGTGACGATATCGACCACGGATGGGTCTGACCGGCGCTCGTTGTAGGTTTTCCGTCGACCCGCTCGCTAGGAGTCGTTTTCGCCGCGAGCGACCGCAAGCGCTGAAAGCCCTCGGCCCGCTTGCGGCCGCTGTGCGACATATCCTCGCTCGCTGGCGCTCGCTCAGATAGGGGTCGCACAGCGACTCCCCTCCGGCGCGAGCGAGCCTCGCCCTTTCAGTCCACCAGGACAGCACTGCACGACACAGCACCACAAACAGCCTCACACCTCCCCAGCCGATTGCGTTACTCGGTCGCTTCGCTCCCTGCGTTACTCATCCCTCGCGCGGCTTCGTCGCGGCAAAATCGCCGCGACAGCGCGCGCCATGCAGAACGTCGATAGATCTACTCCTCGCCGAGGGCCCACAGTTCGACGCGTTCTGGCACGTCGCCGAGCGCGCTCTCCGGCCAGTCGTCGTGAGCGAGCGTGAACGCGGTGTCCGGGTGGGCCTCGACGAGGCGGCGGACGCCCGCGGCGGCCGCTTCGTAGGCGGGAGATTCGAGCCGCTCGGGCATCTCGGCGGTGAGCGGGTAGCCGTCCGCGAGTTCCGTCGGGAACGGGCCAAAGGGCGGCTGGACGTTCCAGCACTCGTCGAAGTCGTCGGCGTCGTTGCCCTCGGTCAGCAGGACGGAGTCGCCGCGGGCGTCGAGGCGGTCGAGGCGCTGGTGGTGGCGCAGGACTTCCGGGCGCTGGGCGCTCTCGCCGGAGAGGTGGAAGAAGGTGTCCTTGGAGACGGGGTCGGTGCGTTCGAGCTGGTCGGCGTGCTCCAGCAGGGCGCGGTAGCCGTCGAGCATCGCGGGGTGGCTCCGGGCGCGCGCCTCGACGAGTTCCATCAGACTCCCGCGGCGGATGGCCTGCTTGATCGTCCGGAGTTCGCCGAAGGAGACGTGGAGGTTGTGCTCGGCGAGCAGGCGATAGCGCTCCTGCGAATCGTACCCGCGGAGGTCTGCGGGCGTGTGGCTCGTACAGACCGGACAGGAACAGGGGAAGTACTCCAGGTCTTCGAGGTGTTCGGTGGTGCGGACGGTCATGTAGCGGTCGTCGCGGGCGTAGATGGCGTAGGCCGCCGAGTCGAAGAGATCGCAGCCGAGCGCGACGGCGAGCGCGAACATCATGGGGTGGCCGGCGCCGAAGAGGTGGACCGGCGCGCTCTCGGGGAGGCCCCGTTTCGCCGCGGCGACCACGTCCACGAGGTCAGCGTAGCGGTACTCGTTCATCATCGGGACGACCGCGCCGACGGGGAACACGTCGAGTCCCGACGCTGCGGCGTGCGCACCGGCCTCCTCGCGCAGGTCGGGGTAGGTCGACCCCTGGACGGGCGCGTTGACGAGCATGTCACCCGTCTCGACCTCGGCGGCGGCGCCGAGGCGGTCCTGCGTGGTCGCGAGTTCGCGCTCGGCCTGTTCGCGGGACGCGTCGGGCGGCGTCGGGATGTCGACCGGCGTGCCGACGTCCGAGCCGATGTCGTGCTGGAAGTTCAGGATCTCCTCGTTGGTCACGTCGATCTCGCCGTACTCGGCCAACTGGAACGAGCCGGAGTCGGTGACGATGGCACCCGAGAAGTCGAGCAGGTCGTGGAGCCCTCGCTCTTCGACGGGGTCGCGCAGGTCGTCGCTGCCGTAGAGGACGTAGGAGTTGGTGATGAGGATCTCCGCGCCGAACTCGGATTCGAGTTGCGCGGGCGTGACGGTCTGGAGGTGGGGGTTGATGACCGGGAGGAGCGCGGGCGTCTCGACCGTGACGCCGGCGCGCGGGACCTCCAGTTCGCCCAGTCGCCCGGCGGCGTCGTAGCGGTCGACCTCGAAGACGTCTGCCATTGCCCGCGATATCCGGCCGGCGGGCCTAAGGGTTGTGTTCGGTCATTCTCGAAACGAGTCGGCGAACTCCGCTTTCGATTCGTACGCGTCACCGACGATTTTCCCGATCAGTTCCTCTTCGGAGATCTCTCGTCCGGTCGACGCTCGGATCTCCTCACGAAGTTCCGTGAGCCGAGCGGCGAGCGCTTCGTCGACTTCCATCTCCGGCATTGTACTCGAATGTACTCGACGCTAGATTGTCAAGACATCGCCGAAGCTACGACTCATCACCGAACAGCTCGAAGTACAGCACCGCGAGCATCGACCGGCCGTCGCGCAGTTCGTCGTCGCGGGCGGCCTCCACCAGCGCGTCGAACGTCGTCGTCTCGACGCGGATGTCCTCGTTGTAATCGAGGTCCTGTTCGCCCGTCGGCTCGCAGTCGCGGGCGACGAAGTAGTGGAAGACGGCGTCGGCGAAGCCGTTGGCGGGCTCGACGGTCGTGAGGTGCTCGACGCCCCCCGGCCGGTACCCCGTCTCCTCTTCGAGTTCGCGGGCGACGCACTCGTCGGGAGCGGCGTCGTCGTCCTCGACGCCGCCAGCGGGGAGCGCGCGGTTGACTCGTCCCACCGCCTGGCGCCACTCCTCGATGACGACCAAGTCGCCCCCGGGCGTAAAGGGGAGGACGACGACGCTCTCGCCCTCCGCGAGGTAGTCGTACTCCGCCTCGACGCCGTTCGGGAACCGGACGGTGTCGGTGACGATGTCGAACCCCTCGCAGGTGTAGGAGGTCCGGCTGTCGAGGGTCTCCCAGGCCAGGTCGTCGGTCATAGCGGAAGGGCACAGCGCGACCGAGTTAGCGGTGTCGGCTGCGGCGGGGCGGCGTGCTCCACCCGAACGGCCCCACGCCGCCTCGAAACGACGAAGGGTACGCCGGTCGATGGGTCTCCATGGAGGTCCACGACGAGTTCATCCCCGAAGACGAGTTCGCGACCGTACTGGAGCGCGTCCCGCAGGTCTGCGTCGAGATCGTGCTGGAGCGCGACGGGCGAGTCCTGCTCGCTCACCGGACGAAAGCGCCGGCGAACGGGGAGTGGTTCTGGCCGGGAAGTCGCCTCTTCAAGGGAGAGGAGCTGGCGGACGCGGCCCGCCGGGTCGCCCGCGAAGAACTCGGCGTCGACGTGACCGTCGCCGAGCGCGTCGGCGTCTACGGACACTTCTGGGAGACGTCGTCGATCGACGGCGTCGACTCCCGCCACACCGTGAACGTGGTCTATCACGTCCGGCAGACCGATCCCGACGACCCGATCGAACTGGACGAACAACACGACGACTACCGGTTCGTCACCGGCGACGAGGACGGCCTCCACGAGTACGTCGAGCGGTACCTCGCGGACGTGGAACTGGGCGGCGACTGATCGGCAGTCGGCGGACGGCGACGCGGGACCGTCGGCAGGATCCGCCGGCGGGAGGGCCCGCCGCTGGACCAGGGGCGAGAGCGGCTTTTTCCGTCCCGCGGCCGAACGCGAGGTATGGAGGAGTCGCCGTCGCGAGCGACGGAGAACCCGGTCGCCGCGCGCGCGGTCGCCGACCGGAGTACGGTCGTCGACGTCGGGCTGCTGGTCGCGGCGTCGCCCGGGGGCGACACCGAACGGCTGTGCGAGTTCGCGGCGCGGCTCGCCGGCGACGCCGCCGACGAACTCCAAGCGGCGACCGAGGCGGGCTGGCGATTTCACGCCGAGGAGCCCGAGTCGCTCTCGGACGCCGACGCACGCCGCCCCTCGCAGTTTCTCGACGAGGCGGCGCTCCGGATGGTCGAGGGGCCGTACGACCTCGTGGTCGTCGTCACCGACGTCCCGCTGCTGGCGCGCGACCACCGACGCGTCGCGGGGCTGGCCTCGCCGCTGAGCCGCGTCGCCGTCGTCTCGACGCACCGACTCCGCGTGAGCGGTCGCGACCAGCCCCGGCGCCCCCTCGACTCGCCGGCCGTCCGCTCGAACGGTGCGACCGTGCTGCTCCACCAGGTCGGACACGTGCTCGGCGCCGGTCACGACCCCGGAGGAGGCGTCATGGCGCCCTACGAGTTCGACCCCGACCGCTCCGACGTCCCCGCGTTCGACGCCGACGTGAGCCGGTACCTGGAGCGCATCGCGACCACCATCCCGGAGGAGGAGGTCGAGTCCCGCAGCGTCCTCGGACTGGTCTGGTTCCACCTGCTGAGCGCGGCCAGGAACGGGCGGCAGTTGCTCCGGGCGCTGGCGACGAGTCGCGCGCCGCTGTTGCCGCTCTCGCTCCCGAAGCTCTCGACGGCGGCCGTCGCGCCGACGCTCATCCTCGTGTTCAGCGCCGAGACGTGGGACGTGGGACTCAACCTCGACAACGGAACGACCGTCCTCTTCGCGACGGTGAGCGTCCTGCTGGCGGCGGTGTACCTCGTGTTCTCGCTGAACCTGAACGTCCCGCGCAAGCGCCGCGGCGTCGTCACCGAACACGTCGCGCTGCTCAACGTCGCCATCCTCTGTATCCTCGTCGTCGGCATGGTCGGCCTGTTCAGCCTCGTCGGCGGGATCATGCTCGTCATCGAGTTCGTCGTCTTCCCGCCGAACCTGATGACAAACTGGCCCAGCCTGGAGGACCCGGCCGTGACCGTCGTCGACCTCGTGCGGATCGGCGGCTTCGTCGCGACCATCGGCGTGCTCACGGGCGCGCTCGCCGGCGGGCTCGAAGACCGGACGATACTCCGCCAGCTCGCGCTCTTCCGGGCGGAGCCCTGACAGACCGACGGGCGTCGCGCCTGACGGTCGCCGTCGACCTCAGCTCTCGCCGCGCTCGACGACCTTGTAGAGACCGCCGCTTTGCCCCTTCTCGCCGGATCCTGCGTCGGTGCCCTCGCCGTCGCCGCCGTTCAGATACGCCTTCGACGCGCGGTCGGTGAAGTAGACGGCGCCGTCGGCGACCAGCGGCGCGCTCGACACGACGCCGACGCCCTCGACGCCCCACACCTCGTCGCCGGTCGTCTTCTCGACGGCGTAGCAGTTGTGGTCGTACGACCCGACGAGGACGTGCTCGCTCGTGACCGTCGGACAGCCGATGAGCGAGCCGCCGGTGTCGAACGACCACCGTTCGCCCCCGTCGGCGACGTCCAGCGCGTACAGCCGCGAGTCGTGTGTTCCGACGTAGACGGTGTCCGTCTCGGCCTCGACGGAGGGGCCGGACATCACCATGTCCTCGGGTTCGAACGACCACTCCTCGACCCCCTCGTCGAGGGCGACGCGGTAGACCGTCTCGTCCCAGGACCCGAAGAACGCGCTCCCGTCGGCGGTCGCGATCGGTCCCTTGATCGGCTCGCCGGTCGAGAACGTCCACTGGAACTCCAGATCGGGGTACGACCACGCGTAGAGGTCGCCGTCGTTCGAACCGACGACGAGTCGTCCGGCGTCGCGGTCGATCGCACACGTCGAGTGGGGGTGGTTCGTCGGGCGCTGGTCCTCCCACTCCACTTCGCCGGTGACGGCGTCGACGCCGAACATCGCGCCGCTGGGGTCGTAGTACTCGACGGCGATGTAGACGGTGCCGTCGTGATACCCCGGGCTCGACCCGATGGCGTCGCCAAGTTTCGTCCGCCAGTAGCGCTCGCCCGATTCGAGGTCGAAGGCGTAGAGCGCGCCGTCGTACGCGCCGATGTACACCGTGCCGTCGACGACTGCGGGCGTCCCGTGGATACCCCGGCCCGTCCGCTCGACGGTCGCGGTCCAGACGACCTCGCCCGCGGGCGTGACGCGCCGGATCTCCCGGTTGTCGCCGGGGACGACGACGTCGCCGCCCGGCACTTCGATCGGGCTCGCCTTCGCCGCGGTGTGGTCGCCGGTGTTTATCTCCCGGATCGTCCACTCGACCTCGGGATCGGTGGGGATCGTCGCGTCCGGGTATACGCCCCGCCGCTGGAGTCCGCCCCGGAACTGCGTCTCGGCGAGCGCGGCCAGCGACCCGTCGCCCGTCTCGACCCGTCTGTCGAGTGTCTCGCCGGGGGCTACCTGACAGCCCGCGATCCCTGTCGCCGCGCCGGCGCCGACGGCGCCCAGAAACGCCCGTCGTGAGAACCGCTCGTCCATGTACCCGGTTGTCGTCGGCGGATGGTTTGATGTTTTCGACCCCATCTTTTTCCCGGCCGGGTTTCCTCGCGCGCCTGCGGCGCGCTGCGGGAACCCGGCCGGCAAAAACATGGGTGAAAAAGGCCGCATCTCGGCCTTCGGCCTCGATGCGGTGTCCGCAGGAGTGAGCACCGCGAACGACTGCGGGCTCGTCAGAGCTTCGCTCTGACGGTGAACCGGCGCCTTCGGCGCCAGATGCTCAGTACAGCCATCCTTTTCATCGTCGGGTGTCCTCGCTCGCTCCGCTCGCTGCGGGCACCACTCCTCGAAAAACATGGGTGAAAAGGCTGAATCTTCGCTTCGCTCGGATTCGGTGAATCGCGCTCGCTCCGCTCGCGCGAATGCCAGTGGTCCGTTCGCACTTCAGACTGAACGAGAGAGCGAAGCCGATCGGGTCGCATCAGTGAGATCCGAACGCGGGGCACCGAGTCGTTTACGTGAGGGCACCGAGACACTCGGGTATGCTCGTCACGCTGGAAGGGCTGGACGGGAGCGGCAAGTCCTCGGCGGCCGACCACCTGGCCGAGAGCGACGCCGTCCCCACGGACGCGGTGTTCACGCGCGAGCCGACCGAGTCGTGGTACGGGGAGGCCGTCCAGCGGTCCATCGGCGACCCCGACGCCGACGCCGTGGCCGAGCTCTTCCTCTACACCGCCGACCACGCCGATCACCTGTCGCGGACGATCCGACCCGCGCTGGACGACGGTCGGCTCGTCGTCTCAGACCGCTACTCCGACTCGCGCTACGCCTACCAGGGCGCGACACTCGCCGACCATCCCCACCTCGACGTGGCAGACCCGCTCGACTACGTCCGAGAGATCCACGCGCCGTTCACCCGGAAGCCGGACGCGACCGTCTACCTCGACGTCGACCCCGAGACGGGCGCCCGCCGCGCCGGGTCGACGAACAAGATGGAGCAGGTCGAGTTCCTCGAACCCGTCCGCGGGAACTACGAGCGCCTGATCGACGACGACCCCGAGCGGTTCGTCCGGGTCGACGCGACCCGCTCGCAGGACGCGGTGCTGGCGGACGTGGAATCGACCGTCCTCGACCTGCTCGGGGAGTGAAAGGGCAATAACTGCGGTTTTCGCGACGGATCAGCGGTTCTCGTAGCGGCTGGGCCGGTCGTCGTCCCAGCGCTCGGGGAGGTCGACCTCGTCCGGCGAGGGCATCCAGAAGTAGTCGAAGGTGATGCCGGTCACCGTGGGCAGGAGGATGACGACGGTGACGACGACGCCGGCCGACCCCAGGTCCGGACCGAGCGGGAGGATGCCACTGAACACGAGCGTCGAGAGGAGGAGCGCCACGGGAACGATGACGCTGGCGTAGAGGAACCCGCCCCAGCGCGTCTTCAGGCGCACGCGGAAAAAGCGCGTCATCAGGGCGGCGGCGGCGCTGTGGACGAACAGGATGAACGCCAGTTCGAGCGCCTCGATGGCGGTGACCATACCCCCCTTTGGTGAGGCGTGCTCTTTGAGGTGTCGACTGCGAGTTGGAGTAACAGGTGTGAGAACGGCCAGTAGTGGGCCCCGATTCGCCGTTCGAACTGCGACCGCCAGCATGACCGCTCGTGAGAACAGCGTGAAAGCCCCCGGACCCTGCGCTCCCGGGACTCGTTGCGCTCCTCGTTCGCTACGCTCACTGCGGTGCTTACGTCGTCCGGGTTCCCGCAGGGTCCGGCCCCTTTCAGTCCCACCCATGTCGGCTGGTTCGACAGTCTGAGCGGGCGGGAATGGAAGGGGCGGCCTGCTTCGGGAAGCACGGCGCAGTAAGCACTGCAGCGAACGGAGTGAGCGAAGCGCGCAGCAAGCCGCGCGACCGAAGCAGGCCGGGGCTTTCACGCTGTTCGCGGTGGTTCTCTCGGATCTACTCGCTGTCGCGGTCCCTCGAACTCGACACAATCGCTTTCACGACGCCACGCCAACGGAGACACCATGCACCGCGTCATCGGCGAGCGGTCGCTGGCGGAGACGAGCGTCGACTCCGACCTGGTACGGACGCTGCTACGGGACGTCGTGCGCGCCCGGGTCTTCGACCACCGGGCGGTCGCGCTCCAGCGCAGAGGCTGGATGAGCGGCTATCCCCCCTTCGAGGGCCAGGAGGGGTCGCAGGTCGGCGCGGCCCACGCGCTGGCCGACGACGACTGGCTGTTCCCGACCTATCGGTCGAACGCGATGCAGATCGCCCGCGGTCGCCCTCCCGCCGACATCCTCCGCTTTCGCCGCGGGCTCTCCGCGTTCGAACCCGACGGGCCGACGGGCGACTCGACAGCCGAGAATCGAGATAGCGACCGCCTCGGGACCACCTTCACGACGGCGACGCCCATCGCGACCCAACTTCCCCACGCCGTCGGCGCGGGGATAGCGGCGACACACCTGGGCGAGGACCACGCGGTCTGCGCGTACCTCGGCGACGGCGCGACCTCGGAGGGGGACTTCCACGAGGCGATGAACTTCGCGGGCGTGTTCTCGGCGCCGGTCGTCTTCTTCTGCGAGAACAACCACTGGGCGATCAGCCTGCCCGAAGAGCGCCAGACGGCGAGCGAGACAATCGCCCAGAAGGCGCGCGCCTACGGCTTCGACGGCGTCCGCGTCGACGGGAACGACCCGCTGGCGGTGTACGAGGTCGTCGCCGAGTCCAGGGAACGAGCGCGGGCGGGCGACCCGGTGCTCGTCGAGAGCCTCACCTACCGCCAGGGCGCGCACTCGACCAGCGACGACCCCGGCCGCTACCGCGGCGACGTGGCCCTGCCCGAGTGGCGCACCGCCGACCCGCTGGAGCGCACCGCCGAGTACCTCCGCGAGGAAGGCGCGATCGACGAGTCGTTCGTGGAAGACGCCCGCGAGAGCGCGGACGCGGAGTTAGACGAGGCCGTCGCCGCCGCGGAGTCGACGCCAGAACCCGAGCCCGAGGAAGCGTTCGAGTACGCCTACGCCGAGCTCCCGCCCCGCGTCCTCGCACAGCGACGCGCCGTCGCCGAACGCGAGCGGACGCGGGAGTGAGGTGGCGAGTGAGTGTGACGGGTGAGCGCGACGAATGAGTGCGACGGGTGAGGTGGCGAGTGAGTGCGACGAATGAGTGCGACGAATACCCCACTGAGCGGCCGACTCGGGAGTAACTGCGGGAGAAGAACGCGGAGACGGCGGCGGAGCGGCGCGGTCAGTCGAGACAGATGTACGTCTTCGTGTCGGCGACCCCGCCGAGGTCGCGGAGTTTCGTCGCGACGCCGTGCATCAGGTCGTACACCTCCTCGCCCGTCGCCTCGACGATGATGTCGTACTGTCCGGCGACGATGTGCGCCTCCTCGACGCCCTCGATGTCCCGGATCGACGCCAGGAGTTCCTCGGACTTTCCGGCCGCCGTCTTCACCATGATAAAGGCCCGCACCATCGTAGACGAAAGTTCGCTTGGACGAGTCAAAAACCTTCCCCCGGCACCGGCGAACCCGGAGTTCGCGGCCCCTGTCGTCGGGATTCCCGACGGAAGGACCCAGGCGTCGACGGCCGGTCGCCGCGGAGGGTCACCGACGCCGCGGGTGACTGCGAGAGCGCGAGAAGTCCGTGGCGGAGGTAGCTTTATTCCTCGCCTCGCCGTACCGGTTCACATGCGATTCGTTATCGTGGGTGCCGGCCGCGTCGGGCTTCGAACGGCGCGGGCACTCGAAGACAGCGGACACGACGTGGTCCTCATCGAACGCGACCCGACGAAGGTCGACCGCGCGAAGGCCGAGGGCTACCAGGTCATCGAGGGGGACGCCAGCGACGAGCAGGTCTTGCTATCGGCGGATCTGGACGACGCCGACGCGCTCGGCGCGCTGACGGGCGACCTCTCGACGAACTTCGTCGCGTGCATGGTCGCGAAGTACCACGGCTGTCGCACCGTCCTCCGCATCGACGAGGACTACCGCGAGGATATCTACCGCAAGTACGCCTCGGACGTCGACGAGGTCATCTACCCCGAGCGCCTCGGCGCCATCGTCGCCAAGAACGCCCTGCTGGGCGGCAACATCCGCGCCGTCGCCGACATCGCGCAGAACCTCCAGCTCGTCGAGCTCACCGTCTCGGCGGACTCTCCCATGCACGGGTACACCCTGAGCGAACTCGAACTCCCCTCCGACACCGAACTGCTCGCCTTCGGGAAGAAGGGCCATCCGCTCTCGATCCCGGACGACGACGTCTCCCTCGAAGTCGGGGACACGCTCGCCGTCCTCGCGGACTTCGAGAAACTCGACGACGTGCGCCAGATCGTCGTCGGCGAGGCCGTCGCGGCCAAGGGGGGTGCCTGAGATGGTGCGCGCCTACGTCATGGTCAAGGCCCACTCCGGCGACGCCGAGCGCCTCAAATCCGAGATCCTCGACGTCGACGGCGTCGAGAGCGCCTACATCGTCGCCGGCGACGTCGACTTCATCGCCACCGTCGACGTCGCGGAGACCGCCGACGTGAAGGCCGTCGCCGCCACCCACATCCAGAACATCGACGGCATCGAGAACACACAGACCTACGTCGCGATGGATTAGCGGTCACAGCGAGTCGCTCTTTCTCGGGAGGCGAGAGACCGCCGCCGTCCTCAGTCGTGATACGCGTCGGTGATGCGGTCGAACTGGGCAGCCGAGAGCGACACGTCCATCGCGCCGAGGTTCTCCTCCATCTGGTCGGTCGTGCGAGCGCCGAAGATCGGCACGCAGGTGAACTCGCGCTGGTCGGCGAGCCACCGCAGCGAGACCTGTGCGGGCGTGGCGTCGACCTCGTCGGCGACCGACTCGACGGCCTCCAGCACGCGCCACTGCCGGTCGGAGAACTCCATGTCCCAGTCGTGCAGCGCCGCGCGCGAGTCGTCTTCGGCGTCGCCCTGTTCGTACTTCCCGGTCAGGAAGCCGCCGTCGAGCGGCGAGTACGGACAGACCGCGACGTCCTGGTCGGCGCAGACGTCGAGATAGTCCTGCGGCCGGTCGGCGGCGTTGAACCGCGGCTGGGTTGCCTCGAACCGCTCCAGACCCTCGACTTCGCTCACGGAGAGCCCCTTCATGAGCTTCCACGCCGCCATCGACGACGCCGCCAGGTAGTGGACCTTCCCCTCCTCGACCAGGCGGGTGAGCGTCCGGAGCGTCTCCGCGATGGGCGTGTCGTCGTCCCAGCGGTGGATGTAGTAGACGTCGAGGTAGTCGGTGTCCAACCGGTCGAGACTTCCCTCGATCTCCGCGCGGATGTTCTTGCGCGAGAGGTTGCTGGAAAAGCGGCTGACGCCCGCGTTGTACACCTTCGAGGCGATCACGTAGTCCTCGCGGTCGCGCTCGGCCAGCCACTCGCCGATCCACTCCTCGGACTTCCCGTTCCCGTAGCTGTTCGCGGTGTCGACGAAGTTGCCGCCGGCCTCCGCGAACGCGTCGAGCAGTTCGTGGGCCTCCTCGCGGTCCGTCTCGACGGTCCCGTCGCTGCCGGTCTTGTTGAATCGCCACGTCCCGAAACACAGTCGTGAGACGTCGAGTCCCGTCGCGCCGAGTTTCGTGTACTCCATGCGCATTGAGCGGCACGAGCCCGGTTAACCGTAGCGGAACCGGAAGCTGCTCGGAATCGGACGAGGTCACGTTCCCGTCCCAGTCACCGATTCACGCGTCCGCTTCCGTCGTCACTTCACGTGCGGCGCGAAGAGGTCGGCGTAGCGCGACTCGCGCTGCAGGGCCTGCTTCGACTGGTCGCGCAGCACGTCCAGGCCCATCTTCCACGAACGGGTCTCGTCGGGGTTGGGCATATCGCGTAGCACGTGCTCGGATTCTTCGAACTCGCTGGGCGTCCAGAAGCGGGCGTCCGTCGCGTCCGACCCCGCTTCGAGCGGCCCCGTCGTCTGGCTGCGGTCGACCGCGTAGTAGATGTGCATCCGGAACATGTCCTCGCCGACTTCCTTCCCGACGTCGTAGAGGTAGACGAGTTCGTCCGGGTCGACGGTCAGCCCCGTCTCTTCTTCGAGTTCTCGGGCGACCCCCTCGCGGGGCGATTCGGGGATCTCCGGCACCCCTTCCGGGATCTTCCACGTACCGGGACCGCGGAAGTCCTCGACGAGCAACACCCTGTCTCCGTCGACCACGACGATCCCGCCACCGAGGACGGCGTTGTGGAACACGAAGTCGTCGCAGGCGTCACAGCGGTACACCGTCGGCCCCTCCACGAGGTCCAGTTCGGACCCGCAGTACGGGCAGTAATCCGGTGGGAAGTTAACCATACCCACACCACACGCAACGGGTGCACGTAACGGTGCCGTCGAAACGATCATGAGAGATGGGCGGTGCAGCCGGCGTGCCAGCGTCGGTCCGCAGGTGGTGTGTCAGCGTCGGTCCGCAGGCGATGTAACTCGCCGCGAATCCGCAGGCGGTGTGACTCGCCGTGAAAGAGGAGCGGGGAGGAGGTTGCGGTTACTCGGTCGTCCGGAACGCCCGGTCGCCGGCGTCGCCGAGGCCGGGGACGATGTAGCCGTCGTCGTCGAGTTCGTCGTCGATGGCGACGGTCAACAGATCCGCCTGCGGGACGGTCTCGTTCACCCGGAGCAGTCCCTCGGGGGCGCTCACCGCCGAGAGGACGAAGAGGTGTTCGGGGTCGGGCTGGCCTTCGAGGACGTGCTCCAGCACCGCGCACATCGTCGACCCCGTTGCCAGCATGGGGTCGGCCACGATGACGGTGTCGTCGGGTTCGATGTCCGGGAGTTTCACGTAGTCGACGGAGATGGGGAACTCGCCGTCGTCGTCCATCCCGGCGGCCTCGTCGCGACTCGCCGAGATGACGCCCTGGCGGGCGCGCGGGAACGCCTTGAGTAGCCCCTCGACGAACGGTGTGGCCGCGCGGAGGACGTTGATGATGACGACGTCGTCCAGCCCCTTGACGCGCTCGCCCATCGTCTCGGTCAGCGGCGTCTGGACGGAGACGTACTCCGTCTCCATCGCACCGTCGATGATCTCGTAGCCGCAGATCCGGCCCAGCTTGACCAGTCCCTTCCGGAACGCCACCTGTTCGGTCTCCACGTCCCGGAGCTGCGTCAGCATGTCCCTGGCGAGCGCGTGCGTGATGAGACTCGCGTCGCCGCGGTCTTCGATCGTCATATGCCCGACTGCGTACGGACCCACCAAATATCCACCGCGGCTAGGAGACGTGTTTGCGGTAGTTCTCGGCAAGAGTGCTGTTGGTTTCAGTGAAATCCGCTCGCTAGCAGTTCGAGCAGCAGTCGACAGCAAGCGATGAAAGCCCTCGGCCCGCTCGCTAGCAGTTCGAGCAGCAGTCGACAGCAAGCAATGAAAGCCCTCGGCCCGCTCGCTAGCAGTTCGAGCAGCAGTCGACAGCAAGCAATGAAAGCCCTCGGCCCGCTCGCGCGGTCTGTGCGGGATATCCTCGGTCGCTGGCGCTCCCTCGGATAGGGGCCCGCGCAGACCGCGCCACCGCGCCTCGCCCTTTCAGTCCACCAGGACAGCAGGACCACACCGCACAACACCGCGCCTCACGCCTCCCCAGCCGATTGCGTTGCTCGGGGCTCGCTCGCGCTCGCCCTGCGCTACTCATCCCTCGCGCGACTGCTGTCGCGAGACGAGACTCGCGACAGCGCGCGCCTGTGTGAATGGCAACTCGGCCGCGATCCGCCGGTTGAACGGTCGACACACTCACATACCGGTGGGTGCTGTCGTGGCGCATGGCAGGGTACGAGCGGATCCTGGTACCGACGGACGGGAGCGAGCCGAGCGAGCGGGCGACCGAGCACGCGGTCGACCTGGCGAGCCAGTACGGCGCGACCGTCGAGGCGCTGTTCGTCGTCGACGAGACCTATCCGGCGACGAGCCACTGGGACGTGGTGGTCGAGGAAGAAGAGGCGACGGGTGAGCGAGCGCTCGACGCGGTCGCCGAGGCGGGCGAGAACGCGGGCGTCGCGGTCGAGCGGCATCTGCGCCGCGGCGTCCCGCACGAGGAGATCGTCGACGCCGCGGACGACTACGGCGTCGACCTGATCGTGATGGGGACCCACGGCCGGACGGGGCTCAGCCGGGTCGCGAGCACCGGGAGCACGACCGAACGGGTCGTCCGACTGACGACGGTACCGACGCTCGTGGTCGGCGGAGCAGGTGTTGACGAGTAGGGAACGGACCCGGCGGACTCAGTCGCCAGCGGCGGCGGCGACGCCGAGTTCGTCGAGCAGCGCCTGTGCGGCGGCCGAGGACGACTCGGGGCCGCGAGCGGTTACGAGGTCGCCGTCGACGGTGACGCTCGCGTCGGCGTCGAGTTCGGCGTCCCAGTTGCCGCCGGCCGCGACGACCTCGTCTTCGACCCAGTAGGGGAGCTTCCGGCCGTCGGGCATCCGGTCGTCGTCGTCGACGATGCCCTGCTCCCACTCGTTGGGGAAGCCGGTGACGTCGCGCCCGTCGACGAGGAACTCGCCGTCGTCGGTGCGCGTGAAGGCGAGGATGCCGACGGCGTGACAGACGACGAGCGCCTTCCCGTCATCGCCCGCGACGGCGTCGCGCAGCAGCGTCCGGGCGTGTCTGTCCTGGTTGACGTCCCACTCGGTGCCGTGGCCGCCTGGGAACGCCACCGCGTCGTAGTCGGCGGCGTCGACCCGCGCGATCGGTTCGGGGTCGTTCAGTTCCTCGTGGTTCTCGTGGACCTCGCGGACGCGTTCGGCGGTCTCCTCGCCCACCTCGTCGGGGTCGATCGAGCGCTCGTCGACGACCGGCGGGTCGCCCGAGGGCGTCGCGACCGTCACGTCCACGCCCGCGGATTCGAGCGTGGTGAGCGGTTCCACGCATTCCTCTGCCCAGTACCCTTCCTCGCTGACGACGAACAGTGCGGACGTCATAGCGAGCGCGCTACGGTCGCGAGCCTGGTAAGGGATCCCCCGCCCGACGGCCTTGCCGGAACCGAAGTGCCGCCGTGCGTCCGCGCCGGGGGCGCGGCCTCACCGCAGTACGACCAGGTAGGTCACGCCGGCGAGGAAGGCGGTCGCGATGGCGACGTTCACGGGCGTGAACTCCCCGAGACCCACGATATCGAGCCCGTAGACGACGCCGACGCTGAACACGAGCGAGAAGACCAGATCCAGCACGAGCAGCACGCGGATATCGCCGTCCGAGGCCGTCCGACCGTCTGTCGCCATACCCACGAGCGCGGCCGCCGGCCCCTTAGCTGTGTGGGTCGTTGTCGGGGGGCACGCGCCCAGACACGTTGCGCACGCCCCGATAAGACATACAGGGATCCAATCCGAACCGGACGCATGAAACTCCGGAATCGAGAGGGAGCCGCCGTCGACCCGGTGCCGTGGTTCGTCGTCACAGCGGCGGCGTTCGCGGTCGCGTACTCGTTCGGTCCGGGTTACTTCGCCGCGCTGGGACTGCCGATCAGAGACGGGTTGGTCGTCTCGACCGGACTGTTCCTCGCGGCGACCGCGGGGACGTACTACCGGTTCGTCTGGGCGGTCAGCCCGGAACACCGCACGGAGGTGCCTGTCGGCGACCGCTTCGAACGGCTGGTCCTCGCGACGCTGGGCTGTATCGGCGTCGTCGCCCTGCTGGCGCTGCCGCTCCTGTGGTAGTCCCGTCGCCGGACCGGCGCCGGGCGCACCGCTGTGCCGAGACGATAGTCTCATCCCGGCACGCGCCGACGGAAGCAACATGACCGACTACTTCGAGGTCCACGAGCGCGACGGCGCGGCCCGTCTCGCCGAGCTGCGCCTCGACTCGCCGGTGACGACGCCCGCACTCGTCACCGATGCGGACCGCGCCGACGCCGCGAGCGGAGCCAGCGGGGCGACCGCGGACGACGCCGGCGGCGACGACGCCCCCGAGGCAGGCCTCGCCCGTCCCGTCATCTCCGACCCCGGGAGCGGCTGGGCCACCGAGCCCGACGCCCCCGAGGGCGACGACGCCCGTCTCACTGTCCTCCCCGCCCGCGGGTTCCCGGCGGGGACCCCCGACGAGGTCCAGGACGCCTTCGACGCGGAGTACCCCGACGTCGACTTCCCGAGCGCTGCCGTCGTCTCGACGCGGACGGCCACCGACCACGGCACCGACGCCTACGTCCTCTCCGGCGCGCCGGGGCTCGTCGGTCACGCCCGGGCGTTCGTCGACGCGATGATCCGGGTGCGCGAAGCGATCCCGCCGGACACCGCGCTCTACCTGCCGGGCGTCGCGACCCCCGCGAACGTCGCGACGCTGGTCTACGCGGGCGTCGATCTCGTGGACGCCGACCGAGCCGTGATCCGGGGGACACAGGGCCGCTACCTCACCGTCGACGGCCACCAGTTCCTCGAAGACCTGGACGAACTTCCCTGCGCCTGTCCGACCTGCCAGCAACCGCGCGAGGCGTTCGACCGCGACGACTGCGCTCGACACAACGTCAACGTGCTGGCCGCGGCGCTCAAGACCGTCCGCCGACGTATCCGCGACGGCCGACTGCGCGACTACATCGAGGGCCAGGCCCGTCACGAGCAGTGGCTCACGGCCACGTTCCGCCGGCTCGACCAGCAGTACGGCTACCTCGAGGAGCGCACGCCGCTCCTCCGTCAGGCGGAGATCACGGCGGCGACCGAGGACACCATCCGTCGCGTGGAGATCCAGCGCTTCGCCGAGCGGGTGACCTCCCGGTACCGGAACCGCTTCGACAATCCGCTCGTGCTCGTGCCCTGCTCGGCGGCGAAGCCGTACAGCGACTCCCAGAGCCACAGGCAGTACCACGACGCCGTCCAGTGGCGCGCCCACAAGGTGTCGATGACCTCGCCGATCGGCGTCGTCCCGCAGGAACTCGAACTCACCTACCCCGCCCAGCACTACGACTCCGTCGTGACCGGCCGGTGGAGCGCCAACGAGATCGAGTTCGTCGCGAACGTCCTCGAACGCTATCTCGAACGCACCGACTACCCGCGCGTCATCGCGCACGTCCCCGAGGACTACCGCCCGATCTGCGAGCGCGTCGAGGAGAGCCTGGGCACGGAGTTCACCTACACCGTCGAGGACCACCCCACGACCACCGACTCGCTCGGGAACCTCGCCAGCGAGCTCTCGGGCGAGCCGAAGTACGGCAAGCGCGAGCGCCAGCACAACACCGTCAGGGCCATCGCCGACTACCAGTTCGGCGACGGCGCGGGCGACGCGCTGTTCGACGACCTGACCATCCGTGGCAGTCAGCCGGGACTGCAGGCCCACGACGGCGACGGCGAGCAACTCGCAGTCGTCGTCAGACCGTACGGGACGCTGGCGTTCACGCTCGCGGGCGCTCGCCGCTGGGCCGAGAGCGACGCCCCGACCAAGCGCGTCGAGATCGACGACTTCGTGCCCCACGGGAGCGTGCTCGCGCCGGGCGTCGTCGACGCCGACGAGTCGATCCGCGTCGGCGACGAGATCGTCGTCGAGGGACCGAGCGCCTTCGCCGTCGGCCGCGCGGAGATGACGGGACCGGAGATGGCCGACTCGACGCGCGGCATCGCCGCGGAGGTCCGCCACGTCGACGAACTGGACTGACGTCGGCGACTGTAGCCCGAAACCCGCTCTCCGCCTCGCCGCTATCGCCTTCGATAATCCCCCCGCAATAGTTATCTCGGGGAACGGGAAAGTTCGGGACAACGTGATTCCGCGGACCGAGCGACCGGCGAGGCTGCACGCGCGACGACGCGGCGCGGGAGGGCGGTCGCGTGAGCGGTGACTCTGCTCGATACTCGTGGCTCCCGGCGGAGGCCGAACGCGACCGCCTCGCGGCTCTCGCCGGGACGCTGACGCGGGTACTGTTCGGCGGACGGCCGGGCCTCGCGCTGTTCTGCGGGTCGCTCGCGCTGTTCGTGCTGACCTGGCGCGTCGGCGTCTTCTTCAACGACATCGGGCTGTTCGTGCCGATGCTCGAACGGATGAGCGACGGCCACCTCTCGTTCGGGAAGATGGGCGAACTCGGCTACGGCTATCCGGGGATGCACTACGTCGATGGGCGAGTGTACGGCCGCGGGTACGGCGTCGTCGGGCTCGCGCTTCCCGTCCTCTGGGGGCTGGAACTGCTGGACCCGCTGGTCGACCTGCGCTGGCTGGTCGTCGTCGGCTGGAGCGGACTGGTGCTGGCGACGACCGCGCTCGTCGGTGAACACGTCGGCCGTCGTCGCCGCGGCCTCGCCGTCGGCGCGGCCCTCGCCGCCGCGGCGCTGCTCGGCAACGCCTGGTTCTACAAGCCGTTCCGCGTCGACCTGAACGTCCTCGCCCTGCAGGCGGTGACGATACTCGCGGGAGCGGTCATCGTCGTGACCGTCTATCGCCTGCTCGCGGATCGACACGGGACGAGGGTCGGACTGCTGGGCGGTGCGACCGTCCTGCTGGGGACACCGGTCGCCTTCTGGGCGACGACGCCCAAGCGCCACACGCTCACCGCGATGTTCGTCGTCCTCGCCGTCTACGCGTTCGCGCGGAGTCGGCGGGCGGACGAGTCGGCCCTGAGAACGGCAGCGTTCCGCGGCGGCGCGTACGCCTGTGCGGGACTGCTCGCGTGGGTGCACGCACCCGAAGGGTTCACCCTCCTGGCGGCGCTCGCCGTCGTCGACGTCCCGACGGCGCGGCGGAACGACGCGCGGACGCTCGCGGTCGTCGGCGGGCTGTTCGCCGTCTCGCTCGTCCCGTTCCTCGTGACGAACGTCCTGATCTCGGGCAATCCGCTGCTCCCGCCGCACTTCCTGGAGACGTACCGCGGACAGTCGCCGACCGACGTGGCCGGTGGTGGGGCGATCGGCGGCGAGACCGGTGGATCCGGAAGCGGAGCGACCGGCGGTTCCGGCGGCGGCCGCATCGGCGGGACTGCGTCGGGCGGCGTCTGGCCCGTCACCGCGCTGGCGTCGGTCGTCGGCGCCGTCCTCGCTAAGTTCGACGCCATCGCCCCGTTACTCCAGCGTGCCGCTGATATGTACGTGAGCGGCCTCGTGGTGCTGTTCACGGAGACCGACGACGTCCTCCAGACGTTCGTTCACTGGGGCGATACGAACCACGACGCGGCCAACATCTTCTTCGACGGCGGGACGAACCTCTCGGTCGTCGAGTCCGCACCGGTCGTCGCGGCGCTGGCCGCGCTCCCGATCCGACGACGCGTCGGCGAACTCCGGGCGGGCACTGTGCGACTGCGCGAGGCCGTCGACCCGGTCGACCTGGTCGTCGTCGTGTTCACCGGGCTGCTGGTCTGTCTGTACATGAACCGACTCCCCATTCACGCCATGGTGACCGTCCGCTATCTCCACCCGGTGTACCCGCTCGCGGTGTACGGCCTGTTCCGACTCCCACAGGTGCGGCGGATACTCGTGACGAGGACCCGCGGTGCCGTCCTGGGGTACGAGGCGACCGTCCTGTTCGGTACTCCCGTCGCGTTCGGCTCACTGCTCGTCTTCGAGACGGCAAAGGGCGAGGTCGTTCAATCCCTCGGCCTCGCGTCGCTGACCGTCGCCGCGCTGCTCGCGGGGGCGCTGCTGGTCGGCCAGCGGGACGAGCGAGCCGACGCCGTCGCGGCGGGCGCCTTCGGTGCAGCCGTCGGGATAGCGACGATCTATCTCCTGCTGACGGCGTTCGTGCTGATGCACTACGGTCCCTCGGCGTTGCCGGCGGTCGACGTGCTCACCGGCGAGTTCCGCTGGTGGACGCTGACGATGCCGCGGTGACCCCCAGGGCCTTCGCTTTGCGAAGCCCGGGACCGCCGAGAGACGGCTTTGCCGTCTCTCCTGCTCGCGGTTTTCGAACCGCAAAAGCCGCGACCGCCGGAAGCCGACTCTGTGGCCTTCCGTGCTCCGAGCGTCGCCTCGCGACGCTCGGACCGCCGAGGTTTTATCGACAGACCGGATAGACGGGGGCAATGAGCAAGCCGAGCCCCGACGTCTACGAGCAGGGGAAGGGGATGGACGCCCACAACAAGGTGATGCGCGAGGTGCGCTCGCGCAACGACGCCAGCTACGACTCGCGCGAGCCCACGCGGGTCTGGCTCGACGAGGACAACACCCCCGACGGCTTCGTCGACTCTCTCACCATCATCCTCAACACCGGCGGCTGTCGGTGGGCGCGCGCCGGCGGCTGCACGATGTGTGGCTACGTCGCCGAGTCCGTCGAGGGCGGGTCCGTCGCCCACGAGGACCTCATGGCCCAGATCGACACCTGTCTGGAGCACGAGCAGGAGAACGCCGATTCGCCCGCCGAGCAGATCAAGATCTACACCTCCGGCTCCTTCCTCGACGAACGCGAGGTGCCCGCCGAGACTCGACGGGCCATCGCCGAAACGTTCGGCGACCGCGACCGCATCGTCGTCGAATCGCTGCCCGACTTCGTCGACCGCGAGAAGATCCGCGAGTTCACCGCACAGGGCCTCCAGACCGACGTGGCGATCGGCCTGGAGACGGCGACCGACCGCGTCCGCCGGGACTGCGTGAACAAGTACTTCGATTTCGCGGACTTCGAGGAGGCCTGTTCGGAGGCCAGCGCCGTCGAGGGCGGCGCCATCAAGGCCTACCTGTTGATGAAGCCGCCGTTCCTCTCGGAAGGCGAAGCCGTCGAAGACATGAAGCGGTCGGTGCGACGCTGTCTCGACGTCGAGGGCTGTCACACCGTCTCGATGAACCCCTGCAACGTCCAGCGCTATACGATGGTCGAGGAGCTCTACCACGACGGCGGCTATCGCCCGCCGTGGCTCTGGTCGGTCGCCGACGTGCTGGAGGACACTGCGGACGTCGACGGCATCGTCGTCTCCGACCCGGTCGGCCACGGTTCCGACCGCGGGCCGCACAACTGCGGCGACTGCGACGACCGCGTCCAGCGCGCCATCAAGGACTTCGACGAGCGCCAGGACCCGTCGGTCTTCGATCAGGTGTCCTGTGAGTGTGAACGGACCTGGGAGGCCGTCGTCGAGCGCGAACGGAGCTACTCCCTACCGCTGGCGCGATAGATCCGAACGGCTCTCGGTCGTCCCGACTCGACCCGAAACGTACCCCACCGATATGGCTTCACTGTGAACTACTACCACATCTCGGGGCGCCGCGTGCGCGCGGTTACACTTTCACTCCGGTTGCCGTGGGTTTTTATGCATCAGGGATCAACGCCCTCGTAGGGGCCCTGGAGACCCCGACTGTCACACGCTCCAGACCCCTACGTTCCCTATCCTATCTTCCGAGTTCGGTAGCGACGGCGCTGTTCACCGTGATCGAGCGAGAGTAGTGAGGCGGTGCGCGCGAATGCAGCGAAGCGAAGCGGCGAGTATCCGGGAGTTTCGGCCGGGCAGCCGACATCGAAAGCCCGCCGAGCGGGTTACTGCTGGACGAGGCGGAGGAGTCGGTCGAGCCAGCCGGCGTTGCCGGTGATCGGACGATCCGACTCGAAGAGTTTCACCGCGAGCCACACCGCCGCCAGCGCGAACACGATCTCGTAGCCGATGCCGGCTAGCACCAGCCCCCGGTCGTCGAACAGCAGGCGCTTGGGTGCGATGATCGGGTGCGTGAAGGGGATCGCGAGCAGGAGGCCCTTCGCCGCGGGCCCGAGCACGTCCACGTCGGTGAACATCGTGGCGAACATCGGGACGATGGCGAGCCCCGAGAGCGGGAGCAGGAGCATCTGCGCACCCTGTTGGCTATCCGCGAACAGCCCGAGGCAGAGGGCGACGGCGAGCGTGCCCACGAGGGTGAAAAACAGGGAGACGCCGATGAACAGGTAGTCGCCGGCACCGAGCGTGAGCGCGCTGGCCCCGCCGACCCCGCCGATCGAGAGGTTACTGACGGCGATTCCCCCGGTGTAGAGCGCGGTCGCGATGAGGCCGACGACCGACCCGCCGACGAGTTTGGCGGCGACGATCGAGCGGCGCTCGACCGGCATCGACAGCAGCGTCTCCAGGGTCTTGTTCTCGGTCTCGCTCGCCATCGAGTTCATCACCATCTGCCCGGAGAAGACGATGGCCAGCATGATGATCACCGGGACGAAGATGAACTGCGAGGTGAACGCGGCGGAGACGACGCCGGGCGGCGCCGAGAGCTGGCGACCCTTCACGTACGTAGTGTGGTCGCGTTCGATCGGGTCGAGCTGGGTCTCGCTCGCGCCGGTGATTGCGACGGTCACGTTGTGGGCCGACTGGGAGAGGAGCTCCTCGACCTGCGCGGAGCTGGCGATGCCGACGATGCTGACGCTCTCCACGCTGGTGTAGAGGTGGACTCTCCCCCGCTCGCCGGACTCGATCCGCTCGGTGAAGTTCGACGGTATCTCGACGACCGCGCTCCCTCCCGCGGCGGCCGTCTCGTTCATCGCCGTCTCGACGGAGCCGTTCGTCGCGCGGTAGGCGAGATCCGATTCGGCGTCGAGCGTCTCGGCGACGACTTCGGCGTACTGCCCGCCGTCGCGGTCGACCACGCCGACCGTCGGCTCCTGGCCGAGTTGCGCCTCGACGCCGGAGAATCCCTGGCCCATCCCGACGAAGATGAGCGGGAGCAGGAGGATCGGCAGGATGTAGCGCGGCCGCAGGAGTTCCCTCGCTTCCTTCCAGATGAGGCGAGTGAAGGGTCTCATCCGCACACCTCCACGCGACGAGTGGTCGCGGCGCGGCTCACGCCACCACCTCCAGGAAGACGTCTTCGAGGTTCTCGGCGTCGTACTCGGCCATCAGCTCCGCGGGCGAACCGCTGGTGACGATGACGCCGTCGTTGAGCAGGCCGACGCGGTCGCAGAGGTACTCGACTTCGAGCATGTCGTGGCTGGAGAGGAGGATCGACCGTTCGTCGTCGGGGAACTCCTTGACGACCTCCCGAACGGTCTTGCTGTTTTGCACGTCCAGCCCCGAGGTCGGTTCGTCGAGGATCGCGAGGTTCGGGTCGGTCATGAGCGCGCTCCCGAGGAGGAGTTTGCGCGTCATCCCCTTGCTGTAGGCCTGCGTGTCGTCGTCGATGCGGTCGCCGAGGTCGGCGATCTCGACCCCGCGGTCGACCATCGCCGCCGCCTGCTCGCCCTCCGCGTAGAAGTCCGCGACGAACGCCAGGAACTGCCGGCCGCTCATCGACTCGTAGGCGCCCGCGTCCTCGGGCAGGTATCGGATCGCTCGCCGGACTGCGTCCGGGTCGCCGTCGACGTCGTGGCCGGCGACGGTCACCGTCCCGTCGTCCTTGTTGAGCAGCGTCGCGAGCGTCCGCAGCGTCGTCGTCTTCCCCGCCCCGTTGGGGCCGACCAGCCCGAATATCTCGTCCGGACGAACCTCGAACGAGAGTCCGTCGAGGGCCTGTACGTCGCCGTAGCGCTTCCGCAGGTTCTCCACCTGCACTGCCTGGGCGGCCATGCTGGTCGGCAGGTGCGCCCATCAGGTAGTTGACTGTTCTGGTTGCCGGCGCCGCGAACGGTCGTCGACCGGGCGAGAGCCGGGATAGTCGGCCGGTCGCGACCGAGTTCCGATGCGATTATCGACTGCGGGGCGATACAGACCACCCATGGAGCGGACCGACCCCCGGGAACGGTACGACGACCTGGTCGTCGACTCCGAGCGCCACGAGGTCGACGCCGACCGCTTCGACGAGCTACGCCAGTCGGAAGTGTTCCGGTCCGGGTGGGGCGTCGCCGGCGTCGTCTTCGACGCGGACGAGCGGATCCTGGCCATCCGAAACGAGGCCTACCCGACCGAATGGACGCTCCCTGGCGGTGCCGTCGAGGACGGAGAGTCGCTGCCAGACGCCGTGGTTCGCGAGGTGGCCGAGGAGACCGGCGTCGGCATCGAACCCGTGCGACCGGTCGGGGCCGACGAGAGCGTGGTCACGGACGGGGAGCGCAGAACCGAGATGCGATTCGTCCACTTCCTCGCCCGGGCGACCGATCCCGAGGTCGACACCGCGCGAGACCTGGGCGACCCCGACGAAGAGATCACCGACGCGCGCTGGCTCGAGGAGTTACCAACCGACGTCTACAACCCGGAGTACACGCGTGACGTGTACGAATTCGCCAGCGCACTCGAAGCGGATCGATAGTCCGTACAGTGGTTGCGGGAACACCAGACCTACAAGTCGACCGCGCGACATCCCCCTGTGATACCCCTCCAGATACCCGGCGCCACCGAGTTGGTAGTCGTCCTGCTGGTCTTCGCGGTCTTCGTCGGCATCGTCGGCGGCATCGCGTTTCTCGTCCGGCGATTCGGAAACTCCGGCAAAGACGAGCGGATCGACGAACTGGAGCAACAGGTCGAGGAACTGCAGGACGAGCGCGACTCCTGAAACAGGCTGTCTTCGGTAGCTACACGGATTCGCAGCGTTATCGCTCCAGTTCGGTGAACTCGGTATTTCTGTTGACGACGACCTGGACTTCAGCTTTCTTGCTGTAGTAGTGGTCTTTCACGTTCTCGAATCGAAAGCGTGTGCCTTCTTCGAAGAAGGGATGGCTGACGCCGTCGTTCACGATGAAAGTGACCGGTTCCAGTACGCTGTCGTCCACGAGTTCCCCCCTGACATCCGGAGTCCCGTTTGTCTCCTTGTCGACGTAGTGGATCGAATCGACGACGGCATCGACGTCGACGTAGTCGCCCGTCCCACCGAAGTCGTAGAGGGCCCGGAGTTCGTTCGCAGACGCCGAGCGGTCGTCGGCGGGACTGTCGGCATTCCGATTTCCGTCGGAAGCGGTGGGTTTCGACTCCGAGTCAGTGTCGGTCCCAGTATCCAGTTGTCGCTCGGTGCCGGTCGCGTCCGCGGACGATTCAACGAAGAGAAAATGGGGTCTGTCACCGATGCCGCGGCGGAAATTTGTCACTGTGGCAGTGATCGTTTGCTCGTCGGTAGCGTCGTCGAGAGTGAGCCCACCGGCGATGACACACTTGGTCTGCCCGATATCGCCGGGCGACGCGACGAACCAGCTATCGTCGCGGCGCTCGATGGTTATCTCGCCGCGTTCGCCCGCGTCTGTGAACCACGCTCCGTCCATCGATAACCACTCTGACCGGTTTCCGATATAATCCTTTCCCAGAGAGTTTCCTTTCTGATAGAGCGCTGCTCTGCTCGCGAGAAAGATATCGCTCGCGACAGCACACGCTGCTCGAACGGACAGATAGCCGAAACAGAACGCAAGAGAACGTTATTCGCCGAACGCGCGCAGGACGCCCTGGCCGTCTGTGGAGCCGATGTCGGGCAGGGAGACGCGCTCGGGGTGGGGCATCAGGACGGCGACGGAGTCTCGCTCGCCGGTGACTCCCGCGATGCTGTGTTTCGAGCCGTTGGGGTTGGCCTCGGGGGAGACCTCGCCGTCCTCGTCGCAGTAGCGGAAGAGGACGCGGTCGTCGGCTTCGAGTTCGTCGAGGCGTTCGTCGTCGATCTCGTAGCGGCCCTCGCCGTGGGCGATGGGGAACTCGACGACCTCGCCCTCCTCGAAGTGGTCGGTCCAGGGAGTGTCGGCGTTCTCGACGCGGAGGTGGACGTGCTCGCACTGGAAGCGGGCGCTCTCGTTCGTGGTGAACGCGCCGGGGGTGAGCGACGACTCACAGCCGATCTGGGCGCCGTTACAGATGCCGAGGACCGGCGTCCCGGCGTCGGCGGCCTCGCGGACTTCGTCCATGATGGGCGAGCGAGCGGCCATGGCGCCAGCGCGGAGGTAGTCGCCGTAGGAGAAGCCACCGGGGAGGACGATGCCGGTGGCGTCGTCGGGGAGGCCGTCCTCGTGCCAGACGAGTTCGGCGTCGATGCCGAGGTGGGCGAGCGCCTGGACGGTGTCGCGGTCGCAGTTGCTCCCGCCGAACTGGATGACAGCGACAGTCATCGCTCCTCGACGGCGACCTCGTAGTCGTGGATGGTCGGGTTGGCGAGCAGCCGCTCGGCCATCTCGCCGGCGCGCTCGCGGGCGTCGTCGGCGCTCTCTGCGTCGAGGTCGACCTCGAACAGGTCGGCGGCTCGCAGGTCGTCGAGATCGAATCCGAGCCGTTCGAGCGCGCGTTCGGTCGTCTCCGCCTCGGGGTCGAGGACGCCGTGTTTGAGCCGGACCTCGACCGTCGCGGTGTAGGCCGTCATTGCGAGAAGAGCGGTCACCGGCGGGCAAAACGCTTGTCATCTACCCACGGCTAAAGCCGTGGGCTTGAGCGTGGGACTCCCCTTCTGCCGATAGAGTGCCGAAGGCGATGTAATCGCCGTTCAGGTTCACTGTCCCGCTCTTGAGGGCGAGATGACCGTCGCCCAACCCTGAGGGACGTTCGCCCTCGGAGAATCAGCGGAGCTCGTCGTGGGCCAGACAGAAGGCGCCGTTCGTCGCGCATCGCGGAGTTTTCAGCGGAACGCCGGCGTATGCGCAGATGTTCAGCTCGTCCAGGCAGTCGTTTCCTGCCAAGCGGTCGTCGGCGAGGGTGTCCTCGACGACCATCAGGTCGTCCCGAAGGATGGTGTGGGTACACATCGAGTTCTCGGGGGAGAGCGTCTCCCAGGCCACACCCGAGCAGGTCAGGAATCGCTCCTCGTGAGCATCGAGCACCGATGAACGCCGCGTTCACGCCGAAGTGCGCCCGTGCGATCGCCGTCAGCCAGTCGAACGTCTCGGCGGCCTCCGATCCGGGCAGATTGTAGTTTTCGAGTGTCACGAGGCGTTCGTCCTCCTCGGTCGGTAGCGGGTAGCCGACCTACGTCCGCTCGCCGACGACGTTGCCGACGAGACGGGCGTGCGAATCCCGCGCATCGGGCCTGTCCCGCGGCAGGTACTCGACGACGCCGCCGCGCCGCCGGGGTCGATCCGGGCCGGTGACGCGTCGGTGAACAGGACAACTGGCGTATCGGGCGTCATTTCACGGACCCCAGTGAGGACGTCCAACCCAGTCCCGTCCAGCAGATCATACTCCGTGACCACGCAGTCGACGCGATCTGCGTCGAGCGCGTCGCCCGCCTCGGAGACCGAAGGGGCTTCGACCACGGCGATATCACCGTCCGCGACGAGCGCATCGTAGTCGCGCTCGTCAGCGTCGACGGACAGCACAGTCAATTCACGTATAAACGTCTCTGTGGTCAGTAGTCGCTCCGCCCCGATAACTCTCGGCGTGCGCAATCCAGCGTTGATACTGACGGGCCAACGTGAGTGCGAACCCACGACGGTGGACGGGAAACCTGTAAACGACCGCGGGCACAGTGACCCGAGGCTTTTCTTGCTTCCCTCAGCCGTGCGCTAGCACTCCCTGCTCGGCAAGCGAGCGGGATGAGGTTGGGCGGCTTACGCGCCCCGACCCGGACAGACGCACCAAGCGAACCTGCGGCTGGGTTTTGTGAGTCCGGTAATTTGTGTTGGTACCGTCGAGTTTCGCCTTCTCGCGCCACGCGATGTTGACCGACGCATTCCGGTCGGCGTGATCCTGACGCAGACCGCACTCATCGTTGGTACACCGAAATCGTCGCCCCTGCCGATACCCGCGCTCACCACAGCAAGAACACGTTTGCGAGTTGTAGTAGGCATCCACCGTTTCCATTGGAATCTCTTGCCACGTCGTCTTATACGAGACGAACGTCTCAAACTTGTGGAACGGAAGTTTGTGCAGCCGTCGATTCATATATGACCCGTACTGCATCTCCTCGCGGATGCCTTCCATATCCTCGAACACGATCACCGGGTCAGGGAACTGGTCCGCAAACTCCACGACCGCTCGGGAGAGGCGGTGCAACACCCACTCGGTGAACCGCTCTTCCTCGTCACCGAGTTTCCGGTGGATAGTCGTCTTACCGTGTTCCTGACAGCGTTTGGTGATCGTGTGGTAGCGCTGGCGTTCCTGTTTGATTCGTCCGTAGTCGAGGACGAGTGTGCCCTTCGTCCGCAGTGTATCGCGGTCGAGAGCGGTGAGGGCGACGGTGCGCTCGTTGATGTCCACGCCGACCAAGGTGTCGGCCGTATCGGGTTCAGGCAGGTCGAACTCACGTGTAACCGTGACGTGTAGGTAGTACACGCCATCGCGGTACAGAAGTTCGGTCTGCCCTACATCCACCTCGTCCGACTCGATAACATCTCGGAGTTCAGCCATCGCATCCGGTTCACCGCGAAGATGACCCTTCACTTTCTTGTAGGGCTTCGGGCTGATACGGAACTGAATGCGATCTGTGTCGTCATCAACGGTGATGCGGTAGCCTTCTCCGTGCGCCATCACGAGCGGGTACGCACCAGATTTGTCCGTACTAGGTGGCGTCGGCTTGCTCCCGTCGGGGTCGTCCTGTTCGCGCCATCGGTCAAGAAGGGACTGATAGGAATCCCACGTTTGGAGGGCTTTCCCGACGACCGCACACTTGTTGTTGCGAAGGAAATCGTCGCGGTCTACTTCTTTCTGGATCTCGGTGCGGGCGTATCCGTCCTGTTTGAGGCGGATGGTTTGGTTGAAGATCTCGCGTGAGGCGAGGCGGGCGTCGTGAAGCCACGACCGATCACCAGACACAACGTGAAGTCGCATCTGGATCGTCTTCGTGGCTTCCTTACCCATAGCTTGATAAGCTGCCTATTTTATCAAGAATATTTTGGTTTCGCGAGGGAAAATATTGCAGTAACGCACACTTGGTTAGTTCTCTCAAGTATCATTTTGTGTGGCGTCCCAAGTACCGTCACGTTATCCTCGGCGTAGTGAAAGAGGTTGTGCGAAAGCTGTTTGCGGAAACTGCTGATCACTACGATCACGAAATCATCGCCTTGGAGAGCGCTGACGACCACGTCCACTTGTTCGTCCAGTCCGATCCGAAGTATAGTCCTGCGGATACTGCTCGATAATTCAACTAATATTCTTGGTAGCACTCGCTGGACAGTCGCCCGAGGATTTGGGGTCGTACTTCTGGGGTGGCGGGCTCTAGAAGGTCGGGTACTCCCTGGGAATGACCGGTGCGGTATCTGAGGAGGTGGTAGAGCGGTACATCGAGGAGACGGAACACTAGACCGAATGTTAGGCTTCACGCCCGACCCCGGTGGATCGGGCAGTTCTCCCTCGAAGGTTCTTTAGACCTAGCGGGCGTCAGCGATACCCGATGACTGTCCGTTCACGTACGCACTCGCCGGTACGGTACCGGTCGAGGTGGTCGCGATGACGCGCGAGTTGACCGAGATCGTCGTCGTCGGGAAGGACGACACGGGGCTCATCGCCGAGATCACCTCGATGCTCTTCGAGCGCAACATCAACATCGAAGACCTGGACCAGGCGGTCCGCGAGGGCGTCTTCCGCATGACCATGCGGGTCGACACCTCGGAGATGATCGTCAAGGAAGAGACCCTCCGTGAGAACCTCCACGACCTCGGCGACGAACTCGGCGTCGACGTGCAGGTGCGGTTCCCGGACGACCGGGAGACGCAGCAGATCGCCGTCCTCGTCACCAAGGAGTCCCACTGCCTGGAGGCGATCTTCGAGGCCTGGGCGAGCGGGAACCTGGGCGCCGACGTCGAGGTCGTCATCGGGAACCACTCCGACCTCGAACCGCTCGCCGAGAAGTACGACGTGCCGTTCCACGACATCGGCGACGAGAAGGGCACGCCCGACGAGGAGGAACTGCTCGACCTGCTGGCGGAGTACGACGCCGACCTCGTCGTGCTGGCCCGGTACATGCGCATCCTCAGCCCCGACGTCGTCTTCCGCTACGAGGACCGCATCATCAACGTCCACCCGTCGCTGCTGCCGGCGTTCCCGGGCGCGTCGGCGTACATGCAGGCCATCGAAGAGGGCGTCCGCATCGCCGGCGTCACCGCCCACTACGTGACGACCGACCTCGACCAGGGGCCGATCATCACCCAGCGGGCGTTCAACGTCCCCGACGACGCCACCGAGGAGGAGCTCCAGCAGATCGGCCAGCCGCTGGAGGCCGAAGCGCTGCTGGAGGCCATCGACTTGCACCTCAGCGACGAGGTGACGGTCCACCGCGGGCGGACGAGGCTCCGCGACCCGGAGGAGACCGACGCGCAGCTCGGCGCGCCCAAAGACCTCGAACAGGCCAACCCCGACCGACCGATCGACGGGCTCGGCGAGTACGTCGCCGACCAGGACGACGAGACCGAACCGGAAGCCGAAGCGGACGACTGACGCGTCGTCGGTCTGCCGAGGGGAGCCGCGTTTCTGGCGAACAGGCGACACAAGTAACTCACAGGGCGGCGTGTCGCGCTCCCGCGGACCGCTCTGCGGCGGCGTTCAGGTCACGCGATGGAGTGGCCTCGCTCTCGCATTTGAAGTTTCGTGAGCCGTCACTCCTCGACGGCGAAGTACCGATCGCGGTGGCGGCGACAGCCCGGGTTGAACGCAGCACCGCAGTCGGGACAGGCGTCGTCGCAGTCGAGGTACGTCCGCACGGAGAGCGTCGCGCCGCAGACGCCGCAGAGAACCGCCGGGTCGTCGAATGCCTCGCGAGGGACGCGCTCCGGTTCGTGGTCGGTCACCGCGTCGTGGCAGCGAAAGCAGGGGTATTGACATCCACCCCGCGCTAAAGCGCGAGGTTTCCTCCGCTGGGGGTTCGGCTACCGACCCACGGAGGCAACTTGCGGGTTTGTGCGCACTTCTTTGGGACGTTCGTGAGGGTGTGGTTTCCCCGACCACTCGTGGTCGTCCCACTCGAATCGCACGGGCCGTGCCATCGGCCTGACTTCGCAATCGCTGTATTCCCGAAGGAACGTCTCTGACGCCGTGAGGTCGGCGTGCCCCTCGAAACTACACGGACACGTCAGCGTCTCCCCGTGGCGAACCGTTTTCACGTGTCCGCCACACTCGGGACACGTCTGACTTGTCCACGCTTCCGACTCGGCTTCGAGGCTGATGCCGTACTCTTCGCAGACGCACGCGAGACGGTGGATGAACTGCTTGAACGCCCAGAAATTGTGCGTCTTCTCATTGACTCTGACCGACCAGTGCGTTTCCAGCACGTCGGTCAAGTCACCTACGTACACTGTCGCCACGCCCTCGTCGTACAACCGTTCAACGAGGTTGCGCGCCAGCGCGTTCTGTGCGTGGTCACGGTGCTTCGTGCGCTGTCGGTACAGTCGTCGAATCCGCTTCGAGGAGTAGCTCCCCTCTCGGAGTTTCGACTGTAGGCGGGCGATCTCGTCTGTCGTCTCGCGGAACCGTTCAAACAACTCCCGTCCGTCGTAGAGGTACTGGTTCCCAGTGGTCGTGGAACAGGCGACGAGGTTGTTCGCGCCAACGTCGAGGGCGGCTTCGTGGGAAGCCAGTGGTGAATCCAGTCGAGAATCAGGGACGGTGACTGGTTGGAAAGCCCTGAACGTGTCGCTCACCTCGTCGTATTTGAGTTCCAGACGACCCTGTTCGCCGACCCATTTCGGGTTGCCTCGGAGTTCGAGGCGGAGTCGTTCGTGGTAGCCGAGTCCGTATTCGTCTTTCAGTGCTTGCCCGACGGGGATTTCGAGACGGCTTCGCTTGCCCCACTGAATCGTGTACTGGTTGCATCGGATGTAGGTGCGGAGTTCGCGTCCGTCCTCCTCGTTGCCCCAGTACGACGGTGGGTTAGCGTACTTGCCCTTCTCTTTCAGCGCGAAGAACGACCGCCACGCTTCGCCGTTCTTGCGCGTGACCTGTTGAACAGTCGCGCTTCCGACGACACCATTGTAGCGCCCTCGGTACTCGGAGGTGTCCCACACGTCGCCGTCACCGAAGTAGTTCTGACGGCGTTCGTAGGTGAGTTCATTCCACAGCGAGGCGGAGGCGTCGAGGAGCCGTCGGAGGCACTCTTTGTCGGTCTCGGTCTGTGGAACCACCTCGAAGGTGTTGACGCGCTTCATTCGTCGCCCCCTTCTTGTTCAGCGATGTACTGTTCGATAGCGCCCTTTGAGGAACTTCCCGCCGTCCCGACATAGTACGAACGCGTCCACTTCACGTGGTCGTCGTAGCGATTGTTGTACTTCCGCGCCGAGATGCCCTTGACCCAGTTGACGATAAGCGAAGGGGCGTTCTTCGGCGGACTCCCGATGAACAGGTGTACGTGGTCGGACATGACCTCGCACTCGGCAAGTTCGAGGCCCTTGTCCTCACAGATTTCATCGAAGATGGTTTCGAGACGTTCCTTCGTCTTCCCCGTCAGGTGCGAACGACGATACTGAGCGGAACCCTGTTCCGCGAGGTCAGCGGGACCTTCGGTTCCGCCCGACTTCGGGACGAACACTATGTGGTAATAGAGTTCGTATTTCGCATGACGGGTACTCTTTACCATCTACGCATACTATCACGGTTCGACGTCTTCAAGGTTGCGTTGGAACCCCGTCTGCACATCGTCAGCGGTTGAATACTGTTGGTCGGCTTCATCCCCGCCCTGAAGCGCGAGGCTTTCGCCACGAATTTTCCGTAACAGTCGCAGCAGGGAAATCGGAGCGCGACCACGTCGACTGGCGAATCGTAGTGCGCACAGCGGGTCTCGGAACCGACGGCGGCGCCGCGAAGCGGGACGGGAAACCGGCCGTCCGTCTCGGGCGGCGCGGTCGTTCGCCGATCGGTTTCCGGTCCGTTCGTCATCGGTCAGGCGACGGGCGGTCAGAGGTCGCGGACCGCGTCGACCGCGGCGTCGAGCGAGGGTGTGTCGAAGGCGTCGCGGCCGACGTAGGCGTTGGTGCCGGCGCAGTAGAGGTCGCGAGCGGTCTGAATAACGTGGTCGGCGAGCGGTTCGGGCTCGTGGTCGCACAGCGACTTCCAGTCGGCGACGCCGCGCTCGTCGGCTTCGGCCTTGGCGGCGGAGACGGCCTCGACCCACTCGGGCTGGGTGCGCTTGTGGTACTGGCGGACGACTTCCTTGGAGACCTGCTGGCCGTCGTAGGAGAAGCGGTTCTCGTCGAACGTTCCCACGACGTCGCCGACGCGGATCTCGCCCTCGTAGTAGAGACACTCGATCTTCCCGTCCTCGTGCGTGAGACCGACGTCCGCGGCGCGCTCGGTGACGAGCCGGTTGACCTCGCGCGCGACGGCCGCGAGGTCGTCCACGTCGGCGACGCCGGCGATCCGGTCGGCCTCGTCGCGGCCGAGGTAGCGGTCCTGTTCCTCGTACTTCGTCGAGAATTCGACGATAGGGTCGTCGAGGTCGACCACCTCGTCGGGCCACTCCGAGAAGTCGAGGCCGTGGTCGGCGGGGTCGGTGCGCGTACGGAGCGAGGAGCCGACGCCGACGCGGTTGCGAAAGACGATCTCCAGCGGGACGAGGTAATTCTCGCCCGCTTGTTCGTGGTAGGCGGCGTAGTCGTAGCCGCTCGGGTCGTCGGCGTCGTCGCCCGCGAAGGGCAGGTCGGGCACCTGTGTGAGTTCGATGACCATCTCGCGGGGCGCGTCGCCGGCGTCTAACGCTTCGTCGAGGGAGACCGCGCCGTCGGTCGCGTCGGTGGCGACTCCCTCGTAGTGGGTCGGGACGCCCTCGCGTTCGAGGAGTTCGAAGTTGAACGCGCCCATGGTACAGAGGGAGGCGCCCTTGTCGGGGATCTCGTCGGGCATCTTCCCCCAGTCGAACACCGAGTAGTCGTCGGTGAAGACGAACGCCCCGCGGCCGAGTTCGTCGGCCGTGGCGGCCCGCTCCACCCGGAACTCCTTCACAGAGGTCATTAGCGGAGTCTCGCTCCCCCGCGCCAAAGACGTTTCTCACTCGCGGCGACGGACGGGTTCCACGCCGGCGTCTCCGCCCAAACACCTACTTGCCAGCCCCGTGCACGTCGGACCGATGGTCGAATCCATCGGGCTCGCAGTCGGCATCATCGTGGTAACGACGGGTGCGGTCTGGCTGGGCAGTTCCTGGCTGGAATCCGCCAGCGAGGACCTCTCGGCCTACTACGGGCTCCCACAGGTCGTCCAGGGATCGGTCGTCGCCGCCGTCGGGTCGAGTTTCCCGGAGCTAGCGACGGTCGTCTTCTCGGCGCTGGTCACGGGGTCGCTGGGCCTCGGCGCCGGCGCCATCGTCGGCTCGGCGATCTTCAACGTCCTCGTCATCCCCGCGATCGCGGGCATCTCCACCGAGGAGGACATCGAGGCCAACCGGACGCTCGTCTACAAGGAGGCGCAGTTCTACATGCTCGCCGTCTCCGTGCTCGTGATCACCTTCGCGATGGCCGTGATCTACTATCCCGACGCGAGCGCCGACCACATCGCGGGCGAGATGAACCGGTCGCTGGCGATGATCCCGCTCGCCCTCTACGGCCTCTACCTGTTCATCCAGGTCCAGGACACCGCCGACCACGTGGCCGACCCCGAAGCGGGCGAAGGCGTAGACCCGCGCCGCCAGTGGGGATACCTGCTAGCCGGCCTGCTCGTCATCCTCGTCGCCGTCCACCAGCTCGTCGACGCGGTCGAGGCGATCGGGCTGGCCTTCGGCATCGACGAGTTCATCATGGGCGTCACAGTCGCCGCCGGCGCGACGAGCCTGCCGGACGCGCTGGTGAGCGTCCGGGCCGCGCGCGACGACCGCGGCGTCGCCTCGCTGGCGAACGTCCTCGGCTCGAACACGTTCGACCTGCTCGTCGCCATCCCGGTGGGTGTCCTCATCGTGGGCGTGTGGACGTTCAACTTCGCGCTCGCCATCCCGATGTTCGCCGTCCTCACGCTCGCGACGATCCTCCTCTTTACCGTCCTCCGGACGGACCTGGCCCTCTCGACGGCCGAATCGGCCGCGCTGCTGGCCGCGTACCTCCTCTTCGTCGCCTGGGTCGTCCTCGACACGCTCACGTCGGTCGTCTCCGTCCTGCCGGACGTCGGCGGCTAATCGCCGTCTCAGACGGCGGGCGCTCCGGCCGGTTCCCGGCCGTTTATCACACTGGACGCTGTGAGAGCGACCAATGACAGACGCCGCCGACCCGCGGGCCAACGTGCCGCGGGGGGAGTTCGGGTTCGACCACGTCCCCGAGACCGACCAGTCGTTCGAGAACGCGCTGGCGAAGGCGCGCGCCGGCGAGCGACTGACGGTCGCCGACGGCGTCGAACTGCTGACGACCGGGACCGAGAACGAGGGAATCGACACCGGACGCAAGGAACTCGTCCTCGAAGCGGCCGACCGCCGCCGCGAGGAAGTGGTCGGCGACGAGGTGACCTTCGTCGCCAACCTCAACAACAACGTCACGACCGCCTGCAACACGGGCTGTCTGTTCTGCAACTTCAAGGACCGCTCCGAGCAGTTCCGTTCCGCGAACGACGAGAGCCACGGCGGGTTCACCAAGCGCCCCCACGAGTCCCGCGATATCGTCCGCAGGGCCGTCGAGCGCGGCATCTACGAGGTCACGTCCGTCTCCGGACTCCACCCGGCGTTCGCCCTCGACGAGGAACACCGCGAGATCCTGGAGGCGAGTGACCGCGGCGACCTGAACTACCGGCCGCCGGAGGAGTACGACGTGGACCCGGGCACCTACTGCGAGCAGATCGAGGCGATGAGCGTCGACGGCGTCCACGTCCACTCGATGACGCCAGAGGAGGCCTACCACGGCCGCCGCGGCACCGACTGGTCCTACGAGGAGGTGTACGGTCGGCTGCAGGAGGCCGGTCTCGACTCGGTGCCCGGCACGGCCGCCGAGATCCTCGTCGACGAGGTGCGCGACGTCATCTGTCCGGGCAAGATCGGGACCGACGAGTGGCTCGAAGCGATGGAGGCCGCCGCGAACGTGGGACTCGACGTCACCTCGACGATCATGTACGGCCACGTCGACAACGAGATGCACCGCGTCATGCACCTGGAGCGCATCCGCGAGTTGCAGGAGAAGACGGATGCGATTACCGAGTTCGTCCCGCTCTCGTTCGTCCACCAGAACACGCCGCTCCACGAGGAGGGGATGGTCGAGGCCGGCGCCACGACCCACGAGGACGAACTGCTGATCGCCGTCTCCAGACTGTTCCTCGACAACGTCGACCACGTCCAGTCGTCGTGGGTGAAGTACGGCGATGAGCAGGGGCTGAAGATGCTCTCCTGCGGCGCCGACGACTTCATGGGCACCATCCTCAGCGAGGAGATCACCAAGCGCGCGGGCGGCGAGTTCGGCGAGGTGCGCTCGTTCGACGAGTACGTCGAGATGATCGACGCCATCGGCCGCGTCCCCGTCGAGCGATCGACTGACTACCGCCAGCGGCGGCCCATCGACCCCGACGACGCCCCCCACGGCCCCGAACTGGGTCCGAAGGCCGACGGGACGCCGCTGGTCGACCCCGACTGGCTCGGCGAGGCGGCGAGTGATCCGACCAGCGCCGACGATTGACGCGTGGCCGAGCGGAGCGAGGTCGACTAGTGAGGGACCTTCGGTCCCTCATACATGCGAACGGGCGGCTTCGCCGCCCGTGAGCAGACGAAGGGAGACCTCGATGTGAGCGGCGCGAAGCGCCGTGAGCCGCGAGGTGCGAACGGAGTGAGCGCCTCGGTCCGACGGTTCTATCCGTTCGTCCGTCTAACACGTCAGCGATGGCCGAAACCCTCCGCGAGGCCCTCCGGGAGCGACTCGGATTCTGGGCCGCCCTCCAGTGGGCCGGTGTGCTGGCGTTCCTCTGGTACGTACTCGGTCCCTCCCCCGCGCAGTTTATCACGACGCTCGTCTCCCTCGCAATTTTCGGACTGACGGAACTCGTCACCGACGTGTACGACGTCCGCCAGTCCGTCAGGAACGGCGGAATCGGGGTCTACGCCCTCGTCGGGGGGGTCGCGATGGCCCTGTTCGACGACGGGACCCTGTGGCTCCCGGTCGCGTTCGTCCTCGTTGGGCTCTGGTTCGTCGCCGACGCCGTCCAGACGGTCCGCCACGAGGGCGCGACCGAGACGGAGCGGACGGGTCGCGAGGTGTATCACGACTACGTCGCGCGACGGGTCCACGAGACCGTCGAAGAGCGACCTCACACGCGGCGTGAGCTCTCCGAAGTGCTGGAGGCCGACGACGACGCCGTCGACGCCGCCGTCGAGCGACTCGAATCCCGCGGGGTCGTCGTCCGCGAAGGCAGTTCCATCCGCGCGGCCGAGTCGGAGGACCCCGGTGTCGTCGGCCGCCTTCGCGAACGGAGCGGCGGGTTCGTTCGTCGGCTGGCCCGGCCGCTCACGCTCGAACTGAGCAAGCCAGACGACGACGAATCGCCACCTGCAGCGACTGAACGCGACCGCGACCGACGTGTCGACTCCGTAGGGAACCGCTCCGAGGTGGTCGCCAACACGGACGTAGAGAGCGACGGGCGGGACGAGGGGCAGGAACGGGAGCGCGAACCGACGGGCTAGCGAGTGGAGCGCGAACGTCAGCGAGGGCGACGGACCGGGAGAGGGGGTGAGATTCAGGGCGGACACGGGACGAGCGCCCGGGTCCGTCGCGTCCGTGCCCGTCCAGCACCTCTCCATTACGACGCTCGCCGGGTATGTCTGTTGCCAGTTATACGAGGCGGGTTTATACAATGGCGTTATCAGTCGGGCGCCCGTTCGCTCGCGTATGCGCTACGTGACGGTTCGGGCGACGCCCGCCGAGGAGGACGCTTTCCACCCGCTAGACGCTGCGGTGGCCGACGAGCCGGCGATCACGCCGGGGCCGATGCACCAGCTCGAACTGATCGACGGCGAGACCGGTGTCTCGTTGTCGGAGGTCCGGGCGGGCATCGACCGCTACAGTGAGATCCTCGCCGACTCGCCGCACGTGATCGAGTACACGACGACGGGGCCCGACCGCGGATTCGTCTACACGCACTTCGAACTCGACGACCTCACGCGCCGACTCATGCGCTATGGACGTAGTTCGGACCCGATGGTCGAGATGCCGATAGAGCCCGCCGCCGAGGGCGGCGTGGTCGTCACGCTCGTCGGCGAGGAGCGGGCGTTCACCGACGCCTTCGACGAGATCCCCGAGGGAGTGACGATCGAAGTGGTCGAGACCGGTTCGTACGAGCCGGGCGTCCGCCAGCTGTTCGGGCGACTGACCGCCCGCCAGCGGGAAGTGCTGGCGACCGCGGTACGGGCAGGCTACTACGACGCGCCCCGGCGGGCGACCCACGCCGACCTCGCCGAACGACTCGACGTCTCGCCCGCCACCGTCGGGGAACACCTGCGGAAGATCGAGTCGCGCGTCTTCTCGGGGTTCGTCGCCGGAGAGTGACGAGGGTCGTGGCGCCCGCGTCGATCAAAAACTGGTCATCTTCGCCTGGACCCAGTCGTCGTCCGCCTCGTCGGTCTCGACGTCGGTCGCGTAGCGGTCGAGTAGCCGGTCGAGGCTCACGTCGTCGGCCTCGCGGAGGTACGAGAGTTCCGAGAGCGTCAGTGACCCCGTCCGCCTGAGCTTCCGGGTGAGGCTGTCGGGGTCGAGCGGTTCGCGCCGGACCTCGAACTCGACGGCCGCGGCCACGTTGCGGTCGGCCTCCGCGCGGCTGACGCCCTCTTCGAGGAGGCTCCCGAAGTCGAGCCCCGCCTCCTCAGCGCCCCGATACAGCAGCGAGAGCGTCCCGATGAGCGCGCGGACGGCCTCGGGGTCACCGCCGACGTGCTTCCCGAAGACGAGTTCGCGGTCGCGCTCCGAGAGCGCGTCCGCGAGGAGATCGGCGTCGTAGAGCCCCGCCAGCACGCGGTCGCGGATCCGCGCCCGGGCGTTGCGCTCGCTCTGGTCGCTCTCGAAGGCCGTCTCGCCCCGCAGGTACGCCCGGTCCGCGGGCGAGAGGATCCCCCGCGGTCGATCGTCCCCTATCATACTCTGTTTTGGATTATATCCTCGCACTATATAAGTTATTATACCCGGAATCGGGGTACGATTCACGGAAGCGGCACAACGTTTAACCGGGTTCTGTGGGAACGACGAGACACGGTTCCGGGCGGCGAGCGCAGTCGCTCGGGAAGCATCGACGGCGCGGCCGGACTCCCTGGCAGGTGTCGCCGGCCGCGCACAGCGCGGGGCAGCGAAGCGCCGCCCGGTCGTCGGTTCGGCCACGGGCCGGATAACGCTTCTCCCCCGGCACGCACGCGACTCACGACCACACGCATGACCCCTCGACAGCGACAGGACAGCGACGACACCGGCGAACAGAGCGACGAACCGACCGACGAACGGCCGAGCGGATCGACCGACGAGCACACATCTGCGACCGACGACGGGCCAGCCCGCTCGCTCGACGTCAGCGTCGACGCCGCGGCCCTGGCCACCGCGCTGGACGGCGCGATGGCCGTCGCGAGCGAGTGTCGGATGACCTTCGACGACGGTCTCGTCTTCCGCGCGCGCGACCCCGCGGACGTGGCGATGGCCGAACTACGACTCGACGGCGACGCGTTCGACAGGTACACCGCGGACGGAGAGACGTTCGGCGTGGCCCTCGACCGACTCCGCGACGCCGTCGCGATGGCCGACGGCGAGGGAATCGAACTCGCGCTCGGCGAGAGCGGTCGCTTCGACGTGAACGCGGGTGCCGTCGAGTACGCCTTCGCGCCGCTTTCGGCCGAGTCCGTCAGACGAGTCGAGTGGATCGACGCCGGGTCGGTCGACGCGAGTGCGGTGATAGCCGCGGCGGATCTGCGCCGGTCGGTCCGGGCAGCGGCTCTCGTCGCGGACCACGCGGAGGTCACCGTCGATCCGGACGAGCGCCTGCTCGCGGTCGCGGCCAGCGGCGACACCGACGACGTGCGCCTCGAATTCGACGACGACGACCTCGAAGCGCTCGACCCCGGCCCCGCCGGCGCCGACCCGGTCGAGTCGCTGTACTCGGTCGACTACCTCCGGGACATCGTCGGTGCGATCCCCGACGGCGTGCCTGTGAGCGTCGAGTTCGTGGGGGGCGGCGAGGGCGGCTGTCCGCTCTCGCTCGAACATCCCATCGCGGACGGCGACGGAACGGGGCGGTGGCTCCTCGCGCCGCGTATCAGGCGGTAGAACGGGGAGACAGCGAGCGGCTCAGTCCGCCGCCGCGCCCGAGAGCACGGACCGGTAGCGCTGGCCGGCGTCGTCGGCGCCGGCGATGGCTTCCTCGATCTGTGCGGAGACCCAGCGGTCGGCGTCTGTCGGCGGGGAGGCGGGTTCGACGTTCGGACTCCGGAGGTGAGCGGGCAGGAACCGTTCGTAGACCGGCAGTCGCTCGCCGAGCGGAACGCCAGCGTAGTCGGCGACGTCCTCGAGTTCCCGGAGCGCCGGCCACTTGTAGTCGGGGTTGACGTGGTCGTCGGTGACCGGCGACACGCCGCCCAGATCGTCGACGCCGCAGTCCAGCACGTCGCGGACGGGAGCGAGGTTGGGCGGGACCTGCACCGAGACCTCCTCTGGCAGGGCGTAGCGGGCCATCGCCACGGTCCGCCGGAGCGTCTCGACGCCCGGCGAACCGTTCGTCCAGCGCTCGTTCTCGCGGACGGGCTGGACGATGACCTCCTGGACGTGGTCGTACCGGTCGTGTAACTCGCGGATGGCCAGCAGGCTCTCAGCGCGGTCCTCCCAGTCCTCGCCGATACCGACGAGGATGCCCGTCGTGAACGGGACGCCGAGTTGCCCCGCGGTGCGGATGGTGTTGAGTCGCTGGCCGGGGTTCTTCGCTCGCGGGCCGCCGTGGGCCTGCACCTCGGCGGTGGTTTCGAGCATGACGCCCATGCTCGCGTTCACGTCGGCGACGGTCGCCATCTGCTCGCGCGTCTGGTCGCCGGGATTGGCGTGAGGGAGCAGCCCCTCGTCGAGGGTGATCTCGCAGACCTCGCGGAGGTAGGTGTGGATGGAGTCGTGGCCCCACTCGTCGAGCTGGTCGTGGACCGCGGTGTAGCGGTCGTCGGGGTCGTCGCCGAAGGTGAACAGCGCCTCCGTGCAGCCGGCGTCGGCGCCCGTCTGGACCACGTCGCGGACCTCCTCGGGCGACATGAGCGTCGCCTGGCCGGGCGGGTCGTAGTAGGTGCAGTAGGTACAGGTGTACCGACACGCGGTCGTCAGCGGGACGAACACGTTGCGGGCGAACGTCAGCTCGTCGGCCGGGTCGACGTCGTCGGGGCCGACTGCGAGCAGGCGCTCGATGGCCTCCTGAGAGGGGCTAACGTCCACGTCGTACTCGTCCGCGCCGGGTATCACAGTCGCCCGTGCACGTTCGACGGACAAAGTGTTGACGTTCCCGGCGACGAGGCACAGCGGGTTCGGAGAGCCGAGGGGGCCAGACGGGGTCCCGCGGACGCGGTCGGAGTCCGACGGCGGACAAACGGGGTGAACAATGGACGGCCGGCGACGGACCCGGCGCGTCGCCGGCCGCGGAACGGCGGACCGCACGTGCCCCCGCGGCCCGCGGACGACGAAGCGACTGGGAGCAGGGTGGGGGGCCAGCTCGGTACAGTCCGGGCGCGGCACGAGACGCGACCCAGCGGCACGGGACCGGCCCGTGCGTGTGGATCACAGGCTCGCCCGGTGAAAACCGTTGTCCGAATTTCGTTCTGAATCGGCCCTAATTCCGTTCGACATCGACGCGACCCTCGGCGACCGCGAGGTCGAACCCCGCGTCGTCGAGCCACGAGCGGGCCGCCCCCTCGCCGTGGAGCAGGACCTCGACCAGGTCCGCCGGTTCGTCGACGTCCGTCGAGAGGCGGAAGGAGTCGACGACCGCGAGGTCTGCGCCGATCTCGCGGGCCGTCTCGCGGTGGTCCCGGAAGGAGGCGCCGTGATAGTCGACGGCGAAGTCGGGGTCGCGTGCGACGAGCGCGTTCGTCCCGCCGCCGCGGCCCGGTGCGAGCACCACGTCCGCGTCGGGCGCGAACAGCCGTTCGAGCGCGTCGGGCGTCGCCAGCGCGAGGTCGGCCATGACGACCGCGGTCGGCGGGTCGTCGGCGCTGTCGGGGAGTTGCGCGTTCACGGCCGCGGTGAGCGGACGGTCGTCGACGGTCACCGGTGCGTCGCAGTCGACGGGCGCCGTCGCGAGGACGAGCAGGTCGAGCGAGTCGCGACGCTCACGGTCGAGCGCGGACAGCGCGTCGAGTACGTCGTCGAGCATCGTCCGCGCGAATTCGGCCCGCTCGGCCTCGCTGAGAACGGGCGCGAGGCGAGTCTTGGGCCGCTCGGGTGCGAACGGAACGACGACGCGCATCTACTGGAGCTTCGTGGGTTGGTCCTGGTTGGAGCGCCAGTAGTAGACGCCGCCGACGACGACGAGCAGGACGAGCAGCGCGCCGACGCCCATCAGGATGGTCTGCGTCCGCTGGGCGGACTGCTGGGCCTGTTCGGCCTGGCTCTGGGCGTCACCGGCCAGCGACTGGGCGTTCTCGAAGTTGCTGTTCTCGTAGGCGGAGATCGCCTGGTTCAGGTCGTTCTCTGCGTCGCTGTTGCCGCCGGACTCGTTGATGGCGGCCGCAGCGTCGTCGATGGCCGTCCGCGCGTCGCGACTGTCGTTCGTGTAGTGGTGGACCTGCGTCGCGTTCAGGCCGCTCGTCGAGCTACCCTCCACGGCGTCGAAGTCGTAGAGCGTGTACGTCTCGGGCGGTTCGTACGTGTAGTTCTCGACGGCCGGCGTGTCGCCGGTGAGCTCGACTTCGACCGTGTCGCCGCCGTTACTGGCGTTCAGTTCCTGTTCGAAGGACTGCTCGCCGAAGTTGTACTGCTCGACCCGCTCGCCCTGTTGCAGGACGGTGATCGTCCAGCTGACGTTCTCCAGTTCCGTGCTCCCCTGGAGCGTCCACTGGTCGTTCATGTCGACGAACGGGTCTTCGATGGTCACCGTCGTCGTCACCGTCTCGCCGACCCGAGAGTCCTCGGGGACCTCGCCGGCCTGGACGGAGATAGCTCCGGCTGTCCCGGCCGCCGCCAGCGAGAGGGCGAGCAATACGACCAACGCAGCGCTCTTAGAAGAGCGGGTCCAACTCATCTTCGTCATCTTCCACCAACTCCTCTAAGTTATCTTCGCTTTGCTGCCGGATGTCGTCGATGTTGTCCTGTGCCTCGATGGCGACCTGCTGGAGTTCCTTGATCCGCGGAACGTTGTGGACGCCCGACAGCAGGATGGACGCGGCGACGTTGTTCTCGCGAACCGGGTAGTCGCCGCCGCGGACCTCCATGGAACCGGTCTGCTCTTCGAGCCACTTGCGGCCGCGCTCGATGCCTTTCCGGTTGAGGTGGTTCGACGGACCGCTCATCACGAGCAGCGCGCGCTCGGCGCCGTCGATTTCGCAGGGGAGCGTCAGGCGACCCAGGGCCGCCTTCCGGACGAGCGACGTGATCCGGTTGGTCGTGTTGGCGGTCTCCATCCCGCCGTCGTCGATGCCGTCGTCGTCCCCCTTGAAGCGAGAGAGTAGACCGCCGGAGTCGTTCTCCTCGACTCGCTCTGCGGCGTACCCGACCGTCGAGACGCCGCCGCCCGAGAGCGTGTTGATGATCTCCGAGGAGTCGACGACGCTCTCGGCGACCTCGTCGCCGGAGCCGACCTCGCCGGCACCGAAGAGGACGCCGAAGCGTCGGACGATCTCGTCGTTAATCTCCTCGTACCCGCTCTCCATCGACTCGCCCGACTTGCGCCAGGCGTCGTTGTCGAACACGAGCAGGTTGTCGACCTCGCGGACGAACGTCTGGAACGAGCGCGCGGCGTTGAGGGTGTAGATACCGCCCTCGTCGCCGCCGGGCAAGACCCCCAGTCCGTACACGGGTTCGGTGTAGATGCGCTTGAGGTGCTTCGCCAGCACCGGCGAACCGCCCGAGCCGGTCCCGCCGCCCAGTCCGGCCACGATCATGAACGCGTCGATCTCGTGGACCGGGATGTTGTCGATCGCCCCCTGGACCTCGTCGATGTCTTCCTCGGCGATCTCCGCGCCGAGCTCGTTGTCGGCGCCCACGCCGTGACCTTTCACGCGCGCTTGGCCGATCAGTACTCGATTCTCCTCCGGGATTCGTTCTAGCCCGAGCAGGTCCGCCTTGGCAGTGTTGACCGCGACCGCAGAGCGGACGATACCGCTCTGCGTAGCCTCGTCGTATTCGAGGAACTTGTCAACGATCTTCCCGCCGGCCTGCCCGAAGCCGATCATCGCCAATTTCATAGCTGCCGTTACCGTTGAGAAATAAACAGTCCCATCGCGACTATAAGCTTTTTGCCCGGCTATCGAACGTGATGCTGTCAATACACGAATCGGTTTTTTCGAAATCGCACGACTGCGGGCCGGTAAGCAGTGCTTTCCCCGTCCGAACGCGATCGAGCTGAAAACTCATTGAGAGGAATTGGGAGCGGGATTTATTCGTCGTCCAGTTGCCAGAATCCGGAGACGCACTCGGCTACCCGGAAGCACTGTTCGACGGGTCGCCGAAAGACGGGCGCGTCAGCCCGGCAGACCCAGGTACGACCGGAACGTGCGGAGCTCGCGCTCGTCGACGCCGAACGCGTCGACGTCGTTCGAATCGACCGTGTTGTCGAGGCGCAGCGACCGAAACTGGTCTTTCCCCATCGGGAAGCCGACGCTGCCGAGGACGGAGAGGCCGACGTTCGCCATCGCCATCGGCAGCGGGACGATGGAGACGGACCTCCCCTCGGACTCGTAGACCAGTTCGGTCACCTCCCGGAGCGTCAGCACCTCCGGGCCGCCGATCTGGTAGGTCTCCCCGACGTGCTCGTCGTCCTCGACGGCGTCGGCCATCATCGGAACGAACTCCCCGACCCAGATCGGCTGAAAGCGCGTCTGTTTCCCGCCACCGGGCAGCGGATACACCGGCAGGCCCGGCGCGAACCACGACTTCAGTTTCTTGGTGAACTCGACGAACTCGCCGCCCTCGCCGAAGATGATGGACGGCCGGAATATCACCCACTCGAGATCCGACTCGCGGACGAGGTCCTCGGCGTGGCCCTTCGAGCGCAGGTAGTGGGTCGGCGCGTCGGCGTCCGCGCTCAGGGCGCTCTGCTGGACGAACCTGTCGACGCCGTGTTCGGCCGCCGCGCGCAGGCAGTGCTCCGTCCCGCCGCGGTGAACCCGGTCGTGCATCTCGTCGCCCCCGTCCGGCTTGAACAGCGGCGACAGCGCGACGAGGTAGACGACCGCGTCCTGCCCCTCGAAGGCGCCCTCGATCGAGTCGTAGTCGGTCACGTCGCCCGCGTACGTGTCCACGCCGTCGGGCAGGTCGCCGTCTTCGGGCCTGCGCGCCAGCACGGTCACGTCGTGGCCCCGCTCGACCAGTTCCCTGCAGAGGTGCGACCCGACGAAGCCGTTCCCGCCGACGACGAGTGCGTTCATGTCAGAACTGTTGAACGCCAGCCCCCTAAACGTTCCCGCCCAACTGGTGGTGTATCCGCGCGTTCGAGCGTCCGAACCGGTCGGCGGGTGGAAGTGATCGGCGGTCCGAAGCGGTCGGCGGGTCGAGTCGATCGGCGGCCCGAATCGGTCGACCGCCCGAAGAGTTCTCTCGTACCGGCTGGGTGCGTTGCACCCGACTCGTTCGGACGGACGCCCGAGCAGCTGCTCGACCGACCATCGGAGCGGCTGCACGGGACTCTGGCCGGTCTCGGCTGCCTCGACTCAGACGAGTTCCCCCTCGTTCACCAGTTCGCGCTCCACCTCGCTCCCGAGCAGTTCCAGGGCGATCGCTCTCCCGCACGTCGGGCAGGCGTACGTGATTTCGCTTCCGATGGCCTCCTTCTCGTACATCTCGACCGCCGCGTGGCCCGCCCCGCACTCGACCGGTTCGACTCGCTGTCTGAGGTCGTCCGCCGTGGACATACCTGCCAGTTCGACGGAGTGTGTAGTAAAAGTGTGCTCGATCACGGACACTTGTTTCCCAGTCTTCTGGTCGATGGTTTCCTCTATCCCCAGCGTCCCTTCGTCGTCCCACCTGCGTGCGCACTGGCGGCAGTACCAGTGATTGTTCGTCGGTGCGACCTTGTGCCCGTTCGGACACTGGAGTCGCCAGCTATCCTCCTGCGTCTCAATCGTCAACTTCGACATGGCCAGTCGGCGAATTTCGAGGGGTGTGTAAAAGAACCGAGTCTGAGGGGGTGAGTGAAAGTAAAACCGCCAATTCTACGGGATCAGAGGCTATTACGTACAAATTTTGCTGCGAGAAAGAATGAGATACTGAAAAAATAATACGAAGAAAACTCGTCTTCAACCTAAAGCAATGAGTAATACAATAGGGACGAGATTGGCAATGATCACGAAGACTGCTTTGTAGTACAGATATATCACGTGACCCCGGATGTTAAGGGGAATTCGGTCAAGATTGCTATACTTATTTGGATCCCGTTCCTCAAAATATTTTTCAGTTAGAACGCGCGCGAATAAAATAGTTAAGAAGCTGATTACACCAGCAATGATAGTTGTATTCAGATTGGCGGTATTATCAAGGGCCTTTGTCATGAAAACAATGAATACAGCAGTAAGTCCAAAATCGTAGTAGAGCATACATTGTTTGTAGTGGAAGCTATGAGTCGCCGCATCTTTGATATCGTCCAATTCAACTTCTCCAACGAGATCGCCGATATGTACTCTTTCTATTTGGTCTTCAAATTTTGAGCTTACCCCGGCCCCCAATAATTCGATAACAATAGTTGTGAAAAACGGAGTAAGTTCAAGGATGAGCCTTGCATCCAGCACTGTCACTTTAAGTTAATTCGAGGAAAGACATCTGGGCCGGTTATAGTTCCCCGAGACGAGTTCTGATACTCATAGTCCAGGGAGACTTCCAGAGTTTCCTCTGAAACAAGTGTTTGTGTTGATTGTTTGATGTCGATCTTAAATGAATTAGCTCCAGCACTACCGATTGAGGCAGGACCCACGGTTATATCTTCATCATGCTCAGGAGCTGAAGAGCCGGATTTTGAATGAAATTCAATTGCGTCATTTTGGCTATTTAGAATTACTTCTGTATCAACAGTATGCCTTTTTGCATTTTTTATCTCGACGCTCTGAGAACCAGTCTCTCTCTTCCCTAACGTGCACTTCTCAGAAGTGCCATCTACGCAGGAGATTAGATCTATATTGCCGTCGCTCCCACAGGAATCAAAGCATTTTGTTCCTTTTAGATTAGGGTTTCCAGACATCTGTTTTCCCACCTCACGCTCATTTAAGTTAGATTCTTCGATAGTAGATGATGCTATCCAAGAATGAATTTCGCGGTCTCCCATACCGACTGCCGAACATCATCACTAGTGATTGTGCCAGGATCAATCGTTCGGCCTGCTTCATTCGACTTGTATTCCTGAGCCAAGTACGTCGAAAGAACGCTTCTGATAGTTGTAGAGGTGAGTTCATCCTCTGGCATGAACAGAGCTGTGATTTCATTCACACCTTCCACTCCCGTAATATCTCGTTCCCACGTAACTTCGTACTCATGATCTTCACTAGCTACAGCAAGGAAGCTACAATCGCGACGATCATACAACCTTGGAGCAATTTCACCAAATTTCCCTCTCATCCACCTATTACCAAGCGTAAATTCTAAACTCGATTCAGATACAATACTCGAATCTGATTCTAAGCAATCAATGAAATCAGTGATTTTAGTATCTGTTTCCCAATAAACCGAGATACGCCCATTCTCAAACTTCTCGACCTGAAGTTCAGTTTCCTGAAGAGTGCTAATTGCAATTCGCTCAAAAGATTCTCCAGACCTTGTGATTTCGCCAGCTACTCTACTCAAAGTCTCTAAGTACCTGAACTCACCTACGAATTCCTCGTCAGTTTCATAGAACTGAGAAGATGCTTCTGGATCGAATAAACGATCAACGTCGAGGTCAGTGTTATCAAGATAGTTCGGATATTTTCTGTATACATACCTAAGGAGTTTTTCTAAGTTCCAATTGTTGTATCTCGATTTTATCTTTTCAAGTTCGCTAAATAAGGGTTCGTATGAAGGGAGAAGTGATTTCGCCTCACGGATCCCATCTGGCGTTAGTGAGTACTTGTATTTCGGATTTCCAACGCTATTAAACTCAACGTTACGTTCAATGAAGCCTGATTCAATTGCCCTCTCCAAATCAGATTCTAATTCCCAGGAATATGGTCCGAACTTATCAGGTTCGTATGTGTATCTAGGGGGAATTCTTGTCTCTTCTTGAGCCAGAAACACTAATTTCTGGAAGCGAGTGGCACCCTCTACGGCGGTAGAATTGCGAGTATAGAGGATGATAAGGGGTATCGGGGGTGCCATCGTTATATGATTTGATTGACTCGGAGCATGGTGTCTAGTACCTAAAAGTTTGATCCTTGCTATCAGTAGTGGTTGTTATGACAAGAACAACTCACCTTGGTAAATCCGACGATCATAGTTTAGACAACGGAGACAATTGGTGCGGTCATAATTAGTTATCGTCTTGGTACACTACGTTCTGTTCTTCTAAGGCCGGCTCTACTGGAAGTCCGACTTTCCTCCCAAGTTCAAAGGCACCATCTTGGTACATCTTCCTGGCTGGATAGTTGACCGGACACATGAACGTGAACGCCAGCGTCCCGTCGTAGCAGAACAGGTTCGTGAACGCGAAGTCGCCGAAGACGTACTCTTCGCGGTCAGTCGGGATCTCCGGCAGGTCAGCCATCAGGCAAATGACTTCGAGCAGGTCCTTCTCCAGGGCCGCGTAGTCCTCGCCCAGCTCCGCGAGCGTCGAGAGCGGTTCCCCGCTCTCGTGGTGCGGACAGTCTATCGGTTCGTCGGTGACGAACGTCATCCCGTCCGGGTGGTCCACGAATAGGTCGAATTCAAGGATGTACTCCGGTGCGTACGAGATGTTGAGTTGGGTCACCTCCAGCGGAAGGTCGTCGGTGAGTTCTTCGAGGTCGTCCTGTGGCTCCTTCAGAGTGAGAAGGCCCCGGATTGCGGACTTGATTCGCGCTCGCGTCGCGTCGTCCAGAACTCTCTCACCCGTCCACGTTTCGCCGATCTCGACGGCCTGGTTCGTTGCCATCGTCGCTCGAATCCAGGGAGGGGTGGTAAAAAGAGGCCAGCCTGGTCCGGAGTGGAAGTGAAAGTAATCCGCTATTGCTTTTCCAGCCCGAATCAGGCGTATAATGCAGCCGAGCTATCTATCCACATACATATTCCAACAGACGGTCGATAACGTGAATGGAACAAAAAGAATTGCTATCATTATGAACACCGCGGCAACCTCAATCGAACTGGGAAGCTTGAGTGCTGCAATTAACATGACTAGACCGATGCCAAGTAGGAGCGACGACACCGCTCCTGACATAAACGTAAAAAATCGAAGCTCCTCTGCACCTAGCTTCCCTACGCCACCAGATTTCCCGGGTTCATTTGCTCTACTTTCGGAATATTGTAAAATAGCCTGGGTAAATATAGCGAGTGCAGGAATAAATAGCGCTATTAGTTGAATCAAACTAAGCGCTATCCCGCCTTCGTCGCTCACTCCAGATATTGAGTCCACGTTGATGAAGAACATAGGGACCGAGACGAACAACGCGCTTAGAACGAATGATACGGCAAATCTACGGAACGTACGTGAAACCATGATTTCAGAAATAGAACGCTGTTACAAAATATTATGGTAATGAGACAGGTGTGAATTTGCTGTCTTCGAGGGTTTGTACGCGAAAACTCGTGAACACAGAGCGAAAATACCGTCCTAAGCGAGTATCCCAAGCCTCCGCTGTTAATAAACTCCACACCGGATACCTCACAAGTTCCGCGATCCGCCACTCGACTGGGAGAACATGAGCGCAAATATACACACAGATTGATCCCTCTAGTGTGCATATCGCGTCGAATGCCTTTCTCAACGTGTGACCGCCAGGGGTAGTGTGAAGAAGTACTCCCTCGATTGTACGAACCCAGTGAAAACGCCGCCTTGTTGGTCAGAACTTGACCCGTCATTTCATATAGGAAGTCGAGTAATTAACTCTCCATGGCAAGAACGTGCGACAGCTGCGGTGAATCATTTGAGACACTCAGCAGCCTCCGTCTCCATGATTGTCCAGATGAGGGCGGTCTGGTTGAAGATGCACTATTGCCCGAGCCAAAGCCGGATGAAATGCCAGATGAGGTCATAGATAAAGAGCAGTTTGAAGAATTGAAGAATGACGCCCGGATTTCTCGCGTCGAGAAAATGTTAGATATGCCGCTTCCCGGAGATCGCGAAGCAATTTCGATAGTAGTCGAGATAGATGGCTATTCATACGGTCTGCACTGTGACCACGACACTGCGGAGTGGGCTATCGTTGCTGAAGGACCCGACTACGAAGAGGTGAAAGAGAAACACATGGGATGGCTTTCTGAAGACATAGGCGAAGTAACAGGTGATGCACCCAGCCCAGATTTCTTAGATAGCCTCGACGTCCCCGACAAAATCAGAAAGGACTGCGATATGTGTGATGGTTCACATGAACTAACGGCACAGCCCGATTCGTTCCCCTCTTCGATGGGACTCATGGAATACGAGGGCGTTTGTGATGAAACCGGGCACCCGATAATAATCACCAAAGACCCTGATGAGCTATTAGAATAATCTAGACTTCAAGAAGGGAATTCAGGCCTATGAAGGCCTTTCCATCGCCTATTTCCTGATACCAAATCCCTCAGTTCTAGGAATGTCCTGCGTGCTATAGGCGCCAAACTAAGACGTATTCCTCAGTGGTGAAACCCGATGTTTCTCAACAGATAGCGCTGATACTCACCGAATCCACCGAAATCTCGGATAGATTATCTACGTTGCTACTCAACTGCTTTACACTGAGTCACTGAAAACCACCAGACAGCGGTCGGGTGTAAAGGTGCAAACGGAAAGCCACCCCCCATAGTATACAATGGATAGCCCATCGCGCCCGCTCGCCTCGATGGCGAGTGGCGCACGCCATGGGCCGCGCTTTGAGAGCGGCCGGCGGAGTGTATATATAAGACGCGCGACGGGCGAATAACCATTATTCATTGCATGTTGCTACTTGGACAGAAGCCTCAATATAGTGGATTTCAAGAGAACCAGTAATTGCCTTAGCGGCGTCGAGCTTCTAGAAAGGAGTATGAAGAGAATATAACGTTCGAATCATCAATAGAGTAAATATACAATCGTTGCAGCAAGCGTGTGTCCTCTTCGTGAATATTTGATTTTATAGTGCCATCGACCCGTATCCAGTGGAAATCCTCCAAGTCGTAATCGTTATCTCGGGCAGTCATTTCATGCCCGAACATACCAATAATATATTTTTCCTTTTGTCCGGGTTCTAAGAACTCAGTCGTGTTGCGCCAATCCCCCATGCCGCCTTCGTAGACCTTTATCCGATCGGGTAAGTCTTCATAAGCAATCTCATCATCCAAAATAGGATACTCAGATTCAGTCTCAGCTACTGGAGCAAGCGATAATTGGACTGTCGCTTCAATCGGAACTTGACCAGTATTCTCGAACACAAGAAATCCAGTCCGTTCATCATCTGTCTCGTGATGGATGGATAGCCGAGGCCGTCTCATAAACTCGACTTCCTTTCGCATGTATTCTGTCTGTCTTCGCGAATAATAGACAGTTATCGCGGTGATGAGTGCTAAGAAAAGAGTACCAAAAGCAACTGCCTCGTCCGCGGTATAGAGGTCCGTTTCCAGATAGATAACGACCGTGGCGAGGAATAGCACAACAGCGATAATCACCGGCTTTTCGTATTCTGATACCCGAGTTAATCGACTCACATCCGGAGATCTGGTTGATATGTTATACTATTTTCTTCTCGACAGTAGGTTGTGTGTTGAGCAAATACCCTGAAATTTCGCGTGTCCGCCAAGGGAGGCAGGCAGGCAGGTTTCGGCTCGACACTCTGAGATGCGGTGCTGTGTATTTTGATGATGTGGCCTTAGCCACACCCCTAAGTGGAAACGCGACCGCCCCGGTCGCGTTTCCGCTCGGGCGGTGGCTTCAGCCCACCGCCCATAGCCCACCGCGCCCAGCTCGACGTCCTCTATCTCCTGCCTCACCCTGCGGTGAAACCCGCAACAGGGGCGAAAATACCCGGGAAGTAGAGGGGATTGAGAGTGTCGCCACTACCGCGAACGGGACGCTCCCGGTCCGCGGGCAGGCGGCCGCTACGCCAGCAGCCTCCAGGCGTCGACTCTACAGCGCTCGCCGTCCGGTCGTGACCTCATCACCCCGGCAGACCAGATAGCGCTCCCCGAAAGTTCACAACCCACTCACCAGTGTCGAAGTCACAACGAGAGACACCCTTCCGAACTCGGTCGCTGTCGCTCGGCACGGAGCGTCGGTGAAAAGTGGGCCGGCGCGAATTTGAATCGCGGTTACGGCCACCCGAAGGCCGAAGGATACCAAGCTACCCCACCGGCCCGTGCTGGTAGCATCTGAACGAAGACGCCGGCTGTTTTTAACGCTTCCGAACCCGGGCGAGGACCGCGAGGCGGCGCTCCCGTCCGCCGGTCGGGGTCGTTCGAGACACAGCGCGGGGCAGACCGCCAGTAGGGCCTCGCTATCCCGGAAGGCAGTCGCAGCGCTCCGTCGACTGCCGAGACGCCGAACCGGTCACAGCCAGGACCTGCGGCCGGCGACGACAGTCCCGGACGCGGCCGAGCCGCCGAGACCGAGACGGTCACGTTCGGGTCTCGGACTCGCGGTAGTCCGTCGTCACCTGGGCGGTGACCGCGTTCCCGTCGCCGGTGTCGGCGTCGACCCAGATCGGGACGTCGACCGCGTCGACTGCCTCCTGGCGTCGCGCGCAGTACCAGACCGCCGCGCAAGTACCGATCGAACGGGCGAGACGCGTGATGGCTGCATCACGTCGATTCGACGGCCGCGTCAGGCCGAATCGGACAGCCAGAGAACGACGGAGAGACCAGTCGCGACGAGCAGTGCTGCGGTGAGGAGCCAGAACGCCGGCTGTAACCCGGCCGTCTCGGAGAGGACGCCCACCAGGGCGGGAGACGACGCGCCGGCGATCATCTGTACCGTTCGCACCGCGCCGAAGCTCCCGCCGGTACCAGCCGCGGGGAGCACCGACATCATGTACGCCCCCCGGACCGGGCGGTACCCGTGCGCGCCGAGGCCGAGACAGACGACCGCCGCGCCCAGCGCCACGGGGCCACCGACGTCCGTGAGCAGGACCACCGAGCCCAGACCGGTCGACGCGAGGGCGAGCGTGAGCACGACGAGCGGGAGGGCGCCCGTCCGGTCGCTGACCTCGCCGGTGAGCAGTTGCACGAGACTCACGACGAACAGGGCGCTGAACAGGAAGCTCGCGGTCGCCGACGCGAGCCCGGCCTCCCGGGTGAGGTACAGCGGGAGGAAGGCGAGCGCGGCGTTGTAGGCGAACGAGAACAGGGTGATCACGGCGACGAATACGAGGAGTCGCCAGTCGTGGAACAGCGCTGCGTACTCGCCGAGCGGGACGCCACCGCCGTCGGCCGCTTCGTGACCGGTCACGTCCGGGACTCGAGCGGGTACCCGGAGGACGAACACGGCGGTCACGCAGAGCCCGGCGACGCCGGCGACGAGGAAGGTCGTCCGCCAGCCGGCACCGAGCAGGCCGACCGTGCCGGCGAACGCGACCACCACCACGGGGGCAGCGGCGCCACCGAACGTGCCGAAGGTCTCGAACACGCCGAGCGCGCGTCCGGTCTGGGCGGGGTAGGTGCGCGAGAGCAGTTCGACGCTGACGGTCTTGAGCGTCCCCGTCCCGGCCCCGATCGTCACCATCGCACCGACGAGGACGACCAGCGGGGCGTCGACGGCCAGTGCGAGGGCTCCGACGGCCGCGAGCGACGCTCCCGCGGCGAGGACGGTCACGGAGCTGAACCGGTCGGCGAGCAGTCCCGAAGGGAACTGGAGCAGCGCGTAGACGAGCAGGAGGCCGCTGTACGCGCCTCCGAGGGTCGCGGTCGAGACGGCGTACACCCCTGCGAGGTGCTCGAACAGCGGCGGGAACGCGAAGCGGACGAACTTCCCCAGGAACCACAGCGAGGAGGTGAGCACGATCGCGTCGAAGCGGCCGAGTCGACGAAACAGCGACCGGTCCACGCTCCGTCACCACCGGCTCGTTCGGCCGTCGAGTCCGGTGTCTGTCCCGAGTCTCCCACGGGTCGGGGCGGAACGGTGCCCTCCCGACTGCACGACCGACCGGGAGAAAGGCGGTCGCTCGGCCGTCATGTTGCAGATCGGTACGATCCGAGGGTTCTTAACGATGATCCGTTATAGTCTTCGGCAGTATGGTTCGGCGCGAGCGCGGAGCGACGTGTTCCACGAGAGTCGACAGCCACCGCCCGCGCAGGGTCGGCCTCCGACCGTCGCCCGGCGGGGTGTGGGGATGACGCTCCTCGACGTCGACGACCTCGTGGTTCGATACGACACGCGAGACGGGCCGCTCTACAGTGTGAACGGCGCCTCGTTCGCAATCGACGACGGGGTCAACTACGCGCTGTCGGGCGAGTCGGCGTCGGGGAAGTCGACGACGGCGAAGGCGATCCTCGGGCTCTTGCCCGACCACGCCGAGATCGAGTCGGGAGAGATCGAGTTCGAGGGGCGGGACCTGCGGTCGCTGACGCCGTCGGAGCGACAGGACCTCCTCTGGGAGGAGATCGCGTTCATCCCGCAGACGGCGATCGACGCGCTCGACCCGGTGATGACCGTCGGTGCGCAGATCCGCCAGGCGATCCAGACTCACCGGGAGGTCTCCGAGGGCAACGCTCGCCGGCGCGCCCGCGAGCTGTTCGAGACCGTGGGGCTCGACCCCGACCGAGTCGACGACTACCCCCACCAGTTCTCCGAGGGGATGCGCCAGCGGGTCGTCATCGCGATGGCGCTCGCACTGGAGCCGAAACTCGTCGTCGCGGACGAGCCCACCACCGGGCTCGACGTGATCGTCCAGGACCAGATCATCGACAACATCCTCCAGATACAGGAGGAGACCGACAGCTCGCTGCTGTTGATCACCCACGACCTGAGCGTCATCGCGGAGACCTGCGACGAGATGTCGGTGCTGTACGGCGGGAGCGTCATGGAGCAGGGGAGCATCGACAACCTCCTCTTGAGCCCGTCGAACCCGTACACGATGGGGCTGAAAAACGCCTATCCCGCGCTGGACGACGGCGGCGACAACCTCGTCTCGGTCCCGGGGAAGCCGCCGAACCTTACCTCGGAACCGACCGGGTGCGTCTTCGAGCCGCGGTGCCCGTTCGCGAGCGAGGAGTGCGCGACGACCGACCCGGAACTGGAGGCGCTTCCGTACCGGAACCAGCGCGTCGCGTGTCACAACGTCGATCGAGCGACACGGATGCGCCGCGAAGCTGAGGACGCCTCGACGTGGGGCGGGGGCGCGGCCGGATCGCGCCCGGACGACGGCGAGGTCCTGCTCGAAGTCGAGAATCTCCGGAAGTGGTACGAGCGCTCGGAGTCGCTGCTGGGCCGCCTCCCCATCGGCGGCGTCTCGCCGTCGGTGACCGGCCTCTCGAACAGCCTCCGCCGGTGGTACGAGCAGCGCGGCGAGATCCTCAGCGAGGTGCTCAGCGACGGCGAGTCGCACGTCCGCGCCCTCGACGGCGTCTCCCTGTCCGTCGCGCGCGGCGAGATCCTCGGCGTCGTCGGCGAGTCGGGCTGCGGGAAGTCGACGCTCGGGCAGACGCTCGCGCTCCTGGAGGAGCCGACCGGCGGCGGGTTCAGGTTCGACGGTCGGTCGCACGAGTACTACCGGGACGGGAACCTCCAGTCGTTCAGACAGCGGCTACAGATCATCTTCCAGAACCCTTACGAGTCGCTGAATCCGCGGCTGACGGTCGAGCAGCTCGTGAAAGAGCCGCTGACGATCCACGGCTACCGACTCGACGAGCGCCAGGAGGCCGTCCGGGAGACGCTCGAACGCGTCGGGATGGCGCCCGCCGAGTGCTTCCTCGAGAAGTATCCCAACGAGCTCTCCGGCGGTCAGCGCCAGCGCGTCGCGATCGCGCGAGCGCTCGTCATCGACCCCGACTTCCTCGTCTGCGACGAGCCGGCGTCGATGCTCGACGTCTCGCTCCAGGCAGAGGTGCTCAACCTGCTCCGGAGCCTCGCGAACACCGAGGGGATCGGCGTGCTGTACATCTCGCACGACCTCGCGAGCCTCACGCAGATCGCCGACCGACTGTCGATCATGTACCTCGGACGGTTCGTCGAGGAGGGCCGGACCGAGCGCATCGTGAACGACCCGAAACACCCCTACACGGAAGCCCTGCTCTCGGCCGTTCCGGAGACCGACCCGCGGGGGGGCCGCGAACGCGTCGCCCTCGACGGGAAGCCGGCGGACCCGGAGGGGCTCCCGACCGGGTGTCGGTTCGCCCCCCGCTGTCCCAAGACGACCGAGCGGTGTCGGGCAGAAGAGCCCGAACTCGACGAGTGGACGAGGACGGACCACTCGGCGGCGTGTTTCCACCCGGCGAAGGACCCGGTGACGGGCGAACCCGCCCGCGTCAGCGAATCGGCCGACGATTGATGCTGCGGCCGCGCTCGCCGCTCACCGGGTCGCTCGAACGAGTAGCTTGAGGTTGGCGAACGACTCGATCGCACCGTTCTCGTAGGCGAGTTCGAACGTCTCCGCGGCACCGGGCGGCGGGTCGTCGAAGGCGGCTTCGACCCGGTCGCGGCGCTCGGCGGGCGCGTCGACGTTCGCGACCCACTCGTCGTAGTCGAGCGTCTTGGTCACGACGCGGGAGGTCTCGACGGTGAACCCCGCGTCTTCGAGCCACTCGATCCAGTCGGCGACGGCGTGCGATCGGACGTGCGTCGGGTCGCGGACGCGCTCGACGGTGTTGAGGAAGTCGTCGAGCGCGTCGTCCGCCGGCGCGACGTTGTCCTCGAAGGCGAACGTGCCACCGGGTTCGAGGACGCGCGCAACTTCCGCGACGAACGCCGTCGGGTCCGGGAAGTGGTGGGCGGCGATGCGACAGGCCACCGCGTCGAACCCGTCCGCGGCGAACGGCAGCCGTTCCGCGTCGCAGACGACGCCCTCGACGGCGGGAAACGCTTCGGTCGCCGTCGCGACCATGTCCGGCGCGGCGTCGGTGGCGACGACACGTTCGACGCCCGCGTCGACGAGTGCGCCGGCCGTGTGGCCGGCACCGGTGGCGATATCGAGACCGCGCTCGGCCGACGCGCACCACTCGCCGAGCTGGTCGAGGTCGTCGCCGGCCCGGTGGACCTCGCTGTCGAGGTACTCGGCGGCGTGGTCGCCGAAGTGCGCGGCGGTCGAACGCTTCCGGTCGCTGCCGTCGCCGTCGCGCCCGTCGGTCATGTCTCCCACGTCCGGTCGCTCGGACTAAGCTGTTCTGGCCGCGTCTGTGGGCCGCCCGCTCGCGCTCGATAGGCCGCGATTCCCGCACGCTCGCAGGCTCCAGACCGCCCAGCGCAATCGCGCCGCTCGATCGCCCGGCCGACGCCCGGAACCGACCGCGGGTTTTTCCGGGGCAGCGGCCGTGGCTCCACCATGGCCCAGCGCTCACTGCTGTACTCCCCGGGCGACGACCGCGAGATGCTGGAGAAGGCCGTCGAGACCGCCGCCGACACCGTCATCTTCGACCTCGAAGACGCGGTCGCACCCGACGCGAAGGACGAGGCGCGGCGAACGGTACAGTCGACGCTCGACGCCCTCGACGACCCGGAACCGCGTCTCAGCGTCCGCATCAACCCCTACGACCACACCGGACGCGAAGACGTCGACGCCGTCGTCGGCGACGTCCGAAACCCGCCCGACAGCATCCTCCTCCCGAAAGTAGACGACGCCGAGGCAGTCGAGGCCCTGCACGAGCACCTCGCGGAACTCGACGCGGGCGACGTCGACATCGTCCCGCTGATCGAGACGGCGGCGGGCGTCATCTCGGTCGAGGAGATCGCCGCTGCACCCGGCGTCACCGCCGTCGCGTACGGTGACCAGGATTTCACCGCCGACATCGGCGCGACGGTGACCGACGACAAGACGGAGTCGCTCTACGCCCGGCAGAAGACGGTCGTCGCCGCGGCCGCGGCGGGCGTCGACGCGCTCGACACCGTCTACACCGACATCGCGGACACCGACGGCCTCCGGGAGCAGACGGCGTTCGTCGTCGATCTGGGCTTCGACGGGAAACTCGTCATCCACCCCGACCAGGTCCCGGTCATCAACGAGGCGTTCACCCCGAGCGACGACGAACTCGAGTGGGCGGAGGACGTGCTCGCCGGGCAGGAGCAGGCCAGCGAGGAGGGGGCCGGCGTGTTCACCGTCGACGGCCAGATGATCGACCCGCCGCTGGTCGAGCGCGCCCGGAAGATCGTGGACCGCGCCGAAGCGGCCGGGATCCGGTGAGCGGCCGAGACCAGACGAGCACGTCGGGGCCCGACGAGTACTTCGGGCGCGTCGAGAGTGTCGACGTCCGAGACGCGCGACAGTCACTAACACGGCCCGCCCCAAGGGCCGTCGATGGACCGCTCGAAGCAAGTGTACGAGGCCGACGCGAGCGGCTGGCAGCGCGGCCTCTACGACGACGTCAAGGCGACGCTCCGCGCACCGACGGTGAACTCCATCTGGCGGATCCAGATGCACCACGTCCCCGAGTTCCTCCGCTACGCGTGGGGGCAGATCAAGCCCGTCTTCCAGACGCGCGAGTTCGCCGCGTTCAGCGTGGCCTACCGGGACATCCTTCTCTCGGCCGTCGAGGATGCGCTCCCGCGGTACGACCCCGCGTCGGTCGATGTGTCCCCGAGCGCGTTCACCGAACTACGGGGGCAACTCGCCACGTTCGACGCCGTCAGCCCGCGGCTGATCGTCCTGTTCAAACTCGTGTACCGACGGCTGAACCGGCGGTCGGTGGGGTCGGACGCCGGTGACGCGAGCGCCGCGACCGCGCCGTTCCCCGAGTGGCTCGACGACGGGCGCGGTCGCCCTCCGACGATGCTGTCGCAGGACGACGCCCGAGAGGTACTCCCCGAGAGCCTGGAGGCGTCGCTCGGCGACATGGTGCCGAGCATCTACCGCGTTCTCGCGCAGTGGCCCTCGTACCTGGAGCGGGCGTGGACCGACCTCGAACCGAGATTCCAGGGCGAAGCCTACCTGGCCGCCCAGACCGACGCGCTGGAGCTGGCGGACACCTTCCTCGACCGGCTCCCGTACACGCCGCGAGTGGGCCCCGACGCGCTCACCGAGATGGGCTTCGACGACGAGACGATATCCGCGGTACGTGACCTCTACGAAACGTTCGTCGACGTGGGGACGAGGGTCGTCCCTCGCCTCCCGGTCTTCGCGGCGACCGTGGACGCCGCGGGGGAGCGCGACGCGCTGACGTTCCCCGAGTAGGGCCATCTTCGCTGGGCCTGACGTAGCCGCGCTACGCGACGACGTGCTCCGAGGCGATCCGTTCCATCGCCTCGCGGAGCCGCTCGCGGTAGGTGTCGACGTCGTCGCCTTCGATGGGGTTGCCGTGGATCGGGGCGACGGCGTTCACGTCGTACTCGGCGAAGATGTCGTCCAGCGTCCGGTCGACCTTCTCGGGGGCGACGTAGCGCAGCCAGACGAGGTTGTCGCGGTGGTACTCGTAGATGCGCTCCGCGGGCGTCACGTCGGGGAAGTCGCCCGACAGATAGTCGCACTGGCCGGGATCGTGGTAGTTGCCGAAGCCGTCGGCGGTGAACAGCACGCCGTCGCCGTGGTCGTAGATCCACGTCGTGTGCGAGCGGTCGGCCAGCGGCGGGTCGATGAAGCTGAACGCCCGACCCTGGACGGTCAGTGACCCGCCGATGTCGCACTTGCGAGCGTCCGGAAGCCCCTGCTGGGCGGGCGAGGCCGACGACGCGACGAGGTCCACGTCCGCGGTGTCGCCGCCCAGCGGCGAGACGTTCGCCGCGTGGGGATAGTCGGAGTGCGACAGGATGATCGCGTCCGGTCCCTCGCCGTCGGTCGCCTCGTCGACGGCTTCGGCGATCGCCTCGCGGTGGTAGAACGACCCCGAGTCGATCAGGACCGTGCCGTCCGGCGCGCGCAGTAGGTACAGCGAGACGTGTTCGTGACTCCCCTCGTGGTCGTAACACTGGTTGATCCACTCGACGCGGTCCGTGACCTGTACCGTCATGATGTCACCTGGAAATTGTCGTGTGCAGTCATCTGATCACCCGAGCGTCCCGATGCGTCCCTGGTCGTCGATGGTCCGGGTCACGTCTTTCATCAGTTCCATGTAGTCGGTGGCGTCCTCGCGGATGACGAGCCCGTGCGCGGGAGCGATTATCTCCGGGTCGAACTTCCCGACGAGGTTGTCGATCTCGGCGTTGGTCTTCTCGACGTCGACGTACTGGTACCAGAAGAGGACGCGGCCGTGGAACTCGACGAGTCGGCTGGCGTCGAACTCGCCCTCTAACTCGTCGACGAAGGTCAGCTTCTCGTCGTCGAGGTGGATGAACCCCATCCAGTCGACGGGGAACAGCGTCTCCGTCTCCCGTTCGGTCATCCACACCGAGACTGGCGCGTCGAGGAACGTCGCCTCGTGGAACTCGACGACGCGGTCGCCGAGGTCGATCTCGTCGCCCTCGGTGACGTGGATCCCCTCGTCGAGGTGGTACAGTTCGTGGTCGTTGCCGTAGCCCGGCGCGACGAGCGTCGTCTCGGGATGTTCGTCGAGGATCGCGAGCGCGTTCCCGGCGTGGGGCACGTCGGGGTGCGAGACGACGAGGTAGTCGAGTCCGCGGTCGCCCACGAGGTCGTCGATAGCGGCGAGGATGTGCTCGGTGCTCGCCGGCGAGAGCGTGTCGAACAGCAGCGTGGCCTCGCCGCCGTCGACGAGGTACGCGCACTGGGGCACGTACGCTTCCCGACCGGCCTCGTACCACTCGGGGTCGCGGTCGGCCAGGTCCCACGACTCGGTTCGGTCCGGCCCGGCCTCGTAAATCCAGTGGACGCCGGGCGCGATTTCGCGTGGCATGTGTTCGCAGATATCGATGGACCCACAAAAGCCGTCGTGACGGTTCGCGGACCCCTACTTAACTGCCGATGATGACCGGCCGCCATCGGGAGCACCTTCAGGCCCGCGTCTGCGGAAGAGTCGACCGTCATGACCGGAAACGGAGCGGCCGGGCCCGCCGCGAGCGACGCGGCGGGCCGCGCGCCGGAACTCGACCCGCTGTTCGACCCGGACTCGGTCGCCGTCGTCGGCGCCAGTCCCGACTCGTTCTACTCGGGCAACCTCGTGGACAACCTCCTCGACTACGGCTTCGACGGGACGCTCTACCCCGTCAACCCCGGCCGGGACGAAGTGTGGGGCCGCGAGTGCTACGACGATATCGACGACGTGCCCGAGACGGTCGATCTCGCCGTCGTGAGCGTCCCGCGGGAGTACGTCGTCGACGTGGTGCAGTCCGCGGGCGAGCGGGGCGTCCCGACGGCGCTCGTCCTCACCGCGGGGTTCTCGGAGGCCGACGAGGAGGGTGCCGAACTGGAGGCGCGACTCGCCGAGACGGCCGCCGACGCCGACATCCGGGTCGTCGGCCCGAACTGTATCGGCGTGATGAACGCCCGGGGCGCGACGCTCACCTCGACCTGCTCGCGCAAGCCCGAACCGGGTCGCATCGGCCTCGTCAGCCAGTCCGGGGCGCTGGCGTTCACGACCTTCTTCGAGCGGGCGGCCGACAGGGACCTGCACTTCAGCCACATCGTCTCGACGGGCAACGAGGCCGACCTGACGCTGACCGACTACGTCGCCTACCTCGCCGATCAGGAGACCGTCGACGTGGTCTGTACCTACGTCGAGGGGATCGACGACCCCGATCGATTCATGCGCGTCGCCGAGCGCGCGACTCGCGGCGGGACACCGGTGCTGACGGTGAAGATCGGCCAGTCCGACCTCGCCGAGGAGGCGACGCTGTCGCACACCGGGTCGCTCACCGGCAGCGACGACGCGTGGGCGGCGGCGTTCGACCAGACCGGCGTCCAGCGGGTCCCCGACATCCCGGACCTGCTCTCGCGGGCGACCGCCCACACCGCCTACGACGAACCCGACGGCGACCGCGTCTGCATCGCCTCGACCAGCGGCGGCCTCGCGAGCCTCCTGGCCGACATGGCCGCCGAACGGGACCTCGCGCTCCCCGACATCGACGGCGAAACCGAGCAGACGTTGCTCGACATGGACGAACTCCTGACCTACGGGGAGTTCCACAACCCCGCCGACATCCGGGGCTACGGCGCGGAGGTGCTCCCCGAGATCGCCGACGCGGTGCTCGCCGACGACGCCTTCGACGCCTACGTCTTCGCCATCGGCCTCCCCGGCGTCGACGAGCGCGCCGAGACCATCGCCGAGGACCTCGAAACCATCGTCACCGAAGCCGACGCCCCAGTCTACGTGCTCTGGACCGGCCGGAAGGTGCCGGACGACCCGACGGTAACGCCGCCCTACGCCCGGCTGCGCGAGTCGGTCCCCGTCTACGAGGACCCCGGACGCTGTCTCGACGCGGTCGCCTCGACCACCCGGTACGTCGCCGACCGCGAGCGGTTGGCCGACCAGCCGTCCAGAGGCGACCTCGCCGCGGATCTCGGGAGGAACGCGGACACGCCCGACTTCGACCTCCCACGCGGTCGCGTCCTGACGTGGGCCGAGACCGAACCGGTACTCGACGCTTACGACGTCCCCGTCGTCGAGACGCGCGTGGCGACCGACGCCGACGAGGCAGTCGCGGCCGCCGAAGCGGTCGGCTACCCGGTCGTGCTGAAGATCGACTCGCCGGCGCTCCCGCACCGGACGGACATCGGTGCCGTGGAACTCGGTCTCGACTCGTCCGAGAGGGTTCGCGAGGCGTACGAGGACGTGATGGACGCGGCGCTGGCACACGCCGACGCGGACGACGTGGCGGGCGTGCTCGTCCAGCCGATGGTCGGCGACGGCGTCGAGGCCATCCTCGGGGTCGCGCCGGGCGACGTGTTCGGGTCGCTCGTCACCGTCGGCCCCGGCGGCGTCCTCGTGGAGGCGCTCGACGAGAGCGCGACGCTCGTCCCGCCGTTCTCGCGGGCCGACGCGCGCCGTGCCGTCGAAGGCACCGCGCTCGCGGACCTATTGGCCGACCGTCGCGGGGGCGAGGCGCTGCCCGTCGACGCCGTCGTCGACCTGCTCGTGAACGTCGGCGATCTGGCCGCCGCCGTCGACGCGGTGGCCGAACTCGACCTCAACCCGGTCGTCGTCACCGAGGACGGTCCTGTCGCGGTCGACGCGCTCCTCCGGACGCGGGACTGAGCGGCTCCTTTTTCCGGACAGTTCTGTCGCTCGCGGGATCAGTGTCCCGTCGGCGAGTCGGAAAAACAGCGATCAGCGGCGATAGACCGGTCGCTACGGCGTCGCTTCGTCGCTGACGACTTCCGAAACCGTCTCTTCGTGCGCCTCGGCGTACTGCTCCAGCAGTTCGCTCTCGACTTCTTCGACGGGGAAGAAACAGGCCGCCTCGTGGTCGCCCTCCTCGAACGCGTCCCGTGCCGGTTCCTCGCCGCGACACTCCGCCTGGGACTTCGGGCACCGGGGCGCGAAGTTACACCCGTCGGGCAGGTTGACCGGGTTCGGCGGTTCGCCGGGCAACAGCACCCGCTGGCGGTCGGCGTCGGGATCGGTCTTCGGCGAGGCCGACAGCAGCGACGCCGTGTAGGGGTGTTTCGGCGTGCGGACCACGTCTTCGGTGGACCCGATCTCGGCGATCTTGCCGAGGTACATCACCGCGAGTCGGTCGGCGATCTGCGTGAGGCTCGCCAGGTCGTGCGAGATGTAGACGATGCCGATGTCGCGGTCGTCGGCCATGTTCCGGAGGATGTTGAGGATGTTGGCCTTCAGCGAGACGTCGAGCATCGACGCCGGCTCGTCGCAGATGAGCAGCTGCGGTTCGAGCACGAGCGCCTGCGCGATGGCGACGCGCTGGCGCTCCCCGCCCGAGAGCTGGGCCGGCAGCTTGTCGAGGTACTTCTCGGCGGGCTTGAGCCCGACGTCCTCGATCGTCTGGCGGACGCGGCGGTCGATGGTCTCGCGGTCGTGCCCCTGGATCTTCAGCGGTTCGGACACCGCCGCGCGTACCCGCTGGCGCGGGTTGAGCGAGTCGAACGGGTCCTGGAAGATGAACTGCACCTGCGAGCGGAACGTCCGCGTGCTCTCCTCCAGCAGGTCGTCCACCGGCGTGCCGTCGATGTAGATCTCGCCGCCGGTCCGCTCCTGGAGCGCGGCGATCACCTCGGCCAGCGTCGACTTGCCACAGCCCGATTCGCCGGCGACGCCGAGGATCTCGCCCTCGCGGACGGTGAGGTTCACGTCGTTGACCGCCTTCACGTAGTCCGGTTCCCTGCCGCGCAGGTCGTCGAGGATCCCCTGTGGCTGTCTGAACCACTTCTCGAGGCCGTCCGTCTCGAGGATGACGTCGCCGGGACCCGCCGAACGGTCGCGTTCCTCGCGGACATCGATCCCCCACGTGCCGGCGTCGTCGGCCTCGTCGCGCATCTCGTCGGCCTCGTCAGTGTAGTAACAGGCCGACACCTGCCCGTTGGCCTGGACGAGCGGCGGGTGGGCCTCCTCGCACTGCTCGGTGGAGAACGGACACCGGTTGCGGAACACGCAGCCGGTCGGCTCGCCGATGAGGTCCGGGAGCGACCCGGGGATCGAGATGGCCTGCTGGTCGAACTCGTCGACCTCCGGGAAGGCGTTTTTCAGCCCCATCGTGTAGGGGTTGGCCGGCGTGCGGAAGACGTGGTCCGTGTCGCCCTGTTCCATCACTTTCCCGCCGTACAGCACCGACACCTCGTCGCACGACTCGGCGACGACGCCCACGTCGTGGGTGATCATCAGGAGCGAACTCCCGATCTCCTCCTGGATCTCCATCAGTTTGTCCATGATCTTGTCCTGGACGATCACGTCCAGCCCGGTCGTGGGCTCGTCGGCGATGAGCAGATCCGGCTCGAGCGCGAGCGCCATCGCGATGGTGACGCGCTGGCGCATCCCGCCGGAGAACTGGTGTGGGTAGTCGTTCGTCCGAGCCGGGTCGAGGCCGACCATCTCGAACACCTCGGCGACGCGCTCGTTGGCACTCGCCTTCGTCACGTCGCGGTGTTTGCGGATGGCCTGGCGGATCTGCGCGCCGACGGACATCACGGGGTCGAGCGAATCCATCGCGCTCTGCGGGATGTAGGCGATGTCCTCCCAGCGGACGGACATCCAGTCCTTCTCGGAGAGGTCGATCATCTCGCGGCCGTCGAAGCGGATACTGCCAGAGCGGATCTGGCCGTTGTCGTCGAGCAGCCCGAGGATGGACTTCGCTAGCGTCGATTTGCCACAGCCGGACTCGCCGACGAGCCCGTAGGTGTCCCCCTCGTCGATCGAGAAGGAGACGTTGTTGACCGCGTGGACGTCGCTGCCCGGCATGCGATACGTGATCTTCACGTCGTCGACTTCGAGTAGACTCATTCTTGCTCCGTTTGCAGGTCGGGGTTGACTATCTCCTCGAACGCCCGGCCGACCAGGAAGACGGCCGTCGTGACGGCGCCGATACCGATCGCGGGCGGCAGGACCCACCACCAGGCGACGCGGATGGCGCCCGAGCGGAACACCTGCTGGAGCATCCGGCCCCAAGAGGTGGTCGTCGGGTCGCCGAAGCCGAGGAAGGCGAGCGACGCCCCGGCGACGATCGACCAGCCGACGGCGTAGGCGGTGTAGAGGAAGCCGATCCCGAGCACGTTCGGCGCCACGTGCAGGAACATCGTCCGCATGTGGCCGGCGCCTCTGGCGCGGGCGGACTTGACGAACGTCCGCTCTTTGACGGTCATCACCTCCGAACGGATGACCCGGGCGGGCATCTTCCAGAGGAAGACGACCAGCACGGCGGTGATCACCCAGATGCTCGGCGTCACGAACGAGAGGATCACCAGCGCCATCGGCAGGAACGGGAGCGCGAACGTCAGGTCGGTCAGCCGCATCAGGAACTCGTCGACGCGGCCGCCGAAGTAGCCGCTCGTGAGGCCGACGAGGAAGCCCACGACGCCCGTCCCGACGCCGCCGAACAGGCCGACGATCAGCGTCGGTCGCGCGCCGGCGAGGAACTGGCTGAAGACGTCTTTTCCGAACGACGTCGTCCCGAGGATCGCCTTCCCGCCCGGGGACTGCAGGCGCATCATCGTCCCACCTCGCTGGAGCGTGTCCTCGATCGGGTGGTACGGGGCGATGTACGGCCCGAACACGCCGAGGAACCCGAACACGACGATGGTGACGAAGCCGACCTTCGCCGAGTTGTCTTCGAGGACGAAACGCAGCGTGCGTCTCGCCCGCCCGAGTTCCGATCGGAGGCGCTCTTTCGCCGTGTCGGTGTCGAAGGAGTATCCCGACATCAGACGTCACCTGCCTCGACCGTCGGGTCCAGTTTCGCGTACGCGACGTCGGCCGTGAGGTTCATCACGATGACCGCCAGCGCCATGATGAACACCGCAGCCTGCACCGTGGGATAGTCCTGGTTGAGGATGGCCTGGACGAGCGCGCGGCCGATGCCCGGCCACGCGAAGACGACTTCCAGCGTGATGACGCCCTGGAAGAGCATCCCCGTCCGGAGGGCGAAGTAGGTCACCAGCGGCAACAGGGAGTTGCGGCCGGCCCGGCCGAGTTGCTCCATGTCCGACAGGCCCTTCGCGCGGTGAAGCATGAGGAACTCCGAACCCTTGCGCTCGACGACCGAGTTGCGGGCGAGCATCAGGAAGTCGCCGCTGTAGAACAACACCGTCGCCGTGAACGGGAGGATGTAGTGTTTCAGGAAGTCGACGGAGAGGTACGTCTCGAGGTAGCCGTCCGGGTTCGCCAGCGAACTGCGCATCCCGAACGCCGGGAGCCAGCCCAGCCCGTACGAGAAGATGATGAGCAGGAAGATCCCGGTCACGAAGATCGGGACGGCGCGGAAGACCGTGGTCACGACGATGCTCGACTGTTCGAACCACGACCCGCGGTTCCAGCCGGCGTACATGCCGGCGAGCGAACTGACGATCGCCGTCACGACCAGCGCGGGCAACAGCAGGACGAGCGTGTTCATCAGCGCGGGAACGATGATCTCGCCGACCGGCCGCTGCTGGGTCAGCGAGACCCCGAACTGGAACGTGAACAGGTTCTGGATGTATTTGATGTACTGTACGTAGATCGGTTCGTCGAGTCCGTACATCGCGCGCACGTCTTCGACTTGCTCCGGTGTGAGTGCGCCCGAGGCGACCAGCCCGCTGAACGGGTCGGCGGGTAACAGTCGAAGCGTGGCGAAGATGACACTGACCGCTATCAGCGTCAGCATCGCGGCGATGAGGGTTCGTTTTATCAGAAATCGTCGAAAGCTCATTGGTGGATGTGCCCGTTACGAGAAGTCGGGCTGGTCGAGGTCGGTGCGGCTGGCGTGACCGTTTTCGACGCGCTCGGCGAAGGCCTCCCAGGCGTCACCCTGGGGCCAGACGAGCATGTCGTCGCCGTTGAACGTGTAGCCCGCCTGCTGGAGCAGCGTCCGGGCCTGGTCGACGTCGTACTCGTAGGGCTCGACCTCGGTGTAGTAGGGGTTCAACAGCGGCGTGATGAGGTTCTGCCCCTCGATGGCCGTTCCACGGCCACCGAGCGTGTTGTCGACGAACCCCTGCTTGTCCACGGCGTGGCTCAGCGCCACGCGGAACGTCTTGTCCCGGAACAGCGGGACGATGTGGTTGAGGTGGACGTCGGTAGGGACGTAGTTCTCCGAGATCTGTTTCTCGACGCCGCTCGAGTTCGCAGCGCGGTCGGCCTGCTGGTTCGAGACCGTCGTCCCGATGGCGTCGATGTCGCCGGACTGCATCGCGCCGATGAGCGTCGAGACGTTGCCGACGTTGGCGTGGACCATCCCGTCGATGCCGTCGCCGGCGACGAAGTACTCCTCGCCGATGAGGTCCCTGCGGATGTCGTCGTCCCACAGCCAGTGGTTCTCGTGTTTCGTGAGCCGGAGCTCCTCGCCCTGCGACCAGCTCTCGAACTTGAACGGGCCGGTGCCGACCGGGTTGTCCGGGTTGTACTGCCCGGGGCTGTCGACGTCGTCCCAGCGGTGTTTCGGGATGATCGCGCTTCGAACCGCTCGCTGGGTGAGGAACGACGCGTCGGGCTGCTTGAGGTTGAACCGGACGCGTCCGCCACCGTTCTCCGAGAGCACCTCGACGCTGTCGATCGGGGTGTAGAACGGCCCCTGCTGGGGCGCCGTGTGCTGTTTGTACTTCTCGACGCTGAACTTGACGTCCTCCGGGGAGAACGGCTCGCCGTCGTGCCAGGTCACGCCCTCACGGAGGTCCATCTCGACGGTCGTGTCGTCGACGACGTCGTGGCCGGTGGCGAGTCCGGGGACGATCTCCAGCTGGGGCGAGGCGTCGTATAGCCCGTCGTAGACGTTGAGCAGGCGCTTCTCCTCCTGGCCACCGCTCGACCAGGGGAGGTTCGTCCCCTGCATCCCGGAGGTGATGCCCTTGACCCACGTCGTCGAATCGCCCGTGGGCTGGAGGTTCACCTGCGTCCAGATGAACGAGTCGCGAGTCGTCCCGTTGCCGGGCGTGGGGACGTACCCCTCCCAGTTGGCGGTGTTCGCGACGTTGATGACGTCCGGGAAGTTCGACGCGATGACGTACGCGTCCTCGCTGAGCTTCTGCTGGATCTCGTGGCAGATCTCCGCGCGCGCTTGCTGGTCGCCGATGGTCTGGGCTTGCTCGTCGAGGAGCTCCGTGATCTCGTCGTTCTTGTAGTTGTAGTAGTTCCCGCCCGTCTGGGGGTGTGCCCGCATCAGGAACGGGTTCGGATCGAGACCGCGCTGTGGGTCCGGCCCGTGGAGGTTCATCACCGCCGGCACGGGGTGGCCGATGTCGGCCCGCCAGAACTCACCGTAGCGAGTGCTCGGCTGGACGTTGACGAGGTTGACCGGCACGCCGACGTCGTTGAACGACTGCTGTATCATCAACGCGTGCTCGCGCATCCACGGCGTCTCCGCCTGCGCGAAGTGAACGGTAAGCTCGGGCAGCGCCTCGCCCTCGACCGCGGTGTACTCGAACTGGACCGCCTCGTCGTTGACGTCGACGCCTTTCGTCTCGACCGGCCACTCCTCCCAGAACTGCGTCTCGATGGAGTTCCCGCCGCCACCGCCGCCGTCACTGCCGTCACTGCCGTCGCCTCCGTCACTGCCGTCGCCTCCGTCGCCGCCGTCGCTTCCGTCGCCGCCGTCGCTTCCGTCACCGTCCCCGTCACCGGCAGTTCCGTCGCCGTTCTGATCGCTTGGGCAACCCGCCATCCCTGCGAGTCCCGCCGCGCCCGCGATCCGAATGAATCGTCGTCGCGATGTCTTCCCTGTCTCGATCTCCATGGGTCTGTCCTGCACCATTGCATCCGTGGCTTTCGATGGTATCTGCCTGAACCTACTCCCGAAGGGGCCCAATGATCATCATCCTTTATTAGGTATCCCCATATCCGGGGGAAGGTGCCACGGGTCAGAACCCGGATAATAACAGCTCCCTCGATAGACAGTCACACGGCCACTGGACGTACCCGCACCGGCACCCGTCGAACGAACGGGACGGGGAAAGACGCGATTACGATCCGTCAGTGTCGCCGGTCGTCGCTTTCTCGGAAACCGAGAAAATCAGGTCGAAGACGTGCTTCTCGGCGAGACGCAGGCGTTCGCTGAGCGTCGACTGGGCGATGTCGAGTTCGGTGGCGATGTCGTCGGCCGACGCCCGTCGCGGCACGTCGAAGTATCCCAGCCGGTGGGCGATCCGGAGGACGGTCAGTTGGTCCTGGGAAAGTTCGTTCCGCAGTACCCGCCCGAGTTGGCCGCTTCCGAGCGCTTCGCCCGTCGTCTCGACCTGGTTCACGCTCAGGAGTTCGAACCGCCCGAACTGTTCCTGGATCCTGTCCGCGAGCGTCCGGAACGACTCCCACTCTTTGACCGTGACGACCCCGTTGGAGTGGCCGTCGTGAACTTCCAGTCGGTTCGGGATCGCCTGTCCCCGCAGTATCACGCCGAGGAGAAACGGATACGGCTCGTGTGCGACGACGGTCAACCGGTAGGTCCGCCGGTCGGCCGACTCGTCCGACACCTCCTCGTGGTGAAACAGATCGACCCGCGAGAGCTGCGCCAACACCGACTCCGGGTCGAACGGACCCCCGGTCGTGACGAGTAGCGACTCGATCCAGTTGCCCTCGTCCGCGTAGAAGGCGTTCTCGAACTCGATACGCCGGACGTCCGGGATCCGGGTCATCAGGTCGCTGACGACGCCCGACGCGGTCGTCTGGAACTCGATGCGGAGAATCTCGGATCACCTGGTCACGCGTCAGCCACGTTACCGCGTCTCGTATATAGTCCTTTATCGAATTCGGAGGTCAGTGTTTCTCTCCGACAGTTTCTGCGAGTCCGGACCGAATCCGCAGTTCACGCCAGCGCTCGGATTTCGCTGTCCAGTCGTGGACGGCGGGGCGTCCAGTCGCGCTCGGTCGAACGCGGGCGTCCAGCCGCGCTCGGTCGAACGCGGGCGTCCAGCCGCGCTCGGTCGAACGCGGGCGTCCAGCCGCGCTCGGTCGAACGCGGGCGTCCAGCCGCGCTCGGTCGAACGCGGGCGTCCTTCGCGGCGATCCTCAGTACCGCTCGAACCCGTCGGTGTCGAGGTAGTTGTGCGCGACAGTGATCGCGTGGTCGGCGTGGAGCCGCTCGGGACCGAGCCGAACGCGCTCGTCGGCCGTCTCGGCCAGGAGGTCGGCCTCGCGCTCCGCGAAGTCGTCGTGGTCCGAGAGCACGAACACGGGGTTCTCGGGGGGTTCGACGTCGACGACGGGGTCGCCGTCCTCGTGGAGCTGGACGACGGTGCCACCGCGGGCGGCGTCGTCGAGCGTCGGTTCGAAGCCGCGGCGGGTGAGCGACACGCCGGGGGAGGTCTCGACGGGCTGGTGACCGATGGCTTCCTCGCGCTCGGCGAGGGCGTTGCGCACGAGCGCGGCCGTCGAACGCTCGTCGGGGTTGAGCCGCCGGAGCGTCCGACCGTCGAACGTGACGGTGAACTCGTCACGCAGGACGAGGTGGACGCGGACGGCCTCGCGGATGTCGTGCGAGAGGAAGAAGGCGGAGGTGACGCAGCGACAGAGGACGTCGAGGCGGCCGGCGCCGCCGGCGATGTCGTCGAGCGCGAAGTCGTCGCTCGTCGGCGCCTCGTGTCCGAGGACGATGAACTGGCGCATAGCCGACCGGACGAGCGATCGGGATAAACCTCCGTCGAAGCCGACGCGAGCGCGAAACCGTTATTCCGGCGGGCGGTCCACACCGGAGCGTGCATCCGCTGGTGAGAGTCGTCGGCGCCGTCGCCCTCCTCGGCGCGGTGGTCGGCCTCGGCGTCCACTACGACGCGACGGAGGGCGAACACGACCCGTATCCCGAGAGCGAGACGCTCGCGACGGACTACGGCGCGCACGTCGGCGAGGAAGCGTTCGTCTCCGGAACCGTCGAGCGCGTCGACGCGGGCGCCGACCGCGCGACTATCAGCGTCGACTCCGACGAGGGCGACGTCCGGATGACGGTCGAGGGATTCACCGAACGCGTCCAGCCGGGTGGGGTCGTGCAGGTCCACGGGACGCTCGAAGCCGACCGAACGATCGATGCGGCGAACGTCGCGGTCGTCAACCCGGCCGGTGGGTCGAAGCGCTACAAGTACGCCGTCTCCGCGGTGGGCGCAGTGCTCGTCCTCGTGGTCTTCTTCGGGGAGTGGCGCGTCGACACCGAGACGCTCGCGTTCGAGACGAGAGCGAAAGACGGATCCGAGACGGGCGGAACGGCCGAGGTGCCCACGGATGGCTGACCTGCTGACGCACGTCCTCGCGGTGTACGTTGTACTGACGGTGGCGAGCTGGAGGGTCGCGGCAGTCACGTCGCGATGGGTCGTCGTCGGGATGTGCGGCAGCGCGATTCCCGACCTGGTGAAGACGCAACTCGTCCTCGACTCGGCAGTCGTCGAGGCGGTGCTCGGCGCTCCGTTCAGCTACGCCCCGGTGAGTACCCTCGGCGGGGTGCTCCTGATCGCCGCGGCGATCGGGCTCGCGTTCGCCCGCCGGCACCGGCGGCGAGCCTACGCGTTCCTGGTCGCGGGCGGCGTCATCTCACTCGTCCTCGACGGTCTCAGGGTCTACGCGACAGGTCGTGCGGGGCCCTGGCTCTACCCGTTCACGTGGTGGCGCCCACCGACGCCGAGCCTCTACGTCACCTCCGATCCGCGAATCCTCGTCCTCGCGATTGCGGTCGCCGGCGTCGTGTTCGCGGTCGACCGGAAACGTGCTGAGGCGGCGACCGGGGGCAATCGGAGACCCACCAATGCGGATCCGTGACCGGAACGGCTTTTTCCAGCGCGAATAGTCGGTTACCCAGATGACCGACGACGGAGCCCTCGACGAGTTCACAGACGACCCCGACCACCGGGCCGCGCTGGAGGCGCTTCTCGAAGTAGACGAGGGTTCCGAGGCGTGGACGTTCGAGGAGTCTCCCGTCGACACCGGGCGGTTCGGCCGCTACGTCGATCGGGGCATCGTCGAGAAAACCGGAGGCGGCTACCGCCTCGCCGATCCCGACGCAGTGAGGCGAGCGGTCGAGAGCGGGGGGACGACGAGTGACGGCGAGACGGAGGCTCAATTCGGACGATCCGATCGTCGGCCGACAGAACGTATCGATCTGACCCGGCTGTCGACGAGCCACGTCCCCGCCGTCGGCGTCGCGCTCGCCGTCGCCGCGCTGTTCGTGTGGACGCGGGCGTACATCTACCCGGAGGTGTTCCGCGGCGGAGACGTCGTGTTGACGGCCAACGACCCGTACGCCTACCGCTTCTATCTCGAGGAGTTGCTCCGTGTCACGGGCGGCCCCCTCGACCTGGGAGTTCTCGTCGACCTCCCGACCGGCGAACCGCTCTTTCTCGCCGTGCTGTGGTGGGCCGCCAGTCTCCTCGGCGGAGACAGCGCGGCCGCCGGGACCGTCCTCGCCTGGTATCCCGTAGTCGCTGCGCTGCTCGCGGGTGCGTTCGTCTACCTCGTCGGGGCGCGGATCCTCGACGACCGCCGCGTCGGCCTCGTGGCCGCCGCCTCGCTCGCCCTGGCGCCGGGGTTCGCGTTCCGGACGTCACTCGGGTTCGGCGACCACCACGCCTTCGACTACGTCTGGCTGCTGGCGACCCTCGGAACACTGCTCTGGGTCGTTGCGCTCGACGCCGACGACCCCTTCGCCCGACCGGCGTCGTGGGCCGCAGGCGCGCTGGGCGTCGCCATCGCGGGCCAGACGCTCGCCTGGGAGGGGAGCCCGCTGATCCTGCTCGCCATCGCGGGGTATCTCGCGGTGAAAGTCCCCCTCGACGTCGTCGACGACCGTCCGCCGCTTCGGGAGAACGCTCTCGTCCTGCTCGCCAGTGCCATCGCGGCCGTGCTCACCCTGGTATTTCACCTGGCGCTGGGGTGGCACTCGATCGACGTCGCCGTCGTCCCGGCACTGTTACTGGTCGGCGGCCTCGGCCTCGCGGCGGCCGGAGAAATCGTCCGTGACAGGGAACTGGGCGTCGAGACGCTCCTCGGACTCGAGGTCGGGGGGCCGCTGGTCGGGCTACTCGCTCTCTTTCTCGTCGTCCCCGGTACCGGCAGCCGATTACTCGGTGGCGTGCGGTTCCTCCTCTTCCGGTCGAACATCGGGGAGAAGGAACCGACGTTCACGCTCGGCCGGGCGCTCGGACTGGAACTGCTCGGCCCGTTCGTTCTGCTCGGACTCCCCGTGATGGTCTGGGGGCTCCGCCGCGCGGCCGCTGGTGACCGACGGTGGCTCGTGTTGAGCGTCTACGGCTGGTGGCTGCTCTTCCTGACCGCGCTGCAGATCCGCTTCGCCGGCCACCTCGCGCCGCTGCTCGCCGTCTTCTCCGGAATTGCCGTCGTCTGGGTCCTCGCCCGCGCCGGCCTGACCGCACTCCCCGTCCCCGTCCAGCGCGCGCAGGCGGAGTCCGGCGACGAGGGCGGATCGAACTCGGAAAGCGACCGAACTCGATGGATCGGCCCCGATTCGCTGACCGTCAGGTCGAGCGTCGCGACGCTGGTGGTCGTCGCGCTGGTGGTCGGCGTCAGCGGCTTCTATCTCCCCGGCGAGGTCGAGGGCGGCCTCGTCGACGACGAGACGTATCACACGGCGGCGTGGACGGGCTCGTACGCTGACGAACGGGACTGGGCCTATCCCGAAAACTACGTGTTCAGCCGGTGGAGCACGAATCGAGTCTTCAACTACTTCGTCAGCGGCGTCTCTCAGAACTATTCGCGGGCTCGGGCCGACTACACGTCGTTTATCTACAACGGATCGACGGCGAGCGCGGCGTGGTACGACCGGCTGCGGAACGACACCGGGTTCGTGGTGATCGAAGCGCTCCCCCGCCATCCCGGCACACTCCAGCACCACCTCTACGTGACCTACGGCAGCCGGTGGGCGGAGGAGGGCTACGACGCCGTCTCGCACTACCGGGCCGTCTTCGCGACGTCGTCGACGCGGAAGAAGGTCTTCACGCTCGTCCCTGGCGCGACCGTCACCGGCACCGCGCCCGCGAACACGACCGTCGAGGCGCGGACGACGGTAGAGATTCCGAACGAATCGTTCATTTATCGGCAGCAAACAACTGCGGCCGCCGACGGACAGTACAATTTCGTCCTGCCGTATCCGGGAACCTTCGAGGTCACAGCGGGCAATGAGACGTGGACTGTCACCGTCGACGAGTCCGCTGTCCAGAACGGCACGCGCGTCGCTGTCGGCGACTGAACACACTGGTTCCCGTCCGCAGTAGCTGCAAGTGATGAGCGCGAAAGCTATGCGCCGCCAGTACTTCGTACCAATAGACTCATAATAACAAATTCAATATATTTGGGTCGACCATACGAATATTTATCACTTTCCCGAGCCGAAGTTTTGCATTCTCAGACGGGACAATAGGCAGTAACGACATTACATTTAAGTCACATATGTTGGTCGCGGTACAACCCCCCAAAGAGAGCCGAAACAGTCGAACAACCCGTTTTCAGACCCCTGTTCGTAGAGAATTAACCTACTCGGAATACCGCTACTAATGGCCAAAACATGAGGTGTGAAAGGAGAGCTACCGCTGCAGACAGCAGATCGTTGTGAGGAAGAACAGCAATCAGTTCGAAACGGCCCGAACGCCGAAAATTCGAGTGCCAGAACTTCCGGGAAAGCACTACGTATCAAAATACTGCCTAATGAATAGTTAGCGGTACAGCGGCGCTTTCCCGGGGTGTTTCCGATAACAAGGAGATCAGTAAGACGAACAGTGACATGGATATATCCGGAAAGACCGGGCATCTACCATGGAAATTAACCCACAGAGCCTCCTTATCGGTCGAATCGCTCTGAATCGACCGATCAGCAGACTTCGAATAGGGAGGTCGTCGCCATCGTAACAGCCTGGCAAATCCGTTCATTCCAGCGGTGAAGTCACCAGGGTGTATGTCCCATTCCGAGCGGTGTTAGTCGGTTTCCACGGGAAAACCCCGATATAGATGGGTTGCAGCTGACGCGAGTGATCTCACGGAGTACACCCCCAAAGAAGAGTGGATATGCCCGGAATTCGAGTCTGTGGAGAACGAGTAAGGATAGATGGATTGCGAACGAAAAAGACGTTATTTCCCGATTCCTATAGACTTTCGTAGTATCTTCCCATATTGATATTTCTGCGAGCATGGGGCAGAGCGATCCCCAAGAGATGATGCCCGAGGCTCGTGTTCGTTCGGGTACTATTTCGCATACGCCCCAGTGATGGGGTCGTCACCCGACGGGAACTACGGAAGTGTGTGGGATTCAGCGGCCGTCTTCGATCGCCCGTCGGCCGAACTTCGCGAGGAGGCGAGCGGGTCTGACGACACGGTAGAGTGGGGCCGCGGCATTAGGGAGTGAGATAGACTGGATATCGTCCTCACTCGGGATCGTCGCGAGACGGGTCACGTACCGAAGCCTGTCCCGCCGACGGGCGAGCGCGTGCCACTGCACCGAGAACTGTTCGCGGTCAGTGGGCGGCGACGCCGTCGACGATACCAGTCGCTCGTCGATCCGCTCCCCGAGGGCGGGGACGACGGGATCAAACGTCGGGTCGAGTACGGAGGGAATGGTGACGCCGAACCGGCGATGTGCAAGCCAGCAAGCGAGTCTAACGTGACGGAGACAGTGAAGTTCCGTAGCATGGTCGCGCACCGCCGCCCAGTCGGCGTGATCGGTAGCGAGAAGCGTTGCGATGTCGTGGATCCAGGCGAGTTTGTACCAGCAGTGTTTGGTCCCGTGGACCGAGAGAATGATGAATCGGTCGATAGGATGGAGTGCTGGGAGAGTATGGCCGCCTACGTCGACAGACACACGTCGGCCCCACAGTTCGTCTCTGGACAGTGACAGCGGAAGGTATCGCGGGAGGATGCTCTGGTGGATGTCGACCGTCGTTTCGTCGTCTTCGAACACGGTCTCGCCCAGCCCGCGCAACCGTTCGACCTCGCGATACCCGTTGGAGCGAAGCACGGCGCGAGCGCGTTCGAAGTCTGCGGGCGCCACGAGCACGTCGATATCGACGTACCGTCGGCTTCCTGGGTCGCCGTGTGCGATCGCGCTCAGCACCGGCCCCTTGTACGGGAGTGCCCGAATCGACTCCGTCCGGAACCCAGAATAGACGGTAGCGAGGGCCGTCGTCAGCCGGAGGCTCCGCATCGTCTGCGACCGGCGCCGCGACTGTGCTCTCGCCTGGATATCGTCGGGTACAGCCGTACAGTCGGCGATCGCAGCCCCGAAGTGGTCGAGTACACCGTGTTTGTCGGCGAGTTCCATGATGCGTTCCCAGTCGACAGAGTCTGGGATTTCGGCCTCGTCGTCACCGGTCGGCGCTGTGAGTCGGCAAAGCGTCTGCAACGCGGTCACACCTGGTCCACCACCCCGAGCGGTTCGAACCGGCCGAGATCAACTTCGTCGCCGACCAGGACACTGCCCTCGCTCTCGACCCAGCTGTGGGCGGAAAACTCGCCGTGATCGGGGTCGCGGTCGACGCCGACATACAGTCTCGCCGGCCGTCCGTAGCGGCGACAGAGCGTCTGGGCGGTAAGGGCACGCTCGAGACAGGTCGTCCCGGGGACCTGCCGACTCGCGACGACGACCGCCCAGTGGATATCCGCTCGGGTCGGGGACGGTCCGTTCGTAGTCGGAACCCACGAGAGGAGCGATGCAACTCGACGGAACGAGATGGTCGCCAGACCGACCCGTCCAACGACGGTGACCGTGAGGGCTGTGAGGAGGAGCCGTCGTCGTCGTGTGGACAGTTCGGCAAACGACCGGAGTGCGCTCATACCCGTTCGACCAGCTCCGTGTCGTACAGGTCGTCGACGAACGACCGAACGTCACCGCGGCACTCCTCGAGAGAGACGTCGAACTCCGAAGCGGTCGCAGTTTCGAGTTCTTCGACTGTCTTTGGTTCGCTCAGTTGCTCCCAGAGGAACGCCCCTACCGAGTTGATCCCATAGTAGATCTCGGCGTCCTCGTCGAGGAGTACGAGTTCGTCGTCCACCTCGGAAACGAGTACGTCCTCGCTCGCGACGAATGTGTGCCCGCCAACGGAGTGTCCATCGTCGCCACCGTTCGAAGTCACAGTACAACGATCAGATCAATCCGGGATAAAAACGGTTCGGCTGGAACAGTGGGTGACGAACGGAAGAATGGCGGATGTTATCAGAGGGGAGAGGGGCGTTGGAAGCCCTCGGGGCGCTCCGGTCCCGCGGACCGCACTGCGCGCTTCGCTCCCTGCGGTCGCTCCAGTGCTTGTGGGTCCGGGGTTCCCGGAGCGCCCTCGCCCTTCCAGTCCGCCAGGGTTTCGGTTGATCGGGCGGTCGAAACGAGTCTACTGCAGGAGTACCGCTCGAATGCTTCGAATGACAGGCCAGGAACAACGGATGTCTGGCTATCGATCGCGGCGTTCATACCAGCGACACAGAACCGCAGGACGCCAGACGTTGGCGAGCGCGTTCGAGTCGTCGCCATCAAGGAACTGTTCAACGTGTGCATGAACTGCGCTCTGATCGAGCCACGGCGGAAACGGTTCGCTGTCGACCGTCTCTCGGAGTGCGTCTCCGTTTTTGTTTCGAAGCGTCTGGTAAAACGCCGTGCCGAGGTTCCCTTTGGTGGTACGGTTTCGGACACGATCGGGTAGTCTGTCTGAGAGTGCGTTGCGGAGGATCCATCGGCGCCAGCCGTCCCGGAACTTCAGGTCGCTCGGGACCCGGAAACAGAACTCCATCAGTCGGCGGTCGAAAAACGGGTATCGGGGTTCGATCCCATACGACGCCGCGAACGTATCCGCGATTTCGCAATTGTGCGCTTCGAGTCCGCCCGGAGCAACTCTCCGATGGTCTGCCCGAGCGGTCGGCTGTCGCGGAGAGAACAGCGTAGCCACGCGTGTCCGGAGGTCAAGCCGCTGTGCGAACGCTTCGTCGACGACAGAAGATCGGCGTTCGAGCGGGTCGCTCGTTGAGAAACATCGACGCCACGCATGCCGGACCGGATCTGGCGCGAGCGGGATCGCGACGTACCGGAAGAGTGCCTCGTGGAGAGACAAGTCGAAACGGCTTGCGTGTGTCGCCAGTTCCCGTGTAAAGGTCAGTGGCCGAGCGTCGAGTACTAATTCAGAGAGCCTACTGGTCCCGTGAGACACCGTCTGATCACCACCGAAACCGTCCAGGAGGACAGACGTACCTGCGTCGTCAGCCGCTCGGTACAACGCCCAGTGAAGATACGCGTTGTTCGCGACGAAGGGGGCGGCAACGCGGTCGAGCATCGCATCCAACGGACCCATTGGCGACAGCGTCTCGCCGTGAACGACGTGTGAATCTAGATCGAACGATTCACGCACAGCATCGATAAATTCGCCTTCGTCCGCCGCCGGGATATCATCGAATCCAAGCGAGAAGGTCGGGAAGGGTCCGTCGCTGAGACGCGCCGCAGTACAGGTAATCGAAGAGGAATCGAGCCCTCCGCTCAACAGTGATCCGATGCCCGTGTTGGAGGGCGTTCGGAGTCGGGTGCGAACGGCCGCCTCGAACCGGCGCTCGAACTCGGAAAGGTATGCCTCCTCGGAACCAAGTTCGATCGTCGGTCCGTCGAGCGACCAGTACTGGCCAGTTTCGAGGGAATCGGTGTCGATCACTGCCCAATGGGCGGGCGCTAATCGGCGAATATCGCGATAGATCGTTTGCGTAGTGTCGTGACACGACCCCACGAGGTAGTCGGCGATCGCGACTTCGTCGAGGTCGGTCGAGGCGAACCCACAATCGAGCAACGGATGCAGTTCGGAAGCGAACGCGAACGTTTCCTCGGTGGTCACGTAGTAGAACGGCTTGACTCCGGCGTGGTCACGTGCGCAGTAGAGCTGTTGAGCGCTAGAGTCCCAGATGGCGAACGCATACGCGCCGACCAAGTGTTTCGGACAGTAATGGCCCCACTCATCGTATGCGGCCAATATCAGGTCGGCGTCTGTAACGACAGGGTCGGCCTCAACGTCAAGTTGGCCCACGAGTTCCGAGCGGTTGTCGATCCGTGCATCTGCCGTCAATAGATACTCATCCGTCGATTCCGGTGTCGCTTCGTGCGCGGCTTCGGGCGTTGTGATAGACCGCTGTTGTCCGATTCCACAGGGGCCGCGAGAGAGCCAGCCAGCGTCGTCGGGCCCTCTGTGATCGATGTCACGCAACAGTATGTCGAGCGACGATGGATCGACACTCGAACCGTCGCGACAGACGATACCGACGATTCCCGACATACAGAGATCTCAGTTCATCTCAACAGCAAATCGGTTGTTAGTCTCACTCCTCACCGAGGTCAGGAGAAGAATCAGCTCAAGTTTTCTGAGCATCGAAGTAGTACTCACAGGGCCGCCTCCAAGTCCTGCCCGAGCTCGGTTAGCGACCCGTGTGAGTGGTCGACTGAGAGCCGTTGGACGGGGCAGTGTTCAGCTAAACGCGCATAGCGATCGAGAGCGGGACCATCGTCTCCAGTCCACTCGGTTACTGTAGAAGAAGCACGCAATCGGGTCGGCCAAGCGTGTTGAACGAGCGTCATCGCGGCCTCGTGTCCGGATATTGGTTCGGTTTCAACGCTGGTAGCAGTAATGGGTTCAAGCAGATTAATCGTGGAGAGTGGAATGGGGTCCGGTTCGAACGCGTCGGACACGTCGTAATAATATTTTCCGCGACCAGTTTCGGGGTTCTGGGCTGGTCCCCCCGGGAACGAGTTGCTGACCCACTGTGGCTCTAGTTTCGATAGCGGAAATCCAGGAATCGCGACTGGCTGTCCTTCTTCAAATCTGACTGCCAGAATATCGTCCGCCACGAATCCATGTCCTCGTTCTATCAGAGCACCTACTGATGTTGACTTTCCTGCCAATTTCGGGCCGATGAAGCCGATGGCTTGACCATTGACCTCGGCGACACTTCCATGAATCGGAAGAAGACCTCGCTGATGACACAGCGTCGCAAGGCAGGTGCCTAATAGAACGTTCCGTAGATCCGCTTCATCAGTATTATCCGCTGGCACATGTGTTATCAAAGAGCCATCTTGGATGAGAAAATCACCAATTTGTGGCCAAGAGAGAGAGACTTGCTGGGAGTCAGAACAGACCTCACTTTGAAGATCATTAGCGGTCTGGATGTGAGCGTCATACCTCCGGAACCGCCTCTTCGTGAGGCCATCTATCCCGATAGTACTTGCGACCTGCAGACCATACAGGTTGTATGATTCCATCACCGGATCATCGTTTAATCATGAGTTTCCACCAGCAAATGAGTCCTCTGCAGCTCCCCCACCACCGTCTGTAAGATCCGAGAACCTTCCGTATCTACGCAGTTCCGGTTCTGTGTATTCCCGATTGGACATATTTTGGATTACTCTAAACACTGTTATGAAAGTTGTGTCTCGAAAAGTAGAATGAGCAGGTGGCAGTACTATTCACAGACCGGGACACGCTTTTTTGTTCTTAAACGCTTCTTGATTAGACTTCCCCTTGGTGTCGCCCAGGTATAGAACCATCAGAGGACAGTAGAATTTCGGGCTCGGCACTCAGAATGAGATCCGGAGTAGTACAGGTTCCACATCTGATAGTACCATCCTCTAACTCGATACGTGCAGATTAACGGTAACATTATTATGTCTATCATACGATTACTTAGGCAGGTGTGAGGATGGGTACGAATGATCCATCTGGTGTGGGTAGCATCGCAATCGTAACGATTCTCGTCCTCTCAGCCTGCGCCCCAGGTGTTGTAGGTGGGGCAGAGCTGGGTAGTGCCGACTTTATCGTTGAAACGCAAGATAGAGTTGATGATGACGGTAACCTCGGCGTAGACGAGAACGAAGATGATGACAACGTCTATGTGAGCATCCAAGCCGCGGTGGACGCAGCACCAAACGGCGCAACGATCAATGTGACTACTGGAGTATATAATGAATCGGTAGTCATTGATAAGCCAAATATCGCGCTTGTCGGGGAAACTGGCGATATCACCGCCGGTGCGGGTAATAGTGCACCGATCTTGGACTCAAACGGAGTAAAAACGACCGCATTCAAATTGACTCCGGCAGCAGATAATGTGGTGATCGAAGGGTTTCAGGTCCAAGAGTACCAGTCCTTCGGCGTCTTCCCGGAGGTTGGGCGAACGAAGTCCATTGAGGGAGTCACAGTCCGCCACAATTCGTTCACCGATCTGACCAATGCGGTCGCCTATCTCAGTAGGGAGGACGGTGCGTTGCTTTCCAACATGACGGCGACGAAGAACGAAATGTCGAACATCGGATATGGAATCAACGTCGTCGGTCGGACAGGGGTATCCGATATTGAGGATATTACAATTGCGGACAACACAATCCAGAACGCGAATTACGACGGTATTCAGGTATTGGCCTTCTCGGATAATGCAACTATCAAAGATGTCGCGATTCAGGACAACACCGTAGATTCGACCGGTCAGGTAGGTATCGAAGTCGAGACGAGTGATATGGACAGTATAGTCCGCTCCGTCACGATCGAAGACAATGACGTAACGGCTGCTAACAGTGGAGTCGGATTGATTTCACGAAGTGGCGGTGAGATCGCGTCTATCGACGTCTTCCACAACGAACTCACGAACAACGAACAGGGCGTATACGTCAATGCAGAAACGACGAGTGCCGTCGCGATACACTACAACGACCTCGGGGGGAACACCAAGTACGGTGTGAATACGTCCGGCAGCGACATACTCTCAGCCGAGAACAACTGGTGGGGGACTGCCGACGGACCAGCCGTCGACTCGAACCCCGACGGCCCGCGCGATCGAGTCTCCGAGAACGTCAGTTACGAACCGTTCCTGACGCGAACGGTCGAGGTCGAGGACGCGAAAGCACCTATCAGCGAGACTGCGACCGTCGACGTGACCGCTGACGCTGCCAACGTTGCGGGCTACGAACTCCGCGTCGAGTTTAACGAGAGTGCACTGGAAGTGACCGACGTCGTCGGTGCGGATCTGGCCGACCCGACGGTGAACGTCGACAACGAGAACGGCGTCGTGACGTTCACGCAGGCCGAAACCCAGGGTATCGACAAGCCAACACTTGCGCGCATCAAGTTCAACGTGACCGCCGCGGGCGAGTCGAACGTCACCGTCGACAGCAGCGAGTCGGCGCTGTTCGACGAGGACGCGGCGTCGATCTCCTCGCTCTCCTACGAGAAGGGCGTCGTCGTGAACGACGAACCAGGGGACGGAGACGTGAACGGCGACGGGCAGATCAACGCCGGTGACGTGGTCTTGCTCCAGCGCTACATCGTCGGCGACGACGTGAGTATCGACGAGGAAGCAGCAGACGTCGACGGCGACGGCGACATCGACGCCGGTGACGTCCTGCTCGTCCAGCAGCGGATCGTCGACGGCTAACGCCTCGGCGTCTCTCTCACCGATCCCCAAAGCTTGAAGCCACGTTAACAGGTTGTCCATGACGATGATACTGTCGTCCCGAACGACTGCCCTCCTGTTCGTCGCGATAGCCGGACTGCTCTGTGTCGGTGCGGTCGGTTCAGTCGCGGGTAGTACTCAAGAAGCGACGAATATCTCGGTCGGGTCCGCGAGCGGCGTCTCGGGCACGAACGCGACGGTCGCCCTGCAGGCGCGTACCGACGGCGTCTCGGGATACGAGGCGAGCATCACCTACGATCCGTCGGTCGTCCGCGTCGTCTCGATTAGCGGCGCCGACTTCTCGGAGCCGATCGTTAATATCGATCAAGAGGCGGGACGAGTCAACCTCACCCAGGTTTCGGTCGAAAGCGTCGACGATCCGACGCTGGCTCGTATCACGCTTCAGCTCGTCGGTGATCCGTCAGATTCGACCGCGCTCAAGCTCGATCATAGTGCGACCGTCCTCTTCGACGAGAACTCGGAGGAGATCCGTATCGACGCCTACGAAGCGGGGTCAGTTGCCATCGAGCAGTCCGGCACGGCGACAGGGACCGACGAAGCGGCGCCGACTACGGCGGCAGGTACCTCGACGGCGCCAGCGTCGGAGCAGGCACCGACCGCGGGGTCGGGGAGTGAGAATCGTGAGACTGCATCCGGCAAATCATCACCCCTGGCAGGCGTCCTCGACAGTTCGTTCCTCCTGGGGGCGGGGTTCGTCATCCTCATCGTGGTAGCCGCTGGAACGGGGTACTTCCTCGGGAACCGAAACTCGGGCGGCCGAAGTAACTGGTAGCGGACAGTGGTCTAGATTTCTCGCTCCGGACCAGGACTGGCACTGCCGAGGTACGTGCGGTCGGATCGGACTCGAAACTGCGTGAAGGGAAAGCATTATGTGCGTTTACGATATCTTCCTTGACACATTGGGGACAGTATGAGTCAGCAACAGAGACAGTCGGTGGAACTCCCGAGTCGGATCGTCGACCGAGTCGAGGATCGCCTCCCTCGGACCGAGTTCGATTCGTCCGCGGAGTACATCACCTACGTGATGGAGGAGGTGCTCTACCGCGTCGAGCAAGAGACCGAGGACGACGACTTCGAGGATGTCGACGAGGACGAGGTCAAAGACCGCCTCAAGTCGCTCGGCTATCTCGACGAATAATACACCAGATGGAGTGGGTACAGGGTGGGAGCGAGGCGTGGATCTGCTGACACACCTCTTTCTCCCGCTGACGGTCGCGTTCGTGCTTCGCCCGGAGTTGTTCAACCATCCAGCAACCTTCGGGATCGCCGGCTTCGGGGTGCTATCGGACTTCGATAAGTTCCTCGGTCAGCCAGGACTGCTCCACTCGCTCGTTACCATCGTGCCGATCTGTGTCGTAATCCTCGCGATCGAACGATGGTACCGGGAGGAGTGGCGGTACGCACCGGTCCTCTCCGCCATCATTGGCAGCCACCTCGTGCTTGACCTCATCGACGGCGGGCCTGTTCCGTTGCTGTATCCGTTCGTCGAGCGTGGATTGGGGCTCCAGTACCCGGCGCAGACGGTCTTCGGTCGCGGACCGATCGGCCTCTCGATCGAGGGACAGATCATGACCACACGAATGGCCGCACCACGACCGGGATACAACGCCTACGGCTTCCTCACCGGCGAGGGAATCGCCTGGGCGCTAGTGTTCGTGATCGTGTTCGTCGGGCTTCGGCGACAGGGCAGGCGCGGCGCGGATACGACGAGAGCAGACGGAGGTGAGGAGCTATGAGGATCGGGTTCGTGTATGACGCCGTTTACCCTTGGGAAACGGGTGGCGTCCAGAAGCGTATCTGGGAAGTTGCTCGCCGACTCGCCGGGCGTCACGACGTCCACTGGTACGGGCTTCACTACTGGGACGGGCCCGTGGTCGTGGAACGTGAGGGCGTCACCCTGCACGGAGTCTGCGAGGCGACTGACCTCTACGTCGACGGCCGTCGGAAGATCTCGGAAGCGCTCTCCTTTGCGGCACAAGTCCTCCCCGAGTTGCTGCGTGCTGACCTCGACGTGATCGACTGCCAGGCGTTCCCGTACTTCCCGGGCTTTCCGAGTCGGCTCTCGGCGTCGCTCCGGGGCGGTACGCTCTGTGTTACCTGGCACGAAGTCTGGGACGACTACTGGTACGACTACCTCGGACGGAAGGGCGTGTTCGGGAAAGCTATCGAGAAATTGCTCGGACACACCGCCCATACGAACGTCGCCGTCTCGGAACGGACCCGACGCGATCTGGAAGGGCGAGGCGCACGATGTGACCATCTCGTTCCCAACGGAATCGACCGCCAGGAAATCGACGCGGTGCCGTCAGCGGACGAGTCGGTTGACCTCCTGTTCGCCGGCCGATTCATCCCCGAAAAGAACCCGATGCTCGTCGTCGAGACGGTCAACAGGCTTCGGCGGGAGCGGCCCGACATTCAGTGCTGGATGGTCGGTGAAGGGCCGGAGCATTCGCGGGTCGAAGCGGCCGTCGAGTCACGTGGGCTCAGTTCGAATATCGAACTCCCTGGCTTCCTCGACGAGTACGAAGACGTGCTCGGCCTGATGAAAGCGGCAGACGCCTTCATCCTCCCATCTCGCCGTGAAGGGTTCGGTATCACCGTCCTCGAAGCGCTGGCCTGTGGGACACCGGTCGTAACTCTCCGTCACCCGCAAAACGCCGCGATGGAGTTAGTTACCGACGGAGAGACCGGCCGGATCGTCGATGCCGACCCCGACGCGCTGGCGACGGCGGTCCGCGAGGTCCGATCGGTCCCGGCCGACGCCTGTATCGAGAGCACCGCGGCCTACGAGTGGGACGCGATCGCCGAGCGGTCCGAAGCCGTCTACAGAGAGGTGATCTAATGCACGTCGTTCACCTTTACGACGGCCACGAGCAGGTCTACGAGGGTCGCGGGTCGGTCCCGGGCGTCGTCTGGCACCTGGCCCGGGAGACGGCCGCGGCGGGCCACGACGTGACCGTAATGGAACGGCAGTGGGACGGCCTCGACGCATTCGCGACTAGCGAGGGCGTGGACTTCGAACGATTGGACCTGCGGACGGGCGCGGACGAACCGTGGACGCGCGTCCCCTACGAGCAGGTCACCTCCCCTATCGGGGTCGGCCAGCTCGTTACCGACCGGGCAAACTTTGCGCTGCAGGCGCTCCGGCGTCTTCGCGGACGATCGTTCGACGTGTTGCACGTCCACCTGCCGTTCGCGGCGTCCGTGGTGTTGACCATCGCGCCGGGCCTTCGAGACAGGACCGTCTATACGGCGCATCTCGGCGAGTTGCGCCTAGACGCACTGACCGACGACCAGCGCGGTGGCGACGACGGGTCCGGCGAGAGCGGCCTTGATACGCCGGCGATCCTCTCTGCAGCCTCGCCGGACATCTATCTCGCCAAACGTGCGGCCCACACGACCGTCCTTAACGGGACAATCGCTGACGCGTTCGCGGAGCGGGGCGTGGACAGCGAGACGGTGTCCGTCCTCCCGAACGGTGTGAACCTCGACCGATTCACGAACGTTTCGTCGAACGAGATCGAACGCGTTCGTTCGGCCTACGACTTCGGCACCAAGCCGACGCTGTTGTTCCTTGGGACGGTCATGCCGCGAAAGGGTGTCGTCGACCTCGTTCAAGCGGCCGGATCGCTCGTCGATGGGGACGGCGAGGCGCCGTTCGACCTGATCGTCGCTGGTGAAGACGATCTGGACGGCGAGTATACCGCAGAAGTCCGTGAGACGGCGCGCGAGGTCGGTATCGAGGACGCTGTCTCGTTCCCGGGGTTCGTCCCCGCCGAGGACTTGCCCGCGCTCTACGCGGCCGCAGACCTGTTCGTCATGCCCTCGCGGGAGGAAGGGTTCGGGATGACCGTCGTCGAGGCGATGGCGACCGGGACGCCGGTGGTCGGGACGTCGGTCGGCGCGATCCCGGACATCGTCGACGAGGGGATTCACGGCTACGTCGTGGATCCAGGTTTGCCCGACGAGCTGGTGGCAGCGATCGACAGAGCGCTCGCAACGATCTGCGGTTCCGACAGCGTTATGACAGCTACACGAGAACGTGCAGAGGACTACTCGTGGGAATCGGTGGGCGAGCAGTGTCAGGCGGTCTACGATGAGGTGAGAGAGTGAGTCGAAACATCGTACTGATAACATACGACAGTCTCCGGGCGGACCACTGTGGGTTCATGGGCTACGACCGAGAGACGACGCCAACACTGGACGCGATGGCCGAGGACGGCGTCGTCTTCGAGAATGCGGTTGCCTCGGGCGTCCCGACGATTGCCTCGATGACCGCGGTGATGACTGGCCACCACTCGCTGGCGAGTCCGGAGATCGGCTTCAACAATCAACAGCGCGAGCAGGTCACGTCCCGACCGACAATAGCCGAGGTCCTCTCGAAAGCTGGCTACAGCACGGGCGCGCTCTCGCCGAACCCGCCCGCGTCGAGTTACTTCGGCTTCGACGATGGCTTCGACTGGTTCGAGGACTTTCTGGCCGAGGATTCCGGCGTCGTCGAGCGGGCGTGGAACCGGATCTTTCAGAGTTCCATCGAGGGCGGCGGCCTCTCGACGTACCTCCGACTGTTCAAGAACGTTATCACCAAAGACGAAATCCTGCGTCCGTGGGCTGACTTCTACGAGGAGATCATGGCGTGGCGTGAGCGGGTCGAAGAGCCGTACTTCCTGTGGGTGCTGTTGTTGGAACCCCACCACCCGTGGATGCCCCCCGCGGACTTCCAAGAGTGGAGTTCGCGTTCGGACAAGTATCGAGCGTTTCGGCAATACTACGAGATGTTCACCAATGGGTGGACGCCGGAGTTCGACAATGAAGAGCACGACCGGTTGGTGAACCTCTACGACGACTCGACCCGGTATGGGGACGCGTTTCTAGAGCGATTACAATCGGATCTGGCCGACGACGATCCGGCGTTCGTCGTCCATGCAGACCACGGCGAGGAGTTCGGCGAGCACGGTCGGTACGGCCACCAGCCCGTGTTGACCGAGGAGTTGATTCACGTTCCGTTGGTGCTCGGGAACGTCGACGGTCCGGACGCGGTAGCCGAGCCCGTCGAGTTACGCCAGATCGCGCCGACGGTGACAGACATCGCCGGTGTGGAAGACCCGTATACAGTTCCGTCACTGCTTGGTGAGCAGCGGCCCTGGGTCACCTCGAAGGTGTTCGCCGGTGGCGAGCGCCAGGCGGCGGTGCGAACGCGGTCGGGCAAGTACGTCGACGACGCGGACGGTGAGGCGCTGTACGACCTCGATTTGGCGGCCGGCGAACAGGAGAATCGGGTCGTGGAGTCGTCCGAGGCCCGGTCGACGTTCAGCGACGCGCTCGCGCGCCACGTCGCGACCGAACAGGAGAAACGTGCTGTGCGGGCGGCCACCAACGAGGTGAGCGACCTGTGAGCGACGAGCGACCGAACATCGTGCTGGTGACGGTGGACAGCCTTCGAGCGGACCACTGCGGGTTCCACGGTTACGAGAATGACACGACGCCGACGCTGGATGCGATGGCGGACGACGGGCTGGTCTTCGAGAACGCGATCGCGCCCGGGCCAGCCACGCCGGAGTCAATGCCCGTCATCTTCACCGGAGAGTGGCCAGTCGACCGCGGGAGCGAGGCGGATTCGAAACTCGCCGCGCGTCGCGAACGAATCAACGCCCACATGCAGGCCCGGCAGACGCTCCCCGAGCGGATGCGGGAGTTGGGTTATTCGACGGCTGCCTTCACGCCGAACCCGTTCACGTCGCGTCACTTCGGGTTCGACCAGGGGTTCGATCACTTCGAGGATTTCATGGACGAGTCCAACCGCGGGCGCCTCTACCAGACGGTCTTCAACGGGTTCCTCGAGGAGAGCAGTGTCTCGTCGATGGCTCGCGTGTTTATGAACTTCTGGCAGCGCGAAGAGGTGTTCAAGCCCTGGGAGTCGTACTATGACGACATGGTCGAAAGGGCGAACGGGGCGGACGAGCCGTACTTCCTCTGGGTGTTCCTGATGGACGCCCACAACCCCTACATCTCGAGTTCGGAGCACCGGAGTCAGTCGCGGCTCTCGGAGTTCCACGCCAACTTCGAGTTCTGGCGCCAGAGTCACGAGACGCCCTTCTCCGACGAGATGCACGAGAAGCTGGTGACGGCCTACGACGACTCGGTCCGGTACTCGGATGCGTTCCTCAAGGAATTGCGGGCGGGCCTGCCGGAGGGGACCGTGGTCGCCGTCCACGGCGACCACGGCGAGGCGTTCGGCGAACACGGCACCTACGGGCACGAACCGTATCTGTACCGTGAGAACACGCACGTTCCGCTCGTGATCGAAGGAGACGATTTGTCGTCAAAGAAGGTCAGTGAGCCAGTCTCACTGAGAATGGTACCAACTGTTCTCGAAAGCATAGCGACTCACACAAAGCATTATCAGCAGGGCGTTGCGTTCACTAGAACTAAACAAGGAAGTCATGAGGCCGTGTATGGACCGAACGGAGCCGTTCTGTCCGAACCAGGGGAGGAATCAGAGTTGACATTCCACTGGGAAGACGGCAACACCGTACTCACGGACGCGGAGAGTGTTCGCCTGTCGAAATATTTTGAGCGGTGGGATAGTCACTTCGAAGAACGCGATCAAGTGTCACGTGCGGCACAGAATATCGTTGAGGAGTCACAGTTATGAGTCAGAACGTGATTCTGGTCACGATCGATAGCCTCCGGGCGGACCACTGCGGGTTCATGGGGTACGACCGGGATACGACGCCGACGTTGGACGCAATGGCTGACGACGGGATGGTGTTTAAGAACGCGATTGCTCCGGGACCACGGACACCCGAATCGCTGCCCGCGATGTTCACGGGGAGATATCCCGATTACGAGGGAGAAGACGGAGATACGACCAATAACACCCAGGATAGGATTCAAAGACTGCTTTCGTCAAGCGTTAGCATCCCTGAACGGTTCAAATCGATGGGGTACGAAACAGCCGCGTTTACACCGAACCCGTGGACATCGCGATACTTCGGATTCGACCAGGGATTCGATCACTTTGAGGATTTCATGTCTGACGATCGCTCTCAGAGTATTTGGGAGCGAATGGTCCGGGGTGGTGGGTCAACAGCGCTAGTCGCCACGAGGCTGTTATTGAGTTGGTTACAGCGTGAAAATACATTCAAACCCTGGCGGTCGTTCGCGGACGATATAGAAAGGTGGGCCACACAGGCTGATGAACCGTATTTCCTATGGATATTCCTGTTAGACGTACATTTCCCATATCTCCCAGAGTCTGAGTACCGGACGCAATCACGCTGGCGAACGTACGAAGCCAACCTCAGACTTTACGCGGAGCCACAAGATGAGCCCTATTCGTCACGGGTCCACGACCAGCTCGTTACTGGCTATGACGATGCGATTTGCTATACTGACAATTGTTTACGATGGCTCAAAGACCATCTAGGAGGGTCAAATACTTCGTTCGTTGTGACGGCCGATCATGGTGAAGGGTTTGGAGACCACGGAACGTACGGCCATCACGACCAGTTGTATCAGGAAAATATTCATGTTCCATTCGTGGTCACGGGAGGACCGTCAGCATCCATAGAGAGCCCACTGACGCTTCGGAAGTTACCACGACTGCTGACTAGCGTCGCGAGAGAAGAATGGAACGCAGTCGAAAACAGTGTTGAGCCTATTGTCGGGACGAAGACGACGGACGAATCAATTGAGGCTGTTCGCGGTACAGACTGGAAATACATTGACAAGGGAGGCGATGGTGAATTGTACACTATTACCGGAAATACTGAGACACAGATCGACGATACGGACCTCCGGAGCGACGCGGCTGACACCCTAGCCGGTTGGCGAGAGCGGAACGCAGAACGCGACCGTGTGGAAACCGCGACGAACCAGGCCGTGAAGGAGACTGAAATCTAATGCGAATTGTCGTCGCTCACGGTGGGGATTTGAGTACTCCGAGCGGAGGAACCAACCGTGTCTCTGCGTTTGCGGCCGGACTACGGGATGAAGGACACGATGTGACCGTCGTAGTCCCGGATCCGGAAGGAGAACTTCCCAAGAGACTTGGTGATGTTCGAATATCTACAGTTCAGGCTTCAACCGGAAGTGTCACGAGTCAACCGCGTAGAGCATACAAGATCGCGCGGAGAGCGAAGCGAGAAGCTGCTGAACAAGACGCGGTGCTGCAGTTCGAGCACTCCACACTCGCTGGCGTCGGGTCGTTGATCGGCTGTTCTGATTATATTCTTGATATGCACGACCTTGCGTTCCCATCACCATTGTACGCGGAACAACCGTTCGGAACGGTATTACAGCGTGCTGTTCGCTGGATCGAGGGAAGGGGCGTACGAGACGCTGGCCGAATCGTTACAGTTTCGTCACAGATGGCTACGCTGGCCAGCGAAGAGTGGGGGATACCGGAAGAGCGGTTCGAGGTGATTCCGAACGGATACTTTCAGGATACCGTGAAGAACGTAGATCCGGATTACTCGAATGGGACTCGCGTAGCGTTCCTCGGAACGCTACACCCGAAGCTTGACGTGATGTCGTTCGTCGATATCGCACGACTTCCGGAGGTGGACGAAGTGGCAGTGATCGGTGACGGAGCGAAGCGGAACCGTCTCAAAGTGGCGAAACGGGACCACGAACTCGATTCGCTCAGTCTCTACGGCCGGTTGCCCGGAATGGACGCGTACGACATTATCGCCGGGTCGACACTCGCGATCAACCCGCAACACGAGTCACCGCTGCAGCGGGCATCGTCACCGGTTAAACTGTATTATTACGCTGCGCTCGGCGTTCCGATGGTTATCTCTGAGGGACCCGACGTGGCTGACGAATTAAACGACGTGGGTGCTGCGACTGTCGTACCACACTCGGAGTCATTCCACGAATCCGTTCGTGAAGTGGTGACGAGTGAATCGACCATAGAAGAGATGTCAGCGAGCGCCCGCACGGCCGCTCAGGGATGGACCTGGACAGAACGTTCCAAGGATCTAGCAGCGTTGTACGATGAAAGAACCGGTCATCGGAGTTTTAACTGAGATGCAACAATGAAAGCACAAGCGTGGAACGAAGGCCTATGACCGCCAAGACAATTACAATTGATGCTCGTCGGGTCGTGGTGTTCTCTGCAGCCATTCAAGCTCTGCTGATGATTGTCTTGGCTGTCGACGAGGCCGCTGTTGACCTCTCACTGCTTCGCCCGTTCGTGGCTACTATCTATCTTATGTGGGTACCAGGGTTGCTCATCGCGGTCAAATTGGAATTAGACAACTCGGCTGCTGCTCTGGCGGGGTACGCAACAGGTCTGAGTATGGTTGTGATAATGAGTATCGGCGGTATCGCGAGCGTGGCACTCCCGCTCGTTACATCCATCCGGCCGATGGCTCCGTTTCCGCTGGCTGTGCTCCTGTCGGCTGTTGTCGCAGGATTGAGTTTCGAAGTCTGGAGATCGAAGCCGCGTTTCGAGGTGCTGCTCCCATGGAGCAGCGCCCTCTCACCGCTCCCACTATCACTAGTACTGCTACCGTTTGTGAGTGTTCTCGGAACGGTATACATGAAATCGGCGGGTTCGAACTTGCTCCTGCTCATTCTTCTTGTCTGTATTGCATTTCTCCCCGCTGTTCTGGTATGGCACAACGAAACCCAGCGGTGGTACGCACTTGCGGTCTGGGCGGTCGCATCTGCGTTGTTGTATCATGGTGGATTATGGCCGCTTACTGCAGGCCATCAACTGTCGACGATAACCGTGGAACAGGGGCGGTGGGTACCAAACTACGGGGAGAGTATCGGGTCGCTTCTCCCGAATGGAGTCCTGTACCCCGCGTATGCGCAACTCGGCGATATTCCACTCGAGGTGGAGTTTGAACTGATCAATCCGCTACTGATTTCTCTGCTCCCGGTAGTGCTTTTCGTGGCATACAGGCAACAGACTGAAGCCAGAAAAGCACTCGTGGCAGCATGTTTGTTTATGTTCTCTTTTCCGTTCATGACTCTCTACCCCGTAGGTGGACGGGTCTCGACACCCGTGTTCTTTTTAGCGCTAACTGGTCTTGCGATCAGTGACGACATCGAATTTACCGGGGTGAAACGCGTCCTACTCCTCCTGTTTGGGGGAGGGATAGCCGTTTCTCACTACGGAACAGCGTGGGTAGTCATGTTGGCGTTTTTCCTCTCAAGTTTGTTCTTTATCGCTCTACGAGCAGTGGATACTATCCGACCTGGAAACGCCAGAGACAGTATCCGTTCGAGGGCCACTGACGGTGGGTTCGTGATTGCCCAGCGCGGCGTCCTCCACTGGACGTTCACCAGCTTTTACACGGTATTCGCCTTCGCATGGTACCTCTACACCGGCAACGGAGGGAAATTCAAGACGCTTCCATATCACGTGATTGGTGGAATTAACGATATTCTTTATCAGAACGACCTGACTGGGGACGCAGCTCGATCAGTGAGCAAGGATTACGGCTCGGTCTCGATATCCACTGCACGGCTGTTCTTTTTGGTCTTTGGCGGACTGATGGCACTCGGTATCGTTGCAGTCACCTGGCAACGAGTCGTAAGAGAGAGGCGCGTCGTCGAAGACGATTTTCTGGCATTAGGTGCCGGGTTCCTTGCTATTCTCGGGACTGCGTTCCTTCCGTTTAGTAGCGGTTTCAACACCGCTCGCGTCATGATGATTGTTTTCACTTTCTCAGCGCCGTTCGTGGTATTCGGAACCGACGAACTTGCTAGCAAAGTATCGAAAGGTCTGGAACTGATTCGACAGCGTGATTCAAAGTCACTGTCGAAACAGCTTGCTGGAAGGTCCAGCCGACACGGAGTCACACGCGCTACAACGGTCGCCCTCACACTCGCTTTAGCAGTATTCTTACTGCTAAACGCTGGGGTCGTCGCAGAACTCGTAACGAAGGGGTACGCACCGAGTAATCAGGTGAGCAACGATCGCCTGCTACAGAGTGAGGATCCGATAGAACGTTCGAAGGCAACGGGTTGTCTCGAATGCAACGTCCAGACCCACGTATGGACACTGAACCACAGAGCCACCGGAAAAGCAGTCTACGGTGACGATCTCGCGGTTGCGCAGATTGACTACTATCGAGGACGTATTACCGCGCAGGTCCGTGGATCACCTTCAGGGGCGTTCTATACGTCACTCTGGTCAGCCCGTAACGGAACTACCAGCGAAGGATATCTGGTCTTCTTGCATCACAACACCGATACGGAAAGCGTGTTCGTGACTGGGAAGTACGACTGGCGACGGTTCAGCCGGTCTAAGCCGGTAATACAGCGTTCACAGGAGATCTACTCAACAGGCGCTACCGAGATCTACCTCAGTCGGGGCGATGACACAACGGAGAGACATACTGAGTCGTAACACAGCATCAATTTCGACATACTACTAATGGACGACGATTCATCGGAGCTAACTGACTCTCTGGAGACTGTACTCTCCGGAGGAGCACTCGTCTTCGTCGGAAAGGGTATCGGGCTCGGGATGGGCTTCCTGACGCAGCTCATCATGGCACGGTTGCTTACGACCTCTGACTACGGGAGCGTGATTCTGGCCATTGCGGTTGTGAACATCGTGTCGACGTTCGCGAAGGTCGGCCTCGACGAGTCCATGGTCCGGAAGATTCCCGAACACGAGGACAGCCCCGAAGAGTTGCGCGGGGTCAGCAGGGCGGGCTTGCTCATTTCAGGCAGTGCCGGAGTGTGTGCCACCGTGTTGATCGTCGTGTTTGCGCCGGTGATTAGCGATCGGGTCTTCGGAAACCCTGGACTCACGGCACTCCTTAGAGTCGGGTCTCTTGCGATTCCGCTGACTGTAATGGGGCAGGTCTCTACGTCGGTCGCCCGAGGTGCACGAGACGCGAAGCCGCACACCGTAGTGAACGAAGTCGTACGACCGACGGGCCGTCTCGTACTGATCGGGATCTTCATCGGGGCAGGTTTCGAGGCTGTCGGTGCCGTAGCGGGACAGACTCTCGCGTACGGGATCGCCGCTATCGTAGCTCTCTGGTTCGCATACAGAACGATCCCGGAACCGGGCGCGACCACACGGCGGATGTACCGAACGACGCTCGCGTTTTCGTTGCCGCTGGTGCTGGTTCACGGGATGAATGTTATCATCTCGAACACAGACACGTTCCTCCTCGGTTACTACCTCGACACGAGTAAGGTCGGGATTTACAACATCGCCTATCAAATTCGGAACTTGCTCAACATTCTGTTGGTCGCGTTTGGGTTCTTGGTACCATCAATGATCGCGAAATTGGAAACGGAAGGAGAGTACGATCAGCTCCGGTCGGTATATCAGTTCACCACGAAGTGGATCGTGTTTCTCACCTTCCCTATGTTCGCGTCGCTCCTGTTCATACCGAATATCTGGCTCGGAACAGTGTTCGGGACGGAGTATCTGCCAGGAACCACGGCGCTTCAGCTCCTCGGACTCGGTGTAATGGCGTCTGCAATGATGGGTGTCAGCGGATCGACGCTCGTCGGACTCGGGAAGAATCGGGTTGTGATGTATACTTCCGTCGTCACGATGGTAGTCAATATCATCCTCAACATCCTCCTGATCCCACGGATCGGTATCGAAGGTGCTGCACTCGCCTCGACTAGCGCCGTAGTAGTGACAGAGATAATCAATCTCTACTTCTTGTACGATAGATTCAGTGTGCTTCCAATGTCACCAGAGTACTTGCTGCTGATTCTCTGTATCGGTGCCGTCCCAGTTTTGATCCGATTCGTTGATTTACTCAAGATCTCCAAAATCACATATTTCGTCGTGTGGGTAGTGGCATATTGCGCATTCATCGGTACTCTTGGAATCTCGAACGAGGACAAAGAAACCGTCTCAAAGATAGTGAGTCAAGAAGGGTAACGATTCATATGCCGTTGTGATCGGGGTCACAGTTTGTCACGAGGATTGGCTCCTTCATCGTTCTCTCCTGCGGTTATGGGTATTCTTTTAATAGAGGCGAATCACTGTTATATCGGAAACATATCGTCGGCTGCCAATAGATTAGAGAAACGAACATGAAGATCCTATACTGTTCAACTATATTCCCGTATCCACCGGATTCCGGTGGTCGCGCGGAGATGATGTCGTTTATTCAGGGACTCATCGATGGGGGTCACGAAGTGACGCTCCTCACGTACGGCAACGAGGAGAAAGCTGAAAGGGCGGACGAGATCGATTGCACTGTGGAGTTCGCTGGCCCGTTTCCGGAGCTCAGGGCGTCGACGCTGGTCAAGGAGATGACCTCGACGGACCCACTCCCAGTCGTGAAATGTCGGATGGATCGATATATCCAGAAGGTTCGACAGCTCTTACAAGACGACTACGACGTGCTCCATGTTCACGGGCTCCAAACATCGTTCGTGATCAGCGATATATCGACCGATGTTCCAGTGGTATTGCGTCTTGCCAACATCAAGTCCGAAGTAGCGGCGACGCGAGCAGCGTTTGAGCCGATTCACAGGCGACTGTACGCAAAGTACCAGGCCAAAAAGCTCAGGCGATACGAATCACGAATGACAGAGGAAGCGGACCTCACGTTGGCTATTTCGGACCCCGACGCGCGAGATCTGTCCGCACGCTCGAGCGGGAGAGTCGACACCTTACTCCCCGGAGTCCGCATCGAAGAGTATGAACAGACCTCGTACTCGGAAGGTGGAAAGTCTATCGTGTTCTTCGGGTCGATGAGTTACGACCCGAATATCATTGGTGCGGAGTGGCTAGTGAACGAAGTATTCCCGCTCGTACAGGCTGAACATCCGACAGCCGAGATCCATATCGTCGGCGGTGGCCCAGATCCCCGGGTGAAGCGCTTGGATAATGTTGACGGCGTCTCTGTCGAAGGGTTCGTCGAGGACTTACACTCCCGCGTTCGACAGGCCGATATATCCGTCGTACCGATCAAGACGGGGTCTGGAATCAATATGAAGACACTGCACAGTATGGCACTCGGGATGCCCATCGTATCGACTTCGTTTGGTGTACGAGGGATTCCCGGGAAACCCAATGAGGAATTTCTCACAGGAGATTCAACCGAAGAGTTCGCCGACCAACTTAATCTGCTTCTATCAGATCAGGAACTTCAAGAGGAAATAGGCGATATGGCCAGAGAGACTATAATTGAATGTTCTGATTACCGAGGTCAAGCAGTTAGGGCCGTTGAAAAATACAGGCAACTGCAAAAGTCGGAAATGTGATTTGATCGTTACTACCAGCGTTATTCTGGAGTCGGTCTTAGTTTGCGGAAATAAATTCAACGGTAGCCGAGATCTCGTAACTTCTGATCAACGTTGGCACTTGGATCCTCATCAGCATATTTCAAATGTTCAGTCATTGTCTTGGTATCTGTAGCCGATGTCTCCGCCCACGGAACGTTGCGGATTGATGAAACTGGCATGTGAGCAGGGTGGCCATATATTCCCCACTCCCCAAGCGCGTTTCCATGGTCGCTTGTTATTACAACTGATTCGGCATCAATATTTTCCAGAAGCACACCAACGCTATCAAGCACATAGCGGAGATTTTCTCGGTACCCTTCCCAAGCTTTGTCTTTTGAGATATCCCCCCTACGAAGTCGCTCCCAGACTCGGTGTTCCTGATGTTCACCAAACTGTGAAAGTTGAATCCCCTGACCGTCAGATGCCTCCATATCCGGTATAAATGGCCAATGTGGTTGATTATAATGGATGAGAAGTTTGTCGGGCTGCATTTCCCGACCGACCGTAATAGCTCGTTGAGTGACGGATTCGGCCCTGACATTTCCAACTTGTTCATCCCACTTGTATCGCCAAATTTCATCGAGAGTCTCAAACTGGTCTTGTAACAATATTTCGGCTGATGCAGGGTTTGCACATATATAGTAGGTGTTTCTTGTGATAGATTGGACATCTTCTGTAAACGTCTTCTCCATCCAAACTGGAGTCATCGTATCAACAGATGTCCTGCTATCAACCTGGTCGAGATAATCGTATTCTGTTGCTATTTCTTTAAATAGATCAAGCCGACAGGCGTCCAGAACAATCAATACATCCCAATCGTCTGAAAATATTGATTCGCCGTCTATTGTTATTGCCGAAACGTAATGAAGAGATTTTCGGTAAATATCTTTGAGCGCGACCATACCTCACCAAAGATGCAATCTATCTTTATGTTTTCTATAGATGGGATATTATCCGAGATCTGACTATCCACCATCACTGTTTGCGGTAGCACCCTCTCAGTGACATCCTGCATCAGATTGTATCGTCCCATCCACCAACGTCAAACTATCACCCATTGTCTTGATACATTCCACTGTCAATGTTAGAGTCGAGCGAAAGCACAAAGAGCTCTTGTGTTCAGTCAGGGTCAAATGGTATCGAACCAAACGTGGAACTTCACGCGATCAAATAAGATAGGCTTCAGGTCGAAACTGATATATTGTAGACGATCTGCAGTTATTGTAACGCATCACCTGGGGCTATAGAATAGGGATGAACGTCGGGATATTAGTTTTAGATACGCTTCGATATGACACATTTCGGTCCGAAATGCCAGTCCTCCAACAGTGGGCAGACCATATATTCAAAAACCTATACTCAACCTCCCGTTGGACAGTCCCCGCACATGGTTCGCTGTTCACCGGTCTGTACCCAAGTGAAGCAAGCACGACTTCCAATGACAGATACCTCAACTCAAATATCTATACTATATCTGAAGTATTTTCCGGCGCTGGGTACGAAACGCACTGCCTGAGTAATAACATTCACATAGACCCGTTCTTCGGGTTCACACGGGGTTTCGAGTCATTCAAAAGAGGTCCCGCGCTCAAAGACCGTCCGTCAGATCGTGACCAAGAATTCGACTGGGACGCGCTCTTCTCGAAGTTGGACGACGGCCACACTCGGTACCTGCAGGCAATCAAAGAGATCGTCGCTTCGGACGCACCGACGGTCCCAACCTTGAAAACGGGAATTGAGATGGCTCGTGCTCCACCAGTCAATCAGGCCACGAACGACCTCAATTGGTTCCTCAATGCGTTCGAATCACTCGCGGATTCACCGCCCGAGGATCTCTTCCTGTTTGCGAACTTGATGCCCCCACACTACCCCTACGACCCGCCAGAGGGGTATTGCGACCTTGACGCTCTAGATACGGATCCACTCGAACTCACACTCCGCGACGAACCCGTCACCGACGAGGAACACGAACGCCACTTCCGAAACTACGAGGGCGCGGCACGCTATCTCGACGACGAACTCCCGCAAGTCATCGACGCGATCGACTGGGACGCCCTGTTCATTGTCGGCGACCACGGCGAACTGTTCGGCGAGTACGGAATCCGCGGCCACGAATACGGCATGTACGAAGAACTCGTCCAAGTCCCCGCACTCGCGTATGGGAACGAAATACCCGAAGGAGAGACGGACGCCGTCGCGAGTCTCCTCGACGTCCACCGGACGCTCCTCGATATCGCCGGTATCGAACCCGGCGACCACGTCCGCGGCGAGAACCTCTTCGAACTTTCCGAAGACGACGATAGGGCGGTCTACGCCGAGAGCGTCGGCTGCGGCCAGTACGACCCCGACGCGCAGGGCACAGCAGCGAAGGTTCCCGCCTCTTGGGGAGAGGAACACTACATGCTCCGCACGAACGACGCGATGTTCATTCACGACAAGGACGGTGAGCGGACGATCGACCCCACGGACGGGTCGGAGATCGACGACTCCGGCCTGCGCGAACGCGCCGCGGAACTCCGCGACGGACTGGGGAACTACGGTGAGGAGGGATCGGTCGAAGACGAGGTTCCCGACGAGATCGAAGACCGACTCGAACACCTGGGGTACAAGTAACGCATGTCTGACCCGCTTCGCGTCAAGTTCTTCACGCTCACCCCCGGCGGCGGGTCCGAACACATCTATCTCGCCGAACTCCGCGACGCGCTTACCGACCAGAACGTCGTTCCCGTCGACGACTGGTTCGAGGCTGACGTGGTCCATCTCTTCGAGGTCAATGCGCTCACCGGCGAGACCATCCGCGCCTTCGAGTTCCCGACGCTGCTCCGCATCCTCCGCTCGGACACGCCTCTCGTCATCTCCACAGACGATCTCTACTTCTCCGACGACCCCGACCTCACGGTCCGGCCGCGGCTCTACCCGATCAACCACCGGCTCCAGCGTCAACTCTTCAAGCGCGCTGACGCGATCGTCGCGCTCTCGGAGAGCGTCAAGAGCCGACTCGCACCGCACGTCGACATGACACCGATCCACGTCGTCCACCATGGCGTCCGGGATGCCTACCGGTCGAAGTACACGCAAACAGACGACCCGTTCGCGCTGCACGTCTCGTTGGCGGCCCCGCGGAAGAACCCAGACGCGGTCGTTGAAGTTGCGAAACGACTCGACCACGAGCTGGTCGTCGCCGGGAGCGGGTGGGACGAACGCATCCCTGACGGCGTCTCGAACGTCACGACGCCCGGGTTCGTCCCCGAGCGAGACCTGATCGACCTCTACCACCGCGCAGCGGTGTTCTATTTCCCGACCCGCCACGAGGGCTTCGGCCTGCCCGTCCTCGAAGCGATGGCCGCGTCTACTGCCGTTGTCGCCTCGAACGTTTACTCCGTTCCCGAAGTCGCCGGCGATGCCGCAGTCCTCCACGACCCCCACGACGTCGACGCACACGTCGATAGCATCGAACGACTCCTCTCTCACCAGGACGAGCGCAGAGCGCTCGCGACGGACGCCTACGGGCGAGCGAGCGGCTTCACGTGGGAGAAGTCGGCAGCGGAGACGAAAGCGGTCTATCGGTCTGTACTCGACGAGAGATGACCGTTGAACTCGGAAGACGGAGACGCGACGAAAACGAACCCATTCTTCTTGCGTACTAAAGCCCTGGCGGTGCCCCAGATTGTCACTCGCGGTCGCTCGGGAGCATTTCGTGGAAGATGCACAGTTCCTTGTCTCTCGTGACCTCGTCTGCGTCCATGAACGCGTGGACGACCTCAATTCGTGAATGTGCGCTACAGAGTTGATAGTCAGTCAACTGATAAAACATCCAGCGACCTGCTGAGTAGCACGTAGTATGATCCCGAATTCGAAGCGGAAACCGTCCAAACTGCTGGAGCAAGAGGGTCAGGACTTTGAGACGGTGACGAAGAGTCGGAGCGAGTCGTCGGGTTCACCGGAAACTGTGCCGTCCTTGTAGAGAAGTATCCGGAGCCGGTGTTCGCCGGGCGACTCCGCGACGAACGAAACGTTCGATTCCCACGTTTCCTCGTCGGCGAGTGTAACGCTCCGGTTCACGATCGGTCTGTCGCCGAGCCTGGCGACGACGGAATAGGTCGTCGACCCGTGCTCGTGATTCGTGAGGCCGACGATGAACTCGCCTGACTCGCCGACCGTGAGGTTCGTCGGGTAGTCGCTGGCGTTGCCCGACGGCCCGAGGACGTAGAACTCGGTGTACGGATCGGTCGTCTCGGGTGGATTCACGGCGACGTAAACGACTCCCGCGACGGAACTTGCGAGGACGACGAGCAGGACGACGGTCAGCGTTCGTCGGACTGGCTCCTGCGGAAGCAGCCCCGAGTCACCGCCGAGCCGCTCTCTGTGGCCATCTGTGGGGTCGTCGCGCTTCATCCGCCACCGGACTGTTTATGGTATTCGCTCCGAATGGTTCCAAGCGACTGAACTGTCCCGTCCCACATGATTTCGAGAAAAGCGACCGACCTCCGTAAAATCATCCGTTCTGTGGTAGGCGGGCAGTCCGACCGACAGCGATTGCGGTTTTCCGTTGGAGCGATACTGCTCGGGATCGTCGCGAGCGAGTCGCTGCTGTTCTTCGACCGGATGTGGCCGTCGATCTGGGCTCATCTCGGGACGCTTCTCCTCTGTCTCGCTCTCATATACGCCGGTGACGACGTGGCGACCGTCCAGGTCCTGGCGCTCGTCCCGCTGTTCCGGTTGGTCAACCTCGGGATGCCCGTCTTCTTCCAACTGACCGTGTACTGGTTTCCCCTGATATACGGGCCGCTCGTTCCCGCGGTCGTGTTCGTCGACCGGATCAACCCGGACATCGAGGTTACGCCGGGGTGGCGGCGTGGACTGCTGTTGCTCCCGCTGACACTCGTCGTCGGCGGCATGCTCGCCGAAGTCGAATCGGCGATCCTCCAGTCGGAAGCGCTGATCCCGACCTGGAGCATCGCGCAGCTCGCGATGATCACGATCGTGATGGTCTGTTTCGTCGGCTTCGTCGAAGAATACCTCTTCCGCGGGTTGCTCCAGCGGTCGCTCGAGCAGGAGTTCGGTCGCTGGCCCGGCCTCCTCCTGGCGAGTGCAGTCTTCGGCATGATGCACTCGGGATACGGTCTCCCCGAAGAGATCCTCTTCGCGGCCGTCATTGGCCTCGTGTTCGGATTGCTGTACGACTACTTCGACAGTCTCCTGTTGGTAACGGTCACTCACGGCGTGTTGAACGTCTTCCTGTTCGCCGTCATCCCGATGCGGGGATCGTTCGTTCCGCTATGACGGTCGAACCTGACGACCCGTCGGTAGACCGGCGAACCCTCGCGCTGGTCACGCTCGGGACGGTCGCCGTCTCAGTCGTCGTCGCGTTCGGGTTCAGCGCCGCCTCGACGAACCCCATCACGCCCGAGGCGACGGTCGAGATCGCCGACGCTGAGGACGACTACCGGCTCGACGAGCCCGGGACCGTCGAGCTGGTGACGATCTCTCACGTCGACGGAGAGGGGATTCCCGTCTCCGACCTGCGGATCGTCTTCGGGTCCCAGTCGTCGGGTCCCGAGTTCGCCCCCGCGACGAACTGGTCGGTCGCCGTGGGAGACGTGCAGTACCGGATGCTCTACGACGGCCGGCCGGTGAGAAACGACACGCAGTCACCGGTGCTCCATCCGGGCGAGTCACTGACAGTCGCAAAAACGTCGGGAACGGTCACCGATCCGCCACAGAACGCGACGACGACCGTGAGAGTGTTCCATACGCCGTCACAGACAGTCGTCGCGAGCAGCGAAGTAACGTTCCGGTGAGTCAGAGGATCTGCATCGTCCGGAAGAGGACGATACCCGCGAATGTGAGTCCGAGCGGAATCGATGCAGCGACGAGCGTCTGTCGGACGCGTTCATCGCCGTCCGGACTGGCGGAGACGACATCGAGATGTGCGAGGACGTAGACGAGCGTGATCGCGACCGCGACCCCGCCGACACCCGTCCCGACCGGAGAGAGCAGCGACGTGACGGTCGCCGACACGCCAGCGGCGCTCGAAGTGGCGCTGGCTGAACTCGAAACGACAGCTGTTGCACCCATGTTCTGTTCGTGTTAATCTACCATCTCGTAGTCCCTTAGTAGTTTCGAGAACCTGCAATCGAAAACGAGATGATCAAACAGCTAAACGCCGGTAGAACCGCCTTTCGAACCAGTATGCTGCGCCAGCATACTGAGGAAGAAGGAGTTGAAGACGGTCTGGACGCCGATGACGACCGCGGCGGCAGCGAGGAGGTTCCACGAGAGGTCGGGAACGGCTGCGTACCCCTCGATAGTCCACGCGATCACGCTGTAACTGAGAAGTGCAGCGCCGACCGCGAAGAACGCGACGCCCAGCGTCGCGCCGTTTTCGAGCGTGAAGTGGTCGCGGATCGCGTCCGTGATCGGGTCCTGCGGTTCTCGGATGGGGTCCGCGGCGATCGACGAGAAGAGCGCGAGGCTTCCGACCTGGTACCCGACGATAGCGAAGAGGACACCCCCCACGAGCGTCTGTAGCCCGAACGTCGCCGGTCCGAGCTGCAAGCCCGTGACCGACGCGACACAGATTGCGAGACCGAGCACGCCGAACGCGAACGCCGGAAGTGTGAACAGATATCCGGGCGCGTTCGTGAGCATGAACTTCACGTGACGCCAACCGTCACTGAAGCTATCGAGCGTGGCGTCACCCACTCGCTCGTGGTAGGTGATCGGGACCTCCTCGATGGTCATGCCCTTCTCGGCGGCGTCCATGATCATCTCGCTGGCGAATTCCATCCCGCCGGTCTCGAGGTCGAGTTCGGCCAGCGACTCGGCGTCGATGACGCGCATCCCGCTGTGAGCGTCACTGACGCCGGCGTCGTAGAAGGTGTTGAGAAAGCGCGTCAGCAGCGGGTTGCCGACGTACTGGTGCAACGGCGGCATCGCACCTGATTTGATCTCGCCGTTGAGCCGACTGCCCAGGACCATGTCGGCCTCGTTCTCCATCGCCGTCTCTAGAAGTTTGGGCAGTTCCTCGAAATCGTACGTCGTGTCTGCATCGCCGATAGCGACGTACTCGCCGCGGACGCGCTCGAAAGCGTACTTGTAGGCGTTGCCGTAGCCGGCTTCCTCCGGTTCGACGACGATCGCGTCTAGATCCCTGGCAATCTCCGGAGTCCGGTCGGTCGAACTGTCGCTGACGACGACCTCCGCCGTCAGACCGAGCTCCGTGACGGCCGATTTAATCTTCTCGATGCAGACGCGCACGCCGTCCTCTTCGTTGAGCGTCGGGAGGACGACGCTGAGCGTCGGGTCGATGTCGCTGTCCTCACCGAGGAGAACGCCATCTCCTCCCGTGGTTTGCTGATTCGTTTGTAGTTCACTGACGGAGAGCTGGCCTTCGTCCCCATCCCGTTCCACGGACATTCTGTTCAGGTACCTTCGAAGACTTCGTTGGATCTCGTCTGGATCGGTGAGTCGCCACACTTGACGCAGACGTATGTCTCGTCGACCGTCGTGACGACCGGCGAGTTACAATCGATACACTTGATCGTCGCGGCGCGCGCCGCTTTCGGATATCTACCCATTTACCTCACCCACGACTACCTAGTTATTACTGGCAAACAACTACAAAATACTTCGCCCTGACTGATAGTTTTGCCCTAAATTCACGAATCGTGCGTTCCCCGTCTCAGGATTTCGGCTGGGGACCTCCGCGGATCCGGCGGATCACGTTCGCACCGCTTCCCTTCAGCGCGTCGAGTTTCCGATAGATCTGCGAGGCGACCGTCCCGACCGAGAGCGCCACGACGTAGACCAGACCGAGGGCGAGGATCACCAGCACGTCCGCCAATTGCTTCAGTATCGACCAGGGCGAGGGCATGTCCTGAACACAGGATGTGCGATAAATAAACGTGTGGGCCGCAGTATCAAACAGGAAAACGACCGTCGCGTCGGCGCTGACCGCCCCGCGAAATCGGCGGGGCCGGAGGTTTCCGGAGAGTGACCCGTACAACCATGCGATGCGGTGGATTCAATGGGCCGGCGCGTCTCGTCCCTGTCGATGACTGGCGGGACGGCGGACGACGGGACGCCGACAGCTACCGCGGTTCTTCCCGTCGGCTGGCTCTGTCTCGCCTGGACCTTCGTACTGGTCCCCGGACTCAGAACGTCGGTGCTCAGACCGGTAACGGTGTATCCGATCGTCTTCCTGTTGCCCGGCTACGCGCTCCTCTGCGCGGTCGAACAGGTCGACCCGGCACGCCTCCGAACCCCCGAGCTGTCCGGTCTCGAACGGTTCGTCTTCGCTGTCGGACTCAGCCTCGCCGTTTCGATGCTCGTCGGGATCGCGCTCCTCCTGACGGTCGGGGTCACGGGGCCGAGCGCCCTCGCGGTACTGAGCGTCGTGGTCCTCCTCGGTCCCGCGAGTCGGTCCACGTGGTCGCAAGGTGTGACGGGCAGCGGCTGGCCGTCGGCCACTCACTTCCGAGATCGACTAGCCGGAATCGGGCGGCTTCCACGGGAGATGATGGGCGGTGAAACGCTCCCGAGCGCGACGGTCGGGGTACTCGTGATCGCAGCCGGACTCGTCGGGGTCGCTGGGGTCGGGTATCTGACGGTCGGCCACGAGGCGCCCGGGTACACCGAGTTCTCCACGATCCCGGCGAACGACACAGCCACAGGATCCAGCGGAACGGTCACGTTCAGGCCGGGCGACGAGGTCACACTCCAACTGACGAACCGGGAGGGCGAGACGGCCAGGTACACGGTCGTCCCGATCGTCCAGCGGGCAGCGATTGGAAGCAGTAGCGTGACCATCGCGCGAACCGGACCACGGATGACGATCGAACTCGGTCCAGGTGAGCGCTGGACCGAACAGCACCGCCCGACGGTCTCCGCGACCGAATCGGAGGTCCGCGTGGTCTACCGGGTCTACCGGGGCGAAACCGTCTCGGGATCGCCCGAGGCGACGACTCACCTCTGGGTCGACCGGCCGTCGACAGACGCGACGAACGTGACGACGGCGGAGTCCGTGGGGATCCGGAACGACGCTAGGGATCGGCGCCCTTCATCCCAGAACGGAGCGCAAGCGCCATGAGCTACCGACGCGTGCTCGTGACGCGCTGGTCGAGACGCGACCGGCTGGCGGTCCTCGTCGTGGCGACGATCACAGCACTGGTCGTCGGATCGACACTCGTCGTGCTGACTGCGGGCGGAGCGACCACGCAACTCGCCGGCGACCTCGGGCCTAACGGGTCCGTCGCGACGTACGACTCGCCTGGCGCGGCCCGTGCGGCGGCAGGCGCAGACGAAACCGTCCTCCCCGTCGCGGATGCGTTGCTAAACGGCCGGCCCGTGACGGTCGTCGGCCTTCCCGAGGAGGCCGCGGGGACGGCGGGGTTACAACTCTCCGCTCCGGAACCGGGGACGATCCGAGGACCGGGACCGACCGGAGTCGGGTCCAGAAATCAGACTGTGGCACTCGCCGGCGACCGCAGAAACGTCACCGTCGACGTACAGACGGGGACGAACGGGCGGGTCGTCCCGCCGTGGTGGTACCTCGGGACCGAGCGGACCGTCGAGCAGTTGGGTCCGAGCAGGGCGTTCGTCCTCCGGACAGAGCGAGGCTCGACGGCCGCTATCGACGACTCCTCAGTCGGAACGGTCCCACTGACGAGCGCGCTGGCGTTCTTTGCCACGGGGACCAGCCAGCTGGTCGACGGACTGGTCGCCGTCACCGCGGGGGCGGCGCTGCTGGTACTCGTCGTCGTCTTTAGCGTCACCCGGATGTCGGTCCGCGACCGCCTGTCGACGATCGCCGTCCTCCGCGCGACCGGGCTGCCGCGACATCGGCTGGGTCTGCTGTTCGCCGCGCGCGCGGGCTTGCTGACCGTTGTCGCCGTCGTCACTGGCGCTGCGGCCGGGGTGGTGTTCACGAACGCCGCGGTCAACGCGGCCGTCTTCGCCGGCGTCCCGACGACGCTGTCGTTCCAGGTGACGGCCGAGATCGCGAGGGTACTCCTCCCGCTGCTCGGAGTCGTTGCGGCGACCGGGGTCGTCGCTGGGGCGATCGCGATACTCCCGACACTGCGGCAGTCGCCGGCGGCGATCGAGCGGAGTGCCGGACCGTCCCGTCGTGCGACCGACGACGGGGGACTGTCGCAGGTCGGTCCGCAATTGCTCGCGGGTACGGCGGTGGTGCCGACGGCGGCGACGCTGACGGTCTTCGTCGCGGTGGCGCTTCTGACGGCGACGCTCGTCGGCGTGGTCGCGCCGCTGCAGTCCCCGGGAGAGTCGACGGTCGTCCAGGAGGGGACATCCCACCCCTGGGTCAGCCGGGTCGACGCGGACTACGCCGGCGTCCTCCGGGCGGAGGGGATCCCGGCCAGCGGGGAGATACTCCTGTTCTCCGTCGTCGACGGCGACCCGTTCCTGACACGAGGCGCACGGTTCGAGGCGTTCGCGACCATCTCGGACGCGACGCTCGCCGCAGGCCGTGCCCCGAGTGGGCCGGGCGAAGCCGTGATCGGCCACGACCTGGCCCGGACGCTCGGCATCTCGGTCGGCGACACGCTCCCGCTCGGCGGCAGCGACGCCCCGAGCTTCGCGACGGTTCGCGTGGTTGGTCGGTACCACGCGCCCGGCCTGCTCGACGACCAGCTCGTCGTCCCGCTCCGGACGGCCCGTCACCTCTCGAACGTCGGTCCCGGTGACGTTAACGTCGTCAGACTCGACGGGGCGAGCGACCGCGGGGCGGCGTCGAACACGAGTCGGACGCCGAGCGCGACCGCGACGGCCGCCGGACCGTCGAACGAACGGGAGTCAGACGAACGAGACGTCGTCGTCACCGACCTCGCCGCACCGCGGAGCGTGGCCAGTAACGAGACCATCTCTGTCGTAGTAGCCGTCGAGAACCGGGGGAACCGGACGGTTACGACGGAGCGGACCGCCACACTCGGCTCCGAGACGCAAACGGTCGACATCGAACTCGAACCCGGTGAACAAAAGACCATCTCGGTCTCATTTCGGACACCGCCGCCAGGGAATTACACCGTCCGCGCCGGGACGCAGACGGCGACACTTACTGTCCAGGACGGTCCGGCGCTCCGGCTGTCCCGACTCCCGGAACGGGGGCCACCGAACGCGACGCTCCTGGTCGGCGTGACCGACGCCGACGGCCAGCAAGTCCCGAACGCGTCCGTCCGTGTCCGAGGTAGCCCCGACGGGAACTCCGACCGGATCGGCTCGGCCGGACGAACGCCTGTTCGGCTTCCCGCGATGGGGACGGCGACGCTCGTCGCCACGGCACCCGGCTACCGAAACGCAACGGGGACGATCGTCGTCAACGAGACGGCCGAGCGGCTCCCCGTGGCGCGGCTCGCGGTGACGCCGGATCGGGTCGAGATCCTCGACCGGCCGGAGGCGACACTCACGCTTTCGAACCCGTGGAACCGGACGATCACGCGGCAAGTGACGGTCGGTGCGACCACTCGGACGGTGACGTTAGCACCGGGCGAACGGACCCGCATGAGCGCGGCGCTGTCCCGGGAGGGAGCGGGGCGACACGTGGTTCGGGCGACGGTAGCCGGACACGTCCTCGCGAGCGCGGTCTACACCGTCGACGGCGACGACAGGTTCGTCTCGGCGCTCGCGACCAGCGGGGAGTTGGAGACCACCGACAGCGGCCTCGGTCAGGCGGCGTCGTACGCCCTGGGGAACCTCCGGGTGCTGGTTGCGACACTGCTCGGCCTCACCGCCCTGGCGACCGTAGCCACGACGACGGCCGCCTTTGCCCGGGTCGTCCACGCCCGCCGCGAGACGATCGGGATCTACCGCGCGACAGGCGCGGCGCCGCGCCGGATCGTCGGCCGGGTACTCGGCGACGCCGCTCGCATCGCAGTCCCCGCCTCGCTGCTCGCGCTCGTGGCCGGGTACGTCGGAACGTACCACCTCGCGCGGACCGGGGTCCTCACGGCCTTCGGCATCGCACTCACGCCATCGCTCTCACCGCTGGCGCTCGTCGGAGTCCTCCTCGCGACTGTCGGTCTCGCGCTCGCCGGCGCGGGAGCGGCGACGGTGGTCCTCGTCCGCGTCCCGCCGGCCCGGTTGTTCGACCCACGCCGACGGCCCGCCCGGAACGGAGGTGACGACGATGACTGACCGGCGTCTCGCGGGCGGCGTCTGTGCGGTCGTCGCACTCGCGCTCGCGCTCCGGCTGGGGCCGCTCTACTGGAGCCCGCTCCCGTTCAATCCCGACGGGGTTGGCTACGCCACGCTGGCTCGGGACGCGCTCGCGACCGGCGGTTTCCCGCTCGCCGAGATGGCGACCGACCAGGTGGGGTACACCGCCCTGCTCGCCGTTGTCTCGGCACTGACCGGCGGGCAGCCGCTGGTGGCTGCCCAGCCGGCGAGCGCCGTCGTCGGCGCGAGTAGCATCCTCGTCGGCGTGCTGCTCGCGCGACGGCTCGCGCTGGGGGTCGGCTGGTCGGCCAACCGCGCAACGAGTGCGGCGTTGCTCGCCGGGCTGTTGCTCTCGCTGGAGGGCGTCTACCTTTATCGGTCGATGCCGACTGACGAGCAGACGGCTGGGTTCCTGCTCGTCCCGGCGTTCGTACTCGCCGTCGACCGCTGGTTCACAACCAGTCGGCGTTCCTGGGTGGTGATCGGCGCCGTGTTGCTCGCGCCGATCCCGCCGCTGCACAACCTCACCGGACTGGTGGCCAGCGTCGCCGTCGCCGTCGTCGCCGTGGTGGCGGTCGTCCGCGAGCCGACTCGACCGACCGTCCGTCGAGCCGTCGGCGCGACGGTCGGGACCGGAATGTTCGTGTTCGGCTATCACCTGGTCGTCGCCCAGGGGACTCCCCTGCGGATCGTGCAGTCGGAACGACTCCTCAGAGTCCCGGACCTCTTCGTCGCGTGGGTGATCCTGGCCGCCGTCGGCGCGGCGTGGTATCTCACGACCTCGCAGCGAGTGCGGCGCGCGAGTGTGATCACGGTCCTGCTGGCGTTGTTCGGGCTGGTCGCGCTCAACGCGGTCAGGCCGGTCTTCCCGTCGACGACGGCGACCTCCTCGGCACTGCTCGTCCGCTTGCTCCCGGTCGCCTTCCTGGCAATCGTCGCCGGACTGGCTGCACACGTCGCACCGCGAAACGACCGGGTCGGCGCGACGACAATCGCGCTCGTCGCCGCGCCGCTGGCGGTCGTCGGCACCGGCCTTACTGCCCGACTCACCTTCGACTACCTCGCGCTGATCTTCCGTGCGCACCTGTTTATCCACATCCCCCTGCTGGCCCTGGTCGGCGTCGGAACCGTCCTACTGGCCGAGCGGGCCTCCGAGCGTGTCGGGGCTGGGGTCGTCGTCCTCGTCGTCGCGAGTGCGGCGGTAACCGCACCAATAGCCTACGCGGGACTCGACCTCCTATCGTACAAGAGCGTCACGACCGAGGCGGAGTTCGGGGCGACCGGCTACGCAGCGGACGAACTGGACGCGTGGACGACCGACGACCATCTCGCCCGCCTTACGAGCTATCACGACGGGAGCGGTGGCGGCCGTGGACCGACCTTTCGGTGGCTCCGGGGCGACGAGCCACCGCCGAACTGCCCAGTCCTCGCCCAGCGCTCGTGGACAACCACCGGCGCGCAGTTCTATCCGCAGTCGCCCGCGAGGCTGTCCCCCGATGCCTACCGGACGTGGCGCGGGGCGAACGACGTGGTGTACGTCGCCATCTCTGACGACCCGATCTCGCTCGTCGCCCCGCGGACGAACACGACCGGCGGGTGTTGACGAGAGAGTGAGAAACTGTTAACCGAACCGCAACCCTCCGGAGATCCGTGACTGATCCGGTGCTCGCGGCTCGTGGAGTTCGGGTCGAGCGCGACGGCCAGGCGGTACTCGACGGCGTGGATCTCACCGTCGAACCGGCCGATCGCATCCTCATCCAGGGGCGCAGCGGTGCGGGGAAGACGACGCTATTCTCGGTGCTCGGCCTGCTGGAGCCACCAGACGCCGGCACCGTTGAGATCGATGGGCAGGACACCAGTCAGCTTACGGAACGAGAGCGAGCGCGGCTCAGGCGGACGGCACTCGGGTTCGTCTATCAAGACTTCCGCCTCGTCCCCGATCTGACTGCCCGTGAGAACGCGGCACTCCCCCAGGACCACGCCGGGGAGCGCGACGAGGCGTGGCTGGACGATCTCTTCGAGCGGCTCGACATCGAGCACGTCGCCGGCAGACACCCCGCATCGCTCTCGGGCGGCGAGAAACAGCGCGTCGCGACCGCGCGAGCGCTCGCGAATCGACCCGACGTCGTTCTCGCCGACGAGCCGACCGGACAGCTCGACCCGGAGACGGCCGACCAACTTCTCGAGTTGCTCTGCTCGCTCCAGGAGACGGTCGGGACTGCCCTGGTCGTCGTGAGTCACGACCGCTCGCTCGTCGACAGGTTCTCACAGGTCTACCGGCTCGAAGGCGACACCCTCTCCCTGTCATCGTCGTCGAATAGCTGACCGCTTCGAAGCCGCAGATGGTCCCCAAGCCCGAAAGACAGCCACTCGGACAAGTACGGTAAAGACAGAGAGTATCACTATTACAAATAGTATCTTCAACCGGATCGAGAGAATATAGCTCCATTCACCCTCTTTTCTAGGGAATCGATAAGCCACCTTTATTTTCACTATTGATATCTAGAACACACGAGTTAAGCATCAGAAGCAATCCAGTTGCTAACAACGATGACGACGACTCGGGCGACTGGCGACCGGCTGCACGTCCTTAACGGGGGTGCCGCCTGAGAGATGTCGCCCGAGGTCCTCCCCCAGTTGTTTAATTCCTACGTGGAACTACACACGGCACAACTCGGGGTGTTGCTCGGCCTGTTCGTCGGCCTGCTCTACCGTGAACGACCGGTACTCGCGTACCTGTTGCTCTTTTTCGGCGTGCTCTCAGCGCTCGGGAACGCCTCGCACATCGGATTCATGCGCTACAGCGACGTCGCGACCGAAATCGAGGCCAAACCCTGGTACTTTCTGAGTGCTCTGTACGCCACGACGGTCCTGAACCTCCTCGCGGTCGAGCACGGGCCCCGAGTACTCCGGTTCGCAAGTCGGGCGACCCGGCGTTTGCCTCCCGGCCCGGACGGCGAAGAAATCGCCACGTCCGACGATCGACTGTGACAGCGTAGACCCGAAATGGCCGTTAGAAGTAACCACTGGTGTGCAATACGGGCAAACAGACCGGAATAGCAGCGGCAGATGGCCTCCACGCCCTGAGCCGGGACAATCAGCCCTGGTACTGCAAGCAACCGGATTGTACATTTATACTGAAACGTCATGAAACGGCAAGTATGGTTCCACCGGTGCAGCCGGTTGCCGCGTCCCGCGCGCTCTGGTGGATCCAGATCCGGTGGTGGCGACTCGACGACTGGCTCGGGACCGTCCTCGACCAGCCGGTCGAGATACACGCCTTCCTCCTCGGTTGTCTCGTCGGAGTCGGCGTGGCTGCAGTTGCGGCTAGGGGCCACCTGGAGACGCTCCTCTCCGTGGGATCGGTCGCGCTGTTCGTGGGATTCGTGCTATTCGACGGGGTGCTCTGCTCGGAGACGGCCGGTGCGTGCCGACGGTTTCGGCTCGAACCCTGGTACTTTTTCGCCGGAGTCTGCCTCGCGTATCCGCTCGCGCTCGGCGGCGTTCGGACGGCGCTCCAAGACCGTCCATCGGACGAGGTCACGGCCGCCCTCGCGTGGCTCGCGGCCGCGCTCGTCCTTACGGTCCTGGGACTGGCGCTGTACTCGTTCGTCTCGCCGACGCCGGTCCATCCGCTTACGGGGTTGGGGACGGTCGGCGGCCTCGTCGGGTCGTGTCTCGGTGTCGGCGCCTACGAGTGGGTGCGCCGCGACGACGGGAGCGGTCCCGGGTACGCCGAGACGATGCGGCGCGTCGTCAGTCGAGAACGCGAACGCGCCATCTTCGTCGTGAGCTACGGGACGACACTTGGGTTCGGGTATCCACGCCTCTACTGGGAATTGAGCGCGGCGTTCGGTCGTGAGAGCTTCCTGCTGGGTCCGATCACGTGGGCCCGGTACGGGCTGCCGTCGGTCGGGGTGTACGTCTCGGTGCTGTTTCTCGGACACCTGGGATGGGTCGTGGCCCGGTGCCGACGTCGGGGGAGGCGACTCGGTGGCCGACGTTTCGCTGCGCTCGTGCTAGGATACCTCGTGTACGCCCTGTGTCTCTTTCTCGCGACCGGACTGGTGGTGACGGTCTGGGATCGACTCCTGTTCTGAGCGTCGGGAGTTGCGAACCCGCCCGTCAGGAGACCACCGGGTTCGGTCACGCTGGTCACCACCGAACCGAGCGGGAATTGATTTCACGATTTCACGAACGTCGAAACGTTCGCCGCGTGTCACCGGACGACGGCGGACGGTCCGAACCATCCGTTCGCGGTCCCGAAAACGATCGTCTCGGGTAGTATGGTGCAGGTACTATCGTGAGACATATCTTTATATACATGAAATTTGAAAATAAATACAGACACTCGATAATGTGTCCGATCACAGCGCAGGTCGGGGTAGACCTGGAGCCGGGCGATAGCGTGCTCGTTCGCTGTCCCCAGTTCGCGGGCAACGAATCACGGATCTGTATCGATCTGCAGACACCAGCTGCACCGCAGGAAGTTAACGCACTCGCAGTCCTGTTCACGCAGTCTCCTTCCGACCATCTCGGCGCGTGGCAGCGACACGCCGGATCGTATCCAGCCAGAAGCCACATCGTCAGCGTCGATGCCGACGCTCGGTCAAGTTCGGAGATTACCGACGAAGCGGCCGAGGAGAACCGGACGGTCACACGTGTGAATTCCCCTGGGAATCTGACGCGACTGGGGATTCGGATCACGGATTGTCTCGAGGAGTGGGGCGAGTCAAGCGACGACCAGCAGATAGTCGGCTGTTTTCACTCGATATCGACGCTGTTGCAGTACGTTGATCTCGACCAGGCGTTCAGGTTCCTTCGAGTCGTGACCGATCGGTTCGAGGACGTTGACGCAATCTCACACTACCACTTGAACCCGCAGACACACGACGAACAGACGGTTGCGACACTCACAGAGCTGTTCGATACTGTCCTTGAATACGATGGCGACGACTGGGGTGCACACTATTCAAACTGATTACACACCCGTTTGGGTCCATCCGAATTATCGATAGCTCTCCGTCCTCGAAGTGACTCGAATCATCATCGTAGGTAGACGTTCGATATACTCATCTTTTTGATTGTCCTCAGGGGATCGGTCTGAAAGTCCGGCCTCGCCCGCCCAGAGCGTATTTTCGATCCCACCGATGACAAAATCGAACTTACCGACCTCATAATCGTGATATACTGTTGATAACAAAACGTGATGACAGCCTACTCGTCGAGGTATGGATCCGACTCGACGAAGAGTCCTCAAAGGACTCGGCGGTCTCGCCGTGGGTGGGACCGTCCTCTGGAGCGTGCGGGGCGACGTGGGATCGGCACTCGGCAGCCAGCTAGTACTCGCGGACGGCCGGGCAGCGACGATCGACGTCAGTTCGGGGAATACGTTTCGCGGGTTTAGTGACACGGTACGGATCGAAGCCGTCAGCGACCCCGCGGAATCCGAGAGCGAACAGACCGAAACTGACCACGGAGGAGACAGCAGTCAAGGTGAATCCGGGAACGGGCGGGGACGAGGCGGCAGTCAGGCCTCGGGTGGTCGTGGACAGAATGGGCGGGGGACTGATCGCGGTCGCGGTCGAGGGCCCGGCGACCGAAACGGTGTGATCCGGATCACGTCGCTGCCGGAGTCCAAGGCGAGTGAACGTGGACCCGGCAATCGTGGGAGAGGACCAACGAAAGCGGGTACGGACGAGACGACCGATCGAGCATGGGGAACCGACGATAGTGAAACCGACAGCGCGACCGATCGAAGCGAGGCAGGAGTCACGTTCGACTACGGCATCTCAGTCGTAAACGTCCGTAATCGTGGACTAACGGTGTCCGACCTGTTCGAGTACCGTGCCAGCGACGAGAAGGGGACCGGCGTGTCGGGAACGACCGGAACGACGACTACCGACCATCCCGAAGGCACTGACACGGAGACGGAGTCCGTCGAAGCGGGGATCGCCTACGACTGGTACGTGACGGATGACGACGTGACCGGCGTGGGAACCGACCACGAGAAGCGCGGCGTCGGACCGGACGAAGCGTGGCTACTCTTGAAACCGACCGGCAGCGAAGAAGAGACGACGGTTGCCGAAGGGGAAACGACCACGTCGACGACCGACACCGACGACGAGGACACGCCCACGACCGGCGCAGGCGGCGATGGAACGGTTGGCGAGCGGGGCGAGGCGTCGACCGGGACGGCCAAACCAGACCCCTCGGTCGTCGATGGACTCACACCCGTCTTCCGGACGATGTACGCAGACAAGGGGACGAACGAGTGGCACACCAGGAAAGTCACGGACGAATTCAGGGATATCGAGGGACCGCCTTGGAAGCGATTTTCGAAGAAAAACAGGAAGTTCGTTCGGATCGGGTTTGACTTACTGGACGCGTACGGGGATGCGACGGTCCACGCGGTGGGTGTTGGGCGCGGCGACCCCTTGTATGGCCCATCGAAACTCGATACGTACTACTCCGACCTCTACGTCAATGGCGAGCGATACGAACTCCCGACGACCTACGGGAGGGGCGACCGAGGCAGAGACAGAGGCCGAGGTCAAAACAGAAGCTAGACCTGCACCGGCGTAGACAGAGCTCTTGAACTATATCGGAAGACGGCGGTGGGAACGAGTTACTCGCCTGACCCCCTCAGGTCGACCAGGTCACAACGGGGCGGCTGAGAGTCATACGAGATATCGAGAGGACCCGGTACTGAGCACGAGCGACCGAGCTACACGTACTGGCTGCAGACGCGGCGAACACCCTGTTCGAAGGAAATCTCGGGTTCACAGCCAGTCGCTTCGCACATCTTCGTAGCGTCGGCCATCGTGTCAAGGAGGTACATGTCCCCGGGAGGGGATTGTCCTCCTCGAAGCTTGACCCCAAGACAGTTCATCGACACTGCAGATGTGAAACCGAACCGAGAACTGAGACCCCGAAAGTGTCCGAACGAGTGTTTCGAAACTGTGAATTTTCAGCGACACACAACACAGACATTGCCGTTCCAAGCCTCGCATATCTCGACGCTCTACAGTCCTCACGCGCCGAGAGAAAAAAGCCATCTAGCTAGCAGCCGACGTGATTCTGTCGTGAAGTCACGTTTTTTCAACTACTCCGGTCGCATCTAAACAAGCGGAATACTTATTCAATTGATTTCACATTAATAAAATGCGGGTGGATACAGATGGGTAAGTCTACACCGACCAGCTCTGATAATGTTATCAACTCTGGATCAAGACCGCGGGCGATGGTTCACAAAAAGATACTGGAGGTTGCCAAATCAAATCCCGATGCTTCCCTCACGACAATCGCGGAGAACGTGGACGGGGCATCGGAAACGTTCGTCAAACGTGTGATTGACGAGTACGGTGACCCGGGAAAGAACCGATCGCAGACGAAACGAGCGGACGGGTCCGGCAAACAAAATGGCCACGCAGAGTCCGACGATGACGACGTCGACATCGAAAGCCGGGCCGAGTCAGCGAACCCAGACCAGAACGCTATCGACGTTCCAGACGATACGGAGGGTACACAGAACGGATCGGAGAACGGAACAGCTGCTTCTGAGGAGGAAGAACTCAACCGAACTAGTCCCGAGACTACGACCGGCCCGGTCGTGACAATGGAGGAGGGCTCGCCGTCGGATGGCTCGGAAGGTACAATCGCAGGTCCCGCGGAACTCACAGACAAACAGCGGGAGACACTACGAGCCGTCTACCGTGAGCCGACAGCGACCCAGAAGGAGATCGCAGAGCATCTCGACGTGACGCGAGCGACGGTCTCAAAGCGACTCAACGACATCCCGGGTTTCGACTGGTCGACCCGCAGAGAGTTCGTAGACCGGCTATTCGAGGGGGAGCCGGGTGACGGCAACGTTGTCCAGAGTTCGGACAGAACGTCGGACACACCGATCCAGTCTATCGAGTCGCGGCTCGCTGCGCTCGAACAGCAGGTCAGCGACCGGCAGGCGTCGAACGACGCGACCGAGTGGGATCTTGATCTCGCTCACAAGATGATCCACGCCTGCTTCGATGCCGAGTATCTCTCGAAGGAGGAAGAACTCGAAGTCCTGCGTCAGATCCTCTGATCCGTCGGTCCCAGAAGTGGGCACCGCCAGAACGTAGCGGGTTCCGCCGTCCCCGTCTCCAACTTTTACCGAACCGTTTCTCTACCGATTATCGGCGCGTGGCAAATTCTTCGTACGACAACCGACCACAAGTATGACACCCAGACATAAGTTAAGGCTAGAAAATACTATAGGCGGATCGAACACTTGAATTACACGCGTAAGACTGTTATTTACACCTTCAATCTAATCAACATTTGCCGGAGTGATTCTGGCGATCCCGCCAATAGGAGAGGCGAAGAGGAGCGGTTCTGGTCAGGTGCGGAACGAACCGAGACATGCCCGGTTCACGGGCGATCATGGATTCAATCTCACACGAACGAAAATGGTCGCCTCAAACAGGTGCCCTCTCGATTCGAACGAAAACGTACAGCAGTCTCCGTTCAACTGAAATACTCAGCAACTTTGGCGCTCGGAATAGTGTCACTCAAAAGATTTTTGTGGCCAGCCTATCGTTCTGTAGTTGCCACCGATCCATAGATGTGGCCAGTGGCTCCATCTATCGGTCTGCCCACCGGTGGTGTGTCCCACGACGGCTACGATAGGCAATCACACACCCCAACCCCACCTGATCGTGGCCGCTCGTGGGATGGTTCTATTTACTCACCGGCTCTATAGTCAAACAAATTTTAGTCACACGTCCTAGTCTATTTTCTTATATTATAAATTATATGGTTGTTTCACCTTCTGTTAACCTGGTTTCGTCAACCGTTCCGGTGTAGGAAACGGGTGACTCAGATAGAAACAGGGTTTTATTGATGAGAAATTGGTCAGCCAGCACCGCCCATACACAGAGGTATAGCCTGTGAGATCTTACATAGTGAGAAAAATATAGTCTGGAAGATGGTTCAAGACGATCTCTATGCTAATAGACAATATTACATTTTTTCTCCACAGTGAAGCATTACCCCGAATAAACCAAAGTATGATGTTATCGGCGATTCGTAAATGAAAATATATTACTTGTGGTTCCGCATTCACCTCGCAGCGATAGTGGCACGACAATCCTGTGCAGGATAGTTTGCCTCGATGGATCGCCCGGTTCGCAAACTGTCATCTAGTAGTCTATTGCGTCGAAATAGGACGACTGTAGGCGACAACTCCGAAGACCAGAGACTACCAGGTCAGTCCCTCATAGGTGATCCCATCACGACGCTCGATGATATGGCGGCCATCGACCACGAGCGGGTTCGCCATCTCGTCGAACTCCGCGTCGAGCGCCGCGAACTCGTCCCAGTCGGTGACGGCGACGGCCGCGTGGGCGCCGTCGAGTGCCTCCGCCGCCGACGCCGCGTATTCGATCTCGACGTCCTCGTAATATTCGTCGAAGCTCTCCGCCGCGACTGGGTCGTAGGCGACCACGTCGGCGCCGCGCGCCTGCAGGCCCTCGATGACCGGCACGGCGCGCGTCCCCCGCACGTCGTCGGTGCCGGGCTTGAACGACAGGCCCAGCACGGCGACGCGCTTGCCGGCCACGTCGGCGTGGTCGTCCAACAGTGAGAGGAGGCGCTCGGGCTGACCGTCGTTCACCTCGACGGCGGCCTCCAGGACGGGCGGTTCGTAGCCGACCTCTCTGGACGATTGTATAATTGCTCTTATGTCTTTTGGAAAACATGATCCGCCCCACCCCAAACCGGAGCGCAGGAACTGCCCGCCGATGCGGTCGTCCAGCGCGATGGCGTCGGCGACCTCGTAGGCGTCGACGTCGAACTCCTTGCAGATATTTCCGATGTCGTTGATGAGGGAGACCTTCGCGGCGAGGAAGCCGTTGTTGGCGTACTTGATCATCTCGGCCTCGCGGATCCCGGTCTCGACGACGGCGGCGTCGCTCGATTCGACCAGGGGTTCGAACAGGTCGCCGAGCGTCTCGTAGGCGTCGGCCTCGCGGGCGCCGAAGACGATCTTCTGGGGGTCGAGGAAGTCCTCGACGGCGGTCCCCATGCGGAGGAACTCCGGGTTCATCGCGACGCGGAAGCCCTCCCCGGCGGACTTCCCCGAGGTCTCCTCGATGGCGGGCGCGACGACCCCCTCGGTCGAGCCGGGGACGACGGTGCTCTTGACGACGACGAGGTGATCACCCGCTTTGTCGGCGAGGGCCTCGCCGAGTGACGCGGCGCCGGCCTCCATGTAGGTGAGGTCGATCCCGCCGTCGTCCTCGGAGGGAGTCGGGAGCGCGAGGAACGTCACGTCAGTCTCGCGGACGGCGTCGTAGTCAGTGGTCGCCCGGAGTCGGTCGCCGGCGTGTTCGCCGATCAGTTCGGCCAGGCCGGGTTCGTGGATCGGTGAGTCGCCGTCGTTGATGGTCGCGACGACGTCCTCGTCGACGTCGACGTTCGTCACGTCGTGTCCCAGGTCGGCGAGACAGGCGGCGACGGTCGTCCCGACGTAGCCGCTGCCCACGATACTGACGTGCATTGACGGAGGGGTTCGCCACCGCCGGCCTTCAGGATTCGGATCGGTCACGTCGGCACGGCGACGGTCGCCGCCGAGCGTCACTCGTCTTCGGGGGACCGATCGGTCCCACCCGAACCCGACCCGTTCGCGCCCGGTTGGTCGCCCGGCCCGGTCCCGCTCTCGCCCGATTGAGCGCCCGGCCCGGTCCCGCTCTCGCCCGGTTGGTCCGTCGGGACGGGTCCCTCGTCCTGCGGGTCGGCGCCGACCGATCCGCCCATCGTGGCGGTGGTCGTCAGCCGCTCGCCGTGGATGAGCTCCGGGAGGACGATCCGGACGGCCTCCAGGACCGCGACGAACAGGATGGGCAGCAGGAAGAAGCCGTACCAGCCGAACATGACCGGGCCGAGGAGGTACGCGAACATGAGCATCATCCCGTCGAGTTCTCGCCCGGAGATGTACGGCTGCAGGAACGTCTGAGGTAGGAAATCGAGAACGAGGAAGTAGACGACCGCGACCCCGCCGACGAGCGCGATCGCGGTGCCGTCGGCCCGGAAGGCCGCGATCGCCAGGTACCCGAGCACCGGGACGTAGATGACCTTTCCGACGACGAGCGGGATGAGACTCGCCACGCCCGTCAGAAAGCCGAGAACGGGGACCATCGGGACGTGGAGCGTCGGGCCAAGGATCAGGTTCGTCGCCCAGTAGGCTCCCGTCGCGACGACGGACATGACGACGACGAACAGGAAGTTGCCGAAGAAGACCGATTCGAGGTCGGCGTCAACGGCGGTCGCGTAGGCGTACGCCGTCGTGTCCCGGCCGCCGAACAGTCGCAGGAGCGCGTCGGCGAACGGCTCGTCGTTTCTCAGCAGGAAGTACGACAGCGTAACCGCCAGCGCCAGGAACAGGAGCGTGCTCACCACCATCGACGCGATCGTCGCGCCGGTCGTGAGGACGGTGCGTGCCGTCTCCCGTGGGTTCGAGACGAACGCGTCCGGGTCCTGTATCACGCGCTGTAGGGCCGCTCGTTCGTCGGCGGGGACCTCACCGAGTCCGAAGTACTGCGCGGCGAACGCGAGCGGGTCGACCGCGTCGCCGACAAATCCCTGGACCGCGAGGGCGAGCTGGAGGCCCGCGTACAGCGAGAAGGCGACGATCGGGACGAGGACGACCAGTACGGTCACCGCCGCCGCGAGGGCGTCGGAGTCGACCAGTTCGCCGACCCGGTCGCAGATGGGGCGCGTCGCGTAGTAGCCGAAGATCCCCACGACCAGGAGGCCGACGAACTCGTACGCGACGTACGCTGCCGCCGCGGCGAGCGCGGCGACGAACAGCCACCAGCCGACTCGCGAGCGGTCCGTCGGCCAAAGACGCCCGGAATCGTCCATCGTGACTCGACGAACGGGTTCGAGCCCGAAACGATTGGTGCCGGCAGCGTCCGGTGCGTGCAGCGCCCGGTGCGTGCAGCGCCCGGTGCGTGCAGCGCCCGGTGAGTGCAGCGTCCGGTGGTAGCTCGTCCGAGGGGCTGTCCGGGGTTCGACAAGAGTTATGCATGGGGGAACACGAGTCGGATGTATGCAAGCCGTCGTACTCGCCGCCGGTGAGGGGACGCGATTGCGTCCGCTGACCGAGGACAAACCGAAAGGGATGGTCGAAGTCGCCGGCAAACCCATTCTCACGCACTGTTTCGAGCAACTCGTCGAGCTCGGTGCCGACGAACTGCTCGTGGTCGTCGGCTACAAGAAACAGGCGATCATCAACCACTTCGAGGACGAGTTCGAGGGCGTGCCGATCACCTACGCCCACCAGCGCGAACAGAAGGGGCTGGCCCACGCCCTGCTCACGGTGGAAGAGCACATCGACGACGACTTCATGCTGATGCTCGGCGACAACATCTTCCAGGCCAACCTCGAAGACGTCGTCAACCGACAGGCCGAGTCGCGGGCCGACGCCGCCTTCCTGGTCGAGGAAGTCCCCTGGGAGGAGGCGAGTCGCTACGGCGTCTGTAACACCAACAAGTACGGCGAGATCACCGAGGTCGTCGAGAAGCCCGAGGACCCGCCCTCGAACCTGGTGATGACCGGCTTCTACACGTTCACGCCCGAGATCCTCCACGCCTGCCACCTCGTCCAGCCGTCGAATCGCGGCGAGTACGAGATCAGCGACGCCATCGACCTGCTCATCCACTCCGGCCGCACCATCGACGCCATCCGCATGGACGGCTGGCGCACCGACGTCGGCTACCCCGAGGACCGAGATTCTGCCGAGGAGCGACTGCAGGAAGCGGGCGTCGTCGACACCGAGGACGAGGCGGACCAGGCCGACGCGACGGCGGAGTAGTCGTTCTCCTCACCGGTTGTTTTCCGTCAGTCTTCGAGGGCGCCGATCGAATCGAGATGCTCGCGAACTGCGAGCAGGAACGACCGATACCGCTCTAGATCGTCGAGCGCGTCGTAGACGACGTCGTCGTCTATCGCATCACCGTAGGTGTGAGCGAGTACGTTCCGGAACCGTGCCGTTGCGGCCATCTCGTCGGCTAGTTCCTCGGAAAGGATACCGAGATCACCCAGCGAGCGCATCGTCGCAGGATTACTCTCGGGAGGATCGCCGCGTTCGTGAACGACGAGGACGGTGCCGATATCGAGTGCCGCCTCAGTCGTCTTGACGAAGCGTCGCTCGACGATATCACGCGTGTCAGGATCGGTTTTGTATGTCTCGCGGTCGGTCTGCCGCCTCTTTTCGGCGAGAACGCCGATCGAGTCCTCGATCGTCTCGACGGCGTCGACAATCCGTTGCAGCCGATCCCGCGGAAGATCGCCGCTCATGCGAGGTGTTCGTCGATCCGCCGAAGCGCGTCGTCGAATCGTTCAACTGCCGGCCGTTCGCTGATATCACCACCGCCCAGGGACGCGCGGAGTGTCTCGACGTGCTCCGCTGTCCCAACGAGGAGGACACCGTCGTCGAAGACCGAGCGCGCGAACGACGGTGACAGAGAGTGGACGTCGACGAGGTCGACGTCATCCGTCGCGAGAACCTCACTCACCGACGCGCTGAGACCGAAAAACGTCTCGTTGTATCCCGGATCGCCCGGTTCGAGACCGGCGAACGCGATCGCGATGTCGAAATCGCTCCGGGCGTGCGTTTCACCGGTCGCTCTAGATCCGAACAGAATTGCGACTCGAACTGGCGCGTCGTCAAGCGTCGAACGGAGTCGCTCGACGGGGATATCGGGCTCGATATTTACCTCCTCGATACGCTCCATACATTGTGCTGATGCTGCCACCGTATTTAATCTCCGGGCGAGGCAGCCCCTGCGAGAGTCCTGCAATCGATCATACTATGAAACCCTCGGTAGGGGCACCACCGGAGAGCCGTCTCGGGACGCGCCGTGACGATGCCTTTTTCTCCCGTCGGGTGAGCGATACGATCAATGGACATCCTGGTCACCGGTGGTGCCGGGTTCATCGGCAGTCACCTCGCGGAGGCGTTCGCCCGCGACGGCCACGACGTGGTCGCACTGGACAACTTCGACCCCTACTACGACCGGCGGATCAAAGAGCACAACGTCGAGGCCGGCCGCGCGGCGGCGAGCGAGAGCGACGGCAGCTACGAACTCGTCGAGGGGGACGTGCGCGACGCCGACGTCGTCGACGACCTCGTCGCCGACGCCGACTACGTCTACCACCAGGCCGCACAGGCGGGCGTCCGGGCCGACATCAGTCCCCGAAAGTACGACGATGTCAACGTCGACGGCACGCTGAACGCCCTCGACGCCGCCCGCGAACACGGCGTCGAGCGGTTCGTGCTCGCGAGTTCCTCGTCGGTGTACGGCAAGCCGCGGTATCTCCCCTACGACGAGGACCATCTGACGACGCCAGTCAGCCCGTACGGTGCTTCGAAACTCGCCGCCGAGCGCTACGCGATGGTCTACGGCGAGCGCTACGGCATCCCCACCGTCGCCTTGCGCTACTTCACGGTGTACGGCCCGCGCATGCGGCCGAACATGGCAATCTCGAACTTCGTCTCTCGTTGCATCAACGGTGAGCCGCCGGTCATCTACGGCGACGGTCAGCAGACACGCGATTTCACCTTTGTCGAGGACGTCCTCGCGGCGAACCGGACGCTGCTGGAGACCGATGCCGCGGACGGCGAGGTGATGAACGTCGGCAGTACGGACAACATCGCCATCGAGACGCTCGCCGAGGAGATCCGCGACCAGCTGGCGCCCGACCTCGAACTACAGTACACGGAGGGCTACGACGTCGACGCCGAGCACACCCACGCCGGCATCGAGAAGGCCGCGGAGCTGATCGGCTACGAGCCGACCCACACCATCCGCGAAGGCGTCGGCGCGTTCATCGAGTGGTACCGGGAGAACCGCGAGTGGTACGAGCCGCTCGTCCGCGGCGCCTGATCTCGATTGATTTCGAGTGCATAACGTCAAGTTACGCGCTCTACCGAAAGCCGTTCTACTCTACAGACTCGATAACAGCAGGTTACGGTACTCATCTAACGCATAACAAATGTGGCTGGGGTGTGATAGGCGAGATATGAGACGCGAATCGACGCTAGGTGTTAGGTTCACAGGGGTGTGAATCGTGTGGCCCTGGGAGCACCTCGCTGTCGGGTATATTCTTCTCTCTCTGTACAGTCACGGGCGAACGGGAACGCCCCCGGCAGAACTGCCCGTTCTCACACTGACAGTCGCGACACAACTGCCCGATCTGATCGACAAGCCGCTCGCGTGGCAGTTCGATGTTATGGACGGGACCGCTGTCGCACATTCGATTGTAGTCTCGCTGTTACTAGTTTTCGTCGTGGGCATCGTCACCGGTCGCATCGATCACCCGACGGTCAGTTCGGCCTTCGCGATCGGCTATTTCTCCCACCTGCTCGGCGACCTCGTGTATCCGATGATCCGAGGACAGGGGCACTTCGCCTGGGGAGTTATCCTCTGGCCTGGACCCAACCGGGTCGTGACGGACCCGACTCCACCGGCGTCCGGGGCGGGGGCATCTACGACGCAAGCGGGGACTGGATTTCTCTCTAAACTCACCGGTCAGTTCGGAGAGTTCGTCTCGTTTCTCGGCACCCCGGTCGGGAGAGTGTATCTCCTCTTCGAGGTGATACTCGTCACCAGCGCGGCAGCGCTCTGGTTCCTCGATGGCCGGCCGGGGATGGGTATCGTTGCCGATTACATACGCCTCATCAGATCCGGATCGGGCCTGGAATAGTTCCGTTAGCGGGCTTCGTAGTCCGGATCGCCGCCGATCATCTTGGTTCGTACGGCGCCCGCTCTGGGAGATCCGAATCCCTCTTGGAGCGACCCTGACACGATATTTAGCAGCTATTGACCGGGTAAGTCGCCGTTTCTGTAAGGTTTCGCGATACGGCACATATAACAATGGAAGCGAGCGTCCCAGAGACGGCTGATGCGAGCCGAATCAATTTCAGGTCGGGTAGTATCGCAGGCGGGGTGCGTCGGAACGACGAGCGGGACGAGTAATCGATCACGAGTCAAGTTCGGACGAAAAACCGGAAGATCGGCGATAAGAAGGCAATTGAAAGCCCAATGAAGGTCCTTTCGCTCGTCGGCGCGCGGCCGCAGTTCGTGAAAGCGATGCCGCTCTCGCGAGTGCTCCGCGATCGGCACAACGAACTGGTCGTCCACACGGGACAGCATTATGACGAGGAACTCTCGGACGTCTTCTTCGAGGAGCTCGATCTTTCGCGCCCGACAGAAGAACTCGGTGTCGGATCGGGAACACACGCAGAGCAGACTGCGGCTGTTGTGAGCCGCCTTGCACCCGTTATCGAGCGCGAAGACCCCGATGCGCTCGTGCTGTACGGGGACACGAACTCAACGCTGGGGGGCGCGATCGTCGGATCAAAATGTGATCTCGTGGTCGGCCACGTCGAAGCCGGACTGCGAAGCGGTGTGCGCTCAATGCCCGAAGAGGTCAATCGCATCCTCACAGATCACGCCTCCGACCTGCTCTTTCCCCCGACCGAGCAGGCTGTCGAGAACCTCGAACACGAGGGGTTAGGCGACATCACCGAGTGGACAGGCGACGTTATGTACGACGCGATGCAGTGGGCGCGCGAAGTCGCAGAGCGAGATATCGATATCCGCGCAGAGTACGGACTCGAACCAGGCGAGTACGTCCTCACGACAGTTCATCGGCCACGCAACACCGACAACTACGACCGGCTCTCGGCGATCGTCGACGCGCTTACTGCGGTTGACAGCCAAATCGTCTTTCCAGTCCACCCTCGTACCGAACAAACACTCAAGAGCTTCCGTCTGTGGGACGACGTCACGTCGTCGCTGACTGTTATTGATCCAGTCGGATACCTGGAGTTCGTCTCCCTTCTCTCGGGAGCGAGAGCCGTCGTCACCGACTCCGGGGGAGTGCAGAAGGAAGCGTTCTTCCTCGGTCGCCCCTCTGTGACACTCAGAGAGGAGACCGAGTGGACGGAAACCGTCTCAACCGGTTGGAACGTGCTCGTTGGGGCCGACAGGGACGCCATTATGGACGCGCTGACGGACGTCTCGCCGCCAACAGAGCGGCCGACTCCGTACGGCGACGGACACGCTGCCGAGCGTATCGTCGCGCGACTCGAATCGGCAGTCACTGGAAAGTGGCCGCAGCCGTGAACCAAATGGCGGAGTTCTGGGAACCGTCAAGAGGGAGTCAGCGGTCTCTGGGACGAGTTCTCGTCCGTTGAAATATCTACCGTGTCGCAGAGTCGCTCGTAGAGTTCAACTGGGGGGCCAACCCAGGCGTCCATTTCGAGGGCTCGTTCGACGAGTCTGCGGTAGAGCCCGCAATACCCGGGGAACTCGCGCTCGTTGAAGTACCGGGGATGCCAGAGGATGGTCATCACTGCCCTATTATCCGCGGCCTCTTGTAGAAGCGATTCGCAAATGTGCCACGCCCGCTCCGGATTCGTCGAGACCGCGGGGAGCGCTTGTTCCATGAGCGTCAGGGGGAAGACGACAAAGTCGTCGTCGAAGGGTCGGAGCGGTGCGTACCCATAGCGGAACCCGTAGGACTCGCTCGTTCCAAGACTCGAATCATATCGGAGGCCGATATCGCGCTGATATCGCCATGTTCGAGTCCCGTCAAGCCTGAGGTAGTGTTGTCGTGCGCCAACAACCTCGTGGCCGAGGGTATCCTCAACGCGGTTCTTCTCGACATGGAGACGGTCGGGGTCGGAATGTGCGGGTATCGACCCGTGCAGACCGACCTCCCATCCGCCGTCGTCGAGAGCCCCGATTACGGCGGCCACGTCCGAGTCAGTCACGTCGTACCGGCCCATAAACTGGACCCACTGTTCGGGGTTGAACCATTCGGCGAGCGGCCTCTCACGCAAGAGGTGAGGTTCGACGAGAAAGTACCACGCCGAGCGGACGCCAAGATCCGATTCGATTGCCATCACTGATTCGAACTGCCAGTACGGGTTCTCTTCCGAAAGAACGGTCCGCAGATGGTAGGTCGGGCGCTCAAAGAGAGCGTAATACAGCGATCGGAAGCCCTTGTACGGCCGGTCGACATCATGAGAGAGACAGAGCGCGAACTCGTGGTCTTCGAACGCTGCCGAATACCCTTGAACGGGCTCTGCGGCCGCTGCTATCCGATCGGGCGGATGATTCACGGCGAATCACCGTCTGTGACGAGATGCAGGTTGTCAAGGCGATCGATCGCAATCGCGAGGAGGAGGATAACAGTAGTCATCCCAAAGATGAGCACAGCTAACCGCATTCGAGTCGATCGACTGACGGACTGTGAGAGTTCATGTGCGAGGAATCCGAGACCAAACATCCCGAAACTGGCTCCGAAGCCGTACAGAACCGCGACTGGGTGTAGCTGGCCGATGACGTACTTGGTCGTTAACCGCCAGACGAGCAATTTTACCAGTAACAGCGAAAGAGTGGGGACGAACGTGCGATACTCGATCTTACTTTCCTCTCTTCCGTAGATTGCGGGCATCGAGACATCGACTATCTGCGCGTCGTGAACGTTCAATCGAACGAGTATGTCGTTCAAGAATCCGTATCCGTCGTAGAGGGCCCCGAGATCGAGCTGTTCGAGTATCGTAGCCGAAATGGCGGTATACCCGTTCTGTGAATCCGTTGTTCCCCAGTATCCGCTGGCGATCCGTGTCAGCGTCGACAGTAACTGATTCCCGAACAGTCTCCATGGAGACATCTCTGCGCGATGTTCTGGCACCTTGAGTCGATTTCCTTTCGCGTAGTCAGCCCCGTTGTTGACTATCGGTTCGAGCAAATCGTCGAGCCGGTCGGGGTCCATCTGCCCGTCACCGTCCATCACTGCGATCACGTCTAGACCGTCTGTCAAGGCGGCCCTGTACCCGGTCTTGATGGCTCCGCCGCGCCCCTGGTTAGTCTCGTGTCTGATCGCCGTTATTATCGGACGGGAGCGGCCACCATCGGAGTATCTGGTGGGTGTTTCAGACTGCACTGCTGACTCTCGTCGCTGGATAACTTGCCACGTATCGTCTGTCGAACAGTCGTCTACGACGTACGCGACGTCGACGAACCGTGGCAGCGTATCGATGACTTTCCCGACGAACGGCGCCTCGTTGTACACCGGAATCACGACGCCGACTGTTGCGTCTCGATACATCTCAGTCACCTTCAATTCGGACCGCGATATTCAGAGCCGCAACCCAGCTCAGGTTCTTCGGCTTCTCTCTATAAATTGCAGAGGTGACAGCGTTGCCGCTGAACCCCAGCAACGAGGAGGCAGACCGCACTATTCGAGGCGTCAATTCGAGATAGCCGATGCTCTCCCGAACTTTACCGAGGTCCCTTGTGTGATGCGATTTCCTCCCCATGATCGAAAGACGTGTGGCTTCTCTGTGATTGTAATATATCACCTATCTGTGGGTGATTTTCCGTACACCCCAATAAATCCTTCCACAGTGCCCGAAACGGAGAGGTTACTTTGTCAAATTTTAGTATAATATAACATTATTGTTGGTTATTTGAGAGGTGCTCAATCCAATCCGGATCGCCTCACAGGTAGTCAGAAATGCATCCCGTGTCCGATGTAAGACAGAGATACTGATCACGTCGAGGATAATAGTAGGTCGTTTCCGCGAATACACCGTCGAGACGGAGGAAAGTTGAAATATCTTCGAAATAGCCTTCGGGAATATGTAATCACAACATATTAACTAACCAATTGATTTCGGTCGGAGTGCTCTGAATACTTGTGTGATCGAGTTAGTGACGAAATTCAACGATACAGTGGGAAATTCTAGCTAGATCGGGGATTGGAGGAATTGAGATGAACGTAAGCGAGGCGGCCCGCGGCAGAAGCAGAGCAACCGGAAAGTTCGTCTCGCCGGTCCGCGGAGCAGTCGGTCGGGAAAGACACACAATCACTGAGATGATTTCTGGGATCCCTGGCCGGCGAGAGTCGACATCTCGCCCGTTGTTGGCGGAGAGGACGCCCATTCTATCGCCGTTCCCTCCCGATTTCTCGGTATCGGTAAAATAACAAAAGGAGTGGCGAGGCAGTCTGAGTCATAATGGCACAGAACTTCCAGCGCGCCGGGACGAGTGTGCAAACGGATATTCCTCCGTATCAGCTAGCCGGACTCCGAAAGACGCTCGCTGAGTCGCTGGCCTACGCGCGCAACCGGGACTACCGCGGATGGGATTACGTTGATGGCATGAGCAGTGCGCTGCTCCAGGCGCTTCCGATTGATAGCAAGTATCTCAACCTCGCCGTACAGGAGACCATAAAGCGAGCGCCAGTCAATCTCCGCCCCTATTTCCTCGTTGAGCAGCGGCGAAACTTCAAAGGAATTGCCCTCTTCTCGATGGCGAACTTTTCTGCAGACCGGCTCCTCGACGGTCGCTCAACAGCGTTCGATGGCCCAGACGACGTCGCTACCGACGGGGGCGGCGCGGCGAGTTACGAGACCGAGTCTACCAAACCGAGCTCCCAGTTGAGTGGTGGCGAAACGGTCAGTGGCGAGGCACAGGCTGACGCTGGTCGTGAGACTGCTGTGGACTTCCGCGAGGAGGGAATTGCGCTTTGCACCTGGTTACTCAAGAATCGAAGTACCGGCTATAGCGGCTTCTGCGGCGGACACAACCACGTCATTCAGGGTCTGCACCATCAGGGGCCAGTTAACGACCCCGATCTCGTCTCGACGAGTTACGCGGTCAAGGCACTGCTTCGGGCGGCCGAATTCCACGAGCCCTTCGCCGAAACGGCGCGGACGGCCGCGGATTGGGCAATCAACGACATGAACTACCGCGAAGTCGACGGCGGCGCGAAGATCACATACTATCCGAAACATCCCGACGACGCCTACACGCTCAATGCGGGCGCAATCGCCGCGCGAATGTTCGCCGACCTCTACGAATACTTCGGGGACGACGGGTTCAGGAGGTATGCGGAGGCCCTCCTCGCGTTCATCGCGGACCAGCAAACCCCGGAGGGCGGCTGGTACTATCGCACTCCCGCCGACGCTTCGCACCTCTCCATGGACAATCACCACAACGGGTTCATCATCGAGTCCTTCCAGCGCTACCGAGAAGTGACCGGAACCACCCAATTCCACGATACGCTGGGCCGTGCGCTGAAGTTCTACCGGTCAACGCTGTTCGACTCCGACGGCGCCCCGAACTGGGACGAGGACTCTACGTACCCCCGGGACATCCACGCAGCCGCGCAGGGAATTCTCGTATTCACGTACGTCGGGAACTTCGAATTCGCACGCCGAATCATCGACTGGGCCCGCGAGAATCTCTCTGACGGTGAAGGTCGCTTCTTCTTCCGAAAGCAACGCTATTACACGAAGCGTATTACGCTCATGCGCTGGTGTCAGGCGTGGATGGCTTACGCTATCTCGGAGTTCCTTACCGTGGCGGGCGATAAGGTGGACTTGTCCGCTGCGCAGCCGTGACGCTTCCCAGATCCCCCTTCCGATGTCAAACTCTGGGGCGCCACCGAGACGACGGTTTCCGAGCCGACGAAAGAGCCGCCTCCGTGCTGAACGGGCATCTTCAGGTCATGGCGGAGTTACTGACTACTAAGCGAGTAGTTACAAAGGCGGGATGGACCGTTGTCATCGGCCAATGAATGGAGACGAAGTTCTCGTGCTCGACACCCAGGGACAGAACGCCCTGTCCGTCGTCCGCTCGCTCGGAAAGAAGGGACTCTCGGTGACCGCCGGCGGCAATACGCGCTTTCTGCCCGGGATGCTCTCGAAGTACGCCGATGACGCCTACGTCTATCCCGACCCCGCCGCCGACGAAGGCGCGTTCGTCGACGACCTCGAACGACATCTACTGGCGAACGACTACGCCGCGGTGTTCTGCGTTACGGACATGGCGACCGCGATCCTCTCGAAACACAAGGAACGCCTGGAGGCGACTGGAACCCGCGTCGGCGTCGAGGACTGGGACACGTACATCCTCCCGAACGACAAGGGCCGGCTGTTTGCGCTCGCCGACGGACTCGACGTGCCGACGCCGGAGACGCACGCGCCCGAGTCGATCGACGACGTGGAGGAATTCGAGGCCGACCGCGACCACACCGTCGTGATCAAACCGCGTCGGACGACGGTCCTTGACGAGGACGGCGAGGGCCACACGAACCGCATCTCAGGGTCGAATTACGTCTCGCCCAACGAGGACCTCGTCGGGCGCTACCGAGAGCTCGTCGATGGCAACCCCGCGCTACGCGAGCAGTTGCCGCTCGTCCAGGAATACATCGACGGCGAAGAGGCCGTCTGCACGGTGGGACTGGCCGACGGCGGCGGACTGACCGCGGTCTTCCAGCACGAGAAGTACCGTGTCTTCCCGCCCTCGGGCGGCGTCGGGTCGGTTCGCAAAGGGATCTGCGAACCGAAGATGGCCGACTACGCCGACCAGGTCGTCGACGCGCTCGACTGGGTTGGCCCCGTCCACGTCGAGTTCATGCGCACCCCCGACGACGAATTCTACCTCCTCGAAGTCAACGGTCGCTACTGGGGCTCGACGGCGCTGACGGTCAACAGCGGCGTCGACATCCCGTGGCTACACTACCAGCAGCTCGTCGGCGACGACCCGACGGTCGAGCGCCCCGACGGCTACCGGACGGACGTCAAACAGCGTAAGCTGTTCTACCAGGACTTCCTCTGGCTGAAAGAGAACTTCGACCAGGGGAACTACCGTGCGCTCGCCCCGTTCCTCGCGTCATTCGCGACGACGCGTGAGGAGACACTCGACCCGGAGGATCCGATGGCGGCACTGGGGATCATCCCGCGAACGGTAGACATGCTACTCGGCCTACGCGACGGGGAAACGGTGTACTGAGTGATCACTGATGGCGGCAGATAACAGCCCACTCCGGGCGTGTATCCTCGGCGTCGGTAACATCGGGACCGTCCACCTGCAGTCGGCCAAAACCGTCGATGGGGTCACGGTTACGTCAGCCGCCGACGTGCGACAGAGCAATCGGGAGCGGGCGCGTGAATTCGGCGTCGAGCGGACCTACAGAGACTACGAGGAACTGCTCCAGAACGAGCCAGTCGACGTCGCGATCGTCGCACTTCCGCCGTTTCTCCACAGGGAGGCGGCCGTCACAGCGATCGAATCCGGGTGTCACGTCTTCGTTGAGAAACCGTTCGCTCGGTCGGTGGACGAGGCGGACGAGATACTGCAAGCGACAGCGGACGAAGGCACGAGTATCGGGGTTGACCACACCGTCAGATTCCTCCCGAACGTGAGAGAACTGGCGGACCGCTATCGGTCCGGTGTGATAGGGCACGTCCCGAAGGTATCGGCATCGCTGATTAACAACGGTCCGTTCGATCAGCCGCCGGTCGAAGCTCCACTACCGGATTGGCAACTCGATCCAGAGGCGACTGGTGGCGGCGTACTGCTCGATCTCGGGCTCCACCTGTTTGATGTGCTCGAGTGGCTCTTTGGTGACCTCACAGTTGTGCACGCGACGATGGGTCGGCAGCTCAATCTCCCGTTCGAGGACGCCGCAACGGTACTCCTCACGACCGGTGATGGGGAGACGACCCTTCACCTCCACTGCGGGGGATATCAGTGGGTCGACGAGACGGACATGAACTTCCGCCTGCGGTTCGAGGGCGTCGCCGGCGCGCTGGACACCGATCGGTTCACTCCGAATAACCAGTACGTCCACGCTGCCCGCTCGGCCACTGAAAACGTCGTCCGTCGTGCCCTCGGCCGCGACCCCGTCTACTTTGGACCGACCTATTATCTACGCGCCCATCGTCAGTCGCTGGCCGCGTTCATCGATGCGCTTCGTCGCGGAGACCGACCGCCTGTCGACGGCGAGCAGGGACGGCGAACGCTGGAGCTCGCGGAAGCGGCGTACGACGCCGCCGACTCCGATTCGCGGGGGGAGCGTCCATGAAAACAGTCGAAGGCCGTGTCCTCGACGACCTCGAATCCGCGACCATCGAATCGGAACTCGAGAACCTTCTCGATGCGATCACCACGCGGACGACGTTCGAACGGGACTTCCTCGTCGTCCCGGACGTCGGGTATCCGTTCCACCCTAGCACGGGCATGGTCACGGATCCGGCTGTCGTGCAAGCGCTCGTCGTCGCGCTGCGATCGGAGTTCCCCGACGCCGACTTGGGTATCGCTTACGTCGGGACAAACGAGGCAGCGGGGAGGAAGACAGCGGAGTTGCTCGACTATGACAGCCACCTCGAGGGAAGGGACGTCGAGATAATCGATCTCGATGGCGCCGCCACGGTCGAACGAGTAGTCCGTTTCGATGGAGGCGAACACACAGTGAGCATCCCCGAACCACTCGCAAAGCGCCACGTCATCGTGGTTCCAACGCTCCGATACGACGATTCGGGCCGCCTTGCAGGAGGAATGAAGACAGTCGCAAGGTCGGCCGCGGTGTCGAACGTGCCGCGCACAGTCACGGCCGCCTCACTGGCGATCGACCCGATCACCATCCTTGATGGGACGTATACGTTCACAGGACGTCCCCACCGATCGGAATTACTGCTTGCCGGGACCGATGTTGTTGCAGTCGACACCGTCGCAAGCGGCCTGGCCGGACGCGGTCCGGATAACAGTCCATCACTCGTGATGGCCGGTGCCGACCCCGGAGCGATCACCGTTCGCGGGGTCTCGGTCGATTCGCTCCGCGAATCGTTCCCGAACGAGGGTCCCCCGAGGCAGTCGTCGCCGGGAAGCCTCACCGCTGCTGGGTACCGCCTGTACACGCGAGTGAGCGGCGACGCGTATCCGCCACAGTTCGACCGATGAGCGGGACAGTCCTCGTCACCGGTTCGTCCGGAACGATCGGCTCCGCTCTCTGTCGAGAACTCCTCGACGAGGGGTGGAGCGTCCGCGCGCTCCGCCGCGAAACCTCGTCGATCTCCCACCTCGAGGATCTGTCCATGACGTGGCACGTCGGTGACGTGACCCGAGCGGCTGACTGCCAAGAAGCGGTGACCGGAGTCGACCACGTCGTGCACCTGGCCGGCGCGGGCCTCACGGACGCGAGCCCCAAGACTGTCCGCGAAGTGAACGTCACCGGTACCGAAAACGTGCTGCGCAGCAGCCGCCGGGCGGGCGTCGAGCGGTTCGTGTTCGCGAGCACCGCCGGGACCAGACGGTGCGATGGGATCGCCGACGAAACGGACACGGCCCCTCCGGTCGGAGCGTATCAGGAGTCGAAGGCGGACGCCGAGGCGCTGGTCGACGCGTACGTGGAGGAAGGATTCGACGCAGTCACCGTCCACCCGACGTCCGTGTTCGCACCCGGAGACGAAGCGTTCACGGGGCGACTCTGTAAAATGGCGCTGGACCCGAAGTTCTTCGCGGCGCTTCCTGGAGGAGCGAGTTTCGTAAGCGCGACGGACGTTGCAACCGGTATTCGGCTCGCGTTGGAGCGGGGCGACAGCGGCGAGCACTACATCCTCGGAGGCGAAAATCTCACGTACCGAGAGGCGCTGTCCGTGATCGCGGAATCGGCCGACGGCAACGTGCCTCCGATAGAAATTCCCCGGCCGATAGTCATCGCATTGGGACACGCCGCCGAGCGACTCGAATCAACGGTGGAGATCCGAGCGTTTCCGTACGATCCGGACATGGCTCGGCTGGCGACTGAACGGATGTTTTACTCGTCGGGAAAGGCCCAGGAGGCCCTCGGCTACGAGTATCGACCGCTCACCGACCACGTCGGTGCGGCGCTGGACTGGTTCCAACACGCGCGAGAGGCGCCCTCACCCGGGGAGCGGAACTGATTCGGTCCGTTTCGATTCGAGCGCCCGCCGCGGGTCGGGCGCGGTCGCGACGTCGACGATGATCGACGTCAAGTTGACCAGGTCGGAGACGTACGCCGCGTGCCGGCGGTTCCAGGCGTCGCGCCGCCGTTCGTCCGTCAGTAACTCCGTCGCCAGGTCGGAGACGGCTTCGAAGTCCCTCGTGTTGTGGATCAAGCCCGCGGCTTCGAGCGCGGTGAAGTTGCCCATATCCCCGTCGCCGACGAAGGAGTTGGACCGGATAGCTGGTGTCCCGAGTAACGCGGCCTCGGTGACCATCGTCTGGGTGTCCGCGACGAGCAGCGACGCCTCCGCGAGCGCGTCGTGCATGTGGGCTGGATGCAGGTCGAACGGTCGGGCGCCGTCGGGGAGATTGAGCGAATCTTCTGCTTCCGCGGAGACCAGAACCGTCGCTTCGTCTCCGAGCCGTGAGAGGAGCGTCCGCCGTTGATCGGCGGTGAACCCCGATTGACCGACGTCGTGGTAGGCGCCCCATCCGTTGAACCGGGCGATCACGTAGGGTTCTCCGGCCGGAATTCCGAGTTCCGATCTGACGTCGATAGACGGTTCGTAGACGTCAGGATGGAGGTACGCGCTCTCTTTGAATCCCAGGACGCGAAAGTGCTTGGGCCCCAGATCACGTCGGAACGTATGCGGTGTTACGAATGCCTCGACGATCGGACGGGCCATCATGTAGTCCAGGGTGTGGGGTTCGGAGTCCTGAATCGCGACGACTGGTGTGTTCGTAACGGCGCCGACAGGCGCCGCGTAGCCACCCATCCCGAAGATCCGGTCGGGATCGAAGTCCCGGACGTGTCTGAGAATCCGGACGAAGTGTCCCGGCAACTGGCCGGCGAGGGCCCACGGGGTCTCTCCCCGACGACCGTACACCTTGTGACGTATCCCGTAGTATTCCAAGAGGTCCACCGTACAGCTGTCGTCCCGAGCGAGGACGAGAACGTCGTGGCCGTCGCTGTCGAGAGTCCGGACCGCGTGCTTGTACAGGTGCACGTGCGCCGGCGTGTTCGTGAAAATTACGTACCGCATCAGGTCACACTCTCTCGTCTCGTCGTATTGTTACGAGCGCTCTATCCGGTGTACGGGACCGTTACCCGAACAGCGGGCTCACACGACGGAGCGATAGACTGTCACCAGTTCGTCGATTACCTCGTCCCAGGAGTATTCGGTTTCGATAGCCCGTCTGTTGCGTGTCGCCATTTTTTCACACAGATCGGGAGACGTCACGAGGTCTTCCAGAGCCGCTTCGAGGGCATCGGCGTCGCCGGGAGGGACGAGGATCCCGCGTTCTTCATCGATCACTTCCGGGATGGACCCGACAGCCGTCGTGACGACCGCATTGCCACCGGCCATCCCTTCTAGCAAGGCGATCGGAAGCCCCTCGGCGTAGGTCGGGAGGACGAAGACCGAACTGGAGCCGAGGAGCGACCGCTTTTGCTCCTCGGAGACGAATCCGAGGTACGAAACCGAATCATGTCGCTCGCTGAGGGCCTCGACCTCGCCCGCGAGTGGGCCGGCACCGGCGATCGATACTTCGAACGGGGTCTCGCACGTTTCAGCCAGCGAGTCGACCGCTGCGACGAGCTCGCGGACCCCCTTGCGTTCGATGAGGTTCGAGACGAAGACGATTCGCGGCGGCTCGATGCCGAATTCAGCGGGATACGACGCCGGCTCGACTGCATTGGGGACGACGCGGATCTTCGACTCGTCGATCCGAGTCGCGACTACGTCGAGCCAGTACTCCGAGAGGACGATGATCTGGTCGCTCGCGTCGAAGACCAGATGCTGCAACGCGGCAACTGGCGGCGAGGCTTCCAGGACGAATTCGTCGAACGACGACCCGTGAATATGCAGGACGACGGGAACTCCCCAGACGTACCGGGAGAACAACGTGTAGAACGACGCTCGATAGAACGAGTACTGGTACGAGGAGTGGACGTGGACGACGTCGGGTCGGGTCCGGAGCGAAAATCGGCACATCGCTGCGAGGCCCAGGAGGATGGAACGGAGAACCCAGACAGGTCCGTTCCCGCTCGGCGGTGACCCTGTGTCGTGCGTCTCGACGGAGCAACCTAATCGTTCGACTTGCCCCGTGATGTACTGACTGATCCCGCCGTTCCCGGACGGTCCGACGACGAGCACGCGGAGATCAGAGAGTGACGGTTCCGGAGCCACCCCCTCGAGATGGCTTCCCTCGTCGGCGCCAGACTCCGAATCGCTCCGCGAATTCGACATCGGATCAGCCTGTTCAGTGGGTCGACTGGAAACGTCAGCCGTCTTATTAGTCGAGTCGATCACTCCCCCATCACCCGGTGTTGACGCCGTCTTGAACGATTCCGAACGAGTTCTCGAACGTCCATCGATTACCCTCTTAGACCTGAGAGACTTCGTTATTTTCGAGCTACCGGTAGCGGATTCACCGATGCGACATCGGTCGACGTCCGGGGGTATCCAAGCGAAGCGACACGGCGAGGTGGTTCGCGGGCGTTGCGCTCATCGCGACGGCCCTACAGCTCTTCGCTCTCGTCCGATACTACTCAAACCACTCGTTCAAAGCGGGGCTGTCCGAGGGCCCACCGACCTTCCAGTTCACCGGCTGGTACCTGTGAAAGGGCGGTCAACTGTCCGTCGACGTGTGGGAGCCGAAACCGCCGCTGGCATCAGGAAGCAAGAGTCGATCGCTCGCAGAATTCGCGGGGCGCGAGCGCATCGTTCGACGGCTGTCGAGCGAGAACACGACGTTAGAAAACGGAACCAAGTGGCAACTCGGAATAAGGTGATCGGGTATGTACTTCCCGTCGTAACTATGGGAACGTCGACACGACGCCGAGACCGGCTGGGATTCTGTCGGAGACGAACCCCGCAGCCGAGCGCTCCAGACGCGGGCCGCGATCGAGCCAGGAATTTCGAGGGGCCTCTGCGGCGCGACACCGGGCTCCTCGGGAACCGCGCTCCCGACCGAAAGGGCGGCGAAGGACCAAGCTCGATAGCGATGACCGGCGAGACGGGGGCCGGACTCCGCCGGAACGGGGCCGGCTCCGTCGCCCGGGTTGGCTTGGCAAGAACGTGGGATGGCGCGAGTAACGATACCAAAGCCTTCCGATGAAGTTCTGTGCCGTGTTGGGGACGCACCCGGCGGCTGAACCGGGTGGTGCCGAACTCCAGTCCCAGCTCATCTGCGCGGAGCTTCGTCGCCGAGGGAACGACGCATCCTACATCGCGTATCGGTCGGACGAGAACGAGGTCGTCGAGCGAGACGGCGTGACCGTTCTCCACCTGGACGCGGCGGACGGCGGGAAACGAGCGGCGCTATCGGCGATCGCCGACCTCGATCCGGACGTCCTCTATTTTCGGATCCTGAAGGATCTGCCGCTCGCCACGGTTGCGAAACTGGTGACCGACGCGCACGTCGCGTTCAACGTCTCCCACGACGCGCACTGCCTGCCGCGGTTCGCCGGCTGGCCGGGGCGGAACGACGAGACGGCCGTCCACGGCGCGTATCGCAGACTGAAGCTGGCGTTCCTCCGGAGCCTCCTCTCTGTCCCTGACACAGTCTTCACGCAGACGCTGTCGCAGCGGCGCCTCCTGAGAGAGAATCGGGATATCGACTCGGTGCTGACTGGGAACGGCCACCCCGTCCCGGACGGCGAGCCGGAGAAACATGACCCGCCGGTCGTCCTCTGGCTGGCAAGCATCAAGGAGTGGAAGCAACCGCTCGCGTTCGCCGACGTCGCTGAGGCATGCACCGATCTCCCCTGCGAGTTCTGGATCGTCGGCCAGCCGGCCGAGACCTCGCTCACCGAGGAGATCGTAGCCCGTACCGAGAAGGTTTCTAACCTCGAATACCTCGGCGGATGTTCCGTGGAAGAAAGCAACGATTATCTCGAACAGGCCTCTGTGTTCGTCAACACGAGCAAGCAAGAGGGATTCCCGAACACCTTCATCCAGGCATGGCTCCGCAAGACCCCCGTCGTCAGTCTCAACGTGGACCCCGCTAACCACCAAGGGGAGGGGGAGACCGGATTCTATGGCGTCGAAACCCGGTCGGCCCTCGCGGATCGGGTCCGCGAACTGATCGAGCGTCCCGAACATCGCAACCAGCTTGCCGAGCGAGCGTATTCCTATGCGCGCGACCGCCACGATATCGCCAACGTGGTCGACGAGATCGAACGAGCACTACCGGACAAGCGTTACCAGTAACCCTCGATCGCATCTCCGGCGGATCCCTCGGGCTGGCCCTGCGTCGAGAGTGACCCACCGACCCGTCGTCGAGCGGCTCTCCCGACGACAGGCGATAGGCGGGCAATAACGAAATTTTCGCGGGGCGAGTCCTGCGACAGATGCCCCAGTTACGTGCGGTCGCCGAAACCATCGCCCGTCGCTCTCTGGAGCGGGGTCCGAGAGACTTACTCGAGAAGGGGCCTCGGTTCGCGAGACAGCGTCTGCCGGTCAGTCTCTGGCCACCGCTATTGAAAGATCAACGCAACGCCGCGAACGAGGTAGTGAGTCTTCCCGAGAAACCGTCGCTGGACGTTTCGTATGACGGCCGATTCCGGGAGTCGGCACCGCGGCAATTGAGGAACTTCGAGGGAACCATTTCGAGTCCCGAAAACGCCGTCTACATCTACCGGGACGTCGACGTCGTGGGCCGATACCCCGTCGCGCGCATCGACGAGAAGTACTTGCTCCCATCCTGGTTCGGGGTCGACACGGCTTTCTTCCTCCACCAAGAGAAGTTCCTCAAGCGGGACGTCCCGCTCGGGCACGTCCTCCGGAGTGCGGTCGGAGACGCCGAGCCGGCGAGGCGGATCGACCACGGCTTCCTCCTCCTCGACGAGCGCGGGTCCTATCGGTACGGGTGGTTCCACGAGACCCTCCCGAAACTCCGCTGGTACGAGGAGTACTGCCAGGAGACGGGCGACTCGCCCGTCCTGATCGTCAACTCTCCGCTGCGAGATTTCCAGCGGCGGTCGCTGCGGTGGATGGGGTACGAACCTGACGACTGGATCGAACACGACAGTGATGTGAGCCGGGTCGGCGAACTGGCCGTTGCACCGCATCCAATCCGTCTGGAGGGGAACCCCAGTTCGGGATTCGCGTCGGAACTCCGGTGGGTGGGCGAGCGCATCGTCTCGAATCTCCCGGACGGAGACAGGACATTCTCGAACCGCGTCTACGTCTCGCGTGCGGACGCTGACAGGCGCCGGGTCCGAAACGAGCGAGCGGTGCTCGATGTGCTCGAACCGCGAGGGTTCGAGAGCTACGAACCAGGGAGGCTATCCCTCGCAGAACAGGCTCGGCTGTTCGCCAGCGCCGACGTCGTCGTCGGACTCCATGGCCTCGCTTACGTGAATTTGATGTTCTGTGACGGCAACACCCGCCTCCTCGAACTATTCGCGGAAGACGGCACTGACGAGAGCTACTTCGTTCTCGCGAACGAGTTCGACATGACCTACGAGTGCATGGTCTGTGAGTCGATCCACGACGGTCAGAACAAGCGAGCAATCAACAGAGACGTAATCGTCGATACGGCACGGCTAGAAGCGATCGTCGACTCACTGATAGAAGAACAAGTATAGTTCCACGCTCATTGTGGGCCACCAGTCTACATAACGAACCCAGATCCGAACCTGTGGCCGGCGTCGGAGCGACGCGTGCCGTCAGGTCGGCTTCGACAGGAGTTACACAACTCCGTCGGAACACGGTATCGGCGCTTATCGATCGATAGATACAGAGTAACAAAAGTCCCTGACTACCAGGATTTACCAGGAATGAGCAGTATCGCCCTGGGTGCGGTCGTTTTCAAGCGGACTGATATGGTCGAGCAGTTACTCTCGTCCGTGTCGTCGCCGGTCGAAACGGTCTACATCGCGGATAACGGCGAGATCTCGCCAGAGCGGCGTCGGATCTACGACCGTTCCTATCCCTTCGAGCTGAAAGTACTGGATCTGGAGTACGACTCCGGACTGGGGCACGGCCGCAACGAGATAGTCGAGCAGTTGTCGGAGGACTACGTCGTCATCGTGGACAGCGACATGACGATGCCGCATGGGATAGAGTACCTCGCCGACCAGCTCGACGAGCGCCCTCGACTCGGGGGCGTGAGCGGACTCCTCTTCGAACACGGGAACCTCATCGGCGCGTCCTGCGACCTGTACGAGGAGGGTGAGATCCTCATCAAGGACATTCGCGGAACGAAAGACTCGGAGTTCGTCGACGGGAAACCCTTTGTGGAGTTCGACTTCGTCCCGAACGCAGCGATGTTTCGCAGAGAGTGCCTCGAGGAGTACTCATGGGACCCCGCGTACAAATTCGGTGCGGAGCATCTGGATTTCTTCGTGGCCCACAAGAAACGGACTGACTGGACGTTCGGGACGTGTCCGGCTGTGGTGTTCCCACACTTCCCGGGGGGCGACGCGGCCTATTTGTCTGCGCGGATGGGAATCGACGAGGACCGGCCCGGAAAGAGCCTCCAGTACTTCCTCGACAAGTGGGGGTATCGCCACGTCCTGAAGATACAGCCCCGGTGGGCGGATTCGTTCAGTAACCCCGCGCTTCGAGACTGGCGATTTCTGGTAGGGTACGGTGCGAGAATGGCCCTGCGGCGCCTTCCGACGCGGACCACGGAATTCGTGCTGGACATCCGGGACCGGATTGATCGGGGCTGAGAACCATCCTTTGCTCTGCCGAGCGGGCAAAGTACGGCGAGCGTTACGGAATACTGGAGTAATAACAATAGGCCACGGTCCCCAAAGGGGGAGGACACGGATGACGGTAGTAGCCCGTTCGGATTGGCGATGGTACGGCCCGTCGCTAGCAGCCCTCGCCCGCATCGGGTGCCGTGAAAGCGACGCCCGAGGTGCCGCGAGCACGTCCCATTTCGACCGTCGCGAGCCGTAGCTGATCGGCGGAGTCAGACCACGATGAACAGGCGATCCTTCCTAACGAACGCGGCGCTGGTTGGTGCACTCGCAGCGAGCGGGTGTCAGCAGCTCTCTAGCCAGCCGTCTCGGACGACGAAGTCGAACGAACCCACCCAGACGGAGACAGCAACTGCGACGCCAAGCCCGATAGTAGACACGGACGAGATGACCGAGGTCCAGGTCGGCGCGTCACCCGGCGACGAAGTGGCCGGAATCGTCAACGACGTCAACAGCGGGGAACTCCTCGTGTTCCCGTCGGGAACCTTCTCGTGGAGTTCGGCGGTCGAAGTGAACGACACCACCAACTGGGGTCTCCGGTGTCAGCCCGACACCGTCTTCGAGGTCCCGGCCGGCTGGGGAGAGAGAGAGGCGAAGAGCGTGCTCGACATCATCAGGGGTGACGACTTCCTGCTCGAGAACCTGACCTACGATTCGTCAGGTCGCGCAGCCCCCGGTATGACAGCCGAAGCGATGAACCGGGCCCACATCAATGGCCTCCACTACCGCTGCAACGGTCCGCTGTCGACCCGCAAGCACCCCAACGGACTCAACGTGATCGGAAGGCGACCCGAAAGCGTCCTCCGGGTCGACAACTACCGCTGTCACAACAACGGTGACATCGGCGCCTATGGGAGCGGGGAGACGCGCGCAGGAGTTTGGGTTGGCCCGGGCCATCACGGCTCCGTCCGGTTCGTCAACCCTGTCCTCTCGGGGTTCCCGAACAACGGGTTCTACGTCTCGCGCACGATGGGAGATGTCGTCGTCGACCGCGGCCTGCTGATGAACAACAACGTCTCTCAGGTCCGCGTGTCCGGGAACGTCAAAGTGCGCGACACGACGGTCGTCATCGACGTCGACAGCTATCTCGACGGCGAAGGGGTTCTCGAAGGAGACAAACACAACACACGTGGATTCTGGGGCGACAGCGGGGACGGGATCGCACCCGAAGGCGGGCTCGTCACCGACTGTTCGGTCATCCTCCAGAGCTATCGGCGCTGCACCGGGCTGGTGCTCCTCGGACTCGGAAACAGCCGCTTGACGCTCGAAAACTGCCAGTTCCTCCTCAACGCGAACATCACCGCTCTCCTCGCGGCGGATTCTAACCAGACGATAGAGACCACGAACTGCTCGTTCGACGGGGTCTCTCTCGGGAGCACGGCCGCCCGAGGTCACCTGACCGGGTCCGGGAACGAGGTCATGGTAACAGTGGACCCCGGTACGCTCCCGATTGACCAGCGGTCCACCGCGTTCGACTGGAATCGGATCCAACCGGAAGCGTTGAGGGCCGCGACTCGCCCGTACGACGTTCCCCTGCTCACGGTCGAAGCAGACGAAGGCGCCGGGGAGATCGGGTACGAGTTCGTCACGAGTGGGGAACTCGCGGCGGGCGAGCGCGCGGACGAGACCGAATCCGTCGAGCGGAACGACGACGGGACGTGGACTGCAACCGGCGCCGTCGCCGACGGCGACGTCGACGACTTCGAATTCAGGGGAGCAGTGCTCGCCTGGCAGGCGGATGAGGGTGACTACACCCTCTCCGTCGAAGAGACCAATGCGGAATACATGAACGATACGCACGAACTGACGGTGGAGGCGGCCACGGGTGTCGACGAGGTCACGTACACTTTCATCACGAGCGGGGAGATCACTGCGAAGGACGGAACCGATCCGGCGGAATCCGTTGAGCGGAACGACGACGGGACGTGGACCGCAACTGGCACTGTCGCCGACGGCGACGTCGACAGCTTCGAATTCACCGGACGGGTTCACGACTGGCGCGCCGATGCCGATGTGAGTCAGTACACAGCCGCTATCGGCCAGAGACCAGAGGAGACCACTCAACGCGAGTGAGAGTATTGCGTGAGAGGGAGTCACGACTGTGTAGACACTGCTGTGGAGGTCTCAGAGCGGGTCGGGCGATTCGGTCCAGCTCGGCCCAGCGACCATCGCTCGTCCTGATAATGTGACCTGTGGACCTGGCTTGGAAACGGTCCGGTTAGATTCGCTCCTGCGTGTCGCACTGGTACAAGAACGGTGTGTCGGTTTACCCCGCTGGAACGTCGTTTTTTGTAGCGGTTATTGATGGGTCGTTCCCACTCCCATCTGTGTCGTGTGAGGCGACCAGTGGAGAGGCCGAGACAGTGACAGTCATCGAGTGCTAGCCATCACACGACCGTTCGATTTGGAATGGGCTCATCGAATCCGAACCAGCGATACATTCTGTTGCCGGTTTGATACTGCTCGAATGACTCGAGTCCGTCGGGTAATCCGGTCCACCGCTGTTGTATTGACGACAGCGATCGCTCCGGGCGGAACGGAATTTAACCGTTCTATCGGGACGCCTTTTGCCCGCGTTCTCGAATAGAAGACAAACGTATGCATCGCGAGGCCGACGTTTTCCTGGATATAGACCGTATCTGCCGAAGTAACGTACTCACCTGCCACTAACCCGAGACGCTTCTGATCGACGAACGGATCCGAATTATATCCCGGTGGTGCCGGCGGCGGTGCACCGGCTGCCCCGACAAGAAGCAATAGCAGAATCCCGCTTTTCACGGGAAGCGGGATATCAATCGAGAACTCGGGATCGCTCCATCTCTTCCAGCGCCAGAGCAACACCGACCCGATCAACGCAAAGGCCCCGGAACGGGTTATATAGCTCCAGATCGGCTCAACTAAGACCGAATAACTGACCAGATAGACGATGGCAGTAGCGATCGCGACGAGTCCAAGAATCCGATATCTCCCAACCACAACTTCGTGAATGAAATACCCGATGACCAGCGCGGTACCGACGAACATGGGGTAAATATACGAGTCTAAATCTCCGATCAAGAGGTACGGTGCATACACGGCTCCGATCCACCACAGAACGAACAACAGCTCTCTCCGCTTCTCGGTGTATTTCGTTCGAATGTCCATCAGGACAGCGAAGACAGCGGGAAAGAACACGGAAGCGAGGGGTTGGAATCCCTCTGGATCTCCCGTGATCGCTACGACGTATTCGACCACGATGAGTGGCCCGCCGTCTCCGTCTGATGCGACCTTGGAAACGAACTGATCGAAAACGAAGACCCTCACCCACTCGTCGCCGAAATTCACCCACATAAACGCAATCCAGAGGAGAGTTAAGACACCTCCGAGGGAGACCCCGACCCAAAAGTTCCGATTTCGGAGGACGTCGCTGTTCCAGACGAACAGCGGGAAAGCGATGAAGAGAAAGATCCCTGCGGCAAATCCCTTCGTCATCACAGTCAACCAGCCAGAGACGCCCATGATAAGCGGCCAAACTCGGTTGTTCTGGTTTACGGTACGCCACGTGCAATACACGAAAAGCGTCCCGAATAGTATCAGCAGCCCGTCTGTGGCCGCTGTTCGAGCAGAATTGAATCCCATGTACAGGTACGGCGTTCCCAGAAAGACGACTGAGGATATGACGCCGACGCTTCTATTGAACAGTCGGATGCCGAACTCGTAGACGAGAAGGGCGGTCAAGATCGCGGCCACAGCCGAAGGAAGACGGGCCGCAAATTCACTGATACCAAAGATCTGCATCGAACCGCTTTGAACCCAGAACGCCAGTGGCGGCTTTTCGAGAAAGGGCCGCGATTCGACCGGTAACAATCCCACGCGAAGCGCTGTGTGCGGAATTGGCCACGTTCCGCGCAGAACGATGTTCTGGGCGGCGTCGGCATAGATGGCTTCATCCCACGTTCGAAGGGGATACGACGATAAATTGGTCAAATATATCGCCGCCCCAGTGGAAATAACCAGTAGAATGTCCCACGGTTCTAAAGTAAACAAGCGCTCCCGAACGGCTGCTAGATAAGAAGTCCAGTCTTCCATTTACAACATCTGGCGTGAGCCGTACGGGCAAAAATATACTTGCGTGAACGAATCGATATCCTGAGCCCTAACGGAGAGATTTTGGTCAGTGATTCACCGATGAACGTATTAAAGAGGGAACGCGGCATTTCCTACTCCAGCAATCACCTCGACCGGTGTCCCGAGGCTTAATTTCAGATAGATGAACGTTTAGAAGGGCTGTGAAATCGGTCCAGCTCAGCTGGCCGTCGCCCGCAGAATGGTAATACCCCACAACAGTTTTACATTTGGGCCCGTCCCCCAACTCCGGTAGGGACTCCCTACTGCCTCTTTTCAGACACCGCGGGGTGAACTGAGGGACCTCGTAACGGAGAAATGGGAGTAAGGTCACCTTTCGTTGGGCCCAACTTACTCTAAAATAACACGTAGGCGCCACCGATGCGTATCCATCTGGTAACTAAATTACCCTAAGCATACCCAAGTCTGGGTTAAAGTGCGACTATGAAGTTGCAGTCGGGAACTATTGTTATAGGATAAAAGATGCCTACCGCCGGTATGGTACGCGAAACCAGCGAGAAGGAAACGAGCACTCACGACCAAACTGACGAGAGAGAACTATCAACCATCAGTGATATTGGACTTACGGACAGTGAGCAACGCCAGATCAATCGACGGGATTTCGTGAAGGGGGCGAGCGTTGTCTCCCTCGCGGGACTTGTCGGATTTTCCGGTGTGGGGGCGGCCGCCGCTAGTTCGTCGCCGTCGTCGCCAGTGGACAGGTCTCAGATGACAGAAGTTCAGGTCGATGTGTCCCCAGGCGACGAAGTGTCGGATATCATCGACAACGTCCAAGCCGGTGAACTCTTGGTGTTCCCCTCGGGGACGTTTCAGTGGTCGTCAGCCGTTCAGCACATCGGCAGGACCGATTTCGGCATCCGCTGCCAGTCCGACACGGTCTTCGAGATCCCGGCCGGTTGGGGCGATTCGACGCAACTCGGCACGCAACAGATCCTCGACTTGAGCGACTGCGACAACTTCCTGCTGGAGAACCTAACCTTCGACTCTCCCGGGCGCGCAGCGCCGGGAATGAAGCTCCAGTGTGACACTGCCGGGCACGTCAAGAACCTCCACTACGCCTGTGACGGCCCGCTGAGCCACGACGCACACGACTTCGGGATGGTGCCGTACGTCAGTGACCCCAACGGCCTGCTGCTTATTGAGAACTACCGCCAGCACAACAACGGCGATATCGGCGGATACGGTAGTGGGGACTCACGTGGTGCGGTCTGGACCGGCCGAGCCCACGAAGGTCACATCTACTTCTCAAATCCCGTGTTGTCCGGGTTCCCGAACAACATCTTCTACACGGGACGGACGACTGGACAGATCACCATCGAGGACGGCTTCCTGGCCAACTCGAACGTCTCGGCGGTCCGCTGTTCGGGGACGACGACCGTTCGCAACACGACGGTCTACATGGACATCGACACCTACATGGACGGCCCGGGAACCTTGAACGAAGGCGCACACAACTTTCGCGCGTTTTGGGGAGAAACCGGAGGAGGCGTCGGTGAACCCGGTGGGACTATCGAGAACTGCGACGTGGTCGTCGAGAGCCTCTGGTACTCCTCGTCGCTGTTCAACATCGAGGACGCCGAGTACATGGACATCAGCGGCACACAGGTCCTCCTCGACAGCGAGAATCTGAACATCCGCGACGGCGTCGTCGTCGACCACGACTCGGTGGAGTCGACGCTCGAAAATTGCCGATTCGACGGTGTCGACACGGAGGTCCCGCTCGGCGACGGTCCGCTCGGAGGCTCGAACATCTATGCCAACCCGGACATGAACCATGGCACGCTGCCGGTAACGAGCACGACCGACTACGCCTTCGACTGGTCGACTGTCCACCCGGAGACGCCCGGCTACACGGGCGACAGCACCGACAGCGGGACGACGAACGAGTCGCCACAGGCGGATATCACCACGCAGATCGACGGCCTGACCGTGACGTTCGACGGGAGCGGGTCGACAGACTCCGACGGGTCCATCGCCGCCTACGACTGGAGTATCGACGGTCAGTCCTACACCGGCGAGTCGGTGAGCGTCACCTTCGACTCGGGCGGAACCTACGCGGCCGACCTGACCGTCACCGACGACGACGGCGCAACCGCGTCCACTACAGCGTCCGTCACGGTCGAGGACGTTGCCAGAGTCGCGTACAACGACGACGCGACCGCTGTGACCGCGAGCCACTACGACGGGTCCAAACGCGCCGGAGTCGAGTTCTCGCTGACGAATCTAACCGATCAGGAACTCTCCGTCGCGACGGTCACCGTCACTCCCCACGACTCGGCGATAAACATGCTCGACGACGAGAGCAACGAGATCGGGGCATTTGTGAGCGAACTCTACGTCGACGCAGACACGCAAGCGGGTGTCTGTGACGTACCTGGCAGTACAGAGATTCCCCGGACCTTCGATCTGGCGAACGACGGTTGGAGCGACAGTGCCGACCGCGTCGCCGTCATGTCCGCCGGATCGGCAGCCACGGTCTCGGTGGGCCGCTTCGAAGACGACGAAACGCCGGTCGACATGCCCGGAGAGCAGATCGACGTCACCGTCGGCTACCAACTTGCCAACGGAACGAGCGGGACCGACTCGTTCACGCTTTCCGTCTCGGAACCCGCGTCGCCGCCGGCAATCGACCAATACGAAGTCACTGAGGCGGGGTCGAAGAACCCGCACGCGAATATCATGGCCGACTGGACAGTTTCCGACGGAGACGGGGACCTCGCGAGCGTCACGGTAGAAGTGATAGACGGGAACGACTCCGTTGTCGATTCCGCAAAGACCTCAGTCAGCGGCGCCGAGGCGTACGACGTCGACTACTTCGAACTCAAACACGTCGACGGACAGACCTTCGATGTCCGACTGACAGTCACCGACTCCGCGGGCGAGACGGTGAGTGCGACGCGGACTGTCTCCGAATAAGAGGAATCGACGAAACACCTCCATATCGGATTGGCCGAACATTTTTTGACGGTTGTGTCCCTCAATTTGGAGGGAGCTGTCCGGCCCACCCCTGCAATGGTACACATATCACTCGGACCGCTGTGAGTCCCTGGCGGGAGACGTATCCCCGTTTTGTAACAGCGAAATGATTTGGTGGATATCACGTCGTTTGATCCCGCCGACGAGGTACACGACGGAAAAGTACACGAGCACGCCGACTATCGGATAGATGACCAATCGAAGCATCCTCGTGTTCGGAACGTTCACGACGTAAAGCAGTACCCCGGTCATCACCAGCGAGCTCAGGACGGCCTTGCCAATCCTCACTTGCGGAACATCGATAGAGATGTGCTGGCCGACGTAGAAGTAGACGTATACGAGTCTCGCAGCCATACTGACCACCATAGCGACCGCGGCTCCGAGCAGTCCGATGACCGGGAGAAGCGCAACATTGATGACTACGTTCAAGATAAGTGCGACAGTCGTCCCTTTGGCTACGATCTCGTTTTCCTCTAAGGCGTTCAGAACGTAGACTAACGTGCTTTCGTACCCTCTGAACAGAAACGCGGCCGTGATGATCGGAACGAGAAACCATCCTTCGCGTGCGACTTTCTCGGTCGCCAAGAGCCGCAGAATCGGATCAGCCAGTAACGCGATACCGAACAGCAGCGGGACTGCCAAGAGGACGAAGCCGGTGAGGAAGTTGTTGTAGAAGCGCTCTATTTCACCGATCTCGTCGTTCTCCCATGCGGACGTGATAGAGGGATAGAGCGTCGAATTGAACGCGTTCGCAAACTTCGGGAAGATTATCGAAACCCCGTACGCGACGGAATAGATGCCCAATGCGACGGGGTCCAGAAAGTAGATGATGATGAATCTGTCCGACTTCGCGAGGAGTTTACTCGACAGTTCGTTGGCCACCATCGGAGTGCAGTACGAAAGATACCGCTTGAGGTTGCCCCCGTTAGGCTTCCGGAGTCGTTTCGGGACGTACAGTGCTGCAATCGACAGATGAACGAAAGTGGTCGAGAGCAGAATCGCCAACAGGCCAGCGGTGATAGTTTCGACCAACACGAGGGCGACGACTAGCGATGCGGTTTTGATGGCGATATCGGCCAGCAGTATTAGCTCGTACGTTTTTATTCGGTCCTCCGAGCGAGGGACGTTCTTGAGTAGAATTCCGACGGTCTCGATGGTAACGAGGAGAGCAGCTATCGTGAGGAGGTCCGCTCCGAAAATAGATTGATCCGGGATAGACAGGGAGGCTAGCTGGAGGCCAAAGTACAGTACCAACGCCGAAACGACCGAGGACACGACGGAAAGAACCAACAGATCAGAGACTGTCTGGCCCCGTCGTTCCTCGTTGGGCGTGTAGCGGATCAGGGCTCCGTGAAGGTGGAGCCCCCCGATAGCAGAAACGAAGCTAATCGAGGTGATGAGAAGCGTCCAGACGCCGTAGGCACCGACTCCCATCAGTTTCGTGATGATGGGGACGACTATCACGCCACGCACCATCGTAAGGACGTTCCGAGACATCGCGACCCCGGAGTCGGTCAGGATCTTCCTGAAGTCCATGAGTGAATCCAACTACGAGCGGCGAGAAGGCGCCCAAGCGGACTCCTCGGAAGTTGTGAGGGCCAGGGCGTCGATAGCGGCACACTGACTGCTGTTCGTTCTCGGTCGGCTATCCATTGGACAGTCGCAAATCAACCAATCGATTAAAAGTTATTCGGGGGTTTGTCGAGACCACGGAAAGAAAGGGGAGCGATACGGGCAGATCGCAGTCGTTACCGCACGCTTCTCTCCTTCTGATGGTCCATTCGGGGAGTGTGGACGGCTGGCAGACTTCAGACCAGGATACTACTGGGGCTCGTTCTCGGTCGCTCGAAGGCACTCGAGCATCGATCCGCCGTCGGGTCGCCAGATCACCTCGGCTCCGTTGTCGTAGACGACGCTCCGGTTCGCCGTGGAGAGCTGACAGTCGTAGCCTAGATAGCGTAGATACTCAGTGAGGCGCGTGGAATATATCACTGGACCGGAGTCCGGTACTCTCGCTTCGCTGTTGAAGACGAAGTACCGGATATCCATCTGCCTCGATTGGTTCATCGGGCCGACCGGATACGGCGTGTGCGGCGGCACAACGACGTCGTGTCGGGGATACTGGTCACCGACGAGTTCGCCGGCCTGCGTCTCGTGGTATCCGATCGAGTCCCCCCCAGCTGTTAGCGCGTTGTTGACGTAGAAATTCGCGGTGAGCACCGGGGAGCAGAGCGCGAGTACCACGATGAGGACCACGAATACCCGCTTGAACTTCACCGCTCCGACGAAGAAAACGGCGGTGGGAAGAAACGCTACCTGGAGCACTCTGGTTCCGTACATCGAGGATATCATCGTCGAGTAGAGGAAGAACACGAAGCACGCGAAGATGATCTCGACCTGGTAATCGAGCACACCGGTCCTGTGTTCGTCCAAGGGGTCACCGATGTGGGAGAGCAGGAACGAGACCGAAAGTAGCCCGAACAGCGCCAGGAGGACGAACTTACTTCCCTGGTTCACAAAGAGATCGAGCGACCTCGGGACGAGGTCGTAGAGAAGTGCCTCCTCGGGCCCGCCACCGCTGGGCGCCGACTCGGTGGAAATAGGAAGAAACGGGGACAGGAGGGATACGATCGGGCTCCCTGCGGCTTCTCCCGGTGAGGACACGAGATCGACCACGGACCGGGGCGGGTTCTGGACGAAGTAGATGGAGAAGAAGACAACCGCTCGAACGTACGTCGACGAGCCGTGGGACGTCCACGTCTCCAGCGAGAGCGTCCGTCGAGCGAGGACGAGCGGGTGGCGGAAAACGTCCGCGGCTGTCGAGAACGATTCGTCGGTCGCGTACGACCGGATGAGCGACGACACGACCGGCCGGAACAGGAGGGCGAGGGGATAGAGAACCGGGAAGACAGGGTGAGAGAACACCAGTGCGACGAACAATGCGAGTTCGACTGCACGCCACTGTAGTCCGCGCTTCTCGACGACGTTGAAGAGGAAAAAGAGGGATATCAAGGCGAGAAACTGCGGGACGAACTGGTTGTTGAGGACCGGTTTCGCAAGGATGAGGTAGGCCACCGACGCGATATACGCGGAGAAACTATCGCCGAGTCGGAAGGCGAACAGCCAGACGGCGATGACCAACGTGAGCGTGTAAATCGCGTAGCCAAGGTCCATCGTCGGGATGATACCCCCGATATCGTACACTCGGTTCAACAGGAGGGCGAAAATGTGATTCAGTGGGTACGAGAGATATCCGAATCCCTCCGCTCTGGCGGCCGAAAGCGTCGTGAAGCGCGACAAGAGCGTCAGATCGACGATCTCTCCGCTAGTGTCACCGCTCGGAATACTGTAGAAGAGGAGATTGTTCGAATACAGCATGACGTAGAACAGCAACGCCGACGCGAAACTCCACAGCGGTGCGTTCGTGAAGTAGGCGAACGCCGTCGTCGTGAACACGGAGACTACGACGAGTGCCCAGTACCCCTGGGCCTGGAGAATGCCGGTAGCGGGGAAGCTGAGCGGATACCTGTGATAATAGATCAGCGCCAAGCCGACTATCTGCAGACACAGTGCGAGCGCGGCGACCTTCGAAAGCCGATTTCGATCTGCTACCGAGAATCGAGACCCGATACCGTCCGTGTGAGAACTCTGGCTCATGTCTGTATTCGCTTTCGCTATTGCCCGCCATCTATCTCCAAACGGGACAGCAGATCCGGATTCTGAGGTCCATACCGTCCGGACTCGTCGGCGGAAACGAGTTCGAATGGTGAAGCACGGGCCGACTCGGTTGCGTGGTCCGACGTCTGTTGCAGTGATACAACTGCCTCCGCATATCGTTATATTGTGCTTTGTGAGACCGAAACGCGGCGACGGCCCGAGGACACGCTCGGCGTCCGGTCGTCCGTCCTCGGTTCGGCAGGAACTGGTCTCATTTCGAGAATATGGAGTGATTTACGGTGTCGTCTCTCTGTGTCCACGGATATCAGGTCTCAGCGGCTGACGAATACGTCTCTCCGGGTAGGGGCGGGCTATGATCCACGGTGACACTCCGCGTGCCGAACGAGAGGAATCAGAGGTGCGCCGTCGAAGAACCGCTCCTGCAACGGCCAGAGGTTCTGAGAGGGGATCGCGACCGGCGGGGTGAGCATTCAGCGTAATCTCCGATACGCCGCACTTACTCGTCACAGCGCCGCAGTTGGGAGATTATTCTTACAGTGTTCCTGGAGCGACTGATCTCCGGACGATGTCTACGAACGTCGGCAACCGAATTCTGAGGCCGATACGTCGATCGATACGTGAGATTCCGGTCGACATCGGGGCTGTCCTCGTGCTCGTCGCACTCGGAGATCTCTCGCTGCTACTGCCATCGGTCACGGACGTTCCCGTTCGGCTCGCATTCGAACTTCTCTTGGTGGTGTTCCTGCCGGGCTACGCGGTCGTCGCTGCGCTGTTTCCACGATCGAGCGGCCGATCCGCCACCGAAGATGCGGAACGGGACGCGACGTTCGACCGCAGAATAGAACCCACGGAACGGTTCGGTCTCTCGTTCGGGCTGAGCCTCGCTCTCGTTCTCCTGATCGGTCTCGTCCTCACCTACACGCCGTGGGGACTCCGACGACTACCGATAATCGTGAGTGTTAGCGGATTCAGCGCCGTCGCCGCCATCGTTGCCGCTGTTCGGCGGGCACAGGTCCCCGAGGAGGAGAGGTTCACAGTCGACGTCAGGAGCCGGATCGCCCGGCTTCACAACGGATTTCTCGATCGGAGTTCACCGCTCGATACGACGCTCAACGTGTTCCTTTCTGTGGGCCTCCTTCTCGCCCTCTGCAGCGTCGGGTACGTCTTCATGATACCGACCGAGGGGCAGCAGAACACTGAGTTCTACGTGCTGACCGAGAACGAAAGCGGAGAGCTTGTCGTCTCAGACTATCCGCAGGATTTCAATGTCGGGGAGACGAGCCCAGTCACCTTACGAATCCAAAACGACGAGTCCAAGGTACAGGAATACACGATCGTCGCCTCCCTTCAAAAGATACGTCACACCAACGGTACGACGACCGTGACCGAAAGTCGGGAGTTGGAACGGATACATACCACCCCCGTCGAACGCGGTGGCACCTGGACTCGGGAGTACGACATCGAACCGACGATGGCCGGCGACCAGATGCGAGTCGCCTTCTTCTTGTATCGGGGTGAGGCCCCGAGAGATCCGACGGTTAAGAGCGCCTATCGGGAACTCCGGCTCCAGGTAAACGTCAGCAGCTAGCTGTTCTCGGCGCGTTCGAATGCCGCTCGGACTGCCGCGCTGTCCCACGCCGGGTGCGAAACCGCTGGCGACCGGCCGAGCCACCTGTCGCCGTCCGACGCCGCGCCGAAGCTTCCAAGATGCCAGTCTGCTTCGTAAGTGACGTCGGTACCAACCAGCTACTCGTTACGAGAGCGGGCATAACAAAGCCCCTCTATCCGGTCGATCAGAACGTGACTGACCATCCTTGTGTGCCCGCTGAAACACCGGACAACTGTGAGGACGACCCGGATCTGGCAGCCTGACAATGTGGCCCTGGGAACACCTGGCAGTCGGATATCTCCTGTATTCGGTCGTGGCACGGACGGCATACCGGCGTCTCCCCGACGCGGCCGGGACGATTCTCGTCGCGTTCGGAACCCAGTTCCCGGACCTGATCGACAAACCGGGGAGCTGGGTGTTCGGCGTCCTCCCGAGCGGCACGTCTGTCGCCCACTCCGTGTTCGTCGCGCTTCCGGTGAGTATCCTCGCCATCGGTCTGGCCCGTTGGCGCGGTACGCCGACCCTCGGCGTCGCTTTCGCCGTCGGATATCTGTCACACCTGCTCGGGGACGTTCTCTACTCGGTTCTACTGGGCGGCGAACCAGCCGTCGGTGCAGTCACCTGGCCGCTGGGGCCGCCTCCAGCCGAAGCGAACGAGCCAGTCGTCCCGATAGTCGTCCGCCTGTTCTCTCAGTTCGCTGACCACCTCGCGAGCCCGGCGGGATTCGCATACGTCGTCCTCGAAATCGTTCTCCTGTCGCTCGCGCTAGCGCTCTGGGCGAGAGACGGGATGCCGGGCGTCAACCTGATCCATCGCGTGCGGTCGGTTGTCCCGAGGGGCGGATAATCGACAGCACTTCCCGACGTGTTACACGTAGCCGAGATCCTGAAGCCTGTCTTCGACGGTCGCCTCCTCGATTGTTTCGTCGGCGGAATCACCCCTCTCTGCGGAATCGCTCTCCCCTGCGACGACGCATCGTCGCGATCCCGATTCGCTGACCAACCACGGTACCGTAACGAGCTCCTCGGTGTACAGGCCGGGCGGGTGCCCCCACTCGTGAATCGGTATCGGAGTCGCTCGTTCACCGATCATGTTGCCGTGGTCGGCCGTGATCACGGTGCGCCCCTCGATGGACGATACCAACGGTTCGACGGCATCGAGGACGAGGTCGAGGTTCTGTTCATATGCCCGCCAGATCTGCTCCGAGTCGAGATCAGTGGTCCCGCGCATCAACTGTTCCCAGATGTCGCCCTCGTGCTCCCCGTTTCCGAACTGTCGAGCGTCGAGGGCGGATTCGGAGCCGACGAAGGGGTAATGTGGCTGCAAGTAGTGTACGATGTGTCGCTTGTTCGGATAGGCCTCGTGAGCGTCGAGGGCGTAGTCGGTCGTAGTCTCCGGCAGGACCGTACCGTAGTCGTCGTTCCAGCCCGCTTCCCGCCAGACGTTGATCACCGAGTGGAACGAGGCGTTCAACCAGTCCGCGTTCCGGTAGAGCTGGGGGCTCGCAGTGACATACACCGTATCCGGGAACCGTCCGTCCGCGAAGTTAGCCTGGAGAAACTCGACGGTGTGGGACCCGCTAGACTCGCGAGATTCGAGCACCCCCTCCAGCTGATGACGGGAAGCGAACGTATCGTATCGACACGCGTCGAGGATCACGAGCGTATCCCAGTCTTCCTTCACGATATCGACGCCATTCAGGTTGTACTCCCAGGAACCGAGCTGTCGGTGAAAAATCCGGTTCGCCTCACGGGCGAAATACGACGGGTTCTCAAGCCCCCGTTTCACCCCCTTGCGAACTTGCCTCAGCGAATACATCACCGAGAGGTACCGGACCGCATCATATTGTTAATTTGAGCCAAGGTCCGACACGAACCGAAGTGGATCCGAAATGAGGGCGACTGCAGGCGGTCTCGAAGCAATACGCGAGCTGACAGAGACAGGAGCATCGGGGAGCCCCGTCGGTCGGCTACCCGAGATCGCCTGGCAAAGTGGGACAGGCCGGAGTAGCTGTGGACGACGACCGCGACATAGCGACGGCGTTCGGTGTCCTCCCAGCGGGGGACGCTCACTCGCGCGCGGTCGCTAACCAGTGAACCACTTGATCGACCGGCGCGTATCACGCTGGTACGAACGTCCTTACCGGTGCGATCGGGTCTCAATCTGACAGCGAGACGGCCGACCGGGCTTCGAGCGGCTTCGTGACGCACCCTGAAAGGGGGAAACTGGCGTTACCGGTGTCTCATGGATCACCGTCGTTCGAGTAATAGGTCGTGAATCAGCGTGAATTGCGATACGCGACTAATTACAATGCTACCCCCTGTCCATCGTCGCACCAGAACGGACCCTATGTCAGAAACAGCGCGATCCGAAGACGTCGGATCTATCGTCGGGGGTGGGACTGCTCCGAGGTGGGTCAGTGAACCCCGACGCGCAACGTTCGGAGAGAAGGAATGAACGTCGAGCGAGTCACACTGTCCGAATGGGGAGATCTGCTCCCCCAGAGCGGGTTCGAGGTGTTTCACTCGCAGGAGGCCTTGGAAGTCCTAGACGAACACACGCCCGGCGAGATGGAGCTCTACGGCGGGTTCAAAGGCGACCAGCCGGTGGGGCTAGCGCCGGTGTTTCGGGATCGCCGGTCGGTGGGTCGAGCACTGGTCTCTCCGCCCCCATCGATGGGGATCCCCCACATGGGGCCGATCGTGATGACTAACAGCCCGAAACGACGGAGACAGGAGAGCGTTAACCGAGATTTCACCGAAAACCTACTCGAAGCGCTCTCGGCCGACGGGTCGCTCGCGTTGCTCCGGTTCATCTGTTCACCGGAGTACACCGATCCTCGCCCCTACAAGTGGCGGGACTTCGATACGCAGACCCGATTCACGTATCGGATCCCGATCGAGGGCTCGGCCGACGACGTCCTGGCAGGTTTCAGTAGCAGCCTCAGGCGCGAAGTAACTGAACTCCCCGAACTCTCCCTCGAGATCGAGAACGGAGACGTCGACGATGCGAGGCAGATCTACGATCATCTCGCCGAACGGTATTCAGAACAAGACGAACCGTTTTCGCTCACCTGGGAGTACGTGCGCGACATCGTAACGAAACTCGGGAATCGAAGCCGTGTATACATTGCCCGAGACGAGAATGAAAAGTTTCTTTCCGGTATCATCGTCCTCTACTCGAACGATTCGGCGTACTACTGGGAGGGAGGCTCCCGGGCGACCCACGAAAACGTGAGCGTCAACAGCCTGCTCCACTGGCAGATAATCCAAGACATCGCCACAGACCCGGCCCTCGATTCGGTGACCGAGTACGACCTCGTCGGCGCGAACACCGAGCGACTCTGTCGCTACAAGGCGAAGTTCAACCCCGACCTGCACCCGTACTACGTCGTCGAATCCTCGGGGAAAGGGATGGACGTGGCAAAGAGCGCCTATCAACTCATCAAGCGCTGAGGGAGACGCGGCGGTGCGTCGGTTATCTGCTGGCCCGGACGTGATAGACGCCTTCTCGGAATCCGGACGGTTCACCCAGCTGCGTGAGCGAGAATCCCGCGTTACGGAGGAAGGCTTCCGTTTCCCTGACAGTGGTGTCGTATCGCTTGGCTTTCCCGGTATGAAGTTCGACGTAGGCCGTCGAGACGGAGTCTAACTCGTCACCAAACCCGCGCAATACGTCTAGTTCTGCGCCCTGGACGTCGATTTTTACGACGTCAGGGGCGGGAAATCCGTCCGCGATCAGTGATTCGGCACGGCGGACGTCGATCGGCCTGCCATCGGTTGCAGAAAGATAGTAGTGACCCGCTCCGACGGCGCGGTAATCCGCCGGAAAACCGGCAGCCAGCCGAGCGGAACCGTCTCGCTCGGAGAGCGCGACCGCCGAGACCTCCCAGCTACATGCCGGATCGTTCGACGCGAGGTTCGCTCGCAGCCGGTCGCGATTATCCGGCTCTGGTTCGAACGCGATGACGGTTCCCGCCGGGGCGACGTCTGCGACGAGGCAACTGTAGATGCCGACGTTCGCACCCACGTCCCAGAATACGACGTCGCTACGAATATCGTCCAAGAGGGCCTCAACGACTGCTCGCTCACCGTGAAGCGCTTTCACGCGCTTATATTCGAGCCAGTTCGACATCGCCATCTCTGTGCTCGCGTTGCCGACCTGTAGCCCGTGACTGTATCCTTTCGGGGCAGCACGCATCTGGAAGTATCCACGGCGCACGTAGGTCGCAAGCCCGAGTTGCTCTAGCAGCTCCCAAGACTTCATCTGGAGAGAGCGAAGGCTAATCATGGAGTCCACTAGTCGGATTTACCCTCGGGCGACTGGAGACCCGTGTTGACTGGGCAAGCAGATTCAAATACGCGGTCAAGACACCAACTCTCAACTGGACCGGTGAAATACCCGTCCGCATACGTCGACACCCCAAGGGAAATACAGTTTCGCACTCCGTTCATCTGTAACGAGCACACCCCGTGGTCTCTTTGTAACTCAGTTCTTATCATCACGTATTTATTGCCATCGCGGTAGAAAGCATCGATAATTTCAGTACATGAATTCGATTACCGAACGCATTGGCATCGACCTCATCGAGGAATCAAGTGCTCTCTATGTGTCCGTCGTTCACGTTTGACGAGCGCGGGCGTGCCTGGATCTGTCGAAGCCGGGCCGCCATCGGAAGTGAGCGTGCTCTCGATGCTGTTCATCGACTCGGACGGCGATCACCTCGAAGGCTGACAGCGGTGCGTCAGTGCACTCTCCCGGATCCGTCCAAGTCCGCTACGCGCGCCGTCGATGGGGCCGTTCCGGAAACTCCACGATCCGGTCGGAGGCGGGATGGGAACACATTAATGAGAGAATAGCTGTACGATCAAGTATCGGAAGGCGCCTCCACAGATGACGAATATCGCTCTCGTAGTCCTCGATACGCTCCGGAAAGACGCGTTCGACGACCACTTCGACTGGCTGCCCGGCGTCCACTTCGACAACGCCTGGTCGCCGTCGGCGTGGACGACGCCGGCGCACGCGGCGCTGTTCGGAGGCACGTACCCGAGCGAACTCGGCGTATTCGCGAAGACAGAGTCGCTCGACTGCGACCGGCCGGTCCTCGCCGAGTCGCTCTCCGGAGCGGGATACCGCACGCGGGCGTTCAGCGCAAACGCGAACATCGCGTCGGCGTTCGCGTTCGACCGCGGGTTCGACGACTTTCGCCACAGCTGGCGCGGCAGAAAACACGCCGAGGACGTCTTCGACTGGGGCGACTTCATTTCGGAGACCCAGGATCAGGGCCCCTCCCGATTCCTGCGCGCAGTCTACGAGTGCGTCACTCGCGACGTCGACACCGTCGCCTCTCTCAGCTACGGGCTCAGGATGAAGGCCCGGGATTTGGGTATCGAATCCATCTCCGGGGCGGACGACGGGGCGGCCCTCGCTCTAGAGTACGTTCGCGAGACGGAGTTCGGCGACGACGAGTTCTTCTTCGCGAATCTGATGGAGGCCCACGGACCGTACGACCCCCCTGCCGAGTACCGGACGGGCGAGTACACGGCGAGTCCGAACATCGACGACACGATCGGCGACGGGCCAGAGGAGTCCAGAGAAACCATCCGCGGGGCCTACGACGACTGCGTCCGCTATCTCTCCGACGTGTACGAGGACGTCTTCGCGGCGCTCCGCGAGGACTTCGACTACGTGATCACGCTCGGCGACCACGGCGAACTGTTCGGGACGGACGGCGTCTGGGCGCACAATCACGGGATCTATCCGGGACTCGTTCACGTCCCCCTGCACGTCTACGACGGCGAAGACCGGACGACGCGCAGCGACGACCTTGTCAGCCTGCTCGACGTCCATCGGACGGTGCTGGATCTAGCGGACGTCGACGGACGGTCCCGCGGCCACAACCTCTTCGAGGAACTCCCGGAGCGGGACCTGCTCGTGGAGCGATACGGACTGCGCACCAACCGGATCGAGCAGATGCGGGCGAACGGCTACGACGAGGAGGTCATCGAACGCTACGACAGAAACCTCGCCGGCGTCGTCCTCTCGGAGGGAGGGTACGCCTACGAGACGCTCGACGGGTTCGACCGCTCGGGCGACGTCGATGCGGACGCAGACGTACGTAGTCGCCTCGAGGCCACCCGGGCCGACATTGACACGGCGGCAGTCGACCTCGACCAGACGACCGTGCCCTCGGACGTACAGGACCGCCTCCGCGATCTCGGCTATGCCTAAGAGTATCGATTTGTCTGCCGTCCGGCCCCAATCTGCTGGTTTTTCATGGCATACGTGTATTTATAAACACGAAGAGCAAAGAAAAGACAACCCAGAAAGATGAGTTCGATCGCGGAACAGGTTGAAGCGTTAATCCAGCCGGGTGACAACATACTCGTCCTGTCTCCGTCGTTTACGGGCGACGAGCCGCAGGCGTGTATGGCGTTGCTGACGCCGGCGCCTTTGACAGAGGTGAACGCGCTTTCAGTCCTGTTCACGGAGTCCCCAAGTGATCGTCTCGACGCCTGGCAACGCTACGTCGGATCTTTCCCGGCACGGAGTTGTATCCTTAACGTCGACGCCGATGCACGGTCAAGCACCGGATCTGGCGATATACCCGAAAACAACGATCACACGACCGAACGCTTAGCATCTCCACGGGATCTAACAAAACTGGGCGTCAAGATAACAGACTGTCTCGATAGATGGACTGAGACCGCACCAGAGCAACAGATCACCGTCTGTTTTCAGTCCATCTCGACGCTGTTGCAGTACGTCACCCTCGACCAGGTGTTCAAGTTTCTCGACGTACTCACCGAGCGCTGCAGAGCGGCCGATGCTATCTCTCATTACCACATGGATCCCCTTGCTCACGACAACCAGACGATCGAGCGGCTCACCGGACTGTTTGATGTCGTGTTAGAGTATGTGAACGGAGAGTGGTCGTGCCGCCGAAACGATAGCATGTAGACGGTCGACCGCCAGGAATCGCTTGACGCGCTCGGCCACCTAGCACGCCCGGTCGGTCGGATCTCGTGGAACGAGGAGCATTAGCGATTCTGTCGACCCGCCGTCGTAGACGCGATGCGAACGGTCAGCGAGCGCTTAGAATCGATCGCCCGGATGATTCCGGCGTACAGTTCGAACAGAGTCATCGACGAGAGGTGCTGCTGAACGAGGTCACGTTCGGGGGCCTTCTCGACGGTAGTCTCGTCGCCGCCCATCAGGTCGATGAGGAACGACGTGTCGAGCAGCACGCGATGGCCCTTGCATCCGGTCAGCGGTCTCTTCGATGTCCACTGGAAGACGCTCGCGACGCTCGTCGACGGCGTCGCGAAGAGCGTCGGCTTCTTCGTCGCTCAGGACGTCTGCGAGTTCCAGCAGTGACTGCTGCCGCCCAGCCGGAGTATGACGTCAGAGAAGGTTTCGTCCATGCGTTATTGAACGGCGAGACGTTCGTTAGGCTTCTTCGGAGTGGCGAACGCTTTTCGACAGATGCATACAGTTGTAAGCAGACACAAAAAAGACATTTCTCCACCCCACTGATCGCCTGTAGTCCTCTCCGAAGGTCGAGGTTCAGTCTGTCTACGGCAATCTAACGACGGTCCGAATAGTGAACGAATCGCCCAGAACTCAAAGTCTCACGAAGTTCCGGTATGGCAGCGTTACGGTCTCATTCGCCCGAGTAAGCCGGAGCTAAGAGTTAGGCTTATCACGGAGTTTCTCTAGATGGGGTTGCATGAATAACGACGGCAATAGCGATACTAGGCCGTCCTCCAATGGGGGGAGCTACGAATCCAGCGAGGAAGGGGTGTCTCTCGACGAAGTACATCACGTCCTCGGGCGCAAGCGCCGTCGTGGTGTTCTCTCATACCTAACAGACCATCCCGGCGAACCAGTTCCCGTAGACGAGTTAGTCGACATCGTTGTGGAACGTGAGCGACCCGGTCCGGGGCCGGCGACTCACCGCGTCCGAGTCGAGACCGACCTCCATCATGTTCACCTCCCGAAGCTCGCCGATACGGGCATTATCGAGTTCGATCCAGTGGCGGAGACCGTTCGGTACACCACTTCGGAGAAACTCGAGGCGATTCTTAAAGTGAGTATCGCACTCAAGGAAGCGGGGGAAGGAAGCAGGTGACTATGACTGTTCAGGAGGCCCAGTCATCAACCGACTCGAGCTCTCTGCTCGAGCGAATCCAGCAACACCGGCTCCCCGAGCGTTCGATTCCGCTGATCGAGTCATATGATTCGATCGTGGGTGACCGAGACCGCTTCCTCTGGAAGTGGGCCCATCATCTGTTTCCGAAGTTCACGCTCTCCAGCGTCGGCCCTGGATACGCGACGGAGATCCAGGACGCGAAGTTACTCGGTCTGATCTTCGTCAGTATCCTTGACGACATCGCCGAAAACCACGGCGACCAGGCCACGTTCGAGGAAGCCGCGAAGATTCCATTCGACCACCAATCGGCGAATCGGGATCGTGACAGGGTTGACCGCGAGGTCTTGCTGTTTGCCACCGATGTCTGGGAGCAGTTCGCGCCGACGATATACGAGGGACCGCGAGTGGACGAGTTCGCGGAGATTATCCGATTCGACCTGAAGCAGGTCCTCAATGCGATCGACTACTCCTACATCGCGAACCAGAACCTCGAGTTCCTCACCAGATCCGAGCTCCAAAACTACGACGCACACAACATGATGCTGTATGGATTCGCCGATATCGATCTCATTTACTCGCCGACGTTCGATCGCGCAGAACTGTCGGCGTTTCGGCGAGTAATCGAACGAGCGCAGCGCATGGTTCGTATCGGCAACTGGGTCACTACCTGGGAACGCGAGCTCGCCGAGGGCGACTTCACGTCGGGGATCGTCGCATACGCGCTCGAACACGATGTCGTTTCGAGCGAGGACCTCCGTGCTCTACAAGACGACGGCGATGTGGACGACGCGGAGGCGATTGCCGAAACGATTCGTACCCACGACGTGGAAGAGGTCTTCTTCCGTCAGTGGTGCGACGAACTCGCCGTCGCGCGGACTCACGAGAGCAAGATCGAGTCGGTCAATGTGTCGTCGTACCTCAACGGTATTGAGACCGTGATGGAGTATCACCTCGCAAGTAGGGGATTAAAATGAGTGACCAGAGAGATACATGCCGGGACGACTCCGTCCCAGACGGCGGGACGGAATCGTTTGACGCATCCGCTGACGCGGGCGAACCAGACCGAACGCAGGTCCGAGCTGCTAGAGAGAAAGAGACAGAGATGGAACCAGGGACAGAACAGGAGTTCCTACTCGAGGTCGTTCGTCGAGGGTCGCTCCTTGAAGCGCTCCGATCAGGAGCGGCAGCGGCGGACGAGATAGTAGAGTCAGTAGATATGTCGCGATCGACCGTTCACCGCGCGACCAAGACGCTCGAGAAACACGATATTCTCGAGGAGACAAACGGCAAATACGAGCTCACCAGCCTCGGAGAGATCATCGCGGCGGAAACAGAACGGTTCGAAACTCGGATCTGGACCGCAGTATCTCTCAAACAATTCCTCAACCCGATCGATGTGAACGGAGACGGTATCCCCGTCGAGTACTTCGCAGACGCGAAGATGACCCGGCGCAGGCCTCGGCAACCACACACCACGATCCATCGAATCTCCGAACTCATCGAGAATTCCGACGACCTCCGGATGTTCTCGACGGTCATCTCTCCCATCTACGTCGACGTCGGGTACCGCGAGATGATGGACGGGATGGAAATCCAGGCGATTTTCGACCGCGATGTCCTCGACCTCATGCTCACGGAATACCCGGAGAAGGCACAGGAGACGATTTCGACGGGCAACTTCGATCTCTACGCCCACGACGGTCTTCCCTTCGAACTGTTCCTCTTCGACGACAAGATGGGGATGGCCGCTCACGACGAAAACGGTAACGCCGAAGTACTCGTCGAGTGTGACGACCCGTCGGCGATTGAGTGGGCCGAGGACGTCTACTCGAAGCACCTCTCCGAAGCCGAACCGCTGCTCGACCCATCATTCTAATTGTTTCTGCCCGCCCTCTCTCGTAGCGAAGACGCAGACGAACAGTCGGCGGGCGCGTGACAGGCACTCTGGGTATCCATTCCGGCCGACGCGCTGAGCACTGGCTTTCCCGTCGGTCCGCACATACCGGAAACGACCTCTTGAGCTGACCGAACGGGCGCCAAAATCTCTGGATCCCCTGCTACGAGGTTGTCCGCAACGGTGTCCCCATTGGGATATCGAAGATAGTTCGAATCGCTACCGTGCGTTTAGTTTCACGTCTGAACGCTGTTCTACAACCGGAACAAATCTCACGCTGAGGAGTACACACCCGCGTGTCGATTGCAGTCGATCCTGAACAGATACCTATCGCCGGTTAGCGTCCATCTGATGGGACGATGGATATTAATAGGTCGCTGGGCCAGTTTCAGGTAGTCCGAAACCTAGCCGTTCTCCCCCAATCAACCATGTCTACGACATACGACAACATCGTGAGTCCGGAGTTCGATCCCCACTCGGGGACATTCCAGACGTCCCTCAACACAGACGGCTCATGTAGCGCAACTACAGAACTCATCTTGATTGTCAGCTCACTCACCGGGGACGAACCCACGCAGATGCTTCCGCTAAACAACGCCGTCGATCCAGACGCACTCGAACGCCACGTCAGCGAGCGTGACAGAGACGCCGAACTCTCGTTTGATTTTCACGGCTATCATATTATAATCCGGGGCGACGGTCAGGTCACGTTCACTCCGATCGACGAACAGGAGGTGCCCCTCAATGGGAGCTAGATCGATGGATTCGAACGAGGGCACGACTCCTCCAGTAGAGTTCGATTCGGAGACCGGAGAATACCGCGTACGCTGGGACCCAGAGCAAAACTCACCCACAGTAGCCGTAGTGGAGACAATTGCAGCGGCCGAAGGAACCGATCCAACCTCGCTCGATTCGCTCGCTGAAGAAATCGACCTGGATTCACTCGAGCAACTCATCACTCCGCCGAACAGCGACTCCGATGTCCACGTGCAGTTTCAAATCCGGGACTATCGAGTGACCGTGGACAGCGGCGGACTGGTCACATTGCGGTCGCTCGATTCCGACGAGACGAACGGTGAAACCACGGTATAAAATATCTGATGTATGTCTGACGAACGTTTATCTGCCAACATTTCTTTCTGCTGGTATGGAACGGATGGGCGAGACAGTCAGTATACGGGCTATTCAGAAAGTAGCGGATGAATCGAATTGTGACCAGGTAGACCTTCCCCCACTGTACGAGTCGATCGAGCCGGATGCGCTGAACACACTCGTCGACGGCATGTCGGATGGTGAAGTCTCCTTCAGTTACGCGGGACGCGAGGTCACAGTCGATAGTAACGAGGTCGTCAGGGTACGTGAGCAGCCGACTAATCAGAGTGCTGGCGAATGCGCTCGATCTGACGACTAACAGATTCGAATATCTCGTAGACTTCGTCTTACACTTCCTCAGAATTACCGCGCTGCGTCGTGCAGCAGGGAAGGAAACAGAACCCTCGGTCGTCTGTACTCACCGGCCGAGCGTTAATGGCCGTCCCCGAGACTGACCTCGGGACGAAGACCCATGGTCCGATTCGATTCTCATCAGAATTCGATAGATCGCCTCTCAATAGGGGAGGTGACCGTTCGATCCGAGATCTCCGTGGAGCGAGCACTGGCTCCACTCCATCCGAAACAGGGGTGTAGTTTGAAGACAGGTACAAGGCCAGTACTCTGTGAACAATCAGTAGAGTTTGAGTACTCACGACCCTTGTCACAGAACGAAACACGGGTACAATGCGGAAAGAGCCGATTTCACGGGTGAATTCGCTCAAGAGGAACCCTTCACGGGTCCGGCACCAACGGTACAGAAGCAGTGATTCCCGCAATATTGTCTGTCCCAGGGGGTGTACTGACGATATCTGATCCGAGGAGTACGAGAGAACGGGAGAGCGACCAATTCGACAGTGGACAAAACTGGAATAGGGGGCTGAAGAGCCTCGAGATCAGGGAGTTCCCTAAAAGAGGGGAATCAATACAGGAGTATTCTAACAAGGAATACAGTGGTACAGAGCCTTCTCCGTGGCCAAATTCGACGAATGGAGATACCAGGAGGAGGTGCGAGACAGAACGAGGAAACTGCCGCATCTGCCGTAGTGAAGACACCTCGGTGGAGAATTTGAAATTTACGAGGGGTGGAATACAGCACTCGAAATACTGTCAAAGATTCTCGCTCAGTGGAAACAGCGAGTATACCCCAGGTAGACGGACGAATTCACTGTAATATGGTGCTGAAGAACATCCCCTATCAACCACCTCTCAAAGCCAGAAGAATGTATGACAGCCGCTATTGCCATTCCCTCATCTGGAGAGTGCCCCGTATTGTCGCACTGCCTCCCGACGTACGCCCCAAACCGGTACATCCCCACAGAAACGTATTCTTGCGGGCGGAAACAGGGTTGTACCGCACTGCGGAACGGCAAATACTCCGTTCACCCCCGTAGAGGGCGTTTCTGACACAAATTCGGCCGCCGATCAGTAAATTCGCCATGTGAGAAGGCTAATGAGAGACTCTGGCTGGATATTACGATAGAAACTGCTTCATTCTTCGCTCCCGCTTTATCGAATGACCCTCATTTCTACTGGAGTGACCCAGTTCGACTCTTGGGAGTTCTTCCACTTTCAAGACACGTGAAAGACCCTCTAGTTGCATCGTGTTTAGTTAAGCGAATTATGCCACCTCGCATGCGCGAGCAGCCATGTTTCGGCTGTCGCTGGATCGGCGTGGCTGAACGTATTTGCAAACGATGAGGTCCGCCGTTTTATCTCCCAGTAAACACGCTCGACTGCGTTCCGATTTCCGTGGGTGACGTGCTGAAATCGGTGCCCGTGACGATCGCACGCTGTTTGGAGCCACGGCGCACCGTCAACGAGAAACTCGGCAGATTCGACATCATGTTTCCCTTTGAGCTCGACGAGAAACATCTCCGTGATCGCGTTCGTTCGCCGTGGATAGAGGCGAATGTGGAGCACGTGGTTAGTTTCAGGATCGACGGCAGCGTACAGCCAGAACTGCTCGTCGTTAACCCGAATCACCGTCTCGTCCAGCGCGACTTGATTCGGAGCTTCACCGCTGGCGGGCTGTAGATCCGCTTTCTGTACCCAATCGTGGGCTGCTTTCCGACTCCGTTGGACACCGAACCTCTTAAGTTCCGAAATTGTATTCGAAAGAGATAGTCCCGCCAAACGAAGGCGAATACCGAGCTTCATCAGCCGACGTGGTGTCTGCTCGCACTCCACAAACTCCAAATCGATCCAGTCGCTATGTCCGGTGAGGCGGCGGATTTCGGGCATGATCACTCAGAAATTCGTCCGCCTCATCCTTCGCCCTTAACTAAACACGACCGATCTTGTGGCCAGAAGACATATATCAGCCAATAACTTACGAGCTATTGCCTACTCGTTTGGAGTGGGTCCCCCGGGCGAGACCTTTCCCCAATCACCCTCGCCCACCCCGCCATCAGGCTGCATCCCCCGCAGCCCATCGCCACTCAGGTGCTTGCCCAAGCACCCTTTTTGTGCGACTGTGTCTACTCCTGCTAGCGGCGGGTTCACCGTTGGTATCGATGTTGAGCTCCCAAAACAGATTGACCGAGAGTTCATCCTCACTCGCAATGTACGAGTGGATGCAGTCCACTCCTGACTCCCAACCCCGGTGAACTGCCAGCACCCGTCCATTACCTGAATTGAGGCGCTAAGGCCCCTTTCTCAACGAGCGAGCGGAGCGAGTAGGGAGGGGATACAGCGCCGCACAGTTCTCAAACACGTTCGACGCTCGGCCCACAGGCCCACGCAACCGTAACAACTATACGCACAAGTGCGCATAGCGCGCATGTAGTGAGGCGAAAGAACATCACCATCCGTGAAGACCAAGCCGAGTGGGTCGAGGAGAACCACCTCAACCTCTCGTCGTTCGTTCGCGGAAAACTCGACGAACTCATCGAAGAACGCTCGTGAACTACAACTACAGGTATCGACTCCGTCCGTCCAACGCTCTCGAAGAGCAGTTAGCATGGACTGTCGATACCTGTAGGCAGGTCTACAACCACTTCCTCCACCGTCTCAATCGAAACGACGACACCTCGGCGTATTCCGAGCAGAAACTCTTGCCGAGTCTCAAGAAGTGGTGGGGCGACCTGAAAAGCGTTCATTCGAAAGTCCTACAAAAAGCCGTTCAGCGGTTGTA
>NZ_JBLKNW010000004.1:0-325445 GCF_051414035.1 Halosimplex amylolyticum | reverse complement strand
ATTCACACCCACGCCGATAACTCCCGAGCAGTCCTACGAGTAACCGAGGAGAAAGACAATGACCACCTTCAAACTCGGCCGCTGGCTGCTCGTGGCGCTCGCCATCGTCGGACTCGCGTTCGCCACTCCCGTGGTCAGCGCACACGGTAACGACACGACCGCTGACGACGCGCCCGCGAACAATGCCACCGCAGATGACTGGGCCACCTGGATGGAGGCGCAGATGACCGAACACATGGGTCCGGGTGCTGTCGAGTGGATGGAGTCGCACATGGGTGTGACGGTCGACGAGATGGCCCAGGACATGGCTGACGAGGAATACCACGACAGGGCTGACGACGAGTACCACGGCGGGATGTACGGGCAGGGCCACTGCTGACGGCCCTGGCCGTTTCGATCGCTCGAATCGAATACCTCAACTCACCAACTCGAGACAATGACGCAACTCACCACTCACATCGGACGCACTGCTCGTAGACTCGCGATGCTCGCCGTCCCGCTGCTGGTCGCGGCGACTGGAACGGCTGCTGCCCACGGTAGTGGGAGCTACGGCGGGGGAATGATGGGCGGCGGCTGGGGCCTCTTCGGCGGAGCGATGGGGCTCTGGGGACTCCTCTGGATAGGGCTCCTCATCGCCGTCCCGCTCTACCTCGTCTATGCGCTCCTCAACCGAGGATCCGGTGGGAACGAAGAGCAGTCGCTGTCGGTTCTCCGTGAGCGCTACGCCCGCGGGGAGCTCTCGGATGACGAATTCGATCGACAGCGAAAACAGCTCGAACGCACCGGATGACTGGAACAGTTGCTGTTCCAGCCGATACATCACACTTCCAACGCCCGCCGTTGCGGCACCCAACCGTTAACCCCGTGGACGGAGTATAATATTACATGGAATACACAATACAGACTTCAGTCACTGGCGAGTTCGACTACCTCGTCAACTGATGCGTGCTCGGGATTCTTGGTTCGTTCACGAACGTCGTAGAGCGCGTCGTTATCGGGCATTCCTGTTCACTTCGAAATATCCTCCTCGGTGTCAGGGCTCTTCGAGCAATGAGCGAGCTCGCTGCACGTAACTGTTCGCGCCCCAGCTACGGGCGTTGCTAATCTCATCGAGGAGCAGCCGCGCATCGGCAGCTGATAGGTGTTCAGTTCGAACGAGAACCGAGAGTAGCGTCGGTGTCGTGACGAGTCGGGTATCAGCGAGTGAGGCGTGGATCAAGCCAAGTTGGTTGAACTCGTCACAGAGGAAGAGCGCAGCATCGAGATCGTTCGCGAGCGTGACCGCCGCGTTCTCACCATCATCGAGGGGGAACTCGGCATCGAGGTCGACCGATTGTGTCGTGAATAAGTCTGCTTGGTCGAGTACGGCGGACGCGGCGTGCCCGTGCACGTCATCGTACGAGGCGATCTCTTGGAGTTCATCGATGACCGCTGTTGGGACGATGACCTCGTACCGGGAGAGACAGAGCGCGAGTGGATCGGGGTCGTCGTCAGTAACGATCCCGAGACTCACGAGGGCGGAGGCGTCTGCGATAAGCCGCGACATCTATGCGTCGGCGACCTCGTCGATGAAGTCCTCGTCCAACTGCTGTTTCAACACTCGGAGGTTTGCCGCCTCTTCGGCGCCGACGAGTGCTTTGAGTTGATCGAAGGTGATCTCGTCGTCGTAATAGGCGGCGGCGATCTCCTGGGTGAGTGCGTCGTCGTGAGCGGCGTCTTGGAGGTACTCCCGAAGCGCGGTCACGAGGACGTCTGTTCGGTCTTCCCCGAGGACTGCGGCCAGTGCGTCGGCCCGGTCGATGAGCCGATTGGGGGCCCGAAACTGCACGCGCTTCTTATCGGTGCTCATGATGTGTACATTGTGAGCCAACGCACTTAGCCGTTTTCGTGTGTACGATGTGAGCCTCACTCGGCCAAGCGTCACCCGTCCACGAGATGCTCCTTGAGGTCACGCGTCCAGTGCGTGGCGGGTCCACCGGGGCTACAGTGAGCACAAAGCTGCAGCGGCTCCTTGAGATGGCCGAGTTCCACGCGAAACCGGGTGAGCGCTGCGAGCGTGTCAACGACGAGCCCACACCCGTCGCAGGCGTGGTGATCGCGCTCATCGGGATCGGATCGCGACTGGATCGCACAGTCGACACAGATCTGGTGGGTGACCCACTCTTCTTTCCCCCAGGTATGAGCTTCACCGGTCTCTGCGCCGGATTGGGCGTCACAGAAGGCATAGCCAACGAGCGTTTGCTGCATTACTCGGCCTCCACGTCGGCGTTGCAAGCGGCCGTCCAGCCACGATGATAGACGGCTAGCTGCGTCGTCAAGTCGAACGCGGTCCCGCTCGGTTCGCGGACTAGGACGCACTCCTCTGGAATTGGAGTGACGACGTCTGCGTCGATGAGGTCGTCGACTAGGTTGCGGGCCATCGTGTCGTTGATGTCTGCCGTGTTGACGCCGGCGACGTCGCGGTCTTGGGCGAGCTGTGCTTTCTCGAACTGTTTGTAGTCGGCATTCGTGTCGTCGTGGGGATCGGGAGTAGTCATTATGAGTCACGCCGCGCACGTTGTCGCGCGCTGCACGCCTTCTGGCGCGGACAAACACCCCACGCGAGACCGCGGCCCCTACTCGCTCCAGAGGGCCGTGATCCGGTCTTCGATCTCGTTGAGGACCAGCGCAACGACGTCACGGTGGTCGTCTGGCCACGCTGCGTCCTCGCCGAGCGTCGGGGCGGTGGGCGGGGGATGGAAGTGGTCCCGTGTATTGTGCGGATTCGGGTGCCGGTCCCACCGGCACTCCCAGGTGTGGTCCGCGTGCTGCTCTCGATAGTGGAGTTTGAAGTCGTCGTTTGTGTACCAACGGACCGTCAACTGCGCCTCGTCGACGGCTGCTGGGTAGTACGACGGGGCACAGACGACGTGGAGTTCCAGATGGCCGCTGGCGTCCGTGACGGTCGCTCGGGAGACCTGCCTTGTCGCTTGGAGCCGCGACTGGAGGAACTCGAGGATGGGGCGATCAATGGGGGAAGGGCTCCCGCCATCGCCTGTCGGTGGCACCATTGAGCGGGCTACCCGGACGCCTGTTCGCGCTCGCCACCCGTGCGTTGCTGGCGCGCGCGTTCGTAGCGGTCACGCTCCTCGCGGGCGGTCGCCCAGTCGGCGAGGTCGCTGTACACGTCGTCGATGGTCCTCTCGTCGCTGGCCTCCGCGGCGTCGACGGCGTCGACTGCGGCCGGTGACGCGGCGTCGTACGTCGCCTCGTACTCGGTGATGTGTGTCGTCAGCTCACGAACGCGATCCTGCAGGTCTTCGACGGAATGGTCGGCTGCGAGCTGGTTGATACGTCGCCACTCAAAATACGCGTCATTCCGTTCGTAGGTGGCCGGATGACCATCGTGTCGGGTGACGATTCCCAAATCATCGAACCAGCCAAGGTACTTCCGGGCGGTCTTGGGGTCACAGTCGGCGCTGTCGGCGATCGCGCTCGCCGTCGTCGGCTCGCGGGTCTGCAGGATGGTGCCGTAGATGCGTTGTTCAACGTCGTCGCTGCTGAACGCATCCTCGAAGGGGGGCGGCCCATCGGCAGCGTCTGTTTCGGACATACTCGGGATTGTAGGGCGAAGGATATAATCCTTACTTCGAGGAATAGTTTCCTGAGCTGTGTAGCGTACCGGGTACTGGCTGTTGGCTTCGAAAGGAGCACGATATTAACCAACAGCATGCCCGGACTCCGGGAGTTGTTGGTTAACCCACGCAGGTCAGTGCATCTGGAGCTTCCGAGCAGGTTTGACACTGAACGTATCTGGGTTGTCGACCGGCACGTCGTGACTGCGATCAGTTGCTTGTGACGACGACCGGGTGAGCCGGGTGATGAGATCCTCACGAACAGCCCGCCGACTGACTGTCGACTCGTGCCACCCAAGTCGTTCATCGTAGTGCCGTTTCCGAAACATCTCCCCGTTGTCGTCGATAGGGATGAACTGCGTTCGCTTTGCTCCCCACACGTTCGTAGAGACGTACTCCGTACCAATCTCTTCGTGGGTGAGCTCCACGAGGACACACTCGACGAATGAGACGATCGAGAGCTGACTTCTGTCGTTGGGAACCGTCAGTTCGAGATCTGCCCACGGCGCTTCGCTTGATTGCTCTCTCTGTTCGCCACGTAGTCGCGATTGCTGTCGCTCGTGTTCTGAAGACATAGTAGTTCAGTGGGCGCTCACTGCACCCCCTCACCCCTCCTGGGGGTGAGAAACTCCACCGCGAATCGCATCATTATCCAGTGAGTGAATTCTGATATATCGGCTAAAGACTCTCGTCGTTTGATGGCCCCTCGGCCGGAGAGAGCCAGCGGCATTTGCACCGTTGTACCCTAGCCTTCCTTTGGACAAATCTGGAGGTGCAGGGAGGAGTGAAACCTGCTTAGATTTGACTATAGGCTCGTCGGGCTGTTCTAAGGTGCTATTGATGTCCTCGACGAGATGTAGCGGAGACAATCGGCGGGAATTGTGCTTGACGAGTAGCTGAAACCGTCGAAATCGAGGAATAGAGGGAAAAATTTGAGAACGGTTTTAGTCAATACCGGTTGACGCGAAATAGCGGCACATATTCTACAACTGCTGATAACCCGCTCTTTCTACGCAAATCGTGCAATACGGGGCCTGAAAAGTGCATGACGGCCTTTCTAACAACTTCGATTTTCCTCTCGCATAGAAGCATAGGTAATATGATGGTTGGTCTGTCAGCGTCAGGATCTTGAAGAGGCCATCTCATTATAGGATGACATTTTCTGAAGGTGGAACAGCTGTTCTACCGAGTTAGTCTTGTGCCACCGACCGGGATGGTTGCTCCGCTGCAGGGGCAGGTGGTTCGTGTGTTCCAAATTCGGAGTGGGTCGCTACCGTTACGCAACCGAGGTGTGGGTCTTAGCTAAAGACGAATGGTGCTGGATTTCTATTGTCAGCTATCGTTGTTCCCCTCCTCTTTCCACGCGTCTGGATCTCCTTCGCGAAACTCTCCTTTTGCATGCCGTTCTCGGGGCCAGAGTGCGAGTCCGAGAACCGCGACGAAGAACGTGGTGACGACCCCTACCACGACCACGCCGGGGATGTTGGCTACCGCGGCGGTCGCGAGCCAATCCTGGCGCGGTGCGAATGCCGTGATGCGGAAGATCCAGGCAGCAAGCAATACCCCAAGCAAGGCGAGGTAGACGCGTCGAAGCCGATTGACGAGTGCTTCCCCGAAGGTAACTTTCAGCGTCGGCGTCCGGTAGTCGGTACTGAGCTTGACTCGCCAGTCCGGATGTTCGACGCTCCTGGATGGGTCGAGCGCGTTCGCGAACAGGTTCTGCTGGAGCATCCGAATGCGCGACCGGTAGACGTCGTAATGTCGGTACCGTCGGGCTTCGATGCCGAGGAAGATGGTGACGATCACGATTCCGACGAGTAGAATGTAATGCGGGTTGTCCGGATTCGAAAAGGCCCACGTGAGAATTGCTGCGATGACCGTCACCGCCCACGTGGTCGCCTGATCGAGACGCTGCCGCCACGTGGTTGCCTCGTCCATCTCGCCCCGGTAGGCGTGTGCCATCACCGAGCCCAGACCGGTGCTCTGTTCGACCATTTCCCGTCCGATCTCGCGCTGGTCACGCGCTGTCGGGTCGATATCATCTGAATTCGAGTCAGTCATACGACTGACTACGGCTCCCGTTCGCATAATCAACATGTGCCAGCGTCCGGAGTCTGGGGTTACGAGCGCGGGGCTGTTGACCGACCTAAGGTGATGAGGTGATACTACCGGTGCGGTGTCGAACTCACGGAAACCGAACGCCCCGCAGTAGCGTACGGGGAGTTCGACCTGCCGACCGGACCAGCCACGCGCTTCATTGTGGCTCGGACCTAAGGGACTCGTATACCGTTGCTCAGACGATTATGGCGCGTCATTCGCATCGCCGACGATATTCGGAGCGTGCTTCGTGCGTTCGAACTCCGGGAAAGCTCTTTCGAGGACTACATGGACGACCTGCGTAGTACGCGTTTGAATCTGGTAGTAAGTTAGCTAAGCATGAGCGGTCCCATCGAGAGCGTCTGTTTGGCGAGCGTCGCGAGCCGCAGAATGTAGGATGTGAACAGGAGAAATGGCAGCGCTGAGATGGCAAACGCGGCGCTAACAACCCAGAGAACGCTCTCGATGCCGAGAAACGTGCCGGAGAACGTCGTTGCATCGACGAAAACGACCATCCCCCCAGCGACGGTGAGTGCAATCACTGCGGCGTAGAGGATGGCTCGCGAGAGTTTCACCAGTGCCCACTGGATGTATAGGTCCTTGATGTACTCGCGGACTATCCCGTACATTGTGAGCACCTCGAGCAAATTTCTGAACGCGCTTCGTTCTTCGTCGGTGAGGGCGTCTTCGTACTCCATCCCGAGCCGGCGAACGTCGTGCATCTTCCGATCGTAGTTGTAATCGAGCGCAGGCGATACGACGTCGAAGGTGCCGAAATCCGCGCCTTCGAGGTGGTCGCGTGCGTGGTCGGCGTTCTCCACCAGGTCGTCGACGTACTCGTCCACCTTCTTGTAGAGCTCCTTGTTTTCAGTCTCGGAGAGTGTGTCTCGCAGTGTCTGTGCTCGCTGTTCGCTCGTTTCGATGAGCGCGTGGAGGTAGGCCACAGGGTCGGCGGGCGTCGTCATCCCGAGGAGGCTGTCGGTGTTCTGGCGGAAATCCATCGTCGTATCCATCCGACTACGCTGACTCCCGAGCGAGCCGATTTCCTGGGAGAGGACGAGCTGATTGATCGTGACGACGAGCGTCGTTCCCGTGATGATCGCGCCGACGAGCCCGGCGAACACCGTCTCGACCATGTCGCTCGACTGCATGGTCGAATGCAATGACACCGGTTTCATCACACCCCAGAGCATGAATACGAGGAAGATCAGGAAAGCGAGGCCAGCGGCGACGACCCATCTGTTGGCCCCGAGTAGCAACCAGAACCAGTACTTGTTGACGTCTGTCCGCTCGCGTAGCGTGTTGTCCGTCGAGAGGTCACTCATAAGAGACTGGGCGTTTGAACAGCAGTAGTTTCGTGCCGCCACCGTCGTAGCTGATCGTCTCTGCGAGTTCCCAGCCCTCTGCACCGAGGCGGTTGAGTTCGTCTGTTGGATCGACTGTCTCTCGCTTGGTCAATCCCTTTGGCGGATCGAGTGTCTTGTATTCCCATTGCTGGTTCATTTCGGTACCCATGAGGTGTTATCGGCTCTCACGGTGATGACTCTGCTGACAGGCTGTTTCCCGTCGTGTACTGATCGAGAACGGAGCGGTGTGCTCGTGCATCATCGGCTATCACGATCATGATCGAGATTATACGTGGAACAGACGCAATACCACGGCCTTCAGACCGTGGATACGCGCCGTCACTCAGTGACACATTCCACCGATACCGGCAAGGCCGGATATTACACGTCAAACATACGCGTTAATATATTCTCTTTCATAACTGATTATGGACACAGTACGATGCTGGAGACGACCCGCACCTACGTCGCCCGAATCACGAACCACTCACAGGTTCGTGACGACCTTTACCAGTGCGGGTTCTCCGCATCCAAACTGTGGAGCGTCGGACGCTACTACATTCAAGAACGGTGGGATGACGACGGTGAGATACCCGACGAAGCCGAGCTGAAGTCGGAGTTGAAATGTCACGAACGCTACAGTGACCTGCATTCGCAGTCAAGTCAGCGAGTTCTCGAAGAGCTTGCTGAGGCGTTCAATGGCTGGTACAACTTCGACGATGGCACCAACCCACCGGGCTACCGGAAACGTGGCGACCGACACCCGGGCTCCACCGTGACGTGGAAAAAGCGAGCTATCAAGCATGACGACAAGCACGGCCAACTCCGCCTCTCGAAAGGATTCAATCTGAAAGAGAGCCGGTCTGACTTCATCCTCGCCGAGTACGAAACCCGACCCGACGTAGAAGTCGAGAACATCCAGCAGGTGCGTGCCGTCTGGAACGGCGACGAGTGGGAACTGCACCTCGTCTGCAAGAAAGAGATTCCAGTCGAGGACGCCCCCGGAGCCAACACGGCGGGGATCGACCTCGGTATCAGTAACTACCTCGCCATCGACTACGAGGATGGGCCTTCAGAGTTATATCCGGGGAATGTGGTGAAAGAGGACAAGCACTATTTCACCCGCGAGGAGTACCAGACTGAAGGCGAGAACGGGCCGTCGAACCGTGCGCAGAAGGCTCGACAGAAACTCTCCCGACGCAAAGATCACTTCCTCCACACACTCTCGAAACACATCGTTGATCGGTGTGTCGAAGAAGGCATGGAGAAGATAGCGGTCGGCGACCTCAGCGACATTCGCGAGGATGGCGACGGTGACTCACGGAACTGGGGCCAGTCGGGGAACAAGAAACTCCACGGTTGGGAGTTCGACCGATTCGCCCGTCTACTTGAATACAAGGCCGAGGAACACGGCATCCTCGTTGACCGCTTAGACGAGGAGAACACAAGCAAGACGTGTTCGTGTTGTGGGCAGATTCGGGATAGTAACCGTGTGGAGCGTGGCTTGTACGTCTGTTCGTCGTGCGAGACGACGATGAACGCGGACGTGAACGGTGCGGTGAACATCCGTAGAAAGATACCTCAGAGTCCCCCAACCGGGGATATGAGTAACGGCTGGTTGGCACAGCCCAGAGTCTTCCTGTTCGACCGCGAGAGCGGCCGGTTCACACCGAGAGAACAGGGAGTCTGCAAACCCTAATATCCCAACGCTCGGGTTTCCTCCGCCTTCAGGCAGAGGAGGATGTCAATCCTGGGTCGCCAGTGTTGGGTTCACAATCTCAAACCAACCGATTCTCCTGTTCACATCCTACATCTATTGGTTCGCGACGCTCGCCAAACAGACTCTCCGATGGGGCCGCTCATTTTCAACTGAGTCGACTCTGGTATTCGAGACTCGGGACGTGAACAATTGATTAAAATCCCAGACGTGCACCAAGCGGAGCTGTAACGCCTCAGCGTTGTGATCCGCGGAGGAGCAGCGGCTCGATGGCAAGTGTCCGTTTCGCAATGGTGAGGATGCGAAGGACGTACGAGACGAACAGCATGAATGGAACGAGCGTCACCGCAAACGCACCGCCCACGACGAGGATGATATGATCGAGACCGAGTGTGCTTCCCGGGAACGTCCCCGCTTCGACGATTGCGACCATGATACCCGCAATGGCCAATGCCGGGACTGCAGCATAGAGAATCATCTGAGACATATTGATGAGAGCCCACTGGAAGTACAGAGTCTTGATGTGTTCGCGTGCCGGACCAAACAGAGACAACGCTGTTTTGAGATCGTCAAGCAAACCGTGTTCTTCCTCAGTGAGGCTCTCTTCGTATTCGTGGGCGAGCCGTTCAACTTGGAATATTTTCCAGCTATAATTGAAATTCAGTGCGGCGAATACCACATCGAACGAGCCGAACTGCGCACCCTCAAGTTGGTCACGTACCGTGTCAGCGTTTCCAGTGACGCTCTCAGCGAATTCATCGACCTCTTCTCGGAGGTTCTCGTCATCATTCTTGCCAATTGACTCTCGAAGAGCCGTCGTCCGTTGTGCCGTGATTCCGATAATCTGCCGGAGGAATTCGGATGGATCGACAGGACTTGGAGCCCCAATTAATTCTTCAGTAAAGTCCCGGACATCCATCGAACTGGCCATACGCTCGCGTTGATCGCCGAGCGGGCCGTTCTCCTGAGTGAGAACGAGCTGACCGATCGTGACGACGAGTGTCGTCCCAGTCACGATGACCGTGATCATCGTCGAGAACATCGTGTCGATCATATCGCCGGACTGGATTTGCCGTGAAAACGGTGGATGGAGGACAGCAACGGCGAACACGAATGCGACGAACACGGCACTGGTCAGGGCACTGGAGACGAGAAGGCGGTTCGCGCGCAGCAGCAACCAGAGTTTAATCCGACTCTCGTCCGCGCGCTCACGCATCGTGTTGGCCGTACTGGTGCCGGTCCCGTCAGTCATACTGGCTCACCCGATCGGGCAGGTCGCTTGAAAACGAGGTACTTGGTGCCACCTCCCTCGTAGTCGATCGTCTCCACAAACTCCCAGCCCTCTGCACCGAGTTGATTCAACTCTGCTTTCGGATCCTCTGCTTCTTTTTGGGTCTCATCGCGCGGCGGGCGAAGCGTCTCGTACTCCCATTGGGTCGCTTCTGTTTCGGCCATCACTCCTAGTAGGTACTGCAGCCCTCTATATCCCGCTACACCACCGAGATGGAGGGACTATTTCGGCCTTGTCGAAACCCTCAATTGGTGATCGGTTTAAGCGGTCGTGGTGAATACAGAGGATGTAGTCAGCATGGGGCGATTCCGCTCAGTATACGGTGGCGGGATGCCGCTCACTTCACTTGCGTTTCGCCGGGTCTGCAATACATTCGAGGTGCTGGAAACCCAACGACCACCAAATGCAGTCCATCGTTGAGACTCTCGAACCAAGTGTTCCCTACCGCGTGAGAACGCGGCTCGGTCCCTTGATTACCCGACTTGGGCGAACGCTCGGACAGCCCGAGTACCGCCTTCGTGATACCGAATATGTTGGCACCGTCCAGCAGCCGCTGGACGAGTTCACAGAGACACTCCAGAAACACGGGTTCGAGTGGGACCCGCTAGCGTGGTATCACCAGCCGTCAGTTGGGTCGGATCCAAATGGTAGCTGGGCGTATCGACGGGCCTTGCTGGCCGACAGACAGATCCACGTCATCCTCATCGCCCACTCGCCGGAGTATATCGACGTTTTCGCCCACGAGGAATACAACTGGCTGCGACACCCGATCAAACACCTCCGGCAGGTTGGCATCAAACGGAAAGCCGGTCGTAACAAAATGCGACAATGGATCGAGAGTCACGGCATAGAAGTCGATGTCAACTCACGTCGCCGGCGACGGGTCACAGACGCGGTAAAAGACCTCCGCAAGTACCTTGAGTCCCTCATCCAGTAGCGTGGATTCAATCCCTCTCTTTGAAGAGGAGTGGCGAGCTACACCGCACTCGGCGTTTTCCGGAATTAGCCCTCGGTGACTTGGTGTTCGTAGTCGCCGGTTTGCCGATGATGTTGAAGCGGTGGCGTTATCGCTACTTTGGGGCGCTCGAAGTTCTTGCGACGACCCTGCAAGTTCGCCGAACGAAAAATAGTAACGCCGCTGATGAGGAGGCGTCATGCATAACCGTCACAGACGCAAACTGAAGCTATAGCGTATCAGACCACGATCGGCTGGTCTCTCCTGTCTTCGGGCATCGTGAGCATCGTTCTCTGGCTCATCCCCGGAGATTCGGTCTGGTGGGGAGTTGGTCTCCTCATCCTTGGACTCATCGTGCTCTACATCCGCCGTGACGACGTCACGGAGGCGTTCTCCGTGCTGACCGGGCCCGAAGCTTTTGCCCGGTACAGCGATTCCCAGTACTGTTTCTCTTGAGTGATGGCTGGATAGACATTCGCGTAAGCGAGAAGAAACAATTCGGCGACCAGACGTATACAGATTCACATAGATGTACTCGTCTCTGTCCAGAGGGTCGGTAGTCGGGAGCCCTCTATTCGGGGAGTCGTCTCCTCTCGTTAGCCCATATCCGCGCCGAGACGACGGCTACCGGCTGTGAACTGAGGCGGATCAGTCAGACGAGAGGTCGCCAGCGAGTCGCGGAAATATCAAGTGACCGAAGTGGACTGTGAGCACTACAATAATCGGTCCGAGAAACAGGCCCGACCACCCGAACGCCAGGGTTCCCAGGGCATACCCCAGGAGCACGAGTCCCATGTGGACGCCGCTGCGTGCGGCCAGCCACGACCGGACGAAGAAATCCGGGATCGTATCGACGACGACGAGCGTGACGACGAAGAAGACGAACGGGTGCCAGAGGGGCGTTTCAGTCGTCCCGGTCGTGGCGAGGAGGAGCGCGGTGTAGGGCACGTACACCGCCTTCATGCCAACGAGGGGAACGAGAGTCGCGATCCCGGTCAGCAGACCGAGGAGAACGGGAATCGCGACGACAACGCCACCGGGGACGACGAGGTTGAGCGCGTAGTACGTGAGAACGGCGACACTCCCCGACACCGCGATAATAGCGAGGTTCCCGAAGAATACTGTTTCGAGGTCGTCGCTTACCTTTGCAACGAACTCGACGGCTCGCCTGTCGTAGTCGACACTCTCGAAAAACCAGTCGCGTACCTTGTGGTCGTCGCGGAGAAAATAAAAGAGGAAGATACTCACGAGAAATAGCTGCGTGAGAACGGCGAAGACGAGCCCGGCGACCGTCGGCACTCGTCCAAGTACGCGTCGGAAGAGTCGTCTAGCGGCCGGGTTTGGTGGCTGCCCGGGGTTCGTCACGAGTATGTCCCACAGCCGCTGGAATTGCCGCTCACGCGCGAGGCCGAGGTACGGTTGCAGGTACGCACGAATGCCGTCGAGGGAATGCGTCGCGAGGAACTGGTCCAACTCCTGGAGCGCGACGATAACCGCGTAACCGACGACGAGTAACAGTGGCAGGACGACCGCAAGCACTGTTAACGTGACCGTGAGGTTCGGATGGTCGAGAGCAGCGTTCAATCGGTGGTACAGTGGTCGCGTGGCGAAGTAGAGAAAGATCGCAAAGAGAAACGCGCCGATGTAGGTGGTCAGCCCGATCACGATCACGACCCCGATTGCGATCCCGAGAAGAATCCAGACAGCCTGGCCGAGGTTTATACTGTCGAAATTCTTCATACATCCGTATCGACCTCTGGCTCATTGAGTTCGTCGGTGGGGTCGATCCGACGGACGACCTCAACTGCCTCGATGCAGAGGGCTGGGAACTCGCAGAGACGATCAGCTACGACGGTGGCGGCACGAAGCTCCTCGTGTTCAAACGGCCAGTCCCCCCATGAGTGACCTCTCGACGGACAACACGCTGCGTGAGCGGACGGACGTCAACGAGTACAATTTCTGGTTGCTATTCGGGGCGAATCGGTAGGCCGTCGCCGGCGGCCTCGCCGTCCTGATCTTCTTCGTGTTCATGCTCTGGGGCGTGTTGAATACAGAGGCTGGGTCTTGCTTAGATGCTCGAAAGTGGTCGGTAGAGGGTTTCTCTTCCGAATGGGCATTCGGACAAGTGGCAAAAGAAAGCGGTGAAAGACCTGAGATCAGCCACGAATCGACTTCATCCGTTAAATGAACGGCTTGGACGGGGTGCGTCATCCCAACACTGTCCGCATCAGTCGTGCTGGGAGTGCATCAGAACTCCTGTAACTCTCGAAATTTGGCGGCTAAACAAGGCCGTAAATTCAGAAACTTCGTTTAAAGTATGTTGCGCAAGCAAAAGGCACTCTCAACCCCGTAGAAGGTATTCATTGGGGTGATGGAAACTTCTCGAACGATGGCTGTGAATCTTGAAATCGTAGATTCCGTGCGCACCATTGAATTGGATGCGGAGGGCGAATCTATTCGAGCAACGTACGACAGTACTCGTGACTCGACAAGTTTCGCAGTCGTTGCGGTTGTTACGACCGTTCTCGGCAAAGACCCGCGGGCCGTAACGCCCCTCCAGTCCGCTATTGATACAGACGCGCTTGACAGAGTATCGTCGGAGTCGTCTACCGGTTTCGGGAACTGTGACAGCATTTCGTTCTCTTATGAAGGGTTGGAGGTCACAGTCACTGGTGACGGAGTTATCGAGGCGGACCCTATCGAGGACGCATAATCGGTACCGATGCTTCCGTATCACATTGCGTGTACTTGCCGTGGAACGCCTCGAATGGGCCGGAAATGGACGCCCGACACTGCGGTCATTCCGTATACGGACACGCGCTCGGAGTGTGGGTGCGAGCATTTCACTGTCAGAGGCACGACTGAAGATGAGTGAGCAGGCCGCTTCGTGTCGTGATGACTTTCGGACTGTGCTGCGAAAGCAACAACAACGAGTGGTAGCTGCCCTAGCGGCAGAGGAGACGATAGATCCGACACCGATTATTCGGGACGACGAAGCCCTCTCCTGCGAGGAGTACGTCACACTCGTCTACGAACTCCATCACGTCCATCTCCCTGAGTTACAGGCTGGCGGGGTGATCGAGTTTAACCGACCTGAAGAGACGGTACGGAGAGGGACGTATTTCGACGAGGCTCGCCCGCTGCGCGAACACGGTGACGACCGGTGAGGCACACAGACCGTACACCTCCTACCTGATGGTCCCGGTTCCCTCGCATAACTGTGGGAACGGCAGAACCCAGATTAGATCGTGTCTCAGTTTCCGTTAATATCCGCGATCGAGAGCGCAGAGGCCTGGTCTCCAGGTATCTCATCAGCATCCTCTTGGAGTGTTTCTATACTGTCTCTCCTGCCATCGTCGCCGGGCCGCTAGTAGTTGTCCGGTGTTGTGATCTCACCGTCGTAGAGGGACTTCACTCGGAACGGCGTTCATCAGGGTTGTCTTCCCGACGTCGATCGATCCACAGAACTGACCGCCGTGATTCCGCTAGAACTGCCGGAGCAGGGCCACCAGTTCCGTCGGCAGACTCGCCCGTTCGAACGGGTCGACGGGCGCCACGGGCGGTGCGACAGCACCGCCGTTCCCCGCTCGGCCGGTTCGAGTCGCTCTGTCGACAGCAACGTCGACCCGGTGAACGGCGACGAGTAGCACCCCCTTTCACTGGACACGGCAGGAAAGTCGCCGTTCCACCGCTGCACCACGCCGCCGGTCACGGTTCGCGTCGCGGGGGAGGTGAAGGAAGCAGTCCGTCTCTGCGAAACGTCTGTGCACCGAACCAGGCGACGATGCCGAGAACGAGGAGCACTCGGATGGCGAGCCCGATCGGTTCGGCGGTGCGCGGGAGCGACGTCATCTGTCCGACGAAGTTCTCCATGAAGTGAAACCCGATCAGCGCGAGAACGCTCCGGGCGGTGTTGTCGTACACCCAGGTGTAGACGACCGAGATGAGCAAGACGTTGAGTGCGAACGGGACAGGGCTTGGTGCGAAGTCGAAGTTGGCGAAATAGCCCGGCATCAGGAACAGCGGCGCGTGCCACGCCGCCCAGACGAGGCCGACGGCGAAGCCGGAAGTGAGTGCCGACCACCGGGTCTGACACCGGTCGAGGAGGTACCCCCGCCAGCCGATCTCCTCCGGGAGCGGGCCGACGACGAGAATCACCAGCGCGGTGAGGACGAACGCAGACGGGTCTTCCAGCAGGGATCGGAACTCTCCCACGTCGATGACGAACGCCGCGTCCGTCGCGAGCGCAGCGACCGCTCCAGTGAGGACGGCCAGTAGTGGAAAGAACGCGATCGTAACGATCCCCCATCCCGGCGAGATTCGACGGATTTCGGTCAGTCGAGCCCAGAGGTCGGACAGCCCCTGGCGGCCGTAGGTCACGTAACTCATGACGATACCGCCGAGTAGCGGGCCGGCACCGCCGACGACGGTGAACGGGAGCCCGGCCCCGAACGCTCCGTAATCGCCGACGATGTTCAAGCTCCACCACGCCCACGTCCATCCGTGCGAAAACAGGAGGTATCCCCACAGATCGCTCCCTCGGACGGACCGAACCCGACGGAGGACCGACGATCCCGTCATTGCTCTCCGGACTCATTTGTGACGCCGCGTGAAAAGAATTCTCCAGAATCTCACGCGGAGGCAGTCTGCTGCAACGGTCCGCTGTATTCAGCGATGCGCACGCGTCGACGGCGCAGCGAGCAGCACGGCAGTACGTTCGTTGGGACCGAGGGAAGCGTGAGTTCGGGAGCGCACCTCTCTTGTCTCGCGGGGATTTCGATGATACCTATCAAGGTAAATCTAGTTAGAACGAATCATAAGCTTTCAAATGGTTTCTCCGGACGCTGTTCGTGATCGACTCGCTGTGCTGCGAGAAGATACGAATGACACAGGCTGGCTCCACTTACGAGGAAAACTCCAGGAATTTTTGGAAAATTTGCTGAAAATCTGCCGAAAGCTCTCTATTATGAGCTACTTCGTCACATCGTCGGATTTCAATCGGTTGTAACACGAGTGTGGGGAATCTGCTCTTGTACACCCAATATTCCACCGTAATTGATGACAGCTCTCGCTATCTCGTTTATGGATTCATCTTTGGAGGTTCGAAATACCAACGATATATGTACAATGAGTATCTGATAGTTACTGGGCGAGTCACCGCTGTAAACCTGCGGCATCGAGTTACTCGACCAGGCCAACGTCGTGCCGTCGGCGACTCCAGTCACGGCCGCGAGCGGAGGGGAGAAGGGACCGGAGGCTCTCCCCGCAAAATGTTCTGCTCTGGCGAACGGTTCCGCCATCGTCTGAACGGCCGTCCCAACGGCGGTGGACGTCCTCATCACGACGTATCGCCTCCTGTTTCTCCCCGATTCCGTGCCTACACGCTGTGTTCTGGTTTTGACACTCCGCGATCGGAGGAACACCGAGCTGCGGTGTCCTCGTAGTCGTCAGCGAATTCACCGACCTACCGTGGCCGATATGTCCGTGCCCGCATTGGACAACCTGAAGGAGTCACCCGGCGATTGTGGCGGGTATGGCTGCATTTCGGCGGTTCCAGCCTGGAATCCCCCTCTTCGCTGTCTCGCTGTTGTCCGCTGGTGCAGTGCCTGTTCCCTTGTGCGGAACTTTTCCGGGAGGTATGCCAACAACTCCCAAGGGACACGGAAAGCGGCATGGTGAGGCCGTCATTCTGAATTAGCGACCGAGACCGCCTACAACCGGTGTTTCGAAGTGGCAATCGTTTCGCAACCACTCAGAATTACAATGGTAGTACTGTAATTTGTAGCCGGCACCCGTAACGACAGCGACCTTTCGATCGTCGTCTGTTTCGCAAGACGGGGACAGTTTCGGTGCGACTGCCCCAGCGGTTCTCTCTGGGGGAACGATGTCGCCGATCTCCCGCTCGATTCGTACTGCTGTGGCGCCTCACGACCCGTATTTCGTTCATCGATCACACCGCTCCGCCAGATATTCGGCGATTCACTGTCTCTCGGGCGATGTTCGGGACACGGGAATCAGCACGGGCGAAGCCGGTGGCTGTGACGGTGTTCACCGTTCCGTGCTGGTGGCGCGGTCGGACTGCACAATCGACGCGGTCAAAACGTAGAAATGCGGCAATTGCCTGCTAAGAGGCCCCGAAACGGGTTTCCGGTGCCCGGTGAGTGAGCTACCTGGCGAGCGGGTCGGGGAGGTGCGCTTCGATATCCCGCTCGGCGGCGAGTTCGGATAGTTGGTCGGCTACGGGCTGCTCGATGGGGATTCCCTCCTCGCGACGCTCGTGGCGAGCGCGATACTCGGGTTCGCCTGGGAGGAGCACCTCCCGGTCGTCGCGAATGGGCTCAGCCGACCGGAGATGCGCGGCCAATCGGGCGACGCGCTCGGTGAGTGCCTCGCGGGTCGAGAACACGGTCGGATCGACGGCGATGAAGGCGGCGCCGTTGCCGTTCCAGTCCTGGCGCTCCTCGGTGGAGACGGGGCCGTCGCCCACGATCGAGGCGAAGAGTTCGGCCATCGTCGCGAGGCCGAACCCCTTGTACCCGGTCGCCCGGCCGCCCAGCGGCAGGAGCGCTCCCTCGCCGTCCTCGAAGTCGGCCGCGTGCGCGACTGGGTCGCCGGAGTCGGTGATAGTCCACGCGTCGGGGAGCCGTTCGCCGGACCCGTCGCGTTCGATGATCTTCCCGTGAGCGACCTGGCTCGTCGCGCCGTCGTAGATCAGGTCGAACGGGAGCGCGTCGAACGTCGGGACGCCGAACGTCGTCGGATTGGTCCCGAGTCGCCTGTCGGCCGTCTCGGGTGGCGCGATCCGCTGGGAGCCGCCCTGGAGGTTGACCCACGACGAGAACAGCAGCCCCTCCCCGGTGACCCGTTCGGCCCACTCGCCGATGCGGCCGAGGTGTCCCGAGTCGCGGATCCCGACGACCGCGACGCCGAGTTCGTCGGCCGTCTCGACGAGCAGGTCGACCGCCAGCTGGCCGGTGAGCTGGCCCATCGCCGCCCCGCCGACGACCTGGTGGAACGACCCGGCCGATTCGACGGTCGGCTCGGCCGTCGGATCGATCGTCCCGGAGCGGAAGTCGTCGGCGTAGTAGGGGATCCTGACGACCCCGTGCGAGGAGTGACCGACCAGTTCCGCGTCGACGAGCGACGACGCGACGATATCGGCCGTCTCCGGTGGCGTCCCGTACGATTCGAGGGCGCGTCGCGAGAACGATTCGAGGTGCTCGGCTTCGACGAGGGGCATGGTTCCTCCAACACGGCGAACCGGCATTAAACGTGAGGTGCCGGACGGCCTTCGGTCCGCGTGACTGGGTCGTCGAGCGACGCGATTTCTCTCCGCTCCGGCGGGTTCATCCCCCCGCCGGCCCGTCCTCACTCGAAGTCGACCCAGCCGAAGTGCCCGGGCGAGTGGAACTGTTTCTCCGCGGTGCCGATCGGGTTCCAGCTCGCCTCCTGGGAGCGGGATGCCACGCCGGTTCGATGGAAGTTCGCGCGCCAGCGGTCGCCGCTCCCGGGCGCCAGGTCGAGCCCCGTGAACGCCGACAGCGCCTCGAACGGGAACCGGACGGCCAGCCACCACGACTCGTCGTCCGCGGACGGCTCTCGGGTCGGGCCGGGCTCGGAGGTCGCGACCGTGATCGCCTCGGCGAGTTCGGGCGAGACGAGGTCCCGACCGATCCCCCTGACGGACCAGCCGGGCTCCATCCACGCCATCTTGAACACGCCGCAGGGGTTCGCCTCGAAGTTCAGGTAGCGGGCGTTGCTGCCCGGGTCCGGCGTCGCGAAGAACTCGACGCAGCTGTCCTCGTACGTCGGCCCGTTCAGTTCCGTCGTCCGCGACGCGATCTCGTCGTCCTCGACCAGAAACTGGAGGGACAGGGACGTGTCGTCGTACAGCCCCCGGACCGTCGTCTCCGGTCTCGGGCCCGACTCGTACCAGTTGAACTCGTCGATGCTGGCGACGTCGGCGGCCGTCCACGGTCCCTCGACGTCGCCGGTCAGCGGCACGTCGGCGTCGGCGCGGGCGATGGTGTACGTCTTCACACCACCTCCGTCTCCGGTCTCCGGGAAGAGCCTCCCGGAACTGTCGTGACCCCGTGTCCCGGTCTCACTGGATCGAACTGTTTGGCCGGCGGTGCGAGCGACGCCGGGCGGTCGCCCCCTCAGACCGCGAACCGCTCCAGCACGTCCTCGTCGATCTCGATCCCGAGACCGGGTTCGTCGCGGATCTGGACCGAGTCGCCGTCGTTGGTGATCGGGTCGACGGCGAGGTCCTCGCGGATCGGGTTCGGCGTGCGGTCGAACTCCAGCAGGGGGTCGCCGGGCGTCGCGGCGATGACCTGGAGACTGGCCGCGAGGGCGACCGCACTCCCGAACACGTGGGGGACGCACTGGACGTTCGCGCTGTCGGCCAGCGTGGCGACGCGCCGGGTCGAGGTGATCCCGCCGGCGCTGGTCACGTCTGGCTGGAGGTACTCGACGCCCGTCTCGCGGGTCACGCGCTCGAACTCGTGCTGGAACGCCCAGCACTCGCCGCCGGCGAGCGCCACGTCGACGCCGTCCGCGAGGTCGGCGTAGTAATCGACGGCCGGGCGGACCGGTTCCTCGAAGAAGCGGACGTCGTGCGATTCGAGTCCGCGGGCGACGCGTCTCGCGTCGGCCAGGTCGTACGCGTGGTTGGCGTCGACCATCAGCTCCACGTCGTCGCCGACGGCCTCGCGGACGGCCGCGACCAGTTCGAGGTCCTCGTCGGGCCCCCACGGGAAGTGACGGGCGAGGCCGATCTTCTGTTTGAGCGCCGTGAACCCGGCGTCGACGTGGCCTTGCGCCTCTTCCGCGACGATTTGTTTGAGTTCGGAGAGATCGTCGACGTCGCGGAAGAAGTGGCCCGTCGCGTAGGCCCGAACCTCGTCGCGGCGCCGGCCGCCCAGCAACCGGGAGACCGACCGCCCGACCGACTTCCCGTAGGCGTCCCAGAGCGCGATGTCGACGCCGCTGACGACGCTGGCCGGGACGTACGAGTGATACGACGAGCGGAGTTCGAACACCAGGTCGTCGTGGACCCGCTCGACGTCGTCGACGCGCCGGCCGACCACTCGCGGCGCGACGTACTCGTCGACGATCTCCCGGTTGCCGGCCGCCGGCCCCCAGCACTCCCCCCAGCCGACGACGCCCTCGGCCGTTTCGACCCTGACGAGGCAGTACTCCCGGCTCTCGATCCACTTCTGGGCGTTGGCGAACCGCTCGTCGAGGTCGCGACGGAGGACTCTCGTCTCGATGTCCGTGATCTCCATGTGTTGGGATGTGACGCCAGGGCCCATAAACGCTGGTGCGACAGCGCGTCGCTCCCCGGGTCGCACTGCGGGGACGCCATGGACCGCCGTAGCGACCCGTGACGCCGGGACACCCGAGACCCCGGGACGCCCGAGGCGCCGGGGCGACCTGTGACGCAGGGGTCGCGCGGCGGTGCCGGCGAGGAGTAGTTATTTGCCGGTGTCGGTGTAATCGAGAGCCGATAGAATGACCCCACCTGTCGATGGACCGCCGGCCCGGGCGGGAAGCGAACAGCTCTGCGACGCGCTGGTCGACGCGGGCGTCGACCTCCTGGTCGGCCTGCCCGGGACGCAGACGCTCCCGCTCGACCGCACCGTCGAAGCCCGAGACGACGTCCGGTACGTGATGGCTCGCCACGAGACCGCGATCCCGCACGTCGCGTGGGGGTACTACGAGGCGGGCGGCGGCGTCGCCGCGACGCTGACGGTCCCCGGCCCGGGCGACACCAACGCGATGCACGGGCTGAAGAACGCCCTCGACGACCGCGTGCCGCTGATCCACGTCGCGGCGACCCCCGACCCCGACGACCGCGGCAAGGGCCCGATCCACGAGATCGAACCCGACACCTTCGACAACGTGGTGAAGGAGAACGTCCCGGTGGACCGGCCGGCGGCGTTCCACCGGAAGGTTCGGTCGGCGATCGAGTCGGCCCTGGCGCCCCCGCGGGGACCGGTCCGGCTCGGCGTCGCTCGCCCGCTCCTCGACGCCGAGTTCCGCTCGCCGGGGATCGTCGATACGCCGTCGGCGAGCGAGTTCGACGGCGACGCCGAGTACCGCGCCGCGGCGACGGCGCTCGCCGGCGCGGAGCGACCGGTCGTCGCCCTCGGACTCGGTGCCCGACGGTCCGGCGACCCGTCGGCGATCCGGGCGCTCGTCGAACGGCTGGACGCGCCGGTCGTCACCTCCTACAAGGCGAAAGGCCTCTTCCCCGAGGACGATCCCCGCTGGCTCGGCGTCACCGGGAGCCACCTCCCGGCCGGGGGGAAGCGGGCGCTCGCGGCCGCCGACGTCGTCCTCGCGCTCGGGACGCGCTTCGACGGCGTCACGACCGCCGACTGGTCGCTCCCGATGGGGGAGACGCTGATCCACGTCACGCGGGACACGAGCCGGATCGACGTCGCCTACGACGCCGACGTCGCGATCGCGGCGAGCGTCGCCGAGGCGGTCGACGCGATCGGTGACGAACTCGGCGACACGGCGCGGCCGGAGGCGGCGTGGAACGGGGCGGCCGTCGCCGAGCGCGTCCGCGCGGAGTACGAGGCACGCCTGGAGGAACGCGGGCTGTTCGCCGACGAGCCGCCGGTCGCGACGGCCGGCGTGTTGCGGACGCTCCGGGAGGCCCTGCCGCGGGAGGCGGTCGTCGCGACCGACATCGGCGGGTTCAGACTCTGGGCGAAACAGACCTTCGAGAGCTACGAACCCGGGACGTACGTCACGGCCGGGTCGTGGGCGGGGATGGGCGTCGGCCTCCCGGCCGCGCTCGGCGCGAAACTGGCCGCGCCCGACACGCCCGTCGTCGCCCTGACCGGCGACGGGAGCCTCATGATGTGCCTGCAGGAACTGCACACGGCGGCGGAGGAGGACCTGAACGTCGTCACGGTCGTCTGTAACGACGCGGACTACGGCGTCATCAGCAAGTCGCCCGACATCGACCGCTACACGGACGGTCATCGGTTCAGCTGGGCGTCGCCGGACTTCGCGGCCATCGCCGAGGGCTTCGACTGCCGCGGGACGACCGTTCGGACGCTCGATGGCGTGCGAACGGCCGTCTCGGACGCGCTCGGACGCAGTGACGGACCGGAATTGATCGACGTCCGCGTCGATCCGGACGAACCGACCGCGGCCGCGGCCGCAGACTACGACTCCGAACTGCGGTTCTGACCGCCCAGTTCAGATCCCGACGCGCGTCCCGTCACCGGCGCGGCCGGTGACGGCGACGTCCGCCGCGATACTCCGCGGGACACCGAGCAGCGACTCGCCGGGAGAAACGTTATGATTCGTCGCCTGCAACCGTCTGGACGTGATCTATCAGTCCGACGGGAGCCGAATCCCCGGAGTGAGCAGTCCGGCCGACGACGCGCCCTCGGGGGCGACCCGCGGATCCGAGCGCGCGGCGGCCGGGACGCCGCGCCGGGACGAGCGCGACGGCGAGCGGCTGTCGGTCGTCGAGTCGTACGTCGACCGGGTGCTGGAGACCGGGCGCGACCGGTGGAGCGGCGAGTCGACGCCGCTGTTCGTCGACGGCGTCCACGTCGAGACGACCGACCCCGTGACCTGGCGATACGACGGCGAGGAGTATATCGTCTCCAACCTGGCCAGCCAGCAGAACCTGTTCCGGGTCCTGACCGGGTTGAGCGGCGTCACCGGGGACCCGCGGTACGTGGACGCCGCCAGAGAGCCGGTCGCCTACCACTTCGACGAACTGGTCGACGACGGGGGCCTGCTCAGATGGGGTGGCCACCAGTTCGTCGATCTGCGGACGCTCGATCCCGTCGGCCACTTCGACGCCGACGTCCACGAGTTCAAGAACCACTTCCCGTTCTACGAGCTGCTATGGGACGTCGACCCGGAAGCGACGACCAAGCTGCTCAGAGCCGTCTGGAACGCGCACGTGCTCGACTGGGCGACCCTCGACATGAACCGCCACGGCGAGTACGGCCAGGAACCGGGCGACCTCTGGGACGACGAGTTCGCCGACCCGGACCCGTTCTTCGAGGGCGACGGCCTCTCGTTCGTCAACGTCGGTTCCGACCTGATACTCGCCGCCGGGGCGCTGTCCGCACTGGCCGGCGACGAAGACGCCTGGACCTGGGGGGAGCGACTCGCCGAGATGTACGTGAAGGCGCGCCACCCCGAGACCGGACTGGGCGCCTACCAGTACACCAAACCGCGACGGCGCGACGAACCGCCCGCAGACGGGCCGTTGCCCACGACGTCGAACTACGGCGACCGCGCGGAGAACCAGTTCGGCGACGAGTTCGGGGAGGTCGCGCGGGAGGGGTGGGTCGTCTGGGGAAGTCGGGTCCGCACGCTGTACGCCCGTAGCGGGTTCGTCCAGCTCGCGCTCGGGGAGTCGCTCGGCCGGGACGGCGAGCAGCTACGCCGGTGGACGGTCGCCGGCCTCGCGGCGCTCGCCGAGCACGGGTACGCCCCCGAGCGGAACGCGTTCCTGCCGATGTGGGCCGACGGGACGGATCTGACCGGGCGGTCGTTCCCGCGCACCGGGTACTACGGCGAGAAGGGGCAGACGTGGGAGCCGCTCGACGCCGACGTGCAGTTCCTCCGGACGTACGTCCGTGCGTATCGCCTCTCCGGGCGGGACGTCCTGTGGGAGACGGCACGGCAGATCGCCGACGGGCTCGGCGTCGGTGACATCGGCGTCCGCCCGGGCGACGCCGTCGCACTGGATATGAACGCGCCCGGCGCGAGCCCGATGGAGATATTCGCGCTGCTGGAGCTCCAGCGGACCGCGAGCCACACGGACTACCTGAACCGCGCTCGCCGCGTGGCGGACCGCATGATCGAGCAGCGGTACCACCGCGGTTTCTTCCTCCCGAGCGAGGACCACGCCTACGCGCGATTCGACGCGGTCGAGCCGCTGGCCATTCTCGCGCTCGACGCGGCGCTGCGCGGCGATCTCGGCCTGGTCCCGGAATACCTGGGCGGACACGGGTACGTCCACGGCACCTTCGACGGTCACGGTCGGACTCGCGACACGAAACTCATCTGGCCCGCCGAGCGAGGCGAAGAGCCCGGGGACCGGTGACACGTCGACGGGGCCGCGGGTCCCGTCAGCGCGGTGCGTCCCGACGCGCTCGACCGCAGTGCGCGCCGGATCTCCGATCGAGACGACGTGTGCGCCGCGCGTCCCGGGTCAGTCGTCCGCGGCCAACGCCGACTCCTCGTGATTCAGCACGGGCGACGAGAGGTCCCAGTCGTCGAGGTAGTCGCGTTCCGCGTCGACGAGGCGGGAGAACAGTTCGCGGGCCTGCTCGGTGCCGACCCGGACGAGCGGGTCCGTCAGGAACGCCCGGTACGCGCTGTCGACGTCGCCCGCGAGCCCGGCCTCGACGAGCGTCTCCTGGTTGTTCACGTGCGTCAGGACGACGTCGTGCAGTTGGTCTGGGAGTTCACCGGCCGTCAGCGGCGTGACGCCGTCGCCGTCGACCAGCACGTTCGTCTCGACGACCGCGCCGTCCGGCAGGTCCGGGCACTGGCCGCGGTTGGGGTAGTTGGCGTGGGTCTTCAGCGGTTCCAGCCCCAGGAGCGCGCGCATCCAGCCGACGGCCTCCTCGCCCGACTCGGTGAACTCGAAGGGCTCGTCGCCGTCCAGCAGGGCGCGGCGCTCGTCCTCGCCGTCCGGCCAGTGGTCGACCCGGTACTCGCTCGGGGTCTGGCGGATGCCCCACCGCTGGATCTGCTCGCCGGACGCGACGTCGAGGTACCACGGGACGAACTCGACGAGGTGGCGGTCGCCCGCGGCGGGCAGGACCCCGAACTGCTCGTAGAGGTCCTGGGTCACGTCGCGGTGATTGACGAAGTACGACTCGTCGTCCATGTCCCCGGGTTCGAACCGCGGGACCGACTCGCGGTCCGCTATCCACCTGTCGACGAGGTCGTACACGTTCCGGTTGCCCCAGTGGGCGTCGTCGACCCAGGTGAAGTGGTTGATGCCCTTGACGTTCACGCTGATCTCTTCGCGGTCCACGTCGTCGGCGTCGAGGTACTGCTCGGCGAGGTCGGCGAACAGCTCCTGGACCTTGAACACCTCGTGACAGAGCCCGACGGCGTTGATGTCGGGGTACTCCGCGTACAGCGTCCGCGTGCAGACGGTCATCGGATTTGTGTAGTTGATGACCCAGGCGTCGGGACACTGCTCGCGGACCGCCGCGGCGATCTCGCGGTACTGAGAGACCGACCGCATCGCCCTGAGCGTCCCACCGGGCCCGACGGTGTCGCCCACGGTCTGATAGATGCCGTACTCCGCGGGGAGTTCGAGGTCGTTGACCATCGTCTCGGCCGGCGGGTCCTGCGTCGACAGGATGACGAAGTCGGCGTCGGCGAGCGCGTCAGTCAGCGTCTCGGCGACCGTGTACTCCCAGTCGCCGACCGCCGCGTCGTGGCCCTGGATCCACTCGCCCAGCTCGGCGTTCGTCCGCGCGCTCTCCCGGTCGACGTCGTACAGCGCGACCTCGCCCGCGAGGTCCGTCGTCTGCGCGAGATCGTTCATCAGCGTCGTCGCCCACGACCGGCTGCCACCGCCGACGTAGCCGATCTTCACCCGGACGGTCGACTGGTCGTCGCGTCGTAACTGGTGCATCTACAGGCGCTTGTGATACGATAACTAATAGCTTTTGGCTGCCGGAGAGGAATTCCTCGATGCGCGGCCGTCAGTCCGCGCCGGCGGACCGCGGATCGCTCTCGCTCCCGCCCTCGCTCTCGACGCCCGGGAGCGGGTCGCTCTCCCAGTACTCCCGGTCGTCGCGCGCGTAGTAGCAGGCCGCCTCGTGTCGGGGCGTCTCCCCGACGGGCGTCAACTCGGGGCTCTCGGTCGTGCACGCCTGGCGAGCTTCCGGACAGCGCGTGTGGAAGCGGCACCCGCTCGGCGGGTTCTCGGGGTCCGGGACGTCGATCTCGCGGATCGGCGGGCTCTCGATGGGTTTGTGGATCTCAGAGATCCCGGAGGTCGCCCAGATGAGGCTCTTGGTGTAGGGGTGCTGGGGGTTCTGGATGATCTCGTCGGGCGGGCCGATCTCGACGATCCGGCCGAGGTACATCACCGCGATCCGCCCGTCCGACTTGCCGGCGAGATACCGCGCGTTGGACATGTTGTGCGAGATGAACACGAACGACGTGCCGAACATGTCCTGCAGGTCCAGGAGGAGGTTCATCATGTTCACGCGGAGCGAGACGTCGAGCGCGCTGACGGCCTCGTCGGCGAGGATCAGGTCCGGCTCCAGCAACATTGCACGGACGACGACGGTCCGCTGGGCCTCGCCGCCCGAGAGCTGGTGGGGATACCGCGACGCGTAGTCGCTGGCCGGCGTCAGTCCGACGGTCTCGAGCATCGTCTGGACGAGTTCGCGTCGTTCGACCAGGTTGAGCTCCGGCCGCCACTTCTTGAGCGCCGGACTCAGGTTCTCGAAGACCGTCCGGTTGGGGTCGAGCGAGTTCCCCGCGTCCTGGTGGATCATCTGGAGCGACCGCCGGATCTTCGGGTACGGGATCTCGCCGTCGCCGTTCCTCGCTTCCCAGATGTCCTGTCCGCGATAACGGACGGACCCGTTCGTGGGTTCCTGCAGCCCGATCATCGCCTTCCCGAGCGTCGTCTTCCCGCAGCCGGACTCGCCGACGAGGGCGACGACGTCGTCTTCCCCGATCGCGAGGGAGACGTCGTCCACCGCGCGGACGACCGAGTCGTCGCCGAAAAAGCGGTCGAGCAGTCCCTGTTCGGTGCCGAAGTGGACGTCGAGGTTCTCGACTTCGAGGAGTGGTTCTGAGCTCATTGCTGTGATTTCTTGAGCGGGATCGCTTCCCGGGATTCTTCCCAGTAGAAGCAGGCGGCCCGGTGGTCGTCAGTGACGTGTTCTAGCGGCGGGTTTTCGAGCGTGCACTCTTCCTCTGCTATCTCGCAACGGGGGTGATACGAACAGCCCTCGGGGACGTTCAGCGGGTCGGGGCTCGTTCCCATGATCGACTCCATGCTCTCCAGCGGCGCGTGGACGTCCGGGATCGAGTTGAGCAACCCACGCGTGTACGGATGCGCCGGATCGTTGACGATGTCCTCGGTCGGGCCGATCTCGAGAACCTCGAAGGCGTACATGACCGCGAGTCGGTCCGCGATGCGGGCGACGTGGCTCAGGTCGTGCGTGACCATCATGACCGTCAGGTTGTACTTCTCCTTGAGGTCGGCGAGCAGCTTCAGGATCGACTGCTGCATCAGCAGGTCGAGCGCGGCCGTCGGCTCGTCCATGATGAGCACTTCCGGGTCGAGGACGAGCGAGAGCGCGATGAGCGCGCGCTGTTTCATCCCGCCCGACAGCTCGTGGGGATAGGAGTTCAGTATCCGCTCGGGGTCCAGGTGGACGTCCTCGAGCAGGCTCCGTGCCCGAACCATGCCCTCGTCGACGTCGTGGTCGTGGGCTTCGAGCGTCTCCTCGAAGTGGCTCCGCAGCGAGAGCGTCGGGTTGAACGAGTCCATCGCGCCCTGGACGACCATCGAGATGTGTTCCCACCGGAACTGGCGCATCTCCTCCTCGTCGAGTTCGTTTGTGACGATGGGGTCGCCGCCGTCAGGCGGGTAGTACGTGATCTCGCCGGTCAGCTGGCCCGGCGGGTCGATCGCGTCGAGGACGGAGTCCGCGAGCATCGACTTCCCGCTCCCGCTCTCGCCGACGATCCCGATCACCTCGCCGCGGTGGACGTCGATCGAGACGTCGTCCAGCACCTTCGACGTCCCCCGACCCATCGCGAACCCGACGTTCGCGTTCCGGATCTCGAGGACGTTCTCGTGGGCCCTGCCCGCGCCCACGTCGGACCGGTCAGCGTTTTGCGATGCCATTGTCCCTCGCGGAGTCGCCGTCTCCTGGCCGCTCGGCGCTCGCAGCGCCGACCACTTCCGAGAGTAATGCTCCGACGCACATGTCTGGTAGAGATGACCTCACCCACCTACTTAACAGTTTTCCGCGCTCGACGCTCCGGCGCCCCGGTCACCCGCAGATATAAGGGGGATCCGAATGCATGCAACAACATGGCACAGGTGAACACAGTCACGCGTTCGATACGGCGACACTGGCCCATCTTCGGCGGGGCGGTGTCCTCGACGCTTCTCGTGATCGGGCTGGTGATCGTCGCCGTGGCCGCAGCACTGAACACCGGGGTCTGGGCCGGCATCCTCGGCATCGTCGGCATTTTGCTCGTGCTCGTCGCGCTCGTCTCGCGCGGGCTCATCCTGGTGTACCAGAAACTGTGACACCCGAGAAGCAATTCTCGTCCGGGCACGCCGCCGTTGTTCTACCGTCGATCGTCCACGCCGTCGGTCAGGTCCGGTTTCGATCCTGAGCCGTCGAACGGGTTCTCTCCGTGAAGACCGAGACCGACCTCCACGCTCAGAAGGCTACCGTGAACACGTAGTAGACTCCGATCAGGAGGAGGACGATCGCGATCAGGCCGATCATGTACCGCGTCGTACTGCCTTCTTTTTCCACTTGCATCGGTCTATCACGAACGTTCGATAGAGGCCGTGATAACAGTTGTCATAACGTTTCTGTCAGGAATCGCGTTTGTCGAACCGATGGTGAGAACCGTCGGCCGCCCTGGAGGCTGCGGCGGTTGCCGTCAGTCGTCGGCCGGGGCGGCCGGCGTCGCGTCCTCGTCCGATTCCAGTTCCTCGCTCGAAACCGTCCTCGCGTGGCGGGCGCGCAGGCGGGGGTTGAACAGGCGGTCGGTCCCCTGGGCGAACAGCTGGAGCCCGTAGGTCATCGTCGCGATGAACAGCATCGGCGCGAGGATCCAGTGGAACCGGTCGGCGCCGGCGAGGGCGCCGCCGTTGCGGGCGACGTTCAGGATGACGCCCCAGTTCTGGTTCGTGAACGGCAGCACGCCGATGAAGTACAGTCCGACGGACTCCATCAGCACGCCGCGCATCGCGCCAGCCGACCCCATCATCAGCAGGGGCATGAGTCGCGACATGATGTTCTTCGAGAGGATGCTCCTGGTCGGGAGGCCGAGGACGCGCGAGGCCTCGACGTGTGACTCGCCCCGGATCGTCAGCACCTGCGACCGGAGCTGCCGGGCCAACCGCGGCCAGTTGTCGATCGCGAGGATGGCGCCGACGAACACCGGGCTCTTCGGTTCGATGATCACCGCCAGCACGATCACCAGGGCGAGCCCGGGAATGTTCATCATGATGTCCGTGACCGTCATCGCGATCTTGTCGAAGAGCCCGCCGAGGTACCCGCCCCCGACGCCGAGCAAGATCGCGAGCCCGAGCGTCACCAGCGCGCCCGTCCCCATCATGACGAGCATCGGTCGGGTGGCGTAGATGTTCATCGCCAGTAGATCGCGCCCGATGTCGTCGGTCCCGAGCGGGTACCGCATGTTCTCCCACATCCCGAGGATCGGCTCGGCCTGCATCGGTTTCGGCTCGGGGACGATGTAGGGACCGAAGATCCCCAGGAACGCGAAGACGGCGAGGATGATCCCGCCGACGCGCGCTCGTGGTGACGTCCAGAGGATCCGGAACGGGGTCAGCAAGCTCTGGTCGACTCGCTCGCGGGTGTGTTGTTTCCAGGAGTACTCCGTGTCGGAGACCTCGAAGTTCAGCGCGGAGTCGTCCGTCCGGGGACGGTCCCGGTCGAGGCGGTTCTCGATGGCCGTCTCGCCGGCCCGAGCGTCGTCGTCCGAACGCAGGTTGCGGACGAACTGGCGCACCGACTCCCGGAACGACCACGAGTAGGCGTTCCGGTCCGTGTGACCGGCGCGCGGGTCGATGAGGCCGTAGGTGAGGTCCGCGATGAGCAGTCCGAGGACCGTGACGACGGTGAAGAGGATGACCGCCGCCATGACCGTGACGTAGTCGCGCGACATCGTCGCCTCGTAGAAGTAAAAGCCCATCCCGCGGTAGCGGAAGATCTGCTCCATGATGATCGACCCGCCGAAGATCGTGGCCAGCCCGGCCATCAGCCCGGTGTACATCGGGAGCGTGGAGTTCCAGCCGATGTACCGGAGCTGTATCCGCGACTTCGGGAGCCCCCTGAGTTCCGCCACGTCGACGTAGTCCTCGCCGATGATCCGGGTGCAGTGAGCGCGGAACTCGAGCCCGCCCCAGGAGGTCACCGCGAACGACATGATCGGGAGCGCGGCGTGTCTGAGGACGCTGGCCATGAACGCGGCGTTGAACCCCGGCGTCAGGTCGTTGTTGTACCGCCCCCCGCTCGGGAAGAACTCCGTCCCGAACCCGAACACGAACAGCAGGATGAGCGCGACGATGTAGTACGGGACGGAGTCGGTGAAGATGACGAAGTAACTCCCGGCGACGTCCCACTTGTCGCCCTCGTGGACGGCGAGGAACCCGCCGATCAGGAACACCATCATCGTCCCGAGCACGAGCGAGAACAGCGAGACGAACATCGTCCAGGGGATCGCCGGCCCGAGTACGTCCCAGACGGGGTCCGCGTAGAAGATCGACCGCCCGAAGTCGCCCTGGAGGATCGACGTCATGTAGTCGATGTAGGCCTGCCACATCGGCTTGTCGGGGTTGACGTTCGTGTAGAGCTCGACCATGCGATTGAGCTGCGAGTAGGACACCTGTCCCCCCGACCGCTGGCGTATCTGTGAGGCGATGTAGTCGGCCGGGCCACCCGGGATCAACCGTATCACGACGAACGAGAAGGTGATCGCCGCCCAGACGGTGATAACCGACTGGCTGATCCGTCGGAGATAGTAATTCTTCTCCGGCATACCGGGAGAATCCTGGCACATACACTTAACGGTTGCGGGCATCACGATCGAACATTACCGAGCGGGACGCTGGCGAGATGGACGCGGGTGCAGAAACGGGGACGGAGTAACGGAGACGTGGACGGGATCACCGGGCCGGGCGCCCGGGTTTTCGATTCACCGGGTCAGCCCTGGGGCCACTGGTCGGCCTCGCCTTCGGGGACGGGGCCGAACCACTCGTTGCCCATCTTCCCCATGTAGTGGGCGTAGGAGTACTGGCCGATCTCGATGATCTCGTACTTGTAGGCCGGGTTGTCCTGCCCCTGCGGCGGGTAGGTGCGCCAGCGGGACTTGTTGACCCAGTACCCGCCGGAGCCGCCCTCTTCGTTGACGGTGAACCACGGGACCGTCTGGTTGAAGATCCAGGCGAGCTCGTTGACCCGCTCCTGGCGCTCCTCGCCGGACATCTTCCTCCGGAGCTGGCGGCGCTTGTCGTTGATGTTGACCGTCTGCAGATCCCCGTCCGGGTCGCCCACGGGGTACGGGACTTCGACCTCCGGTTCGAGCGCCCAGGCGCCAGCGTTGGGAACGTCCTCGCCGGCGAGCGTCTTCGTCATCGGGAAGGTCGTGTTCCAGTCGAGCGTCGGCGGGGCGCTCTTGGCGCCGCCCCACGCGTCGAACATGATATCCCAGTCGCCGGAGTCCATCGTCTCCCCGGCGCGGATCGTCGACTCCTGCGCGGTGACCTCCGTGTTGAGGCCGAAGCTGTCCAGGTACTCTTTGGCGATCTGGGAGTAGCGAAGCGCCATGGGCTCCTCGTCGGAGGTCGCCGTGTACAGTCGGAGCGTGACGTTGTTCCCGTCGGGGTCCTTCCAGCGACCGCCGCTCTTCGAGAACCCGGCGTCCTGGAGCAGTTGCGTCGCGCGGTCGGTGTCGACGTCGGACTCGGAGGCCGCGTACTGTTCGAACGACTGGAGCGTGTCGTTGGGCCAGTTCTCCGGACCGCCGAACCACGGGACCTCCTTGTCCTGGCCGAGACCGGTGATGTGGCGGTCGTGGATCCAGTAGTTGCCGTAGTCGGTGTGCCACGACATCATCTGCTGGCGCGGGACGACGTGCATGATCGCCTGCCGGACCCGGCGGTCGCCGGTGAGCGAGTCCGACTGGCAGTTGAAGAACAGCCCGTTGCCGCCGGCCCGCATCGTCGGGACGATCTGGTCCTCGGTGAGGTCGTTGGCCGGCCGCCAGCCGAGCTCTCGGATCTCCTGGCGGGCGGACTCGGAGTTCGGCGGGTAACTGACGTCGATGATCTCCTCTTTCATCGCCTGGGTGCGCTGTTGCTGGTTGGGGTAGCGACGCCAGCGCAGGTCGTAGTCGATCATGTCGCCCGTGATGTCGCCGTCGGCCCACGAGTGTTCGCTGAACGGGCTCCAGTAGTCGTCGTAGGCCTCCATGAGGGCGGTGTTCGAGTCGCCTTCGGTCATCTCCCAGATCGAGTTGCCGGGAACCTGGCTGTTGTCCCAGGGCGGTCGCTTGACCGTTTCCTGGAGGTCCGCCCGGACGTCGTCGCGCTCACTGTCGCTGGAGGCGTCCGTGAACCGCTCGGCGAACTCGCCCCAGTGGTCCCGGTGGGCCCAGAACCAGCCGCGGCGCTTGAGGTGACCGAACTCGAAGATCTCCCGACTGATCTCGGCGTCCTTGAGTTCGAACTGGAGTTCGTAGTCTCCGGTCTGCTGGACGTTCTCGTACAGCGGCTGCGCACCGTACCCCTTGTTGACCGTCTGCATCAACTGCCCCAGTTTGAGCTGGGTGACCGCGTCTTCGGCCGTGAGGTCGGAGCCGTCGTGCCAGGTGTACGAGTCGCGGATGTTGAAGATGACCGTCCCGTCGTCCTGGTACTCCCAGTCCTTGAGGATCATCCCCTTCGTCGCGTTGTCGTACTTGTCGTGGACGGCCCACTGGTCGAACATGGCCCAGTACCACCGGAACGACCAGTTGGCGGAACTCCCGTACGGATTGAAACGGGCGTTGTCCGGCGCGATACCGATGATGTGGTCCAGCGTCCCGTCGACGTACTGGCCACCGGCCGTATCGGTCGCGTCGTCGCCACCGTCACCGCCGTCACCGCCGCCGCCGCCGTCGCTTCCGTCACTTCCGTCGCTCCCGTCACCGCCGTCGCCCTCGTTGCCCAGCGGTGTGACTGTATCCGTCCCGTCCTGACCGTCGCCCTGACAGCCGGCGGCGCCGACCAGCCCGGCCGCCGCGGCGCCACCCAGTGACTTCTTGAGTAGCCGTCGCCGTGTTGTCTCCGGCAGATCGGCCCACTCGTCGTCGCCGACCCACTCGTCGGATTCTTCGCTACTGTTTGATTCCATCATGCTGAATCCATTCCCCACTTTTCACTTCCGGTATATATAATTATTGTAAGTTCGGTTATCTATAGTGCCCGTTCCGGCGGGTATCGGGCCCTCGCTCCCGTCCTCGGTGAGCGCGACCGGGCGGACGGGTCGGCAGGTCCGCTACCGGTGCCATCCCAACTGTTATCCCGTCCGCAGACACTTGACCGAGTGATGGCAGACGACACGACGAGATCAGCGTTTATGGACTGGATCTGCCGCCGACAGTTCCTCTGGACGAGCCTGCTTGCGCTCACGCTCGTCCACCTCGTCATCGCCGGGATGGCCGCGACGGCCATCGAACGGGGATCGGCGAGCTACTACGTACTCCTCATGGACTTCGGGCTCATCGCCGTCCTGCTGGTGATCATCGGCCTCGTGTTCTGGCGGTGTAACTACCTCGACGACACGCCGATGCACTGACGTCCTCGCCCACTCGGTGGAGGTGCTGCCGGCAGGCGTGAATGTCTGTCTCGATGAGACGAGAAGTAAACTTAATAGTGTCGATGTTATCTTCCCTGTATGCAGCCACAGCGACTTCGCCGGAATTTCGAAACCGTCGCGTTCACCACAGCGGTCCCGTTCACCGACGATACGTCCGGAGTCGACCTCGCCGCGCTCGCGGACAACGTCGAACGGCTCTACGACAGCGGCGCTCGCCTGTTCATCCCCTGTGGGAACACGGGGGAGTATTACGCGCTGACGGACGAGGAGCGGGTCGCGGTCGTCGAGACGCACGTCGATGCGACCGGCCCGGAGGCGGTGGTGGCCGGCGGCCTGGTCGGCAACGTTCCGGAGGTGGCACACCTCGCGTCCGCGTACGCGGACGCGGGAGCCGACGCGATCATGCTGATGCATCCCGACCACACGTACGTCCACGAAGAGGGGCTGAAAGCCTACTATCGCCGCATCTGTGACGAGACCGACCTCGGGGTCGTCATCTACAAACGCGGTCGCGACCTGCCGCGGGAGGTCCTCGTCGACCTCAGCGAACGCGAGGAGGTGGTCGCGGTGAAGTTCGCGCTCGACGACGTCAAGGAGTTCGCCCAGACCGTCCAGGACGCCGACGGTGAGGTGACCTGGTTGAACGGGATCGCCGAACGGTACGCGCTCGCGTTCGCCGTCGAAGGCGCGTCCGGCTACACGACCGGCATCGGGAACTTCCTCCCCAGAACGACGCTCGCGCTCCACGAAGCGATCGAAAACGAGCACTGGGCGCGCGCCCGGACGATCCAGCGGTCGCTCCGGCCGCTCGAAGACCTCCGCGACGACCCGGGCGCGGGAGGTTCCGTGGCCGGAGGGAACAACGTCCCCGTGGTCAAGTACGGGATGGACCTGGCCGGATTCGAGGGCGGCTCCGTTCGCGAGCCCCTGGTCGACCTCGGTCCGCGTGACCGCGAGATCGTCGAGCGACACTACGACCGGATCGAGGGGACGTTCGGGAACTCCGCGTGACGCGCCCGCGCCTGCCACCTGGGGCGAGCCGGACCGGGCGTCTCCCGCATCATGAGTGAGAGTCGATCCAGCCGATAGCGGACCGCTTCCGGTCGAATATCCGTCGAGCGCGCATTGCTGCTGAACTACCCACGACCGTGCGGGAGCGGGTGGGCCGTCGACGCTGTTCTCGGACGATACTTCGTCCCGGATGCACCGTGACGGTGACCGTAGTTCCGGGGACCCGATCGAGTTTCGGACGGGCGAGACCTCGAAAATCACGGTACGACAGCGGGCAAATCGACGACGCTTCGGTCGTTCTGGCCGCGTCCCTTCCAGCGCGATCGTCGCCAGATTTTCTGTCGCCCCACGCGAACGCCCTCATTGACGGTTAGAAGCCGTTACACGCGAAATATTTGGTCCAGGAGAGTTCCGTTCCGCGATTCGTTCGCGTTCCCCTCTCGGGACATCTGGGGAGAAGCGTCAGGAGCGCTTTCACTTACAAACGTATGGTCGTAATAGCAGCGTATTTGCGATCTACTACCAAATGACTACTGCCAACAATTCACACGTCTCGCGCCGATCGGACACGTATCGACGAAATGGCCCGTGAAACCTGGATATCTTCCAGAAACGGCCGTTCCCTGGGCTGTTCCGCTATCGAGAACGGCATCCCGGATGTTCCGTAGAGGGGAACGAGACGGTGCTGTGAACGGTCGCCGGAGGAAAATTACAGCGAGGCGGCCCGGGCGTCCAGGACGAGGTTCGACCAGAGACCGGCGGATCCGAGTGGAGGGTGCGGCATTGGGGACGCGCTGTGGACGCAGTGGGCCGAGACAGACGGGCCGAACGACGGGACGAGGCCCGCGTAGCGGGAGCCCCCGGTCGTCGGGCTGGGCTGGTGGGTCGGGCCCGTCTTCGCCAGCCTGTTCGTAGCTCCCGACGGGAAAATGATTAAGTTCGGTTGACGAGGCATTGACTATCATGGCAAAGGCGTCCGAGAACGGGAGGGGACGAACGATCCGCTCGGTGGGGATCGCGTTCGAGGTACTGCGTGCCCTTCAGGAGAACGGGCGGTCGACGGTGGCGGAACTGGACGAGGTCCTCGACTACTCGAGAAGCACCATCCACAGCCACTTGCGGACGCTCGAACAACAGGGGATGGTCGTCAGGGAGGGCTACGAGTTCCGACTGGGCCTTCGCATCCTCGACATGGCGGATCGCGTCAAGGATCGCGTCGGGAACTACGATGCCGTCCGGAGCGAAGTCGACGCCCTCGCCGAAGAGAGCGGAGAAACCGCGCAGTTCGGGATAGAAGAACACGGACGGGTATCGTACCTGTACAAGGCGAGCGGCGAGAACGGCATCAAGAGCGCGTCGACGGTCGGGACCCAGCAACCGATCCACTCGACCGGTCTCGGGAAAACGATCCTGGCGCACCTCCCGGACGAACGGGCCGAGGAGCTCGTCTTCTCGTGCGAGTACGAAGCGCGAACTGGGAACACGATAACCGATCCCGAGGACCTCCTCGCGGAACTAGCCCGAATTCGGGAACGGGGCTACGGCATCGACGACGAGGAGAACGTCGAAGGACTCCGGTGCGTCGCGGCGCCCGTCAAAAGCGACGACCGGGTGCTCGGCGCGGTGAGCATCACCGGCCCCTCGAGCAGGTTCACCACGGATCGGATGCACGGCGAGCTCTCCGACCTGGTCCGCTACACCGCGAACATCGTCGAGATCAACACCAAGTTCTCCTGATCGACCTGGCCCGACGGATCAGGTCAGCGCCCCCGAACTACTCGGCTTCGACGGCCGGTCGTTCACAGCCAGGGTAACTAGTCACGGGACTCGACAGCGGCCGCCGAGGCTCCCCGTTCGGTGCCGTACGCGACCGAGCCACGCAATCGAGCGACGGCAGTCAACAGCGGGAACGTCCACGCTCGGTCGGCGTAGAGGAAGGCACAGAGGTCGCGGTCGTCGACGTGACCGAAGGGGTGCCGTGACCGAAGCGTCTCCTGTCGCGTCTCCGCGACGTCCGTGAGTTCGTCCTCGAACTCGGTCGTGTACCAGCCCGGGATCGACGGCCTGTCCAGCTGGTCGAGCAGGTCGGTGAGCGTCTCCCGACCGTCTGTGATCGATGCCCGTTCTTCCGCTAGCTGCCCACAGAACTCCTCGCGTTGCGCGATGGCCCGGCCCACGGCGGCGAGAAGCCGCGATTTACACGTCTCGGTGAACGGTGTCCCCTCCCGCTGCAGCGCTGTCGCGACCTCGGCCGAGAGCTCCGCGGCGGCGTGCGCGACCAGCGGTTCGCCGTAAACGTCGTCGTAGTGTTCGACGGCCATCACCGTCTCCCGATACGCGCTGCGAAGCCGTCGCACCTCGCGCGAGTCGGGCTGGTGGACCAGGGTCTGTCGCTGCGGCGCCGTCGCCGGGGTCGGCACGGTCCGCATCCCGGCGACCCGCTCCCTGAACCGCTGGAACCCTGCCCGTTCCGCTTCGACCGCCTCGCACTCCTGCTCGACGAGACGTTGCGCGTCGGATAGCGGAGAAAGCACGTGTCGCCGAAGCGAATCCAGGATCGGTCTCTCCCCCCTACTCATCTCTCCTGGCACATGTCCGTCGCCGAAGGATAAAACGCTTGTTATCATATAAAAACAGGTCCGGGAACGGAGCAGTCCGCGTCCCCTCCGCGGGCTTCGGCCGCTGATTCACCGGGGAGCAGGCGGGTGATCTTGCTCCCGCTCTCGCTCTCGTCTCGTTCTCGTCTCGCTCTCGTCTCGTTCTCGTCTCGCTCTCTCGGTTCCGAGACCGAACGCCTGGTACCAAGCTTCAAAAGCGGGCCCGACGAACAGTTCGGCTATGGCCTCCTACGAGATCGCCAGTATTCCGGGAGACGGTATCGGGCCGGACGTCGTCGACGCAGCGATGCCGCTCGTCGAGGACGCTGCCGACGAGTACGACTTCTCGATCGAGACGACCCGCTTCGACTGGGGTAGCGAACGGCAGCTGGAACACGGGGAGATGATGCCCGCGGACGGACTCGACCGGCTCGCCGACTTCGACGCCATCTTCCTCGGCGCCGTCGGGCACCCGGAGGTCCCGGACCACGTGACCCTCCACGGCCTCCTGTTGCCGATCCGGAAGGGGTTCGACCAGTACGTCTGCAAGCGCCCGAACGTCCTCTTCGATGGCATCGAGAGCCCGCTCAGGGGGTACGAATCCGGCGACATCGACTTCGTGGTCTACCGGGAGAACACGGAGGGCGAGTACGCGGATATCGGCGGCCGCGAGCACCGGGGATTCGAACACGAGACGGCGGTCCAGTCGGCGCTGTTCACGAGGCAGGGGACCGAGCGGATCGTCCGCGCGGCCTTCGAGGCCGCCACGGAACGCGAGGGCCACCTGACGAGCATCACGAAGTCGAACGCACAGGCCCACAGCATGGTGTTCTGGGACGACGTGGTCGACGACGTGAGCGAGGAGTTCCCGTCGGTCGACGTCGAACGACTCCTGGTCGACGCGGCGGCGATGGACCTGATCCGCCGCCCTCACGAGTTCGACGTGCTCGTCGCCTCGAACCTCTTCGGCGACATCCTCACCGACGTCGGCGCTCAGATCACCGGGAGCATGGGACTCGCGCCCTCTGGGAACATCCACCCCGGCGATGCGTACCCGTCGATGTTCGAGCCGGTCCACGGGAGTGCGCCCGACATCGTCGGCGACGATATCGCCAACCCGCTCGCGACGGTACTCTCGTGGTCAATGCTGTTCGAAGACCTCGGGGAACCGGAGGCCGCCGACGCGCTCTGGACCGCCGTCTCCGACCAGCTCGCGGACGAGTCTGCCCCCAGGACGCCCGACCTCGGCGGCTCGGCTGCGACCGGGGACGTCGTCGCCGACCTCCGGTCTCGGCTGTAACCGAACTGTCCGAACAGGTGCTGTTCCCACGCGAACGCGCGTCTCGTCGTCGGCCCGCCCACGATGCCGACGTGGCCCAATCGACATTCGCCGTGTCGGACCGCGGCGCGCTCGACTCGGGTTTCACGACGGCGAACGCACACAGCCGAATATATGAAAACTGGTGTTTTTACAGTTCTACTCGTTCTGTGATGTGTCGTCGAATTCGATTCCACTTACGCCACTCGGAGGCGGTGACCACAGTCTCTGCCCCCGGAACGAAGCAACTGAACAGCCGCGATCGGCCGACTCTGTTCGCGCCGAACCGATACAGGACCAGGCGAGAATACGGAGAATGTAACGAAATCACCTGTTAGATTGAAATTTTGTCGCGATTCGTCGGTTGATTGCAGATGATCCAATCAAATCCCGCGAAGCGAGCCGGCGGGCGTCGCATCTCGATTCGGCAGCTCCCCCGACAGCTTCCTGTTCTGATCGTCCTCACCGAGACTGTCTCACCGCTCGTCCACCGTCTCCGATCAGAGCGAGAATTATAAATTAAATATAATACTATTGTATCAGAGGAAAGCCGCAACGCTGTCGAGAGAGACCGATCACGAGGTCGACTGGAAAACCCGCCGGTCTCGTGATGAGGGGTGCCCACGCTCGAGCGACGGTCGCAGTCATCCGTCGGCGAGTCCGAGTCGCGCCGCGGAGGTCGTCCCGGCCCGGCCCAGTCCGGCCCCGTATCCGGTTGCAGGGGTCGTACGGGTCGGACGAATGGGGTGCCACGAACTGCGCCGGACAGCCAGGTAGCGCGACGAGTAGCGTCCGGTTACTCCAGCAAGGAACCGACCGAATCTGACCCTCGTCCGTCAGCACGGGCACTTTTTCCGTACAGAGCCGGTACCGTGGATAGACCGTCGTCATGGAATCCGAGTCCCCTCCGAAACTCCACAAAGCGCCACGCACAGACGTCTCTCAGGACCAGGGCACGTTCCGTATCCACTTCAACTTCCCCGGCCGGAACCACCCGGATCACGACGACCACGGCTACGGGCCGCTGGCGACCGTCGTCGAGTCGTTCATGGACCCGGACACGCTCATCTCGATGCACCCCCACCAGAACGAGGAGATCGTCTCGTGGGTCCCCGCGGGCGTCATGCGCCACGACGACCGCCAGGGGAACGAGCTGGTCACCGATCCCGAACACCTGCTGGTGATGAACGCGGGCAGCGGTTTCTGGCACGAGGAGCGCACGCTCGCCGAGGACCCGCCGCTGCGGATGCTCCAGATCTTCGTCCGCCCGCACAGTCTCGACCTCGAACCGGGTATCCAGCACGGGCCTCTCGACGAACCGGTCGCGAACGAGTGGCGGCACGTCTTCGGGGCAGACGGATCGGACGCGCCCTTTACCGTGCGCAACGACGTCGACTGTTACGACGCGCGGCTCGACGGGGGAGCCAGCGTCGCCCTCCCCGCGATTTCGGGGCGGGACACGTACTTCTACGTCTTCGAGGGAGCGGTCGAGGCCGCCGGTACGTACTTCGACGAGGCAGAGAGCGGGCTGCTCGTCGACCCGGACGACCTGACGGTGACCGCGCGTGAAGACTCGGTGCTCGTCGCCTTCTGCATCGATCCCGACGCGCCGGTCACGCGGCAAGGGACCATCGGCCGGTAGGAGGGGTTGCTCAGTCGGTAGACCGCGCAAGCAGTGGGACCGGAGGGTCCCCGACGACGGAGAGATCTGACTGTCCGGTGCACACGTTCGAACGAACCGCTATTGGTGGAGCGGCCCGACCTCCCGGTGATGGCCCGACTCGAACGACTCAGGGTGTTTCCGGTAAAGGGGTTAGACGGAATCGACGTCGAAGCGGCGGCGATCCTCGACGGAGGGACGCTCCGTCACGATCGGGAGTTCGCGCTGTTCGACGCCGACGGGGAGGTCCTCAACGGCAAGCGGACCGACCGGGTCCACGACCTGGCGACCGAATTCGACCCGGGGTCGGGCCGCCTCGCGGTCGAGACGCCCGACGGCGAGACGCGGGAGTTCGACCTCGACGCGGAGCGCGAACCAGCAGCGGCGTGGTTCGGCGACTTCTTCGACGCGGACCTCGAACTCCGGCGCGACGACTCGCTGGGCTACGTCGACCGACGGGAGATGGGCCCCTCGGTCGTCAGCACGGCGACGCTGGAGACGGTCGCCTCGTGGTACGACGGGATGACCGTCGACGGCGCGCGCCGGCGACTCCGTGCGAACGTCGAGATCTCGGGCGTGCCGGCGTTCTGGGAGGACCGATTCGTCGGGGTCGACGCACCGGCGTTCGAGGTGGACGACGTTCGATTCGAGGGCGTCACGCCCTGCGGCCGTTGCGTCGTCCCGCAACGCGACCCCGACACCGGCGAGCCGACCCCCGAGTTCCGCGAGCGATTCGTCCAGAAGCGCGAGGAGACGTTCCCCGAGTGGGCCGACCGGGACGCGTTCGACCACTACTACACGCTGATGGTCATCGGCAGGGTCCCGGAGGGCGACCGGGGTGGGACGCTCCGCGTCGGCGACGAGGTCGCTGTCGTCGAGTGATCGGCGGTCGCGAAAGGGTCCACGGCCGCGGCCACACGGAACGTTATGAATCTGGGACGAGTGGGTCCGTACATGATAGACGGTGTCCAGACGCGGGAGCTACAGGTCAACGCCGACGAGCGCGGGCACCTGGTCGAGGTGTTCAGGGAGGACTGGGAGGAGTACGACCCCGAACCGGCGATGAGCTACTACTCGCTGAGCTACCCGGGCGTCGTCCGCGCGTGGCACCGCCACACTCGCGGCCAGGTCGACCACTTCGTCTGCCCCAGCGGGCGCATTAAGGTCGGCGTTTACGACGACCGCGAGGACTCGCCGACCCAGGGGGAACTTGACACGTTCGTCATCGGCGAGCACGACCAGCGGATGGTCCGCATCCCGGGGGCGTGCTGGCACGGGTTCAAGGTCGTCGGCGACGAACAGGCGATGCTGATCAACTTCCCGACGAACCTCTACGACTACGAGGACCCCGACGAACAGCGACTGCCCCCGGACACCGACGAGATCCCGCTGGACTGGGACGAGATGCCCCACTGAGCAGCGTAGTAGCTGTAATCGACAACTGGTCGATGGCGATGCTCGCCAGCGAAACGACTATCGGTAACACGTGAGTATTACCAGCGTATGTCCGAAGCGACCACGGGTGGTGACGGCGAAGACGATATCGTCTCGGTAAACTTCAAACTAACCGAGTCGTTCCTCGAGGAGATCGACGACACGTGGCAAGGGCGTGGCTTCAACAGCCGGAGCGAGTTCATCCGCTACACGCTCCGGGACGCCGTCGAGTTCCCGACGTTCGACCGCGACGAACTCGTCGCGCTCCTCGAAGCCGAGGAGGACGTCCGCGAGGGACTGACGATGGGCGCGGACGAAGCGCGCGAACAGTTCGGTACGGATGAGTGACGACGGGTGGGTCTGGGAACTCTCCTCGAAGGCACAGGACGATTCTCCGCGCTTTCGCCGGCTGAACAGGACCGCGTTATCGAGAAACTCGACGACATCGTCGACTCCCCGTGGCGCGATCCACCCGATTACGGAGAGCCGCTCCAAAACAGCCCATACAAGAAGATACGTGTCGGAGGATTCCGCTTGTCCGTGACCTTTCGACGGAACGACCAGCGTCTGGTCGTCGCCCGAATCAAGCGGCGCGACGGCGCGTACACTGCCGACGACGACTGAGCGGTCAGATCCGTCACCTGGAATCGAAACCTGCCTCGTCTTCGTCGCTGTCTTCGAACGAATGGTACCCTAAATCACAGGTGTCGATAAGCGGCGACTAACTGAGTGATCGCGATACAATCGCGGGACCATGAAGGGACTCATCCTCGCGGGCGGGACGGGTTCGCGGCTCCGCCCGATCACCCACACCGGCCCCAAGCAACTCATCCCGGTCGCGAACAAGCCGGTCCTGGAGTACGCGGTCGAGGACCTCCGCGCGGCCGGGATCACCGACGTCGGCGTCGTCCTCGGCCACAAGGGCCGCGAGGCCATCCAGTCGTTCCTCGGCGACGGGTCGGCCTACGGGGTCGACGTCACGTACATCGTCCAGGGGAACCCGCTCGGGCTGGCGCACGCGGCGGGCTGTGCCCGGGAGTTCGTCGGCGACGACGACTTCGTGATGTACCTCGGCGACAACCTCCTGAACCGGGGCGTCGGCGAACTCGTCGAGCACTTCGAGTCGGGCGACTACGCCGCGGCGATCGCCCTGCAGCACGTCGACGACCCAGGGGCGTTCGGCATCGCCGAGGTGGACGAGGCGGGCGACGTGCGCCGGCTGGTCGAGAAGCCCGACGACCCGCCGAGCGATCTGGCGCTCATCGGCATCTACGTGTTCTCGCCCGCGGTCTTCGACGCCATCGAGGAACTGGAGCCGTCCTGGCGGGGGGAACTCGAGATCACCGACGCCATCCAGTCGCTGCTCGACGACGGGCTGGCGATCAGCTCCCACGTCGTCGAGGGCTGGTGGAAAGACACCGGCAAGCCCGGGGACGTCCTCGAGGCCAACCGACTCGTCCTCGAAGACCTGGATCCGGCAGACGACGGAACCGTCGAAGACGGCGCGGAGACGACAGGTCGAATCGACATGCACGAGGGCGCCGTGGTCGAGTCCGGAGCGGTCGTCAGGGGTCCGGTCTCGCTCGGAGCGGGCGTCGCCGTAGAGGAGGGGGCGTACGTCGGCCCCTACACCTCCGTCGGCGCGGGGTCGACGGTCGCCAGCACGCACGTCGAGAACAGCGTGATCATCGGCGACGCGGATATCGACGCCTCCGGTCGGATCGTCGACAGCCTCGTCGGGAGCGGTGCCACGATCACGAGCGCCGACGAGGTGCTCCCCGACGGCCAGCGCCTCGTCGTCGGCGAGAACTCCGACATCAAGCTCTGACCATGCGCGTCATCACCCTCACCTGTCCGGACTGCGGGACGATCGTCTCGGCGAACGAACTCGAGAGCGCTCGCGTCACGAAGTGTCCGGGGCTCGACTGCGAGGCAGTCCTCCGGTTCACGGACCTCCCCGAGAGCGAGCGCCGGCACTTCCTCGACAACCGCGAACAGTATCGGCTGTAGTCCAGACGTGGTGCCCGCCCGATCGACCACCGCGACCACCCGGGAACCGGTCGTCTGGTGTGTCAATGCGACGATCTTTCCGGCGTCGGCCCAACAGGCTTAATTAACAGTAGGTCATTGTATCAGATGACGCTTCGTCTTGGAGGGCCGAAGCGTCAGCGGGGACCAATTCAGAGCGACACACGGCCGCTTTTCGGCCGTGGTCCGCTCTGTTCGCTAACTCGTATCGCGGAGTCACATCTCCCGGCGTCAGTCGCGACGTTTCTGCGGAAGTCGAACCGCTTCAGGTGAGCGTGTAGTCCGCTTCGTCCAGCGCCTCGTGGACGGCCGCTTCGTGATCGGCTTCGATCTCGGGCGATCGCAGACCAGTCTCGTCGTCCGGGTCCTCCCGGAACACGTACGAGACCGCGTCGAACTCCCCGTCCGGCGTCTCGCCGTGGAGTTCGACGATCACGTCCCGCCGGTAGTCGAACACCCGCACGTTCTCGACGTCGAGGGGCCGCGTGGACTGGTCCAGGCTCATCGTTCACGTCGACGTACGGGACCGACAGGCATACGCCCCCTCCCAAAACAGCAAGGGTCGGAGCCGCGCCGCTCGCCCGTGACGAACTTCTTCGTTCGTGACCGCCGCGACGGCCGCCGTCGGCAGCGGATAGATGCTCGCTTCGGGCACCCTCAGCTCGAGTCGGCGAGCGAAGACGGGGCGCACCGGAATAGGACGATCGAACGGGGGCGAGCAACGAGCGCTTCGAACACGGGCGAGCAGCGAGCGCTTCGAACACGGGCGAGCAGCGAGCGGTTCGAACGAGCGCGGGCCGCCGGACCGGCGTTTGCGCGCAGCGGTATTAACCGGATCTGGCCCGATTCCTCCGCTATGCCATCGAACGGACCCAGTGGACCGGACGGGCGCCTCGAACCGGAGGGACACCAGTGAGTCTCCTCGGACGCATCTCGTTCACGATCGAGTCGTGGCTGAACGCGCTCCTGAATCGCACGTCGGACCCGGCAGCGGAACTCGACTACTCCTACGAGCGGTTGCGCGACGAACTCCAGGAGATCAACCGGGGCATCGCGAGCATCACGACCCAGAAGAAGCGGCTGGAGATGCACCGCGAGCGCCTGCAGGCGGCCGCCGAGAAGCACGACGAGCAGGTCCGGGAGGCGGTCCGACAGGACCGCGACGACCTGGCGCGGCGCGCACTCGAGAAGAAACACGCGACGGTCGACCAGGTGGCCGATCTCGAGGAACAGATCGAGCGCCTCCAGGCGACTCAGGACCGCCTGACCGAGCGGCAGGTCACGCTCCGCGGTCGCATCGAGGGGTTCCGGACGCACAAGGAGACGCTGAAAGCCCGCCACGAGGCGGCGCGAGCGTCGGCGCGCGTCGCCGAGGCGTTCACGGGCGTCGGCGGCGAGATGGAGGACGTGAGCCGCGCGATCGAACGGGCGACCGACCGGACCGAGCAGATGGAAGCCCGGGCGTCCGCGCTCGAAGAACTCGAAGCGAGCGGCGCTCTCGACGACGTGCTCGCCGAGGGCGACGAGATCGACCGCGAACTCGAACGCCGCTCGACCGAGCAGCGCATCGACCGGGAACTCGAGGAGATGAAGACGCGAGTCGGCCGGGAGACGCGGGACGGGACCGACGTCGAACTCGAACAGGAGCCCGCGGGGAGCGGGACCGACTGACTCCCCGGGGGCCGGCGCTCAGGACGCGATCACGAGCGAGTAGCCGAAGAGACCGACGCCGACGACGGCGAACGCGGCCGCGCCCCGGCCGCCGAACCCGGCGGGCCACTCGCCGGACAGCGAGTGCAGTACGGGCGAGCGGAGAGCGGCGACGACCAGCAGCGCTCCCGTGTTCAGCGCCGACCAGAACGTCTCGACAGTCGGATCCGATTCCGTCCGGTCCGGGCCCGCACCGGGCGCCGCGCTTCGTCGTTCGGACACGTGTCCGTTTGGGGGCGCGGACCCAAGCGCACGCTGCGTGATGACTGAAGGAGTTTACGTGACGGCGAGCACTGCGAGCGCGCTGGCTCGGCCCCGTCAGTCCGCGCGCCGGTCGAGCGAGAGCGCATCGTCGATGGCGGCGAGGTCTTCGTCGGTCGTGGGCTGCGGGCGATCGAGCGCAGCCTCGACCGCCGACACGTCGAGGCAGGTGTGAGGCGGCCGCGTCGCCTCGCGGTCGACGTCGCCCATCGACCCTTCCTCGACGAGCGTCGGATCGGCGTCCAGCCGGTCGGCGAGCAGGCGGCCGAACTCGTGGGGAGTCAGACACGACCGGCTGGCGACGTGGACGGTCCCCGACTCCCCGGCGTCGGCGAGGTCGAGGAGGGTCGCGGCCGCCTGCCCGGCGCGACTCGGGGTGACGTGCTGGTCGGTGAACAGCGGGACGGACTCGCCCGCGGCGAGTTTGCCGCGGACCCAGGCCGGGAACCCAGTCGGTTCGCCCGTGAACCCGTGGGTCCCGTAGACGAACGAGAGGCGGGCGACCAGCGAGTCGGCGTCGAGATTGCGCACGGCGCGCTCGCCGGCCAGTTTCGACTCGCCGTACACCTGGAGCGGGTTCGCCTCGCCCGACTCGTCGTAGGGCGTCTGGTCGCGCCCGTCGAACACGTAGTCGGTCGAGACGTGGACGAACCGGATCCCCCGGTCGGCGCAGGCCGACGCGAGGTCGCCGGGCGCCTCGCCGTTGACGGCGTGCGCCCGCTCGGGGTCGGCCTCGCAGCCGTCGACGTCCGTCATCGCGGCGCAGTTGACGACGAGGTCGGGCGCGCGCTCGTCGAGCAGCGCGGCCGCGCGGTCGGCGTCGCGAATGTCCAGCCGGGAGCACTCCACCGGTGCGCGCTCGGGCGACGACCGGACCGTCCCGTGGGCCTCCCAGCCGCGGTCGAGCGCGGCGGTGACGACGTTGCTCCCGAGCTGCCCGTTCGCGCCGAGGACCAGCGTTCGCATGCGCCCACCCACGCAGCGGAAACACAAATATGCGGTCGACTCGTTGACTGAACCGTGCGAACGCTCGTCACCGGCGGTGCGGGATTCATCGGCTCGAACTACGTCGACCACCTGCTCGAACGCACCGACGACGAGGTGGTCACGCTCGACGCGCTGACCTACGCGGGCTCGAAGGACAACCTCGCCGGCGCGCTCGGGGACGACCGCCACGAGTTCGTCGAGGGCGACGTCCGCGACGACGACCTGGTGGCCGACCTGGTCGCGGACGTCGACGCCGTGGTGCACTTCGCGGCGGAGTCGCACGTCGACCGGTCGATCGACGGCGCGGCGCCGTTCGTCGAGACGAACGTCGACGGGACGCGCGCGCTCCTCGACGCGGCCCGCGACGCCGACCTCGACCGGTTCCTGCAGGTCTCGACCGACGAGGTGTACGGCCAGACCGTCGACGGGGCGTTCGCCGAGACCGACCCGCTCGACCCGCGCAACCCCTACGCCGCGACCAAGGCCGGCGCCGACCACCTCGCGCTGAGCTACGAGCGGACCTACGGGCTTCCCGTCGTCGTCACCCGTTCGTCGAACAACTTCGGCCCGCGCCAGCACGAAGAGAAGCTCGTCCCGAAGTTCCTCACACGGGCGGCGGCGGGCGAGTCGCTCCCCCTGTACGGCGACGGCTCGAACGTCCGGGAGTGGACCTACGTCGCCGACAACTGCCGGGCGATCGACCTGGCGCTCCGGGAGGGAGTCGCGGGCGAGGTGTACAACGTCGGCAGCGGCGACGAGCGGACGAACCTCGACGTGACGGAAGCGATCCTGGACCAAGTGGGCGCGTCGCGGGACCTCGTGGAATTCGTCGAGGACCGGCCGGGCCACGACCAGCGCTACGCCCTGGAGACGGCGAAGATCAGGGACCTCGGCTGGGAACCCGAGTACGCCTTCGAGGAGGGCCTGGAGCGGACGGTCGAGTACTACCTCGGCGACTGAACTGCGACCTCCGCGCTCGCCCGGGACCGCCTCGATGTGAACCCAGCGGTCGACGGCACAGTCCGACCGGCCGCCGGCGCAGCCCGCACCCTAGCTGACACAGCCAATCGGACGCCGGAGCGGTCCACTTCGAAGCCGCCGCGGTCCGGCCGTTAACGCCGGCTTACCGACGCGACGGCGGGTATATCGCCGTCATGACTTTCCGGGCCTCCGCCGAACGCCACTCCATGCGCCCAGTGGCCGGAGGGCTCGTCGGGAGAGCGCGGCGGTGCCTCCGCGACGACTTCGAGTCGGACCCGTACCTCCCGTACATCCTCGGGCTGGCGACGGTCCTCGCGGGCTTCTGGTTCTGGCACCGCGTCCCCAACTTCGCCACCCGGGACGAGCGCTGGCGAATCGTCGACCCGATGTCCTTCGTCGGGACCTTCGCCGCCGATCCAGGGATCGAGTCGGCGCTCGCGGGGATGCAACAGGGGCGGGCGTTCGGTGCGACGTTCTACCTGTTCGGGCTGGCCCTCTTGCCGGTCTTCGTCGTCGCCTTCCTCACCGGGCAGATCGACGCGTTCGTACAGCTGCCGGAGCACGCCTCGGTCGACCTGTGGGCCCACTGGCAGCGCACGCCGGCGTGGATCTGGACGTGGAGCGTCCTGCTCGGTCGACTCGTCGTCGTCGCCCTGGCGGTCGGGTGCGTCTACGTCACCTACCGGATCGGGACGGCGATGCGCGACCGGGCGGCCGGCCGGCTCGCCGCGCTGTTGCTCTCGTTCACCTGGGGCTTTCTCGTCCTGGCTCACGAGGTCGGCGAGGACGTGCCGGCGCTGTTTTTCTTCCTGCTCGTGGTGTACTTCTGCATCCGGTACGCCGAGACCGGGGACGCTGCCCTGTTCCTCGCCGCCAGCCTGGCCGGCGGGATCGCCATCGCGCTGAAACTCACGACCGTCGTCTGCGTGCTGGTTATCGCCAGTGCGTTCGTCCTCCGCGTGGGGAACGCCGGCGACGACTGGCGAGCGGCGCTCTTCCGCCCGCGGATGCTCGCGGTCGGTGCTGCGCTCGGCGCGGGGGCGATATACCTGGGGTTCCCGACCGTGGTCGCCGGCGGGCTGGAACCGCTCGTCGCTCGCATCCAGCGGGGGACCACGGGCAAGACCGACCCGCACGGCTGGCGGGTCGCTCCCACTTGGTGGTGGGTCCTGCGCGGGTACCTCAACGGCATGGGACTGCCACTGTTCGTCGCTTCGGTAGGCGGCCTCCTCGCGAGCGTCCCCCGGACGCTCCGGCGGTCGGCGGAGGCCGACGGCGTCGCGCTGGCGCTGATCGTTCTCGCGGGCTACACCCGCCTCTACGCGGACTGGGCGTACGTCCGCACGCATCACCTGCTCCCGACGATCCCGCTGCTCGTCGTCGTGCTCGCCGTCGCGCTGATGCGGCTCTACGACTACCGGCGGAACCTGGGAGGGCCGATCATTGCCGCTCTTCTGGTGACGAGCGCGCTGTACGCCGGGGTGGGCGACCTCGGCTACGCCTCGCAGTCACGCGACCGGGCGACCGGCTGGCTCGACGCGAACGCGGCGCCGAACGCGACCGTCGAGACGTACCCGAACGACCCCCAGGAGGCCGCGGTGCCCCACTGGATGACCGTCTACCGACCGACCAACCGCGAGGCGACGCCCGGCGGGGCGAAGGAGTCGGGGATGGAGTGGCTATTCGCCATCGAGGAGCGCTGCCCCGACTACGTCCAGTTGCACTACTACGAGAGCATCCTCGTACTGGCGCCCGACGACTGGAGCGAGCGGGCGCGCGGGCTCTCCGGCGAGCGACGCGAACGGTTCCTCCGGACCCTGCTCGCCGGGGACACCTACCCCTACCGCGTCGCGGCGACGTTCGGGCGTCGGCCGGCGTTCCTGGATACCCAGTCGCGGCCCGGGAGGCTGCGGGGACTCGTCGAAGTCGGGCTCAGACCGCGGATGCACCAGTACGGGGATCCACAGGACGTGGGCGTCGACCAGTACACCGTGATCCTCGAACGGGACGGGCAGTGCGGGACGTCGGGCTGAGCGACCGTCTCGTCGGGGGATCGCTCGGGCGGACCCGGCGTTCCTCACGCGTTCGTCTCCCGGCCGAATTTCGGCGAACTGTGGCCGCTTGCGTCGCTAATCGGGGCTTGAGTGTGCAAGATGGTTCGTTAACCACCGTTCGCCCCATCGATCGGACGAGGAGGTCCGAGAATGTCACCGCCTGTCCGTCGCTGGGTTCGACCCGGAACAGCACCGCCCTCCGCGACCGGGCTGCGCCCCGGACGGACCGCCCGCTCACAGACCGGAGTCGCACTGCCCAGGCACGCGGGGGCATCCGGGCGGGAGAGACCCAACGTCCGGATCGCGAACTGGTCGACTACCGTCCCAGGCGGTCGACCGGTCCCGGAGCGGAGGTGGGACGGATGACGAGCGCGCGGACGCGCCCCACGTTCTCGCTCGTCTTCCTGACGTGGGACCCGGGCGAGGCGATCGTGGGGGCGATCGACTCCGTGCGCCGGCAGGCGTTCGACGACTACGAGGTCGTCGTCGTCGACAACGACAGCGACGACGGGACGCCCGAACGCGTGCGGGAAGCCTACCCGGACGACGCGCCCGTCCGCGTCCTCGAGAACGACGAAAACCGCGGGTTCAGCCGCGGGATCAACCGCGGGATCCGCGAGAGCCGCGGCGAGTACATCTGCTGTTACAACCACGACACGCTGTTCCCGCGGGGGTACCTGCGGACGCTCGCCGACCGCGTCACGCCGGAGGCGGTGTGGACGACGGCCCGGCGCAACTACCGCGTCGACCCCGAGCGGACCTACGTGCGGCTCCTGTCGCCGTATCGCTTCACGATCCCGTACGTCGTCGACCCGCTGTCCGGGACGGCGGACGTGAACTACATCCCGGGGGACGGAGCGATCATCCCGCGAGCGATTTACCGGGACGAACTCGACGGGGAGGTGTTCGACCCGTCGATGCCGATCCGCGGCGAGGACGTGGACCTCTCGCTCAGGCTGGCCGACCGCGGCGTTCCCATGCGGGCCGTCCTGGACACCCACTCGATCCACCCGGACAAGGGCGAGATCTACGCCCCGTCGGTGGAGAACTTCAGGACGCTGCTCCGGACGATCGCGGCCCGGATCGCCGCCCACAGCAACAACTCGGTGTCGGCCACGGCGGTCGCGCTCTCGGCGGTGAGTCTGGTAACCCAGCCGCTGCAGGTCTACTGCGCCCCGTACCCGCGCTCGGAAGCGGACTTGCTCGAAGCGACGACCATCCGCCGGCACGAGGTGCCCGGCTCGCAGCCCAAATCGCCCCCGCCGGAGGTGCACTGACGTGGCGCGGATCGACGGCTCGCGGTACACCGACGCGAGTGGGATCGACGGCTCGCGGTGCACCGACGCGGGCGCGATCGACCGCTCGCGGCCGACCACTTTTCGGGCCGGCACTCCACGGTCTGGACATGGGGGGCAGTAACCTGTTTCACCGTTCGCTACGGCGGAGCGGCGCGCTCGACCTGATCCACGGCGGCATCGACCGCTACAACGAGGTGCGGGGGTCGGAGGGGTACGAGCCGCCGACGGACCTGCCCGAGTTCCGGGCCGTCCAGCGCCGTGCCCGGCGGTATACCGATACCAGCGACCACCTCCAGCGGCTGTTCGTCGAGGCGCTGCAGGCCGATCCAGACACCGTCGTCGAACTCGGCGTCAGGGGCGGCGAGTCGACGTTCGTCTTCGAGCGGGTCGCCTGCCTCGCCGAGGCGGACCTCGTCAGCGTCGACGTCGACCCGACGGCCTACGACGGCGACTACGACCGCTGGCAGTTCGTCCAGTCCGACGACGTCGCGTTCGCGGAGCGATTCGAGGCGTGGAGCGACGACCACGGCGTCGACCCGGCCATCGACGTGCTGTTCGTCGACACGAGCCACGAGTACGAACACACCGTCGCGGAGATCGACGCGTGGTTCCCCCACCTCGCCGACGACGCGGTCGTGCTGTTCCACGACACGAACATGCAGCGCGTCTACCGGCGCCAGAACGGGACGGTCGGGCTCTCGCGGCGCGCCGACCGGGGTGTCATCCAGGCGCTGGAGACGTACTTCTCCTGCGCGTTCGACGAGACGGAGGCGTTCGTCACCGTCAGGGACGGGTTCGTCTTCGAACAGCGCCCGTACTGTAGCGGCCTCGCCGTGCTCCGGAAACTCCCGGGGACCGTCGCCGAGAACTACCCCGACCCGTGACACTGACACCGACCACGGCCGCCGCGGGAGCGTTCGCGGGAACGACGACCGACGGGAGGCGTCCGTGAGCGACTCGGGGCGACGGGCGCGGGCGGTCCGCGCGGTCCAGTACCTCGTCGGCGCGCTCGCGCTCGCGTGGGTCGTCCGCCAGGTCGAGTGGGAGCGCGCGCTGTCGCTGCTGGCCGACGTGTCGGCCGGGACGGCCGTCGCGCTGGTGGCCGTGAGCGCCGTCGGACTGGTCGTGTCCCTGTACATGTGGCACGTCCTGCTCGACAGCGCCGCGCCGACGCGGTTCCGCGACGCCGTCCAGACCGGGCTGGTCGTGCTGTTCGTCAACCAGTTGCTCCCCTCGCGGCTGTCGGGCCGCGCGGTCGCGCCGTTCGTCGCCCACGACCGCACCGGGATGCCCTACGCCGAGGCGATCGCGGTCTCGGGCGTCCACACCGGGCTGTACGCCGTCCTCTACGGCGCCACCGCGCTCGTCGGCGTCGCGATCGGGCTGGGCGCGCTCCCCACCGCGCTCGTCCTCGTGCTCCTGCTGTCGACGGGGCTGTACCTCGCCGCCGGCACGCTGGTGTTGCTCGCCGGCGCGCACATGCGTGCTCTCAATCGGGTGACCGGCGCGATCGACGCCGTCGCTCGACGCGTCCCGGTCGTCGGGGGGCGACTCGGCGGGTTGACCGAGAAGATCCCCGAGTTCACGGCGGACTCGGCGGCCGCGTTCCGCGCGCTGCTCTCCAGCCCGTCTGCGGTCGCCCCGTACGTCGCGGGCTACGTCGTGACGGTGCTGGTGGTGCCCGGCGTGCGCATCTGGTTGCTGTTCGGGAGCCTCGGCGTCAGTTTCGAGCCGCTGGTCGCGCTGCCGCTGTACCTCGTCGCGGCCTACAGCGTGACGCTCCTGCCGCTCACGCCGGGGAGCATCGGCGTCTCCGAGGCGAGCGCGACGGCGGTGTTCGTGGCCCTCGGACTGCCGGTCGAGGCCGTCGTTCCGGTGGTGTTCCTCGACCGCCTCCTCGGCTCGTACCTCCCGGCGCTCGCCGGCTGGTACCCCTCCCTGCGGATCGACTTTTCGGACCTCGCGGCGAACGCGCCGACGGGCGAGTGAGTTTCCGCCGGAGGGCGAGTGAGTCCCCGTCGACGCTCCGCCCGCGCCACGCGCCCGGTTGGCTCGCATCCCAACGTTCTTGGCGCTCAGCGCGGTCCGTACGACCGATGACCGATCCGTCCGAGTCCGTGGCCGAGGCCGCCCGCGTCACCGAGCGGGTCCGGGCGATCGAGCCCCACGGGATCCGCGAGATGTTCGAACTCGCCGCCGAACACGACGGCGACCTGGTCCACCTGGAGTTCGGCGAACCGGACTTCGACACGCCCGGCCACGTCGTGGAGGCCGCCCACGAGGCGGCGACTGCCGGCCGGACGAAGTACACCTCCAACGCCGGCATCCGCGAACTCCGGGAGGCCGTCGCGGCGTCTCTCGGTCGCGACGGAGGGCCAGCGCCCGATCCCGCTTCGGAGGTGGCTATCACGACCGGTGGCGTCGAGGCGCTCCACCTGGCGATCCACACGGTCGCCGACCCCGGCGCGGAGGTCGTCGTCCCCACGCCGGCGTGGCCGAACCCGATCTCGCAGGCGAAACTCTCCGACGCCGTGCCGGTCGAGGTGCCCATGCCTGCCGAGGAGGGGTTCGCCCCCGACGCCGACCGGGTCGTCGACGCCATCGGGCCGGACACCGCGGCCGTCCTGCTGACCTCGCCGTCGAATCCGACCGGACGCGTGTTCTCGCCCGACGCGGTCGAGCGCGTGGTCGCTGCCGCGGCCGACCATGGGGCGTACGTCCTCGCCGACGAGGTGTACCGCGACCTCACCTACGGCGAGCGCCCGCCGCGGACCGCCGCGGTGGCTGACCGACTCGACCGCGAGGAGTGGGTGCTCACGGTCGGGTCGGTCTCGAAGGCCTACGCGATGACCGGCTGGCGCGTCGGGTGGCTCGCCGGGCCGTCGGACGTGCTCTCCCAGGTGACGAAGATTCACGAGAGCACGACCTCTTGCGTCAACACGCCCGCCCAGTACGCGGCCATCGCGGCGCTGACCGGGCCCCAGGAGCCGGTCGCGGAGATGCAGGCGGCGTTCCGCGACCGGCGGGACTACGTCGTCGACCGCATCCGGGGGATTCCCCGGATCTCGGTCACGCGTCCGGAGGGCGCGTTCTACGCGTTCGTCGACGTGAGCGCGCTCGCTGGATCGAGCGAGGACGTCGCGAAGCGCCTCCTCGCGGACCACGGCGTGGTGACCGCCCCCGGTTCGGCCTTCGGAGCGGGCGGCGAGGGCCACCTCCGCCTGAGTTTCGCGAACGGTCGCGACCGGCTCGAACTCGGGCTCGACCGGCTCGAAGCGATGGTCGCGGCCGACGCTGACAGCGACGAATAGGACTCCACAGCCTGCTCTCCGGCCGCTTTCTGGCGTTCCTCGATCAGCGCTCGCGCAGCCGGTCCGCCAGCCGGTGGGCGATCTCGGTCATGCCGTGGTCCATCGGGTGCAGGAGGTCGGTCGAGAGGCCGCCCGGGTCCTGGAGCAGGTCGGGGCCCTCGATCAGGTGGAGGTTGTCGCGGTCGGCGGCCGCGACGGCGTCGCGCAGCTCCTGGCGGTACTCGCTCGGCGTGGCCGGCCACTCGTCCCCGTCGCTGCTATCGGGACACAGATCGGCGAAAAAGGGGTACAGCGTCACCGCGGCGACGGGTTTGTCGGGATGGGCGCCCGCGACGGTGTCGACCAGGTAGCGGACGCGCTCGCCGAACTCGTCGGCGTCGAAGTCGGCGGCGATCATGTTGACCGAGACGGCGAGCACGGCCCAATCCCAGTCGTCACGCCCGGCGACGTAGTCCGCGAGGGCGTTCTCGCAGAAGGCGGACCCGCCGGAGCCGAGGTTCAGGTGGTCGGCACCGAGGTGTCGCGCGGCCTGGTGCCCGTAGGTCACCGGGTAGCGACTCGCGCAGGCGCCCTGGGTGATCGACGTGCCGTAGGTGAGCAGCGTCCCGTCGGGGCGCTCGGCCGGTTCCGGCGGTCGGACGTCGCCCGACACGTCGTGGAGAACGACCGGGTTGCCGAAGAGCACGAGGCGGCCGACCGTCGGGTCGAAGTAGCGGTCGTCGAGGCGGTCGCGGTCGACCGCCGCGACGCGCTCCGGGAGCGACAGTTCGATAGTCGTCGGCTCGGCGCCGAGGGTGACGTGTTCCGCTGGCCGACCCTGGAAGGGGCCCCAGAACGGCGTCGCTTCGCAGGACCCCTCCGGGCAGGACAGCGTGATCTCGGCGGACTCGCCGACGAAGCGGATCTCGACGCCGTCGGGGCGCTCGTACTCCTCCTGCGAGCGGTCGTTGAACGGCTCCGTGACTGCGGGCGGGAGTCGATCCAGCCGGACGCCGTCGTCCGCGGGGAGGGGCTCGGCGACGTTGTGCAACTCGACGTTCTCGCGTGACATACGGCCGCAATCGGAGACCGCCGATATAGGCGTGGCCCTCGCGTCCCGTGCTTCCGGAGTGTCCCCGGACAGCGGGCGAGTTTTCCCGTTCCCGGACGGACGGTTGCGCATGAGCGACGACGGCGACGACCGCGTCGACGGCACCGACGGCATGGCGCTCGCGCTACGTCTCGCCGCGGGGGTCGAGGCGGGCGAGCGCGAAACCGACGCGCTCGCGGTCGTCGACGAGGCGACGGGGGTCGAACCGACCGCGGACGGCGCGTTCGCGTACGCGATCGACCGTGACGAGACCCGACTCGCCGAGGTGGCCGTCCACCCGGACCGGATCCACGTCGAGTTCCTGACTGCCCCCGACCGTGCGGCCGGAGCGGCGGCGGACGCCGACCTGCGCGTCCGGCCAAAGGCGGTTCGGCCCCCGCGGACGCTCGTGTTCGTCGAATCGCCGGACGAGATCGAGGCGGCGCTGGACGTGCTCGACGCCGTGGCCGGGACGCTGGAGTGACTGTCCGCGCGGAACCGCACTCGGTTACTCGCTCTCGGCCGATGCACCCTCTGCCTGCTCTCGGGCGTGTTCGATGCAGAGGATATCGCCGCTCTCGGTGTCGAATGCGAAGGGGTCGCCCGGGCGGATGCGTCGGCCGTCGACGCCGCAGCCGTCGGCGTGCTTGAGGAAGTACCGTCCCTCTTTTCGCCCCGTCTCCAGGCGGCCGGCCTGGACGGCGAACCGGACCAGTCCCTCGCCGATCTGGGTCCGCTCGGGGGAGTCGGCTTCGATTCGGATGACCGGCATCGTGAACTCTGGAACGTCCTACCGGAGCCACCGGAATAAATCGGCGCCCGGCCACTGCAGGGGGCGGTCGCCGTCGCCGATTCCGACGCATCCGGCCATTTAGGGACGTTCCGCCCCAACCCCGACCCATGGGCGTCCGAGACGTGACCGACATCCACGAGGAGTTCGACGGCGAGCGCCTGCCGCCGGGCCAGCGGAAGACCGAGCGGTTCCCCGTCCTCTCGCTGAAAGACACTCCCGACTTCGACCCCGGCGAGTGGGAGTTCACGGTCCACGGTGCCGTCGATGAACCACTGCGCTACTCGTGGGAGGAGTTCCAGGAGCTACCGACCGACACGCAGCGCCAGGACTTCCACTGCGTCACCGGCTGGAGCCGCTTCGACAACGAGTTCCGCGGCGTCACCTTCCCCGAGATCGCCGAGCGAGCGGGCGTCGAGGACGACGCCGTCCACGTCATGTTCGGCGCGATGGACGGCTATACGACCAACCTGCCGCTGGACGAGTGTATGCGTCAGGAGGTGCTGTTCGTGCTCGACCTCGACGGCAACCCGCTCCCCTCGGACCACGGCGGACCGCTCCGCGTGGTCACCCCCCACAAGTACGCGTACAAGGGCGCGAAGTGGGTGGACAGCGTCACCTTCCTCACCGAGGCCGAACGGGGTTACTGGGAGAAACGAGGCTACTCCAACACCGCGAACCCCTGGAACGAGGAACGGTACACGACGCTGTGAGCGAGGGGGGCGAACTACTTTGCCGCGGGGGACGGTATCGTGGGGCATGACCGACGACGGGCCGGACGACCAGCCGGGGCCGAGCCGCCAGCGGGACGTGTACATGCAGGGGCTGGCCGACGTGACGCCGGACCTGCCGGTCCGCTACGAGGGCCTGGAAGCGGCGGCGCTGGAGGCGCTCGACGACGACGCGGCGGGCTACGTCGCCGGCGGCGCGGGCGGCGAGGAGACGATGACTGCCAACAGGGAGGCGTTCCGGGAGTGGCGCATCGTCCCGCGGATGCTCCGCGACGTGGCCGAGCGCGACCGCTCCGTCGAACTCCTGGGACGGGAACTCTCCGCACCGTTCTTGCTCGCGCCGATCGGCGTGCTGTCGATCGTCCACGCCGACGCCGAGACGGCGGTCGCCGAGGCGGCGGCCGACCTCGACCTGCCGATGGTCCTCAGCACGGCGTCGTCGGTGCGACTGGAGGACGTGGCGGCGACGCTCGACGACGCGGGCGGACGGGGCTGGTTCCAGCTCTACTGGTCGAGCGACCGGGCGATCACGGAGAGCATGGTCGAACGCGCCGAGGAGGCGGACTTCGAAGCGCTGGTCGTGACCGTCGACACGCCGCTTTTGAGCTGGCGCGAGCGGGACATCGCGGACGCCTACCTGCCCTTCCTCGACGGCGAGGGCATCGCGAACTACCTGTCGGACCCCGCCTTCCTCGACCGGCTCGACGCCGACCCCGCGGAGAACGAACTCGCGGCGGTCCGGGAGTTCGTCGATATCTTCGGCGATCCGTCGCTGACCTGGGACGACCTCGCGTGGTTGACGGACCTGACGGACCTGCCGGTGGTGGTGAAGGGGGTCCTCCACCCCGACGACGCGCGGGCGGCGATGGACAGCGGCGCCGACGGCGTCGTCGTCTCCAACCACGGCGGCCGGCAGGTCGATAGGGCGATCCCGGCGCTCGAAGCGCTGCCCGACGTCGTCGACCGCGTCGGCGAGGACGGCGCGGTGCTGTTCGACAGCGGGATCCGCCGGGGGGCGGACGCGCTGGTCGCGCTCGCGCTCGGCGCGGACGCCGTGCTCCTCGGCCGGCCGTACGTCTACGGGCTGGCGCTCGACGGCGCCGACGGCGTGCGCGCCGTCTGCGAGAACGTCCTCGCGGACTTCGACCTGACGCTCGGGCTCGCCGGCCAGCGGTCCGCGGCGGGGCTGGACCGGAGCGTGCTGCGGAAGCGCGAGGGCTGACGCGACGCCGGCGCGGTCGGCCACCTCGGGACGACCTCCCAGCGCGGACGCGTCAGTCCTCGAAGTGCGACCGCGCGACGGAGACCGAGCGGTCGCCGAGCGCGAACGACTCGACGAGTCCGCGGATCAGCCGCGAGCGCGGGACCGCCCATCCGAACGCCGACGCCGACCCGCGGACGAGCCATCCGGGGAGATACTGCCCGTAGTCGAGCCAGAACGCGAGGTTCCGGGCGGCGCGCCGCTGGAGCGCGACGACGTGCTCGACAGTCGGGCGCCGCCGCCGCTCGAACGCGTCGAGGCGCTCGCGCGGGATCGGTTCCGCCCCGTCCGAGAGCGCGCGGACGAGTACGTCGTGGGCGACGACGGCATCCTCGACCGCGAGGGGGTTGCCCTGCGCGCCGATGGGGCTCGCGGTGTGGGCGGCGTCCCCCAGGAGGAGGAGGCCGTCGCGGGTCCACGCGTCCGCGAGGCCCGGCGCCACGTCGAGTAGCGTGGTGTCCTGGAACCCGTCGAGGTGCGCGTCGATCGCGGGGCCGAGCTGCGGATCGACAGCGGCGACCCGATCGCGGAACGCCCGGAATCCCGCGTCGCGGACCGCGCGCCACTCGCCGGTCCGGACCAGGTAGCCGACCTGCAGGTCGCCGCCGCCCAGCCCGAAGTAGACGAGGACGCCGTCGCGGTCGAGCCGGCCCTGGGTGGCGGCGTCGACGGCGCCGCGCGGCAGCTTGAACCAGACGAGGTCGATCGGCGAGTCGAACAGGCCGGCGTCGATGCCCGCGCTCGAACGGACCGTCGAGTACCGGCCGTCGGCGCCGACCACGACGCGGCACTCGAACGCGACCGTCTCCGGCGCGCGGCTCGCGGTTTCACCGCTCGTTCGGTCCGAGGCCTCACTCCGTTCGCCCTCGCGGCTCGCGGTTTCACCGCTCGCTCGGTCCGAGGCCTCACTCCGTTCGCCCTCGTGGCTCGCGGTTTCACCGCTCGCTCGGTCCGAGGCCTCACACCGTTCGCCCTCGCGGCTCGCGGTTTCACCGCTCGCTCGGTCCGCGCCCTCCCGTCGGTCGGGCGCTCGGTCCCGTGCCGTCACCCCCCGGATAACCCCGGACTCGTCCGTCCGGAGGCCGGTGACGGTCGTCGCGGGGTGAAAGGAGAAGTTGTCGTACGCGCCGGCGCGCTCGACGAGGCGTTCGAGCAGCGCGGGCTGTTCCATCATGAGCGCGTAGGGGTAGTCGGTGTCGAGCAGATCGAAGTCGAGGACGGTCACCCGCCGGCCGTAGAGCGAGAACGCGCCGTCGGTGACGGTCTCGTGAGCCAGGTCGAGCACGTCGCCGAGCACGTCCATCTCGTCGAACAGGCGGACGACCCCCGGGTTCCAGCCGAAACCGCGATACTCCCGCTCGAAGGTCGCGGCCCGCTCGACGAGCGCGACGTCGACCCCGCTGCGGGCGAGGAGGTAGGCGAGGACGGCGCCGCCGGGCCCGCACCCCACCACCACGGCGTCGGCCCGCTCGATCCGGTCGGGCATACCGTCCCTACGGTCGCCGGGCACGTAGCGGTACGGGTCGCTGCCGACCGATACCGCCGCGTGAGTTGCCCGTGGGGGGTTCACTCGCCCGGAGACGCAGACTGCTCCGACTGCGACGGGGTCCGGTCGTCGGCCGGCGGGTCGACGAGCGTCGCGCGCTCGTTGACGGCGTCGAAGTCGACCTCGCCATCCGGTCGAGATTCGGGCGGGACGTCGTCCGTACCCGGTCGGAGACCGCCGCCGAGTGGTGGACGGACGAAACTGGATTCAGGACCTGCTCGCCGCTACCGACTCCATCCCGACGTCCGTGATCTCGAAGCGAGCGCCGTCGACGCCCTCCGTGACACCGATCTCCCAGCCGTGCGTCTCGCAGATTCGGTCGACGATCGCGAGCCCGTATCCGGGATTCCCGTCCTCGGTCGAGAAGCCCGACTCGAAGACGCACTCGCGGTCCGCCGGCGGGATGCCGACGCCGTCGTCCGCGACGTAGAATCCGTCACCGTCGGTCACGCCGACGCGTACCGTCGAGGCTCCGCCGTGGTCGAGCGCGTTCCAGAAGAGGTTCTCGAACAGGCGGCGGAGCTGGCTCTCTCGCGATTCGAACGCGGCGTCGCCTTCGATGACGAGGTCCATCTCCTCGGACGACACCGTCGCCCAGGCCCGTTCGGCGCTCCCCGCGAGCGACACGCCGGTCGCCACCGACTCCTCGCCGCGTGCGACCTGCAGGAGCTCGTCGATGAGGTTGCGCATCCGGTTGTGGGCTTCGGCGACCGCGTCGAGGTGTTCGAAGTCGCCCGTCTTCTGGGCCAGTTGCACCTTCCCCTCGGCGATGTTGAGCGGGTTCCGGAGGTCGTGCGAGACGGTGTTCGCGAACGATTCGAGAATGTGGTTCCGACGCTGGAGCTCCTGCTCGCGTTCTTTCTCGCCGGTGATCTCCCGCGAGTGGACGAACAGCCCCTCGTCGACGGGATAGACGCGAACGTGCAGCCAGTAGTCGTGGGGCTCGAAGTAGGTCTCGAAGGCGACGTCCGCTCTGGTAGTCATCGCCTCCCGGTAGTTATCGTAGAGCTCCGTTCCGTCCGCTTCCGGAAACTCGTCGAGCAGCGATCGACCGAGGACTTCGTCGGCCGTCCGGCCAGTCCGCCGCACCATCTGCTCGTTCCAGTAGGTGATCGTCCACGCGGAATCGACGACGAAGAAGCCGTCCGTCTGCTCGTAGAGCTCGAGCAGCCGGTTGCGGGTGATCTCCGCGCGGCGCACTGATCGCCGGTAACCGACCGCGTTTCTGATGCGGTTGACGAGTTGCTCGTACACTTCCGTCCCCCCTTTCTGGATGTACGAGGTCACGCCGGCGTCTATCGCGTCGGTGGCGATCTCCTCGCTCCCCTGTCCCGTGAAGAGGAAGAAGGGCAAGTTCGGGTAGTCTTCGCGGACGGTCCGGAGGAACTCGATGCCGTTCGTGACCGGCATCTGGTAGTCGCTCACGACGGCGTCGACCTCGCCGTCGGTGAGCGCCTCGAACCCGTCGCGAGCGTTGCGCGCCGTGACGACGGTGAAGCAGTCGTCCAGACGTTCGAGCTGCAGCGCCACCAGTTCGGAGAACTCCGGTTCGTCGTCCACGTGAAGCACGGTTATCTGCGGTTCGTCCACGCCGTCGAACTCGGTGTCTGGGAGTGCCATCGTGTCTCGTTACCCGTGTCGAACGGCGACCGAGCGGTGACTGACGCCGGCAAAGCCGCCATCGCTGTTCGGACTCTCGATACCGGGTCTCGCGCCGGAGCGGGTGCGTCTACCCGTCGACGTTCGCTCCGACCACACTCACCGCTCACCCCCGGCCTCCGCGATGTTCTGGTCGGAGGCGAGTCTGCTCATCGCCTCGTCGGCGTCGGCGATACGGTCCGTCTGCGCGTCGAGTTCCTCGGCGATCACCGCGGTCTCGGTCGCGATCTGGTCGGCGGCGGTCGTGGTCTGTTCGACCATGCTCGCGACTTCCTCGGTCGAGGCCGCCTGCTGGTCGGTCGCGGCCGCGACCTCGGTGATGCCGTCACTCACTTCCGAGACCGCGCCGTGGATGTCGTCGAGGATCGCGACGGCGTCGTCGACCGACTCGATGCCGCGGTCGATCCGCTCGTTGTTCGCGTCCAGCGAGTCGACGGCGCTCGTCGTATCGTCCTTGATGGCGCCGACCACCGACTCGATCTCGCTGGCGTAGCTCTGGGACTCCTCGGCGAGGCTCTTGACCTCGTCGGCGACGACGGCGAACCCTTCGCCCGCCTCGCCCGCGCGAGCGGCCTCGATGGAGGCGTTGAGCGCGAGCATGTTCGTCTGGTCGGCGATGTCGTTGATCACCTCGACGATCTCGTCGATCTCCTGGACGCTCCCGTGGATCTCCTGGACGTCCCGGGAGACGTCCCCGGCGGCGTCCTGGATCTCTCCCATCGCCGCTCGCACTTCCGTGGCCGACTCCTGTCCCTCGTCGGCGAGTTCCTTCGCCTCCCGGCTGGCCGAGGACACCTCCTCCGAGGACGACGCGATCTCCTCGACGGCCGCCGAGAGGTTCGATATCTCGTCGGAGACCTGCTGCATCCCCTCGTACTGCTCGGCCGTCCCGTCGCGGATGTCGCCCAGCCGACGAGCGATCTCGATCGACGACTCGTGCAGCTCCGCGATCGACGTCTGGACGTCGTTCGCCGCCTCGTGGTCGTACTCCTGGTCGACGTCGATGTCCTCGTCAACGTCCGTTTCGACGTCGTCCAGGTCGTTCGAAGCGGTCTCTCCGAGGTCCCGCTCGCGCAACTGATCTGACCCCGGGCCGTTCCCGGAGTGCCCCGTGTTCGGTGACATAGGCGATGCTGAGGAATTGGTAGTTATAACGTTCAGTGTCCAGTTATAACACCTGATACGCTGGAAATTATTTATATTCGTCCGAAATTTTGTGTTTATTATCGTAACAAACGTCTGCGAGTTCACATCTGTGTGGTTTATATCGATGTAGGCTAACGCTGTGATAAATGGGTGGCGCCGGTGACAGACGGAAGGCGGTCGAAGCGTTTCAGAGAGCCGGACTGACGGAGTACGAGGCGAGGTGTTTCGTCGCACTGTCGCGGTTCGGGGCCGGGACGGCGAAGGACGCCGCCGAGGTCTCCGATCTCCCGCGGACCCGAGTGTACGACCTCGCGGAGCGACTCCAGGATCGCGGGCTCGTGGAGATCCGTGAGGGCAGTCCTCGCGAGTTCCGTGCCGTCGACCCCGACATCGCCGTCGAGAAACTCCGGCGGGAACACAGCGACCACCTCGAATCCGCGGCCGACGCGCTCCGGGCCGTCGCGACCCCTCAGCGGAGCGATTCCACGAGCGGACCCTGGCGGATCGAAGGGCAGCAGAATGTGATAGAACGGGGACAGTTCGTGGCCGCGCGGGCCGAGACCGAGCTGTTCGGTTTCTTCACGTCGGCCGCGTCGTTCGACAGAGACTGTTTTCGTCAGGCGCAGTACGCGATAGACCGGGGGGTCAGTGTCGTGCTCGGCGCCAGCGACGAGGGCCTCCGCGTCGACCTCCGGGAACGCTTTCCGGACGCGACGATCTGGAGTCCGTCGCTGGACTGGCAAACGCTGGAGACGGACGGCTCTCAGCTGAGTCGCCTGGTGATGGCCGATCGATCGGTGGTGATGCTCGCGTCCATGCGGGAGAACGGAGGAACGCTCGAGGAGACCGCCGTCTGGGGCGAAGGCGACGACAGCGAACTCGTGATACTCTGCCGGAACCTCCTCGGGGGGAACCTCGACGAGGTGACGGGCGACGGCTCGCCGGATCTCCCGCTCTGAGGTCCGCCCGCGGCGACCGCCGCGGGCTGTCGCCTCGGGACGCCGGCGAGCGAGTGGCCGGTCGGCTCCGCCCCGTCGTCGAGCGCACGCGCGGCGGCTTCGGCGACGCGGCGGGTCGGTGGCGCCGTCCGGAACCGATGGTGGCGTCTCCCGCCCGGCGCGCGCTCACCCGTTGGACTCCTCGCCGAGGTTGAGTGCGGCGGCGAGCCGCGTTGAGATGACCTGTTCGACCATGGCGAGCAGGTGCTCGTCGTCGGCCGTGTACTCGGCGAAGATGCCGAGCGAGATCTCGCCGCCGGCCATGTCGTAGTGGCCGCCGGCGACCCCGACGTCCCCGAACGCGTCGTCGAGGACGTCGCCGAGATGGACGCGCGGGTCGGGCGAGCGGCCGCTGAGGTGGATCGCCCCGTCGACGATCCCGAAGACGATAGCGGTCTCGACGCCTTCAAGCGCCGAGAGGTAGTCGGCGGCCTGCGGGAGGGCGTCGCGCTCGGTCGTCCGGCCGACGTGCGAGATGAGGACCGCGCCGCGCGTCCGCCGGTTCTCGATGGCGGTCCCGATGGCGTCGAGGGTCGCGCCCGTGACCGACGACGAGGAGAGCTGGCGGAGCAGGTCGAGGTCGGCGTGCTCGTGGAGGAACCCGGCGGCGTCGTACTCGGCGCGGGTGGTCCCGCGGAGGAACTCCAGGGTCTCCCGACGGATAGCGAACAGGAGCGCCGTCGCGAGCACGGCGTCGGGCTCGATGTCGAGGTCGCGGACGTACTCCGTGAGGATGGTGGCAGTCGCGCCGATGGCCTCCCGGTGGTCGACGAAGCCAGCGTCGATCTCCTCGGCCGGATGGTGGTCGATGACGATGTCGACGGGCGTCCCCTCGGGGACGCGATTGTTTCGGCCGGGGATAGAGTGGTCGACGAACGCGAGCAGTGCCCCGTCGGGTCGGTCGCGGACCACCGCGGGGTCGAACGGTTCGGGTTCGATGTCGAGGAGGGTGACGAACGCCCGGTTCTGCTGGTGGGAGATATCGCCGCTGTAGAGGATGCGCCGCTCCTCGATGCCGGCGGCGGCGGCGATCTGCCCCAGCGCGAGCGCGCTCGCGAGGCAGTCCGGATCGGGGTTGTTGTGACAGACGATCGTGAGATCGTCGCCCTCGACGAGGCGGTCGTGAAGCTGGCGGGCCTTGCTCATGGTTTTCCGGGCCGACTGTCTCCGGACGTCGGGGATCCGCGGATCTCTAGCGGCGCAGGCGCCAAAACGCTGTGGCCGGCACACGTAGCGGGCGCGGTGACTGGCGCTCGACGGGCGTTCCGATCACGGACGGGCCGGCCTTCAGGTTCATGCAGAATCGAGTTGCGGCGTCCGTGCGAAGAGTCGATGGTGAAGATACGAATGGCCACGGATCCGGAGCGCCGGCGGTACTACCCCGAGGCGGAGAACGTCCCTCTCAGCGAGGCCGTCCGCGAGGCGATCGCGGCCCACGAGGAGGCGTCGCTGTCCACCGCCGACCTGGACCTCTACGAGCACGTCGACCCGGACGCGCTCGACGGCCTCTTCAGGAGCGACGCCGACGTCGACGTGTCGGTCCAGATCCGCCTCGACGACGTGACCGTCAGCGTCTGGAGCGACGGCGGCGTGGACATTCGCGTCACGGACACGATCGAGTAGTCCCTCGACAGCCCGCACCCCGTATTAGGTGTATCAGGCCTACGGCAGACTCCTAATAGGTACATAGACAACCTCTTTCAGGAATCGGCCGCGCGATTCGAGTGTGAACGCACGACGCCACGCGAACGACGCGGATCGAACGATCGGGGGTCGGTAGCCCGTGAGTGACGCGGCGCGACATCCGCGGGTGCTGGACCTCCCGCGCGACGAGCGGGGACTCGCGGCGACGCGAGTCGCCCTCCGTCGAGTACAGGAACTCCTGCCCGAGTTCCTCGTCGACCTCGCGACCGACGCCGACGCGGACGGCCTCGTCGTCCCGTTAGACGGGGGGATCGACGCCGCGGCGGCCGCCGCGCTGGCCGTCGACGCGGTCGGTACCGAGGACGTGCTCGGACTGATCACGCCCGCGGGGCTGGCCGACGAAGCGACGGCGAGTACGGCCGAGGCGGTCGCGGAGATGCTCGGGATCGAACACCGGCGGCTCCAGCTCCGGCCGGTCGTCGCGGCCTTCCACGAAGTGGTCGGCGAGGCCGGCGGGCCCGCGGACGACCTCGTCGCGACGGACAACGCCGTCGCGCGCTTCCGGACGGCGACGGCGTACTACGTCGCCAACCGGCGAAACGCGCTGGTCGTCGGGCCGGTGAATCGAACGGACCGCCTGCTCGGCTCGGCGACGAAGTACGGCGAGACGGGCGTCGACTGTTTCCTCTTCGGCGACCTCTACCGGACGGAAGTCCACGCCCTCGCGCGGGCGATGGACCTGCCGGTCGAGATGCTCGAGGAGACGCCGCGGAGGGGCCATCACGACCCCGACGACGCGGCCAGACTCGACGTCGGGGCCGAGACGGTCGACCGGGCGCTCAGGCTCCACGTCGACGAGGGCCGCGACGCGACCGCGGTCGCCGACAGACTCGGGATCGACCGGTCGGTGGTCACCCGCCTCGCCGACTGGTGCGCGGCGACCCGGCACAAGCGCCACCAGCCGCCGAAGCCGTCGACGAACCGCTGACCCGCGCGTCTCGCGGCGGCGGTTCGACCGGGTCGTCGTTCGACCGGATCGTCGTCCGACCGCGACCGTCTTCACTCCGAGTTCGACTTCCGTCCCGACTCGGACGGAGGCCCCGAGTCCACCGTCCCGCTGGCGTCGGTCTCGGCGTCGGCCGCAGTCGCTGGATTCGAGTCACCGTTCGCGGCACGACCGGCCGGCCGGCTCGACTTCGATGCCGACTGCCGACCCGGCGACACGGTCGGGATCTGCTCACGGTGGGGGTGTTCGTGGACGAGGACGGTCTGGTCGACGGCGGTCGCGCCGTGGCCGCGGAGCATCGTCGTCGTCTCGTCGACGCGGTGGTCGGGGACGGCGACGGCGACGCGGGGGCCGTCGGGTTCGGGCACGTCCCGATAGGTGCCCGCGAGGCCGCCGACGAACCCGCCGACGGCTGCGCCAGCGCCGAAGCCGAAGACCACGAGCGTCAGGCGGCCCGCGGTCATGAGTGGACTGAGCCGGGGGAGCCAGACCACGTCCATCGCCATCGCCAACAGGAGCGCGGCCCCGAGGACGCCACCGACGAGGCCGCCCCACGCCAGGCCGCGCGCCTCGGGTGGGCGCGCCGAGGGGTCGAAGAAGGCGTCGTCGATCTCCGGGCGGTGTGGCTCGCGGTCGGTCTCCCTGAGCGACCGCTCCGCGTCGCTCGCCGCCTCCTCGTCGTCGAAGCGGGCGACGACGCGCCTCACGAACCCTCACCTCCGTTCGCTCCGCTCCCCGCCCCGCCTCCCCCATCGCTCCCCTCGGTCCGGTCGCCTTCGAGGAGTCCGTGGACCTCGGCCTGCACGCCGCGGCTGACCGAGTCAGGCGGGCCGACGATCCAGGCGTGGTTGTACTTGCTGTCGTACGGCGCGGCCTCTGTCGGGCCGAGGAACTTGTCGAGGTAGTTCTCGACGGGCGTCGGCACCTCGTCGGGTCGGACGGCGAGCATCGGCCCGTGCTTGCCGCGGTGGCTCTCGACGCTGGCGGGGAGGGCGGTCTGCCATCGGTCGACGTCGGCGACGATGAAGTTGTGGCCGGGCTCGGCGATGCCCCAGCCGACGTTCCTGGCCCACTCGCCGAACCACCAGCCCTGGTTGCGACCGAGGTCCTTGTAGCCCGCCCAGGCGGCGCTGAGGCTGTAAGGGTCGGTCGCGTCGGGGACGCGCGTGACGTGGCCGAACTGCCCGAGGTCCCGGGCGACGGTGGAACTGATGGCGTCCTCGTCGCCGAGCAGGTACATGTAGGCGCTGTCGTAGCGGGCGTCGAGTTGCTCGGCGGTCGCTTCGGGGACCTCGTCCTCGGTGACGTAGAGGAAGCCGTCGCCGGCGTGGGCGTTCCACGACTGCACCGGGACGGCCCGTCGAGCGTCGTCGACGCTCGCGATCAGCGCCTCGTCCTCGTGGTTGCCGTGCATCGAACTGACGTACTGGTCGACGTTGGCGGCGACGCTGACCGGGTCCTCGCCGGGGATGCGACGGACGCGCATGCCCATCGCCTCGACCTCCCGGCGGACGCTCTCACCGACGTATCGCTCGCCGCCGATCAGGTACACCTGGACGTTGCCGTCCATGCCGACGCCTTCGGGGTGGGCGCGTTCGATCTCGTCGCGAGTGGCCTGTGGGAGCGAGTCCCGTCGGGTGAGCAGGACCGCACCGTCGATCGGGTGGTGGATGAGACCGACGCCGGGGAGCGACGCTTCGAGCACCTCGTCGCTGACGAGGATGACGGCGCCGGGACGAGTGTGTTCGTTGACCGCGGTGTAGACGTTCTGGCAGAAGGCGGCAGCGGTTTCGTACATCGACTCGCCGGCGAGGCGGGTGGTCATCGTCGTCGCCGACCACTCGTCGTAGTCGGCGGTCGCCGGGCCGCTCCGCTCGTCGTCGTCCTCCTGGGCGAGCGCGGCGCCGGCGCCGACGACGCTCGCACCGACCGGGAGCGCGAGCGCGTCACGGAGGAACGACCGCCGACTGCGGTCGGTCACAGCGCACCTCCCGTTTTGACGTTACGGCGGACGAGCAGCCCGTTCACCGGCCACGCGACGGCGAAGCCGACCAGGACCGAGAACGCCATCACGCCGTACCAGAGGATGCTGTCGTCGCCGGGCATCATCGGCAGGTTGACCATCATCAGCACGTACATCATCGTCATCATCCCCACGGAGACGCTGGTCATGCTGACGGCGACCGCGAACAGGCCGCGCCTGGCGGCACTCCCGCGGTCGAGGCCGGCCGAGTCCGCGATCATCGGGATGTGGAAGACGACCCACGAGACGAGGAACGCGACGACGTAGACGACGGCCATCTGGAGTATCATCGGGCTCCCGAGCGCGAACAGCCGCCCGCCGAACACGACCATCGGCATCCCGAAGTACGTCAGCAGGAACGCCGTCGCGACCATCGTGGTCCCGGCGAAGCCGACGCCCATCGCCGTCGCGGTGGCCGCACGGAGCCAGTAGGGCCTGACGACGCGGGGACCCTTCTCCGTCTGTATCACCTCCCGACCCCGGTACGCGGACCAGTAGAGCGCCAGCCCGACGGGCCCGAGCACGAGCGTCAACAGCGGCCACACCATCCGCGTCCAGCGGTTCGTCCGCGAGAGCCGGCGGCGCGCGTGGACGAAGACGAACGAGGCGCCGAGCAGGCCGAAGGCGGCCCAGACGGCCGAGAGCGCGTCGAGGGGACTCATCCCGGCGCCCTGGAGGCGATAGGGGGTGATCTCGACGGCGTAGTCGCCGCGGGCCTGACTCACCCAGGACACCTGATCGAGCGTGCCCGCGACGAAGATGTGGTTGAACGGCCCCTCCGCGGGCGTCGAGAACCACGCCGACTGGCTGCGCCAGAGGAAGTTCTCGGTGATCGCGGGGAGGCCGCCGTCCGCGTGCGTGAGCAGTAGCGGGCCGGCCTTCCCCCACTGGAGGTTGCTCGTCGCGACGGCGTGGCCCGGTCGGTCGGGGTTGACGAGCATCACGTTCGTGTAGCCGACCGTGTCGCGCTGGTCCATCCCCCAGCCGAAGTCGCGCGACTCGTCGCGGAACTTCGCGACCTGCACGGCGTGGTCCTGGGGCGTCCGTCCGGCCACGCGCGTCCACGAGACGTCGAGGTCGGCGAGCGCCTCCTGGGGGACCTGGCTCGCGGGCGCGAGCACGTAGGCGTGGGTGGCGTTCACCTCCGCGATGGCCTGGCGCGTCGCCGCGGGGACGCCGCTCTGGTTCGCGTAGAGCAGCGGGTCGCCGCTGTAGGCGCTCCAGGCGGCCGCGGGCGCGGCCCACGCCGACGATTCGGAGCCGACGATGACGACGTTGTTCGGGCTCACGTCGTCGGCCGCCGACCCTCGCGTGGCGATCTCGGCGGCCGTCTCGGCGGGCGACCCGCCCGAGACCGTCACCGTCTCGACGCTCGCTCCCTCGGCGGCGGTGTCGTTCTCGCCACCACTGGCGTCGGCACCCGGTGGCGGGGCGTCGCCGGCGAGGACGACGGCGTCGGAGGCGGCGCGCAGCCGCGACGCGGCGAAACCGGTCTGCCAGTCGTCCTCGGGGACGCGAACGACGGTGTCGTAGGAGAGATTCGCGCCCGGCGGTCGCCCCGCCCGCGCGGTGTCGGCGCTCAACGCCGCGGGATCGGTCGCGTGGAAGCGGCTCACGTCTTTGGTCTGCATCGTCGCGTACTCGCCGTCGGGCGTCTGCCCGTAGTCGAACAGCGTGAGCGCGACCACGTACAGCGGCTGGGCGGCGACCAGGATCGCGACCAGCGCGGCGACGACGACGGCGAGCGATCTCCAGCGGTCCATAGTCTCTGGCGCGGTTTGGGGCGTCGAAGCGGTAGGGTACGTGCTTGCCCTGGCAGGGGCGGTGTCGGCGGCCGTCTCCGCCGATCTCGGTTCTGTCAGATGTTACCAAACGTCCAAGGTGTCGGCGGTCGAACGACGGGTATCGACGATGGCAGACCACGACCGCGACGACCACCGAGCGTCGCAGGCCGGCGAGGCGAGCGACGGGGATCGCGTCGAAGAGGCCATGCTCGAAGACGCGGCGGTGACCGGACAGGCCGAGGAAACCGCCGAACACGGCGGAGGCGGCCACGCCGGCCACGGTGACGACGGTGATACGCACGGCGGCCACGACGGTCACGACGGCCACGACGGCCACGGGGACGGCGGTGGAATGCACGCCGGTCACGAGGCGATGTTCCGGCGGCGCTTTTTCGTCTCGACGCTGCTGTCGATCCCGGTCTTGCTCTACAGCGAGGCGCTCCGGTCGTGGATCGGGTTCCCGGCGCCGCCGTCGTTCCCCGGGAGCGAGTGGATCAACCCGGTCTTCGCGGTGGTAGTCTTCGCCTACGGGGGCGTGCCGTTCCTCCGGATGGCCGCGCCCGAACTGCGAGACCGGTCGCCGGGGATGATGACGCTCATCTCGATGGCGATCACCGTCGCGTTCGTCTACAGCCTCGCGGGGGTCGTCTTCCCGACGACGGCGGCGTTCTTCTGGGAGCTCGTGACGCTGATCGACGTCATGCTGCTGGGCCACTGGATCGAGATGCGGTCGGTGCGCCGCGCCTCCAGCGCGCTCGACGAACTCGCGAAGCTCATGCCCGATACGGCCGAGCGGATCACGGACGGGGGCGACACGGAAGAGGTGCCCGTCGGCGCCCTCGTCGAGGGTGATCTCGTCCTCGTCCGGCCGGGGGCGAGCGTGCCCGCCGACGGCGTCGTCGCCGAGGGCGACTCCGACGTGAACGAGTCGATGATCACCGGGGAGTCGAAACCGGTGTCGAAGGAGCCCGGCGACGAAGTCATCGGCGGGACGGTCAATGGCGACGGGAGTCTGCGCGTCCGGATCGACGCGACGGGCGAGGAGACGACGCTCGCGGGGATCATGCGCCTGGTCGAGGAGGCCCAGTCGAGCGAGTCGCGGACGCAGGTGCTGGCCGACCGGGCGGCCGGCTGGCTGTTCTACGTCGCGCTCGGTGCGGCCGTCGTCACCGCGATCGCGTGGACGGTCGCCGTCTCGTTCGACGCCACGGTGATCGAGCGGGTCGTCACCGTCCTCGTGATCGCCTGTCCGCACGCGCTCGGGCTGGCCATCCCGCTCGTGGTCGCGATCAACACGTCGCTGGCCGCTCGCAACGGGATGCTGGTCCGGGACCGCATCGCGATGGAAGAGGCGCGCAACCTGGACACGATAATCTTCGACAAGACGGGGACGCTCACCGAAGGGGAGCACGGCGTCGTCGACGTGGCGACGGTCGACGGGGTCGACGAGGACGAGGCGCTCTCGCTGGCCGCGGCGGTCGAGGGCGACTCCGAGCACATGATCGCCCGCGCCATCCGCGAGGCGGCGACCGAACGCGGGATCGAAGCACCGGGCGCGACCGACTTCGAGGCGATGAAAGGGCGCGGGGTCCGGGCCACGGTCGACGGTGCCGAGACGTACGTCGGCGGGCCGAACCTGCTCGATCTCCTCGACAGCGAGGTTCCCCCGGCTATCGCGTCGTTCGCCGACGAGGCCGGCGAAAACGGACAGACTGTCGTCTATCTGGTCCGCGAGGCCGAACGGAGTGAGGCCTCGGAAGGAGCGAGCGGTGAAACCGCGAGCCGCGAGGACGACCGGGATGAGTCCTCGGACGGAGCGAGCGGTGAAACCGCGAGCCGCGAGGCCGAACGGAGTGAGGCCTCGGAAGGAGCGAGCGGTGAAACCGCGAGCCGCGAGGCCGAACGGGGTGAGGCCTCGGACGGAGCGAGCGGTGAAACCGCGAGCCGCGAGGCCGAACTGCTCGGTGCCTTCGCGCTGGCGGACGTCATCCGCGGGGAGAGCTACCGGGTCGTCGACGCGCTCCACGACCTGGGTATCGAGGTCGCCATGTTGACCGGCGACTCGGAAGACGTGGCGAACGCCGTGGCCGACGAACTGGGGATCGACACCGTCTTCGCCGAGGTGCTGCCCGGGGACAAGGACGCGAAAGTGCAGGAACTTCGTGACCAGGGGAAACTCGTCGCGATGGTGGGCGACGGCGTCAACGACGCGCCGGCGCTCGTCCGGGCGGATGTCGGTATCGCCATCGGCAGCGGGACCGACGTGGCCGTCCAGTCCGCGGACGTCATCCTCGTCCGGAACAACCCGATGGACGTGGTCAGGCTCGTCGAGTTGAGCCGGGCGAGCTACCGGAAGATGCAGGAGAACATCGTCTGGGCGGCGGGGTACAACGTCTTCGCCATCCCGCTCGCGGCGGGGGTACTCGCTCCCGTCGGCGTCCTCCTGTCGCCGGCCGTGGGCGCCCTCCTCATGTCTCTGAGCACGGTGATCGTCGCTATCAACGCCCAGCTCCTGCGGCGGGTCGACCTCTCGGTGGCCGACCTTCCCGATCCGTCGCTGGAGTCGCCGCAAACGGCGGACTGAGCGGGAGCGCAGGTCGGGAAGTCGCTCCGGGGGCGGTACCCATAAGGTCCGGACCTCCCAAACACGTGTGTGGATCCGTCACGTGTGAGCCCGCGGACGGTCGCGCTCGCCCTCCTCTGCGTCGCGGTCATCGCGTTCGCGGCGGCGACGCTGGACTCGACGACGAACCCGAACCCGGCGATCGGATCGGGGTACTTCGGGGCGGACGAGGACCTGGGTGGCGAACGGACGCCGACAGACGACCCCTCCGGCGACAGCGAGGAGGGGCGCGACTCTCCGCTCGACCTGGACACCGAGCCCGGTTCGCCGTTCCAGTTCTGCGTACAGTGGCTCCAGCAGCCGCTGGTCCAGGCGCTGCTCGTGTTCGGGCTCGTCGGTGTATTCGCGGTCGGGCGCTGGCTGGACGACGCGGCGACGGGCCTGGCCGTCGTGTTCATCCTCGGCTACCCCGGCTTCTTCCTCTATCTGCTGTTCACGTCGTGCCAGACCGGAAGTCGCGGGTTTCTGGGTCTCTCCGACCAGGGGCGACCGGCCGAGGAGGGCGGCGGACTGATGGGCGGCCAGACGACGATCGCGCCGCCGAGCCTGTCGACGAAACTCTTGCTCCTGCTCGTCGTCGGGACGCTCGTCGCCGTCGCGGCGCTGGTGCTGACCGGGAACCACGACCAGCGTGACGAGCAGGTGACCGGCGACGAGGAGGAGGAGGAACCCGAGCCCGAACCGGCGACCGACGTCGGCGCCATCGGCGCGGCGGCGGGCCGGGCGGCCGATCGCATCGAGGAGACCGACGAGTTCGAGAACGAGGTCTACCGCGCGTGGGCGGCGATGACCGACCACCTCGCGGTCGACCACCCCGAATCGAGCACGCCGGCTGAGTTCGCGACGGCGGCGACGGCCGCGGGGATGGACGCCGACGACGTCGCCCGACTCACCGGCATCTTCGAGGACGTCCGGTACGGCGGCGAGGAGCCGACGGCCGAGCGCGAGGAGGCGGCCGTCGAGACGCTGCGGCGGATCGAATCGACCTACGCGGCGGACGGCGACGAATCCGGCGAGGGGGCGAGCGGGGCGTGAGCCGGAACGTCACCGCGACGCTGGGCGCGCTCCTCGGCGTCGTCGGGCTGGTCGCGGTCGCCGCGCCTGGGATCACGACGCCGCTCCCGGCGGGCGACGGGGTCGTCGTCGCTGTCGGCGCGGTGCTGCTGCTGGGTGCGCTCGGACAGATCCAGCGGCGCCGGACCACCGAACCCGGGTACGCGGAGACGGCGGACGCGGAACTGGCGGTCGACCTGCCGACGCCAGGGGACGACCTGGACCGGCGACTGAACCGGCTGGCGCTGACCCGGTTCAACGAAGCCGAGCGCCACCGGCTCCGCGACGAGGTTGGCGAGGTGGCAGTGGCGACGCTCCAGCGCCGTGAGCGCTGCTCGGCCGAGGAGGCCGAGCGGGCCCTCAGCGAAGGGACGTGGACCGACGACCCGTTCGCGGCGGCGTTTTTCACCGGGCGGGCGCCGGAAGCCAGCGCGAGCGACCGGGTACGCGAGTTGCTCCACCGGGAGTCGCCGTTCAAGCGCCGCGCGATCCGCGCCATCGGCGAAGTCGAGCGCCTGCTGGAGGGCGAGGATGACTGACGGCGAATCCCGGGAGGCGGACGGCGAGCGCCGGCAACTGGACGGTGAATCCGGGCGACCACACCACGAATCCGGGCGGCCCGACGACGAACCCGGGCGACCCGACGGCGGGACGACAGTCGATCCGTCGACCGGCGTCGACGACAGCGGTGCCGGCGACGGCGTCGATCGGGACCGTTCCGCGGAGATTGCTTGCGACGACACGGCGGCAGACCGCGTCGACGACGACCAGCCGACGCAGGCCGGCGACGGGCAGTCGACGACTGCCGCCGCGGGTCCGACGGCGACGACCGTCCGGTCGTCGACGCTACGGTCGACGAATCACTGGGCCGGGTTCGCGGCGGTCTCGTTCCTGTCCGCGGGCCTGGGCGTCGCGCTCAGTTCGCGCCCGCTCCTGCTCGCGGCGGTCGTCGGCGTCGGCTACCTCGCCTACGCGAACGCGACCGAGGCGCCGGAGCCGCGGCTGGCCGTCGAGCGTCGGCTCTCGACCGACCGGCCGGAGCCGGGCGACAGCGTCGAGGTGACGGTCGTCGTCGAGAACGTCGGCGACGCCGTCCTGCCGGACCTGCGGGTCGTCGAGCAGGTGCCCGAGGCGCTGGCGGTCACCGACGGACCGGCGCGGGCGGCGACCGCGCTCCGGCCGGACGCGCGGATGACCTTCTCGTACACGGTGCTCGCGCGCCGGGGCGCCTACCGCTTCGACGGGCTGACCGTCCTCGCGCGCAACGCGAGCGGGAGTCGCGAGCGGGAACTCGACCTGGAGACGGCGCCGGCGTCGGTCACGTGCATGGCGCCGATCGACGCGACGGCGGCGGTCCCGCTCCGCGGGCTCACGTCGCCGTACACCGGCCGGGTCTCGACGGACAGCTCGGGGGAAGGCGTCGAGTTCGCCTCCCTCCGGGAGTACCAGCACGGCGACTCGCTGAGCCGAATCGACTGGAACACCTACGCTCGCGACGGGACCCTGGCGACGATGGAGTTCCGCGAGGAGCGCATGGCGACGGTCGTGGTCGTCCTCGACCTGCGGCAGTCGGCCTACCTTCAGGCCGGCGACGACGGGCTGCACGCCGTCGACCGCGGCATCGACGCGACCCGTCGGATCTTCAACTCGCTGCTGGACACGGGCGACCGCGTCGGGCTCGCGGCGTTCGCGAGCGACACCGTCTGGCTGGCGCCGGGCGCAGGGGCGACCCACCAGGCGCGCGCCAGGGAGTTGCTCACGACCCATCCCGCGCTGTCGCCGACGCCGCCCGAGGGGCGGGTGTACGTCCGGTGGCAACTGCGTCGGTTGCAACGGCGCCTCGACGACGACGCGCAGGTGGTGTTCGTCTCGCCGATGCCCGACGACACGAGCGCGCTCGTCGCCCGGTCGCTCCAGGTGCGGGGCCACCCCGTCACCGTCGTGAGTCCGGACCCGACGCTCCGCGACACGCCGGGGCGGACGCTCGCGGCGATCGGGCGCTCGAACCGGCTGAACGACCTGCGCGGGAGCAGCGTCCGCGTCGTCGACTGGGACGCGAACGAGCGACTGGCCGAGGCGCTCGAACGCGCGCGCAGGCGGTGGTCGGCGTGATCGCCGGACCGGCCGGTCGCCGAGCCAGGAGGTGGCGGCCGTGAGTGGAACCGAGATCACCCGCCGGCCGGGCGGGCACTCGCTGCTCGTCTCCGGCGTGGCGGGCGCGACGGCGGCGGCGACGGGGCTGGCCGGGAGCGCGACAGGCACCGTCGTGACCGCAGTGGGGACGGTCGTCTTGCTCGCGGGCGTGCGGACGGCGAATCACCGCGCCGTCGACGCGGGAGGACTGCTGGCGTTCCTCGGCGTGGTCATCGCCGCGCTGGGGAACGCGCCCGCACCGGCCGTCCTCGTCGGGACGGCGGCGTCGGTCGTCGCCTGGGACGCCGGCGGGAACGCCGTCTCGCTCGGCCGACAGCTCGGGGCGGAAGCCGACACCGCCCGCGCGGAGACGCTCCACGCCGTCTCGGGCGCGCTGGTCGGCCTCGTGTCCGCGGGACTGGGACTCGTGCTCTTCGAGGCGGGACCGACCCGCCAGCCCGTCACGACGCTGTTCGTCCTCCTCGTCGCCGCGAGCCTGCTCGTCGTCGCGCTGAACCGGTGAGGCGAGCGGTCGAATCGCGTGTGATATCGATCGAGAATCGGACGCTCGGTGTCGTTGCGTGCGGCTAGCAGCTACCGTCGCCGGTCGACCCAGCGCGCCGGCCCGCGACTTTTCCGTCTCACGTCCCAACATCCGACGTGGCACCCCTCGAGACGCTCCTCCACGACGAGCGGACCAACGCCGTCGTCAGCTGGGTGGCGGTGGGTGCCCTCGCGCTCGCCGCCGTCGTGAGCGCGCTCAGCGGGAACGCCCTCTGGGCGCTGCTCGCAGTGGTCGTCGCGGTCGCGATCGGACTGCCCGCGCTGGCGACCCGTGACTGGCGGGCGCAGGTCCCCTGGCCGCTGGCGCTGCTCGCGGCCGTCGCGGTGATCGGCCCGCTGGCGGGCCTGCCCGACGAGATCGCGGGCTACGTCGCCGTCTCGGCTGTCGCGCTCGTGGTCGTCGTCGAACTGGACGTGTTCACGTCCGTCGACCTGAGTCGACGGTTCGCCGTCGCGTTCGCCGTGTTGACCGCGATGGCGGTACAGGCCGTCTGGACCGTCGCGCAGTTCTATTCTGACCGCCTGCTGGCCACGGATTACATCACGTCGAAGACCGAACTCCAGTGGGACTTCGTCGTCGTGACGGTCGTCGCGCTCGCGTTCGGCGCGCTGTTCGAACTGTACGTCCGCCGATTCGAACACGTCGGGTCCCACCGGCGACCGCCGGGGAAGGCTGAATCGACATGACGCTGAGGGAGACGCTCGGCCTGTCCGATTCGCAGGAACGACTGCTCACTCGGGTGCTGCAGGCCGGACTGGTGGGGCTGGCGGGATACGGCATCGCGACCGCCAACTGGGGGACGGCCGTCAACGGCGCCTCCGCCCTCGCGATCACGTTCGTCCCGGCGCTGATACGCCGGGAGTACGACTACGCGATGGACCCTGGGCTAGTGCTCTGGATCGTGATCGCGGTCTTCCTGAACGCCCTGGGATTCCTGGGGCTGTACGAGCAGTACCAGTGGTACGACGAGATCACCCACACGGTCTCGGCGACGATCATCGCGGGGATCGGCTACGCGTCGTTTCGCGCGTTCGAGGTGCACTCCGACGAGATCGACGTGCCGCAGGCGTTCCGTTCGGTGTTCATCGTCGTGTTCGTGCTCGCGGTCGGCGTGGTCTGGGAACTACTGGAGTTCGCGTCCGAACTCCTGGCCGGCGCGCTCGGATCGGCGGCACCGCTGGTCGTGTACGGTATCGACGACATCGTGACAGATATGATCTTCAACGCCGTCGGCGCGGTCGTGGTCGCGCTCTGGGGGACCGGCTACGTCGGCGGCCTCACCGCGTTCTTCCGCCGCCGCCTCGAATCCGGCGACGACGCGTAGACTTCGAACCCGCCGGGGCGGCCGAGACGGAGCGATTTACACGCCGGGTATCGGGACGAACCGGAAGGTGAGGTAGGCGCCGACCGTCGCGATGGCCGGCACGACGTTCTGCATGAATACGACCCGGGCGGTCGTCGCGGGGTTGAACAGGTCGCCCGCGGCGGGGATGTCCTCGGGGTCCTCCTCGCCGATGGGGGGCAACTCCTCGCCCGCTTCGTCGGCGGCGAGCGCGTTGACGGTGACCGGCGGGGCCTCATCGGCGGAGACCGCCTCGGGGACGGTCATCGGCCGGGTCGCTCGCCCCCAGCCGAGGCCGACGATGCTCATCGTCGCGATGATGACGAAGCTCGCGGGGATGCCGAGCGCGGAGAGGAAGACGACGAGCGTGGAACTGACCGCGGCGACGACGATAGCGGCCGTCAGCGGCAGTTCCGTGATGTCGCTGCCCATCGTCTCCAGCGTCCGGCGGGCGATCGTGAACGCGCCGATAGTGACGGCGATGCCGCCGAGGACGATGGCGGGGTCCATCTTCAGTTCGCCGCTGCCGACCAGCGGCGCGACGGCGTTGGCGATGTTCGAGGTCCCGGAGCTGAAGGCCATCAGACACCCGATCGCGACGACCGTGATCGTTCCGCCGAGCTCGCGCCGGTTGGTGGTCTTGTGGACGCTCGGGATCGGGACGAGGCCAGAGCGATCGACGTCTAACAGCGGGCCAGTACTGCGCTCCATCGCGACCAGGCGGTTGAGTCGTGCGTAGAAGTACCGGCCGATGATCAGCGACACCCAGAAACCGATGATCGGCGAGACGACCCACCAGGTGACTATCTCGCCCATGACGGCCAGGTCGAGGACGCCGCCGGCGAGGCCCAGCCCCGCGATGGCGCCGACGGCGGTCATCGACGTCGACGCCGGCACGCCGAAGATGTTGCCCATCAACAGCGCGACGCCGATGAAAAAGAGGACGACGATGGACGATTCGAGCGTGAACACGCCGCTGTCGACCACCAGTTCCGACCCGAGTTTCGTCACGACGTTGCGCCCGATGGTCCAGGCGCCGAGGAAGAAGAACACGCCCATCAGCCCCGCGGCGGCCGTCTTCGAGATCGCGTCCGCGCCGACGGCCGGGCCGAACGCCGGGCCGGTCGTCGACCCGCCGATGTTGTAGGCGACGAACATCGCGACGAGGACTCCGACCACGAGCAGGATTTCAGCCATCAGTCGCCCCCGCCGGTCGTCTCGGTCGCGTCGTCCCCGTCAGTCTCGTCGTCCCCGTCAGTCTCGTCGTCCCACACTTCCTCCTCGGCTTCGTCCTCCCACTCACCGTCTGCCTTCTCGTCTTCCCACACCTCTTCTTCGTCCCTGTCCTCCCACTCGTCCCCGGTTTTCGCGTCCATCTGCTCTTCGACCTTCTCTTCGACGGTCTCCTCGACGGTTTCGCCGACTTTCTCTTCGACGGTTTCGCCGACGGTTTCCTCCACCGTCTCCTCGACCGTCTCGCCGACGGTTTCCTCTACGGTTTCTTCGACAGTCTCGCCGACCTTCTCTTCGACCGTTTCCTCGACCGCCTCGCCGACGGTCTCCTCGACGGTTTCACCGACTTTCTCTTCGACGGTTTCGCCGACCTTCTCTTCGACAGTTTCCTCGACTTTCTCCTCGACGGTTTCGCCGACGGTCGCTTCGACCGTCTCACCGACGGTTTCGCCGACCTTCTCCTCGACGGTTTCACCGACCTTCTCCTCGACCGCTTCGCCGACCGATTCCTGGACGGTCTCCTCGACGGTTTCGCTGACCGTCTCGTCGACGGTTTCGCCGACGGTCGCTTCGACAGTCTCGCCGACGGTCGCTTCGACAGTCTCACCGACGGTTTCCTCGACGGTTTCGCCGACGGTCTCCTCCACGGTCTCTTCGACGGTTTCGCCGACTTTCTGCTCGACCGTCTCGTCGACGGTCTCCTCGACCGTTTCCTTGACGGCGGTGGTCATCCAGTCGGGGTCGAACCGGGCCATCTTCCAGACGACGTGGATGAGGTACGATAGCAGGACACCGAAGCCGAAGGCCAGCCCGACGGCGTTGTTGACGACCACGATCAGGCCTACGGAGAGCGCTATCAACAGCCCGTACACGAGGTCGACGATCGAGTCGACGCGGCTCGGATTCACCGTTCACCCGAACCGTCTCCGAGCGATGCAGTCGCGAGAGCCCGTTGCTGCCGACCGAATGGGTGAGAAAACACGTGTATCTCTATAGAGTGATCCTCGGCTCAAGTAAGTTGGCAATGGCGATCGGCCCTACCGAGCGATGATGCCGCCCGAGACCGCCGATGGCTCCCGAGATTCACCTGCGGGAGATGAACGAGGCCCGAACCGGTGGGTCGCTCGCGAGCCACGGTCGTCAGGCGCCGGCCGCGTCGGCCCGCTCGGCGGCCAGCAGCTCCACGATCGCCTTCAACAGGCCGAGGACGACGGGGCCGACGAACAGGCCGAGAAAGCCGAACACGGCGATCCCGCCGAAGATGCCGAGGACGAGCAGCGCCGGGTTGAGCCGCGCCCCCCGGCGCATCGCCAGCGGCCTGACCACGTTGTCCGACCCGCTCACCACGACGGCGCCGTAGACTGCCAGTCCCGCGGCCGCGACCGTCTGCCCCGTGATCGCGAGGTACGCGACCGCGGGGATCCAGACCAGCGACGCGCCGATGAGCGGCAGCAGCGACAGCACGAACGTGAGCACCCCCCAGAAGACGATGTTGTCGAAGCCGACGACCAGCAGGCCGAGGACCGTCAGGACCGCCTGCAGGGCGGCGACGATGACGTTGCCGACGACGGCCGCCCACAGCAGGTCGTCCGTGCGCCGGAACAGCGCCTCGGTGTCGGCCTCGGTGAGCGGACTCGTCGTCCGGAGCCACGAAAGCAGTTCGTCGCCGTCGCGCAGGAGGTAGAAGAACGTGAACAGGAAGACCACGATGCCGATGGCGGCCGCCGGGAGCAGGCCGACGAACGCCGTGACTTGCCCGGTGAGGCCGCCGATCACGGTCCTGACGACGTCGCCGACCGAACCGGCCGGCATCGTGGGCAGGGCGGCTGTCCCGGACCACTGCCGGAGGACGGCGGAGAGGCTCTCAGCGTCCGGCAACTCGACGCCGCTGGCCACCGTGATCGCCTGCCGGACGGCGACGGCGACCAACAGCGCCAGCGGCGCGACGACGACTGCGGTGGTCGCGACCGTCGTGACGAGCGCGGCGACGGTCGCGTTCAGTCGGCGCGAGACCCGCGCGTTGACGGGGGCGACGAGGTAGGCCAGCAACCCCCCAAGCACGACCGCCTGAAAGAACGGGACGATCATCAGGACCGACAATACGCCGACGACGAGGGCGAGCGCCAGGAGGAACGGTCGCGAACCGGTGTTTCCGTCGGTCATCTCCCTGTCACTGTTCGGTCGGTCATTTGGTCGTCACTGCCCGATCGTTTCGGGCGTGGCCTGTTTTGTTATCCAGTGCCATCCGAAGGCGGTCCCGGTCCGCCTGGTTTCACCGGACGTCGACGCGGAACCGTCCGCCGGACGAGGGACAGCAGAAACCGTGTGGCGACCGGCGTTCGGCGTGTCGGCTCCCAGTGCCACCGCGCTCCCGAACGCCGACCCGTCGCCTGCCGACGGTCCGCGCTCGGGCGACGTGCCCTCGGAGAGTTGCTCCTCGACGAAGCCGACGCGGACCACCACGTCGCGGTCGAACTTCGCGGTCAGCCGGTCGTCCCACCGCTGGGCGAGGTCGGGGGGGACCGTCTCGTTCCGCTGGAGCCCCACAAGCACGTTCACCTGCGGTTCCGTCTCGAGGAGCGTGTCGATGGGCTCGTAGTCGACGGTGACTGAGAGGAGTTCGACTCCCTCGACGTCGGCCTCCTCGAAGCCCTGTTCGAGTTCGTCGGTGACCCGCTCTTCGAACGACTGGGTCTGAAACGTCGTCCACGTGACGAGGCCGAGGGCGATCGAGAGGACGGCGATGGCGACGGTGAGGGTGACGGCGCGGGAGAACACGGACGCGCGAACGCCCTCGAACTGTCCCGCGTCGATCGGTTTGAACCCGGCGAAGTAGAACAGGACCAGCGCCGAGACGTTGATTGCGAGCAGGTTGACGACGACGAGCACGGACGCGGCGAGCGCCACGCCCGGGAGACCGAAAGCGATGCCGAGCCCGGCGGTCGCCGCGGGCGGGACGAGCGCGACGGCGATGGCGACGCCGACGAGCGTCGACCCCGACCCGCGCATGACGCTCAGCGACCCCGCGATGCCGGACCCGAGCGCGAGGATCAGCGACAGGAAGTTCGGGCTCGTCCGTTCGGCGATTTGCGGTATCGCAGTGATGTCGAGTTCCGGCGGGATGAGGATGGTCTGTTGCAGGAGCCACCCCATGACAGCCGCCGTCAGGATCGCCGCCACCAGCCCGGTCGCCTGGAGCACGGCGCCCCGTCGGGCCATCCCGGGCTCGTCGAGGATCGTCCCGACGGACGCCGAGATGGCGGGTCCCATCAGCGGGGCGACGACCATCGCGCCGATGATGGTCGCCGACGAGTCGAGCAACAGCCCCGTCGTCGCGATGACGGTGCTCAACAGGAGGAAGGCGAAAAAGGTGGAGTTCGCGGGCGCGAGGTCCTGCGCCCGGGCGTACAGTTCCTCGCGGGAGATCCGGAGGCCGGGGAACCGCTCGATAAGCGCCGAGAGCCGCTGGGAGATGACGGTCTCGGTCGGGACGACGATCGTATACGAATCCTCCCGGATCCCGGCCGCCACGAGTTCCTCCAGCACCGGTTCGACGCCGCTGGGCGGCACGGGAAACTGTGCCATCGCCTCGAAGTCGCCGCGGCCGACCTCGTCGAAGACGGCGTAGTCGATACCCTGCTCGTCGAGCGCGTCGAGGACTGGCGAGCGATTCCCCTCCGGGATCAGGACTTGGACGAGTCGCATGGCCATATGGGGTGGTATCGTCGGCGGACCGAGTCGAGGTCCTCGGGCGGGGGTACCCAGGCGACGACCGCCGGGAGTCTGTGTGTCGCGATCCGAAGGGACGGCGGCGCTCGACCGGTCGCGCCGCGGCGAAGTTGCGTTACCCCGCGACCTCTTCGGCGGCGAACGTCTCGCGGAGCTGCGTCTCGTCCTCGGGCGAGAGGTTCGTCTCGATGATCTCGAAGTCCGTGTCCTCCGTCTCTTCGGCGATGCGATCCAGGTTGGCGTCACGCGTGAGGAGGAACAGCGCCGAGTGGCCCGGCTCGACCGTCTCACTGACCTCCGTGATGAACGAGTCGTCGATGCCGATGTCCCCGAGTTTCCCGGAGAGCGCTCCGCCCGCCGCGCCCGCGAGCAGCCCGAGCCACGGGGCGAAAAAGACAAGCCCGATCAGCATGCCCCAGAAGGCGCCCCCGAGGGCGCCCGAACCGACGAGACTGTGGGCCTGTTTGACCTTCGCGCGGCCGTTCTCCTTCCGGACCACCACCGCGGCGTCCTCAAGTGAGATCAGCTCGCGACGCTGGAAGTCGTACATCTTCTCGCGCATCTGTTCTGCGCCGTCCATGGTGTCGAACGCCAGTACTACGAGCGAACTCATTCGGTCGACCGTGTGGGTCGTTCCCACGTAGTAATAGACAGGCCACCGCCGAGAAACATCAGTGTAATTGAGTGTACAATGGAATGTCACCTCGTAAGTTGGGCTTTCGTCGACGGCCACTGCTTGGGCCATCCAGTAGACGCAACCGAGCACGGGCGCGTTCTCGTCGGTACGTTCGCGCTATCGAGACTTCACGGACCGAAAAAACCGCCCGGTGCGAGCCCGCTCACCCGCTCCTGGGCTCGCCCATCGCCTCGCCACCGCTCGCGACGCCGCCGTGGCGGCCGACGTAGCCGACGTACACCAGCAGGAGGCCGGTCGACAGCAGGTGGAGCCCGGTCAGGAGCCCGACGGCCCACGCCGCGGTGCTCGGGAAGCCCGCCCAGAGCAGACCCGCCAGAACCAGCGAGACGGCGCCGCTCGCGACGTACCAGAGCCAGTGCGGCTCGGCCCGTCGCTGGACGCCCATCGCGACCTCGATGACGCCTTCGACCGCGAAGTAGGCGATAAGCAGGATCGTCACCGTCGCGAGGCCGAGCACGGGGTTGGCCAGCAGCGAGATGCCCGCGACCGCGTAGAGGATCGCGAGCATGAGCTGCCAGGCCATCCCAGCTACTCCGCCGACCGTGAACGCGTTGACGACGTGTCCGAGCGCGCCGAAGACGAGCAACGCGCCGAGCAGGATCGAGACCGTGACGCCGGTGACGAACGGTGCCGCGATCGCCAACACGCCGAGAACGGTGATCAGGACGCCGACGCCCATCAGGTACCGCCAGCTCCGCTGTGAGTCCGCCGTAACCATCGAGGATGTGTCTGTACTCATTGTCTCTCGCTAGCACGTAGGTTACCTCCCATCATAACCGTATTCGTGATACTGTGGTGATATTGTTATCCGTTCGAACAGTATTGCCGAGGGTTGAATACGGCTACCCGAGAAAGCGTGGCTTTCCCGGCCGGCGGTGGCGTTCGGTGACGGCGGACGGGGCGCGCTCGCGGTGCGTTGCGGAGGGCCGGGCCGGTCGGGGCTGCCGTCGACCGGTGCTCGCGCGGCTGGTTACAGACCGGGTTCCAACTGGGAAGAACAGATTTGTCGCGGCCGGCCCTCTCCCGGAACCGAGATGGGACGGGATTCGTCGCCGCCGAGCCTCGCGGGGGTCCGGAGGCCGGCGAGCGCGGCGGTGCGGCGTCGGTTCGACGACCACCTCGCGGCCGGCGTCGGGCCGGCGGTCGAGCGGAGGAGGGGGAGCGAGTGACCGACGCGTACTATCTCGTCAGCGACCTCCACATCGGCGGCGACGAGCAGTTACGACACGTCGACTTCCGCGAGGAGCTAATCGACTTCCTCCGTGAGCTAGAGCACAGCGACGAGGAGGCGGAGCTGCTGATCAACGGCGACGCGTTCGGACTGTGGGAGTTCACGGAAGTGGAGGGGCCGGAGAAGTTCGACGCACTGGTGGCCGACTATCCGGACCTGTTCGCGCAGTTGCGGGCGACGGGCGAGCGGGTCTCGATCACGCTCATCCCGGGAAACCACGACTACGAACTCGCCGCCTACGAGGAGTACGTCGACCGCCTCGCCGAGTACAACGTGACGCTCGACCAGTCGGTGTCGCTCACGCGCGAGGTCGGCGACGCCGTCGTCCACGTCGAACACGGGATGCAAGAGGACCCGAACAACCGGATCCCCGACTTCGGAAACCCCTACGCGAACCCACCTGGGTACTTCGTGAACCGACAGATCACGAGCCGCGCCGGGCGCCTGTCCGGGCGCGGCAAGTACAACTGGCTCAGGGACATCCAGGCGGTGACGCCGATGACGCAGATCCCGGACTGGTTGATGTCGAACTACTTCTACCGGGAGATGAGCGCGTGGCTCAGGTTCGCGGTCGTCCCCTTCCTCCTCCTGTTCAACGCCGGGGTGCTCTCCGTCGGCATCTTCGCGCTCGACGTGACCGGCATCTGGTCGCTGCCGATGCGGGTCGTCGAGGACGTGCTCGGGCTGTTCGGACCGGTCGGCCGGCTCGCCGACTTCCTCCTCGCGGCCAACCTCGTGATAGTCGGTCTACTGCTCGTCGTCTCGGTCCCGCTGTACGTCTTCTTCAGGGACGTCCGAAAGACGCTCCGGCGGTTCGGACTCGTCCGGGAGGGGCCCGGCGAGGACCCGGTCGAGAAGTACCTCGACCGCGCACGGGAGGTCTTCCGGGCGGACCCCGCAGTGGCCGTGTACGTCTACGGCCACACGCACCGACCCTCGACGACCGAGGTGAACGACCGGCTCGTCGTCAACACCGGGACGTGGTTGAAACGGCTCCATCGAGCCGAACCGGTCGTCGGCGTCCTCCCGCCCGTGTACTACTCGTCGTTCCGTCTCAACTACTTCCGACTCACTGCGGCCGACGGCGGCGGCGTCCGCGTCGAGTACGAGGTTATCGACAAACCGGACCCGAACGACGAGACGCTGCTCGAACGACTCGTCACCCGGCAACCGACACAGCCGCCAGCGATCCCCGAGCGGACCGTCGTCGACCCGCCGCGCGAACGGGAGGGAAGTGCAGTGACAGTCGACGACGAGTGACCTTCCGGAGAGGAGCGACCCTGCGGTGACCCGTCGGTCCGCCGTCCCAGATAAGTCGCTGGAGCGTCACGTTCACGTATGCCCATCGACATCCTCGCCGACGAGGCCCGCGCCGTCGACACGCACGCCCACCAGCCCACGTCGGTCTTCCTCGAAGACGCGGGCGGCCAGCTGATGCGCGACGCGGCCGGGAAGTTCGGGACGGACCTGGAGACCTGGAGCTACGAGGAGATGGTCGCGGAGTACCGCGAGGCGGGGGTCGGTCGCGCCGTCCTGCTGGGGTGGGACGCCGAGACGAACACCGGGAACCCGCCCGTCCCGAACGAGCACGTCGCCGAGGTGCGCGACGAGTATCCCGACTTCTTCGTCGGGTTCGGAAGCGTCGACCCGCTCAAGGACGACTGCGTCGACGAAGCCCGCCGCTGCGTGGAGGGCCTGGCCCTCTCCGGGTTCAAGTTCCAGCAGATCGCCCAGGGGTTCGACCCGAGCGACCCCGCCCACGACGAACTGTGGGCGACTATCGAGGACCTGGGCGTCCCCGTGGTCTTCCACGGCGGCAACTCCACGCTCGGCGCGGGCGCGCCGGGCGGGCGGGGCCTGCAGATCAAGTACGGGAACCCGATGCTGATCGACGACGTGGCCGCGCACTACCCGGACATGGACATCCTGATCGCCCACCCGGCGTTCCCGTGGGAGAAAGAGCAACTGGCTATCTGCCAGCAGAAGGGGAACGTCTACATGGACCTGTCGGGGTGGCTCCCGAAGTACGTCGACGACCAGGTGCTCCACTACGCGAAGACGGTGCTGCAGGACAAGGTGATGTTCGGCACCGACTACCCGATGATCCGGCCGGAGACGTGGCTCGACCAGTTCGAGACCCACTGCGAGTTCCCCGAGGACGTCCAACGGAAACTGCTCTGGGAGAACGCCGAGCGGTTCCTCGGACTGTAGTCCCGGGCCGGGAGCGGTCGGGCGTCATCACCCACGTTCGGGGATCATCCCGTCGCGTTCGACGGCCCGGACAGGTCGGTTCCCTCCGGTGGCTCCTCCATCGTCAGTGCGAACCCGCTGGCCGTCGCCGTCGACGGATCGACGGTCGCCGCGGGCGAGTCCCGGGTCACCGTCGCCGACTCGCCGGCCGTCCCCGAGTCGGTCGGATCGCGGATCGCGGTGAACGGGCCGGCGGTGGCGTTCGCGGTCGCACTCGCGGGCGTCGAGACGGCGACCACGTCGGCACTGGGGACGCAGAACGCGTCTGGTCGCGTGACGGTGACCGACCCGACCGCGGGCACGGAGAACGTCTCGATATCGGTAGTGGCGACGATCTCGTCGCCTTCGTCGGAGCGGACGGTACGGACGTGACGGACGTACCGGACGACGCCGCGGCGGTCGACGAACACGGTGGAGTCGATCGAGAGGGTCTCGCCGGCGCCCACGAGCGCCTCCCCGTCGAAGGTGTCGTTGAAGACGCGTACCTCCGTCCCGTTCCACGTTCGCGTGTCGACCCGTCTGTAGTCCAGACGGCCGAGGCGCTCGGCCAGCCAGTCGCGCCCGGTGAGCGCGTCGAGGTACCAGTCGGTCTCCGGCGAGTCGGGTCGGTAGGGCTGCTGGCTGACGCTCACGCCCGCCTCCGTCTCGTGCAGTCGGTAGATCGTCCCGGCGACGGCGAACACGCGGACGGATTCGAAGCCGAGGGAGACGCCCTCGTAGGTGAACGCCGTCGCGCCCGGCATCGATTCGATGCGAGTGGGGCCGATCCGGGCCGCGAAGCTCCGGTTTTCGAGGGCCGCGGCGTGGCGGGCGACCAGCGCCGACCCGTCGACGGTCCCGTTCTCGGTCGGCAAGGGGACCGGCGTGGCGGGCGTCGGTTCGGGCGTTCGCTCGGCGGGAGCCACCCGCGGCGCCAGGCAGTCGGTCGGCGTCGGGGTCGCCGTCCGGACGGGTTCGGCGTCGGGGACCTCGACGGGCGTCAGCGTCGCCGTCTCGGGGCGGTCGTTCCCGCCGGTCGGGAGGGCGTTGCACCCGGCGAGGACGAGGACCAGCGCGACGACCGCGACGGTCAGTCTCACGGGCCAATTGCGGGAGCCAGCGGCAAAAGTCTACGCTCCCGGTCGGTCCCGATGGGACGTGTCCGGGGAGGACGCGAGTTTCCGTCGCCCGGGAGCGGTGGACGCGCGTCCTCGCGGCGGCGGCGACAGAGCACGTTTATCGGCGCGCCCGTCCACTGTCGATTATGGACGCGAACGACGCGGCAGACCGGGGGGCTCGGCTCGGCGTCGACGTCGGCGGGACGTTCACCGACGTGGCGCTGCTGGTCGACGGCGACCTGACGACCGCGAAGGTCCCCACTACGGGGGACCAGAGCCGCGGCGTCGTCCGGGGGATCGACGTCGCTTGCGAGGCGGCGGGCGTGGACCCGTCGGCGGTCGCGGGGTTCCGTCACGCGACGACCGCCGCGGTCAACGCCGTCCTCGAAGGCGAGGGGGCACGGACCGCGCTCGTGACGACCGAGGGCTTCCGGGACGCCCTGGAGATCGGTCGCCAGGACCGGCCCGACCTCTACGACCTCTCGGCGACGAAACCGGATCCGCTGGTCCCGCGCGAGCGGCGCTTCGAACTCGCCGAGCGGGCGACGACCGAGGGGATCGAGACGCCGGTCGACCCCGATTCGGTCCGCGACCTCGCCGACCGGCTCGACGGCGACTGCGAGAGCGTCGCCGTCTCCCTGCTGCACGCGTACGCCCATCCCGAGAACGAACGACGGGTGACAGCGATACTCCGCGAGGAGCTCGACGTACCCGTCTCGGCGAGCCACGAGGTGCTCGCCGAGTTCCGCGAGTACGAGCGGACGGCGACGACCGTCGCGGACGCATACGTGACGCCCGTCGTCGACGACTACCTCGCGCGGCTGGCCGAGCGGGCGGCGGAGATGGACGTCCCAGCGCCGCGCGTGATGCAGTCGAACGGCGGCATCGCCGACGCGGCGACGGTCCGCGATCGCGCGGTCACGACGCTCCTTTCGGGGCCGGCGGCGGGCGTCGTCGGTGCGGCGCGCTTCGAGCGAGCGGACCACGACGGGCTCGTCACGTTCGACATGGGCGGGACCTCCTCGGACGTGAGTCTCGTCCGCGAGGGGAGCGTCGAGCGGACGACCGACGCGACGGTCGGCGGTCACCCGGTCGGCGTCCCGATGGTCGACGTGCACACGGTCGGTGCGGGCGGCGGGTCGATCGCCTGGGTCGACGAGGGCGGGGCGCTCCGCGTCGGGCCGAAGTCGGCCGGGGCCGATCCCGGCCCCGTCTGCTACGGCACGGGCGGCGAGGAACCCACCGTCACCGACGCGGCGGCCGTGCTCGGGTATCTCGGCGCGGACACGACGCTGGGGGAAGACCTGGCGATCGACCCGGACAGCGCCGAAGCGGTCATGGAGGATCTGGCCGACGAGGCGGGGCTCGACACCGTGATCGACGCCGCAGAGGGCGTCTACCGGGTGGCGAACGCGACGATGGCCCGCGCCATCCGGGGGGTGACGGTCGAGCGGGGCCACGACCCCCGGGCCTTCGCGCTCGCGGCCTTCGGCGGCGCCGGGCCGATGCACGCCGCGGCGCTGGCGGACGAACTGGGGATCGAGACGGTGCTCGTCCCGCCCGGCAACGGCGTCCTCTCGGCGCTGGGCCTGCTCGCCGCCGACGAGCGCCACGACGCGACCCGCACGCACCGAGGGTCGCTCGCGGACGTCGACACGGAGGCCGTCGAGGGAGTCTTCGAGGAGTTGACCGAGAACGTGCTCGCGGAGGCGAGCGACCCCGACGCCGCGGCCGTCGAGCGGCAGGTCGAGTGTCGGTACGAGGGTCAGAGCTTCGAACTCCCGGTCGACGCCCCCGTCCCGTTCGACGCCGAGGCGGTCAGCGAGCGGTTTCACGCCGAACACGAGCGCGTCCGGGGCTACCGCATGGACGAACCGGTCGACCTGATCACCTGTCGGGCGACTGCGACCGTCCCGGGGGAGCCGCCCGAGATCGTCTACGAGCCAGCGGGCGACCCGTTGCTGGGCAAGCGCGACGTGTTCTTCCCGTCGGGGTTCTACCGCGCGCCGGTGTACGACCGCGCCCGGGTGCCCGTCGACGTGAACGTGGACGGTCCCGCGATATTCGCCGGCGGCGAGAGCACCGTCGTCCTCCCCCCGGACTGGTCGGCCCACGCGGACGCTGACGGGACGCTCGTGCTGGAGGCGAGCGAGGAATGACTGTCCGCAGTCTGACCAACCGAACGGCGCGCGCTGGAGCGCGCTTTCATGTGCGCGACGTAGCCGTGCGAGGTCTTCGCGAGTGGAACGAGCGAAGGCTCGGAAGACGAGCGGAGCGAGTCTTCCGGTGGACGAGGAGCGCAGCGCAGCGAGCAGCGAGGGACCTTCGGTCCCTCGGGCCATGCGGGCGACTCGCGGGTCGCCCGCAGACACCGCAGTCGGTTGGGGAGGCGTGTGGTTGCTGGCGGTGCCGTCCGCGGGGCGGGACTGAAAGGGGCCGACTGGTGCGGGAACCCGGGCGAAGCAAGCACCGCAGGGACGGAGCGAAGCGACTGACCGAGGAGCGCAGCGAGCCCCGGGACCGCAGCAGTCGGGGGCTTTCACCTCTCGTTGCCGTCGCTGTTGCCCTGCTCGACACCAACCTCGACTCGAACACAACCAGATCCGAGTTCACCGACACATGAGCGCCCAGAACCACGATCTCGATCCGGTCGAACTGGAGATCCTCAGAAACCAACTGGAGAGCGTCGCCGAGGAGATGGGGCAGGTCCTCATCAGGGGCGCGTATTCCCCGAACATCACGGAGCGCCGCGACTGCTCGACGGCGCTGTTCGACGCCGACGGACGAATGGTCGCGCAGGCGGAGCACATCCCGGTCCACCTCGGGGCGATGCCCGAGGCCGTCGATGCAGTCCTCGACCACGACCCGGAACCCGGCGACGTGTTCGTCCTCAACGACCCGTTCGCCGGCGGGACGCACCTGCCGGACGTCACGCTGGTCTCGCCGATCGCACCGGGAACCGACACAGACGCGACCCACGCTGACGGCGATCACGTCGATCCCGATTCCGCCGAAGACACCGTCCTCGGCTACGCCGTCTCGCGCGCCCACCACGCCGACGTGGGCGGGATGGCGCCGGGGAGCATGCCCGCCGGCGCCCGCGACATCCAGCAGGAGGGGCTTCGCATCCCACCGACGAAACTCGTCGACGGCGGCGAGATCGACGACGGCGTCGAGTCGCTGGTCCTGGCGAACGTCCGGAACCCGGACGAACGACGGGCCGACCTCCGTGCACAGATCGCCGCGAACGAGCGAGCAGAAGCGCGGATCGCCGACCTCCTCGCCGACCACGGCGACCGTCTGCTCGCCGCCTTCGACGCGGTCGTCGACTACTCCCGCGAGCGCGTCGCGGCGGAACTCCGAGACCTCCCGGACGGCACCTACCGCGCCAGCGACGCCATGGAGGGCGACGGGGTCACCGACGAGGATATCCCGATCGAAGTCGCCGTCACCGTCGACGGCGCCACCGTGGAGGTGGACTTCTCGGGCACCGCGGATCAGGTCGCCGGCAACGTCAACGCCCCGCTCACGGTCGCCAAGAGCGCCGTATACTTCGTGATCAGGTGTATAACGGACCCGGAGATACCGCCGAATCACGGCTGTTACGAGCCGGTCAGCGTCACCGCGCCCGAGGGCTCGCTCCTGAATCCCGACCCGCCGGCCGCAGTCGTGGGCGGGAACGTCGAGACGAGCCAGCGCGTCACGGACGTCGTCTTCGCGGCGCTGGCCGACGCGGCGCCCGGGCGGGTGCCGGCGGGCGGGCAGGGGACGATGAACAACGTCGTCGTCGGCGACGCCGACTTCGCGTACTACGAGACGGTCGGCGGCGGCGCGGGCGCGAACCCCGACGGCGACGGCCTCTCGGGTGTCCAGGTCGGGATGACGAACACGCTCAACACGCCCGTCGAGGCGCTCGAAGCCGCCTACCCGCTCCGCGTCGAGCGGTACGCGCTCCGCGGCGACAGCGGGGGCGACGGACGACACCGCGGCGGCGACGGCCTCGTCCGCTCCATCCGCGTCGAGTTCGGAGCGACGGTCTCCCTGCTGACCGAACGGCGTCGGCACGCACCGCGCGGGATCGCTGGCGGCGAAGACGGTGCGGTCGGGATCAACCGGATCGACGGCGAGCGCGTCCCGTCCAAGGTGACACGGGAGGTCGACGCCGGGACGACCGTCACCGTCGAGACGCCGGGCGGCGGCGGCCACGGCGAACCCGCGGCGTCCCGGTCGTCCGCGGCCAGCGACGACGCGGTCGACGGCCGCGGGAAATCGGACGACGGCAACGATTAAGTTCGCGCTGACTGACCGTTCAGTTCATGGCAGACAGAGCGCTGGCGGCGGTGGTGGTGGTCCTCTGCGTGGTCGCGCTCGCCCTCGCGGCCTCCACGCTCGCGGCCACGGGCGGTATCGAGCGCGGGCCGGGCGAGGGGTCCGGGCCGGGGTCGAGCGACCAGCCGCAGAGCCCGCCCGTCGACTCCAACCAGACGGGCGGCGAACCGCTGGGGTTGAACGGCGACTGGGTCGAGCTCCTGATCGCGGCGTTCGTCGTCCTCGCGATACCGGGGGTGCTCGTCCTCGGGCGGTCGCGCCTGCTCGGCGCGCTCCTCGGTATCGGTTTCTTCGTCGTCCTGTTCGCCGTCATCTACTTCGTCTCCGGCATGGACGCCCTCCAGCCCGTCCAGTCCCCCGTCGAGAACGTCTCGGAGGGGCTCCAGGGCGGGGGCGAGCTAGGGAGCGCCGACGAGTCCTCTCAGGAACAGAACCGGGAGATGCCCTCGGTGTTCACGTTCGGGATCATCGGTCTCGCGCTGGCGATGGCGGTCGGGCTGGTCTACTACGCCAGCGCCGGCGTCGACGCGTCGGTCGACCCCGAACCGGCCGCGGAGTCCGACCCGGATGATTCGCCGGCCGTCGCCGAGGCGGCGGGCCGGGCGGCCGACCGCATCGACGACCACGAGGGCGACGCGTCGAACGCCGTCTACGCGGCCTGGGAGGAGATGACGACCGCCCTGCAGGTTCCCGACCCGGCGACGAGCACGCCCGGCGAGTTCGCCGACACCGCCGTCGCCGCCGGCATGGACGAGGCCCGCGTCGACGACCTGACGGACCTCTTCGAGCGCGTCCGCTACGGCCACGAACCCGTCACCGAGGCCCACGAGCGCCAGGCGGCCGAGACGCTCCGCGCCATCGAGGCCGACTACGACGGCGTCGACGCGACGGCGGCGAGCGACCCCGTCCAGGCGGCCGCCACCGGCTCCGCCGCCGCTGAATCGCCCGACGCGAGCGATGCGGGGTCGGACTCGCCCGACGGAAGCGTGCAGACGGCTGACGAGAACGACGATGGGGGTGACGACGCGTGAGTCCCGACGACGTCGACCCGGATCCGGGGAGCGTCACGGACCAGCGACTCCAGCGTGGCGACGCGACGAGCGCGGCGATGGACGCCGTCGACGCGGCCGTCTCCGGCGACATCGACCTGCAGGCGCCGTCGATCCGGGACCACCCGATCCGAACGGCGCTCGGCCTGGTCGCGGTGGTCCTCGGACTCGGGGCAGTCGTCGGCGCCGACGCCGTTCCCGAACTCCCCTTCGACGCGACGCTCGTGACCTTCGTCGCCGGGTTGACGCTCGCGCTCGGCGCGTTCGTCCTGGTGCGCCGCGCGTTCGCCGCGGTGTCCACCGCGGAGACCGCCGACGTGGAGTACCGTCAGTCGGTGTTCGTCCCCGGGACCGAGTTCGACACGCTGCTCCACGACGCCGTCCACGGGATGGGCGGGCGGCGCCTCTCCGCTCGTCAGACCGTCGTCGAGCGGCTTCGCGACGCCGCCATCTCCATCTACGCCCAGGCCGAGCGGATCCCCGAGCGCGAGGCCCGCGAGCGCGTCGACGACGGCACCTGGACCGACGACGCCGTCGCCGCCCGATTCCTGACCGGCGAGTCACGCGTCTCGTCGACCAGCGACCAGGTCCGCACGCTCGTCGGCCGCGGGTCGAAACTCGCCGCCCACGCCGACCGCGTGATCGCCGAACTCACCGAACTCGCACCGGGCCTCTCCGCCGCTGACCTGACCGCGGGGACGACCGACGGTGACCGGGGCGACGCCCCGGACGGCAACGTCCCGGACGACGACGCGGGTCGCGACGACACCGAGCGCGACCGCCCGGCGATCCACCGGACGGTCACGCCGACGCGTCGCCAGGTCGACCGGCGCACCGACCGCTGGACGGGCCTGGCGGGACTCGGACTGCTCACCATCGGCGTCGGCCTCTGGGCGAGCCACGCGAACGTCCCGCCGGGGCTCGTCGTCGCCACCGCCGTCGTCGTCGGTGCCGCCGGCTACGTCTACCTCTCCTCGCCGCCCCCGGTCTCGCTGTCCGTCGAGCGCAACCTCGTCCCCGACGACCCCGCGCCCGGCGACGAGGTGACGGTCAGCGTCAGCGTCACCAACACCGGCGACTCGCTCGTGCCCGACCTCCGGCTCGTCGACGGGGTCCCGCCGGCGATCCGCGTCGTCGACGGCTCCCCGCGCTTCGCGACCGCACTCCGGCCGGACGAGACGGTCTCCTTTTCGTACACCGTGGAGGCGGTCCGCGGCGAGCACGCCTTCGACCCCGTCCACGTCGTCGTCCGCGACTTCAGCGGCGCGCTCGAACGCGAGCGCCACGTCGCCGCGGAGTCCGGCGCCGTCCTCGCGACGGATCTCGAACTCGCCGCCGACGAATCGATCCCGGTCCACCCCCACACCGCCCGGCGGGTCGGCCGCGTCGTCACCGACACGGGCGGGAGCGGCGTCGAACTCCACTCCGTCCGGGAGTACCAGCGCGGCGACCCGATGAGCCGGATCGACTGGAACCGCGTCGCCGCCACCGGCGAGTTCGCCACCCTCCTCTTCCGCGAGGAGCACGCAGCGACGGTCGTCCTCCTCGTCGACGCCCGGAAGCAGGCCTACGCCGCCCCGCGCGTCGACGCCCGCTCCGCCGTCGAGCACTCCGTCGCCGCCGCCGACGTGGTCGTCTCGTCGCTGATCGGCGCCGGCGACTCGGTGGGGCTGGCCGCGCTCTCCCCGGAGTGGTGCTGGCTCGAACCCCGCGGCGGCGCCGGCCAGGGCGCCCGCGCCCGTCGACTGCTGGAGACGCACGCGGCCTTCGACGGCCGACCGCCCAGCGGCGACTTCCACGGCGAGATCGAGGAGCGCAGGCTCCGCCGCGAGCTCCCGAGCGACGCGCAACTCCTCCTCTGCTCGCCGCTGTGTGACGACGGCGCCGTCGCCATCGCCCGCCAGCTCCACGCCCGCGGGTTCCCCGTCACCGTGATCAGCCCGGACGTGACCGACCGCGCGACGACGGGCCAGCGCCTCGCCGCCGTCGAGCGCGCGATGCGCGTCTCCCGCCTTCGTCGCTCGGGCGTGCGCGTCGTCGACTGGGACACCGACCGGCCGCTCGAAACCGCGCTCGACGCCGCCCATCGGAGGTGGTCGGCGTGAGCGTCGTCCGCCGGCCGGCACGGGACTCGGTCTGGCTGGCCGTCGCCCCGGGCGTCGTCGCGGTGCTCGGGCTGACGGTCAACTTCGTCGCCGCCGCAGCGGCGCTCGCGGGCCTCGCGATCGTCGGCGTCGCGACCGACCGCGCCTCGCGACGGGGCGTCACGCTCGGGAGCGGCCTCATCTTCGGCGCGCTGCTGTACGCCGGCGCCCAGGGCGCGCCGCCGGCCGTCCTGCTGCTGGTCACCGCCGCGACGCTCGTGACGTGGACGACCGCCCAGCACGTCGTCGGCCTCGCCGGCCACCTCGGCCGCGACGCCCCGGTCCGTCGCTCGGTGCTCGTCCACATGGGCGGCGCTATGGTCACGACGCTCGCGGCGGGCACGCTCGCGCTCGCCGTCTACCTGTTCGCCTCGGCCTCGCTCCCCACGAGCGTCCTCGTCTTCCTGCTGGTCGGGAGCGCGCTGTTGCTCTACGCGCTGGAGCCGTAACGGCGACCGCCGGCCGTGAAAAATCCGCCTTCCGGCCCCGCGAGCTACCCCTCGTACGTCGCCCACTCGTCCATCCGCACCGTCTCCAGACCGCTCTCCGTCTCGATTTCCGCCTTCAGCTGGAGCGTCTCCTCGTCGTCGTGGTAGTTGTACGGCGCGCGGGACTGGCCGCACATCCACACGGCGCGGATCGGGGAGTCGTGCTCGTCGGTGCCGACGGACCGCGGCGCGACCGGCCGGAACTGGTTGCTCTCGGTCCCCCGCTCGACCACGCGCTCGCGCTCGAACGTCTCGTGGTCGTCGCCGACGCGCCACCGCTCGACGTCGAGACCCTGCTGCTTGTCTTCCCTCGACTTCGGTCCCCGCGAGAGGTACAGCACGTCGTCGCCCTGAACGTGCCCGAGGGAGATGCCCGGCGCGTACTCCTGTTCGTTCACCGCGGTGTCGGTGTTCGTCGCGTAGACGTGGTCGGTCTCGACGACCTCGCTGACCCGCCACGACGCGTCGACGTACTTGGCGTAGTAGAAGCGCTGGTCGGCCTCGTCGCCGTCGGTGAACGACGAGAAGACGATGGCGGGTTCCTCGCCGTCGGTCATCACGTCCCAGATCCAGCCGCGCTCGCCCCGGTCCTCCGCGTCGAACAGCTTCGTCATCTCCTCCTCGCGGATCGGCGTCTCGATCGGGTTGCCTTGGCTGTCCCTGAACTGGTCGGCGGCGGCGTCGTAGTAGAAGTGGCGCACGTCGCACTTGCCCAGCGGGGCCGGTCGCGGGTGCCGGGAGTAACAGATGTCCAGCCGCTCGTCGCTCCGGGCGACCTTGATGTACCCGGAGTAGTCGTCGCCCTCGATCTGGAACAGTCGCTCGCGCTCGGACCACGTCTCGCCGTCGTCGGACGAGCGATAGAAGTAGAACGTGCTCGGGCTCCCGTCGTCGGGCGCGTCCCGGTAGAAGTAGAACAGCTCTTCCGGGTCGGCGAGCCGGAACGGCATCGGGTACGTCGACTGGTTGTGGTCGGGGACCGACCGCTCCTCGCCGAAGCTGTCGATGCGATAGGGTTCGTCGGAGACGCGATAGCGGTTGCCGTCGGGTCGGTTGTGCGCCGTGTAGTACAGGACGATCCGCCCGTCGCGTCGGACGTACACCGCCGGGGAGTTGTGGTCGTCGGGCGCCAGCGCGGGCGTGGTACCGACCTCGCGGTTGACCGCGAAGGTCATGTCGTCGTGGTCGAACCGCGCGACGCCTATCGTTCCCTGCTCGTCGTACTCGGTCCAGCCGACGAACGTGTCAGTCGGCGTCGCGACGACTCTCGGTTCCTGGAACCAGCACCATCCGCCAGTGAGATCCGGTCGGCTCGGGGCCATCGGTTGTCCCGGATTCCCAGTCGCCCGACATCACTGTTTTGGTCGCGAACCCGGCGACCGCTGGGGCGCTACTGAAAGCCGACCGCCTTTGCGCCTGGCTGGCGAATCGTCGGCAGATGAGTACACCCGAAGAAAACCTCGAAATCGCGCTCGACGACGCCCGGGAGTCGGAATCCCGGGAGCAGGCGATCGACGGGCTCCAGGCCGCCAACGAGTGTGACATGCTCGCGGAGGTCGTTCGCCGGGACGACGTCGCGAGCCAGTACCGCGAACTCGCGATGACCAAGCTCGGCCGCCCGCAGTGCGAAGCGACGCTAGAGACCCTCCACGAGAGCGACGCGATCCCCGACTCGCTCCGGGAACAGGCCGAGGAACTCCTGGGGGACGCGCCCGACGACGCCGGGGCCGGACCGTAACCGACCGCGAGCCGCCGACGCGACCGACCCGACACCACCCGACTCTTACGGGGTGCTCGAACTCGCGGGCTGTCGATCCGCCCTCGCCGACGAGCGCCGAGCGGGCGGCTCAGCCGCCGTCCGCTGCCCGGGAAATGCAAGGTCAAGGAAGTTGCACCGGCCGACCCCAGCATTGCCATGAGCGAAGACGAGAGCGACCACGAGATGGGCGTCGAGTTCGGGTCTATCGAGTCGGTGTTCGACGACCTCTCGTATCCGGTTTCGGCCGACGAACTCGTCGAGCGCTACGGCGACGAGGAGATCGAGCGCACAAGCGCCGACCCGATCGCGATCCGCGACCTCTTCGAGGGGATGGGCGACCAGACCTACGAGTCCGACGAGGAACTCAGGCAGGGGATGCTCAACATGATGCCCGCCGAGTCGGTCGGCCGCCAGCGCTACTCCGACCGCGGCGGGTCGGATCAGGACGACATCGACCAGGGGGAGATGCAGGAAGACAACGAAGCGCAGGAGCGAGAGCGCGGCTCCGAGTGACTGAGACGGGACAGATCAGACGGTCGGGACGGGCACTTCGTCGAGGACGGCCTCGACGACGGTCGACTTCTGGACCTCGTCGACGCGCGCGTCCGGCGTGAGGACGACGCGGTGGGCCAGCACCGGCTGGGCGACCCGCTTCACGTCGTCGGGGGTGACGTACTCCCGGCCGACCATCGCGGCCCGGGCGCGGGTCGCTTCCAGCAGGCGCTGGGTCCCGCGCGGTGAGACGCCGACGGCGACGCGCCGGTCCTGTCGCGTCGCGCGGGCGATGGCCGCGACGTAGGTGACCAGGTCGTCGTCGACGCGGACCGTCTCGGGCGACGCGCGCAGGCTCGTGACTAGGTCCTGGTCGAGGACGGGCGAGACCGACGGGCTCTGCTCGTCGCGCGCGAGGCGGCGGTGGAGCAGTTCCTCCTCGCCGCCCTCGTCGGGGTAGCCGATGGAGGTCTTGACGAGGAAGCGGTCGACCTGTGCCTCCGGGAGCTCGAAGGTCCCCTCCATCTCGACGGGGTTCTGCGTTGCGAGGACGAAGAAGGGCGAGGGCAGGTCGTAGGTGTCGCCGTCGACGGTGACCTGCTCTTCCTCCATCGCTTCGAGGAGGGCGGACTGGGTCTTCGGGGGCGCGCGGTTGATCTCGTCGGCGAGCACGACGTTGGCGAACAGGGGACCTTCGTTGAACTCGAACTCGCGCTCGCGCTCGTTGAAGACGTGGGTGCCGGTGATGTCGGCGGGCAGCAGGTCGGGCGTGAACTGTACGCGGGAGAAGTCGAGGCCGAGGGCGGTCGCCATGCTGCGGGCGGTGAGCGTCTTGCCGGTCCCGGGGACGTCCTCCATGAGGACGTGGCCGCGGCCGACGAAGCCCAGCAACACGGTTTCGAGGAACTCGCGGTCGGCGATGACGGCCGAGCCGATCTCGTCGAGGACCCGCTCGCACTCCGCGCTCGCTTCGGTGACGTCCATGGATTCCGGTGAGTCTGCCGACACTTTAGGTGTTTGGTTGCCGAGACGACCGGCGCCGCGCGGTCGCGACTCGGCGTTCCTCGTCACGATCGGGGACCCCGACACTCACCCCCACGCCCTCCCGCAAACCGTAACCGATAAAGTCGGCTTCCGTGTACGGGTATACGAGCCGAGGTAGCCTAGCCTGGCCAAGGCGCCTGCTTCGAGAGCAGGTCTCCGCAAGGACTCGAGAGTTCAAATCTCTCCCTCGGCGTTCTCCGCGAACCACACCGGCGAGCGACCGCGTTGCGTGTCGCTCGCCTCGGTGAGCGGGAAGGCCACGTGAGATTCGAACCCTGGAAGTCCCAGCGCGCGAACGGCGTGAGCACGACCGTCTCGGCGTAGTTCAAATCTCCCTCGGCGTTTTCCACGACACGCGACGGCGAGCGACCGCGATGCACGTCGATCGAGCGGTGAACGCGGGCGCCACGCGAGGCCGAAGGAAACGAGTCACGGCGCGGGCGGCCACACCGAGTGAGACGGAGGCCGGATCAGTCCTCGTCGCCGGCGTCGGCGTTCTGGGCGACGGCGGCGACGATGCCGGCGGTCTGGCCGAGGCCGACGACGGCGATGCCGACGGCCGCCTCGACGGCGGACCCGGCGAGCGCGTGGGTGCCGGCGCCGGCGAGCGAGCAGATGGTCGCGGCGAGGTAGACGGTACTGAAGGGTTTCTCGACGGACTGGGCGGTCGCGACGAACGCCAGCGCCGGGAGGACCATCCACCCGTAGAACGCGACCGCCAGCGTCGGGTCGACCGCGGGGGTGACGGCGAGGTCCACGGCGGCGACGAGCGTGATCACGAACCCGAGGACGAGCACCCAGCGCCAGAGGCCGAGCACCGGCCCCGTCATCGCGTCGCGGGTGGCGACGGCGAAGGCGCCGAGCAGGACCGTCATGACGGCGAGCGCGACGAGGAGGGGTCGGCGACCGACGACGTCAACGCGGGCCGCGAGCGCGAGCGTCCACGCGGCGGGGACCAGCAGCGCCGGGGCCACGTCGGTCAGCGAGCGACTCACGGCGACCGACTACGGCTGACTCCCTGTTCGGCGTTTCGGTGTCGGAAAGCGATCGCGGGTGGTCTGGTCGGCGGGCAGTCCACCCCTCAGATGCTGGCGACGAGGAAGATGAGCGCGGAGACGGCGAGCGCGGCGGTGATGATGGCGCCGGCGAGGGGCGCGCCCATGGAGACGGCGGCGTTGGCGGTCGAGGCGAGCATCTCGGTGCGGTCGTTCCCGAAGACGGTCACCTCCGCGGTCTCGGTCTCCATGCCCGCCTCGACGGGTTCCAGGTCCGCCTTCGCCCGGTCGACGAGGTCGGCGATGAGCGCGACCAGGTCGGCCTCGGGGACGGCGTCGCCGACCTGGTTCTCGGCCTCCATCGTGTTGACCACGTGCGTGTCGGTGGTGAGCACCTCCAGTCGGTCGACCGCGTCGATCCGGGAGACGATCCGCTCGCGCAGCCCCGGGACCATGTTGTTGCCGTCGACGAAGACGTAGGCGGTGTGCTGGCCGTCCACCTGGAACACGGCGACGCGGATGCCCAGCGGGCCGATGCCCTCCTCGGGGTCCCACGGCGTCTCGTCCCAGGCGACGCCGAGTTCCAGCGGCCCGGCGCTGGCTGCCGCGAGCCGCTGGCCGACCTCGCTGGCACCGTGGATCATGTCGAACGAGCGCTTGCTCCCGGGGACGACGTGGCCCAGGTCCTCGCCCTCGAGACCGTTGTTGCAGTTGTGGGCGTCGGCGAGCATCACGTCCGTCAGGTCGCCGGTGCGGGCCTCCGAAACGGCCGAGAGACCGACGGCGTACTCGACGTCGTCGGCGAACTGCGGGGAGAAGGTCGAGGCCAGGAAGGCGCTGTCGCCGAAGGCCTGGCCGGTCAGGGTCGCCTCGCCCTCCGTGACGCGGACGGACTTCGTGGCGGTGGCGTCGTACTCGATGCGCTGGTAGGCGGTCTCGGCGGCGTCGATGACGGTGTCGACCTCGCGTTCGGTGACGAGGTTGAAGTCGTGGCCAGCGGTGGCGTGGGGCGGGAAGGCGAGGCCGTCGGCCTGCTCGGCGATGCGCCGCGGGAGGTTGCCGCCGCCGATCTCGCCCATCGGGCCGGGGTGGAGCATCGGGAGGACGAACCGCCCCTTCTCCCCGCCCTCGGGGCGGCGAAACGAGAGGACGCTCACGGGGACGAGCGCGTCCTCGCCGATATCCTCGAAGAACGCCTCCAGTTCGTGGCTGCCTTCGGCGACGTGGCCGATGAACCCGCGCACGAAGTCGAGGACGCTCACGCCGAGGCTGCGCTGCCAGGGCTGGTCGATGACCGTCAAAAATAGCCAGACCGCGACCGCGTAGATCAGGCACAGCGCGGCGAGGATGGCGAACTTCCCGGGGTCGACGTATTGCATCTGGGCGATCCGTTCGGGCGCCTCGTCGGCCCGGAAGAGGAACGCGCGGGCGACCGGGCCGCCCCACTCCAGGTAGCGCATCGCGCCGCTGTAGACGAAGAGCAAGAGCGCGGCGGAGACGGTCTGGATGCTCGCGGCGGCCGAGGCGACGACGAGTCGCTGGCGCGAGACGGCCATGATGACGAACAGCCGCAGGGCGAAGATCGAGGCCAGCGCGACCAGCAGCGCGTCGACGACGAACGCCTGGCTCAGCGGCGTGAGCACGACGACGACGGCCGCGACCGTCAGAACCGCGATCGTGACGAGCTCGCAGGCGAGCGCCAGCAGGGAGGCCTGGTTACGCGTGAGCTGCCCCCCGAGCTTGCGGTCGACGTACGGTGTGAACACGCTCGCCGCGACGGTCGGCAGGCCGATGTAGAACAGCCCCTCCCAGGCGTCCTCGAAGACGTACCTGGAGTCGAACGCGGCGACGCCGATGACCGCCGCGATGAGCAGGGCGAACCCGACGCTGGAGTACCAGCTCGGCGCCCGGAAGACGAACCGGGAAAGGTTCGCGAGATTGCCCTGGTTGGTCGTCATGTCTATCGTTATACTGCAATCACCGCACGGTCACTTTAAACGTTGGAGTTCCGTCAGACGTCCGTCAGCGGCGGCATCGGACGCTCAAGTGTCGTTTCTCCGTCGAGGGAAGAATCAGATCGGCCCCGCTCGGGCGCTCACTCGCAGATGGCCAGGAAGTTCTCGAAGACCTCTTCGCCGCGTTCGGTGTGGGCGACCTCGGGGTGCCACTGGACGCCGTACAGGTCGCGGTCGGTGTCGCTCATCGCTTCGACGCTGCAGACGTCGCTCTCGGCCGTGCGCTCGAAGCCGTCGGGGACGCGCTTGACCTCGTCTGCGTGGCTCGCCCAGACGCGGGTCTGGGGGGCGAGCGAGCCGATCAGCGGGTCCGCGTCGTCGAGCACGTCGACGGTCACGTCGGCGTAGCCGCCGTAGTCGCCCTCGCCCACCTCGCCGCCGAGTTCCCGGGCGATGATCTGGTGACCCAGACAGATGCCCAGGACGGGCACGTCGAGGTCGAGGTAGTCGGGGCAGTTGCCGATGCGGTCGATCGAGGGGCCGCCCGAGAGGACGAGACCGTCGGCCTCGATCTCCTCGGGGGGCGTCTCGTTGTCGACGAGTTCCACGTCCACGCCCATGTCCCGGAGCGCGCGCTGCTCCAGGTGCGTGAACTGGCCGTGGTTGTCGACGACGTCGATACGGGTCATTACCGCCCCGTAACTCGCCGGGCGATAAAAGGAGTCCGGAACGGACGGACGCGGGCGGAAAGCGGAGGGCGACCCGAGCGGGCCGGATCGATCGACCGGGCGGCCGCCGAATCGCGGGTGCAGGAACGCCAGCGCGTCGTTCGATGCCAGCGCGTTTATCCGATTCGCCCGCGTCCCGCCGGTAGATGCGACGAGTCTTCCGCGTCGTCCTCGGGTTCGCGCTGGCGTTGCTGGCCGTGGGCGGGTTCCTCTGGTTCGTCGGGCCGGCGAGCGTCTTCCGCGAGTTCTCGCGGGCCGACCCGGTACCGCTCGGCGCCGGCTTTCTCGCCGTCGTCGGCGCCTTCTACTGCTGGAGCGAGGCCCTGCGGCGCCTGCTGGTGAGCGTCGGACAGGACGTGCGCGGGCCCCGCTACCGGGCGGCGTTCATGAGCGGCGAGTTCCTCAAGCAGATCGTCCCGATGGGCCACTCCGGGGGGCCGGTCTTCGTCTCCTACGCGGTCAGCCGCGAGACCGACGCCCCCTACGAGGAAGCGCTCGCCGCGGCGACGGTCGTCGAGTTCGTCAACATCGGTGCCTCGGTCATCCTCGCGGCCTGCGGGCTGGGCGTGCTCTTCGCGACGGGACGGGCCACCGACGGCCCCGTCTTCGCCGCGCTGGTGATCGGGCTCGCGATCGCGGTGGCGTTCCTCCTCTCGGTCGCGGTCCTCGTCCACTCCCACCGCGCGCTCCTCGAGCGCCTCGTTCTCCGGTTGGCGGCCGCGGGTCGAGCGACCGCCGGTCGGCTCTCCGCGCGGGCACACGCGGCGCTCGCGGCCGACAGCGTGGGGGCCACCTTCGAGACGTACTACGCCGCGTTCGATCGCGCCCTCGGCGACCGCGAGCAGGTGTGGCGCGCGACCACCTTCTCGCTGGTGGGCTGGGCCCTGTTCCTCCTGCCGATGTACACGAGCTTCCTCGCCATCGGCGAGCCGGTCCCCTACGCGCTCGTCGCCCTCGTCGTCCCCGTGTTGAGCCTGGTCAACATCGTCCCGCTGCCGGGCGGGCTCGGGGGGTTCGAGGTGGCGCTGGCGGGCGTCCTCGTCGCGCTCGTCGGCCTCGATCTCCCGGTGGCGACGGCCGGCGTCTTCCTCTATCGGCTGTCGAACTACTGGTTCGTCGTCCTCCTCGGAGCGATCGCGTCGGCGTCGGTCTCCGTGCGGCTCGCCGACCCGCCGACCCCGCTCGCTCCGACCGACGAGGGGACCGTCGAGCGGGAGTAGCGCCCGATCGGGTCGCCGCCGGACGATTTTTACCCGGTGCGGTTCTCTGTTCACGAGTATGTCACGTCGTCTCCGACTGGTCGTCGGATTCGCGCTGGCGCTGCTGGCCGTCGGAGGGTTCCTGCTGGCGGTCGGACCGGAGGCGGTGTTCTCGGAACTGGCGACGGCGAAGCCGCTCGTCCTCTCCGTGGGGTTCCTGTCGGTCCTCGTCGCCCTCGGGTGCTGGAGCGAAGCGGTACGACGACTGATCGGGAGCACCGGCCACGCCGTCGGCGGCCTGCGCTATCGGGCGGCGTATCTGAGCGGCGAGTTCCTGAAGCAGGTGATCCCGATGGGACAGAGCGGCGGCCCGGTCCTGCTGTCGTACACGGTCAGCGCGGAGACCGACGCCCCCCACGACTCCGCGCTGGCCGCGGCGACCGTCTTCGCCTTCCTGAACGTCCTCGCGTCGCTCATCCTCGCCGTGGTCGGTCTGGCGGTCCTGATCCTCACGCGCCGGGGCCCGACCGGTGCGCTCCTCCGATCCGTGCTGGTGACGATGGTCGTCATCTCGGTCGGCATCCTGGGGCTGACGCTGCTGGCCGTCTACCGGCGCCCCGTCCTCGAACGCGGGGCGCTGGCGGCGGCCGGCGGCCTGCGGCGGACCGTCGGGCGACTCTCCGGTCGAGCCCGGGCGGCGCTGGCGCCTGCGCGCGTCCGGGAAGCCCTGGAGCGGTACACCGCGGTCGTCGGGCAGTTGGCGGGCGACCGGCGCGGCATCGCCGCCGCCGTCGCGCTGTCCGTCACCGGCTGGATCTTCTTCCTGCTCCCGCTGTACACGAGCTTCCTCGCCATCCAGTCGCACGTCCCATTCATGCTGGTCGTCTTCGCCATCCCGGTCGTGACGCTGTTGAACGTCGTCCCGCTGCCGGGCGGGCTCGGGGGGTTCGAGGTGGCGCTGGCCGCCGTCGTGGCGGCGATGGCCCTCGTCGACCTCCCGACGGCGACCGCCGCGGTCTTCCTCTTCCGGCTGTCGAACTACTGGTTCATCGTCCTCGTCGGAGGGATCGCGGCGGCGTCGCTCTCGCTGGGGGTCCGCGACGCGCCGCTGCTCCCGGGCGAAGAGGACGAAACCGTCTGACCGGCGTGGCGCAGTAGCTACCCAGTCGACCCCTTCACGCCAGGTCGGTCGGGTCGAACCGCTCGTTGCGCCCCTGCCACGCGGTCTCCCCGCGCGACTCGCGGGTGTCGAGGTACACCTCGATCCCGTTGCCGTCGGGGTCTGAGAAGTACAGCGCCTTGCTGATGCCGTGGTCGACGGGGCTGACCTGCACCTCGCGCTCGCGCAGGCGTTCGTAGACGCTCGCGAGCGCGCTCGGCGCCGCCACCTCGAAGGCGACGTGGTAGAGGCCCACGCCGAGGCCGGGCCCGTCGGCGCCCCCGCCGACCTCTTGGAGCGCCACGTCGTGGTGGCGCTCGCCCCACGAGAGGAACACGTAGCGCCCCTCCCGCTCGGTCACGTCGAGGCCCAGAACGTCCCGATAGAACGCCAGCGCGCGCTCCAGGTCCCGCACTTTCAGGTGGACGTGGCCGACCGCGTGGGGATGTGTCGGCTCCGTCCCGTCGGTGGCGCTCTCGTCGGTCATACCCCGTCAGTTCGATCCTTGCGAGCAAAAGTCTACGTGTCGAAGCCGTCGCTCGCGTCGAAACCGTCGCTCCCGCTGGCGTGACCGTCGCGTTCGCCGTCGCCCTCGTCGTCCCCGTCGAACCGCTCTGCCGCCGACTGAAAGCCGAGTTCGGCCTGCTCTCGCGAGCGCCGCCCCTCGCGCTCGGCGATGGCCTCGGAATCGGGGTTCACGTCGTCGTCGACGCTCGCCTACGACTTGTGGACCTTCGCGTGGCACCACCGGCAGAGGAAGACGGTGATCTCGTGGCTCGGATCGCCCGCTCGCGGGTCGTTCTCACTCCCCGCTCGCGTTTCCGAGGCGCTCCGCGCCTCGCCCTCACCTTCCCGGGACCCGGAGCGATACGACAGGTGGTGTTCCTCCAGGAGCGGGCGCTCGTCGTCGTGGGCCATCCGGTGCTCTTCGAGGCCGCAACGCTCGCACTCCCGGTCGCGGTTGCGAGCGCGGAAGTGCGGACAGTCGGCCCACTCCCAGGGGCCAGTGAGCCCTTCCTCGTCGAGGTCGCCGACGACCGGACAGCGGAACTCCTCGCGACTGCGGGCGTTCGCGAACTCGGGGTCGCGGTCGCCCTGCTCGACGGCGAAGCGGCAGCGACCGTCGTCGGTGCAGTGGTCGCACCGGTCGACGTGGGCGTAGGGGTCCTCGACCCCCACCGACGTCCCCGAGGGCGTCTTCTCCATGCCCGGTCGGTCGCGCTCGATCGATTTGAATGGTGGGTTCCGCGGTGCGGATCCACTTGTCTCACAGCTTCCCCTCGTGGATCTGCGCGCCCGTCGCACGCGACTCGACCTTCCGGAGGGGCTCCGCGGCGGCCTGCCGGACCGCGACGGACGGACACCGCCGCTGTGCTGCGCCGACGGGGTCGGTTACCCCGACCCGACCCGCCGGCGGCGCCGAACTGTCTCTCGTCAACCACGTTTTTCTCAGAATCTGAAACTCCATTCGGGGGTTTATCCGAAACGTAATCGTTCAACCGAACATGTCTGTCCACCCCGCAGAAGCGTACAAGTCGTTGATACGGCGGTCGATGGAATCGATCGGTGTCGACAGGTCGGTCGAACGCACGGTCCTCGCCGCGGCCGGGATCCAGTTTCTGATATCGGTCGGGCAGGCGGTCTTGCCGTTCGTCACCTCCGGGACGACCCGGGTCGCCATGGTGGCGATCCTGTTCGGCGGCGCGGCGCTCGCGCTCGGTAACACCGTCTGGATCACGCGCGAGGCGGTCGTCGTGCCGATTCAGCGACTCGAAGCGGCCGCCGACCGGATCGCCGGCGGCGAGGTCGACGTGTCGGTCGCCGCCACCGACGACCGGAACGAAGTCGGGAGCCTGACCCGGTCGTTCGCCGAGATGCAGTCTCACATCGCGCTCGTCGCCGCGCAGGCCGACGCGCTCGCCGCCCAGGAGTTCGAAGCCGCGGTCCTCGACGAGCAGGTGCCCGGCGCGTTCGGCGACTCGCTCTCCCGGATGGCCGCCAGTCTCCACGAGTACACCGACGAACTGGAGACGATGACGACCGATCTCGAACGCCGCTCGGACCGCCTCGAGGAACTGGTCGTGGCCTTCGCGGACGCTGCCGACCGCGCCGCCGACGGCGACCTCACGGCGACGCTCGACGCCGACGACTTCCCGAGCGCGGACGCCCAGTACCGGGAGATATGCGAGAACTTCAACCGCCTGGTCGAGACGCTCGGCGCCGCGCTCGGCGACGTGCGCGGGTTCGCGGGCGACGTCTCCGAGGCGAGCGGTGACGTGGCCGCGAGCGTCGACGAACTCGACCGGGCGAGCGACGAAGTCGCGGACTCCGTGCAGGAGATCTCCGACGGCGCGACCCGCCAGACCGAGCAGTTCCAGTCGGTCGCGGAGGAGATGAACGGCCTCTCCGCGACGGTCGAGCAGATCGCCGCCGCTGCGGACGAAGCCGCGGGAACTGCGGCGACGGCCGCCGAACGGGGCCGTTCCGGACGCGACGCCGCCGCGGAGGCGATCGACGCGCTCGACGACCTGGAAGAACGGATCGAGCGCACCGCCGCGGCCGTCGACGGGCTCGCCGACCGTATCGGCGAGATCGACGAGATCGTCTCGTTCATCGACGAGATCGCGGAACAGACGAACATGCTGGCCCTCAACGCGTCGATCGAGGCCGCGCGGGCCGACGGCGCGGGCGACGGGTTCGCTGTCGTCGCCGACGAGGTGAAGTCGCTGGCCGAGGAGACTCGCGACGCCGCCGAGGAGGTCGGTGACCTCGTGGCGTCCCTCCAGGACGATTCGGCGGCCACCGCCTCGGAGGTCCGGGTGATGCGCGACCAGGTGGGCGACAGCGTCGATACCATCGACGGCGCGCTCGCCGACTTCGAGGACATCGTCGCCGTCGTGGGCGACGTCAACGAGAGCGTCCAGGAGATCAGCGACGCGACCGACGAAGGGGCCGAGACGACCCAGGACGTGGTCGACCGGATCGACGACGTGGCCGCTATCAGCGAGCAGTCTCGCGACGAGGCGGAGTCGGTGGCCGCCGCCGCGGAGGAACAGACCGCTTCGGTCTCGACCGTCTCCGCGGACGTGCGGTCGGTCGCCGACCGCGCCGACGACCTCCGCGCGGCCCTCGACCGGTTCCGACTGCCCGATGCGACGGCCGACAGCGGCTTCGCGACGCTCGACGGCACGGCCGAACTCGAATCATCGGCAGCCGTGACCGACGACTGACGGACCGTCGCACCCGGCGACCGACCGCCGCTCGGCGGAACGGTTTTCCCTCGTTCCCGCAAGGGAGGAGACATGCGCCTCGTCCACGAGTCGGCCGACGGCGACGCCCGGGTACTGGCCACGGACGTCGAGACCGCCGACTCGCTGTTCGCGAAGGTCAAGGGACTGATGGGGAAGTCCTCGCTCCCCGACGGCTACGCGCTCGTGTTCGACTTCGAGCGGACGAGCTACCGCGACGTGCACATGCTGTTCGTCCGGACGCCGCTGGACGTGATCTGGTTGCTCGACGACGAGGTGGTGCAGGTGAAGACGCTCGCGCCGTGGCGCGGCGCCGGCGTCGCGAAGGCAGACCGCTTCGTCGAACTCCCGGGCGGCGCCGCCGACGGCGTCGAACCGGGCGACAGGGTCGTGCTCGAAGACGACGGGTGAGCGAACGGGGCTACCGAGCGCGTCGCTTTCCGGCAGTTTATCCCTCGTAGTCCACGATCCGGAATATGGACCTCTCTGTCGTCGACCTCTCTCCGGTCCCGGACGACGGTACCGCGACCGACGCCTACGCGAACACCGTCGAGGCCGCACAGCAGGCCGAACGGCTCGGATTCGACCGGTTCTGGGTGGCCGAACACCACGGTATGGCGAGCACCATCGCTGGGACGACGCCAGAGGTGTTGCTCGGCCATCTCGCCGCCGAGACCGACTCGATCCGCCTCGGTTCGGGAGCGGTGCTGCTCAACCACTACAGCCCGTTCAAGGTCGCGGAGGCGTTCGGCGCGCTCGACGCCCTCGCGCCGGGGCGCGTCGACGCCGGACTGGGCCGGGCCAACGGGTCGCCGGCCGCCGACCGCGCCCTCGGGACGAAACGGCGCGTCCAGAACCCCGACGAGGACCACACCGAGAAGATCGAGGCCGTCGCGACCCACCTCTACGACGACTACCCGGACGAGCACCCGTACGGCGACCTGGAGATCGCCCGCTCCGGCGAGGCGCCGCCGGTGCCGTGGGTGCTCGGGTCGAGCGCCTCCAGCGCGGCCATCGCGGGCGAACTCGGCCTGCGCTTTTGCTTCGCGGCGTTCATCCGGCCGCACTTCGCGAAACCGGCCTTCGAGGAGTACCGCGAGCGCTTCGAGCCCTCCGAGCTGTCCGGCGGGATCGACGAACCGGAGGGGATGGTCGCGGTGAACGCGGTCGGCGCCGAGACCGACGAGGACGCCGCGCGGCTTCGAGCGTCGGCCGAGGCGTCGTACAAGCGGATGGAGCGGGGTGAGATCGGGACCACGCCCTCGGTCGAGGAAGCCATCGACGAACTCGGTGCGGTCCCCGATCCGACCCCGGCGACGCTCGACGCCGACGAGTGGCCGCGAGCGATCTCGGGGAGTCCCGAGACACTCGACGGCCTGCTGACCCAGCTGGCCGACCGCGTCGGCGTCGACGAGGTGATGATCCAGCACGTCGTCGCCGACCACGAGGACGCGCTCCGTTCGCACGAACTCCTGGCCGAGGGCGTCGGGCTGACGGCCCGTTGACTGGCTCTCTCACACCACCGCTCCACTATCGCTCTACCACCGCCACAGTACTGCGCCACCGCCGCTCCACTATCGCTCTACCACCACCACAGTACTGCACCACCACCGACACAGCACTGTGCCACCACCGCGACGGCGAACCCGACGGATTAATTAGGACCGCTCGCTTCAGCATGGCATACGATGTCGGACTACACCGACACGGAGGATAGAGGAAGTCGCCTCACGGCGGCTGGCCGCGAAATTCTCCGTCATGAGTGACGGTTCCGGTGAGCGCGAAGGGACGACGCTCTTTGGCGACCATCCCGAGACGACTCACCTCTCTGACGTAGGGGACGTACAGTTTCTCGACACGACGCTCCGCGACGGCGAGCAAGCGCCGGGTGTCTCGCTCACCCCCGACGAGAAGGCGCGGATCGCCGGGGCGCTCGACCGTGCGAACGTCGGCTTCATCGAGGCCGGCAGCGCCTGCACCGGCCCGGGCGAGCGCGAGACCATCTCCCGCGTCGCCGAGCTAGACCTCGACGCGACGGTCACGAGCTTCTGTCGCGGTATCCAGCGCGACGTCGACCTCGCGCTGGAGTGTGACGTCGACGGGGTCAACCTCGTCGTGCCCGCGAGCGGCCGCCACGTCACCGAGAAGGTCGGGACGAGCCACGAGGAGAACGTCCGGAACACGGTCGAACTCGTCGAGTACGCGAAAGACCACGGCCTGTGGGTCGAGGTCATCGGCGAGGACGGCTCCCGGGCGGACCTGGACTACCTCGAAGAACTGCTCGGCGCCTCGCTGGAGGCGGGCGCCGACCGCATCTGCTGGGCCGACACCGTCGGCCACGCGACGCCAGACGGCGCGCTCGAAGCCGTCTCCCGGCTCTCCGAGCTGGGACCGGTGAGCACCCACACCCACGACGACCTGGGGCTCGCCGTGATGAACGCCCTGACCTCGATCGCCGCGGGCGCCGACGTCGTCCACGGCACGGTCAACGGCATCGGCGAGCGCGCCGGCAACGTCGCCATCGAGGAGGTCGCGATCGCCCTCTCGCACGGCTGGGGCGTCGAGACGCTCGAACTAACCGAGGTGTACGACCTCGCGGAACTCGTCGCCGGCGCGACGGGCATCCCGCTCCCGCCGAACAAGGCGGTCGTCGGCCAGAACACCTTCACCCACGAGTCGGGCATCCACACCGACGGCACCCTCAAGGACGACGCGATGTACGAGCCCTACCCGCCCGAGAAGGTGGGTCGGGAGCGCCGCCTCGCGCTCGGCAAGCACGCCGGCCGCGCCGGCGTGAAGGCCGCCCTCGACGAACACGACTTCGAGGTGACCGACGAGGAACTCGCCGAGATCGTCACCCGCGTCAAGGAGATCGGCGACCGCGGCAAGCGCGTCACCGACGCGGACCTCCTGACGATCGCCGAGGACGTGACCGACAGCGCCCACGACCGCCGCGTCGAGATCACGGAACTCACGACCGTCGCCGGCGGCGCGACGCCCACGGCGACCGTCTCCCTGCTCGTCGACGGCGAGGAGCGCACCGAGGCCGAGATCGGCTCTGGCCCTGTGGACGCCGCGATCAACGCCGTCCAGTCCGCGCTGGGTCACTCCTTCGACACCCACCTTGAGTCCTACCACGTCGACGCCATCACCGGCGGGACGGACGCCGTCGTCACCGTCGAGGTGGAGATGTCCCGCGGCGACGACTACGTCACCGTCACCGCCAGCGACTCGGACATCACCCGCGCGTCGGTCGAAGCCATGGTCGGCGCCATCGACCGCCTCGTCGCCACCAGCGACGGGCGCGTCATCGCCGACGACTAGCCACTTTTTACGCACGGGGGTGGCCTCGGCCTTCGGCCTGCGGGCACCCCCGTCCGCAAAAACGTGGGGAACAACTGCCGGGCGCTCACTCCGTTCGCGCCCGGTGTCCGCGGGAGTGAGCACCGCGAACGACCGCGGGCTCGTCAGAGCTTCGCTCTGACGGTGAATCACGCTCGCTCCACTCGCGCGAATGGTCGACGCAAACAGCCACCGCTCACGCCGACAGCCACGCGTAAGTCTGGACGGCGCCGAACAGCACCGCGAACAGCCCGTTCTCGATTAGCAGGGGCTGGTTCCCGGCGAAGGCGGTCCGGGAGACGAGCGCCAGCACGCTGAACAGCGTCGCGAGCGCGAGGTTGTACTTCGCGAGCACCACCCACGTCTCCTGGTCGAGGTCCACGAGGCCGTCGGATCCCATGGGGGCGTTTCGAGCGCGAATCGGAAAAGCGGTCCTCAGAACGGGTCGTCGCCGAACGGGGAGTCGTCGTCATCGTCGTCGCCGAAGTCGAAGCCCTCCTCTTCGTCGCCGAGGTCGTGCTGGCGGCGGGCCTCCTCCTCGTCGACGAACCCGAGTTCGTCCGGGTCGCGGCCGGCCTGGTCGACGACCTCGTCCGAGACGATGATGGGACAGTCCACGCGGAGGGCGAGGGCGATGCCGTCGCTCGGGCGGGCGTCGAACACCATCTCCGTCCGCTCGTCGTCGGTGTACTGCTCTGTGTCGATCTTCGCGTAGAAGGTGCCGTCGGCGAGGTCGTCGATGCGGATGCGGTCGATGGCCGCGCCGAACTCCGCGACCATGTCGACGAACAGGTCGTGCGTGAGCGGCCGCTCGAAGGGCGTCCCGTCGAGTGCGTGTTGCATCGACTGGGCCTGGTCGGCGCTCACGAAGATGGGGATCAGTTCCTCGCGCACCCGCAGGAGGACGACCGGGTGTCCCGGGCCGTCGTCGCCGACCCCGACGCCGACCCCCTCGACTGTGGCCTCGTGTGTTGCCATATCACGTGGTAGGGGCGCGAACCTGAAAAACCATCTTTTTCGCTGGGGGGTCGCCGCAGGCGACCCCCCGGCCAAAAACATGGTCTCGCCGAGCGGAGCGAGGCGAGGCTCGGAAGTCGCAGTCCGCGCAGTGAGCGAAGCGAACGAGCAGAACCGTCTTCCGGTGGTGAAAAAGGCCGGCCGCTTCGCTCACTTCGTTCGCTCGCGTCCGGTGAAACGCCTCGCTTCGCTCGGCGTATGCTTCAGTACATGGAACGAGTGAGCAGGAGCGGTGGCGCGCGCTGTCGCGGCCTCCGTGCCGCGACGTAGCCGCGCGAGGGATGAGCGACCGCAGGGAGTGAATCGGCTGGGGGGCGTGAGGCGCGGTGCTGTTCAGTGCGGTCCTGGTGGATTGAAAGGGCGAGGCAGGCTCGCGTTCAATGTAGTCGCCTGCACGGGCACTATCCGAACGAAGTGAGGATATCCCGTGCAGCGACCGCGAGAGCGAGGTCGACCGAAGGGAGACCTCGAATGCGAACGGGGAGCGTAGCGACCCGTGAGCGAGCGTGCCGAGGGCTTTCAACGCTCACTGTCACCTGTCGGCACCGCTCGACTTCCATTCACGACTCATTCCACAGAAACAACTACTCAGTTCGTACACCGGTCCGAACATGACAGGACAGTCTCACCTCGACGAGTGTCCACCACGACACCGTCGACCGACCTGTTACACCTCACCGAGAGCGCGGACGACACCGCGAATCGACCCGATCGACCCCTTGACCCTCTCGATCGCTATATCGCCGGCCTAAGCCGATTTACTCCGGGTTAACTGTCGATTCAACCCGCTTAAATCGGCTGAAATCGGGGTGATTGGGTGTCAGCGCTTGCCCCCTTCAAGGGGTCCGCCGGCTATCGAGCGAGTGGAGGCAGACCCAGTATGAAACTGAAACTCGTCGCCGTGTTCGCGAGCGTGCTGTTGATCGCGACCGGCGCTGCGATGGCGATGCCGGGCAACGCGCCCGACCAGGCACAGGACGACAACGCGCAGGCCGACGACCACGCGCGAGACGGAGCCAACGAGTCGGACGCGAACGGCTCGGCGGCGGACGCCGAAGCTGACGACGCCGCGAACGAATCGGACGCCGCGGACGAGTCCGACGACCGACAGGGTCCGCCGTCCGACGTGCCCGCCGCTGGCGCGGCCGACGCCGCGAACGGCAGCCAGGGCCCGCCCGTCGACCTGCCCGAACAGGTCCCCGACTTCGTGAGTACCGTCCACGAGGCGATCGGGAACCACGTCGGCGGCGCCGTCGACGGCGCGCAGTCGCTGGGCGAGCAGATCAGCGCGCTGACGCCCGACGACGACGCGGCAAACGAGACCGCCTCCGACGCCGGCAACGCGACGGCCACGGCCGCCCCGTAACGACCGGCAGAACCACTGCCCGCGCTCCCGTTCCCATTCGCGGGACAGACCACTCGTCACACCCCACCCCACCCCACCCCACCCCACCTGTCACACCCCACTCGTCACACCCCACCCCACCCAATCCACACACCCACCGATTCCACCCACTCCACCTGACGCGGTCGGGCCCCAACCCGCCTGCCGCGTCACGTTCCCCACCCACCCCACACACGCTCTTTTGGGCTCCGCTGACCGGTCCTCCGGTCGCCTGCCTCGACGCGACGACTGTCGACAGCGCGATCAGAAGAACGTGCCGAGGACGGCCATGTAGAGGATGACAGTCGCGGCGTAGATGACGCCGAGCGCGACGACGGCCTTGGCGTGGAAGAGCCAGAGGTCGTCGCGCTCCCGTTCGAGCGCCGCCTCGTATCGCTCGCGCTCGGCCTCGCTCGGCTCGTGGCGCTCGCCGACGTGCAGGTCGCGGGCGTGTTCCGACCGGAACGGGCACTCGCAGTGCGGACAGGTCGCTGCGGGCGTCTCGCCGTCGGGGACGGCGGTGTCGCGGGTCGGTCGGAGCGTGGGTGCGTAGTCGGTCATCGTGGATCGGGGCCGCTGTGCGGTCACACGTACGGCGGCGGCGCGTACGGTTGCGTGATCACCCATAGGCTGCTCATCGTGTAAAAGATCATCACCACCACCGAGGGGTACTGGCTCCGGATGGCCGCGAGCACGCCGGGGAAGAGTTCGAACGCCAGCGAGTGGGCGACCCAGATGGCGAGGACGTGCCCGCCGAGCACGCAGAGGAGCTTCACCGTCCCGAACCAGCCGGGCAGGACGAGCGCCAGCGTCGTCGGCGGGGCGAACGGGCTGAGCGCGACGGCTCCGAGCGCCGGGGCCAGTCCGAGGAAGTACCCGAGGAAGTGCGCGAGGTGGTAGCCGGCGGCGATAGGGAGCAGCGCCGGTGCGAACCACCGCCCGATGGCCCGCGCGGTGACGTAGGTGTCCGCGGTGTCGCGGACTTTCCGCGCGGCCAGGCGGTAGACGCCGAGGAACCCGGCGAAGCCGGCGAGGAGGACGACGGCGTAGACCGCCAGTGCGGGGACGCCGAGGGCGACGAGCGGTTCGACCGCGGCCGCCCACGTCGGCGTCGCCACCAGGCCGTCGTAGGTCGTCACCCACAGCAGCGCGACGACGAAGGCGACCTCGCCCGGGCGGTCGGGCAGCGGGTCCTCGGTGAGCGCGGTCCCGGGGAGTCGGAGTTCGACGCTCCCGTCCCCGTCCCCGTCCCCGTCCCCGTCCCCGTCCCCGTCCCCGTCCCCGTCCCCGTCCCCGTCCCCGTCCCCGTCCCCGTCCCCGTCCCCGTCCCCGTCGCGCTGGAGCGGGGCGACCCGTCCGTAGGCGGCGAAGACGCGGCTCACGGGGTCGACGCGCTCGAACCACGCGTCGCCGAAGCGGGCGGCGCCGGCGACGGTGACCAGCGAGTAGCCGAGGACGACGGCCGCGAGCAGGCGCGGGTTCTGGCCCACCGGGCTAACGACTTCGAGCCAGACGAGCGCGAGCAGGCCCGCGACGGCGGGCCAGGCGCCCCAGCGGTCCGGAATCGCCCCATCGCCCGCAGCGCCCACGCCGCGGTCGCGGAGTCGCCGCACCGCCGCGACTGGCAGGGACCAGGGGTTGACCGCAGGCCAGGTGTTCCCGACGAGGTACGTCGTCGTCGTGTAGCCCGCCCACCAGCCGACCCAGACGAAAAGCAGCGCGAAGTTCTGCGTGGGCGTTCGCGGCCCGGCGAACCCGGTCGCCAGGACGAGCAGCAGGACGGCGAACGACGCGACGCGGAGGGCGGGGACCGCGAGGCGCCGGAGTCCCGCGGACGTCGGGACGGCGAGGCGCCACCAGTTCACCCCGCGCATCGCGTCGTGGTCGGTCAACAGCGACGTGAACAGGAACGACCCGCCGACGACGATGCCGCCGGTGAGGATCACCAGCCACGTCGGGACCGTCGCCGACGCCACCGACCCGCCCAGCGACCCCGAATGCGCCGCGGCCCGCCCGGCCAGCGCCGCGGCGGCGAGTCCGAGCGCGACGCCGTCCCGGAGCACGCGTCCACCCGGACTCGACCGTTCCCCGCCCATGTTTGCCCACCCTTTCGACGCCAGCGGGATAACTGCTAGCCGTCTCGGGGGGTCGGTCGGGCAGCCGCTCCGGAGCGAGAACCGGGCCGATACCTGCCGGACGGTCACCGGGTCGCCCGCGCCGGGTCGCATGGGAGTGCGTCTCACCGTACGGCGTGATTTATGCCGACCGGTCGGGTACGACGGGGCATGACCGACTCTTCGCCGGCCGTCGAGACGGCGACGCTCGTCTCGTTTCTCTCGGACGCGCTCGGGGAACCCGTCACGGAAACCGAGGTGATCCACGACGGCCTCAACCTCTCGCTCGCGATTTCGACCGAGACAGCGGCCCCGGCGTACGTGCTGCGGCGGCCCAACGAGATGCGCCAGGCCGACTCGTTCAACGACGTGACTCAGGAGTACGGCGTGATGGACCGGCTGCGAGCGAGCGCGGTCCCCGTCCCGGAACCCGTGGTGGTCTGCGAGGACGAGTCGGTGATCGGCGACCCGTTCCTGGTGATGGAACACGTCGACGGCGAGGCGGTCCCGCTGGGGTCGGACCTGCCCGAGCGATTGCAGAACCCGACGGCACGCGGCGACGTGGCGTCGCTGCTGATCGACGCGCTCGCGGATCTGCACTCGCTGGACGTGGACGAGTTCACGGGCGTGTGCGAGCGGCGCCCGCTCCGCGACCAGTTAGACGACGTCGTCGCCCAGCTCGACGAGGCGACGAGCGCGACCGGGCGCGAGTCGCCCGTGCTCTGGGACGTCGCGGACTGGCTCCGATCGAACGTCCCCTCCGATTCGGCGACGGCCGTCGTCCACGGCGACTTCAGACCGGGCAACGTGCTGTTCGCGGGCGCGGATCGGCCCGAGATCAGCGCCGTCCTCGACTGGGAGACCGCGTTTCTCGGCGACCCGCTGACAGAGTTAGGGTACCTGCTGCTCCGGTGGCGCGACGACGGCGACCCGACGCCGTCGCTTGGGGGCCTGGAGGCGCGCTACGGGGACGAGAAAGCGATCGAAGAGCTGCGCGAGACCAACGAACACGGGCTCGCTCCGTTTACGAACAGGCCAGGGAGTCCGAGCAGGCGCGAACTCGTCGACCGGTACGAGGCGGCGACCGGGATCGACTTCGAGCACGACCGCTTCTACCGCGCGTTCGCTGCGTTCGTGCTGGCGACGGTCTGGGAGGACATCCACCGCCACCGGGTCGAAGCCGGAGCGGCGTCGGACCTGGAACCCCACGCCGACTACATGGCCTCGCTCGCTCGCAACGTCGCCGACGGGGAGTTCCCGCTGTAATCGCCGCCACGCGGTCCGCGGTTCGCGACTCGGAGCGTCGTCGACTCGTGGGGACCGTCGCGGCCGGGAACGCGCCGTTTTTTGCGGTGGGCATCCAAGGCCGGGTATGGCCGAGACTGACGAGGGCGGCTACAGCCGGAAGTGGGCGGCGCTGGCGGTGTTGCCATTCCTCCTGCTCGGGCTGGCCGACGTGATCCTCCTGCTCGGGTGGGGACTGAACCCGCTGTGGGGCTTCATGATCCTCCCGCCGATCCTCTTCATGAGCGCGCTGGCCTGGATCGGCTTCCGGTCGGGCTTCATCGGCCACCGGACCGTCGGTGAGGGCGACCGCGTCGACGAACCCGCGGTCGGCGACGTCGACCACGACTGACCGGGCCGGGCGGCCGACACTCCCGTCGACAGCGACCGCGAGCGACTGCGCTCTCGCTCCCCGGACGTTTCGTGTCGAACGCGAGTCAGCGGACGGAAGCGTCTCCTCGAATGTGAACGTGAAGACGGGACGTTCGCCGCCGTCGGCACTCGGAAGCGAACGACACCGACCCAGAGCGGGGTCGGTTACGCGCCGAAGAGGTCGTCGACGGCGCCGCGCGCGGCGAGGGCGGCGTCGTCGGCGACGCGGTCGGGGTCGCCCGACGCGTCGGGCGCGTTGAGGTAGACGTCCACTTCGAGGATGCCGTCCTCGAAGGTGACGGTGACGTCGAGGTCGTCGACCGACGAGCGGTCGAATCGCGAGAAGACGACGTTCTCGGCGGCCTCGGCCGCGGTCTGGACGACGGTCTCGTCCGACGGGCCCTCGTCGGAACCCGCGTCGGCGTCCGCGTCCGAACTCGCCGAGTCGTCGGCCGGCATTTACGCGCCGCCGGCGCCCGGACCGCCCATCCCGCCAGGACCGCCCGCGCCGCCGCCCTGCAGCATGTTCTGGAGCTCGGTCTGGAGCTCTTCGAACTGCTCCTGGACGCGCTCTTCCTGTTTCTCCAGCGTCTCGACGCGGATCTCCAGGCTGTCGACCTTCTCCTCGAGGTCGTCCTGGGCGTCGGCGTAGTCGGTCTGGACGAGCAGTTCACCGACGCGGCGGTACATGCCGGTGTCCTCGTCGATGTCCTCGAGCTCGTTGAGGGCCGTCTCGGCCTCCTGGAGCTGTGTCTCGGCCTGCTGTTTCTGCGCGGCGACCTGCTGGGCCTTCTCCTGTAGGTCCTGCAGTTCCTCGAGCTTCTCCTGTGCTTCAGGCGGCAGATTACCCTGCATGTCTTGCCGTGCGTGACCCGTGGTGAAAAACCCCCGCTTTCCGGTCGGGACGGCGACCGACCCCAACCGATCCGGTCGGGCCGGCGCGGGTCCCGACGGACGGCATCGGGCGACCGCTCGTTCCCCCCCGCTAGATGCTGCGACCGTCGACTTCCGTCACGTGTTCGAGCCACTTCTCGACGGTGGGCTGGCCCCAGTAGCGGACCGTCCCCGAACGGTCGTCGTAGTCGACGACGCCCGCGGCGTCGAGTCGCGGCAGGTGCGTCTCGGTCAGTTCGGTCGCGAACTCCTCGTGCGTCCGTCCGTCGGACTCCCCCAGCCCTGACGGTTCGCACGCCGCGAGCAGCATCGCCAGTTCGTCCACCGTCGCAGTGCTCACGTCCGTCTCGCGGAAGAACTGGCAGACTTCCCGTCGCCGCCAGTCCGCGAGCGCGTCGAACACTGTATCGATGTACGGCCGATCCCCCTCCGACTCGTCGTAGGCCTGTGTACCACCACGGTCACCGTCCTTCGACCCTGTCCGTTCACTCATACCCGTCTACCCTACCGTTGCCTGCTCTCCACCAAGAATATCGGCCCTAGAAGCCTAGGGGTCATGTTATCGAGGTCACTTGTTCGGAAGAGATCATATTTCGGTCGGTGGGGTCGTCTCCCCGGAGGCGGGGGCGCACAGCGTCCCGGCTCAGGACTCGAACATCGCTTCGAGGATGCGCCGGTGGCCCTTGCGGAGGTGCTGGAGGAGCGTGGTCGCGGCGATGTCGAGCGAGTCGGCGAGGTCCTCGGAGTCGGCATCGCGGGGCCACTCGTAGTAGCCGTTGTAGTAGGCGGTCTTGAGGACGGCTCGCTGGCGGTCGGTCAGGCGAGCACCGATGTCGCCGTGGCTGTGCCACCAGGGGGCCTCCGTCCGGCGTTTCTCGCGTTTGGCGACCAGGTCCACGACCGGGAACCGCTCGGCCATCGCGTCGGTGATCTTCCGCACGTCGGCGTCGGCCGGCGCCTCGACTTGCATGTGGCCGACGCCGTCCTCGACGATTCCCCGCTCGCCACGGGCGCCGGCGTCGGCGAGGTACTGGAAGACGGAGTCGGTCAGCGTCATCTCGAAGTGGGGGCCGTCGTCGCCGTCGAGGCGCCGGATCGCTTCGAGGTTCGGCAACGAGCGCGCGACCGACTCGCCGACCGCGGGGTCGGCGCCCTCGACGGTCAGGTAGTTGACGACCCGGTTGTCGCCGGTCCGGACGGCGTGTTCGATCTCGAAGCGGCAGTCGTGTTCGCGGCTTGCCTCGGTGAACGGCGTCTCGCCGCGCACCTCGAACTCCAGTTCGAGGACGCTGTCGGCCTCGACGAGCCGGCGGTACTGGGCGGACGAGAGCGCGAACCCGACGACTTCGCCGAGCGTCTCGAAGCCGTCGAGCTCGCGCTGGCTGAAGGCGTTCGGCCGGTCCGCGTACACCCCGAGCAGTCCGTGGGTCGTCGACCCGTGGGTCAGCGGGACGGCGGCGACCGACTGGAACCCGTTCTCGACCGCGGCCTCGCGCCAGGGTTCGAAGTCCGGGTCGGAACGGACGTCGTGGACGACCTGGATGTCGCCCGTGCGGTAGGCCTTGCTCGCCGGGCCGCCCCCGTGGTCGCTCCCGTCGACGTTCACGGTGACTGATTCGAGGTAGTCGCCGACTGCGCCGGCCGAGTACGCCGGCTGCAGTTCGCGCTCCCCGGGCTGGCGTTGCCCGATCCACGCGAACTCGTAGAACGCCGACTCGGCGAGGCGATCGCAGACGGTCTCCTGGATCGCCTCGCTCGTCGTCGCGCCCGTCAGCGCCCGCATGCTCTCCTGGACGAGTTCCTGTATCTCGGTCAGCGTCTCCAGCTCTTCGCGCTGGCGTTCGAGCTCGCTGATGTCCCGCGCGATGCTGACGGTCCCCTGCACCTCGTAGTCCGGCCCGTGGTACGGCGCGAAGGTCAGCTGGATCACCGTCTCTTCGCCGTCCGACCCCAGCGTCTCCTCGACGACACGTGCCCGCTCGCTCTCCAGCACGGCACGGCGTTGGGCTTCGACGCGCTGGGCGAACTCGTCCGGGAACAGGTCCTCGTGCCGGGACCCGATCACGTCCTCGCGGTCGCAGTCGAGCGTCGCGAGCATCGCCTCGTTGACGACCTGGAAGCGCCCGTCGAGGTCCTGCATCGCGATCGGGTCCGCGCTGCTCTCGATGACCGCTCGGAGCTCCTGTTCGCGCGTCTGTAGCGCCTTCTCGCGTCGCGTCCGGTCGGTGATGTCGATAGCCACCGCGATGGCACCGGACGTCGCGTCCGCCGCGGCATCGTCGGCCGCCTGCGCGGTCGCCTCGGCGGTGGTTCCGCCCTCGGACACCGAGAGCGGTTCGAGACAGACCTTGTACGTCCGGTCGTTGACGGTCTCCGTCGCGAAGGCGGTCTCCCCATCGAGCGCTCGACGGAACCCCGCGACGACGTCCGGACAGACCGATTCGAAGGCGTCGATCGGTTCGTCGAGCACGTCCGAGCGCTCGCAGTCGAACGCGTCGAAGTCCATCCCCTGGCAGTGGTCGATCCGTCCGTCCGCGTCGGTGACCATCATCAGCACCGGCAGGTCGTCGAGGATCGTCGCCAGCCGTTCGCGGTTCGTCGCCAGCGCCTCGCGCCGGCGTTCGCGCTCGGTCACGTCGCGAACGACGTTGACGACGCCGACGACCTCCCCGTCGCGCTCGATCGGTCGCATGCGGTTCTCGACGACGCCCGCACCCTCGGCCAGTTCCACCTCCGAGGTGATGTGGCGGCTCTCGGCTTCGCCCGCGAACAGCGCCCGCAGCCCCCGCATCCCCTCGTGGAAGACCTCGCCGTCGACGATGCCGAGTTCGCGCAGGCAGTCGACGTCCCGACCCTCGACGCGGTCGGTCGGGATGTCCGTGAAGCGGGTGAACCCGTCGCTGGCGGCCCGGATCGTGTGCGACCGGTCGACCACGTAGACGGCGTCGGCGGCGGCGTCGACGCTGGCCTCGTAGAGCGCGCGGTCGTCTTCGAACGGGTCCGTCGGCTCCGAGACCGTCGCGACGACGGCGCTGACGCTCCCTTCGCGCTCGACGGGCCGGACGGCGACGGTCACCTCCCGCCCGGTCCCGTCGAGGGGTCCCCTCCCGATCGTCTCCTCGCCGGTCTCGACCGCGCGGACGAGCGGGTCGCTCGCGCAGTCGACGAGGTCGGCGAACGACGCGTCGGCCGGTGCGTCCACCGGGCCGACGCGGTCGGCGAAGGCGTCGTTCCAGTCCCGGACCCGTCCGGTCGGGTCGCAGACGGCGGCCGGTTCGTCGACGGCGGCGAGCACCGCCGAGACCAGCGGGTCGGCGGCGCCTTCGTGCGACTCGATCCGCTCGCTCACGGTATCCCCACCCGCACGGTTTCACGACCCATAGTTACTGGGAGTACGGTACACTGTGCAGGTCCATAACTTGTTGGCCTGGATCCGTCCCCGAACGGCCGAGATTGGTCCGCTCGACCCCCGTCGACGCCGGTCGCGCGCCGTCGCCGAACCGATCGTCGGGGGGCCGTCGCCGAACCGGTCGTCGGTCAGCCGTCGGTTCGCGGCGTCGCGTCGGCGCAGGACTCGGCGACGGAGACGAGCGACAGCCAGGTGTTACAGCCGGCCCGGAGGGCGACGAGGTCGGCCGCCGCGACGGTCACGGTCAGCGTCGCGCCGTCGCGGTCGAGGCTCGCGGTCGTGCGGTCGCCCTCGATGTCGCCGACCTCGACGCCGACGCTGCGGTCGACGCGGCGTGCGCTCTCGGGGTCGGGATAGTCGAACTCGAAAACGGCTTCGTGGTCCACGGCTGCGATCGCGTCAGTTGACGTCGACTTCTTTGATGTCGCGGCTACGCTCTTTCAGGAGCACGCGGTGGCCGCAGTACGGGCAGCGGACGCCGCCGTACTCGTCGAGTTCGACGTCGCGCTTGCAGCGGGAACACTTGTAGCTCATTCTTCGTCGTCGTCGGCGAGTGCCGCGCGGATCGACCGGGTGACGGTCCGGCCGCCGGGGGTCGTAGGGCTGTACGCGCCACCGGTGAAGGTGTGGCCGCAGTAGCCACACTCCCAGATACCGGTGCCCTGGCGGTCGACGCGGTCCTCGCCGCAGCTCGGACACTTGTGTTCCTCGTTCATTTCGCCCTCGATCTCGGCGACGCGGCGGCGAGCGACGCGGCCGTAGCGCGCGCCGAACCGTCCCGCGCTCCCGGTTCGTCCCTGCTGTTCAGCCATAGTATCGCATTGTCCGGCAGTGGGCCGTATAAACCCTGCGAGTTACGAGCGGTCCGCCGCCGCGAACCGGCCCTGTACCGCGGCCGACGCAGTACCGGGTCGGCGAGCGTAACTCGTTTCTCCGGTCCGGTCCACGCGGCCCGCATGGGCTGGACTATCGAGACCGAGCGCGTCACGCACTGCCCGACGTGCGGCGGACCGCTCGGCGAGCGCGAGACGAGCGACGGGCCGCGGCCCCACTGCGCGGACTGCGACCTGACGGTCTACCGCAATCCCGTCCCGATGGGCCGCGCGACGGTCGTCGACGGCGACAGTCTGCTGCTCGTCCGACTCGGCGTCGGCGAGGACGCGGGCGAGTGGGCGCTGCCCGGCGGCAGACTCGAACACGGCGAGTCGCCGCGGGTCGGTGCCGCGCGCGAACTCGAAGAGGAGACCGGGCTGTCCGCGGCGCCCGAGGACCTGACCCTCGTCGGCGACGGGTTCCTCGACTTCGGCGAGACGACGATGGTCTCGTTCAACTACGCGACGCCGGCCGACGTGGTGACTGGTGTCCTCGACGCCGGATCGGACGCCGCAGGCGCCCGGTTCTTCTCGCGAGCCGAACTCAGCGACCTCGACGCGCCGTTCCGGGCTTCGGGGCGCGAGCAGTTGCTGGCGGCCCTCGACAGCGTCGGGACGGACTGACGCCGAGACGGCCCCGCTCGCGGCGCGCGGGCCGTCGGTCAGTCCTGCAGATCTGCCTCTCTCAGGGCCTCGTTCAGGTCTTCGCGGACGACCTCGCCGAGCTCGCGCTCGCGAGCGGTCGTGACGACGCGGTTCTCCTGGACGGACGAGCCGTCGCGGATGAGCAGGCGGACGTTGCCGTTCTCGCCGGCGCGGGTGGCCTTCGCGCGGACGCCCGACCGCGACCCCGACCCGCCGGCGTCGATGGGGCCGGGGATGATCTTCTTGACGTGGGGGTGGCCCGCGACAGTCTGGATAGCGCGCTGGCCGGCGCGGCCGCCGACGAGGGTCGAGTGCGACCCCCCGATCTTCTCCCGGGGCGCGGTCTCGACCACCTCCAGGGGGGCCTCGCCGCGGCGCGACAGGACGGCCTCGATCGGGTCCTCGGCGTCGCCGATGCGGTAGAACTCGTGGTGCAACTGGCCGCGGACCGCGCGCAACACGTCGCGGTCGCCGGTGGCATACACTTCTTCGGGGCGTTTGCGGCGGACCTCGTCGGCGACGAGGCCGGCGAAGTTTCGCAACTCGATCACGCCGGTCTCGTCGCCGTCCTCGGGCGTGGTCGTCACCTCGCGGACGCCGGCTACCTCCTCGTCGACGAGCGTGGTGACGCGGGCGCGGTCGCGGTCGAGTTCGAGGACGACGGCGTCGGCGTTCTCGGAGCGACAGACCAGGCAGTAATCGCCCGGTCGGTCCAGCGACGAACCGCACCGCCGACACTCCATGTCCGATGGGTTTCCGGTCGAACGGCAAAAGGGGCGCGGAAGCGTCGCCGCGTCGGGCCGTTCGCGTCGGGCACTCGCGGTCCTCGCCCGCGTTCCCGTCGTCGGTCGCGATGGGCGGTCCGAAGCCACCCGAGACTCGGCCGCGGCCTATCGCTCCTCGGCGCTGATCCGGTAGGTGCGGCCGTCGTAGGTGACCGCCGGGTCCTCGTCGGACTGGACCCCGAAGATCGGCGCAACCCCGGTCGTCGTCTCGACGCGGACCTCGCGCACGTCCGGCCCGGCGTGCGCCAGCGCGTCGCGGAGCGGCCACTCCCGGTACACCTGCTCGGTGATCAACTCCATGGCACCGGTCGCGTCGTCGTCGCGCGTGAGGACGTACGTCGCCTCGGTGCGGTCCTCGCCCCCTCGCGGGTTGTCGGCGGTGACGACGACGGTGTCCCCCTCGCGGCTGGTGTCCGTCACCGCCTCGGAGGGGAGGAGGTCGAGGGGTTGCCCCTCCAGTTCGAACCGCGCCGCGCAGACGGTCTTGTGCTCGTAGGAGGGGGTCCGTTCCTGGTCTTTCCACCAGCCCTCGGCGGCGAAGGCGTAGTGGCCGCCACCGACGGGGTCGACCGCGATCCCCTCGGTCCCCTCGCTCCGTCTGCGCGCCGCCGCTCGGTCGTCGGCATCGAGCGCGAGCGTCCAGCGGTGGGATTCGCCGGGCGCCAGTTGCATCAGCGGTTCCGGGACCGCCTGTGGGGCGACGCGGTGGTACCGGCCGTCTTCCCAGCGATAGAGCGCCCAGTCGTAGAAGTTCGTCTGGAACGGTCGGTCGGTACCGTTGCGGAGCGTGAAGGTGATCTCGGCGTTCGGCAGGGCGACCGACGCCGCGGCGTGTTCGAGCACGAGCGCGGAGTCGGGATCAGAGACCTCCCGGAACCAGACGACCGTCTCGACGTCGTCGCGGTCGGGCGGGAACGGGGCGTCGTGGGGCGGCGTCGGGGCGTCGGTCGACCGGTCGGTCCCGCCGTCGGTGGCCGTCTGTGTCGGCGCGCCGTCTCCGTCGCCATCCGTCGCGGTGTCGGACGAGTCGTCGGTCGGGGAGCCGGAACCGGCCGAATCGGCGAGACAGCCCGCGAGACCCGCGGCAGCGAGGCCGCCCGCGCTCGCGAGGAGGGTGCGACGGTGCATGTCTTCTCCGACGCCTCCTCGGGATAAACCCCTTCGGTAGCCTCAAGCGAGTCCTTCAGGGAACGGACCACGGGCCCGGTCGCGAGGACTCGCTCGGGGCCTACAGGTCGTCGGGGTCGCTCTTGAGGTACTCGCGGAGGACGACCGTCGCGTAATTCCCCTTCGGGAGCGCGAACTCGAAGGCGAGCGCGTCGGCGTCGGCGTCGCTGTCGGCCGGTTCGTCGCTCTCGTCGCGGTGTTCGACTGTCAGGTCAGTCCGCAGGAGGATCGCTCGTCGCGTCCCCGTCGACTCGAACGCCTCGGGCAGGTCGAAGTCCCCGGGAGCGAGGTCCAGTTCAGCCAGTACCTCGCGTTCGATCTCGCCCGGTTCGCCGTCGGCCAGTTCGGTCTCGGTGCCGACCAGCGGCGCGGTGACGAACGCCCGGCCGCGCTCGCAGTGGCGACGGACCGTCCGCAGGCGGTCCTCGGTCACCCGCTGGGTTCGGTCGGTGTCCGGCAGGGCGAACTCCTCCGGCGCGTCGGAGTCGGCGAAACAGACCACGTCGCCGGCGACCGGTTCGTGGAAGGGAAGCCCCCGTTCCAGCCGCTCGGAGAGGATCCGGTTGAACGCGTAGGACTGGGCTGCGTTGACGAACAGCCGCTGGAGGTTCGAGGGGACGGCTTCGAGCGCGGCGCGGTAGTCCTCGTCGTCGAGGGCACCGTCGCCCGCCTCCTGTCGTTCGACCAGCCGGTGGCACATCGACCGCTCGAAGCCGAGCCGTCGCGGTAGGCGGTCGAGCGCGCCCGCCCAGTCCTCGGTCTCCTGCACATAGGCGCGGGCCTCCTGGGTCGACTCGGGTTCGCGCTCGGCCGGGTTCCCCACGTAGGCCAGCACCGCCCCCTTCCAGTTTCCGCGGACGATTTCGAGGCCGACCTCGTGGGTGACCGGGCGCTTGCTCCCGAATCGCTGCTGGCCGAAGTAGTTGGGGACGCCGACGGTGACCCCTTCGCGGGGTTCCACCGATCCGCCATCGCTGTCGTCGCCGCTGGCAAACGAACGCAGGTCGGCCGTCGTCGCGTCGACGTGTTCGGGGGCGTCCGGCTCGCGGACGACTATTTCGAAGGCGTTGCCGGCCAGGTCGCCGAAGAGGACGGGGCGGCCGGTCCGGCCGAGGAGGTCGATGTCGGCGTCGCGGATATCGACGCCCCGGAGGTCGTCGGGGTCTGCCTTCGCGACGGAGAACAGCTGCGTGGTGACGGCGTGTTTGTCCTTCGTCCCCGCCCAGGAGACGCGCTCGCGGGAGATGCCCAGGCGGTCGGACAGCTCCGAGGCGAAGTCGTTGGTGTCCCAGCCGCGCAGGGTGACGCGGGCGAGCAGGTGGGGGTAGCCGCCGGGGTCGGCGTCCAGCGGTTCGGGATCGAAGGCTTCGACCTCGCTCACGCGGAAGTCGTCGGGGGTCTCCCGGAGGTGGCCGCCGACGCCGGGCGCGTCGCTGACGTAGTATGCCATCCCGACCGCCCGCTCGACGGGGTGTGCCTCGCGCATTGGATCGTCGTCCGTCGTCGCGACACCTGTATCTGCCTGTCTGTGGCGAGTGAATTGCTCCGTTGGGAATGCGATAGATCGAATCGGGGGAGGTCTCGGTGATATCGCGGGCCAACTCTCGCTCTAAAACTCGAAACCGACAGGTATCGGGCGCTCCAAGACCGACCCGATGGAGGTCACGCGAGTGGGCGTCGAGGTGACGACGCGGGCACCCACCGGGGAGACCTGCGCGTACCTACTGGGCTCGGACCCCGCCCTGCTGGTCGACCCGCCAGCGCAGTCCGACGAACTCGACGCGCTCGCAACTGACCGGGAAGTCGGCCACGTCGCGGTGACCCATCACCACCAGGACCACGTGGGAGCTGTCGCGCGCTACGCCGAGCGCCACGACGCGACCGTGTGGGCGCGAACCGGACGCGTAACTGCGTTCGAAGCGGCCGCCGGGGTCGAACCCGACCGCTCGTTCGCGGAGGGAACGACCGTCGAGACCGGCGACGGTCCGGTCAGAGTCGTCGACACGCCGGGTCACGCGCCCGAACACGTCGCGTTCTCGGCGAGCGAGTCAACCGGTGGGACTGCCCTCGTCTGTGGCGACCTCGCGGTGGCAGCGGGGAGCGTCGTGGTCGGCGCGCCCGAGGGCGACGTGCGCGCCTATCTCACCTCGCTCCGGCGCGTCCACGCGATGGCGCCGGATCGACTCCTCCCGGGCCACGGCCCGGTCGTCGAAGGGCCGGCCGTCTGCGCGACGGCGACGCGGCTGATCGCGCACCGGCTCCACCGCGAGCGGCGCGTCCGCCGGGCCGTCGAAGGCGGTGCAGAGACCGTCGCCGAGGTCTGCGACGCCGCGTACGAGAAAGACCTGTCTGGCGTGCGTGACCTCGCCGAGGCCACGGTGCGAGCGCACCTCGAAAAGCTCGCCGTCGAAGGAGCCGTTCGGTGGGACGGCGAGCGTGCGCGATCCGTGGCGTGACGGCCGACGGACTGCGGCGCCGGCCGCTCGCGACGTGCTTTTCCCCGTCGGTCCGATACCTCACGCATGGAGAGTCTCGAAGCCGAGCGCGAACGGGCCGCGGCCCTCGACGTGGCGGAACTGGCCGACGCCATCGAGGCAATCGGCTTCGAGTGCACGCGCTGTGGCGCCTGCTGCAAAGCGGTCGAGGGCTGCGAGAGCGAGGACGGAGCGGCGGCCAGCGGAGGCGAGGGCGGAGACGAGGCCGAGGGCCACGACCACACGGCGACCGTCTTCCCCGACGAGGTCCGCCAGTTGCAGGAGACGGGCGAGTACGACTGGCGCGACGTGGCGCGGCCGATGCCCTACGGACTGGTCGAGGGCGAGGACGGCCCGCAGGGCGAGACCTTCGAGTGGGCGCTCCAGACCGACGACTGCGGGGACTGCCGGTTCTACGCCGAGGAGGAGGGCACCGGCGCCTGTACCGTTCACGAGGACCGCCCCCTGGTATGCGAGACGTACCCGTTCAGCGTCGCCCTGGGCGGCACGAGTCAGCCGATGGGCGAGGCCGTCGACGAGGAAGGGATGGTCCGCGCACACGAGTGCGAGGGGTTGGGTCGGGACATCTCTCGCGCGGAGGCCGAAGAGTTGGCCGAGGCGCTCAAAGAGCGGGCGATCCGGGAACTCGACGAGGCCATCGCCGTCCGAGACGGGTACAAACCTGTCGAGCGAGGCCCGGGTGAGGTCGTCGTCTACGATTCGGAGGGCCCCAAGCGGCCCGACGGGACGAAGATCGAGTAGATGCGGTCAGCGGTGGCGGAGGCGGTGCGGTATCGGGGAGTGCTGTTGCGGTAGCGGAGGCGGGGCGGTGGTGGTATCGGTGAGTGCCGTTGCGGTAGTGGAGGCGGTGCGGTGGCGGTAGCGGAGCAGAACGTACGACGCCGAAGGCGTCGTTTCACCGTCAGAGCGAAGCTCTGACGAGCCCGCAGTCGTTCGCGGTGCTCACTCCTGCGGACACCGCATCGAGGCCGAAGGCCGAGATGCGGCCTTTTTCACCCATGTTTTTGCCGGTCGCGGGCCGACGGCCCGCGACCGAATGACGTGGCGGCTACGCCGCCACGCTGTTCCCGCAGCGCGCCGCAGGCGCGCGAGGAAACCCGGCCGGGAAAAAGATGGTTGCTGAGATTTATAAAAGAGGCCTACTATGTCCCGAGCGGAGGTCTACATCGTGGAAATCTCAGATAAACTGCTGTGTCTGTTCAGCGCGGACGTGTCGGACGACGGAGACCGATACGTCGTCGAGGTGCCGCGGCGGGAGATCGAGACGGGCTCTATCGAACCGGGGGAGACCTATCGCGTCGCGCTCATCTCGTCTGACGTCGAGCGAACGAACGAGACGGACGAGGACAACGTCCCGTCCGAGCCACAGCCGCCGGTCGAGGCCGGTGAGATCCGCTACGTGGAGATCGAAGACATCGGCAAACAGGGCGACGGCATCGCGCGCGTGGAGCGCGGGTACGTCATCATCGTCCCGGGGGCCGACGTGGGCGAGCGGGTCAAGGTGGAAGTGACCGAGGTCAAGTCCAACTTCGCGGTGGGCGAGATAATCGAAGAGGACCTCTAAGGCTCCCTGGCCCTTCTCGCGTGGCGGCCGACCGTCCAGTCACGACTCTCTGCAGCGGATCTGAGCGACCGGGCGCGATCCCGGCGGCTGGTACGGCCGGTTAACCAACGGCACCAACGGCGACCCGCGAACCGGGTGTAGGGGCTCGTTATCGAGCCGGGGAGATCGAAAAACCGCAAGACGTGAGCGGGTTTTACCGATCGTACCAAACCCGCTTTAGGGGGACAGTACCTCGGTAGTAGTATGAGCGCGACCACTGCGAGCGCGACGGGCGATCAACTCACCCTCACGGAGAAACAGCAGCGGATCCTCCAGTACCTCCGCGAGAACGCGGACACCCAGACCTACTTCAAGTCGAGACTCATCGGGGACGAACTCGACCTCTCGGCCAAGGAAGTCGGATCGAACATGACGGCCATCCAGAACAGCGACGCGACCCTCGACGTGGAGAAGTGGGGCTACTCCTCCTCGACCACCTGGAAAGTCACCGCCTAGTCGGCGGGCACGCGGTTTCGCGCTTTTTCTCGCACTCGCCAGTGACCGCTGTCTGAGGGCTGTTGCTGGTGGGATGCGCTCACAGATGTCAATCGGGAGTGGCGTCCCCCGTCAGGGGTCGTAAGAGACGATGTCGTCGGCGTCGGCTGCCAGTTCTGCGGCCTTCGGGCCGAAGGAATCGGCGTGCTGGACGAGCAAGAGGAGGAGGGTCTCGGGGCGTTCGAGGTCGTAGCCGTCCTCCCGGGAGAGCAGGCCGGCGTCTTCCAGCTGGCTCGCGTACTTGCTGACGGTCGGTGCGGAGACGCCGAGTTCGTCGGCGAGGGCGGTGCCCGAGGCGTCGGGGTCGCGCAGGAGCGCGACGACCATGCCCCGGGGGGTGTCCCGCCGGAGGTAGCCCAGCGCCACCTGCTCGAACTCGGAGAACCGATCCGCGGGGAAGTAGCGACGGTACTCGCCGTCTTCGCGGCTCTCGACGGCGCCCTCGCGCTCCAGGCGGCGGAGGTGGTGCTGGGTCTCACCAGTGCCGAGTTGCAGGTCGTCGCGGATCTTCGAGAAGTGCGCGCCGGGGGTGGCGGCGACGTACCCGAGGAGGGCGTCGGGTGCGTCGCTCTCGCTCTCCTTGGCGAGGCCGACGAGCGGGCTGGTGGCGCCGAGCGCCGCGAAGCGCCTGAGCGTCGCCCGCTTACTCTCGTCGACGTCCCCCTCTCGACTCATTATGAGCCTTTTGGCGGTGGGGTGGTAAAACGCCTTCGCTACCTCACACGAACGCCCGAAAGAATCCGAACCGGTCCCGTGCGCCCTGGAGCGGGCGGCGACGGGCTATTCCGTCTCGGTCTCCGGTTCGCGTTCGCCGTCGGTGCCGTCGCCGCCGGGACCGCCCACCGGACTGCCCGAGGGGTCCATCTCGGAGTCCATCTCCTCGATGACCTCGTCGGGGTCGCGGATGTTCGTCGCGTCCTTGCCTTCCTTGATCGCCTGGGCCTCCTGTTCCATCTCCTCGACGTCGACCTCCGCCTCCTGGTCGATCTGGCCGAGGATCTCCTCGATGTCGTCGAGGCCCAGCAGTTCGCGCGTCTCGGCGTCGAAGTCCAGACTGTTGAGTTCGCCCTCGCCGTTGGCTTTCGCCATGTCGGTCACGTCGCTGCCGGTGAGGTGCTTGCCGTAGCGACCAAGCAGCGATGACATCTCCTGGGGCAGGATGAACGTCGAGGAGTCGCCCTGACCGATGTTCTCCAGGGTCTCCATGCCCTTGTCGATGATGGCGCGCTCGCCCATCGACTCGGCGGACTTCGCCCGGAGGACCGTCGAGATGGCGTCACCCTGCGCTTCGAGGATCTGCGACTGCTTTTTCCCCTGCGCGCGGACGATGTCGGACTGCTTCTCACCCTGGGCCTGCTCGATAGCGGAGCGCCGTTCTCCCTGCGCTTCGAGGATCATCGCGCGGCGTTTGCGCTCCGCGGAGGTCTGCTGCTCCATGGCCTGCTGGACGTCCTTCGAGGGGTTGACCTCGCGGACCTCGACGCTCTCGACGCGGATACCCCACTCGTCGGTGGGCTCGTCGAGTTCCTTGCGGATCTTCGCGTTGATCTCCTGGCGTTTGTTCAGCGTGTCGTCGAGTTCCATGTCGCCCAGGACGGCGCGGAGGGTGGTCTGGGCGAGGTTCGAGACCGCCTTCTTGTAGTTGTCGACCTCGAGGAACGCCTTCTTGGCGTCCATCACCTTGATGTAGACGACCGCGTCGGCGGTCACCGGCGAGTTGTCGCGGGTGATCGCTTCCTGGCGCGGCACGTCGAGCGTCTGGGTCCGCATGTCGAACGCGTAGGTCTTCGACACGAACGGCGGCACGAAGTTGATGCCCGGTTCGAGGAGCTTGCGGTACTCCCCGAAGACCGTCAGCGCGCGCTTCTCGTAGGCGTTGACGATCTCCACCATCTGGTACACCATCACGACCGCCAGCAGCAGCAGTATCACTGCCACGATCGGAAGTGCCCCACCGAGTCCTTGCAGCACTGTTGCGGGGATCATGCGTTCGAAATTGGCCCCACCCGAAGAAAAGTGTTGGGTGAGCGACCACAGATGGAGCGTCGCTGCGGCCCGTCAGCGCGGGGCCGTTTCGAGCTTCGGGTGCGAACGCCGCTCGCGCGCTCAGGCGGGGTCGGTCTCGAACTCGCGGTCGGGGTCCTCGTCGCGCTCGGCGCCGGCGTCGTCGGCCTCGGCGTTGCGGTCGCGCCCGCGAGCCAGCGCCCGGTCGATCTCGTCGAGGCCGCCGGAGACGGGTTCGACGGTGACGACGTTGCCGCCGCCTGGGTCGACCACCATCACCTCGGTCCCTTCCTCGATCTCGCCGTCGACGCTCTTGGCGCGGTAGTAGGGGTTGAACCCGCCCTCGTCCAGTTTCACCTCGCCGCCGGTCGTGGTGATGCGTTCGGTGACCCGCCCCATCGCGCCGCGTAGCGAATCGGAGTCGCTGGTCTGCTCTTCGCCTTTGCCGCCGTAGAAGTCGAACTGCCGGTAGGCGTAGAAGGTGGCGCCGCCGGCCGCGAGGACGAGGCCGGCGAGGATGAGCGGCGCGAGGACGCCCAGCCCCGGCGGGAGAAACAGGCCGACCAGGCCGGCGACCAGCAGGGCTACTCCGAGGACGATGAAGTGCGCTCCGGGGGCGAACGCCTCCGCGATGGTCAGCGCCGCACCCGCGAGCAGGAGGAACAGCGGGAGGTTCTGTCCGATCCACGTAAAGACAGAGCTCTGCCCGATCCACTCGATCATACCGGAGATTCGGTCGCCTGCCCGAAAACACTTCTGCTCGTCGCGATCGCCGCGAATTCCGTTCCGCTCGCTCCGCTCGCCGTAGTATCCCGTGGCAGGCACTCAGAACCGCACGTAGATCGCGTAGACGATACCGGTCACGGCGGCGACCGCCAGGGCGATGGTGCCGACGGTCTGCGGCGTCAGCGGCGTGACGATGCTCGCGAACACGAGCAGGATGAGCAAGGCGCCGGCCGCGACGAAGACGGCGCTCTCCAGTTTCGGCGTGTCGGACTCGACCGGGATGTCTGGCGTCACCGTCCCGGCGACGTTTCCGCTGGCCTCGCCGTTGCCGTTCGACTCCTCCCGGGACTCGCCGTCGCCGAACGTCACAGCGGGAGCGTCGTCGTTCTCCGCGCCGACCGTCACGTCCCAGTTCTCGCCTTCGCCCTCCTCGACGAGCGTGTCGCTCTCGTCCACGTCGCCGGTGTCGTCGCCGACCTCGTCGACCGAGAAGCGCCACTCCTCCTCGTCGTCGCCGTCCGCACCGGCGTCGTCTGCCATGCCCGGTCGTAACGGGCCGGTACCAAAAGGGCTTGCCGTCCGCACTCCCGGCGGCGAGCGCGCTCAGAGTGAGGGCACTTAACCCGGGACCGAGTGTATGCCCCGTCGAATGAGCAAAGCCACGTTCGAAGTCTTCCGGGACAGCGCGGACGAGTGGCGATGGCGACTCGTCGCTGCGAACGGGAACATCATCGCGGACAGCGGCGAAGGATACCAGTCGAAACAGGGCGTCGAACGGGGTATCCGGAGCGTGAAGCGGTCCGCGCCCGGCGCTGACGTGGAGTTCTCGGACGAGTGAGCCGCGCCGACCCCTCCGAACGAAGGGCCGATCGTCGCGATCTCCGGACTGAGACAGATCGCTCCTGAATGTGCCGAAAATACCTCAGATAGTGGCTGAAACGCCCGTTTTCCCGAAGTACCGGTAGATCGGGAAATCACCGGATAGAGCGCTCGAAACCGCTATCTGTGGCCGCACAGCGGACATCTTGTGGATTATGAGGGTGGCCGTGTTGTCTCACCACGATTCATGGCTTCTCGACTGCGACATCCCCTGTTCGCCGTCGCGGCCACGCTGGCCGTGACGCTTCCCTGGGTCGGGACGTTCGTCTCGTACGGCGGGTACGGGACCGTCCACCCGGGCGACAACATCGCGCCCGCCCTGGCCGTTCTGGTCGGCGGCCTCGGCATCCTCGGCGCCTCGTTCCTGCTCGCGTGGGCTGCCGAGACCGCGGAGAAGGACGTGCCGCGGGCGTTCGCCATCGCGGTACTGGCGGTGCTCGCCGTGGCCCCCGAGTACGCCGTCGACGCGCTGTACGCCTGGCAGGCGGGCGCCGGCTCGGACCAGGCCGCGAACCTCGCCGTCGCCAACATGACCGGCGCGAACCGGATCCTCATCGGCCTCGGCTGGTCGGGCATCGCCCTGTTCAGCATCTACCGCGCGATGCGCGCGTCCGACCCGGCGGTCGAGGACCGCTCCGGGACCCTCGCGAACGTCGTCACGCTCGACCGGGACATCTCGCTGGAGATCACCTTCCTCCTCGCGGCGACCGCCTTCGCCTTCTTCGTCCCGTTCAACGGCGGTATCGGGCCGTTCGACACGCTCGTACTGGTCGGGATGTACCTGCTCTACCTCCTCGTCATCGTCCGCGGCGACGTCGACGAGGCCGAGGAGCACGTCGGCGTCCCGGCGTACTTCCAGCAGTTGTCGAGGGCCCGGCGAGCCGCGGCGGTCCTCGTCGGGTTCGCCTTCTCCGGGGCGATCATCTTCACCGCGGTCCACCCCTTCGCCGAGGGGCTCGAACAGCTGGGCATCCAGTACGGCGTCCCCGAGTTCTTCATGATCCAGTGGCTGGCGCCGCTGGCCTCCGAGAGCCCGGAGCTGATCGTCGTCGCCTACCTCGTGAACAAGGCACGGACGACCGCCGGGTTCAACGCGCTCATCTCCTCGAAGCTCAACCAGTGGACGCTGCTCATCGGGACGCTCGCGGTCGTCTACTCGGTCTCCGCCGGGGCGGTCGGGACGCTCCCGTTCGACTCGAAGCAGGCGGCGGAGATCTGGATCACCGCCGCTCAGAGCCTCTTCGCGATCGCGGTCCTCTCGAACTTCGAGATCAGCGCCCGCGAGGCGCTCTCGATCCTCGGACTGTTCGCGACGCAGGTGCTCGTCGAGTTCTACGTCATCCAGCGCTACGCCGAGACGACGGCGACCGAGCTCAGCATGCTCGTCCTCTACGCCTACACCGTCGTGTACCTCGTCCTCGGGGTGGCGCTGTTCGTCCACCGGCGCGACAGCGTCGCCGGCCTCCTCGGCCGGACCGTCTCGACCACGCGAGCGGCGATGAACGGCGACGATACCGTCCGACCCGGACACTCGGACTGAGTGACCGAGCGGGCGAGAAATCTCGCAACGTCGGGGAGCGTCGAGTTACCGGATCTTCGTGCCGGGTTCGGCGTCGCCGTGGGTGGTCAGCAGGTCGGCCTCCTCGCCGGCGGCCAGCACCATGCCGTTGGACTCGACGCCGAACAGCTCGGCTTTCTCCATGTTCGCCAGCAGGACGACCTTCGTCCCCGGCAGCTCGTCCAGGTCGTGCAGTTGCTTGATGCCGGCGACGACCTGCCGGGTCTCGAGGCCGATGTCGACCTCCAGCCGGGCGAGCTTGTCGGAGTCCTCGATTGGCTCGGCGGACTCGATGCGGCCGACGCGGATGTCCAGTTCCTCGAAGTCGTCGAAGCCGATGCGGTTCTCCGCGAGGTCTTCTACGTCCATACTCCCCTCGTCGTCCGCCGCGGCCTCGTCGGTTTCGGTTCCGTCGTCCGCACCGCTCTCGGCGTCGGCGACGTCCTGGACGCGGTCTTCGAGTTTCTGGTTCAACTCCTCGACGCGCTCGTCCTCGATCTTCTCGAACAACTCGGAGGGCTCGCCGAACTCGCCCGGCGGTGCTTCGAGCGCGTCGTCGAGGGTCGCGTCGACGACCGACCCGTCCTCGCCGAGTTGCTCCCAGAGGCGCTCGGCGGTGTCTGGCGTGGCCGGGTAGACGAGGACGGCGACGGCTTTGGCGACCTGGACGCAGTCGCGGATGACCGGCGCGGCCTCGTCCTCGTCGAGGTTCCACGGTTCGTGGCGCTGGATGTACTCGTTGCCGAAGGCGGCGAGGCGGACCGCGGCCTGCGTGGCCTTCCGCACCGAGTAGTCGTTGATCGCGGCCTCGAACTCCGCGACCGCGTCCTCGATGCGCTCGCGGACCTCGCCCGACACGTCGGCCTCGGGCGTGCCGCCGAAGTTCCGCTCGGCAAAGAGGAGCGAGCGGTAGGCGAAGTTGCCGACGTTGCCGACGAGTTCGCCGTTGACCCGCTCGGCGAAGCGGTCCCACGAGAAGTCGATCTCGTCCTGGAAGCCGCCGACGGTGGTGAGGTAGTACCGTAGCGTGTCGGGGTGGAACCCCTCGTCGAGGAACTCCCGCGCCCAGATGGCGCGGTTGCGACTCGTCGAGAAGGCGTCGCCGTCGAGGTTCATGAACCCGCTGGCGACCACGGCGCGCGGTTCGTTGTAGTCGGCGACGTGGAGCATGGCCGGCCAGAAGATGGTGTGGTGCTGGATGATGTCCTGGCCGATGATGTGAATTATCTCGCCCGAGTCGGGGCCGGCCGCCTCGACGTCGTCGGCCTTCCAGGCGGCCTCCCAGTCGTACTCGTCGGCGCCGACGCGGTCGGTGTACTGCTTGGTCGATGCGATGTACTCGATGGGCGCGTCGACCCAGACGTACAGGACGAGATCCTCCTCGCCCGGGTAGTCGAAGCCCCAGTCGAGGTCGCGGGTGATACACCAGTCCTGGAGCCCGTCCTCGATCCACTGGCGGGGCTGGTTGCGGGCGTTCGAGGTGCCTTCGAGGCGGTCGAGGAACGCCGAGAGGTAGTCGGCGAGTTCGGAGACGCGGAAGAACTTGTGCGTGCGCTCGCGGTACTCGGCCGGGTTGCCCGAGATGGTCGAGACGGGGTCTTCGATCTCGCCGGGTTCGAGGTGGCGGCCGCAGCCCTCGTCGCACTCGTCACCGCGGGCGTGCGCGCCGCAGTAGGGGCAGGTCCCCTCGACGTAGCGGTCCGGGAGGGGCTGTTCGTCCTCGGGATCCCAGGCGACCTTGATCGCCTGTTCCTCGACGTACCCTTCGTCTTCGAGGGCTTCGACGATCTCGTAGGTGAGTTCGCGGTTGGTCTCGTCGTGGGTGTGGCCGTAGTTGTCGAAGTCGACGTCGAACTTCGGGAACGTCTCCTCGTACTGCTCGTGCCACTCCAGGGCGAACGCCTCGGGGTCGACCCCCTCCTCGATGGCCTGGACGGCGATGGGGGTGCCGTGCATGTCCGACCCGGAGACGAACGCCGTCTCCTGGCCGAGCGTTCGCAGGGCCCGCGAGAGCACGTCGCCGCCGACGTACGTCCGCAGGTGGCCGATGTGCAGGTCGCCGTTGGCGTAGGGCAACCCGCAGGTCACGACCGCGGGGTTCTCGGTGGGAAAGTCGTCGTGGCTCATACTATGCGATACCTCCAGTCGGCTCTTTAACGCGGTGATTGCGTGTCATCGTTGATTGGGTGGACTCGTCCGTCGGCGGTACGGTCGTCGACCGGGGTTCCCCGCCGCACACCGGCCAGGCCGGCCGACCTGGCTGTGGGGTATGAGCCCGTGCGGTGTGTTGGGTCCACCCGGCGCTAGAAGAGCGGCGTGCGCATACGCATCCGACGGGTGGACTGGATGCCCATCTCACTCCCGACTGAGAGGGCTTCGGGCAAAAAGCTTGTCGTGAGCGGTCGACGCGCCGTGCCGGGTGACCGGGGGGCGAACGGCCCGCCGGCGAGATCAGTCGTTGACGGAGATGCCGCCGAACAGGGCGAAACCGGTGACGACGAGGTCGACCTCGTCGTGTTCCGTGTCACGGCGGGGACGTTCGTCTTCGGCCGCGCCGAACAGGGGCAACACGTCGACGCGGACGTTCCAGTCCCGGGGCACGATGACCTCGACGCCGCCGAACAGGGCGTTGGCGTTGACCGTCCCCGGCGGGTGCTCGACGACCGCGTCGCGCAGGTCGAGTTCGACGGCGCCGAACGCCGCGGTCAGGTCCGCGCCGTGGAAGGTTTGGGACGTCGACCGTTCCGCACGCCCGCCGAACACGGCGACCGAGGTCAGGAAGTCCGACTCGCGCGCGACGGCGCGGGCGCGGTACTGGCCGAGGACCAGCGAGAGGCCGAAGAGGACGATCAACAACGGCCACAGCGAGAAGACGGTCTCGGCCGCGAGGTAGTCGAGCGCGACGAGTTGCCAGCCCCCGGCGACCAGCACGACCATGAGGGGACCGACGACGTTGCGGAACCCGCTGGCGACGATGGCGAACAGTCCGATCAGGACGAACAGCGTCGGGACGTAGACGAGCAGGCGCTCCGTGTCGTAGACGCCGGTCGTTCGAGCGAGTAGTACGAAGCCGAGGAGCATGACGACCCCGCCGACGAGTAGCTGTGAGGTGACGCGACGGTATTCCATACTACAGATTCGTTCAGTGACACGATAAAGATAGCCGAGAGAGGGACTATCACGGACGCTGTCGAAATGTATGCGGAACGGACGGCACACGGACTTCGCAACTTCGGGCGTCACTCCAGGGTGATCTTGACGAGAAACGCGATGGCGACGAGTTCGAGGACGTTCATGGCCATCGTGCCGCGCTGGGCGATGGGCGCGGAGTAGTAGACCCAGTTGTGGAAGGTCGGGTGGAGGGTGTAGAGATACAGCGCGAGCAGGTTCTGGGCGAGGAGGACGCAGGCGAACACGAGGAGGCCGAGGGTGTGCCTGGCGCCGTGCGAGCGGTAGTTGCGCGCCCACACGGTCGCCAGTCCCGCCAGTAAGACGACGTTGAGGACGACCGCGCCGCGGGCGGCCTCGAACCAGAGACTCATCCTCGACTCCCCCCTTTGCGACGGGCCGTCAAATAGGCTGTCCAAATTGTCTCCACACTCGGGCGGTCAGTGGGCAGTCGGCTCTCGACTGTCGGTCGGTCGGGTAGCGGTCTGTCGGTGGTCGGTCGGTGGGTCATGAGTCGTCCTCCAGAACGGTCGCCAGGACCTCCTCGACGGTGTCCCAGTTGGCCCGACACTGGTCGGTCGGCAGATAGACGGCGCCGTACTCGTCGCCGCTGGCGTCGACGACGTTGTTGTCTTCGAGCACGTCGAGGTGGTGGCGGACGGTCGTGTAGTCCAGATCGAGGTCCTCGGCCAGCTGGTTGGCGTTGCGCGGTCGCTCGTCGATCGCCCGGAGAATCCGCGCCCGGTTCTCGCCGCCCCGGGTGCTGGCGAACACGTACCAGAGCACCCCTTCCATTACCCCGAAGGTGACGCGGACCCCTTGTAAGCGCACCGACGCGGGAACCCACGGTCGAGACCGGCGAACGCGGTGATCCCGTCGTCCCGACTGCCGCGACGCCGCGACCGGACTCACAGGTTCGCGACGGCGCCCCGGAAGAAGAGGATCCAGACGAGAAACCGGCCGATGCTGCCGACGAAGGTGGCGGCGGCGAACTTGAGGTAGTCGTCTTCGAGGACGGAGAAGGCGTACACCGACAGGGTGTCGGGGAAGGCGGGCACCGACAGCGCGAGGGCGAGTCCGGCGTAGCCGTACTTCTTGGAGAGCTGGACGACCTTGGACTGTGACCACTCGATCACGTCGAACCGGGAGCGCCGCAGCGCTCTAATCACGGGGCCGGACTCCTTGGCTTCCTGACCGATGTGGAAGGCGAAGACGCTCCCGCCGGCTTTGCCGACGCTGGCGACGAAGACGACGATCGAGAGGTTCGCCCACAGCGGCAGCCCGAGTCGGAGGTGGTTCGCGAGCGGGAGGACGATCTCCGAGGGGAGCGGGAGGATGAAGGTGATGAGAAAGGAGTAGACGGCGATGACGAGGAGGCCGGCCGGGCCGGTCGCGGTGCAGACAGCGCCGACGAGCGCCCCTCCGGACGGGTCGCTACAGGCGCCGCCGAGCAAGAGTGCGGGGACCTCGATCGGGAACACGACCGGCGGTTACACGGCGGTTGTCGTAAGCTTTCATATTTGTCCTACGGGGGCGACAGTATTCCCGGGTCGTTGGAGAACGCAGTCGGGTCGGTCAGTACCAGTCGAGGTCCGCGACGAACGACCGGAGCATCGACCGAGTGACGTGGGGCATGCAGACGACGCGCATCTCGCCGGCGCCGGTCTTGGCGACGCGCCAGCCGCGCGAGCGCAGCTCTTCGGTCATCGGCACGGACAGGTCGGCGGCGACCAGCGGCAGGTCGGGTTCGACGACGGCGTGGCCCCGCGCGGCCAGGCGGTCGGCCAGCCACTCGGCGTTGTCCATCGAGGCGCGGTACTGCTCGCGGTACCCCTCCGGCCAGAGCGCCTCCATCGCCGCGACGGCGCTGGCGACGCCCGCGCCGCTCCGGGTGCCGGTCAGCGTCACCTGCGAGGTCGATTCGAGGTACGGCGTCCGGATGGCGAGCTCGTCGAGCAGTTCGCGCGAGCGGACCATCAGCCCGCCCGCGGGGATGGCGGCCTGACCCATCTTGTGCGGGTCGATCGTCATGGTGTCGACGGCGGCGTGGCCGAAGTGCCACTCGTGGTCGGTGAACGGCAGGACGAACCCGCCCCAGGCGGCGTCGACGTGACAGAGCGCGTCGACCTCGTGGGCCAGATCCGCGAGTTCGGGCACGGGGTCGACGTATCCGTACTCCGTCGAGCCGGCGACTGCCACCACGCAGACGGTGTCCTCGTCGACGAGCCGCGCCATCGCCTCGGGGTCCGCCCGGTGGTCGGTCGTGGGGGCGGTCCGGTACTCGACGCCGAGCAGGTCCGCCGCCTTCGTGAACGAGAAGTGGGCGCTCGTCGGCGCGACGACGTTGGGGTCGTCGGTGTCGGCGCGGTTGCGGGCGATCCGGATCGCCTGGATGTTGGCCTCCGTGCCGCCGCTGGCGACGTACCCCTCGGGGTCGGGGTGGCCGGTAACCTCCCCGAGGAGTTCGACCGCGCGTTCTTCGAGGGCCGCGACGCTCTCGTAGGTGCCGGGGTCGCCGGGATTGGTCGCCAGGAATCGCTCGGCCGCCTCCCGAGCCGCGGGGTGTGGTTCGGTGCACATCGACGACAGGACGCGCTCGAAATCCTGCGGCTCGGCCAGCTGCATACCCGATCGCAGGGATGGGAGGTGTTTAGCAGTTGCGCTCCTCGACACGCCGGGTCGGGCCGCTACGCCGCGACGGCGTCGAGATACGCGGTCAGGTCGTCGACGACCTCCGGGTCGTACGTGAGGACGCCCGTGTACTCGTCCGGGGCCGTCTCCTCCGCGATCATCGCGCACTTCGCGTCGTCGTCGCCCGCGCCGTCGAACGCGACCACCCAGAAGGCGACGAGGTCGTCCGCGTCGTCGAGTCGCACGGTCACGTGCTCGACGTCCGGGGGTTCCCAGTCCGGCGCCCCGTACACGAACGCGCGCAGGTCGGTCCGGCCGACCAGGCGCTCGTAGACGGGGACCTGCGCCCGGAACGCCGATAGCGACTGGAACGAGGCGTAGAGGCGGCCGTGCCCCCGCCGCAGCGCGCGGTCCTCGATTTCGCGGGCCGTCGCGAGCAGGTGGCGCCTGTCGTCCATCACGAAGGTCGTGCCCGCGAGCAACTGGACGAGGTCGCGATACGCCGACTCGCGCGTCGCCGCGTCCCACGGCAGCTCGGTGTCCGGGTCGCGCAGTTCGCCGAACGCGGCCGCGGAGATCGACCCCAGCGTCCGACCCTCGACGCTGACGGTGAGGTACCCTTCGGACTCGGGTATCGGGAGGAATTCGTGATCCAGCCCGACGTCGAACTGCGCGAGGACCGGTTTCAGGTCGGCGTAGGGGTCGGGGCCGAACGTCGTGACGGTCTTGCCCGGCCCGCGGGCGCGGTCGCGTACGTCTCGCAGCGGACCGCTCTGGTCAGCCGTCATCGTCGTCTCCGGGGCGGCTATCGCCCGATCCATCGCGACCCGCGTCGTCTTCCGGGCCGCACGCCGCCTCGCCGGGCGCACGCGGTCGCGTCTGCTCCTCGGCGGCGGCGAGCACCCCCCGGACGTCGAGGCGAGTCCCCGTGGTGTCCGACTCGAGCGCGGCGTCGAGTATCTCGCCCGCGGCCGCCGAGTACTCGCAGCGGGAAACCGTCCCCGCGTCGGGGTCGTACTCGACCAGCGCCGCCGAATCGAGCGTCGGCAGGTGAACGTGGTGGAGCTGGGCCCGGACCTCCGCGTGGTCGACCGATTCGTCCGGTCCCGGGCCCGCCTGGACCCAGCCGGTGACGAGGTCGACCAGCACGTCCAGGGTCGCAGTCTCGTGTTCCCGGAGGTAGTAGAGAACGATCCGCCGATAGCGATGCGAGAGCGCGCCGAACAGCCGCGACGTTTCGCGCGTGCTATCAGCTGCCATGGTTACTGGTCGTTTCGCTGCATTGATGAGTCTGTCGGCGCCGATCTCGGGGTCGTCGAAACCCGGCCGTTCGGCCTGCTGTCCGGGGCGGCCGACAACCGATACTTATAGTCTCGACCGTCCTATCCGCTCGCATGTCCACCGAGCAGTCCCTGGACGGAGAGTCCGCGATCGTCACCGGCGCGAGTTCCGGTATCGGCGAGGCCACGGCCCACGCCCTCGCCGAGGACGGCGCGAACGTCGCGCTCGCGGCCCGTCGCGAGGAGCGACTGGAATCGATCGCGGCCGACCTCGAAGACGCCTACGGCGTCGAGACGCTGGTCGTCCCCACGAACGTACGCAGCGAGGACGCCGTCGACGCGCTGGTCGAGAAGACGGTGACGGAGTTCGGCGGCCTCGACCTGCTGGTCAACAACGTCGGCGTCGTCGCCGGCGAGGGCGTCGACGACCTCGCGACCGAGGACTACCGGACGATGATGGAGGTCAACGTCGACGGCTACTTCTTCGCGACGCGCGCGGCGCTGCCCTACCTCCGCGAGTCGTCGGGGACGCTCGTCTTCATCGGGAGTTTCGCCGGGCAGTACCCGCGCCCCTTCAACCCCGTCTACGCGGCGTCGAAGTGGTGGGTCCGCGGCTTCGCCAAGAGCGTCTCCGCCGACGTGGGCGAGGACGACGTGGCCGTCACCACCATCAACCCCGCCGAGGTCCGCAGCGAGTTCGCCAGCGAGACCGGCGAGTCCTTCGAGGAGCGTTTCGAGCGCGGCGAGGCGTCGGAACCGACCGAGATCGCCGACGCCGTCCGCTTCGCCGCGAAGCAGGACCCCTCGATGGTGTCCGAGATGGACCTGTACCGCCGCGACAAGCTGACGTTCTTCTGAAAAAATCCGGGCGACCCCAGCTATTCGCCCGGTTCGGTCCCCGTTTCCGTCCCGCCCGCCGCCGTTTCCGTCGCTTCGGTCGCCGTCTCCTCAGCCGGCGTCTCCGTTTCGCCGCCAGAGGTTGCGGTCCCGCTCCCGTCGCCCTGAACCGCTTCGAGCGCGCCCCACGAGACGGTTCCCTGCTCGACGATATTCGACGGTGCCAGCGCCGGGTCGGTCAGCGTGACGCGGGCGAGCCCGACCGGGCCGACGCGAGGTTCCGGCAGCGCGTCGGGGTCCTCGGTCTCGAAGGCGGCGTCGGTCTCGTCGCCGACAACGACGCGCATCGCCATCCCGAAGTGCTCGTGGGGTGAGCACAGGAAGTCGTAGACGCCCGGTTCGTCCAGCGCGAGCAGCCAGAAGTCCGGTACCGGCCCCTCGCTCTCGCCGTCCGTTCCGGTCGCGGTCCCGGTGGCCGTGGGCGTCTCGGTCTCCATCGGCGTCGTGGCCTCGCCGCCGGGGGTCGCTGTCGCCGTTCCCTCGGGTTCCTCCTCGGCCGCCGGCGTCGGCGGGTCGACCATGTCGCCGGGGATCGAGTCCGGTCGCCATCCCATGAGCGGCGAGGAGACCGCGTCGACGCCGAGCGGCACCCGCCGTCGCATCCCGAAGGCCGGGTGGTACGAGACGACGTTGTGGTCCGGCGTCACGAACTCGAACCGGAGCACGTCGCCGGGCTGGACGTGCAGCCCCGTCGGCTGGAAGAAGAAGTCGGCCGGTCGTTCGGGATTCGTCGGCGGAGCGCTGATCAGCGTCTGTACCCGATGGACCGACCCGGCTTCCTGGAGCCCGTCGTTTCGATCGACCGCCGCCGCGTCGACGTCCCCGACGGCTTTCCCGTCTCGGCCGCTGACGACGGCGGTCCCGCCCAGGGCCGCGAACACCGTCCCCGCACCGACCGCTTTCATCACGTCCCGCCGCGACGTATCGAGGTCTTGCGGTGACATTGCGACAGTACGTGAGAACGTCGCGATCCTTCGTTATCAGCGAGGTATCTGGCCGGCAGCGACGGCAACGGTCCGTTACTCCGCCGAACTCCGCGGTACTCCGCCACCGGAATCGCTCGGCCGATTCGCCCGTCCGCCGAGCGATGCCCGAGGCTACTGCGTTCGACGCGAAATTTGACAACCGTTACCAATTGACTCTCGGGCGACGAGGCCACCGGGGGCGTCTCCGGCGGTCACAGTTCCCCGAGGTAGTCGAGCGCGCGCTCCAGCCGGTCCTCCCAGAGGTCGACCACGTAGTCGTCGGGGTCGGTCGTCGGCGCGCGCATGTGGGTCGCGTCGGTGGCGATGAAGCCGCGGCGGGCCTGGATCTCCTTGTCGAAGCGGACGAACGACTCGCCGCCGGCGCTGTGATTGAGCATCGGCAGGAGCCGGTCGTGGACCGCGATCGCCCCCTCGCGGTCTCCGGCGTCGTAGCGGTCGAGTATCTCGACGTAGAACTCGTGCAGACCGCCAGTTGGGATCACGCCGACGCCGCCCCGATCCAGCAGTTCGATCAGGTGCTTCCCGTTCGAGCCGACGAGCACGTCGACCGCGCCGTCGGTCGCGTCGAGCAGCGCGGTCGCGTACGGACCCGGCGGTTCGCACTCGACCTTGAAGTGCGAGACGTTCGAAACGTCCTCGCTCAACGCCGCGAACGTCTCCGGGGCGATAGTCACGCCGACGTTCTGCGGGGCGTACTGGACCATGATCGGCAGGGAGACGGCGTCGGCGACGCTCCGCATGTGCTCCAGCAGCGCGTCTTCGCTCGGGCCGGCCATGTGCGGCGGGAGGAGCATGAGGCCGTCGACGCCGGCGTCGGCGAACCATCCGGCCCGGTCGACCGCCGCGGCCGTGGTCTGTTCGGTCACCGAGGCGTACACCGGCAGGTCGAAGTCGGCGCCCGCGTCGACGGCGACGCGCGTGAGTTCGCGCCGTTCGCCGTCGCGCAGTTTGTAGAACTCGCTGCCGAACCCGAACAGGATCACGCCGTCGCAGCCGCCGTCGGCGAGCGCGGCGATCTGCGTCCGGACGCTCTCGTAGTCGATCTCGCCCGACTCGCGACACGGGACGGCGAGGATGGGGAGCACGCCCTCGAATGGCATACCCGTGGGTCGCCAGCGAGGGATTTCAACGTTCGGGCGACGGGGGCGGTCGTGTGGGCCGCCGATCCGTCCGTCGTCCTCACTCGACGAGCGTCCGGTCGGTCTGGTTCGCCTCGACGAAATCCCAGTCGATGTCGATGCCGAGGCCGTCGCCGTCGGGGACGGGGACGTGGCCGTCGTCGTCGATCTCGTCGACGGGCTCGGCGAGGCCGGCCTCGGAGTGCCACTCGGTGTGGGGGTGGAGCAGGCCGTGTTCGTAGTAGTTCGAGTTGGGGACGGCGCTGAGGAGGTGGAGGTGCGCGGCGCCGCCGAGGTGCGGCTCGACGTCGAACCCCGCGGCCTGGGCCGCGTGGGCGGTCTTGAGCGCGCCGCTGATCCCGCCGCCGAGGTGGGCGTCGACGCGGAGCATGTCCAGCGCGTCGTCGAAGAGGTGGTTGACGCTGCCGAACGGTTCGGTGCGGGAGTGTTCGATCCCGAGCAGCGGCGTGTCGAGGTCGTCGGCGAGGCGGCGCATGGCGTACGTGCTCTCGCCGGTCTCCCACATCGGGTCCTCGTACCAGTAGAAGTCCAGTTCGTCGAGCACGCGGCCCACGCGCAGCGCGTCGTGGTAGGTCGTGTACGTGCTAGAGGGGTCGAGCATGAGGTCTAACTCGTCACCGACGCGCTCGTCGACGGCGCGACACACCTCGATGTCCAGATCCGGGTCCCCCAGCGGGTGGAGCTTGTAGCCCGGATACCCGCGCTCGGCGCACACTTCGGCGTGGTCGGCGAAGACCTCGGGCGTGTCGTGTTCGGGATTGCCCGGTAACGTCGAGGCGTAGGCCGGGATCCGGTCGCGCTTCCCGCCGCCGAGCAGTTCGTACAGCGGCGCGCCGTAGTGGCGTCCGGCGAGGTCCCAGAGCGCGACGTCGATCGGTCCGATCCCGATCCGGTCGGTGTGGCGACCGCGCCGCCAGAAGTCCATCCAGATATCCTCGCGAGCGAGCGGGTCCCGGCCGATCAGCTCCTCGGCCCACATCCGGATCTGGGCGAGCTGGACGTTCGGGAACATCACGCCGCGGTAGTGGCCCTCGGTCCCGTCGCGCGTGCGGATCGTGAGGATAAACATCGCTTCCGTCCGCTCCGCGCCGGGGACGTAACAGCCAGCGCCGTCCTCGCGAGTCCCGTGGTCTTCGATCGTGTTCTCGTACTCGTGGATCTCGATCTCGGCCATCTCCATCGGCTTCCCTGACCGATGCACCGATCGCGACAAAAGGCTTCGCGCCGCGGAACTGCCGGCCGGGAACGCAGACGCTCAGCGCACGTTGTCGAGCAGCAGCTTCTGCTCGACGCGCTTGACCTCGTGCTGGACGTCGCGGACGGCGTCGATGTTGGCGGAGATGGAGGTGACGCCCTCGTTGACGAGGTGCTGGACCATCTCTGGTTTCGAGGCGGCCTGGCCGCAGATGCTCGTGGAGACGCCCTCCTCGCGGCAGGTCTCGATGGTCTCGCTGATGAGCTTCAGAACCGAGGGGTGAAGCTCGTCGAAGCGGTCGGCGACGCGGCCGTTGTTGCGGTCGACCGCGAGGGTGTACTGGGTGAGGTCGTTCGTCCCGAAGGAAACGAAGTCGACGCCGGCGTCGGCCATCGACTCGACGCCGAGCGCGGCGGCGGGCGTCTCGATCATCACGCCCCAGTCTTGCTTGTCGGGGTCGATGCCCGCTTCCTCCATGAGCCGCCGGGCGCGGAGCACGTCCTCGGCGTCGTTGACGAGCGGGAACATGATCTCGACGTTGTCGTAGCCCAGTTCGAACAGCCGGCTGAACGCGGCGAGCTCGTGGGCGAACAGTTCGGGGCGGTCGAGGCTGCGGCGGATGCCGCGGTAGCCGAGCATCGGGTTGTGCTCGGCGGGCTCGCTCTCGCCGCCCTCAAGCTGGCGGAACTCGTCTGTGGGCGCGTCGAGCGTGCGGACGCGGACGGGCCGGGGGTAGAACTCCTCGGCGACGCCGCGGACGCCGTCGACGATCTCGTCGACGTAGGCGTCGGTGCCGTGGTCGTCGATGTAGCGCTCGGGCGTCTTGTTCGTCGAGAGGATCATGTGCTCGATCCGCAGCAGGCCGACGCCGTCGGCGCCCGTCGCGGCCGCGCGCTCGGCGGCGTCGGGGATCGAGACGTTGACCTTGACCTCCGTGGCCGTCATGGGCTTGACGGGGGCCTGCGGGCGGACCTCCTCGACGGGTTCGCGCTGCTCGGCGCCGGTCGAGTCGCCCTGCTCGACGGTGCCCTTGTCGCCGTCGATGGTGACGACCTGGCCGTCGTGCAGGCGCTCGGAGGCCTGTTCGGTGCCGACGATTGCGGGGACGCCGAGTTCGCGGGAGACGATGGCGGCGTGGCTGGTCATGCCCCCTTCGTCGGTGATGATGCCCGAGGCCCGCTTCATCGCGGGGACCATGTCCGGGGTCGTCATCTCGGCGACGATGATGTCGCCCTCTTCGACCTTGTCGAGGTGGTCGAGTTTTCTGATGGTCCGCGCCGGCCCCGACACCCGGCCGGGACTGGCGCCGATGCCGGAGAAGATGACGTTGCCCTCGCCCTGCCCGGCACCGCCGTCACTGCCGGACGCGGCGGCGCTCCCGCCGTCGGCGACGCCGGCGATGTCCTCGACGCCGTTCGAGGCGCCCGCGACGCCGCCGGCGTCCTCGTCGATGGTCGTGATGGGGCGGGACTGGAGGACGTAGAGGTCGCCCTCGGCGATGGCCCACTCGACGTCCTGCGGGTCGCCGTAGTAGGACTCGATCTCGTCGCCGAGGCCGACGAGGCGGTCGAGTTCTTCCGCGGAGAGGACCTGCTCGTCGCGCCTGTCCTCCGGGACCGCCCGCTCGATGGTCTCGCCGGTCTCCTCGTCGCGGACGTGCATCACCTTCTTGGTGGCGACGGTCGCGTCGCGCAGCTCGCCGGTCTCGCGGTCGAGGACGTACTTGTCGGGCGAGACGGCGCCGGAGACGACGGCTTCGCCCAGGCCCCAGGCGGACTCGATGATCGCCCGCGGGTCGCCCGTGGTGGGGTGGCTCGTGAACATGACGCCGCTCTTCTCGGCGTCGACCATCAGCTGGACGACGACCGCGATGTTGACCTGTTCGTGGGAGAACCCCTGCTCCTGGCGGTAGTAGATCGCCCGCTGGGTGAACAGGGAGGCCCAGCAGTCGCGTACGCGGTCGAGCAGCCCCGAGCGCGTGACGTTGAGGTAGGTCTCCTGCTGGCCGGCGAAGGAGGCGTCGGGCAGGTCCTCGGCGGTCGCCGACGAGCGGACCGCGACCGACGCGTCGCCGTCTTCGACGTCGTCGTAGGCCGCGAGGATCTCCTCGCGGATAGACTGTGGCATCTCGGTCTCGCAGATGAGTTCCTGTGCGTGCTCGGCCGCGCGGGCGAGCGCCTGCGAGTCGTCAACCGATACGTCGACAGCTTCGAACAGTTCCTCGTCGATCCCGGTCTCCTCGATGAACGACCGGTAGGTCTCCGCCGTCACGACGAACCCGGGCGGGACGGGCAGGCCCGCCGACGTCAGCTCGCCCAGGGATGCGCCTTTGCCACCGACCGAGTCGAAGTCCTCGGCCGTAACGTCGTCCAGCCAGAGTAATGCCATAACCGTATCACCACTGTCGCCCAGGACGACCAAGAACTTTCCGGCCCCAGACCCAATAAATAGCTTGCGTTAAGGGGGTAACGAGGCCGTTTTCTGGAATGTTGTTTCGGTTCCGAGTACTTGTGGCCCTGTCCCATGGGCAAGAAACGCACGGATCGATGGGGCGCTGCTACCCGGTCCTCGTCGCCGGGCCGCCCGTTGCGGCCGCTCGACTGGCGTCCGACGACCCCCGAGACGCGGCGGGGTTGGTGGCGCTCGGTATCGGTGCGGGGGTGACGCTCCACCTCGCGCTCGTGGGGGTCGTCTGACTCCCCCCGCTGGGGAGATACGAAGGCGTTACTGGGGCGGAAGCGTGAGATCGGTCGGATTACCGGCTTTAGGGTCAGGGTAAGCCGCTCTTGTTGTCAATTATGACCACAGGAGACTAATACCCCCTCGCCCAACGCTCAGGAACGAACGATGACCGGAAGGGGAGAGGCTTCGCAGGCCATCGGCCGGCGGTCGGTGCTAGCGACAGCGGCGGCCACCCTGGCCGGGGCGGGCGGGTGCGTCAAGCGGACCCGCAACGTCATGGCGCGCGACCCCGCGAGCCAGGTGTCCCTGCGGATCCTGACGATGCCGGTCGACGCCAACCCCTATCCGTCGCGGATCGCACGGGAACTCGCCGAGAACCTCCGGGCCTGCGGCGTCGACGCGAGCGTCGAACCCATGGGGCCGGAGGCGCTCTACCGGCGAGTCCTGCTCGACCACGACTTCGACCTGTACGTCGGGCAGTTCCCGCGGACGGACTGGCGCGACCCGGACACCCTCTACGCGCTCTGTCACTCGGTGTACGGGGGCGAGCCGGGCTGGCAGAACCCCTTCGGATACACGAGCCTCGACCTCGACGAGCTCCTCGACGCCCAGCGAACCACGAGCGGCACCGACCGGCGGCGGGCGGTCACGGACGTCCAGAGCCACCTCACCGAGAGCCAGCCGTTCACGACGCTCGCCGCCCCCGACGCGCTGGGCACGCTGCGGACCGACCGGTTCCGCCGCTGGCACGGGAGTCCGATGGACCCGCTCGTGCTCCTCGGACTCGCGCCCGTCGACTCGACACCGACGCTCTCGCTCGCCACCACCGACGGGCGGATCACTGGCAACCGCAACCCGATCGCGGCGGAGTTCCGGGCCCACGGCACGTTCGTGGACCTGCTCTACGATCCGCTGGCGCGGCGGGTCGACGGCGTGTTGCGCCCCTGGCTGGCCGGCGAGTGGGACCTCGACGGAGGCGGCGGCCGACCGGTGGCGGAGATCACCCTGCGCGCGGACCTGTCCTGGCACGACGGCGAATCGCTGACCGCCGAGGACGTGGCGTTCACCTACGAGTTCCTCGCGGACACGTCGCTCGGCACGGCGGACAGCCCGATCCCGGCCTCGCGCTACCGGGGACGCACCTCGCTCGTCGACGACGTGACCGCCGTCGACGACCGGACGGCGCGGATCCGCTTCACCGACGCCTCGACCGTGGTCGCCCGGCGGGCGTTCACGGTACCGCTGCTCCCCGAGCACGTCTGGTCGGACCGGACCGACACGGCGAAGGTCGCCGGCGTCGAAACCAACCGGACGATGACGGAAGCGCTGGCGTGGAACAACCCGCGGCCCGTCGGGAGCGGTCCCTTCGCGTTCGAGCGCGCGGTCCCGAGCGAGTCCCTCCGCCTCTCCCGGTTCGACGACCACTTCCTGCGCGACGAACCGGACGAGCTTCCGGAGCGGTTCGTCGACGCTCCCGCCTACGAGGAGATCCGGTTGAGTGCCGTGGGGTCCGACGACTCCGCGGTCGAGCTGGTCGCCTCCGGCGACGCCGACGCGACCGTCGCGCCGCTGGGGGCCGCGGTCGTCCCCCGGATCGGCCGCGAGTCGGCGCTCGACCTCGTGAGCGCGCCCTCCCGGGCGTTCTACCACCTCGGCTACAACACCAGGACGCGACCCCTGTCGAACGCCCGGTTCCGGCGCGTCGTCGCCAGACTGCTCCGCCGGTCGCACCTGGTCGAGTCGGTCTTCGACGGGTACGCGCGACCGACCGAGAGTCCACTCGCGAGCACGGGCTGGTACGACGCGGACGCCATCCCGGACGACATCGGTCCCGGCGACTCGTTCGTCGGTACCGACGGAGCGATCGACACCGAGGCGGTGAAAGCGGCCTTCGTCGAGGCCGGATACCGATACGACGACGGCCGCCTGCTCGTCGAATGACGCTCCTCCCGGTGCTCACCAAGGTCGTCGCCGTCAATCTCGTCTTCGTGACGGTCAGCGCCGTCGCGCTCGTCGGCCTCGACCAGATCCGGGCGACGGCCGCCGAACTCCCGGACCGGCTCCGGGACGTCGCGGTCCCCATCGGCGTCCTCGCGGCCGTCCTGTTGCTCAACAGCGTCGTCCGCGAGCCCGTCACCGAGGTCGCCTGGCTCGTCGGGATCAACATCACGCCGCTGATCTACGGGATCGAGGGCGACTTCGTCCCGTGGCTCCAGTCGATGGGATCGCCCGCTCTCACGACGCTGTTCTCGTACGCGTACGTCTACGGCTACGTCTACGTCCTCGTCTTCCCGTTGATCGCCTACGCCGCCCTGGAGGACACGCGACCGCTGCGCAAACTCGCGATCGCCTACAGCGTCAACTACTGCCTCGGGCTGGTCTGTTACGTGCTCTTCGTCGCCTACGGGCCGCGGAACCTGCTGGGAAACTCCGTCGAGTCGCTGCTGTACACTCACCACCCCGAGTTCCAGTTTCTCACCAGCCGCGTCAACTCGAACACGAACGTCTTCCCGTCGCTGCACACGTCGCTGTCGGCGACGGTCATCGGCGTCGCCTACGACACGCGCGCGACCTACCCGGGCTGGTTCGCCATCGCGACCGCTATCGGGCTCACGATCATCGGTGCCACGATGTACCTCGGCATCCACTGGGCGACCGACGTGGTCGCCGGCCTGGCCCTCGCCGCCATCGCTATCTGGGTCGGCCGGCGATACGCCGACTGAGGGCGGTCCGGCAGTCGCGCTCAGGTCGGCTCTGGCAGTTCGCTCAGGCCTCGATGATGTCGTCGCCGTCGCTCTCGGGGATCACGACGTCGCCGTCCAGCGTCGTCACGGCGCGGCCGCCCACGCGGGGGGCGGTCTCGCCCTCCTCGCCTTCGCGCGTGTCGACCAGCACGCGCCCCGGCCGGTCGAGGAAGTGACCCTGCTCGAAGACCAGCGGGTCTGCCTCGTCGAGCGCGCCCTGGTAGCGCAGGTACGACCCCACGGCGCCGCTCGCCGTCCCCGTCACGGGGTCCTCGGAGATGCCCGCAAGCGGGACGAACGCGCGCCCGTGGAGCGTCGCTTCGCCCTCTAGCGTGTCGAACGTGAACGCGTAGAGCCCCTCGGTGTCGGTTTCCTCGCACAGCGCTTCGATGGCCGCCATCTCGGGGTCGATCGCCGAGAGCTGCTCGAAGTAGCCGACCGGGACGACGAGGAACGGGAACCCGGTCGACGCGCGGGCGAGCGGGAGGTCCTCGCCGACTTCCGACAGCGCCGCGACGTCGAGGCCGAGCGCGTCGGCCGCCTCGTCCAGCGACACGTCGACCTCGCGGATCTCGGGCGGCGACTGGGTGAGCCAGACGGTGCCGTCGGGTTCGATCGTCACGTCGAGCGTGCCGACGTTCGTCTCGACGGTGTAGTCGCCGCGCTCGACGACCGCCCGGTCGTACAGCGAGGCGAAGGCCGCGACCGTGGCGTGCCCGCACAGGTCGACCTCGCGCTCGGGCGTGAAGTAGCGCAGCCGACGGTCGGCGTCGTCGGCGGGCAGGACGAACGCCGTCTCGCTCGCGCCGAGTTCGGAGGCGATGGCCGCCAGCTGGTCGTCGGCGAGGTCGGCGGCCTCCGGGACGACGCCCGCGGGGTTGCCCGCCATCGGTTCGTCCGTGAACGCGTCGACGATCTGGACGCGCCGTGAATCGGTCATACCAACTTCGTTGCCCACCTTCACAATAAGTCGCCCGCTAGGAAGGGTCGATTGTTCGAACGCGAGTGGAGTCGATCTCGACCGCACTACCGCTGGCACTGCGTACAGCGTGAAAGCCCCGCCCGTCTCGACTCGGGCGTCTCGCTGCGCTCCTCGGTCGCTCCGCTCCCTGCGGTGCTTGCGTCGCCGTCCTTCGTCGAGACGGGCGCCCCTTTCATTCCCACCCGTTTCTGCTGATCACCAATATATGTGGGTGGGAATGAAAGGGGCCGCGCGCTTCGGGAAGACGGACGACGCAAACACTGGAGCGAACGGAGTGAGCGAAGCGCGCAGCGAGGCCCTCGACCGAAGCGCGCGGGGGCTTTCACGCTGTTCGCGGTCGAAAGTGTACTCCTGCGGTCGGCAGTCGCAGTGGTTGTGCTGGAGGGCGACCTCACGGTCCCGGCAGCAGCGAGAGTCCGGGATTCAGATCCATCAGATCGGGTCGAGTTCGCCGGCGTCGTCCGTGATGAGGTCGTTGATCTCGTCCTCGCGGGTGTCGGCCTGCTGCTGGATGTTGGACTTGGCGTCGACGGCCTGGTCCTGGAGGGCGTCGATGCGGTCGATCTGGGTGACGTTCGAGAGGAGGACGGCGACCGAGAGGCGGTCGGCGCCCTCGCGGGGGTCGTCGCCGGCGAGGACTTCGACGCTGTCGGTCTCGCGTTCGAGCCACTCCCGGGCGCGGTGCAGGCCCTTCTGGGAGAACTCCGAGGGCGGACCGGAGACGACGACCAGCGAGCGCTCGGCGGAGTCGATCTCGGCGGGGACGGTCAGCCGCGACGTGACGGCCTTGCGGACGAGCCCGTGGACCTTCATGGTCAGGTCGCTCTCGTCGGGACGCTCGCCGTCGGTCCCGTCGGACCCGTTCGTGAAGCGGTTGATGAGACCGCGGCTCTCGCTGGTCCTCCGTTCGAGACCGGTCGAGGCGAAGGCGATGGAGCTGACGCCGCCGGTGGCGAGGGTGCGTTTGACGTCGCTGGAGTCCATCGCGGCCTCGGAGATCTGCGAGCCGTCGAGTTCGCCGGCGGCCAGCAGGGTGACGACGCGCCGGGCGATCTCCTCGTTGGTGCGCTCGTACCCCATCTCGACGGAGTCGCCGTGCTGGCGCCAGGTGTCGTTGTCGAAGCAGATGAGGTTCTCCGTGGCCTCGGTGAAGGAGGTAAGCGACCGGGCGCTGTTGAACGCGGCGCGGCCCCCTTCGTCGGCGCTGGGGAGGATGCCCAGGCCGTAGACCGGTTCGGCGTAGCGGTCGTGGAGCGTCTCCGCGATGACGGGCGCGCCGCCGGACCCGGTGCCACCGCCGAGGCCGGCGACGACGAGGAACCCGTCGATGTCGTGGATCGGGACGCCGTCCATGGCGCGCTCGATCTCGTGGTGGTCTCGGCGGGCGATGGCCGCGCCGACTTCGGGGTCTGCGCCGGCGCCGCGGCCCTTGACGCGCTGGTCGGTCTGCCCGATGAGGATCCGGTTGTCGCGCGGCACGTAGTCGAGTTTCGCGAGGTCGATCTCGGCGGAGTTGACCGCGAGCGCGAACCGGCACAGCGACCGGCCCGTGTCAGACTCGAAGGCGAGCAGTTTGTCCACGACCTTCCCCCCGGCGTTACCGAATCCGATTACGGCCAGATTCATAGATTTCCGTGAGTCGTCGGCCGTTGTAACTATTGACCGCTTTCGTCCGCCTCCGCTGGCACAATAGTCACTTACTCCGAGCGGACGAATCGACCGACGTGCCGTGGATTCGTACGGTATAGGCAGGTATCTCACAACTAATCTGGGGGCCGTCTCGGCCCCACCGTCGATCGTCGCACCTGTCGCGTCTCCCTACGGAACAAACCGGCCAGCGAAGCCGGGAAAGGCGCCCGATCCGCTCCAGTTCGTCCGATCCAGCCCGTCAGGTTCAGCCCGGGCCGATCCAGTTCGGGCCAGCCCTTCAACTCCCCCTCGGAAACCCCGACGCGCGCCGGGGGCGAGACGTGAAACGGGCGACCCGTACTCAAGCCAGCCACCCGACGGGCGGGTGACTGCATCGACGGCGACCCGCGGGTCGCCGTCCGGACGTCAGACGGCATACTTGTTGTATGATTACCAAAAACTTTTTCCATTTCGGCCTGACAGTGAAATTGTGATGAGAGATAACATCACAGATAGAAGCGATGGTTCGACGACGCGACGCGACGTGCTGAAGGCGATAGGGGCCACTGCAGCGGCCGCGGGAGTGAGTCAGACCGCGTCGGCGGAAGTCGGTCACCACACGCTCGCGGCTGAAGACGAGCGCCTCGGCCCGGTCACGCCGCGGGACACGGTCTATCAGATCCTGACCGACCGGTTTTCCGACGGCGACCCGGACAACAACGACTTCTCGGATTTCGACTCGTCGCTGTACGACGGCAGCGGGTCGGACCTCAAACTGTATCAGGGCGGTGACTGGCAGGGGATCGTCGACAGGATCCCGTATCTCAAGGACATGGGCGTGACGGCCGTCTGGCTCTCGGCGCCGTACGACAACCGCGAGAGCAAGATCGTGGACTACCAGGACGACGGCACGGTGGACGTCTGGACCAGCTACCACGGGTACCACGCGCGGAACTACTTCAGGACCCACCGATTTTTCGGCGGCATGCAGGACTTCTACGCGATGCGGGACGCCCTCCACGACAACGGGATCAAGCTCGTCATCGACTTCGTGTCCAACCACACGAGCCGCTGGAAGAACCCGACGAAGAACAACGAACCCGAGGAAGGGCAACTGTACGAACCGGACACGGACTCGGACGGCAACTACGTCTTCGACGAGAACGGGGACGCCGTCGGGGAGAACCTGCTCGCGGACCCGCACAACGACGTTGACGGCTGGTTCCACGGGATCGGCGACCGCGGCGGCGACACGTCGAAGTTCGGCTACCGCCACAAGGACCTGGGGTGGCTTGCCGACTTCTCCCACGAGAACGGGGCCGTCGTCGACCACCTGGAACGCGCGACGAAGTTCTGGAAGTCGAAGGGGATCGACGGCATCCGTCACGACGCGACCCTCCACCTGAACCCCGCCTTCGCAAAGAATCTCAAGACCGCCATCGACAGCGCACAGGGCGGCCCGATCACGCACTTCGGCGAGTTCTTCATCTCTCGTCCGGACCCGAAATACGAGGAGTACCGGACGTTCCCGGACCGGACCGGCATCAACAACCTCGACTTCGAGTTCAACCGGGCGGCGACCAACGTCTTCGGCCACTTCTCGGAGACGATGACCGCCTTCGGTGAGATGCTGCTCAAGACGCACGGCGACTACACGCACGAACACCAGACGATCACCGCCGTCGACAACCACGACATGACCCGGTTCCGGTACATTCAGCCGGACGACAAACCCTACCACGCGGCTATCGCCGCTCTGATGACCTGTCGGGGGACGCCGAAGATCTACTACGGGACCGAACAGTACATGAATCCGGGGTCGAGCGGCCCGAACGCGGGTCGGCTGTTCATGCAGACGGACGCCGCCTTCGACACGTCGACGACCGCCTACCAGCTGATCAGCGACCTCGCGCAGTTGCGGGACGACAACCTCGCGCTGGCCTACGGGCTGACGAATATTCTCCACTCGACCGACGACGTGATCGTCTACGAGCGGCAATTCTACGACCACGTGGTCGTGACGGCGATCCACCGTCAGCCCGACCAGTCCGAGAGCGTCCCCTCCGTCGGGACGAACCTCCCGGACGGGACCTACGACGACTACCTCTCCGGGGACCTCTACGGCCAGGGGATCTCCGTCGACGGCGGCGCACTCGACTCGTTCACCCTCGGTGGCGGCGAGGTCAGCGTGTGGGAATCGCGCCCCGACCTGGGGAGTGCGCCGAAGGTCGGGACGATCGTCAGCACGATGGGCCAGCCCGGCGACACCGTCTACATTTACGGTGCCGGGCTGGACGGGGACGTGTCGGTCACGTTCGACGGCACGCCCGCGAACGTCGTCTCCAACAGCACCACGCGCGTGACGGCCACCGTCCCCGACGGGCCGACCGGACTGGTCGACGTCGCCGTCGAGAAGAACGGCCAGACGAGCAACGCCACGACGTACGACGTGCTCTCCGACGAACCGGTGCAGGTCATCTTCCACGTCGAGGCGGAGACCGTTCCTGGCGAGACGATCCACGTCGTCGGCGACCTCCCGGAACTCGGGAACTGGGACCCGCTCGCTGGGAGCGAGTCGTTCATGAATCCGGACTACCCGGAGTGGTTCCTCCCGGTGAGCGTCCCGAAGAACACCTCGTTCGAGTTCAAGTTCGTCAAGATCGACGAAGACGACAACGTGACGTGGGAGAGCGGGAGCAATCGGAGTTACACCTCGCCCACTGATTCGACGGAAACCGACGACACGCCGCTCTACTACTGGCAGAGCTAGCGGGAAGCGGACGGCGGTCGTCGGCAGCCAGTCTGCACCGACCGCTCGACTCGATCTTCTTTCGACCGATACCGTCCGGAAGTCCAGCCGACGGATCCCGCGGTGAGAAGATGCTGCCAGGGAATCCGGTTATCGCCAGACGGCACCCGACTGTCCGGCCAGTTCGACCGACGAACCGTCACGAACGGTCACGTCGGAGTGGGTCGTGAACAGCACCGTTCCGTCCTCGCCGTCACCGGTCATCGGAACGGTGATCGGGGTGTCCCCGCGGTTGACGGCCACGGTGAGCCCATCCTCGGGCGCGTCGGCGGTGCGACGGTAGACGACGACGCCGTCGCCGCACCGGTCGCGGGAGACGGTGAGCGAACCGCGGCGGAGCGGTCGGTTGTCCGCCCGGAGGGCGACGAGGTCGGTCACGTACTGATGGAGGTCCCGGTCCTGTCGATCCTCGTCCCAGACCATCGGTCGGCGACAGTCCGGGTCGTCGCCGCCAGTCATCCCCACCTCGTCCCCGTAGTAGAGACACGGGGTCCCGCGGAAGGTCAGCAGGAACAACAGGGCGAGCCGAACCGTCCGCTCGTCGCCGTCGTAACGGTGGCGGATGCGTGCGGTGTCGTGGCTCCCGAGCAGGTCGAACAGGACGTCGTTGACCTGGTCGGGGTACCGTGCGAGGAACCGGTCGATCTTGTTCGCGAACGCCTGGGCGTCGAGCGACTCGTCGCCGAGGAACCCGTCGACCGCGTACATGAACGGGTAGTTCATCACGGCGTCGAACTGGTCGCCCTGGAGCCACGGCCGCGAGTCGTGCCAGACCTCGCCGAGTACGTACGCGTCGGGATCGACCGCTTTGACCGCGGTACGGAACTCGCGCCAGAACTGGTGGTCGACCTCGTCGGCGACGTCCAGTCGCCACCCGTCGATCCCCGTCTCCTCGATCCAGTGGGTCGCCACGTCGATCAGGTAGGTCTTGACCTCGGGGTTCTCCGTGTTCAGCTTCGGCATGTAGCTCTCGAAGGCGAACGTGTCGTAGGAGGGCCGCGGCTCGGACTCGATCGGGAACTCGTCGACGTGGAACCAGTCGACGTACTCCGAGTCGCGGCCGTGTTCGAGGACGTCCTGGAACGGTTCGAACTGCCGGCCGCAGTGGTTGAACACCGCGTCCAGCACCACGCGGATCCCCCGGTCGTGTGCCGCGTCGACCAGTCGAGACAGCGTCTCCACGTCGCCGAACTGCGGGTCGATCCGCTCGTAGTCGGTCGTGTTGTACTTGTGGTTCGACTCCGAGGCGAACACCGGTGTCAGGTACAGCGCCGTGATGCCCAGATCCGACAGGTAGTCGAGGTGGTCGATGATCCCCTGGAGGTCGCCGCCGAAAAAAGAGTCGCGCTCCGGGCGACCGCCCCACTCCTCGACGTCCTCGGGGTCGTTCGTGGGGTCGCCGTTGGCGAACCGTTCGGGAAAGATCTGGTAGAAGACGGCGTCGGACACCCAGTCGGGCGGGTCGATCACGTCGCCGGCGTGGAGGAAGGGGTACTCGAAGTAGTGGAGCGACCGGTCGGTCCCGGCGGTCGGCAGGTCGTTCTCGTCGGCCGACTCGAAGCCCCACTCGGTGAGCCAGAGCGTCTCGTCGCCGGCGGTGAGACGGAACGCGTAACACAGCCGTCGGTCTTCCGGCTCGACCTCGGCCTGCCAGTAGTCGAACCGGGCGTCGCGCCGGACGACGCGCATCTCGACGCGGTCGCGCGTCGGCCAGTCGAACTTGTCCGCCACGAGGACCTCACACTCGTCGAGGTCGCCGCGTTCGCTCCGCAGGCGGATCTGGATGGTCTCTTCGTCGACCGCGTACGCGAAGTTGCTCTTCGGTCGATGGGTGACCGCCGCTCGACTGACCGTCATCTGCGCCACTCCTCGCCGTCAGTAGTGGTTCGCGCGGATTCGTCCGTCTGCATCGTCTGCCGACGCGCAGCGCTCGGCTAAAAGATTTGTGTATTATTTCATCACACGTGTTTCGTGGTGGGCATCGATAGCCTGTCGGCTGCGAGGTCGGCGTCGAACGACAGGAAACGTGTCGGGGCGTCCGGTCCGTCCGGCGCGACGGGGGAAAATCGCCGGGTCCCGGAGACGCGGGTTACTCTTCGGTGAGCGTGACGGCGTCTTTCGCTTCGAAGTCCTCGAGCATCGCACCGGGACCGCCGACGGTGACGCGTCTGTTGTTCGTCTTCACGACGAGGGAGTTCTCGACCGGGAAGTCGTTCGTCGCCGGTTCGACGAGCCCCTGATGGGTGCCGATCACCGTCCCTTCGATCGACGTGCGGTTCTCGGTGTCGCGACACGGGGTGACGGCGGCCTCGACCCCCACCGGACGGTCGTCCCGGAGGTGCAGCGTCGCGTCGAGAACGGCGTGCCGGAAACAGCCGTGTTCGGCCGGTAGCGGTCGCGGATCGTCGACGTACGCCTCGGCAGCCATCGGCCAGTAGTTGCCGAAGAACGAGCCGGTCAGGACCGGGACGATCTGGCGCTGTGCGAGGGAGATGGCGCGGAGGTCGGAGTTCGAACGGGTCATCATGTCGACCGGTGCCACGACGGCGTACTGCTGGTCGACGGTCAGCGTGAGCGGCGTGATCTGGTCCCAGGTCCGAACGAGGGTCGCGATCCCCGCGAACGCCTCGGCCTCGAGCGCGTCTGCCGGCACGTCGCTGACCAGTACCATCGCGAGGACGCCGCGGTCGACCGCGGCACGCAGTTCGTCCTCGATCTCCGGCAACTGTTCGTAGGAGATCGAGAGCGTGATCTCGTTTTCGGCGTCGGCGACCAACGAGCGGATCCGCTTGATCATCGTCCGCCGCGACTTGACGACGTCGAACTGCTGGAGGGTGCGCTCCGTGTTCGAGTGTCGCTCGGACAGCGCCGGTTCCATCTCCGACAGTTCCTCGGTGAGGAGTTCGATCACTTCGTCAGGGTCGCGGGCACGGATCTTCGTCGGCACGACGTGGTCGTCGACGTCGACGAATCCGCGCTCTTCGAGGGCTTCGCTGATGCTGTAGACGTAGCGCTTCGAGACGCCCGTGGCGTCGGAGATCTCGCTCGCGGTCACTTCGCCCTGTTCGAGGACCGTGAGATAGGTGTCTACCTCCTTCTCCGAGAGCCCGAGTCGCATCAACCGCTCCGAGAGCGTCGCGTCGTCCATACGCCGATCACCTGCTGCTCACTTAATTAACTCCCTGTCTCGAGCGAGACCCCGGATCACCGAACCGGCGGTGGCGTCCCGCAGACGCGGCGCAGTCGCCGGTACGTATGTTAGCGGTAATAATACAGCTTTCTTTCACAGTGGCAACCTCGGAGAGAAGGGGCCCCGTTCGATGCCGCGAGGGAAGGTTCGTCCGCTGCGATTCCGTTCGGGTGCCGGATCACTCGGGAGTCGAGCGCGCTCGGCTGGGAGAGGTAGCCGACGGCGACCGCTGGTCGTCCGGATATCCCTCCGAGAGGACCGATGTGCCGTCCGTATCGAAGAGGTGGACGTCCGATTCCGCGAACTGGACGCCCACGGTGTCGCCCCAGGTCGGCTCCACGTCGGCGGCGACCCGGGCGATGAACGTCTCTCCCAGGTCGAGATAGAGGTAGTTGTCGCTGCCGACCGGTTCGACGACCTCGACGACCGCTTCGATGTCGTCGTCGTCCGGATCTCGGTCGACGGTGACGTTCTCGGGACGGATGCCGAGTCGTGCCGCGGAGAGGTCTGCGGAGGCAACCTGTCGTGCGGTGTCGCCGCCGAGCGTGTACGTGAACCGGTCGCCGTTCGTCAGGTGGACCCGGTCACCGTCGACGGTGACGTCGACGTCAAGCATGTTCATCGCGGGGGATCCGACGAACGTACCGACGAACTCGTTCGCGGGGTTCCGATAGACGTGTTTCGGCCGCCCGGTCTGCTGGAGGACGCCGCCGTCGAGGATGGCGATCCGGTCGCCCATCGTCATCGCCTCCTCCTGGTCGTGGGTGACGTAGATCGAGGTCGTCCCGAGTTCCTCCTGTAGCCGCTGGATCTCCGTGCGCATCGTCGTCCGGAGCTTCGCGTCGAGATTCGAAAGCGGTTCGTCGAACAGGAACACGTCCGGGTCGCGGACGATCGCGCGCCCGAGCGCGACGCGCTGTTTCTGTCCGCCCGATAGCTCGCCGGGCTTGTCGTCCAGGAGCTCCTCGATGTCCATCATCGACGCCGTCTCCCGGACCTTCTCGTCGCGTTCGTCCGCCGAGAGGTCCGTGCTCATCCGGAGCCCGAACGCCATGTTCTGGCGAACCGTCTTGTGCGGGTACAGCGCGTAATTCTGGAACACCATCGCGACGTCACGGTCGCGGGCGTGTACGTCTGTGACCTCCTCCCCGTCGATGTAGATGCTCCCCGCGGTGGGTTGTTCGAGCCCAGCGAGCATCCGCAGCGTCGTCGACTTCCCACACCCCGACGGACCGACGACCGTGACGAACTCCCCGTCTGCCACGTCCAGAGAGAGATCGTCGACGGCGACGATTCGGCCGTTGTCGAACTCCTTGCGGAGGGACTCTACGCGAAGCGTAGCCATATATCTCGACTGATGGGAAACGTGATAATAATTCTTTGGGAACAGTGAAGTACGATTTCGTAGAACTTCTCTCTCGTCGTGGTCGGTTCGACGTATCGAACTGCTCGCTCGTCTGTGCCTCCGTCCTGCCCCGCAATTTGCCGCCATACGGGGCTATACGCCCGTTTTCGAATGATGTCGATCCTATGATCGTTCGTGTGGAATGCGAAGAATTAAGGTATGAAAGATTATTACCTCATTCGTACATCCATGGCACTCGACCGCAGGAAGATGCTGAAGCGTATCGCCGGAGCAGGAACGATTGCGGCCATCAGCGGCTGTGTGGGTGTCGAACAGCAGAGTACCGACGGGAACGGCGACGGTGAGGGCGGCGGCGAGAGCACCGACGGCCAGCCCACCGACGGAACGGACACGGAAACGCAAACGCCCGCCGGGACGGCGACGGCGTGGTACGGTCTCTCCGATACCGAACTCGCCCTCCGCGAGGAGGTCATCGCGGCGTTCAACGAGCAGTCCCATCACACGATCGAGGGCGGGAACATCGCAGAGATGCAGGATCGGACGACGAGCGCCATCCCCGCCGGGCAGGGACCGCAGACGTTCCAGTGGGCCCACGACTGGGTCGGCGACTACTACGAGCGTGGGTTCGTCGTGGACCAGAGCGACGAGCTGTCCGTCGGGCTCGACCAGTTCACCGGCGCGGCGGCGAGCGCCGTCCAGACCGACGACGCCATCGTCGGACTCCCCTTCTCGGCGGAGACGGTGACGCTGATCTACAACGCCGACATCGTCGACGAGGCGCCGGAGACCTTCGACGACATGGCGTCGGCGATGGCGGACTACCACGACTCGAACAGCGGGCAGTACGGGCTGGCGATGCCGTTCAACCCCTACTTCGTCAGCGGGATCGCACAGGCGTTCGGCGGCCGCTACTTCGACCCCGAGAGCGATCCGGCAGTCGGTCTCGACTCCGAGGAGACGATCCGTGGGTTCGAGTTCTTGGTGGACGAACTCGTGCCGTATATGCCGAACGACCCGGGATTCGAGCCCCAGCAGGCGACGTTCGCAGAGGGGAACGCCGCGTTCGCGGTCAACGGCCCGTGGTATCTCGCGGCGCTCAACGACAGCGACGTCGACTACGAGGTGACGACCTTCCCGTCGATAGACGGCAACGAGTTTACGCCGTTGACCGGGATCAAGATGTGGTATTTCTCGAAGGCGATGGCCGAGGGAGACGCCGACGCGCGGGCGGGGCGGGCGTTCGTCGAGTGGTTCGTGACCAACGAGGACCACCTCCTCACCAGAGCCGAGGAGCAGGGCCACATTCCGGTCCTCTCGAGTCTCGCCGGGAGCGACGACCTGCCCGGTCCGGTCAAGGCCTACTCGAAGGCCGTCGACCAGGGGATCCCGATGCCGACCGACCCGCGGATGAGCGACGTCTTCGCCGCGATGGAGGGGCCGGTCGTCCAGATCTTCAACGGCAGCCAGAGCCCGGCGGACGCGCTCAGCGGGGCCGCCGAAGAGGCCCGAAGTAACTGGGAGTAGTCGGGCGAATGAGCACGGTATCACGCCTCACGCGCCGGATCGAGCAGACGCCCGTCCTCGACCGGGAGGACTATTCGCTCCTGTTCGTGCTCCCGGGGCTGTTCGTGTTCGCGGCGTTCATGCTGTTCCCCGTCCTGTACCTCGTCGGACTCTCGTTCACCGACGCGGCGCCGGCGAACCTCTTCGCCGGCGAGGGGACCTTCGCCGTGTTGACCTTCGGCGAGGCGACGTTCGTCGGCCTCCAGAACTACGCCGACGTGCTCTCCGACCCCGAGTTCTGGAACTCCTTCGGTGTGACGTGGCTGTACGTCGCCACGAGCGTCGTCCTGAAACTCGGTCTGAGCATCAGTGTCGCCATGGTCGTCACCAGCGACCGGGTGCGCGGTCGGCGACTGATGCGCTCGTTCATCATCCTCCCGATGGGACTGCCGACGATCTTCACGATCACCGTCTGGCGGTCGATGTTCAGCTCCGCGGACTTCGGACTGATAAACCAGCTTCTCGGGGTGTTCGGTGCCGATCCCGTCGCGTGGCTCTCGACCCGCTGGCCGGCCTTTTTCGCGTACAACGTCACCGAGATGTGGCTGGCGTACCCGTTCATGGTGATCATCACGGTCAGCGCCCTGCAGGACGTCCCGGAAGAACTCCACGAGGCGGCGACCGTCGACGGGGCCGGCTTCCTCGCTCGGTTCGTGCACGTCACCCTGCCGTCGATCAAGCGACCGGTGCTGTTCGCGTCGATCCTGACGGCGGCCGCGTCGTTCCAGCAGTTCCTGATCCCCTTCGTCTTCAACCAGGGGGGACCGGCACGAGCGAACGAACTCGTCGTGGTCTACGGGTACAGAGAGGCGCTGTCGTTCTCGAAGTACGGGCGCGGGGCCGCGGTCAGCCTCATCGCGGTCGCGTTCATCGGCGCGTTCATGTGGATCAACGTGAAACGCGGGAAACTCGCCGACGGGGTGTCCGACGGATGAGCCTCCTATCCGCGGTCGGCCGGAAGCTCGCAGACGACACGAAGAACGTCCTCCGCACCCCGGTCGAGGCGGTCCGGGACGTCAGGTACACGGTACGGGGCGTCCGGAACGGCGAGATCCCGCCGTCCGAGCCGCTGAAGACCGTCGGCGCGACGACTGGCGCACTGGTGATCGTGCTGTTGCTCCTGTTCCCGGTCTACTGGATCCTTCAGGCCGCGCTGTCGGGTACCGGCGCGTCGCTGTACTCCTCTAGCGGACTCTCGCTGTTGCCCAAGGAGCCGACGCTCCAGCCGTTCGTCTGGGTGGTCGGGGACCTGATCGTCCCCGCCTACAGCGTCTCCGTGAACGTCCCGTTGACCGAGCAGGCGCTCGTGTTCGACACGCCCCAGGTCACACTTCTCGACGCGTCGGCACACGGCGTCGACCGGCCCTCGCAGTTCAAGCACTTCTTCTGGAACAGCGTCACGGTCGCCATCCCGACGGTGATCATCGCGATGTGTCTGATCGTGCCGGCGTCGTACGCGCTCTCGCGGCGGAAGTTCATCTTCCGGCGGAAGATCCTGTTCCTCTACGTCCTGATGACCCAGGTCGGCGGGGGACTCGGTATCGCCTTGCTGATCGGGCTGTACGCCATCTACGTCCAGTTCGGGCTCAACGACAGCAAACTCGCGCTGGCGGTGTACTACGCGGCGACGGCGGTCCCGTTCAACACGTGGCTGCTGAAGACCTACATGGACGGGATCCCGGTCTCCTACGAGGAGGCCGCCGTCGTCGACGGTGCGCCGCCGTGGCGCGTCGTGACGGAGGTCATCATCCCGCTCTCGACGGCCGGACTGGCGACGGTGTTGATCTTCACCTTCCTTACCGGCTGGACGGAGTTCGTCGTCGCGCAGACACTGCTGACGACCGAGAACTACACCCTCCCGGTCGGTCTGTTCGCGCTGATCGACGAGTACTCGATCCCCTGGGCGCGCTTCTCGGCGTTCGCGCTGACCTTCGCGACACCGATCATGCTCGTCTACCTGTTCGCACAGCGGTACATCGAAGGCGGCCTCTCGTTTAGCGGCATGGAAGGGTAACGCGAACACCCTCCCTCCGCCGTTGCAGCCGGCGTACCAGGCAGGCCAGTGCGTGCTCGGGCGAACGGAGACGGGCCGAACGCGGGCCAGGACTCGTCGTTCCGGCGCGATCGACCGGATTCGGAAAGGTTGTGCCCGCGGCGGTGCAGTCACGGACCGTGTCGCTCGTTTCCATCTTCGCATCGGCGATCCTCCCGGTGATCGCGATGGCGGGGGTGGGGTACGTCCTCGGGTGGTGGAAGGACGTCGAGGTCGACGCGTTGAACACGACCGTCGTGTACGTCCTCGCGCCCGCGCTCGTCTTCCACAGCGTCGCGACGACGGATCTGAGTGGCGGGACGCTCGTCCAGATCGCCGCGGGCGTGACGGCGTTCACGCTCCTGATGGCGCTCGTCGCCGAGGCGGTCGGGCGGGCCGTCGGCGTCCGGGAGCCGTTGCTGTCGGCGCTGGTGCTCGTGAGCGCCTTCTCGAACTCGGGCAACTACGGCATCCCGCTGTCGGAGTTCGCCTTCGGCGAGGCCGGCCGCTCGACGGCGGTCATCTTCCTGACGACCCAGAGCGTGCTCGTCTACACAGTCGGCGTGTATATCGCCGCTCGCTCGGGGAGCGAGAACTGGACCCAGGGGATGAAGCGGGTGTTCACCGTGCCGCTGGTCTACGCGGTCGCGGCCGCCCTCGCGGGACGCGAACTCGCCGTCCTGCCCGCCGCGGGGAGCACGGCCATGGACACGATCGGCCTGCTCGGCGAGGCGTCGATCCCGGTGATGCTCATCATCCTCGGGATCGAACTCGCGCGGACCGACTACGGGGCGACGCTGCGGACGGTCGGGACCGCGACGGTGCTCAAGATGGCCGTCGCGCCCGCCGTCGGCCTCGCCGTCGCGGTCGCCGTGGGGTTCGGCGACCCCACGGTCGAGCGCGTGTTCATCCTCGAAACCGCCACCCCGTCGGCGGTGACGCCGCTCATCCTCCTCATCGAGTTCGGCGACTCCACGTCCGTCGGGGGCGTCACCGTCTCCGAGTTCGCCAGCACCGTCGTCTTCGCGACGACGCTCGTCAGCATCCCCGCGATCACGCTACTGATCTCCCTGCTGCAGTCAGGCGTCCTCTGACCGGCGCTGGACCGTGACCGGGTCCACGACGGATCTGACACTCCTCACGGCATCTCGACGCGTCGCTGACCTCGCGCGAAAAGAGTCTCCCCGGTGCGATTCAGCGTCGACGGCGTCGTCGCGCGCGCCCGTCGTCGTGGACGTACTGGAGCGCCCCGTAGTACGTCTCGACGTCGAACTCCCCGTCACGATCCTGGAGGCGCTCGCGAATCTTGGTCGGCGTCATGATCACTGTTATCATACACCACTGCAGGCGATAAGCGTTTCGCCGCTCAGCGCGGTTCGGAGCCGACGACGTGAACGGCGACTCTGGGACGGGGTGCGCCCGCTCTCGTCTGGTTCAATAGCGCTCTGTATCTGTTCCATCAGCGTCCGGAGTCGTGTCCATCGGCGTCCGGGACCGGTTCGGCCCGCGCACGGTACCGCTCGATGCGGTCGCACGCCCAGGTCAGCACCTCCTCGCTGTCGGACTCCAGGAGCGCCCGGGGATCGCCGTCCTCGTCGACGCCGATCTGGACGAACTCGTCGTCGAAGACGCCGACGAAGTAGGGGATCGCTTCGCGGTCGTCCCGCAGGAACGTCGGCTCCGGGCGGGCCTGCAGGTCACGGAACAGCGGCAGGTAGTTCTCGTCGGTCCGGAGCGTCTCCGCCGCGCTGGCGTCTACGACGAACCGATGGTCCGCCCCGTCTCCGGTGACGCGTTCGTGGACCGTCTCGACGGCGTGCAGACCGACGAGCGGGAGGACCCCGCGGACGCGATCGGCGGTCTCCAGCGCGCTGACGTGCCGGTTGACCATCGCCCACGGGTCCCCCGGTTCGGGCGTCCACACCTCGGCGTCGGTGAGCGACCGCAGGTCGAGGTCGAACGTCTCGGGCGTCGTCCAGCGGAGGAACGGTTCCAGTTCGACGGCCTGTTCCGCTCGCTCGACGAACGCGTCGAACTCGCCGACCAGGTGCGCGCCGACGGCCGTCAGGGCGTACGTGCCGTCGGCGTATTCCACCAGGTCCGCGGCCTCCAGCTCGCGTATCGCCCGGTCGAGCGTCGAACGCGGGAGGTCGTGGGCTTCGACGAGGTCGCGTTTCTCCCGGGATCCCTCCCCGAGCGACGCGAGTAGTTCAGCGCGACGCCGCAACAGATCAACGAGTTCCGAGATCGTATCGTCGTCCATGGCAAGTCCGTCCGGTGATTCGAAACGGTATCCGTGCGTGGTCCGCTCGCCCCAAAAAGGCACTGGGCGGACTCAGTCCGTGTCCGGCCCGATTTCCAGCCGAACCGTCGTGGATGATTTTGCCTAGATAATTACGTTCTTGTGACTCTACCGGCGCGTGGGTCAGTTCCCGGGCGGTGACGTAATCAGTCCGAACGGCCGAACTGGATGCAGACGCGGGACGGGAATTTCCCGACGGCGCTCCTGCCCCTCGAAGCGACTGAACGTCCGGGTGTAGACGGTCGCGGTCCGCCGTGGTATCGGCGCGTTCGCGTCTTAGCCGTCGTCGACGTCCAGTTTACCGGGTCGGGTCGCGACCCAGAGACCTTCGGGGGAGTGCCTCTGACATGGACGCAGACGGCGCCGTCGAACGTCCGCTCCCGTGTCACTTCGCGACCGAGTTTCTCCCGAGAACGAACCGTCGCAGTCGCGACCGAACGTCGTCAGTCGGCGATGGCCTCTTCCGAGCCGGTCGCGGCGTTGGGGTCCTGGACCCACAGGTCGCCGAACATGTCGTCCTGGTTGAGTCGGACGTGGCCGCGGTGGGCCAGGAAGAGCAGGCCGAGGAAGGTGAGGACGCGCGAGCCGCCGGTCTCGGCGATTTCGCGGTAGAGCACCTCGTCGCGGCCCTTGTCGTACTGCTCGCGGAGCGCGTCGTGGACGTCGTCGATGATCTCGTCGACGTGCTCCTCGTGGGCGGTGCCGACGACGTCGGAGGCGCTCGGCTCGTCGTCCATCCGCAGGTCGTCGCCGGTGTGGTAGTCGAGCTCCTGCGTCCCGCGCTGGAACCCCGCCGGCGAGTCGCTGGTGTCGTACTCGCGGGACTCCTTCCACCAGTTGTCCCGCTCGGCGTCGCGCAGGTCGCGGACGAGTTCGTCCAGCGTCTGGGGCATCCCGCGGGCGCGTCGGCGCTCCAGCCGACGGTCCATCTCCGACTCCAGCGCGGTGAAGGGGTCGGGGCCTTCGAAGCCGCCTTCGGCCATCTCGCCGCCCTGCTCCCAGGGCTCTTCCCACGGTTCCTCTTCTTCGTCGTCGCCGTCGTCGAGCATCGCGTCGCTCTTCATGCGCAGGAGGACGCTCGCGTAGAAGAGCGCCCGCCCGGAGGTACGCAGGTCGCCCTCGTCGAGCCGGTCGAGGAACTTGTCGGTCACTGCCACGATGTCGATGTCCCACGGGTCGATCTCGCCGTCCTCCGCGAGGTTGACCAGCACCTCGACCGGTTCCACTTCCTCGTCCTCGTCGTCCTCGTCGGGGCCCAGACTGTCCGCACCGGCGTCCTCGTCGATCGAGGGGTCGGGCTGGCCGTCGACGGACGGCTCGCCGGTGACCGGCGCGTCGGATTCGCCAGACGGCCCGTCCTCGTCGGAGTCGTCGTCGCTCCCAGAGAGGAGTCCGCCGGCGTCTGCGCTGGGCGCCTCCCTGTCTTCGTGGCCCGCGATGTTGAGCGGGATGTCGTCGTCCGACCCTCCGTCAGTCTGCTCGCGGCTCGCTTCGCTCTCCGCTCGCTTTTCCGAGGTCTCCGTCGTCGTCTTCGACTCCTCGGAGCCCTCGCTATCTCGCGGGTCGTCGCGCCGCTCCTCCCCGCTCGATTCGTCCGAGCCGCTCCGCGGCTCGCTAGTCATCAGCCGGCACCCCCTCCGCGCTGAGGTCGATGCCGGTCACCGCGCTGACGTTGTCGCCCTGCATCGTCACGCCGATGGCGCGCTCGGAGCGTTCGAGCATGGCCGAGCGGTGGGAGACGACGACGAACTGGGCCTTCCCCGCGAGTTCGTCGACCATCTCGCCGACGAGGTCGGCGTTCTTCGCGTCGAGGAAAGCGTCGACCTCGTCCAGCGCGTAGAACGGGGCCGGGTTGTGCCGCTGGATGGCGAAGATGAACGCCAGCGCCGTCAGCGACTTCTCGCCGCCGGACATCGCGTTGAGCCGCTGGACGGGCTTGTCGGCCGGCTGGGCCTTCATCGTCAGCCCGCCCTCGAAGGGGTCGTCCTCGTCTTCGAGGTGGAGTTCCCCCGTCCCGTTCGACAGTCGCTCGAAGATGTCCTGGAACTGCTCGTCGATGGCGTCGTACGAGTCCATGAACGTCGCCTTCTTGTTCTCCTCGTAGCGGTCGATCCGGTCGCGGATACCCTCCGCTTCCTCGACGAGCGTCGCCTTCTTCTCCTGGATGTCGTCGAGTTCGTCCTGTACGCGGTCGTACTCCTCGATGGCGAGCATGTTCACCGGCTCCAGCGCCTCCATCTCGCCTTCGAGGCGCTGGATCTCCGACTCGACCTCGTCGTGGTCGGGGATCTCTTCGGGATCGTAGTCGCCGACGGCCGCTTCGAGTTCGTCGACCTCCCACTCCAGGCGGTCGCGCTCGTCGCGCAGTTCGTCGAGGTCGCTCTCGACCGCGCCGACCTCGTCTTTCATCTCGTCGCGCTCGACTCGGGCCTCCTTGAGCTCGTCTTTGAGCTCCTCTCGCTCTTCCTTGAGGTCCGTCAGCTCTTCTTCCAGCTCGGCCACCGCTTCCTCTTTCTCTTCGAGGACCTCCTCTTTCTCGGCAATCTCCGCCTCGAAGCCTTCGATGCGCTCCTGGTGTTTGGCCTTGCGGTTCTGCGCGCTCTCGATCTTCTCCTGGAGGTCGTCGATGGCGTCCTCGGCGTACTCCTTCTCGAGTTCGAGTTCGTTGAGGTCGCCGTCGAGGTCGTCAATCTGGTCCTCGAGGTCGTCGATGGCGGCGTTGATCTCGTCGGCGCGACTCGTGAGGTCGGGCAGTTCGGAGTCCTCGACCTCGGATTCGAGCTCGTCGATCTCGGCCTGCAGTTCGTCGATCTCGGCCGTCTTCGCCTCGATGTCGGCCTCGATCTCGTCCATGTCCTCGGAGACCTCGTCGCGCTCGGCCTCGATCTCCTCGAGGCGCTCGGTGAGGTCGTCGATCTTCGTCTCGACCTCCGCGCGCTCGCTCTCGCGGCGCTCGATGTCGGTCTCGATGTCGCGGACCTGCTCGGCGGCGTCGGACTCCTTGTCGCGGGCGTCGTCGAGGCGGTCCTCGACGTCCCGCAGGTCCTCGCGGACGGACTGCCGTTCGTCTTCGAGGTCGTTGATCGCCGCGGCGATGCGTTCGAGCTGGCCCTCGCCGCCGGAGAAGGAGTAGCGAGTCCCCTTCGAGGAACCGCCGGTCATGGCGCCGGACTTCTCGACGAGGTCGCCGTCGAGCGTGACCATGCGGAAGTCGCCCATGAACTCGCGGGCGGTGTCCATGTCGTCGACGACGAGCGTGTCGCCGAGGACGTACGAGAACACGCCCGCGTACTCCCGGTCGTAGTCGACGAGGTTGGCGGCGAAGTCGACGACGCCGTCGTGGTTCGGCAGGCTCGGCAGCGAGCGGTTCTGCATCTGCGTGATCGGCAGGAACGTCGCTCGCCCCGCGCCGCGGGACTTGAGGTAGTCGATGCAGCGCTGGCCGATGCTGTCGTCGTCGACGACGACGTGGGCCAGTCGCCCCCCGGCGGCGGTCTCGCAGGCCACCGCGTACTCGGGGTCGACGCCGCCCAGTTGACCGACCGTCCCGTGCACGCCGTCGATGCCGGCGTTCAGGATGGTCGTCACCGCGCGGCCGTACGAGGAGTCGCCGTCCTGGCCGGCCTTCGCTTCGAGTTCGGCGTACTCCTGCTGTTTGGCCGTGAGATCGTCCTCGATGTCGTCGAGGTCGCCCTGCAACTCCCGGCGTTCGTCCTTCAGGTCCGAGACGACTTCGGAGATGGTCGACTGGTTCTTCTGGGCCTTGTCGAGTTCGGCCTCCAGGTCGTCGATCTCGGCCTCGATCTCGGGGATGCGCTCCTCGAGTTCCTCGATTTCGGCCTCGGTCTCGCGCTGCTCGTTCGAGCGCCGGCGGGCCTCGTCGAGCAGGCGGTCCTGCTCGCGCTGGAGGTCGTTCTTCTCGGACTTGAGGTCCTCCAGGCGTCCGCGCTTCGCTTCGAGTTCCTCCTTGACTTCCTCGAACTCCTCGCCGACCTCGTCGATCCGGGCCTGGACGTCTTCGAGTTCGCTCTCTTTCTCCTGGACGTCGGCCTTCAGCGAGGACTTCGACACCTTCGCCTCGCGGATGTCCGACTCGAGGTCGTCGATGGTCTCCTGCTTGCGGTCGATCTCGACGAACGCCTGTCGGCGCTCGTTCTCGGCGTTCTCGATGGTCTCCTCGGCGGATTCGATCTTGTCTTCCAGCCGGGAGATGTCGCCTTTCACTTCCTCCATCTCGCGCTTGATGGCGAGCTGTTCGTCCTCGCCCTTGCGCTCGATCTCGGCGTTCAGCTCCTCGAGTTCGCCGTCGAGGCGCACGACCTTGCCCTGTCGCTCGTCGAGTTCGACCTGCAGGTCTTCGAGTTCGTCCTCCAGGTCGTCGATCTCGTCGGTGACCGCCGCGAGGTCGTCGCGTTTGTCTTCGAGTTCGGCGGCCTTCCGGTAGCTCTCGTACTCCTGTTTCTCGTCGCGCAGGTCCTGGTACTCCAGGGCGGTCTCCCGTTCGTCCGAGAGCTGTTCGAGGCGGCCCACCTTCTCCTCGATGCGGAGTTCGGCCTCCTCGATTCGCTCCTCGACGACGTCGAGTTCCTCGAAGGCCGACTCCTTCTTCTGGTCGAACTCGGCGACGCCCGCGATCTCGTCGATGATCTCGCGGCGAGCGCCGGCGGTCATGTTGATGATCTCGGTCACGTCGCCCTGCATGACGACGTTGTAGCCCTCGGGCGTGACGCCCGCCTGGGCGAGGAGATCCTGGATGTCCGAGAGGTTGACCGAGCGACCGTTGATGTAGTAGTAGGAGTAGTAGTTGTCGTCGGTCTCCTTCACGCGACGCTTGATGGATATCTCGTCGACGTCGCCGACGTTCTCGGTGCCGGCGGCGGTGACGATCTGTGACCGGGAGAGCGTGCCGTCGCCGTTGTCGAGGATCACCTCGACGCTCGCTTCGCGTTCCTCGCCGGTCTCGACGTCGTCGTCGTGGTGACCGGGGTTGTAGATGAGGTCCGTCAGCTTCTCGGCGCGGATGCCGGAGGTCCGCGCCAGCCCGAGCGCGAAGAGGACGGCGTCGATTATGTTGGACTTACCGGAGCCGTTGGGGCCGCTGACGGTGGTGAAATCTTCGTAGAAGGGAATGCGAGTCTTCCGGCCGAAACTCTTGAAGTTGTCAAGGACGAGCTCTTTGATGTGCATGGTCGCTCGCGGTAGAGTGGTGGCCTACGCGACGATGATGTCGCCGGGACCAGTCTCCGTGCTATCCTCCCCGTCGGTATCCTCGGTTTTAGTCCTATCGGCCTCGGCTTCGTCTGGAGATTCCGACGTGTTCACCGCGTCGTCGGGCGTGAAGCCGATGTCCTCGTCCACCGCGTTCTCCAGCTCCCGCAGGCGCACCTTGCATTCGACGAGTTCGTCCGTGAGTCCCTCGACGGACGCCTCGAGTTCCTTGACGCGTGATTCGAGCTCCTCGACTCGGTTACCGCACATATCACTACGACCGGACTCCCATATGATAAACCTACGTCAGACATTCCCCCCGAACCTGATAGGTAGCGCCTACTCGCGACGGCCTCCGGCGGCGTTCCACCGGCGCAAACCTCGATTCAGAACACGTATCTCCCGTGTCAGTTCCGCTACGCTTATCTGACACCGGTCTGAGCGTCGGGGCATGGACAACAGGCTGATCGCGCTGGCAGTGGCCGCGCTGGTCGTCCTCTCGGGCTGTGCCGCCATCGGGGGCGACGGATCGACGGCGACGCCGGCTGACACCGCGGGGGCGGACGACACGGAAACGGCGGCGACCGAGGCGGCCGAAACGGCGACCGAAACACCGGCGTCGACGGAGACGCCGTCGACGACTCCGACGGTCACGGCGACCCAGACCGCGACGGCCACGCCGACTGCGGTGCCGGAGTCGACGCCCGTCGGGGACCTCGAACCGGTCTCGGCGCTGTCGTCGGTGCCGCCGGGCGTCGAGGGCGGGTCGGTGACCAACGTGAGCGCGCTCGCGGCCGAGAACCAGCGGCTGCTCACCGCGGGCGGCGTCGACCTGGAGGTGACCATCGAAAACTCCTCGAAAGAGGGGACCGGTCGGCTCCGGATCGCCAACGACACCGAGTCCTCGCTGGTGCGGATCACCGAGAGCCAGGGGGCCCTCGGCGCGTCGACCGACCTGTCGGTGTACTTCGACTCGGAGGAGTCGGGCATCTACAACCGGTCGTCGGGCGAGGTCGCCTACGGGCACGGCCCGACGAACTCGCGGTTCGCCGCCACGTTCGTCACGGGTATCGTCTACATCCTCCCGCAGGCGTACGTCGGCGCGCCCGACTGGGAGACCGCGGGCTCGTACACGACTGACGACGGCGAAGCGCGTCTCGTCCTGCAGGCGGACGAACTGCGCTCCCGGAGCGAGCGCCAGTCCGGGAGCGGCGGCCTGACAGACTCCGGGAGCGAGGTCCAGTCGGTCGACGCGCGGCTGGAAGTCACGCCGGACGGCCTCGTGCGCGCCCTGGAAGTGACACTCACGGTGGAGCCGGCGAGCGGAGAGACGTACACGCAGACGGTCTCGTACACGGCCGCCGACCTCGAAGCGGGGTCGCTCGACCGGCCGGGCTGGCTCTCGAACGCCCCGCAACTGACGGCCTCGACGACGGCCGAGGACGAACTGCTCGTCGTCGAGCACACCGGCGGCCCGACGATCGAGGCGGGGACGAACCTCACCGTCGGCGGCGGGTTCTCGTCGATGGGGAACGTCTCGTCCGACCAGCCGATCGGCGAGGGCGACACGCTCTACGTCTACGCGACCGGCGAGAGTTTCGACCGAACGCCCCACCTCTCGGTGAACGAGCGGCCGACGCTGCCCGAGAACGCGACCGCGTTCTCCGGACAGATCGGGATCCGCGGTTCGCAGGGCGACGTCGAGTTCGCCGCCGCGGTCGAGATAGCGAGCGACGCGTCCGCCGGAGGCGGCGAGGCAGCGTAGTCGCACGATCCGCCGATCAACCACCTGACGACACCGCTTCGCACTGCTGTCTCGACCGGCACGAACGGACGCGTTGACAGGTACGATGCAGAACATTTTTGACAGTGTCAGTGAACGAGCGAATATGGGTCGGTACGCGACGTTCGGAGTGATCGCGCTCGTGTTGCTCTCGGGGTGTAGTACGTTGGGTATCGGCGGATCTGGTGGAGGTGAAACGGTGACACCTGAAGCGCCGTCACAGTCGTCGTCGCCGTCCGCGTCGCCAACTGGGACGGCCACTGCCGCGACGACGGCGACCGCGACGGCGACACCTGCGGCGAGCGACCTCGACCCGGTGTCGGCGATGGACTCGCTACCGCCCGGCGTGACAGAAGACGACATCGCCGACAAGTCGAAACTGCTCGACAGCTATCGGAATCGGCTCTCGGACGGTAGCTACGCGCTGGTGACGGAGGTCAGGAACTCGACGGGCGCCGACAGCCGGCTGGTGCTGAGAAACGACACCGCGGTGACGAAGTTGCGCATCGAACCAGGGGATCGCGACGGCGCGCTGGAGCTCTACGACGGGTCGCCGACGTACGGCATTCACAACGGGACCAGCGGCGGGGTCACCTACGGCCACGGCGAGACGTCGCTGGTCTCGCAGGTGAGCATCATCAACATTTTCACCGTCAACTTCGGGACGGAGTGGCTCCGGGCGATGGAGTGGGAGCCCGCCGGCGTGACGGCGGTCGACGGCGAGCAGCGACTCGTCTTCGAGGCGTCGAGCCTGAACGAGACGGTCGCCCGCGACGGCGGGCTGGTCGTGCCGCCAGTCCTCAGCGAGGGAACCCAAGCCCGCGACGTGGACGCCCGGATGGCCGTCACCAGCGATGGGCTCGTCCGGGACGCGAACGTCACCATTACGGCCGACGTGAACGGGTCGGTCCGGACCGCTTCGACGGTGTTGACTGTCGAACCCGTCGAGCCCGAAAGCCTGTCGGCGCCGGAGTGGCTCGCCGAGGCGCCCAACGTGGAACTCTCGACGGCCGAAGACGGGCGACTGCTCGCGCTCGACCACACTGGCGGGACCCCCGTCGAATCGGGGACCACGCTGTCGCTCACGGCCGAACGCGAGCACGTCGGGAACGTCACCGTCTCCGAGGTGATCGCTCCGGGGGACACCGTCTACCTGCACCGCACCGGCAAGGGTGAGAACGCCGTGGTCCACCTCTCGGCGGGCGAACGACCGGAACTGCCCGAGAACGCGACGGCCTTCTCCGGCCGCGTTCGGGTAACCGGTGAGCAAGACAACGCCACGTTCCAGGCCGGCGTCGAGACGGACGCGGAGTGACGACGAGTCGGGCACGTCGAATCGCTGGTGTCCACGGTGACAGCTTTCTATCCAGACATTAAATGTTTTCAATAAGTAATGTATCATCCCGCTATGGGTCACCGCTTTGCCGCCCTCGCAGTCGTTGGACTGGTCCTCCTCGCGGGTTGCAATGCCTTCGGCGGGTCGCAGACCGCGACCCCGCAGACGCCCGACGGAGCAACTGACGCACCGACAGAGACGGAGAGACAGCCAGACGACGGAGGCAACTCGCCGACCGCAACGCCGACGGCGGTGCCGACCACCGCCCCCGTAGACGCCGAGACGCCGACGCGGACGGCGACCCCTCCTTCGACACCGTCGCCGACGGCCTCACCCACTCCGACAGCGTCGCCGTCGCCGACCCCATCGCCGACACCGGTGGCGACTCCGACGGCGTCGCCCACCCCGACCCCGACCGCGACACCGACACCGACGGAGACGCCCACGTCGACGGCAACACCGACTCCGACCGACGAACCGGAGGCCGAAGACGACGACGTGCCGACTCCGACGGCGACGGCCACGCCCACACCGACGGCGACGCCGCCAGAGGGGCTCGAACCGCTCTCGACGATGGATCTGCCTCCTGGCGTGTACACGGAGAACGTCTACGCCGACGAAGTCGAGACCGCCTACAGGGACAGACTCGACGAGATCGAGTACGTCGTCGAGGCAGGGGTGACGAACGAAAGCGGGAACGTGCTCACCGTCCGAGCCGAGAACGACAGCGAGGTGGCGCTCATGGAGTCCAGTCGGGGCTCGTCTGAGACGTTCGCTTTCCTCGGGCCAGACGCGGCGGGCTACAAATCCGATTTCCCGGTCACCGCGTACGCGACCGGACCGACCGTGGTTACGGAGATCAGCGAACTCGAGGTGGAGCAACCGCGCGACCTCGTCTCGTCGCACCTCCGGACGGCCCAGTGGGACGCGGTCGGTGTGCGGGACACCGACAGCGGGAAGCGCGTCGTCCTGAACGCGACGGGCGTGGCCGAGGAGTCGGCCCCCTGGACCACTGGCGAGGTCCGTTCCATCGACGGTTCGCTCGACGTGAACGGCGATGGGCTGATCACCAACGGGTCGATCACGTACACCGTCGAACGGGACGGCGAGACCGAGACCCGGACGTTCACCGTCGAGGTCGAACGGCGCTCCGGCACGTTCGTGACCGAACCGTCCTGGCTCTCGGAACCGCCCCACGCGGAGGCGAGCGCCGAGGCGGACGGCAAACTGTTCGCCGTGGACTTCACCGACGGCCCCGCGCTGGACGCGGGGACCACTGTGCACGTCAACTCGACCGACACGTGGGAGTCCCTCGGGTCCGTGACACTCGACGAGCGCGTCGAGTCCGGTGACACGTTCTACGTCTACCGGACGGAGGACAACGGAACGACCTCGTATCACGCTACCGTCGGCGACCGACCGACGCTGCCCGAGAACGCGACGGCGTTCACACAGACCGCCTACGTCTCGGCGTCGGTGGACGATCTGGTCGTCCAGGCCGGGGTCGAGATTGCGGACGGCTCGGGGGCGGGCGCGGCCGCGCATGTAGAATCCCCGGAACGCGTGAGTGTGGCGAATCCGACGGACCGCTCACCGACTGAATCGAACGGGCACCTCCTGCTCGGTCTCGCGGCCCTCGCACCGGTCGGGCTGTTCGCGCGGCGGCGTCGCGGGTCCTGACCCGCGGCCTCGGGTCGCTCCCGCGAGGGGTCGAACCCATCGTCTCTCTCCCCGCACGTGGTCGTTAGCCTTTAGCCGGGCCGTCACGAATCGCGGGTAATGACCGCACAAGCCGTCGAGACGGGAGACCTCGCGACCGTCATCGGGCTGGAGGTCCACGTCCAGCTCGAGACGGACACGAAGATCTTCTGCGACTGCTCGACCGACGTCGGCGACGACGAGCCCAACACCCACACCTGCCCGGTGTGTCTGGGCCTGCCCGGCGCGCTCCCGGTTCTCAACGAGGGCGCCGTCGAGGCCGCCGTCAAGGTCGGCAAGGCCATCGACGCCACCATCCCCGAGGAGACCACGTTCCACCGGAAGAACTACTACTACCCCGACCTGCCCAAGAACTTCCAGATCACCCAGTACGACGCCGCGATCTGCCAGGACGGCGAACTCGAGTTCTCCGTCGAGGGCGAACGCCGCTCGGTCGACATCCGCCGCGCCCACCTCGAAGAGGATCCCGGCAGCCTCCAGCACAAGGGCGGCTCGATCGACACCGCGGACTACACGCTGGTCGACTACAACCGCGCGGGCACGCCGCTGATGGAGATCGTCACAAAGCCGGACTTCCGCTCGCCGGACGAAGTCCGCTCGTTCCTCGCCAAACTCACCGAGGTGCTGGAGTACCTCGGCATCTTCGACGCGACCCGCGACGGCTCCCTGCGCGTGGACGCAAACCTCTCCATCGTCGACCTGAGTGACGTGGACGCCGACGAGATCGACGCGTCGGTCCTGGACGAGACCGACCCGAACCGCACGGAGGTCAAGAACATCTCCAGTCACAAAGGCGCCGAGAAGGCGCTGGCCTACGAGGAGACCCGCCAGAAGAACGCGATCCAGCGCGGCCGCGCCGTCGAGCAGGAGACCCGCCACTGGGACGAGTCCAAGGGCGTCACTCTCTCGATGCGCTCCAAGGAGGAGGAGAAGGACTACCGCTACTTCCGCGAGGCCGACCTGCCGCCGCTGCGCGTCAGCGACTGGAAACAGGCGATCGACATCCCGGAGCTCCCGGACGCACGCCGCGAGCGCTTCCGCGAGGAGTACGGCCTCAACGAGGAGGCCGCGGACAAACTCACGAGCACGAAAGAGGTCGCGGACTTCTTCGAGGACGTCGCCGAGCAGTTCGACCCCGACCTGGCCGCGACGTGGGTCGCCGACGAACTCCTGGGCGAGTTGAACTACCGCGACATGCAGATCACGGACGTCTCCGACCGCTTCGACGAGATCGAGCGCCTCGTCGAACTCGTCGCCACCGACGAGATCACGACCAAGAACGCCCGCGAGACCGTGCTCCGCGGGATGCTCGACGACGGCGACGCCCCCGACGACATCGTCGAGCGCGAGGGCCTCGGCAAGACCAGCGGCGACGAGATCCAGGACGCAGTGGTCGAAGCCATCGACGAGAACCCCGACGCCGTCGAGGACTACCACGACGGCGAGGGCGGTGCCATCAACTTCCTCGTCGGGCAGGTCATGCAGAAGACGGGAGGGTCGGCGGACCCCGGGGACGTGAATCAGTTGCTGCGGGACGAACTGGACGGATAGTCACCGAACGCGAACGAAGCGAGCGTTCGGCTTTTTGGTCCAGGTTTTCGATTCCGAGACGACGGCGAGTGCCGGTGCAGTCGACGCCGGCCGAGAGTCTACACCGAGCCCATCACTTCGTCGACGAACAACTCGACGGTGCGGCGGTCGTTCGAGGGGACCATGAGCATGAACGTGTCGACGCCGACCTCGTCGAATCGCTCCAGCCGGTGCGCGACTTCGGCCGGCGACCCGACGGTACCCCGGCCTTCCTCGCGCGGCGTCGGTCCCTCCTCGGTCCGCGCCATCAGTTCCTCGTAGGTCTCGTGGGCGTCCTCGCTCGACTCCCGGATGACGGTCCGGTTGCCGACGGTCTTCGTGATGGCGTCGTCGTCGGTGCCGAGGTCCTCGCAGTGGCCTTCGAGCACGTCGAGCTTGTGGTCGATGGCGTCGGGGTCGCCCGAGGGGACGTTCCAGCGGTCGGCGTACTCCGCGGTCGCGCGCAGGGTCAGCTCCTCGCCGCCACCGCCGACGAGCACTGGAATCCCGTCGTCGGGCTTGGGATCGCAGTAGAAGTCGTCTATCTCGTAGTGCTCGCCCTGGTAGGAGACGGGCGAGTCCTCGGTCCACATCGCCCGGCAGATCTCGATGGTCTCGCGCATCTGTCGATTTCGGGTGGCGATGTCCGGGTACTCCAGATCCATCGCGTCGTACTCGTCCTCGTACCAGCCGGCGCCGATGCCGAGCACGGCGCGGCCGCCCGAGACGTGGTCGAGGGTGGCCAGAGTGCGGCCGAGGTAGCCGGGGTTCCGGTAGTGCGGGCAGGTGACGAGTGCGCTCAGTTCCAGCGTGTCTGTTGCCTGCGCGATGGCGGGCAGGGCCGTATAGCAGTCGAGGAAGGGCTCGTCGCGCTGGCCGACGAATGGGAGCTGCCAGACGTGGTCCATCAGCGAGAACCAGGTGAACCCCTCGGATTCGAGCCACTGGGCGCGCTCGACCGTGGACTCGATGGCGGGGCTGTCCGGGCGGTCCACGTAGTCGAAACTCGCGTGGTGGTAGCCGAAGTCCATGCCGGCGGTGCGGGCGCAACCCACTACAAGATTGGCCCCTGCTCGGTCGGGGTCTGCCGGAGTCGTACCAGTACTCGGGGATCTGCGTTCGACGACCGGAGAGCGACGCGGTTCGGTACCGGATCGGGTTGGGACCGATATGGGAGTACTCCCGGCCGAAAGCGGGGCGACGGGTCGCCGGACGACGCCGCGCCCGTCTTCACCAGTTGTACCACCACGACCAGCGCTGCTGTCGGCGCCGGCGCTGACCCGGTCGTCGCGCTTGCTCACTCGTCCCCCCGGTCTGCACTGGAACGTCTGTCTCCCCTTGCTCCGCCCCCGGCGTCTCTATCGGGACGTCCGTGGGGCTCTGTCCGGATTCCGACGGCGTCTCCGGCTGAACGGGCTGTTGGGCGGCCTGTTCGCGGTCGGGCATCTGCACCTGCGCCGCGGGTTGTTCGCCGGCGGGTGCCGACGGCTGTGATCCCTGGAACTGCTGCTCTCCCGGTCCGTACGGTCGATCCGCCTGTCGCGACTGGCCCCGTTGTTCCTGTTGTGGCGGTTGCTGTGGCGGCTGTTGCTGCGGTGGCTGTTGTGGCGGTTGCTGCTGTGACGGCTGTTGTGACGGGTGCTGCTGGGACTGTTGCTGTTGGGGCTGTTCGAACGGTTGCTGTCGGGGCTGTTGCTGCGGCGGTTGCGACGGCTGGGGTCGTTGAACTCCCCCTGTCGGCTGCTGACCCGTCTGCGCGGCTTGTTGCTGCGGGAACGACGACTGTTGCTGCGGCGGTTGTTGTGGTAGCTGTTGCTGCGGTGGCTGTTGTTGTGGTGGCTGTTGCTGCGGTGGCTGTTGCTGCGGTGGCTGTTGCTGCGGTGGCGACGGCTGCTGTTGCTGGTACCCCGAGCCGACCTGCGTTCCCCGGTCACCGAGGTTCGGCGGGACCGCCAGCCCGACGGCGGCGAGCGAGACGTTCTGTTCGTAGGCCTGCCGGACCTGTTCCGGATACTGCTGACTGAGCCGTTCCACGTAGGCCCGCTCTTCGGTGGTGAGGAATCGCCCCGTGTCTGGATCCCGCTGGAACTCGATGGGATCGAGACTCGACGGCGACCGGTTCCCTCCCGGTTCGGCTGGTCGGTTCTGTCCCTCCTGTGGTGACGGTTGCGGATCCTGTGATGGGTCGTGATTCACGAGAGATCACGTGGGCGGGCGCCCACTCGACGGATGCGACACTCTCACGATGTGTGGTGTCCGAATAAACCCGTACCTCCGTTTACGGGCGGCTCACGCCGTAAATCTGGTATTACGTGGTTGCGCCCGCTCCGACCTGGAGTCCGTCGACGGACTACCGTGCCTGCGTCCGGCCCTCCTCTCGCTAGCCGGAACTTACGCACCGGTCCCGAGCGTCTGGACTGGCCCTAATCGGTCGTCAGTTCCTCGTCGGCGTCCACGCCCTCACCGCCGGCGCGCGGTCCACCAGGCACCTCCGCGTCATCGTCGATGACGGCCTCGCGCCAGCCGCCGCGGCGGAACCAGAGGACACCGACGAGGAAGGAGGCGACACTGGAGAACGCCATCGCCCACCAGAGCCCGTTCACGTCGACCGGCGTCACCGAGACCGGGTCGAGCGCGACGGCGTACGCCAGGGCGAAGGCGACGGGAACGCGGAAGATCCACCGGGAGAGCAGCGAGAGGACGAACGCGACTTTCGTCCGGCCGGCGCCGCGGAACCCGCCCTGGATCACCATCAGCCCGCCGAAGAAGGCCCAGAAGGGCGCGATGATCCGCAACAGGGTGACGCCGGCGTCGATGACGGCTTGATCGCCGATGAACACGCCCATCGCGATGGCCGGGAACGCGTAGACCAGCCCGCCGGCGGCGAAGAGGACGGCCATCGCGCCGCCGGTGGCCTTCCACGTCACGTCGGCCGCGCGGTCGGGCTGTACGGCCCCGAGGTTCTGTCCGACGCCGGTCGCGGCGGCCTGTCCGACCGCGCCCGAGACGGTCCACGAGACGGACATTAGCCTGATTCCGATGCCGTAGGCGGCGGTGGCGACGGCGCCGAAGCGGGCGACGAACGCGGCGAAGGTGACCGCCGCGAGCGAGCGCGTGAGCCCGTCGAACGTCGCGGGGTAACCCACGTCGATGAGGTGGCGGAGGATGGCCGGGTCGGGAGTCAGGTCGCCGAGTCGGAGGCGGATCCCCCAGCCGCCGTTCACGAGGATGTACAGGCCGATGGCGGCGGCGACGCCCCGGGAGATGAAGGTGGCGACGGCCGCGCCCTGCGCGCCGAGGCCGAGGAACGGGCCCCAGTCGAGGATGAACACGGGGTCGATGACGATGTTGAGGCCGGCGCTCGCGCCGACGAGCCACATCGCGGTCTTCGTGTCGCCGGCGGCCCGCAGTGACGAGCGGAAGACGAAAAAGAGGAAGGTGAAGGGGATGGCGAGGAAGACGAACTCGATGTAGGCGACGGCGGCGTCGAAGACGGCCCCCTCGGCACCGATGAGGGCGACGAGCGGGTTCCGGACGGCGAAGCCGAACAGGCCGAGCGCGACGGCGACGGCGACGGCCAGGAGGACCGACTGGGCGACGGTCCGCTCGGCGCGGCGCTCGTTGCCGGCGCCGATGTGCTGTGAGACGATGGCGTTGGTCGCGGCGGTCAGCCCCATCGCCACGGAGATGAAGAGGTAGGCGGTCGGGAACATCAGGGAGACGGCGGCGACGGCCTCGGCACTGACGCGCCCCACCCAGAACATGTCCGCGAGGTTGTAGGCGGTCTGGAGGAGGTTGCCGGCGACGAGCGGCCAGGCGAGTTTGAACAGGCGCGGCGTCACCGCGCCGGTGGTCATGTCCACGCGACTCTCCGATTCGCTCACTGTCCGCGTGGAGGGACCACCCGCCCGTAAACGTATTCGTCGCGGACGGATCCACCTGGGTCGGTCGCTGGTGAATCGTCTCCGGCCGGTCGCGGTCGCCGGACTGGCGGCCCCTTTCGACTCGCGTATCAGAACGTCCTTGACCGTCCGGGCCCGACAGTCGACAATGACACTCGGACAGGCGCTCGGAGCGGCCGCGCGCGGGTTCCCCGGCGCTATCGACGCCGTCGTCGCCCACAGCGGGACGACCCACGCCGGGACCCCTCACTGGCTGCTCGGCGCGGTCACGATCCTGGGGATCCTCGCCGTCGCGGGAGGCTGGAAGTCACTCCGGGACGCGGACGCGACCGGTCGGACCGGTGTCGCCCTCTTCTCTGGCGGGGTCGTCCTGGTCATCGCGGGGACGATCGGCCTCGTCGAGGTCCAGATAACGCCCGGAGCCACGCCCGACTGGACGCGCTGGTTCCCGGTGATAAACGCCGTCACGGCGACCCTCCTCGCCGTCGGGAGCCTCGTCGTCGTCCGCTGGCAGTGGCCGGAGCGACCGCGGTACGTCGGCCTCGGCCTCCTGCTCGCGGCGTGGATCGGCTACCCGACGCTGATGCCAAACGAGGGCCTCTATCACCCGTTCGGGTACCTGCTCGCCGCCGCGGTGCCGGCCGCTATCGGCTACGTCCTCTGGCGCGACGCGGGGGACGCGTTTCCGCGGGTCCTGCGGATGCGGGTCCCCCTGGCAACCGCGGTGGTCTCGTTCACGACGTTCGCCGTCTTCTACGCGTTCTCGGCGGGCACGGTCTCGGTGAACCCCGACGTGACGGCCGACATGGTCGGCCAGGGGTTCGTCACGCCGTATCAGGTCGCCTCGCCGCTGGTCTACTGGCCGGCGCTGGAGTTCTACCTGCCCGCGATCCCGCTGTCGGGCTACGTCTCCCTGGGATCGCTGCTGCTCGTCGGCGTGCTGGGCGGCCTCGTCGCGAGCAACGCCGCGCTCGCCGCCAGGCAGTGGACGGCGGGCGGGGCCATCGAGTCCCCCCGGGCGATGATCGGCACCGTGACGACCGCCGGCGCGACCGCTTGCGGGTGCTGTGCGCCTGCCGTCTACGGCGCCGCCGGCGCGCTCTTCGGCGCGGCGGCCACGCCCGTCTACTGGGCGTTCATGGACCCCTCGTCGCCGGTCGGCGGCCTCTTCTTCGCCGCGAGCGTCCTCCTGCTGACCGGGAGCGCGCTGCGGGCGAGCCACGACCCCGCCTGCGCGATTTCGCGAGAGCCGGAGTCGAGCGGCGCGGCCGAACAGGCGGCGTGAAGTAGTCCATCGCACACGCGCACGCGGGACGCGACCGCGCGCTCACTCGCGGGCGCTCGATCGTACGCACACGCCCGCTGTCGGTCGATTTCGCCCGAAACCTTTAGGGCGGGGACACGCCTATCGCCTCCCATGACCGACTCCCGCGGACCCGGAGGTGGCTCCCGGTGGAGCTGATAATCACCGAGAAGAACAACGCCGCCAGACGGATCGCCGAGATCCTCAGCGACGGCGGCGCGAGTACCACCCAGCGCAACGGCGTCAACGTCTACGAGTGGGGCGCGACCCGCTGCGTCGGCCTCTCGGGTCACGTCGTCGGCGTCGACTTCCCCGAGGAGTACGCCGACTGGCGCGACGTCGAGCCCGTCGAGCTGATCGACGCCGACATCGTCAAGTCGCCGACCCAGCAGAACATCGTCACGACCCTGCGACAGCTCGCCCGCGAGGCCGACGAGGCCGTCATCGCGACCGACTACGACCGCGAGGGCGAACTCATCGGCAAGGAAGCCTACGAGCTCATCCGCGACGAGACCGACGTGCCCGTCAAGCGGGTCCGCTTCTCCTCGATCACCGAACGGGAGGTCAAGAACGCCTTCGCCGAACCGGACGACATCGACTTCGACCTGGCCGCCGCCGGCGAGGCCCGCCAGATCATCGACCTCGTGTGGGGCGCCGCGCTCACTCGCTTCCTCTCGCTGTCGGCCCGGCAACTCGGCGAGGACTTCATCTCCGTCGGGCGGGTGCAGTCGCCCACCCTGAAGCTCATCGTCGACCGCGAGCGGGAGATCCAGGCGTTCGACCCCGAGGACTACTGGGAGCTGTTCGCCGACCTGACGAAAGACGGCGACACCTTCGAGGCGCAGTACTTCTACGACGACGACGGCAGCGAGGCCGAGCGCGTCTGGGACGAGGACGACGCGACCGAGGCCTACGAGCGACTCCGCGAGGCGACGAGCGCGGAGATCACGACCGTCCGCCGGCGCACGCGCACGGACAACCCGCCGGCGCCGTTCAACACGACCGCGTTCATCTCCGCCGCGGGCTCGCTCGGCTACTCCGCCCAGCGGGCGATGTCCATCGCAGAGGAGCTGTACACCACTGGGTACATCACCTACCCGCGGACGGACAACACCGTCTACCCCGACGACCTGGACCCCGAGGATCTGCTCGACGAGTTCGTGGCGACGCGGGAGTTCGGGGACGACGCCGAGTCGCTGCTCGATCTGGACGAGATCGAGGCGACCGAGGGCGACGACGAGACGACCGACCACCCGCCGATCCACCCGACGGGCGAACTCCCCGACCGGGGCGCCCTCTCCGAGGACGAGTGGGAAGTGTACGAACTCGTCGTCCGCCGCTTTTTCGCGACGGTCGCCGAACCGGCCACGTGGGAGCACCTTCGCGTCGTCGCCGAAGCGAAAGGCTGCCAGCTCAAGGCCACGGGCAAGCGCCTGCTCGAGGCGGGCTATCACGACGTGTACCCCTACTCGTCGGCCAGCGAGTCGTTCCTGCCGGCCGTCGAAGAGGGCGAACACCTCGACGTGAGCGACGTCGAACTCGAAGCCAAGCAGACCCAGCCGCCCCGCCGGTACGGCCAGTCGCGGCTCATCCAGAAGATGGAGGACCTCGGACTGGGGACGAAAGCGACGCGGCACAACACCATCGAGAAGCTCTACGACCGCGGGTACATCGAGTCCGACCCGCCGCGACCGACCGCCATCGCCGAGGCGGTCGTCGAGGCCGCCGAGGAGTTCGCCGACCGCGTCGTCAGCGACGACATGACGGCCCAGCTCGAAGCCGACATGTCCGCCATCGCCAGCGGCGAGGCGACACTCGACGACGTGACGGAGGAGTCCCGCGAGATGCTCGAACGGGTGTTCGAGGAGCTGCGGGCGTCCCGCGAAGACATCGGCGACCACCTCCAGGAGTCGCTCAAGGCCGACCGCCGCCTCGGCCCCTGTCCCGAGAGCGACCACGACCTGCTCATCCGCCAGAGCCGCCAGGGGTCGTACTTCGTCGGCTGCGACGGCTACCCCGACTGCCAGTACACGCTCCCGCTGCCGAGTTCGGGCGAGCCGCTCGTCCTCGAAGAGACCTGCGAGGAGCACGGCCTGAACCACGTGAAGATGCTCGCCGGGCGGGACACGTTCGTCCACGGCTGCCCGCAGTGCAAGGCCGACGAGGCCGACGACACGGAGGACGAAGTCATCGGCGCGTGTCCGGACTGCGGGGAAGCCCACGGCGGCGAACTGGCGATCAAGAAGCTCCGCTCGGGTTCGCGGCTCGTCGGCTGTACGCGCTACCCGGACTGCGACTACTCGCTGCCGCTCCCGCGCCGGGGCGACATCGAGATAACCGACGAGTACTGCGACGAGCACGACCTGCCCGAACTGGTCGTCCACAGCGGCGACGACCCCTGGGAACTGGGCTGTCCCATCTGCAACTTCAGGGAGTACCAGGCCCGCCAGGCCGTCGACGACCTCGAAGACCTCGACGGCGTCGGCCCCGCCACGGCCGAGCGCCTGGAGACCGCCGGCGTCGAGGCGCCACAGGACCTCCACGACGTCGACCCCGACGTCCTCGCGACGGAGATTCAGGGTGTGAGCGCCGGCCAGATCCGCGACTGGATCTCGCAACTGCCGGACGTCGATGCCGGCGAGGACGACGACCCCGACGACGACGCGGACGCGGAGTCCGAGGCTGACACCGAGGACCTGATCGACGGCGCGAGCGCCGCCGACGAACGCGCAGAGAGCGACTGACCGCCCGCAGTTCAGAACCCGACGTGTGAGGTCGAACTCGGTCCGTCGTCGCCGTCGTCGATTTTGCCCTCGTGTTCGAACGTGTAGTCACCATCGACAAGATACACGTCCCCGTCTTCGACGGCTACGTCCACGTCTGGGAGCGTCGTCCCGGCGGCCTCGCCGTTGTCACAGTCGCCCGAGCAGGCGTCGAACATCGACCCGTGCTTCGGACAGATGATCTCGCCGTCGCGCATGGGGACGCCGCGTCCGGTGTCGAAGCGCTGGGCTTCGTGCGTACAGCGGTTGAGCCACGCGGCGACGCCGCCCTCGTCGGCCGCGGCCCCGCCGTCAGCGGCGACTTCGTCCTCGCAGGGGACCACGATGATCTCCTCCTCCATGTCGAAGGAGTTGCTCGCCGTGAACAGGAACGATCCCTCCTCGTGGACGGTCTCGACCGCCGTGAGTCGCGCGCCGTCTGCCATCGTCCGTACATCGGCACTCGCCGAAATGACTCTGTTGAAGCCCTCGAGTAGTGATAGGTTCAATCGGTCGCGCTGAATACAGAGCGCGGCCCTCGGTTAGACGCGGTTCCGACTCTCCCCGACGGTCAGTACTCGCGCAACGCGGTCGGCGAGGCGGACATCGCGGTTGCCGGTGAACGCGACGACGTCACGGTCGCGGACGGCAAGCGACTTCGCCGTGCCCGGCTCGAATGGGACCGAGTTTCGCAGTATCACTCGACGTCGACGGTCTCCATTCGCTCGCGGATCACGTCCGCCGACGGCGGGGATTTCCCGTGTCGCTCTTCCGAATGTCGTTGGACCTGTTCGATAATCTCTTGCTCGTCCGCGGCCCGGATTCGGAACACGCAGTCCGGGGCCGCACACTCGAATTGATACGCCACGTGTACGATATGCGCCTCCACACTCGTCAATCCATCCCCCGAATACGGTCTCTGACACCCCTGTCTCTCGACCGCTGCCGGTTCGACGGGGCCGGCGGTGCGTCGATCCGGGACTGCGGGCTCTCTCGGCGCGATACCCACCTCCAGAGAGTGCGAGGTAGCCGACGCCCACCAGACACGCGGAGACGTGGAGCAGTCTGGGAGACTACGCGGTCGTCGCGTCCCGCTCTCGTTCAGGCGCGTTCCGGTCTTTCCAGTAGAGGTATGCGAGAACGACGATGAGCACCCCCTGAACTATCTTGTCTACGTACCCGAGTGTCGTGTACTCGCCAGCGTTCGCCACGTACCAGAGCGGGAACTGCACCGCCGTGTACGCGATCCCCACCAGGTAGAGAAGGGGCCGACGGTAATCCAGGAGAACCAATACGGCGGCGCCGAGGAACCCGGCCCCCGCGAGTGAAACTGGAATCCGCCCTTCGACGAGTCCGGCGTACACGTGGATGACTCCCGTTATCAGGACGAGCAGTATCGCGAGCCAGTGGGCCGGAGCGAGTGAGTCTGTCTCGAGGTCGCTGCGAAACGTCTGTCCCATGAATATGCTACACACTACGAGCCGTTAAACTCCACTTCGAACATTATCGTCACCCTCTCGAGTTTCGAGGGCATCGAGCCATCGTCATCGATCTGTACGACTTCGAGTGCGAACAGCGCCGTCGCCGTGGTAATCGAAACTGCCCCGACCGAAACTAGGGCGGGGGGCAGACCGAGGTAGATCCCCGAGAGGATGCCGATCGGCGTGAGAAGTCCATCGAGCGCCAGGAGCGGACTCAAACGAGCACGGCGCCGGCGAACGGGGACCCAGAGGAGCGGTGCCACGAAGACCATAGCACGCAGCGAGAACGGGGTTCTGTGAGCGGGCGTGAAGCGGCCCTCGGAACGCGGACGCACGTTCGGCCCTGGGATCCACGCCTCACGGCCCGGGCGAAGTCACGCACGTCGTTCGCGGAGACTCCGCAGGGTGCGAACGAGAGCGTCGGTCCGAGGCCGGGTTCGCTGTTCCGCTCTCCGACCGCTGCGTCGGACGTGTGGTGTGAATCACCCGCTATCGACACAGTCGGCAGGCGAATTGGGGGAGGGGCGTCGTCGGAACGCGAACGGCTTTCGAATAGTGTGGGCGTGCTCGACTATGACACTCATACGAAGTACGAATACGTTCGATGTACGCTCAGTTATTCGCGAGAACCCACTTTGGGTCGCGCCCGGATGTGTAACTATGACACGCAACCCGATCCGGTTCACCCCCTTCCACCTCGCGGGTATCCTATTTCTGCTCGCCGGCCTCGTATTAGCGGTGTATCACGGTCTCGCGCAATTCAATCTCGTCCCGCGGCTCGGATGGGTTTCGTGGAGCCACATCCACTTCGTGACGATCGGTGGCTTCACGCAACTACTGGTCGGAATGCTCCCCCAGCTCACGGCACGGAAACTTGATCGCCCACTGCCATCGAAGTACTACGATTGGCTGAACTTCGTCGGGTTGAACGGCGGGTTTCTCCTGCTCTGGTACGGACGGGGGTGGAGCCGCACCTGGGCGTTTGACGGCGGGCTCGTCGCTATCTGGCTCCTCGTCGCCGGGTTGCTACTGGTGATGCTGCGGATGGTAATGCAAAGCGACTGCGCGTGGAATGCGACGATCGGGCTGTACCTGGTGTCAGTTTTCGTGTTCCTGTGGGGGATCACGTACGCGTACGGGCTGTTCGCCCACCTCTGGGAGGTCCCCGGTGGTTGGCTCGGCTTGCGCGAGGCTCACGTCCACGCCAACGCGTGGGGTTTTCTCGGGCTCGCGGCCATCGGCACGCTGTACGACCTCGTTCCTCGGGTTCTCGGTACCGATCTCTACAGTGAGACGTTACGGGACTACTCGGCGTGGTTCTTCGTCGCCGGCATCTTTCCGCTGATAACCGGTCCCTGGATCGGGATGGGTCGGACAGTCACGGCGACCGGGCTGGTCCTCTTCGCGACGGGGTTCGCACTGTACCTGTACAACCTCGTCCAGACGTATCGGTCGGCGGACTTCCGGTCGGGTATCGCGTTATCGGTCCTGGTAGCGCAGTTCTGGATGCTCGGGCCGGCGGGGTTCGCACCGTTCGTGCTGTTCGGCGTCGAGTGGGTGGACCCGGCGTATATCGAAGACGGCGCTCTCCACTTCTTCTTCGTGGGGTGGGCGCTTCCGATCGCACTCGCTGGACTGCTGCTTTACTTCCGGAACCTCCCTGCCCTGCGCGACGGGCGTTTGGGGGATAGTGACTACGTTGACGCGACCGGTCTCCTCCCGGATGGAGTCGTCCCGTCGGTGATTTCGACGTGGATGGTCTGGGTGTGGAACATCGCGGTCTTGACGGTTGGCGTCGGCTTCTTCTATCAGGATCAGTCCTGGTCGGCGTACCTCTTTGGCCCCGGATACGCCGCACTCGTCGTCCTGTGGCTCTACGAACTGGTGCAGGCGTTTCGCTTGCGCTGGAGTCACCGGACTGAACGCGAGGCGACTACCGACACGGGTCTCTGACCCAACTGTCTACCCTCGGTATCTCGGTGAATCACCTCGGGTTCGATTCTCGGCAGAGGCTGCCCACCGCTCTCAGTCTCGACAGGGACTCGTCTCGGACGCACTCGGCGAGGGCGAACGGACACGTCGGCTGAATCGGACGTTCGGATATGGGTGTGACTCGCTCGTCGCGTTGGGTCCACTCCTCGTGTTCCTCCTCGAGGATTTCGACGAGACCGCCGAAATAGAACCGACGGCGATGGATTCCCCGAGCGCGGGCACGGGTGGGGCGCGCTCGCTTCGCTGGTGTCCCGCGGGCGAAACGAACCGAGTCGTCCGAGCGGGCCGAGGGCGTTCGTCGCGCGCTGGAGCCAACGATCGAGGCGGCGCAGCGGGCGCGTTCGACGGCCTGACCCACTCCAGCCCGGGATCGTCCCTATCCGAAGCCGTTTTATCCGGGCGTGGGGTGTGTGCCAGTATGCAGAGGCCGTGGGACGACTGGGACCACATACTGAAGGTCGACCCGGACAAGGACCTCGTCGACGGCGAGACGTTCGAGGATATCGCCGAGTGCGGGACGGACGCCATCGAAGTCGGCGGGACCACCGGCGTCACCGAGGAGAAGATGCGCTGGGTCATCGACGGCTGCGCCGAGTACGACATCCCGTTGTACATCGAACCGTCGAACCTCACGAACGTCGTCCACACCGACGGGGTCGACGGCTACCTCGTCCCGGAAGTCCTGAACGCCGGTGACGTGGCGTGGCTCACCGGGATGCAAAAGGAGTGGGTCCGCCTCGACGACGAGATCGACTGGGAGCGCACGTTCACCGAGGGGTACATCGTCCTCAACCCGGAGTCCTCGGCCGCGATCTACACCGAGTCGAACTGCGATCTCGACGCCGACGACGTGGCCGCCTACGCCGAGGTCGGCGAACAGATGCTCGGCCAGGAGATCATCTACGCCGAATACTCGGGCACGTTCGGCGACCCGGAGGTCGTCGGCGCGGCCGCCGACGCGCTGGAGGAGTCGACGCTATTCTACGGCGGCGGCATCCACGACTACGAGTCGGCGAACACGATGGCCCAGTACGCCGACACCGTCATCGTCGGCGACCTCGTCCACGACGAGGGCGTCGACGCCGTCACCGAGACCGTCGAAGGCGCCAAAGACGCCGCGGCCGCGACGCTGACCGACTGAAACGGCCGCTCTCGCAGCCGATTCTCGCCGAACGGCTCCCCCGACGCAAGGTTGAACTGCGTCTGGACCTCGTCTCTAGATGGTGTGATACCATGTGCCACGAATACACCTCCCGCGTCTGGGACCGTGACCGCGACGAGGCCGAGGCGGAGACCGAGGACGATCTGCCGGAGTTCCTGAACGAGGAAGGCGGCGACGACGTCGAGGTGCTGACCGACGGTGGAGAATAGTTCCACCGGGATCCGTCTCGCGTCGCTCGACAGATCGACGGTGGCGACGAACGAGACGAACGGCGAATTTTTTCGCGGTGGGGCTCGAACCGGACGAGAATAGGGGTGAACGAAGAGTGGGTGCCGGTCGTGGAACCACGCCTGCGTCCCGCCTCTCAGAAGACGGTGCGTTCGAGCAGGCGGCCGACGAGGCCGGTGCGGCGCGAGGGCCGCGGGCGGACCGTGATGAGACCTGTCTTCTCGTGGGCCGGGCCGAGGCGGTCGGAACGCACGACCACGTCGCCGTCGCTCGCGGCGATCACGAGGTCGCTCCCGCTCGCGGCGTCCGAGAGCGCGGCGTCGCGGTCGACGCCGCTGACGACGCGGGACTCGACCGGGACCGAACACAGGTCGGCGAGCGAGTCGTGGTAGTCGTCGACGGCCGTCGCGCGCTCGGGGGGCTCGTCGGCGTCGATCGCGTGGACGAGTTCGAGCGACGCGCCCTTGTCCGCGGCGATCGCGTCGGCGACCCGGACCTTCGTCGGGTCGAAGGGGCCGCGGTCCGTGACGAGCGTCACGGTGTCGAGGTCGTCGACCCCCTCGGCGGCGACCGTCAGCAGATCGTACTCGGTCCGACCGCCGTCGAACAGGCGCGAGACGGGCCCGCTGGCCGCGGGTTCGGCCACGACCTGGTCGAAGTTGTGGTCGGTCGCGAAGTTGACCGTCGCGCGCTCGGGGTCGTGGCTGACCACCTCGCCGTACTCGACGGGGACGTCGAGGTCGGCGACGAGTCGGGCGGTTCGCTCCTCGAAGCGGCGGTCGGCGTCGGAGACGATCCCCTCGGCGTAGTCGAGCGGCGTCTGGTCGGGCACCTGGTCGAACTGGACGACGGTGACCGTCCCGTCGTCGCGCCGTGCCAGGCTCGCGGCGACCGTCAGGAGCGCGCGCTCGCGCGACTCCGTCGTGCCCTCGGTGACGGCGACGAGCACGTCGGTGTCGTCGGCGTCGTGGAACGCCGAGTCGGTCTCGGCGACGGCCTGCCGGTCGATGCGCCGGCGGACGGCGTCGGCGGCGACGCCCTGGCGCTGGACGCGCGGGCGGCCGTAGGCGTAGTACCACAGCGCGCCCCCGACCGTAATGACGAGGGCGCCGACGAGCGGGAGCGTCCCCATCTGCGTGAGGAGGACGAGCCCGCCGACGACGCCGAACGCCTGCATCCAGGGGTACAGCGGCGAATGGTAGGACGGTTCGTAGTCGACGTCGCTCGTCCGGAATGCCACGACGGCGACGTTGACGAGGACGAACACGAGGATCTGGAACGCGCTCGCGAGCTTGGCGATCTCCATGATCGGGACGAACGCGATCAGCCCGAGCATGACGACGCCGGTCAGCGTGATCGCCGTCGTCGGCGTGTTGAACCGCTCGCTGATGGTCGATAGCGACGGCGGCGCGAGCTGGTCACGGCTCATCGCGAAGGGGTAGCGCGACGACGAGAGCAGGCCGGCGTTGGCGGTGCTGACGAGCGCGAGGATCGCCGCGGCGACGACCACGACGACGCCCGCAGTCGGCATGGTCGCGGCCGCCACGTCGGCGACCGGCGTATTCGAGCCGACGATCCCGTCGGGCGTCACGCCGACGATGACGGCGACGATCAGCACGTACAGAAGCGTCGTGAACCCGAGCGAGTAGATCATCCCCTTCGGGATGACGCGGTCGGGGTCCTCGACCTCCTCGGCGACGCTCGCGATCTTCGTCACGCCGGCGTAGGAGACGAAGACGAACCCGGTCGCGGCGAGGATTCCGCCGCCACCGGAGGCGAAGAACCCGTCGAACGCCGCCCGTTCGACGGAGCCGAAGCTCCCGCCGACGAACCAGACCATCGCCGCGAGCATCGCGGCGACGATGGCGACCTGGAGGCGACCGGTCTGCTTGGCGCCGAAGAGGTTCACGACGATGAGCAGGGCCGCCAGGCCGAGCGCGACCGGCTTCACCGGGAGGTCGAACAGGACGACCAGGTAGGGGACGCCGCCGACGAGGGCGAGGGCGCCCTTGAACGAGAGCGCGAACCAGGTGCCGATGCCGGCGATCGTCCCGAGCATCGGGCCCATCCCGCGCTCGATGTAGATGTAGGTACCGCCGGCCTCGGGCATCGCCGTCGCCATCTCGGCCTTGCTCAGCGCCGCGGGGAGCACGAGCAGGCCCGCGAGCAAGTACGCCAGGATGACGGCCGGTCCGGCCATCTCGAGCGCGAGCGCCGGGAGGATGAAGATACCGCTCCCGACCATCGCGCCGATACTGATCGCCAGCACCGACGGGAGACCGAGGTCCCGTTCGAGTTCCTTGGGCACGTCAGATGGCCTCCCCGAGCGCCGTCCTGATCTCCGGCGCCAGGACGTCCGTCGAACAGATAGTCTCGATCTCGGGTCCAGTGAATACGTCCTCGCGGTCGGGGTCGTTCACGCGGACCACGAGCCGGGGGACGTCGTACCGGGACCGGAGGTGCTGGACGACGAAGAGGTTCGTCCGGTCGCGCGACGCCGCCACGATCGCGGCGTCGGCCGACAGGTCCAGGGCCGCGAGCTCGCTCCCCTCGTCGAGTCTCGACTCGCGGGCGTCGATACCGTCCGCGGTCGCTCCGTTGACGAGGTCCGACCGGTCGCTGACGAAGCTGACGTCGTAGTCGTCGGCGAGGCGACGAGCGAGCGCCCGCGACTCCTGTGACGACCCGACGACGAGCACCGACGTCGGCCGATCGAGCGCCTCGCTCACCCGCCTGCGCGCAGATCCGAGGACCACGGAATCACCTCCGTTGAGCGCCGCGGACCGACCGTCTGTCCGACCTCTCCGTTCGCCACCGCGAATCCGTTTGCATCAGCAGTGCGGTATCGGTTCATCGTACGTCCGACGGAAAGGCCCGGAGCGGCATAAACTAGCCGATCTGTTTGACGAACCGGCAAATAAAAATGGTGAAACAGTCGTTCCGGCAAACCAAGGGGGATGTCGCGTCAGTCGTCGACGTCGGCGAATCCGCTGTACGGGTGAACGTACTCGTTGCGGATGATGTCCTCGTCCTCGATCTCGAAACCGAGTTCGTCGAGTTCGCGGCCGATCCGGGACAGGTCGTCGCCGTCGCGGCCGACGACCTCGACGTGGACGTTCTCGTTGCCGGTCATCACCTCGCGGACGGCGACGACGCCCTCGATCTCCAGCGCCTCCTGGGCGAGGCGCTCGCGGTCGGGGACGGGTGCGGTGCAGACGATCAGGGTGTGCAACTGGAAGCCGGCGGCCTCGTAGTCGACGTCGGCGTGGTACCCGGTGATGATCCCGGCCTCCTCCAGGTTGCGGATCCGGGTCCGGACTGTGCTCGACGCGACGTCCATCCGGTCGGCGATCGTGCTGGTCGACAGCTTTCGGGCGTCGTCCTGGAGCGCGTGGAGGATCGCCCTGTCGAGGTCGTCGAGTTCGCGGTCTGCCATGACACCCTATTCTCTGGCCGCTGACAGAAACGTTGCGGTGGGCGACCGGCGGGTGGTAACCGTTCTCGTGGCGTGGGAACCGCTGACCCGGAAGGACTGTTCTTAAGTCGAGCCCCCCAGAACCCACTCCCATGGACGATCGCACCTACACCGCAGACGCCGAGCCGGGCCAGACCGTCACGGTCGCCGGCTGGGTCCACGAGATCCGCGACCTCGGCGGCATCGCCTTCCTCATCCTCCGGGACACGACCGGGAAGATCCAGGTCAAGTTCGAGAAAGACGAGATGGACGAGGACCTCGTCGAGACCGGACTCGGGGTCCACCGCGAGTCCGTCGTCGCCGTGACCGGCGACGTCGAGGAGGAACCGCGCGCGCCCACCGGCGTCGAGATCACGCCCGACTCCCTCGACGTGGTCGCCGAGGCCGACCCCGAACTCCCGCTCGACCCCTCCGGGAAGGTCGACGCCGACCTCTCGACGCGACTCGACAACCGCACCCTCGACCTCCGCAAGGACGAGACCAAGGCCATCTTCGAGATCCGCGCCGAAGTGCTGCGGTCGACCCGCGAGGCGTTCCGGAACCTCGACGCCACGGAGATCAACACGCCGAAGATCGTCGCCACCGGCACCGAGGGCGGCACGGAACTGTTCCCGATCACGTACTTCGGTCAGGAGGCGTTCATGAACCAGAGCCCGCAGCTGTTCAAGCAGCTGATGGTCGGCTCCGGCCTCGAACGCGTCTTCGAGATCGGCCCGATCTTCCGCGCCGAGGAACACAACACGCCGCGGCACCTCAACGAGGCGACCTCGATCGACTTCGAGTCGGCCTTCTACGACCACACCGAGGCGATGGACGCCTGCGAGACGGTCGTCACGGCCGCCTACGAGGGCGTCGCCGAGAACTGCCAGGAACAGCTCGAAGCGCTCGACCTCACCGATGAGTTCGAGGTGCCCGAGGGCGACTTCCCGCGCCTCACCTACGAGGAAGCCATCGAGCGGATCAACGCGACGGGCGAACTCGACGAGCAGCTCGTCTGGGGCGACGACCTCCCGACCGAGGGCGAGCACGCGCTCGGCCAGGACGTCGGCGAGCACTACTTCGTCACCGACTGGCCCTCGGAGATCAAGCCGTTCTACATCAAGGACCACGACGACGACGAGCAGCTCTCGACCGGCTTCGACATGATGCACCCGACGATGGAGCTCGTCTCGGGCGGCCAGCGCGAACACCGCTACGACAAGCTCGTCGAAGGGTTCGAACAGCAGGGTCTCGACCCCGAGCAGTTCGACTACTACACCAAGATGTTCAAGTACGGCATGCCGCCCCACGCCGGCTGGGGTCTCGGCGGCGAGCGCCTCGTCATGACGATGCTCGGCCTCGGCAACATCCGCGAGGCCGTGCTGTTCCCGCGGGATCGCCAACGTCTGAGTCCATGACGAAGACGTTGGGAGCCAGCGAGAGGAGCGTGCGAGTCTCGCAGGACCGGCAGCGCCTGAGCCCCTGACGAGGCCCGCCAGTGGAGTGGACGGCCTACAGTTTCGAGTGCGCGGACGCCGAGGCCCGCGAGAGACTCGTCGCGTGGTTCGACGAGCACCACCCGGTCGAGATCCCGGACGAAGCGGATCACGTCCACGGCGACCTCGTCGACGGCGACGGCGAGGAGCGCGCGGCGGACCTGGCCTGGGTCGCCGAGTACGTCTACGCGCTGACGAACGACCCCGTTCCCGGCCTGCTCGTCGAGAGCGCGCCGCTGTGGGAGCGGGCGACCGTCGCGACGTTCGACTCCGAGACCGAGACCTGCACGGAGGCGGTGCTGTATCGCTCGGAGCGCGACGACGCGCCGGCCGAGGAGGCCCGCTACGAGGGCGAGGACGGGCTCGCCGGCCAGGGCATACTCTACCGGTTCGCCATGGACCACCAGTTCCGCTTCCGCGCCTTCGCCCACGCGCCGCCGGCGCCGATGTTCACCGAGCCCTTCGGCGCGTTCGACGCCCCCGTCGGGATGGGCTGGGGGAGCGACCTGCTCGAAGAGTTCGAGCAGGAGACCGGCGTCGCGCCCACGGCCCGCGGCGTGACGTTCCTCGAAGACGACCCGGTGCTGGACGAGGGCGAGTTCTACGAGGCCGTCGAGGACGAGGAGTGAGCAGCCCGAGACTCGAGGTCGTCCGGCGGACCACCGGCAGCGTCAGTCGTCGCCGATCGCGGCGCCGCGCTCGGTCCCCCTCGCGAACTCGGCACGGCCGACGACGTCCTGGTTCGCGGCGACCCACCGCAACAGCAGGAACGCGAAGACGTACTTCGCGCCGATGTCCAGCAGAGAGTAGGCCCACGACGTGAGTCCGACGGATTCGACCAGCGCCAGTCCCTCGACGCCGGCGGCCCAGACGATCGGATAGCCCAGCCACAGCACGACCGTCAGCGTCCGGAGCGTCCCGAATATCTCTCCCGCTCCCGCGGCGTCGGCGGCCCGGGGCCACCTGAACACCAGCGCGTAGAGGACGACCACGAAGAACGTGCAACTGATGACGTAGAAGGCCCAGCGGAGCGCGTACGAGGACGTGACGAGCGCCGCGGCGAGACCGGTGACGCACATCGCGACGTCCGCAGTGACGACGGTGAACAGGCTCGCGATGTCCACGTCTGCCAGAACCCCCAGCGCGAGCAGGATCATCGGCGTCGACAGCGTCCACGTCAGATACCGACCCCACTGACTCAGCACCGCTTCGCCACCGAGGGGGTGGTTCGGGGGCATCTCGACGAACCCGGCCGTCAGTCCGGACAACAGCCCCGTGTAGCTCGATATCGACACGAGCGGGACCAGCAGCGTCGCCGCCCAGATGAGCCTCGCACGCTCCCCCTCGACGTTTCGACCCATGTAGAGGAACAGCAGGGTCGACAGCCCGGCGAGCGCGATGTTCACCCACAGCGACGACGACAACAGCGCGTCGTTCCGGATCACCTCGACTACCTCGCCCTGCGTCACTTGCTGCAGGACCCAGACAGGTTGAAACAGTGACATAGTGGTTTGTTGGTTCCGCCACTGGAGTAACCACTCCCGGCGAATGCAGGGGCGACGAACGTGCCTGTCGAGAACCTGGGGAAAAGGCAGCCCCGAACGGAGTGCGTGACAGCGCCTATCCACCGACCGCACTGGCCGCTAATCCCCGACAGCACCGATCGCACCGACTGAACTGACCGCTCCGACCGCTATTCTCCGACCGCACCGACCGCCTGTGACCGCATTTCGCCCGTCAACTGGATCCCGTTGGCGTCGATCCGGCGGACGATCCGCCGCGCCTGCGAGCGCGAGAGGTACTTGTCCTCCGTGGCGGCCCGCGCGACGACGCCGAAACTGCTGGTGACGGCGCCGCCGAGGCCTTCGGCGATGCGCCGGACCCGGCGGTCCTCGGAGACGACGGCGACGGCGTGGCGGTCCTCGGGGTCGGCGTGGGCGATGACGCCGGCGATCATGGCGGCCTCGTGGGTGTCGTCCTCGACGCCGACGACCTCGGTCGCCTGCTCGTGGGCGGCGTCGGGGACGGCCGTCGACACGTCGGCCTCGTCGACGAACGACGCGAGGGCGCTCCGCGCTGGCTCGGTCGTCACCTGTTCGCGGACGACCTCCGGGACGACGAGGCGGCCGTCGAAGCTCTGCAGGAGGTCGAGTTCGCCCACCTGTCCGAGGGCGTACAGCGTCGTCGGGCCGACGTAGATGCGGCTCATCTACAGCTCCTGTGCGGTGTAGGCGTCGTCGCTCAGGTCCTCGGCGGCCAGTTGCGTCGTCAGGTTGCGCTCGTGAGCGATCTCCAGCCACTCGCCGAGCGAGACGCCCGCGACCCGGGCGGCCTCCGCGACGGAGGCCTCGCCGGTCTGGTAGCGCTCGACCGCGCGACGGATCCGCAGTTCCTTCAGCCCCTCGCGCAGGGCCTTCCGGATCGTGGTGCTCCGGTCCTCTTCGAGCAGTTCGGCGACGTCGTCCAGTTCCTCCTTCTCGTCCATCGGGAGGCGAGCGCTGACTGACGGCATTCTCGATACGTTGTCTAACACCGCATACAATAACTCTGTGGGTCACCTCGACGACCGGCCGCCGCGACCGGGCCCGTCCGTCCGTAGATACAAATGCGGGGCCGTCTTCTCTCGAAACATGGCACCGGAACGGGACGAGTCAGGCGACTGGGACGCCGAGGAGGGGTCGCTGGCCGGCGTGGCCGCCGGCGCGGTGACGTTCCTGACGCTCGGCGTCGCCTTCGGACTCATGTTCCTCGGCGTCCCGTGGTTCTGGGTCGCCTTCCCGGTCGGGTTCGGCGGCGGGATGCCGCTGGCCGTCTCGCTGGCGAAGTGGTACGAATCCCGCGAAACGGACAAAGGGGTTCGGGCGAGCGATCGGGGGCTGTCGATCGAGCGGGAAGAAGGGGCCGACGAGGCGCTGGAGGCGCTTCGCGACCGCTACGCTCGCGGTGAGATCGACGACGTGGAGTTCGAAACGCGCGTCGAACGGCTGCTGGAGACCGAATCTATCGACGACGCCGAGACGTTCCTCCGCGGAGGCGAGGCGGACGAGGAGCGCCGGCGCGGGCGAGCGGCCGGCGACCTGGACCGTGCGGCTGACGACCGGGACCGAACGGCCGACGACCGCGACGAAGTAGAGCGGGCCTGACCGGCGGTTTGCCGTCGGAGGACGAAACTGATTACAGGCACCGCGCCGAGGGTGAGACAATGACAGCGGTGGCACGGGCGTTCGTCCCGGGGCACGTGACGGGCTTTTTCACGGTCGACAGGGGCGAGGACCCGACGAGGACCGGATCGCGCGGCGCCGGCATCGCGCTCTCGGAAGGCGTGACCGTCACCGTGCGGCCGGCCGACGAGCGAGAGACGGTACTCAACGGCGAGTCGGTCGAAATCGAGGCGGTCGAGCGCGTCCTCGACGCGCTGGAGGCGACCGTCGGGGTCACCGGCGTCACGGACCTGCCGGTCGGCTCGGGCTTCGGCGTCTCGGGGGCCATGGCGCTCGGGGCGGCGCTGGCGACCAACGACGTGCTCGACCGGCGGCTCTCGACGTACGAACTGGCGACGATCGCCCACGGCGCGGAGGTCCAGGCCGGGACCGGGCTGGGCGACGTGGTCGCGCAACTCCACGGCGGCGTGCCCATCCGGCTGGAACCCGGGAGTCCGCAACACAACAAGATGGACGCGGTCCCGGCCCGCTCGCGCGTCGAGTTCCAGACGTTCGGCGAGCGGTCGACGAGCGAGGTCATCGGCGGGGACACGGAGGCGCTCTCGACGGCGGGCGAGCAGGCGCTCTCGCAGCTGGTCCGCGAGCCGACGCTGTCGACGTTCGTGGAGTCGTCCAGGCAGTTCTCGCGGGAGGCGGACCTGCTCTCCGACCGGGTGTACGAGGTGATAACCGACGTGGCCGAGGCCGACGGGGAGGCGCTGATGGGGATGCTCGGCCACACCGTCGTCGCGCTCGGCACGGGGCTGACGGACGCGGGCTACGATCCGACGGTTTGCCGCGTCGACCCGACGGGAGCGACGCTGGTACGGCCGCCGAGCGATCGCACGCTTCCCGAGTAGGCCCCTCCTACCGCACCGGATCCGCGTGACCGTACTATTCAGGTATTCGTTTTTCCCCGATGTATCCGCAAGTCGGTTGTGGGCCGACGGCCCGACGCGACCCCGGTCCGTCGTCTCCCGCCACCCCCGGACCCACCCCACCACACCCACCCCACCGCACCCACCCCATCACACCCTGCCCGGAACCGTCCTTCCGGGCTTTCACCGAACGATGCGAAAACGCGAATCACTCTACCTGCACGCGCTCCTGGCGCTCGTGCGCGAGGACTTCGAGCACAACCGCGACCTGCAGACGGACGCGTTCGACGAGTACGAGGCTATGGACGTCAGCCCGACGGGCATCCACCGGTCGAAAGACGCTCACCGGCGGGCGGTGTTCGCGCTCGCCCCCGAACTGGGTGCGCTCGCCGACCGTGCCACCGACGGTGGCGAACGCCGCCGTCTCGACGCCGGTCGCGGCACGGACCAGTATGCGGAGTGAGCGACGACACCGGCCGCGAGGCCGGTGGCACCGTTCACTCCCGCCGACCCGAAAGAGAGACCCGAACCGTCGTCTCGCCGAGTGAGAGGATGAGTCCGCCGGACGCACGGGGAGTACCTGGCGTTTTTCGAAGTCGTCGGCGCCTCGCCGACGGTCGTCGAGACCATCTCGGAGACGGAGCCGGTCGTCGAGCGACTGGTCGACCGGTACACGGACAACGGGGTCGTGGTGTTTCGCGTCGAGGACGCCTCGGAGTGCGTCGCGGCGACGATCGCCGACGAGGAGGCGTTCATCCGGGACCTCTGGGCCGAGGAGGGCGACGGTCGCGTCGTCGCGGAGGTGATGCCCTCGAGGGACCCCGGCGCCGTCGTCGAGTCGGTCCGCGACGACCACCCGACGGTAGATCTGGTCGCCAAGCGCGACCGCCCGCGGGACGGGCCGCTCTTTCTCCGCCAGCACGTCCAGGACGTGCTGGCCCAGCGGCTCACCGACCGCCAGCGGGAGGTGCTGGTGACGGCCTACCGGAGCGGGTACTTCCAGCGGCCCCGCGAGCGCACGGGCGCCGAAGTCGCGGCGCAACTCGGCATCTCGCCGTCGACGTTCTCCCAGCACCTCCGCGCCGCCCAGCGAAAGCTCCTCTGCGCCCTGTTCGAGGAGGACAGCCCCGCCGGCGGCCACCGCATCGACGTCGAGTGACGGTAGCGCCCGGCCGCCCTCGGCGGCGCCCGCCACCGCATCGACCGGGCGGCGTCCGGAAACGTCGGCTTTTCCTCGTTCGCCCGCGAGCGTCAGTGCATGACCGACGTCGAGGTCCCGGAGAGCCACCCGCGCTACGAGTCGCTGCTGACCCGTCACCGCATCGAGGAGGGCGTCGAGAAGGGGATCACCTCCCGGCAGGGGCTCATCGCCCAGGGCCGCGGCGAGGCCTTCGACTACCTGCTCGGCGAGCGGACGATCCCCGCGGCGGACGACGCCGAGCGGGTCGCGGCGGCCCGCCTCCTGCTCGCCGAACACCCCGTGATCTCCGTGAACGGCAACGTGGCCGCGCTCGTCCCCGGCGAGGTGGTCGAACTCGGCGAAGCGACGAGCGCCGACCTCGAAGTCAACCTCTTCAACCGCACGGAGGAGCGGATGAACGCCATCGTCGACCACCTGCGCGAGCACGGCGCCGAGGACGTCAAGGGCCTCACCGCCGACGGCCGCATCCCCGGTCTGGAGCACGAACGCGCGAAGGTCGACGCCGACGGCATCGGCGACGCCGACGTGGTCGTCGTCCCGCTGGAGGACGGCGACCGCGCCGAGGCGCTGGGCGAGATGGGCAAAGTCGAGATCGTGATCGACCTCAATCCGCTCTCTCGGTCGGCGCAGGCCGCGGACGTGCCGATCGTCGACAACGTGATCCGCGCGCTGCCGAACGTCACCGAGCACGCTCGCGACCTGGCCGACGCGGACCGCGAGACGCTCGAATCGATCGTCGCCGCGTTCGACCCCGACGCGGCGCTCGCGGCCGCCGAGCGGGCGATCCGCGAGGGCGGCGACGACGCGGACGCGGCCGAAGATTGACAACCGGTCACGGCTAACCGCCGCGCGTGACGGTCCCCGCTCTCCCCGCGCTCCCCACCCTCCCGGCGACGCCTGCGCCGCTCGACACCGGGCTCGCACCGACCGGTGTGGTCGGACACACGCCGACGATCTGGTACGGTGAGGCCGTCGTTCTCGCCGTGGCGGCGGTGCTGATCGGGCTGACGGCGCGGGACGTGCTGGACGGCCCGGACGCGGCGCCGTCGACGGGCGAACTCGGGCACCCCCGGGAGTGGCTGCGGCCGGAACGACTCGTCGATCTAGTCCCCGTCGTCGCGACGCTGGCGCTGTCAGTGCTGGTGTGGACGGAACCGCTGGGCGTGTGGCTGTGGGGCGTGGCCGTCCTGTTCGCCGGAACGCTCGCGCTCGGGCCGCTCGTCCACGGGCGACGACTCGCCGCTCGGGCGCCCACCGAGCGAGAGCGGCGGCGGCTGGCGGCGGCGGGGATCGATCCGGACGGGTCGGTCCGCGTCGTCGAGACGGCGAGGCCGACCCACCGGAACGGCTACAGCATCGGTGGGCCGCTGTCCGGGACAGTCGGCGTGAGTCGGGCGGCGGTCGAGACGCTCCCGCCGGCGCAGCTCGCGGCCGTCCTGGCCCACGAGCGCGGCCACCGGGCGGAGCGACACGCTCTCGTCCGGTCGCTGGTGAGCGCTGGCTGGCTGTTCGCCGGTGCGGCGGTCATCACGACGGTCTTCTCGGTGACGACGCCGGAGGCCACAGCCGCGCTCGCCGGCTGGCTGCTCGGCGAGCGAGCCGTCGCCGTCCTCGTGGGACGCGCCACCGAGTACCGGGCCGACGCCTACGCCGCCAGTCACACCTCGCCCGCGACCGTCACGGGCCTCCTGCGAACGCTCGACAGCGGCGGTCGTGGGTCCGCGGCCGACCGACTCCGCGGACTGGTCTCGCCGCATCCGTCGTTCGAGCGCCGGATCGACGCCGTCGAGTCACTGTCGGCGTAGCGGTCGGAAAGATTCATACGGCTGTCCGTGACAGACGACTGTAATGACTCTCGCACGCGACGGGGTGGTCTGACGTGGTGCCGAAACGGTTCGCGTTCGACCGTCGGTTGCCCGACGAGGAGACGGTCCGTGCGGCGCTGGACGAACGCGCGGTAACCCCCTTCGGGCCGGGGGAGCGACTCGACCGCCTCCACCGGGTGCTCTACCCGGCCTTCCGCCTCGAGTTCGAGTACGAGGCCTCCGAGTTGCTGTCGTTCGGGTCGAACGCGGAGACGGCGACGACGCTCGTCGACGGGCTGGTCGACGGGAACGACCGGTTCGTCCACGAGTACGTCGACGGCACCGCCGACCCGGTGACGGCCGACCCCGACGAGTTCGACCTCGGGACCGAGCACCCGTCGCTCGGGACGACGGTGATGCTGGAGTTCCAGGCGACCAACGACCGGGCCGAGAGCGTGCTGGTCGAGCGGCTCATCGACTACCGCGAGCGCCGGGCCGCCGCGGGCGAGGAGGCCGCCGCGGTCTTCCTCAACAAGTTCCGGGACGCCCACGGCCTGCCGAACGACTTCGACCCGGACGGCGGCATCGAGGTCACCGACGTGAGTCGCGTGTATCTGCCCTTCTGGCTCGCCGAGTTCCGGGCCGACAGCGCGGACCACGCCTATCTCGTCTCCTTCCGCGACGAAGACGACGCCGCCGTCGAACACCCGGACGGCTGGGTTGCGGAGTGGGTCTCTGGCGACCCGACGGTCGTCGGCGAGTACGGCCACGAGGTCGACCTCGACCGTGTCCAGCGGGCGGCCGACGCGGCCGACGACGATGCCGGCACGACTGCCCCGGCCAGTGGCGCCGGGACGAACCACGAGGGCGGCCCCGACCCGGTCGGATCGACCGGCGGACGGGGTGCGGGCGGGACCGACTCGACCGACGGGACGACCGAGGTCGTCCAGCCAGACGGGGTGGAGATGAACGCCGAATCGCTGGTCGACCCCTCGCCCGACCACGGCTTCGGCGAGGTCGGCGGGATGGCCGAGCTGAAAGAGACGCTGCGGCACAAGGTCGTGCGACCTGTCGCGGACCCCGACCGCTTCGCCGCGTACGGCCTGAGCGTCGTCAACGGGGTGCTCCTGCACGGCCCGCCGGGCTGCGGGAAGACCTACGTGACCCGGGCGCTGGCCGGCGAACTCGGCCACTCGTTCGTGGAAGTGTCGCCCGCGGACGTGACGAGCAAGTACATGGGCGAGCCGGCGCAGAAGATCGCCGACGTGTTCGCGATCGCCCGCGCGAACGCCCCCTGTCTCCTCTTCGTCGACGAGATCGACGGGATCGCCGGCGACCGCGGCGGCGAGACCGACATGAACTCCAGCGAGCAACAGCTCGTCAACCAGCTGCTGACGGAACTGGAGTCGCTGGACGACCACGACGTCGTCGTCGTCGGCGCCACCAACTTGCTCGAAGACGTGGATCCCGCGATCCGTCGGTCCGGTCGGTTCGACGAGCGCGTGGAGGTGCCCCCTCCCGACGCCGAGGCGCGGCGGGCCATCCTCGACCTGCACCTCGCGGGGCGGCCGACGGTCGACGACCTCGATCTGGCGCCCGTCGTCGAGCAGACGGTTGGCTACGCAGCGAGCGACGTCGAGCTGATCGCGGAGAACGCCGCCCGTGCGGCCCTGCGCGACGAGGAACCGATCGGCCAGTCCCACCTCGAAACCGGGCTCGAAGAGACCGACTCGAGCATCGGCGACTGGGTCGGCGTCTCGCACAAGGAGGGGACCCACATCGTCCAGCCCGACGGGGTCGACCTGTCCGCCCACTCGCTGGTGTCGGTCGACGTGGACCAGTCGTTCGCGGACGTGGGAGGGATGGCCGACCTCGAAGCCCGCTTGCGAGAGACCGTCGTCGACCCGCTGGAAAATCCCGAGGCCTACGAGCGCTACGACATCGACGTGCTCTCGGGCCTGCTGCTCTACGGCCCGCCGGGCTGCGGGAAGACCCACGTCACCCGGGCGCTCGCGGGCGAACTCGGCCACGCGTTCGTGGAGGTGTCACCGGCGGACCTGACGAGCAAGTGGATGGGCAAGCCCGAACAGAACGTCGCCGACATGTTCGAGATCGCCCGCGCGAACGCCCCCTGTCTCCTCTTCGTCGACGAGATCGACGCCGTCGCCGGGTCGCGCGGCGACCTGCAGTCCGGCCAGCAGGGGATGGTCAACCAGCTGCTCACGGAACTCGAATCGCTGGAGGACGACGACGTGGTCGTGGTGGGCGCGACGAATCTCCTCGAAGACGTGGACCAGGCGATCCGCCGGTCGGGTCGCTTCGACGAGCGCGTGGAGGTCCCGCCGCCGGACGCCGAGGCGCGCCGCGCCATCCTCGACCTGCACCTCGACGACCGGCCGGTCGCCGACGACGTCGACTGGGACCGGATCGTCGAGGGGACCGAGGGGTACGCCGCGAGCGACATCGAACTCCTCGCGGAGAACGCGGCCCGGAACGCGCTCCAGGAGGGTGAGGCGATCCGGACGGAACACCTCGACACGGCGCTGTTCGAGACGCAGTCGAGCCTTCGAAACTGGGACGGCGGCGACCGCTACGACGCCAGCGACGCGGGCTCGGACCTGCGATTCTCCGGCTGAGTCCCCGTCAGCTGTCCGTCTCGACCACTCTCGCGCTCACAGCAGCGGGTCGTCCAGCGCCTCGTTCACCCGCGATTCGATGGTGCCGGACGAAACCAGGTCCGCCGCGGTCTCGATCTCGTCGGCGAGCGGGCGGTCTTCGTCAAGCGGCGGGACGCGCTCGCGGACCGCCTCGTAGGCCGCGCCAGTGCCGCGGCCGGACGTGAGTTCCTCGTCGACGAACTCGGCGGCCTGGGCGCCGCAGAGCAGTTCGATCCCGAGGACGCGCCCCGTGCGTTCGGCCACGTCACGGGTCTGGAACGCCGAGGTCGCGCTCATGCTGACGTGGTCCTCCTGGTTGCCGCTGACGGGCGTGTTGTCGGTGGCGGGGCGGCCGTTTCCGCGGCACTCGTTGACCAGCGCGGCGGCGGTGTACTGGGCGATCATGTAGCCCGAGCGGACGCCGGGGTCCGGCGTGAGGAAGGGCGGCAGGTGCGGTTCCTGCGTGTTCGGGTTGAGCATGCGGTCGACGCGGCGCTCGCTGACGGCCGCGAGGTCGGTCAGGGCGGCGGCGAGGTAGTCGAGGCGGTGGGCGAGCGGCGCGCCGTGGAAGTTGCCGCCGGAGAGGACGGCCGCGCGGTCGGTGCCGCTGGCGCGCGCGGCGGCGGCCGACGTACCCGGGTCCTCTCCCGGTTCGGCGACGGTGTCCCTGGCGAACACGAGCGGGTTGTCGGTGGCGCTGTTGAGTTCGGTCTCGACCGCCTCGCGGAGGTGGGCGACGGCGTCGCGGACGGCGCCGTGGACCTGCGGGAGACAGCGCGTCGAGTAGGCGTCCTGGACGCGGTCGCAGTTGCGGTGGGACTCGACGATCTCCGAGTCGGCGGTCAGGCGGCGGACGTTCGCGGCGCTCTCCAACTGGCCGTCGTGGGGCCGGGCCGCCTGGATCGCGGGGTGGCTCGGCACCGTGGAACTCATCGTCACCTCGGTCGTGAGCGCCCCTGCCACGTCGGCCGCGCGGACGAGTCGCTCGGCGTCCGCGACGAGCAGTGCGCCGAGGCCGACAGAGAGTTGCGTCCCGTTGATGAGCGCCAGGCCCTCCTTGGCGCGCAGGGTGAGCGGTTCGAGGCCTGCGCGCGCGAACGCTTCCTCACCGGAGAGGCGTTCGCCGCCCCCGTTGTCGCTGTCGCCTTCGATTTCTGCCACGCCCTCGCCGATGAGGACGATTGTCGCGTGCGCCAGCGGCGCGAGGTCGCCGCTGGCCCCGAGGCTCCCGGTCCGGGGGACGACCGGCGTGACGCCCTCGTTCAGCATCGCCACGAGGTGGTCGACGACGACCTCCCGGATCCCCGAGTAGCCCTTGACGAGCGCGTTGACGCGGGCGACGAGCATGGCGCGGACGGCCTCGGCTGGGAGTTCCTCGCCGGCGCCGGCGCTGTGACTCCTGAGCAGGTTCGTCTGCAGCGTCTCCACGTCCTCGCGGGGAATGCGTTCGTCGACGAGTTCGCCGAAGCCGGTGTTGACGCCGTAGACTCCCTCGTCACTGGCGAGCACGTCGTCGACCCGTTCGCGGGACGCGCGGACGGCCTCGCGGGCGTCACCGGTGATGGAAACCGCTGCTCCCTCGCGCGCGACCGCGACCACGTCCGCCGGGGTCAGCGACTCGCCGTCGAGGACGACCTCAGACATCGGCGTCACCGCCTGACTCGTCACCCTGCTCATCCCGGGGGGAGTCCCCCGGTTCGCCGACCCACTCGGGACCGACGACGGGGCGGCCGTCCTTCAGCACGGTCGCGACGCGGTTGATCCCGTAGCTGTAGGGGACGTGGACGTGCGAGGGCGCGTCGAGAACGACCAGGTCCGCGGGCGCGCCCTCGCGGACAGCCCCCAGGTCGGGGCGGTCGAGGGCGCGGGCGCCGTTGCGCGTCCCGGCGACGAGGGCCTGAGCGGGGGTCAGTCCCATCTCGACGCAGGCGAGCGCGGAGGCGAAGCCCATGCTCTGGGAGTGGCAGTTCGGGTTGAAGTCGGTGGCGACGGCGACCGGCGCGCCGGCGTCGACCATCGCCCGGCCGTCGGCGTAGTCGGCACCGAGGCCGAAGGCGGTCCCCGGCAGAAGCACGGGCGTCACGTCGGCATCGATCAGCGCCTGTACGTCCTCGTCGGTCGCGTGCAGCAGGTGGTCGGCGCTCGCCGCGCCGACGTCGGCGGCGAGTTTCGTCCCGCCGCGGTGGGCGAGTTCCTCGGCGTGGACCTTCGGCGTGAGACCGTGTTCCCTTCCCGCTTCGAGGACGCGTCGCGACTGCTCGACGGTGAACGCGCCCTCGTCGCAGAACACGTCGCAGAACTCGGCGATGCCCTGCTCCTCGACCGCGGGCAGTTGTTCGGAGACGACTCGGTCGACGTAGTCGTCGGCGTCGACGGGGTCGCCCTCGCCCTCGTAATTTCGGGGAACCGCGTGGGCGCCCATGAACGTCGGGACGACGTCGACCGGGTGGCGGTCGTCGGCGCGGTCGATGGCCTCCAGCATCCGCAGTTCGGTCTCCGTGTCGAGGCCGTAGCCGGACTTGACCTCGACGGTGGTCGTCCCGTGGGCGACCATCACGTCGAGCTGGTCGAGCAGGTTGTCGAGCAGCTCCGCGTCGCTCGCGGCGCGGGTCGCGCGGACGGTCCGGTGGATCCCGCCGCCCCCGGCGAGCAACTCGCCGTAGCTCGTCCCCTGTAGCTTCGCCTCGAACTCGTCGGAGCGGTCGCCGGCGAACAGGGCGTGGGTGTGCGAGTCCACGTAGCCCGGGATCACCGCTCGACCGCGACCCTCGACCGTGTGGACGGCGTTCTCCGGCGGGTACTCGCGGGTTACCTCCTCTGTCGAGCCGACGGCGGCGATCTCGCCGTCGACGACGGCGACCGCGGCGTCCTCGACGACGCCCGCGGGGTCGTCGCTCCGGAGGTCGCCGGTGGCTGTCGCGACCTCGGCGGCGTCGCGGACGACGGCGGTCAGTTCAGGCATCGAGCGCCCCCCGTCGCGAGTGGCGGCCCTTCGGCGCGGCGAGGCTGGCGAGGAAGTGCGCGACGGCGCGGGCGGCGGCGTCGACCGTCCGGCCATCGCGGTCCAGCGGAGGCGCGCACTCGACGACCTCGAACCCGGCGACGCGGCCGTGGGTCGCGACGTGTTCGAGCAGGCGGTAGAGCTCCCGCGTCGTGAGCCCGCCCGGCGTCGGCGCGCTGACCCCCGGCGCGGCGGCCGCGTCGAGCACGTCCAGGTCCACGCTGACGTAGATGGCGTCCACGTCGCCCAGAGAGGCGATGGCGTCGTCCATCGCGTCGATGGGCGCCCCCGCCACGTCCGTCGGCGTGAACACGCGGCCGCCCTGTTCGTGGAGGTAGTCGTGGTAGGCAGTCGACGTCTCGAAGTTCCGGGCGCCGAGGACCGCGAGGGCGTCCAGGCCGTCGTCGTGGAGCTGCCGGTAGGGCGTGCCGCTGGTCGGGCCGGTCCCCTCGCGGACCTCGCGGCAGTCGAGATGTGCGTCGAAGCTGAGGACGCCGAGCGATCCCTGATCGAGCAGCGGTGCCGCGTTCGGGTAGGTAAGCGAGTTGTCGCCACCGAGGAAGACCGGGACCACGCCCCGCCCGTACAGGTCGCTCGTCACCGCGCGGACGCGCTCCTGGACGGCTTCGACCGACGGTTCCCGGTCCCTGTCGTCGACCGGCACGTCGCCGCCGTCGCCGCCGTCACCGCCGTCACCGCTCGGGGACCTCTCGTCGGCCTCGGGCAGTGCAACGTCTCCCAGATCCGCCAGACCGACTTCCGGGCCGATCGGCCCGTGGATGCGCTCGTGGGGGACGTTCTCGCCGTCCTCGTCGGCGGGGTCACCCGCGACGGAGATCGGTCCCAGGTCGACGTGGTGAGTCTTCGTCGCGGCGAGCGACTCGCGGATGGCTGCCGGCCCCTCGGCGGCGCCGCGGCGGCCGATGACTGCGCCGTCGTACGGTTCGCCGACGATCACGGCGCCGTACTCGTCGAGGTCGTCGAGCGTCGCCGGTTCGACCACGTCACCGAACTGCTCGTCGTTCGGGTCGGCAGCGGGGCCGACCCACTCGGGCGGCGGGACGAGGCCATCGTTGCCGGAGGCATCGCGTGTGTTCTCACTCATCCGCTCGGTCCTCCATCGGGATCGCGATCCCGGACGCGTCGGCCTGCTCGCGCGCCCGTTCGTACCCCGCGTCGGCGTGGCGGACGACGCCCATCCCGGGGTCTGTCGTGAAGACGCGGCGGGCCTTCTCGGCGGCCAGGTCGGAGCCGTCGAGGACGACGTGGTTGTTCGTGTGCAGTGCGTTGCCGATGCCGACCCCGCCGCCGTCGTGGACGGAGACGATGTCCGCGCCCGCCGCGCAGTTGAGGAGCGCGTTGAGGATCGGCCAGTCGGCGACGGCGTCGGAGCCGTCTTGCATGTCTTCGGTCTCGCGGAAGGGGGAGGCGACGCTGCCCGAGTCGAGGTGGTCGCGCGTGACGACGACCGGTGCCGCGATCTCGCCGTCGGCGACGAGGTCGTTGATCCGGAGGGCGAAGCGGGCGCGCTCGGTGACTCCCTGCTCGTCGGTCTCCGCGCCCAGCCAGCAGACCCGCGCGGGCAGGCCCTGGAAGGACACCTGCTCCTGTGCGAGGTCGATCCAGCGGTGTAAGGCCGTTTTCTCGGGGAACAGCTCCTTCACCGCCTCGTCGGTCCGATGGACGTCGGCGGGGTCGCCCGAGAGTGCAACCCAGCGGAAGGGGCCCTTGCCCTCGCAGAACAGCGGGCGGACGTAGGCGGGGACGAACCCCGGGTAGTCGAAAGCGTCGCGCTCGCGGGCGGTGGCGCCCGAGAGCGGCCACGGCTGCTCGCCGTCACCGTTGCCTCGATCTGCCCGCCAGTCAGCCACCTGTCCACGGATGTTGTTGCCGTACTCGACGGCGACCGCGCCGCGGTCCCGGAGTTCGAGGATGGCGTCGACGTGGCGCTCCATCGTGTCGAGGCTCTCCCGTTCGTAGCGCTCGGGGTCCCGTTCGCGCAACTCGTCCGCCTCGGTGACGGTGTAGCCCGACGGGTAGTATCCCTCCAGCGCGTCGTGTGCGGCGGTCTGGTCGGTGACGATATCGGGAACGAACCCCCGCTCCAGCATCGCTTCGAGCATGTCCGCGGCGTTGACGTGGACGCCGACCGAGTATCGCTCTCCGGCCTCTGCGGCCTCCGTGGCGCGTTCGATCGCCTCGTCCAGGTCGTCGGTCTTCTCCTGACAGTACCCCGTCTCGATGCGCCGGTCGATGCGAGCCTCGTCGACCTCCGCAGCGATACAGACGCCCTCGTTCATCGTCACCGCGAGCGGCTGGGCCCCGCCCATCCCTCCGAGTCCACCGGTGGCGACGATTCGTCCTTCGAGAGACGCCGCTCGCGGGTCGCTCTGCTCCCCGTCTTCTCGCGGGCTTCGCCCGCTCGAACGGTCCGCGGAGCTTCGCTCCGCGCTACTCGCGTTCGAGGCGCTTCGCGCCTCGCCCCCGAAGTGCTGTCGAGCGGCTTCGGCGAGCGTCTCGTAGGTGCCCTGGATGATCCCCTGGGTACCGATGTACGCCCACGACCCGGCGGTCATCTGGCCGTACATGATCAGGCCCTTCGCTTCGAGTTCGTGGAAGTGCTCCCAGTTGTCCCACTTCCCGACGAGATTAGAGTTGGCGATGAGGACGCGGGGCGCTCGCTCGTGGGTCTCGAAGCGCCCGACGGGTTTGCCGGACTGGACGAGCAGCGTCTCGGTGTCGTCCAGGTCGCGCAGTTCCGCGAGGATAGCGTCGTAGGCGTCCCAGGAGCGGGCGGCGCGGCCGGTCCCCCCGTAGACGACGAGGTCCTCCGGGCGCTCGGCGACCTCGGGGTCGAGGTTGTTGTTGAGCATGCGGAGGGCTGCCTCCTGGCGCCACCCCTCGCACTCGATCTCGGTCCCCGTCGGCGCCCCCTGGTAGTCGCGCCACTGGTCGCTCGGCTCGCCGACCGCGGCGCTGTCGGTCGTCTGCTGTGCCATGCGGTGGCTTGGGGCGAGACGGACAAAAGGACGGTGGCGAGCGAGGTCCGAGCGTAACGAGGATCTCGACGGGAACGGCGACCGAAGGGAGCCGTGGACGGGAGCGAGGTGTTCCGTCGCGAACTGGCTTCCCGGCGTTACATCGGGGTCCAGACGGCCTGGGCCACGCCGAGGGTGACCCTCGAACCACTCCGGCCGTTCGCCACGAACTGATACGGGAGCGAATCCGAGACGCCGTTCGTGACGGACGCCGTGACCTGGTAGCCGTCCGGTTCGGCGTTCTCGGCGCGCCAGATCTTCGCCCGCGCCGTCCCGTGTTCCGCGTCGGGGTTCTCGGACACTTCTCCGCGGATCCAGTACCAGGTGTCCTCGTCCCAGCCGACGTCGTATCCGGTGACGTCGCTCTCGTCGACGACGCCGTCGCTCGAGAACTCGAACGGCCGGTCGGCTCCGGCGCCGTCGGTGTTGAACGTCTGGAGTTTGATCCGGTGCGGAGCCGACCCGTCGGAGCGAGCGGCCCGCCAGGCGACGTATCCCTCTTTGTAGGGGACGCCGGCCGGCCAGTCGGAACACCGGATCAGGAACGCGAACTCGTAGGAGTGGTCCCAGGAGACCGTCGCCTGGGACACCACCGTGGTCTTCGACCCCTTTCCCGTCGAACGCTCGGAGAGGTACGCGTGTCGGCTCCCGCCGTCGGGCGCATCGGACTCCTTCACTCCCCAGTCGTACCTGGCTGCCGTCCCGCCGTTCGCATCGTAGGCGCCCAACCCGCTCTCTTCGAAGTCATCGCCGATCCGGCGTTCTGGCGCCGGTGTGGGCGTGGGGGTCGGCGTCGGTGTCGGCGTCGGCGTCGGTGTCGGCGTCGGCGTCGCCTGGGGGACGAATTGGTCGAGTCGCACGGTCGTGTCCTCGTGGGTGTAGAGCACTTTCAATCGCTCGTCGAACCCCACGTCTGCCGGCCAGTTCGTCACCCCTGCGCCGACCCTCGCGGTATCGCCCGTCGTGACCTGTTCGGTTCCGCCGATTCTCGTCGACCCGAGTTCGCTCCACAACGCACTGTGCCCCTCGGAACTGCGTATCGACAGCCGATCGGCCCGCACGTCGGACCCGCCGTCGTGTGTGATCGCCGCCGATCCGCCTTCGATCCCCCCGGTGGGATCGTACTCCAGCACGAACGACGCGTCGGGCGGTGACGAACTGTTCCCAATCCCGAGGTTCAGACACCCCCCGCCGCCGACCGCGGCACCCACCACCCCGACCCGCAGGACCCGTCGTCGACTCCACTCGTCCCCTGGCATTGACAGTCCGTGTGCGGCCCCTGTCTTATACGCTTCGGTTGACAGGTTAGCGGAGTGTCTATCTGCAGGGTTTCCCGACAGGGACTGGTTCAGTTCACCGGCTCAGCGGTCAATTCCGCGGCGAGCGCCGCGGCTTCGACCGCGGTTTCGCCGAACACGTAACACACCGGTTCGATCTCGAACGCGCCCTCGTGGTAGACGACTCGGGGAACCTCACCGGGTTCACGGAACAGCGTGCGGAGGCGGTCGCCGCGGTCCTCGTCGTCGGCGTCGAATTCGAGCGTGTCGATGCCGCGCGTTTCTGCGGCCGCCAGCGACGCCCCGAACGTCCCGAGATTGAGCGCGCCCCTGACTGTCGGGCCGACCGCCATCGCCGCCCGGATCGTCTCGGCGACGCGCTGGGACGCGCCGAACTCCGGGTCGGCGGGGACCAGGATCCGGCCGTTGAGTGCCTGGAGCCGGCCGGGGACGGTGGCAACGTTCGTCGCATCGGCGGTCGCCCGCATCCGCTCGTCCTCTGCGAAGCGCTCCCCCACCGCTCTCGTCCCCGGGAAGGTACTCGCTGACCACCGCCTGCGTGAGTTCCGGCGGGTCGGCGACCCTTCTCTGGGTGAACCCGCGGTCGTGTGACTCCGCGGCTAGCATCGTCCGCACGGTCGACAGGAACCGCTCGACCACCATCTCGCTGGGGAGGTGCAGCGACTTGTCACCGTGTTCTACCCTCGACAGGAAAGTCCACGCCCATCGCGAGCGGGCTCCGTCCGAAACGGTGACCTCGCAGGGCCGCGAACGGCCGCGAGGCACGTATAGCGGTCGTATCGCTCCGTATACGGCTACGACCGTGCTCACACACTTCAATACGACGTTATTACCTCTCGAAGCAAATGTATTCTCATGGAGAAGAACGTCGGCGGATACGACCGCATCGCTCGGCTCGTTCTCGGGCCCATCCTGATCATCGCTGCACTGGCAGTCTACTTCGAGGTCCTGGCGGTCGCGGGGCTCCTCGGGGCGGCGCTCGTCGTCGCGGGCCTCCTCGTGGGCGCCGTCTTCGTCGTGACCGGCGCCACGCAGGTCTGCGTGCTCAACCGGTTGCTGGGCATCGACACCTACCGGGGCCGCACGGGCGAGGACGAAACCCCCGACGCCGGCGTCGGGCGCGCCCACTGAACGGACTTCTTTCGACCCGATTCTTCCGCCTTCGCCGCTCACCAGCGACGCCAATCGGCGCTCGCGACATCAGAACACCTATCAATCACTCGGTGGTAGTAGCCGGTTGTATGAACGAGTTCGACAAGTTCAGCGACGTCGGTGAAGCGGAAGTCACGCGAGCGATCGGCCAGGAGTGGACCGAGGAGTTCATGGACTTCTCGGATTCGGACGTCATCATCGTCGGCGGCGGCCCCTCCGGCCTGATGGCCGCGAAGGAACTCGCCGAGCGCGGCGTGCAGGTGATGGTCGTCGAAAAGAACAACTACCTCGGCGGCGGCTTCTGGCTGGGCGGCTTCCTCATGAACAAGGTCACCGTCCGCGACCCCGCACAGCAGGTCCTCGACGAGCTGGAGGTCGACCACAAGCAGTCCCAGGACAGCGAGGGGCTGTACGTCGCCAACGGGCCGGAGGCCTGTTCCGGTCTCATCAAGGCCGCCTGCGACGCGGGCGCGAAGATGCAGAACATGACGGAGTTCACCGACATCGTCATCCGCGAGGACCACCGGGTCGGCGGCATCGTCATGAACTGGACGCCGGTCCACGCGCTCCCGCGCGAGATCACCTGCGTCGACCCCATCGCCGTCGAGGCTGACCTCGTCATCGACGCGACCGGTCACGACGCGATGGCCGTCAAGAAACTCGACGAGCGCGGCGTGCTCGACGCGCCGGGTATCGAGGACGCGAAGTCCAACGCCGGCATGGACAACACCGGCGACGACTCCTACGGCGCCCCCGGCCACGACTCGCCCGGCCACGACTCGATGTGGGTCGGCGAGAGCGAGGACGCCGTCGTCGAGCACACCGGCCTCGCCCACGACGGCCTCGTCGTCACCGGCATGGCTACCGCGACGACCTACGGGCTCCCGCGTATGGGTCCGACATTCGGCGCCATGCTCGTCTCCGGCAAGCGCGCCGCCCAGGTTGCCCTCGACGAACTGGGGGTCGACGCCGACCCCGTCGACCTGACGAGTCGCGACGCCGCGACGCCCGCCGACGACTAGAGACCACTTTTTACAAACGGGGGTGTCCTCGGCCGTCGGCCTGCGGGCACTCTCGTTTGCAAAAACTTGGGGAAAAACTGCCGGACGCGTCGCTCACTTCGTTCACTCGCGTCCGGGGAAACCGCGCCTCGCGATGCTCGGCGCGGTACGCCTTTCAGACTTCAGACGTGGCGCGCGCTGTCGCGGCTCTCGTGCCGCGACAATTTCGTGCGAGGGATGAGTAGCGAGGGACCTTCGGTCCCTCGGGCCATGCGGGCGACTCGCGGGTCGCCCGCAGACACCGCAATCGGTTGGGGAGGCGTGTGGTGCGGTTGCTGTGCGGTAAGGGTCCCTGGCGGACTGAAAGGGCGAGGCGCGCTCGCGGCTGGTGCGCGGCCCCTATCCGAGCGCAGCGAGGATATGTCGCACAGCAGCCGCGAGCGGGTCGAGGGCTTTCGTCGGACCCAGTCATCTGCAGTCGAGTCTCCTACTAGCGAGTGGGCCGAGGGCTCTCATCGCTTGTTGCACCCACAATCACTCGAACTGACAGCGATCGGGACAAGACACTTGCCGAGACGATGACACCCATCGATATGGTCGACGGGCTGTCGAACCGGTATCTCGGCGCCGTCCTCGCCGCGTGTTTGCTGGTCGTCGTCGGCGCGTGGCTCCCGTGGGTTCGCAAGTCCGTCCGCTCTATCGATGGAGATCCGTACGTCACAGCCGAGGGACTGCAGGGGCTGTGGACGGGATTCAGCGGCGTCGACGTCCTGATCCTCGGCGCGGTCGGCCTCGCCGTCGTCGTCGCGCTACTGGCGCGATTCCGAAACCGGTCCCCGGATGTCGGGCTCGCGGTGGCCGGGGCGGGTACACTCTGGACCGTCGACGATTTCGCCCGCGAGTTCTGGACGGTCGACCACTACGTCGTCCGACCGGGACTCGCGCTCGTGCTCGGCGGCGGAATCGTGCGATCGCGCTGTACTGTCACTGTGTGGACCAGATTCTGTCGGACGAACAGCAAGCTTATGGCACAGTTCCTCCCAGAAGGGGCGTATGGACAGGGGAACGACACGACGACAGGTCCTGCGAATCGGGGGAATCGGCTGTGCGATCGGCGCGAGCGGTTGTCTCGGGCCACTGAGTTCGTCCGACGGCGACGGGGGCGGGGGCGGGCCCCTGAGCGGCGGCGGTGGGCCGAACGGGTGGCCGCGGGTCCAGCGCGACGCGGCGGCGACCGGGCAGGCGGGGGGATCCGGTCCGACGTCGTCCGTCGAGGAGGTCTGGACGGCGTCGACGGACGACGGGCTGGGAGTGACGCCGGCCGTCGTCGACGGGACGGCATACGTGGAGTCCCCGAGCGGGGTCGCGGCGCTCGACGCCGAGACCGGGGACGAACAGTGGAACACGGGCCTCGACAGCACGCCGGCGTACCTCACCGTCCTCGACGGGACGCTGTACTTCGAGGCGGGCGGGATGCGAGCGCTCGACGTCTCCGACGGGTCGGAGGAGTGGACGTACGACGCGATCCCGGAGAAGGGGTACCCGACCGTCGTCGACGGAACGGCGTACGTCGGGAAGGCGACGGGCGGACTCGTCGCGGTCGACGCCTCGAACGGGGAGGAGTCGTGGTCGTTCCCGTTCGACAAGGAGGTCAGAGCGCCGCCGGCCGTCGCGAACGGATCCGTGTACGTCACGACGCTCCCGACGGACGACGAGCAGGGGGACCTGATCGCCGTCGACGCCGAGAGCGGCGAGGAGAACTGGCGCAGCGAAGGGGGCGTCTTCCAGGCCCAGACGCCGACGGTCGTCGACGGGTCGGTCTACCTCCAGGAGCGATACGTCACCGCCCGCTCGGCGGACGGCGGCGACGAGGAGTGGGTCTACGACGACAACAACACGGCCATCGTCCCGCGGTCGGTCGCCGTCGCCGACGGGACCGTGTACTTCGGGAGCAAACGACCGGGGTCGACGTCGACGACAGTCTTCGCGGTCGACGCCGAGTCCGGCGACCTGGACTGGGACCGGTCGTTCGACGGCGGGGCCGTCGACGCGCCGATCCTCTCCGACGGGACCGTGTACCTGGGGACGACCGAGGGAACCGTCTACGGGCTCGACGCGGCGTCCGGCGAGACGCGCTGGGAGCACTCGGTCGACGGGGGCGTCGACACCGGCCTCGCGCTCGCCGACGGGCAGCTGTACGCCGTCTCCGACGAGGGGACGCTGCACGTGCTCGCCGAAGCGTAGGGACGCGAACGCGGATAGGTGGTTCGTCGAGCGCGAACGCCGATTGGCGGTTCGTCGAGTGCGACCCACCGGTCAGGCGGGCTTTCCGAACGCGAACAGGGTCATGGGCGTCTGGCCGTCGGCGTGGGGCGACAGGAACTCCGATACCTGATCGTCGAAGAAGGTGAAGCCGCGACCGCCCAGCTCCAGGTGGGCGTAGGTCGCGAGGTACAGCCGTCCGAGGGCGATGCCGGCCTCCAGTTGCGCGAGCCGGTAGCCGCGATTCCCGAACTCCGAGACGACGGCGTCGACGTCGGCGACGAGGTAGACGTTCGCTGCCGCGTCGCCGACGACGGACTGGCCGAGCGCGAGGTGGCCGGCGGTCTCCCGGTCGGTCTCGCCCACCCACTCCAGTTCGTCGCTCCCGGGGTGGTACTCGTAGACGCCCTGGTCGATGCCGTCAACGGCGTGGACGAGACAGTAGCAGTCGACGAGGCCGTCGAGGTCGCCGGCGAAGGCGTCGGCGGGCGTCCCGCGGAGTGCCCGGTCCAGCACGGTCGCGAACTTCCGGGCGCTGATCGGGTCGTGGCTGTACTCGCGACAGGAGCCGCGCCGTTCGATGGTGTTCCCGACGGGACGCGCCGACGCGGTCTCCGCGTCGACGGGGTCCAGCTGGATCCGCTCGCCGCCGGTGTCGGGGCGGAGCCCCAGCGAGGTGTCGGCGACTTCGGCGGCGAACTCCTCGCGCCACGCGTCGGCGGCCGCGCCGTCGTCGAGTCGGCTCTGGCGCCACGCGTCGGGGACGAGCGGGTAGTCGACGGGGTCGGCGGAGAGCGGGCGCTCCTCGGGGTCGATGGGGTCGACGTCGGGTGTCGCGGTGTCCTCCGAGACCGGTGCGCCCGAGCCGACAGTGACGAGTTCCAGCGGCGCCTCCTCGTCGGGGTCGAGGCCGAGCAGGTCGACCACGGGGTCGTCGGCGAACCCGGCGACGGCTTCGGCGCGGTGGCCGCCCCCCTGGGCCACGGCGAGGAGGTTCGCGACGATAGTCCCGGAGTCCCAGAACGCGTGGCGGTAGGTGCGCGCCCGGTACTTCCACTCGTTGCGCCACCACTGGGAGGTGGCGACGAACGTGACCGGCGCGTCGGCGACGGCCGGGTACTCGCCCGAGGCCGCGGCCAGAACGCCTCGAAAGTCGCCCTCGCGGAGCACGTCGAACTCGCCGGAGTGCGGGTCGAAGTGGTAGACGCCGGGGTCGAACTGGCCGCAGTCGCCGGTGACGGCGTACAGGTCGACGTGGTAGAGCTTTCCCGTGCAGGCGGCGGCGCGGAACGGCATCGGCTGGCCCTGCACCTCCAGTTCCTTCGTGATCCCCGTCGCGTAGTGACAGAGCGTTTCGATATCGGGGTCGTCGGACCCGTCGGGAGCCTCGGCGGGCGGGTCCGGATCGGTGGTCGCGATCGACGCGAGCGCGGGCGTCGCTGGCGGATCGGGGTCGCTGTCGGGGGCGAACCTGGGGAGGGCTTCGTACACTTTGTACGGGCGGGGCTGGTTCGACCGGTCGAGTCGGAACGAGTCCTCGCGCAGGCGATCGGGCGAGTGGTTCGTCCGCTCGTGGTAGTCGCGGGCGTCGACCATGCCGTCCGTTCGACCGGTCGGAACTAACCCCTTGGGGCACCACGGGGATCGATGTCACTGGGAGCGCCCCAGCGGTTCCGGGACCCGAGCCGATCAGTTCGTCCCCCCGATGCCGTCGGCGAACGCGGGTCCTATCGCTGGGATGGCAGTCTGTAACCCTGGGCCCGTCCGAGTAACGGCTCACTAGGGTTCGGTCGCGGGCGGGGGCGTCCGGGCTGTTCGATTCAACGTAGACGGGCCTTCTTTATCGGGACTTCCGTTCGTCTCTCCATGGTCTCCGCGAGCGTCTGGCAGGTGGCACCTCCGACGGGCGTGACCCCCCAGATGCTCGTGGTGTTCGCCGTCACGCTCGCCGCGGTCGTGCTGTTCGTGACGGAGTGGCTCCCCATCGACGTGACCGCGATCGCGATCATGGTCACGCTGATCGTGCTCGAACCGTGGACCCAGATCTCGCCGACCGACGGGATATCGGGCTTTTCCAGCCCGGCGACGATAACGGTCCTCGCGATGTTCATCCTGAGCGCGGGGATCAGCCGGACGGGTGCCGTCCAGATCGTCGGCCGGAAGATCACCGCGTTCGCCGGCGATAGCCTCGACAGGCAACTGCTGGCAACGATCAGCGTCGCCGGGCCGTTGTCGGGGTTCCTCAACAACACGCCGGTCGTCGCGGTCCTCGTGCCCGTCATCTCTGACGTCGCCCACAAGGGCAACACGTCGCCGTCGAAACTGCTGATCCCGCTCTCGTACGCCTCGCAACTCGGCGGCATGCTCACGCTCATCGGGACGTCGACGAACATCCTCGCGAGCGCCACGTCGGCGCGGCTCTCCCGCAAGTACCCGAGCCTCCACGCGTTCGACTTCTTCGAGTTCACCTCCCTCGGCGCCGTCGTCCTCGTGGTCGGGGGACTCTACCTCATGACCGTCGGCCATCGGCTCCTCCCCGAACGGGTCCCACCGGATGTAGCCGTCGATGAAACCGGCGTCAAGGAGTACCTCGCGGAATTCGTCGTCGACGACGGGTCGCCCCTCGTGGGTCGGCGGGCGACGACCGCGGTCGAAGCGTCCGGCGTGGACGCCGACCTCCTTCAGCTAATCCGCGACGGGGAGCGGTTCACCGACGAGTTGGACCAGCGGCGACTCCGCCCAGACGACACGCTGGTGATCCGGGCGACCAGCGAGACGCTCGGGGGACTCGACGACGTCGACGGGCTGGTCCTTCCGGGAGCAGGCGAAGCGGTCGACGGTGCCGATCGAGCGGCGACGGACGACCGGTCGCTCGTGCACGTCGTGGTCCCGTCGAGTTCCCCGCTCGTCGGCCAGACTCTCCGCAGTTCGACGTTCCGCGCGCGCTACGACGCGACGGTCCTGGCCCTTCGCACGCGGAGCGGCGCCGTCCGGGACCGCCTCGACGACTTCACCATCCGCGGGGGCGACACGCTCCTCGTCCGGGCGAGCGCCGGCGGCGTCGACCGCCTCGCGCGGACCCGCGACTTCGTTCTCTCGCGGGACGTCGGCGACCCCGACTACCGGTCCGAGAAGATCCCGCACGCGATCGCGATCATGATCGGAGTCGTGGGCCTCGTGGCGCTCCCGTGGGAGTTGCTCGCAACCGTTCTAGTCGGTGCAACCGGGATCCAGCAGCTCTCGGTGGTCGCGGGCTTCCAGCAGGACATCATGGTCTCCGCGCTCGCTGGCGTCGTCACCATGGTCGTCGCGGGCGTGCTCGGACCGGGCGAGTTGTACGAGTCGGTGGACTGGACCGTCATCTTCCTGCTGGCGGGGGTCATCCCGCTCGGCGTGGCGCTCGAACGGACCGGCGCCGCGGCGCTCGCCGGCAACGCGGTGGCAGCGTCGGCGGGCTTCCTCCCGGACCTGCTCGTACTGTGGGTGTTCTACGTCGCGACCGGACTGATCACCGAGGTGATCAGCAACAACGCGAGCGTGGTGTTGATGATCCCCGTCGCGGCGGCCGCGGCCACCGCTATCGGCGCGAACCCGTTCGCGTTCGTGCTGGCGGTCACCTTCGCCGCGTCGACCGCGTTCCTCGGCCCCATCGGCTACCAGACGAACCTGTTCGTCTACGGCCCGGGCGGCTACCGCTTCACCGACTACATGCGCGTGGGCGCCCCGCTGCAACTTCTCCTCTCGGTGGTGACCGTCCTCGGAATCGCCTTGTTGTGGGGGCTCTAACGGATCGTATGTTCGACCGGATACTCGTCCCAGTCGACGGGAGCGAGGCGAGCGATCGCGCCGTCAGGTACGCGCTCGCGCTTGCGGACGACGACACGACGGTCCGCGCGCTCGCCGTCGTCGACAGGAGCGCCGTCCCCGAGCGGTCCCGCGACTCCGATCTCGGCGATCGGATCGAAGCGTCGGTGCGGGAGACGGCCCAGTCGGCTCTCGACGAGGCGACCGAGGCCTGCGACGACGCCGATGTCGCCGCCACTGGAGCGATCGCCGTCGGGCACCCGACGGAGGAAATCGTCGAGTACGCGTCCGCGAACGAGGTCGACCTCGTCGTGATCGGTGCGCACGCCCGCGGGCGACTGGCCCGGTTCCTCCGGCGCTCGGTGGCCCGGCAGGTCGCCCAGCACTCGACGATGCCGGTGTTGATCGTCCGCGCGGACGGTCCCGACATCGACCGGGGGATCCGGCGCATCCTGCTGGCGACCGACGGGAGCGAGAGCGCTCAGCACGCGCGCGACTACGCGTTCGGACTCGCCGCCGCCCACGACGCGACGGTCTACGGCCTCTACGTGGTCGACAGCCGATTCGGGAGCACGGGGGCGCTGCACGCCGTGCTCGAACAGCAGGGCGAAGCGATCGGCGACGCCCTGCGCGCTCGCGGTGCGCAGGACGGTGTCGACGTCGCGCCCGAGACGCGGGAGGGCGAACCCGAACGGGTGATCCTCGAGTTCGCGGACGATCAGGACGTCGACCTGATCGTGGTCGGGACCCACGGGCGGACGGGTCTCGACCGGTTCGTGATGGGCAGCGTCGCCACGGCGGTCGTTCGCGGCGCCAGCAGACCCGTGTTGACCGTCCGGACCCGCGCGCGAGAGTGACGTGGACCCTGCACACAGGTGGAATCCTGTCGCCCAGGCGGATCGACGCGACGGCGTCGACGCCCCGTCGCGCCGACCGGTCGGTTCACGGTTCGATCACGAGCATCTCCGTCGCGCCGGGCTGGAACTCGTAGGGGACCTCCCGGAGCGAAACCCTGTGGCCGTCGGTCCGGAGCGACTCGGCCACCGGTTCGACGTACTCCGAGCGCGTCCGGTCCAGCGAGTGCAGCGGGAACACGCGGACCTCCTCGCGAGCCACGCGGGCCAGGTCGCGAAGCGCGGCCGCGTGGAACTCGCGGTCGAGCCGGTCGTCGTAGACGAAGAGGAGGTTCGCGACCAGCGCGAGGTCGACGCTGTCGTCGTCGACGGGGAGGTCGGGGAGTCCGCCGGCGACGTATCGGTCGGGGTGGGTGGCGTAGTCGGCGAGGAAGCGCTCGGCGGCCGCCCGGAGGTACCGGCTGCGGGTATCGACGTCCCCGTAGAAGTCCCAGACGAAGAGATCCCGTTTCTCGCGGAGCTGCGTGACGTTGTACTCGATGGCCGCGTCGAGTTCCGACTCGAGCGCCGCCGCCGGCGGTCCGTACAGCGGGTCGACGGCGCCGGCGTCGGCCGCGAGTTCCGCGGCCGTGGCCGTGAACGCGCCCGCGCCGCCCCCGCAGTCGAGTAGCTCCCGACCCGCCAGGTCGTCGATCCCCAGGTCGAACATCCGCCGGTACTCCGCGAACGTCCGCCCGATGGTCAGGAAGTCGTCCGCGACTTCGAACTCTCTATTGGACATTTCTGTCTGATATAGTTCTGGTCTGTACGCTAATGTATAGATTTTTTGGACCGCATTCTCGCAAGTACCTCGCAAGGGAGCGATCAGTCGGAATATAGCGAGAGGGTGCGTAGCACGACACATGCCCGAGACAGCACCCCGCGAGCGCGAGTACGTCGCGTGTCCGGCGACGGCGTGCAATCGGAAGGACAGGCGGAGCGTCATCAGGGAGCACCTGGCCGAGATGGACGACCAGCGCCACGAGCGCTTCGACGGGAGCGAGATATAGCGGGCCGCGGGTGGGCGGCCCCGCGACGAGCGGAACCCGCAAACCGTTTCACTCGGTGGTACCACCGATTCGTATGGTCGAGGAGGTCACGATCTATCGCGCGCCGACGACCGAAGCCGACGCGGACGCGGTCGCCGACTGGCTCCGCGACCGCGTCGACGCGGAGGTCGCGGTGCGCGACCGATTCCTGTCCGTCTTCGGCGACGACGACCTCGCCGAGTCGTTCGCCGAGGCGCGAGTACTCTCGCCGTACGAACGCGACACGGGTAACACGATGGTCGGCATCGTCCGCTACGAAGAACGCGCGCTCGACAACCCCGAGCGCGCCGGCGGCGTCATCTACGACGGCCTGCAGGTCCAGGCGATCCTCCACGACTTGCTCCCCGACGACGAGCGCGGACTCGACCACCTCCACGTCCCCCTGCTCGACCGCGTCGTCGGAACCTGGGGCGACCACGACGGCCGCTGGCACAAGCGCGTGAACGTCCTCGGCCAGCCCGGACTCGTCTCGGTTCCCGGCCTCTACGAGGCCCCCGCCAAGCCCGAGCAGTACTACAGGGAACAGCAGAAACACGCGCTGCTCTCGGGCGACTCGCCGCCGCGGGAAGTGCTGGAGAACGAGGTCGACGGGGAGTTCCTCGTCGCGGACGACCCGCGGACGACGGATGCGCTGAGAGGCTACGTCCTGCAGACGTATCACTACCTGGCGACCGGCGAGGGTTTCTGCGACGACGAGGGATGTCGGCTGGCGAACCCGCACCGCCAGCCCGGCGTCGTTCGGGCGCAACTGGGAGAGCCCGAGTTCTGCCCCGAACACGCCGAGCGCTACCGAGTGTAGCGCCGCTCCCGAGGCCGTCCGCTCCGCCCGCCGATCGAGACAGGCGTTCGTCACATCCAAGACCCTCACCGTCGCACCGGCGAGTATGGCCGACCGGAGGCGCGACGCGCTGGCGGTGTTCGGAACGGGTGCGCTCCTCGGGCTGATCGCGCTCGCCAACTACGCCGTCAACAGACCGGGCACCTTCGGGCTCAACTACCGCGTCTACCACGTCGCCGCGGAAGCGGCCCTCGCGGGCGAGAACTTCTACGCCGTCACCCCGCCGGACAGCGGGTATCACTACCTCTACCCGCCCGCGACCGTGCTCGCTTTCCTCCCCTCCGCGCTCGCCGAGCGCTGGGTACCCGGCTTCGTCGCGATCACGCTCGTCTCCGGGCTGGCGACGGCCGCGGCCACGCGACTCCTCGCGGACTACGTCGAGTCGCTCGGCTATTCGGTCGGTCGCGCGGAGCGCGCGCTCCTGTTCGCGTTCCTCTTCGCTTCCGCGCACTCGGCGCCCTCGCTCGCCTACGGCCAGGTGAACCACCTCCTCGTCGCCGCGCTCGTCGCGGGGTTCGTCTGGCTGGCGCGCGACCGCGAGACGCGCGCCGGTGCCGCGCTCGCCCTCCCGGCGTTCGTGAAGGTCTTCCCCGGCCTCGTCGGGCTCTGGCTCCTCCGCAGGCGTGCCTGGCGCGCGATCGGTGCGGCCGTCGGCACCGCCGCCGGACTGACGGCGCTCGGCCTGCTCGCCTTCGGCGTCGACACGACCCGGACCTACGTCGTCGACGCGCTCGTGCCCCGGCGCGAGACCGCGGCGTTCGTCGGCGGCCTCGCGCCCGATCGGGGCTTCGTCACCCTCCGCCGCCCGCTCTCGGCGCTGTTCCCCACCGTCGATCCCGTGTGGTACGCGGTGGGGGCCGCGGCACTGCTCGCGCCCGTGCTCGCTGCCCTCTACTGGCGCGTCGAGACGACGACCGACCGCCACGTGGCGATCCACGGGACCCTCGTCGCGATGGTCGTGGCCGTCCCGTCGCTGTTGCTCTACTACGCCTACACGGCGTTCTCACTGGTCGTCCTGCTGTACGACCTCCCCGCCGGTCGCGGTCGCCGGGTGTTCGTCGCCGGCGCGCTCCTGGCCAACCTCTCGATGTCGTTCCGCACGGTTCGGGAAGCGGTTCGAGTGGCTCCCGTCGATTCGGCCACCGCCCAGCCCATCCTCGACGCGCTCCTGCCGGTCTTCCGCCTCGGGACGCCCGTCCTCTACGGCAGCCTGCTGACCCTCGCCGGCTGTCTCGTCTACCGCGTCGAGTCCGGGTCGCTGTCCGTGCCCGACTCGTTCGGGGCGGCCGTCTTCGAGCGCGACTCGTGAGTGAGGTCTTGCGTGAGAGATTCGAGGAGGCGGATGGGAATTCGGAGATAATACTGCAAACAGCGTGAAAGCCCCGACGCGTTCGACTTCTGCTCGCGGGCCGAAGGCCCGCTCGCATGGTCCGAGGGACCGAAGGTCCCTCGCGACGGGGGCCTCGCTGCGCTCCTCGCTTCGCTGTGGTGCTTGTTCCGGGAGAGCTTGCTCTCCCGACGTTCGCCTCACTCCGTTCGGCTCACCGTCGGCCGCCTTCGTCGAACGCGTCGCCCCTTTCATTCCCACCCGCACAGACTCGCCGACCAGCCGACACGGGTGGGACTGAAAGGGGCCGCTGGCTCGGCGAACCCCGGGGAAGCAAGCACCGGAACGAAGTGAGGAGCGCAGCGACCCGCGGGAGCCGAGCCAGCGGGGGCTTTCACGCTGTTGGTGGTCAGCATATCTGCGGCGGTAGCGGTCGCAGACTTCGCGATTAAACAGTTTACTCTCCGAACAACGGCTAGACCTCGCTCCGTTCGCCCCAGGCGAGGCCGAGGTAGCCGAGGCCGAACTCCTCGTAGCCGTGGTCGGGGCAGTTCGAGTAGACCGCGTCGCGCGCGGTGGCGACGCGCCGTTCCAGGCTCTTCGACGGCGACTCGCGGCCGTCGCCGGGGGCGGCCGCCCGGACGAACGCGCGGAAACCGAGGTTCAGCGGCGCAGCCACACGCCGGTCGGAGCGCCCGGCGTTCAACAGCGCGATGCGTCCACCGGGAGCCAGCGTCTCGACCCACCGCTCGACGGCGGGTCGAGGGTCGGCGAACATCCCCACGACGAACGTCGCGAGGACGGCGTCGACCGGGCCGTCGATGGGCGGTCGGCGCGCGTCCGCGCGGGCGATGTGGACGTTCTGCCAGCCGGCGCGGTCGACGCGCTCGTTCGCCCGGCGCAGCATGCCGCGGGTCAGGTCGACGCCGACCACTCGGCCGTCGGGACCGACGCGGTCGCGCAGGTGCGAGAAGTTCGCGCCGGTGCCACAGCCCATCTCGACGACGGTGTCGCCCGGGTCGAGAGCCAGCGCGTCGGCGGCGCGGTCGCGCCAGGAGCCGACGCCGGGCGCGGTCGCGAGCCAGTCGTAGGCCCGCGCCCACCGGCCGTAGAACGACTGCGTGGCGCCGACGTCGTCGGCCATTAGCGCTCCCGGACGGCCCGCGCGGCGGTCGGTGCGTCGGCCGCCAGCACGTAGACGATCGGTTCGACGCCGAACCCGCCCGTCTGGTAGAGCACGTCGGCGTCGGACGACTCCGCGAGCGCGTCGGCGATGGCCGGTTCGAGGTCCGCCTCGGCGTCGAACTCGACGGCGGTGTAGCCGGCGTCGGTCAGCGTCTCGACGATCTCCTCGTCGTAGCGGACGTTCAGGGCGGCGCGGGCGTCGCTCCCGCCGGCGCGGGCGGCGAGCAGGACGCTCGCGACGTGTTCGCTGACGCCGAACTCGGGATCGGCGGGCACGGCCGTCGTCCCTTCGAGGTCGAGGATGCGGCCGGGGACGGCGGCGACGTCCTCGATGCCCTCGGCGTCGGGGAGGCACTCGACGAGGTTCGACCCGACGGCGGGGACGAGATCCGGGAAGTCGTCGGTGTTTTCGAGGATGCGGACGCCGCGGCGGAGGGAGGCGAGCACCTGCTCGGCGGCGCGGACCGTGCTTTCGGGGTCGTGGATGGCGAAGCGGTCGTCGCCGTACTCCGCGAGGCCGGGCATCTCCTCCTCGTGGAGTTGCGCGAGCAGGCCGCCGCGTTCGAGGCGACGGACGAACACCTCGGCCTCGACGAGCGCCTGGACGCGGCTCATCTCGCCGCTGGCGAGCCCCTCGGCGAGGCGCTCGATCAGTTCGCGCAGGCGGCGGTCGCCGAGGAGGCGGTCGTTGCGTTCGACCTCGCCGTGGACGTACTTCGAGACGGCGCTCTGGCTGATACCGAGGTGTTCGGCGACCTCGCTCTGGGTCAGCCCGCGCTCGCGCAGCGACTCGGCGAGCATCGAACGAAACGTCGGCAGGAACTCCTCGACGACGAGTTCCTCGATGAACTTCACGCCGACCACCCGGTCCGCCTGGATGCCGCCCGGTCGGCCGCTCGCGCGCCCGTCCCCGTCGCAGTTCGGGCTTCGACCATCGCCCTACTGGTCACCCCCGAACTCGCGGTCGCCCTGGATCTTCGACGCCTGCGGTCCGGTCTGGTCCTGGTACTTCGAACCGCGCTCTTCCCCGTAGGGGCGGTCGGCGGGGGTCTTCAGCTCCGTGAAGGTCAGCTGGGAGATGCGCATCCCGGGCGTGAGCGCCACGGGCGCGGTGCCGAGGTTGGAGAGTTCGAGGGTGATCTGCCCCTTGTAACCGGGGTCGCAGAGGCCGGCGGTGGCGTGGACGACGATGGCGAGGCGACCGAGCGAAGAGCGTCCCTCGACGTGGGCGATGAGGTCGTCCGGGATACCGACGCGTTCGTAGGTCGTACCGAGGACGAAGTCGCCGGGGTGGAGGATGAACTCGCCGTCCTCGTCGACGACGGTCTCTTCGACGTACTCGGCGACCTCGTTCTCGCTGTTGGGGTGGATGCAGGGGATGTTGGCGTGCTGGAACTCCAGGAACTCCCGCCCGAGGCGCAGGTCGACGCTGGCGGGCTGGATCTGGATGTCCGGGTCGTCGAGAGGTTCGACCACCAGATCCCCCTCTTCCAGGCGCCGCAGGATGTCCGCGTCCGACAGTATCATACAGGTTTCTCTGCCCGCCGGCGGTAAAACATCACGGTTGGCAGCGGCTCTCGTGTCGAGGGCGGGACGGGGCGAAACGCACCGAACGCGGTCGAGTGCGGGCTACGTTCGGCTGCGGACGCGCACTCGTTCGGGCCAGCGGGTCAGCGAGACGTAGTAGCCGGCGAAGAGGGCGTAGACGACGACGGCGGGACCGAGGAAGTTGCGCCAGCCGGCGACCCAGATGCCCATCGCCGTCACGACCACCGCGACCAGCGGCGTCACCCACAGCACGAGCAGGTCCCACTGTTCGCGGACCACCGCCGCGTGGATCCCCAGCACGGCGAGGACAAATAGCGGTCCGAGCGTCACCATCGCCCTCAGCGCGTGGCTCTCCGACCAGCCGGGCATGATCGGCGAGAAGAACCACAGGCCACGGAGGGTCGCGATGGCGACGACGTGCTCGGCGTTGGCGACGAAGAAGTCGACGACGCCGCTCGCCGGCGCCGGCGCGTAGTCGTAGACGAACCGGTCGGGCGTGATGACGATCCCCTCCCGCCAGTGGAACAGCATCGATCCGCGGGCCCAGCCGAACTGCAGGCGGTAGGCGATGGCGGCGACGAGGCCGCCGACGAGCGCGAGGTTGATCTTCGCGGGGAACCCCAGGTTCAGCCGGTGGTCGCTCGTCGCCGGCAGGAGGTCGTAGAGGAGGTACGCGGCGACGATTGGCAGGCCGTTCGGTCGGACGAGCGCAGCGAACCCGAGGGTTCCGAGGGCGAGCAGACGGTTGCGCGTCGTCGGCGTCGTGTGGTAGTGCGCGAGGCGCCACAGCGCCAGCGCGACGGCGAACGTCAGCATGAACTCCGACTGCGGTCGGGCCGCCCAGCGGTACACCTCCCACTGGACGGCGAGCGCGCCGCCGGCGACGAGGCCCGCGGAGCGACCGACGAGGTGGCGTCCGGTGGCGTAGACCAGCACGCACGACAGCGCCGAGAGCCCGATCTGGACGCCGACCCAGCCGTGGACGTACTCGCCCGTCGCGCGCAGCCAACCGCAGTAGGGGAGCCAGTAGCCGGAGTAGACCAGCGCCCGGGTGCCGAAGAGCGTCCCGAGCGAGAACTCGTTGCACCACGCCAGGTACCGGGTGGCGTCCCGGACGACCATTGTGCCCGTGTTCGACCAGACCCACCCGCGGAGGACGAGCGCGACCAGGAAGATGGCGGTGGCATCCCGCTGCCAGGTCTGGTCCGGGAGGGTCTCGGAGAGGGCTTCGGCAACGCTGGAGGGACGGAGGACCATGAGTAGACTGGCTGACACTCGCCTCACATGAAAACCTTGTTTCTGCTATCGCATGGTCGGGGTGTCGGCCCGGGCCGCAACCACCGGACGCGGACAGGTCAGTCGCCGTCGCCGACGTGCGTCGGCTGGCCGTCGTCGGCGCGGTCTGCCGCCGGGTCGTCGCCCCGACCGAGGTGGCCGGTGTGCTCGTCCAGGCGCAGGGACGCGTGCGAGGGCTCGGCCACGGGATCGACGGGCTCGTCGTTCTCGAAGAGGCCCCACTCGGCGTCGATACGGCGGGCCGCCTCGACCGTCGTCCCCACGTCGAGATCCCCCTCGCCGAAGGTGACGAACTCGCCGGCCTGGAAGTCCATGTCCTTGAGGTGGACGAGCGAGACGCGGTCGCCGACGTCGTCGAGTAGCGACGCGGGGTCGACGCCGCCGACCCCCGCCCAGCCCACGTCGACCTCGAAGCGGACGGCGTCGGTCGCGTCGACGAGCGCCTCGTACCCGGTCGTCGCACCGAGGTCCGTGAACTCGTGCGCGTGGTTGTGGTAGTGAAGTCGGAGGCCGGAGTCGGCCAGGCGGTCGGCGGCGGCGTCGAGCCGGTCGGCGGTCGACTCGACGGCCTCGCGAGTCGCGAACGCCTCGGGGTCTATCCACATGACGACCACGTCGTCCGTCCCGAAGGCGTCGCACGCTGCGGCGTGGGTCTCGACGTCCTCGTCGAGCGCGTCGAGCCCGGACCCGATGCTCGACACGGCGAGGTCGTGGGCGGCGAGCGCGTCGTGGACGGCGTCGGTGTTCGCGTCGGGGCCGAGTTCGACGCCCTCGTACCCGGCGCGGGCGATCCGGCCGAGTTTCGCGGGGAGCGGTTCGTCGATCGCGCTGATCGTGTAGGGCTGGATGCCGATCCGCATCGTCCCGACTGCTACCGGGTATCACAAGCCGGTTTCGACCGCGGAAGTGCCACCGTCGATGAGAAACCCTATCTCCCGCCGGCCGCCAATCGGAGTATGAAACAGGCCATCGTCGCCCGGGCCGACCTAGGGATGGGCGAGGGGAAACTCGCCGCGCAGGTCGCCCACGCCTCCCTCATGGCCGTCGAGGACGCCGACCGGCAGGCGAAAAACGAGTGGAAGGGCAGCGGCCAGAAGAAGGTCGTCCTGCAGGCCGACAGCGAGTCCCAGCTGTTCGAACTCGCCGACAAGGCCGAGCGCGAAGGCCTCCCCCACGCCGTCGTCCGCGACGCCGGCCACACACAGCTCGAACCCGGCACCGCCAGCGCGCTCGCCGTCGGCCCCGCCCGCGACGACCTCGTCGACAAGGTGACCGGCCACCTCTCGCTGTATTAGCTCGGACCGCCGGATCGAATCACACCTCGCTGACAACTCGCGTCCATTCCGTCCGTGGCCGCGGCCATCTGGCACGTGAAGCTGAAATTACCTGTGGATGCCGGCAAGTTCGCTTAACACGTCAGCCAGCCTGTATTCGCGCATGGTAAAGTGGATGGCTGTCCTGTACGGTCTCGTCGCATCGCTCGTGATCGGACTCCTCGGTGGCTTGGGCCTCCCGTTCACCGACGCGACCCTCCCGGCGATCGGGGCGGGATTGACCGGCCTTATCGCCGGCGCGATCGCCGGGTACGCCGCTCGGGAAGGCCTGGGTGGCGGCGCAGTACACGGGTTCCTCGCGACGACTATCGGGGGGATCGTCGTCGCGCTGGTCCTGCTGTTCGTCGGGACCCTCGTGGCCGGCATCTTCGGACTCGGGGCCGGCGTCGCCGCGCTCGTCTGGGTCGCCGCGACCGGGATCCCCGGCGCGATCGGTGGCGCGATCGGCGGTGCCGTCGCGCCGGAACCCGAGACTGCCGGTCAGCCCGTTACCTGACGGCCCTACCCGTATCGAACGACCCGAAGTAGTTCGTGCGTGTCGAGCCGAACGTCGCGTAACGGACCGATTCAGCCGGTGAGGCCGCCCCAGACCGCCGATTTTCTCCGTCGGCCCGGGGAGACCGATGACACGAGTTAAGCCGCTGTAGTCGTGAGGGTAGGCAACCGATATGACCGCGCGACCCGTCGCGACCCAGTCCAGTTCCGAACACCTATCGACCGCCGGTCCGACCGCCGACAGTTCGCGGAGCCTACCGCGAGGCGAGGACCGCCGCTGATGTACGAGACGACCGCCGTCGCCCGACTCGCCGGCGCGGTCGCCCTGCTGGTCTCGCTCGCGGTCTGGGGACTGCTGTCCGTCCTCGCGGCCGGCGAGACGACCGTGACGACCTGGGCGCTGGGGCTCGTCGTCATGTTTCCCGTCAGCGCGCTCGCGCTGGGATACGCCAGCGATCGTACGCCGCCGAGGGCCGGCTCGGAACACGCCCTCGGGCTCGCCGTCGCCGTCGCGGCCGTCTCGGTCACGTACCTCGTCGCGCTCGCAGTCGACTTCCCGCCGGTCGACGCTCTCGTCGGGGCGACCCCGCTCGAACTCGTCGCCGCCGCCGTCGGCTTCGCCCTACTCACCGCGGCCCTCGCGGTCGTCGACGCCCGGTATATCGAACGCCCGGCCACCGCGGCCCGCCTCGAAGCGCGGTACATCGACGATCCCATCGGCGACGACTGACGGGCCCCGCTGTGACCGCGGGACGCACCGACGCGGAGTCCCGTGGTCTGGTGAAAAGGCCTATATATGGCAACCACTAACTGGAAGTTAGTCACGCTGACTCAGTGACGCACACTATGCAGGATCAGAACCAGCAGGCGTACGACCGCGGGATGACGATCTTCTCGCCGGACGGGCGCCTCTATCAGGTCGAGTACGCCCGGGAAGCGATCAAGCGCGGGACGGCGAGCGTCGGCGTTCGGACGACCGACGGCGTCGTGCTCGCGGCGGACCGCCAGGTCCGCTCCCCGCTCGTCGAGGAACAGAGCATCGAGAAACTCCACCGCATCGACGACCACATCGCGGTCGCGAGCGCGGGCCACGTCGCCGACGCGCGACAGCTGATCGACTTCGCCCGCGAGCAGGCGCAGGTCAACCGCCTTCGCTACGACGAACCGATCGGCGTCGAGGCGCTTGCCAAGGAGGTCACCGACTACATCCAGCGCCACACACAGAGCGGCGGCGTTCGCCCGTTCGGCACCGCGCTGGCTATCGGCGGCGTCGACCCCGACGGCACGCCGAAGCTCTTCGAGACCGACCCCTCGGGGACCCCCTACGAGTGGCAGGCGACCACCATCGGTGGCAACCGCGAGACGCTCATGAGCTTCCTCGAAGACGAGTACCGCGGGGACGTGGACCTCGACGCCGGGATCACCCTCGCACTCGAAACGCTCGCGCAGAGCAACGAGGAGATCGACCCCGAAGCGGTCGAGGTGAGCGTCGTGGACACGGAGATTCACCGCGTCCGTTCGCTGGAGGCCGAAGAGATCGACGGCCACCTCGCGGAGTTCGGAGGTGCGGACGATGAGTAGATTCACCGACCCCCTGACCGGCGCCGACGCCATCGGGGACCCGACCGCGCCCGAACTCGACGCGGGACAGTTCGGTGGCTCCGGCGCCGACGCACAGGCACGCGACGGCGACTCGGTCAACAAGACCGGGACGACCACGGTCGGCATCTCGACGGAGGAGGGCGTCGTCGTGGCGACGGACATGCGCGCCTCGCTCGGCGGCCGCTTCGTCTCGAACAAGTCCGTCCAGAAGGTCGAGCAGATCCACCCGACCGGCGTACTGACGCTCGTCGGTTCCGTCGGCGGCGCCCAGTCGTTCATCCGGACGCTCCGCTCGGAAGTCGACCTCTACGAGGTCCGCAAGGGCGAGCCGATCAGCATGCACGCCCTGGCGACGCTGGCGGGTAACTTCGCCCGCGGCGGCCCGTGGTTCGCGATCAACCCGATCCTCGGCGGCGTCGACGGCGAGGGCAGCCACGTCTACAGCATCGACCCCGCCGGCGGGGTCATGAAAGACGACTACACGGTCACTGGCTCCGGGATGCAACTGGCCCACGGGGCCATCGAGGGCGAGTACGACCGCGAGATGAGCCTCGACGACGCGCGCGACCTCGCGGTTCGCGCGGTCGAAGCGGCCAGCGAACGCGACACCGGCTCCGGCAACGGCGTCTACGTGGCGACCGTCACGGGCGACGGCGTCGAGATAGAGAACTTCGACGAGACCGAAGACGCGTACGCCCAGCGGTAGGGCGAGCGGGTCTCTCCGTCCGTCGAGTGACCGCGCTCAGTTGTTGAGGAAGTAGACCTGTTTTCGCGCGTCGTGGAAGCTGTGTCGCGACCCGATCAGCCCCTCGTCTTCGAGTCTGTTCAGCGCGTAGCGGACGGTCCGGTCGGGCAACAGCGACTCCTCGGCCAGTTTCCCCTGCGAGAGGGGCGCGTCGGTCTCCAGCACTTTCGCCACCAGCTTCGCGCTCGGAGGGAGTTCGCGCAGGCGCTCGCGGAATTCGGTCTCGCCGAGCCGCTCGTCCGCACCCGGATCGTCTATGGTCGTGCTCATGCCTGAGGGTCACCGGTGGGTACTGGTAAACGTTGGCTATATGGATGACCAAAGTATCCAAAGCATATAAGGTACCCTTGTATTTCCGCCCGAACGTCGAGTGGATCGCCGAATAACGGCGTGTACGGCGGTTCGTCCCCGCGTAGCGGCCCGTCCCCCACGTAGCGGCCCGTCCCCCACGTAGCGGCCCGTCCCCCACGTAGCGGCTCGTCCACCACATAGCGCCCCGTCCTCCAAGTAGCGCCCGGTCGACCGAGTCCTTTCGGCGCTGTAGCCCCTTATCCGCGTATGGCATCCATCCCGGAGTCCTTCCACGACCTGTTCGACAAGCGGACGTTCGCGCACTTCGCGACGCTGACGCCCGATGGGTTCCCGCACGTCACGCCCGTCTGGGTCGACTACGACCCCGAGGCCGACCGGGTGCTGATCAACACGGCGCGGGGCCGACGGAAAGAGCGCAACGTCGCCTGGAACCCGAAGGTCGGCGTCAGCATGGTCGATCCGGAGGATCCCTATCGCTTCTGCTCGGTCACGGGCGAAGTCACGGCGCTGACCGAGGAGGGCGCCAGGGACCACATCGACGAACTCGCCCGCCGCTACATGGACGTCGACGAGTACCCGAGCTACGACGCCGACCCGGGCGCTCGCGTCGTCGTCGAGATCCGTCCGGACGAGGTCTACACGTCGTAGCGGCGGTTCGGACCCGCGACCGCGCCGAGCGTCCGCTTTCAGTACTCTTTTGGTCCCAGACTGGGGAAATTGCCGTATCGTGAAGGGTAAGGAGTGGTACCAGCAGGAAACCGTCGTCGAGTCCTACGAGGACAAACGCTTCTCCCGCGGCGGGGGCCGGCTCACCGACAGACTGGAGAAGGCCGCAGTCGGCGAGGCGCTCGCGCCCGTCGAAGACAAGAAGATCCTCGAGATCGCCTGCGGCACCGGCCGGTTCTCCGTGATGCTCGCCGAACAGGGCGCGGACGTGGTCGGCCTCGACATCTCGGCGCCGATGCTCGGGGAGGGCCGCGACAAGGCCCGAGAGGCGGGCGTCGACGACCACCTGGAGTTCATGCGCGGCGACGCCGCGCGGCTCCCGTTCCCCGACGACCACTTCGACGCCGTCTTCGCCATCCGATTCTTCCACCTCGCGGACACCCCCGGGGAGTACCTCCGCGAGATGGCCCGCGTCTCGAAGCGCCAGGTCGTCTTCGAGACCTACAACCGCTCCTCGGGCCGGTCGCTGTACAACTGGGCGCTCCCGATGGGGTCGCGACTCTACTCGCGGCGGGAAGTCGACGGCATGCTCGACGCCGCGCAACTGCGCCTCGTCGACGAGACACACGAGTTCGTCGTCCCCTTCGGCCTGTACCGCAAACTCCCCGGCGGCGTCGCGAAGGCGTTCCGCCGGGTCGAAGAGGCGATCGACCGCACGCCGCTCGGCGACCGCCTGGCCTCGATCTCTTACTGGAACGCGACCGTCGACTGACGAGGCACGCGGTGGACCCCGCGTTGTGGTCGCCGACTCCGGTTCGCCGGGCCGTTCGTCCCACGATTTTTATATGCGTCGAGGCTGCTACGGACAGTATGGAGCTCTCGGTGGTGGTTCCGACGCTGGACGGCCGGGAGCAACTCGCCCGGACGCTCGACGCGCTGGCCGACCACGTGCCCGTGGCCGAGATCGTGGTCGTGAACGGCCCCTCGACCGACGGGACGACCGGGATGGTCCGCGAGCGCGAGGACGTGGACGTGCTCGTCGAGGTCGCCGACCGGACGGTCACGGCCGCGCGCAACGCCGGCATCGAGCAGACCACCGGCGACGTCGTCGCCCTCGTCGACCAGGGGCTGTCCGTCACCGACGAGTGGTACGACGCGCTCGCCGACCAACTGGACGGGACCGACGTCGTGTCGGGGCCGGTCCACGAGCAACTCCGGGGCGGGATGACGACCGAGGAGGTCGAATCCGACGCGCTGGCGGGCCGGGAGATCACCTACTTCAACGGCGGCAACGTCGCCTTCTCGCGGCCGGCGCTCGACGCGCTCGACGGCTTCGACGAGTACCTGGAGATCGGGAGCGCCCGCGACGGCGCCCACCGCCTCGCCGCGATGGACTTCTCGGTGACGTGGGCGCCGGAGATGGGCGTCGCCCGCGAGGTCGGCGCCGACGGCGGCGGCCCGGAGACCGACCCCGGCTGGAAGTACCGCTCGCTGGCCTACCGGCTGGTGAAAAACTACGGCGTGCGCCCGCGCGTGGCGGCGCGCCTCGTCGTCTACGCCGGTCGCGACGCGCTGGACTCACTGCGCGACGTGGCCCGCGGCGACGCGACGCCCTCGGGCTGGCTGGGAACCGGCCGCGACGTGCTGTCGGGGCTCGCCGTCGGCTCGAAGGACGGCGCCTGGGCGCGACTGCTCGACCGGTCGACCCGGCGAAACCCGTACGGCCGGTCGGCCCGCTCGGACCGGCCGGTCGCCGTCTACGACCGGCGCTGACCGCGAACACGGCCGGTGCTCGCCGGCACTGTCCGCCCAGGGGTCACTTTTCTCTGGGAGTTCCGTTCTCCCGGGAGATCACTGTCCGCCCGCGGGCGAGAGCGCCTCGAAGACGCGCCCGGGGTTGTTCGAGAAGACCTTCCGCATGGCGTCCTCGGGCACGTCTAGCGTGAGTATCTCCATGACCGCCACGTTCGGGTGCGCGGCCGGCGATCCGCTGCCGAACAGGACGCGGTCGGGGTGCTCCCTGATGGCGCGTTCGAGGGGGTCGCGATAGCGGACGAAACTCGTGTCGAGGTACAGCGACGTCGAGCGATCGAGCAGGTCGATGCTCGCCTCCATCAGGTCGCGGTCGAGCGGGTACCCGCCGAAGTGCGCGAGCACGACCGGGAAGTCGTGCTGTAGCAGCGTCGCCTCGACGGCGTCGGGCCCGAACCCGCGGCCGCCGTGGACGACGACGGGCAGTCCCACGTCGTCCAGCCCCTCCAGGACCTCCTCGTCGGGGAGACCGTCGCGCACGGGGTGGAGTTTGAACCCGACGAACCGGTCGTCGTAGGCGTACTGCTCCACGTCGGCGGGGGAGGTGTGGTCGTCGGTGCGGTGTGCGGTGAGGTTGCGCAGCGTCGCTACGGGCGTGTCCGCCGGGTCGCGGGCGCCGTTGATCCGGGCGACGGCGACGAACGGGCGGCCGACGCTCATCCGCGCGACGGCGTTGTTCGCGGCGAGGTAGTTGTCGTCGCGGCCGAACGGGAACACCAGCGACCGCACCACGCCGGCCTGGTGCATCTCCCGCTCCAGTCGTTCGGGGTCGCCGAGCCCCTCGCGCTGTCGCCGGTCCTCGTCCGGTTCGAGGCGCGCGTGCACGTCGACCACCCGGAACCCGTGCTCCAACTCCAGCATTCACCCTACCATGTGTGGACGTGGTTAAAACGGTTGTCGGAGGACGCTCCGCCGCGACCGCGGGCCCGGCGTCCGTCGGTCTGTGGGCGGGGGTTGGCCACGGCGTCCGCCGGTCTGTGGGCGGGGGTTGGGCACGGCGTCCGTCGGTCTGTGAGCGCGGGCGGGGCCTGACGCCCGCCGGCGACCGCGGCCTCGGCCCGAACGTACTCACCGAGGATCGCCGCTTGGGCCCGGTTGTCCTCGGCTGCGACCGCGACCGGCCGTCCGTCGCTCACCCGTTGGTGACCCCGCCGAACGGCCGTCGCGCCGGCCGCTCCGCTTCCTACTTAAAGGCTTTCCGGCCGGTCGTGCGGGACCCCACGGCACACCGCTGGCGGTCGTTCCGGGCCTCGCTTGGAAAATTTTATATAGAACCGCTTACGATGAATAGATGAAACTCAACCATGTCATCTGGCCAGCGACGCATGGGTGGACAGCCGATGTTCATCCTCAACGAGGACAGTGATCGCACGCAGGGCAAGGACGCCCAGAGCTCCAACATCACCGCCGGCAAGGCCGTCAGCGAGGCGGTCCGGACCACACTCGGTCCCCGCGGGATGGACAAGATGCTCGTCTCGGACAGCGGCGACGTCGTCATCACGAACGACGGCGCCACCATCCTGGACGAGATGGACATCGAACACCCGGCCGCGCAGATGATCTCCGAGGTCGCCGAGACCCAGGAGAGCGAGGTCGGCGACGGCACCACCACGGCGGCGGTGCTCTCCGGCGAACTGCTCAGCCAGGCCGAGGACCTGCTCGACGACGACGTCCACCCGACGACCATCGTCGAGGGGTACTACCAGGCGCTCTCGCTGGCCCACGAGGCCATCGACGAGATCAAGCTCGACGAGGAACTCGACGACGACCTCCTCGAGACAGTCGCTCGCTCCAGCATGACCGGCAAGGGAACCGGCGACGTCTCGGCCGACCGCCTCGCCGAGACCGTCGTCGACGCCGTGCGCCGCGTCGCCACCGACGACGGCGTCGCCCGTGACAACATCACGGTCTACACGCAGACGGGCTCGTCCTCGTCGGCGACCCGTCTGGTCGACGGCGTCCTCATCGACGAGGAGCCGGTCCACGACAACATGCCGCGCAGCGTCGACAACCCGCAGATCGCCTTCGTCGACGACGACATCGAGGTGCGCGAGGCCTCCATCGACGCCGAGTACAACGTCTCCAGCGTCGACGACCTCAACACCGCCATCGAGGCCGAGGAGAACGAACTCCGCGGCTACGCCCAGCACGTCATCGACCTGGGCGTCGACGTCCTGTTCGTCGACGGCGACGTCGCGGACCAGGTCGCCGCCATCCTCGCCAAGAACGACGTCGTCGCCTTCGAAGTCGGCGACGACGAGGGCGAGGAACTCGCCCACGCGACGGGCCTCTCGCGCGCCGCGGGGGTCCAGGAACTCGAAGCCGAGGACCTGGGCTCGGCCGGTTCCATCGCCGTCGAGAAGTTCGGCGACGAGTACGTCACCTTCGTCGAGGACGGCGACGCCGGCCAGTCCGTCACCGTCTTCGCCCGCGGGGGCACCGAGCACGTCACCGACGAGCTCGAACGCGTCCTCGGCGACGCGCTCGACGTCGTGACGGCCGCCCTCGACAAGGGCGGCGTCGTCCCCGGCGCCGGCGCCACCGAGATCGCGGTCGCCGACTACATCCGCTCCGAGGCCGCCAGCACCGAAGGCCGCAAGCAGCTCGCCGTCGAGGCGTTCGCCGACGCGGTCGACGTGCTGCCGCGCACGCTCGCCGAGAACACCGGTATGGACCCCATCGACGCGCTCGTCGACCTGCGCGCCGAACACGAGAGCGAGGGCATCGCCGGTATCATCTCCGAGGGCCAGACCGGCGTCATCGACGACCCCATCGACCTGGCCGTGCTCGACCCGGCCGCCGTCAAACACGAGGCCGTCGAGAGCGCCACCGAGGCCGCGACGATGATCGTCCGCATCGACGACGTCATCTCCGCCAGCTAAACCGGTACCTGTCGAGCCTCCGACCGAACATCGCCTTTTTTCGCCGCTCGTTCCGCCCGTAGCCCGCGGTACGGGGTCTCAGTCCGTTCGCGCCGACACTCGACCGGCCTTCTGGCCTGACCCGGGTCGAACGCGTACCGACCGCTATAGGCGTGATCTCGACACGAACGAGCGCGACAGTATCGACGCGATCGGGACGACCGTCGTGGCCGATGTCGTCGTCGGGGTGCGCTACTTCGAGCGGGAGGCCGTACGGCGGCGGTCCGCGATGACTCGTCAGTCGTCTTCCTCGGCTTCCCAGCGGCGGGAGACGTCGTCCTTGGCGACGGTCTGGAGGCGCTGGACGCCGCTGAACTCGTCGATCACGTCGGCGACCACGCCGGGGACGCGGTCGGTCCAGGTGTCGTCGTCGAGCATCCGATCCCTGATGTCGCTGCCCTCCAGGCGCTCCCGGTCGAACATCGGCGACTGGCGGACCTCGATGCCGCGCTCCTCGAACAGCTGGACGACGAGGGGGTTGTTCGAGTACGCCACGTCGAACGACGGCGACATGCTCATGATGTGGCTGACCCAGACGGCGTTGCGGTCGATGTCCTCGATGGGCACGACGTAGGTCGGGACGTCGACGTCCTCGACGGCCTTGGTCACCATCATCACGCGTTCGCCCGCGGTGAAGGGATTGCGGACGGTGTGCGAGACGTCTGCGCTCCCGATGCCGAGGACGAGTTCGTCCACCTCGTCGACGATGTGCTCGACCATCGCCCGATGGCCGTTGTGAAACGGCTGGAACCGACCGATGTAGAACCCGCGCGTCATACCCTATCGTGGGCGGACCGACTACATTAACCCTGGTGACTCGGAACCCGCCACGCCGAGTACCGCCGGTCCGACGGCGTCGACGGGTGGGCGGAGTCGACCGTCGGGCGGTAAACGCGGTCCGCCGGTGGCGTCGGTCCGCGGTGACCGCGGTCCAGAGATGACGCGGTCGGTGACGGCGATCGCGCGCGAGCGCTGGCGGGCCCGGTCGCCGCGCCAGCCCCGCGTTCGGCGGCCGCCAGCGCCCGTATCGACCCCCTGTTTTTACCCGGCTGAGGTGTAGGACCGGTATACCGGTCGGGGAACGATACCCCTCACGTCCGGCGGTTTGGGCGTGTTATCGACCCGTTCGAGGGGAGAAAGTATATCAATAAACAGCCCTTGGCTTCAGTTGTCAGAATCGTTTATATGAGTGAGAATATCGACACCGACGAACCGTCCGCAGCGGACGCGGACGAGACCGAGGAGGTCGGCGCGACCGACGCCGAGTCTCCGGACTCCGAACGCGGCGATCCGCCGGAGTCGGAGCCGGAACCGTCGGTCAGTGGCGACGAGCCCGCCGGTGACGAACCGGCGGCCGAGGAGGCCGAGGGCGGCGGCAACGCCGTCCCGGTCGACGGCGACGACAGTCTCGGCAGCGCGGTCGAGATCGACGCCGACGAGGCAGCCGTCGAGAACGCCGACGAGGACCTGCTCGGTGGACTCGATATCGAGACTACCGGGGACATCGAGGTCCCCGACCGGCTGGTCGACCAGGTAATCGGGCAGGATCACGCCCGAGACGTGGTCAAGAAGGCCGCCAAGCAGCGCCGCCACGTGATGATGATCGGGTCGCCGGGGACGGGCAAATCGATGCTCGCCAAGGCGATGAGCCAGTTGCTCCCCAAGGAGGAACTCCAGGACGTTCTCGTCTATCACAACCCCGACGACGGCAACGAGCCGAAGATCCGGACCGTCCCGGCGGCGAAGGGCGAACAGATCGTCGACGCCCACAAGGAAGAGGCGCGCAAGCGCAACCAGATGCGGTCGTTCCTGATGTGGATCATCATCGCGATCATCATCGGGTACGCCCTGCTCATCCAGGGGTCGGTCCTGCTGGGCATCCTCGCGGCCGGGGTCGTCTACCTGGCCTTCCGCTACGGCTCGCGGGGCAACGACGCGATGATCCCGAACCTGCTGGTCAACAACGCGAACCAGCAGGTCGCGCCGTTCGAGGACGCCACCGGCGCCCACGCCGGTGCGCTGCTGGGCGACGTCCGCCACGACCCGTTCCAGTCCGGCGGCATGGAGACGCCCAGCCACGACCGCGTCGAGGCCGGTGCCATCCACAAGGCCAACAAGGGCGTGCTGTTCGTCGACGAGATCAACACGCTCGACATCCGCAGCCAGCAGAAGCTGATGACGGCCATCCAGGAGGGCGAGTTCTCCATCACGGGCCAGTCCGAGCGCTCCTCGGGCGCGATGGTCCAGACCGAGCCCGTCCCGACGGACTTCATCATGGTCGCGGCCGGCAACCTCGACGCCATGGAGAACATGCACCCCGCCCTGCGCTCGCGTATCAAGGGCTACGGGTACGAGGTGTACATGGACGACACTATCGAGGACGACGCCGAGATGCGCCGCAAGTACGCCCGGTTCGTCGCCCAGGAAGTCGAGAAGGACGGCCGCCTGCCCCACTTCACCGAGACCGCCGTCGAGGAAGTCATCCTCGAAGCGCGCCGGCGCTCGGGCCGCAAGGGCCACCTCTCGCTGAAACTGCGCGACCTCGGCGGACTGGTCCGCGTCGCGGGCGACATCGCCCGCGCCGAGGACAAGGAGTTCACCGAGCGCGGCGACGTGCTCCAGGCCAAACGCCGCTCCCGGTCCATCGAGCAGCAGCTCGCGGACAACTACATCGAGCGCCGCAAGGACTACGAGCTCACCGTCAACGAGGGCGACGTGATCGGTCGCGTCAACGGCCTCGCGGTCATGGGCGAGGACTCCGGTATCGTCCTGCCCGTCATGGCCGAGGTCACGCCCTCGCAGGGGCCCGGCCAGGTCATCGCGACCGGGCAGCTCCAGGAGATGGCCGAAGAGGCGGTCCAGAACGTCTCGGCCATCATCAAGAAGTTCAGCGACGAGGACATCTCCGAGAAGGACGTCCACATACAGTTCGTGCAGGCCGGTGAGGGCGGCGTCGACGGCGACTCCGCTTCCATCACCGTCGCGACCGCGGTCATCTCCGCGCTGGAGGACGTCCCGGTCGAGCAGAACCTCGCGATGACCGGTTCGCTGTCTGTCCGGGGCGACGTGCTCCCGGTCGGCGGCGTCACCCACAAGATCGAGGCCGCCGCGAAGTCCGGGCTCGACACGGTCATCATCCCGAAGGCCAACGAGCAGGACGTGATGATCGAGGACGAGTACAAGGACCAGATCGAGATCATCCCGGTCTCGCACATCTCGGAAGTGCTGGAGGTCGCCCTCGCGGGCGAACCCGAGAAGGACGGCCTCGTCGACCGCCTCAAGTCCATCACGGGCAAGGCGCTCGAACAGCGCGAGGTCGGCCAGACCGGCGGCAGTCCGAGCCCGCAGTAACGGCGCCGGTCCGCTCGTTCTTCCGCGCCGCCCGTTCGCGATTTTCGCTTCGCTCGCTCCGAAACGACTTTCGACCGGCCAGTCCCAACTCGAACTGTGACAGCCCGGCTCGCCGCCGCGCCCCCGCTCGTCCCCTCCCCGGAGACGGACCTGGTGGCGTTCGCCTGGCTCGTGGCGTTCGTCCTCGCCGGCTTCCTCGTCCTCGCGCGTCTCTCGCAGGGCGTCGTCGACGACGAGAGCGACCGCGACCAGCGTGCGGATCGCGACGAAGGCCACGGCCACGACGAGCGCGAGGGACGCAACGTGGGCTACGACGGGACTGGTCCGACCGCATCGAGGAGGGAGGACTTCCATTTCGATACCGCGCGCGATGCAGGGGACGAGACTGCCCGCGATGCCGACCAGCCGGACGTGGGCGAACCGGACGCCGGCGAGTCGTCACCGGTCGCGCACCCGCTGGCGCCCAGCGGAGCGGTCGGGCAGACATCGAGCGGGGACGACTACCCGAACGTGAGCCGAGACGACCACCCGACTCCGAGCCGGGACGACCGTCAGGTCGGCCCCCCTCCGGTCCCGCACACCGGTGAACCGCCCGCTCTGTCGCCGGGGCTGTTGCTCCTGAACGTCGCGCTCACGCAGGGACTGTTCGGGGCAATCCTCGCCGGCGGCGCGTGGTACTTCGGCGTGCCGCTCCCGACGCTGGGGATCAGCAGCGACGCGCTCTCGACCGGGCTCCCGGCGCTCGCGGTCGGCGTCGGCTTCGGCCTGGCGCTCTGGGTCGGGAACGAACTCGCCTCCGGACTGGCGGCCTCCTCGGGCGCCGACTACGACGAGGGCCTGCGCGAGATGCTCGCGCCGGACGGCCCCAGAGCCTGGGCGCTCCTGCTCGGCGCGACGCTGCCGGTCATCGCCGTCGTCGAGGAGTTCATCTTCCGGGCGGCGGTCGTCGGGGCGACGACGGAGGCGCTCGGCGCGTCGCCGTGGCTGCTCGCGGTCGTCTCCTCGGTCGCCTTCGCGCTCGGCCACGGCGCGCAGGGCCGGGTCGGCGTGGTCGTCACCGGCGCGCTCGGCTTCGCACTCGCCGCGGGATTCGTCCTGACGAACAGCCTGCTGGTCGTGATCGTCGCCCACTACCTCGTCAACGCGCTGGAGTTTTTCGTCCACGAGGGACTCGGACTGCCGGACCCGATCTGGTCGTGAGCGACTCGCCGCGAGCGTCGTCTGCTACAGGCCCTCGACCGAGCGCAGTCGCTGTTCGACTTCGGCGGGAGCGGCGCTGGGGCCGTCGCGGACGCGGTGGTCGGGGATGAGCAGCGGCGCGGGGTTGTCGGCGAGCGCGGTCCGGGCGGTCCGCACGTCCTCGTCGTCGTCCGGGTCCATGTCGGGCGTCATCCGGAGGAGTTGCGCGACGCCGACCTGCTCGCCGTACGGGATCTCCCGGACGGCTTCCAGGACGCCGCGCCGGTCGGTCGGGACGGTCAGTGCGACGGTCACGTCGGCGAAGTCGTCCTCGACGCCCGAGAGGTAGTCCTCGATCCGGTCGAGCAACTCGTGGTCGGCCGCGGCTTCGTCGTCGGGCGCGTTCGGGAACGTGACCGAGAGCACGCGGCCCTGCGCGGCGCCGAACTGGACGTACCGGTCGAGATACGTCGACTCGCGCGCGTAGATCCCCGCTTCGTCGTTCATACTACCCGTCCGTGCGGTCGACCCTTGAAGATTTGTCTCCTCAGCCCGGCAGGTCCGCGTCGGCGTCGACCGTGCGGTCGGGCTCGGGCGGGAGTTCCCAGTCGGTGGTCAGCTCCAGGAGCTGGACGAGCATGTTCGCGGTGGCGCCCCAGACGGTGTAGCCGTCGACGTGGAAGAAGTGCAGGCGGATCTCGCCGTAGTGGGGGTGGTCGCGGCGCTCGCTCTCGTAGTTGTCGAGGTCGGTGAGTCCGTCGACCGGGAGCACGGCCACCTCGGCGACCTCCGCGTCGCTGGGCCGGTACTCGCGGTCGACGACGCGGGCCACGAACGGCCGGACGAGGTAGTCGGTGATCGTCCGGATGTCGTCGAGTCGGCCGACGACGTCGACCTCCTCGGCGCGGAGGCCGACTTCCTCGTCGGCCTCGCGCAGCGCGGTCGCCAGCAGGTCGTCGTCGACCGGTTCGCGGCCGCCGCCGGGGAAGCTCATCTGGCCGGGGTGGTCGCTGAGGTGGTCGGCGCGCTTGGTGAACAGCACGTGTTCCGCGCCGTCGCGGGTGACGACGGGGGCGAGGATCGCGGCCTCGCGCTCCTCGCCGGTGAGCCGATCGCTTCCCGCGGTCCGCGACGCGCTCCCGGCCAGCTCGACGGGGTCGCGATCGCGCACCCGCGACAGGTCCATACGGCAACGAATGGGACGGGTGGTCTTAACTGACGGGATACCCTCGAAGGCAGCTCAGACGCCGTCGAGGCGCGCCCGGAGGCCCGCGGTGTCGACGGCGGCCCACGTCTCCAGGTCGTAGCAGACGTCGACGAGCGCGTCGGCGCGCTCGCTGTTCCCGCCCGCCGCGACGGCCTCGGTCTCGTCTGCGAGTCGCTCGCGCACCGCGGCGGCGACCGTCTCGCGCTCGACGGTCCGCTCCTCGACGTCCAGGATGTGCGGGAGGTCTTCGGCGTGTTCCGGGAGCGTCGGGAACGCGACCGGCCCGGCGACCAGCAGCGTCTCGCCCTCGTGCTCGACGGGGACGAGGTGATAGCTCTCGACGGTGTCCTCGACGGCGGCCGCGACGGCGTCGCTGTCGGGCTCCTCGCCGCGCTTGAACGCCAGTTCTTCGAGCGCGCGGTGGAGTTCCTCGCGGGTCAACCCCCCGAACAGGTCGACCACGCCGGCGAGTTCGTCGGCCAGCAGACTCATACCCGGTGCCACGACGCCGCCCCTTTTGAGCGTTCGGCTCCCCGCCGCCCTGCTCTCACGGACCGAATCGCCGGCCGCCGCCCCCGTGACGCAAGCCTTATGTACAACTCTGTCCGTTAGTGGACATCAATGAGTACTGATGAAGAGATCGCACCGAAGGTGCGGTCGATACTCGACGCGGCCAGGGAGCGCGCCGAGGCGCCCGGGGGCGCGGACGGCGAGCGGGTCGACGTGGACGCCCGGTCGCTGCCGGGGGCGTTCGAGCGCGCGGAGGCCGACGGGCGCGTCCCGGTGATAGCGGAGGTCAAACCGACGAGTCCGACGACGGAGGGCGAGCGCGACGACGACCCCGTCGAACTCGCGGAGTCGATGGTCGCCGGCGGGGCGGCCGCCCTCTCGGTGCTGACCGAACCCGAGCACTTCGGCGGGTCGACCGACGCGCTCGAACGGGTCCGCGCGGCCGTGGACGTGCCGGTGCTGCGCAAGGACTTCGTGGTCCGCGAGGCGCAACTCGACGCGGTCGAGTCGGACGTGGTCCTCTTGATCGTCCGCTTTCTGGACGAGGAAGGGACCGACGACCTGACGGACCTGCTGGAAGCGGCGCGCGACCGGGGGTTCCAGGTCCTCGTCGAGACCCACACCGCCGCGGAGGTCGAACGCGCGCTCGACGCGGGCGCCGAGATCGTCGGCGTGAACAACCGCGACCTCGCGGAACTGGAAGTCGACCTGGGGACGTTCGAGCGCGTGGCGCCGAAAGCGCGGCGGCTCGTCCGCCGCGGACAGTCGAGCGGTGAAACCGCGAGACAGGTGCCGGAAAACGTCACCCTCATTGCGGAGAGCGGCATAGCGACGAGGAACGACGCGCTGGCGATGCGCGAAGCGGGCGCCGACGCGCTCCTGATCGGGTCGGCGATCATGGACGCCGCGGGCGGCGGCGACGTGGAATCGAACACCCGCCGGTTCGCGACGGCGGAGGCGGACGCAGATGCGGAAACGGACGCGGGCGCGGCGGCACAGGGAGCCGACGAATGACGGAGACACACCAATGAGCACAGACGACGTGAAGTTCGGCGAGTACGGCGGACAGTTCGTGCCGGAGTCGCTGATGCCGGCCATCGAGGAGCTCACCGACGCCTACGAGCGCTACGTCCTCGACAACGAGGACGGCTTCGTGGACGAGTTCCGGCGGCGACTGGCCGACTTCGGCGGGCGGCCGCTCCCGCTCCAGCACGCGGAGTCGCTCTCGGCGCGCTACGACACCGAGGTGTACCTCAAGCGCGAGGACCTGCTCCACGGGGGCGCGCACAAACTCAACAACGCGCTCGGACAGGTCCTGCTCGCGAAGTACATGGGCAAAGAGCGCATCATCGCCGAGACCGGCGCCGGCCAGCACGGTACCGCGACGGCGATGGCCGCCGCGCATCTGGACATGCCCTGCGAGATCTACATGGGCGAGACCGACATCCGGCGCCAGCGGCCCAACGTCTTCCGGATGAAGATCAACGGGGCGGAGGTCAACCCCGTCACCACGGGCCGGGGAACGCTCAAGGAGGCCATCTCCGAGACGATGCGCGACTGGGCGACGACGGTCGAGAACACCCACTACGTCATCGGATCGGTGGTCGGCCCCGCGCCGTTCCCGCGGATGGTCCGGGACTTCCAGGCCGTCATCAGCGAGGAGGCCCGCGAGCAGGTCCGGGAGAAGGCGGGCCGCCTGCCCGACGCGGTCCTCGCGTGCGCCGGCGGCGGGTCGAACACGATGGGCGCGTTCCACCACTTCGTCGACGATTCGGACGTGGACCTCTACGCCGTCGAAGCGGGCGGCTCCTCGCTGGAGGTCGACGAGGAAGAGGGCGTCGCTCCCAACTCCGCCTCGCTGTCGACGGGCGAGGAGGGGGTCCTCCACGGCGCGCGCACGAAGCTCCTGCAGGACTCACACGGCCAGATCATGGAATCGCACTCCGTCTCGGCGGGACTGGACTACGCGGGCGTCGGGCCGGAACTGGCCCACCTCGTCGACGAGGGCCGCGTCGAGGCGGTCAACGTCGACGACGACGGCGCGCTCGAGGCGTTCCACCGGCTCTCGCAGGACGAGGGCATCATCCCGGCGCTGGAGTCCGCCCACGCGCTGGGCTACCTCGAAGAACACCATCACGAAGTCGGCGACCTCGTCGTTGTGAACGTCTCCGGCCGCGGCGACAAGGATCTGGAGACGGTGCTGGAGGAGACGGACAAGCGCGACCTGGACCTGGCGCCGGACATGTCGGTGCTTCGCGAGGCCGCCGGGAGCGGGGGTGACATCTGATGGGACTTGCGAGGGTCTTCGCCGACGAGCCGGCCTTCATCCCGTACGTCGCCGCGGGCGATCCGACCTACGAGGAGTCCCTGGAGTACGTCGAGGCCCTGGAGCGGGGCGGCGCCGACGTGATCGAACTCGGGCTGCCGTTCTCCGAGCCCATCGCGGAGGGGTCGACCATCCAGGAGGCCGTCGTCCGCTCGCTGGAGGCGGGGATGACCCCCGAGCGGTACTTCGAGTTCGTCGAGGACCTGGACGTGGACGTGCCGCTGGTCTGCATGACCTACTACAACCTGATCGCGCAGTACACCCATCCCGAGACGGGCGAGGCGCGAAGCGCCTCGGAAAACGCGAGCGGTGAAACCGCGAGAGAGGGCGAGCGCGGACCACGCGCGTTCGCCGAGCGGGCCGCGGAGGTCGGCATCGAGGGGTTCGTCGTCGTCGACCTGCCCGCCGAGGAGGCCGAGCCGCTGCGGGAGGCCTGCGACGAGTTCGGCCTCGATCTCGTGTTCATCATCGCGCCGACGACGAAGGGCGAGCGTCTCGAACAGATGCGCGAGCACGTCTCGGGCTACGTCTACGTCCAGGCTCGGCTGGGCGTGACCGGCGCGCGCGAAGACGTCTCCGACCAGACCGAGGAGTCGCTGGCCCGCGTCGACGACTGGGAGGTCCCCAAGGCCGTCGGCTTCGGGATCAAGACCGGCGAGCACGCAGAGCGCATCGTCTCGGCGGGCGCCGACGGGATCATCGTCGGCTCCGCGCTGGTGGACATCATCGCCGACGGCGCCGACTCCGACGTCGACCAGCCGTTCGCCGAGACCGCCCAGCGCCTCGAATCGAAGGCCCGCGAACTCAAGGAGGGCGCGCTGGCCGGTGGCCAAGCGCGAGCGGCCTCGGAGCAGTCGGACTGAGCGGTCCCGGACTCGTTCTCTTCGGTCTCAGCGCGCGCGGACGGCGTGGTCGAGCCCCCGCTCCGGCTCTCGTCGTTCGCGCCGCTGCAGTCGCCGGAGCGCACCGTACAGCGGGACTGCGGCGACGACGCTGAAGCCGGTCGCGATGGAGAAGAAGGCGACGCCCGCGCCGCGGACGGTCGCGAAGATCCCTCCTGCGCCGACGCCCGGTTCGGTGGGAGCGTCGCCGAGACCGAATCCGCCGAGGAGGGCGGCACCGAGCGGTCGGGCGTCCGGGCCGTACTGGTCGGCGACCGGTGCCGACCCGTTCACGTGGCGGTCGAGCCAGTCGTCGTGGGGCTCGCCGGTGACCTCGGCGACGGCCTGGGCGAAGACGGCGTAGGTGACGACCCCGTCGTGGCGGTTGAGCCGCCGGAAGACGTCGTCGAGCGAGCGGTGACCGTAGGTCCGCTCGCGGATGCGCCGGTCGAGGACCGCGAGCGCGCGCCCGCCCTTGCGCTGGGGGACGGTCTCGCCGGCCCAGCTGTCGGGGTCGGTGAGCGTCGCCGTCGAGGGGTCGCCGTCGAGGTGGCGCTCCATCGCGGCGCGGTCGACGAGCCCCTGCTCGCGGGCCAGGCTGGCGGCGTAGTACTCGGCGCTGGCCTCGCGGAACCACGCCATGTCGTCGGCGAGGACGAACGACTGGCGGGTGTGGACGTACTCGTGGAGCCAGACGGCCTCGGCGTCGTCGAGTCGGGAGCCCGCGTTGACCCAGAACTCGTCGCGGACGGGGACGGACTCGCCGCCCCAGCGGACCGACTCGGGCGCCGCGAAGGCGAGCACGTCGTCGCCGCGGTCGCCCACGTCGAGGTTGCGCTCGGCCTGCACGAGGGCGTCTGCGACGCGGTCGGCGCGCGCGTCGCTCATCACGCCCGACGGGACAACGAGGTCGATTCGTCCGTTCGGCGTCGTCCGGCGAGTCGTGTCGGACTCGCCGACGACGGCGTAGCGGTCGCCGAGAACGGCCGCGGTCCCCGCGTCGGGAGCGCGCCGCTCGGCCAGCGGCCAGGACCGCCCCACCGACCCGTCGGCCGCCCACTGCAGTTCGACGAAGGGGACCGGTCCGAACGCCCAGTCAGCGGTCGCGGCGCGCTCGTCCCCCGCCGTCGCAGCGTCGGGGACCGCGACGGTCAGCGCGATCTCCTCCGAGGACTCGCCGGTCCAGACGAGTCGCGTCGTCCCGTCGTCGGTCGTCCGGTCGAACCCCGGCGCCGACAGGACGGTCGCGGGACCGCGGAGGACGATCCAGAGCCGGTCCGAATCGGTCCGGTCGGTCACGCGGACGTCGTACGCAACCGCTCCCCCGGCGGTCCGCCGCACGGTGACCTCCGTCTCGGGTCCGGCCGCGTCGGACGCCGCCGATCCGGGTCGCTCGAGGGCCGGTGACGAGTCGGGGTTGAGCGGGAGCGCGTCGCCGTCGGCCGCCGTCGGAGCCGCCGTCCCGACCGGCGCGAGCGTCGCGGCCGCGACGAACACGCCGATCAGAAATATCGGAATCGATACGGCGGCCCTCATTGTCTATGTTCTCAACTCTCCCACGGATATCTGTACTTGTCACGTTCTCAAATTTGAAAACTATCGGGGTCTGACTGGTGGTGGCGGCGTCGAGGCGGTCGCGTCCGCGGGTCGCGTTCGCAATCCGGGCCGCAACCGGAAGGCAAATAACCGTACTTGCCACACCCTCACACAACATGACTGCAGGGAAAGACGCGCGTCTCGCCCGCATCGGGACAGGGGGGCGGTACCTCGTCGTCCCGATGGACCACGGGATCACGCTCGGAGCGGTGAAAGGCCTCGTCGACCTCGAATCGACGGTCGACGCGATCACGCGCGGCGGCGCCGACGCCGTCCTCACCCAGCGCGGCGTCGCCGGCCGCGTCCACCCGAACAAGAACGGCGCGGGCTACATCGTCCACCTCAACGGCTCGACGACGATCGGCCCCGACGAGAGCGACAAGCGGATGACCGGCACGGTCGAGGACGCCGTCCGCGCGGGCGCCGACGCGGTCTCCTTCCACATCAACGTCGGCAGCGAGCACGAGCCCGACCAGATCACCCAGCTCAACGAGGTCACGAGCCAGGCCGAGCGCTACGGCCTGCCCACGCTCGCGATGGCCTACGCCCGCGGCCACGACGTGCGCGACGACGACCCTGAGCTGTTCGCCGAGGACCTGAGCCACGCCGTCCGCCTCGCCGAGGAACTCGGCGCCGACGTAGTCAAGACCGCCTACAGCGGGACGGCCGACACGTTCGACCGCGTCGTCGAGGCCACCTCCCTCCCGGTCGTCATCGCCGGCGGGTCGAAAGGCACCGACCGCGAGACGCTCTCGATGGTCCGCGGGGCCGTCGACGCCGGCGCAGACGGCGTCTCGATGGGCCGCTCCATCTTCCAGCACGACGACCCCGAGGCGATCACCCGGGCCGTCTCCGCCGTCGTCCACGACGACGCCTCGGCCGACGAGGCCGCCGAACTCGCCGGGCTTCCCGCCGAGGCCTGAACGGAACTGCCGGTCTTTTCTCCCGAACGCCGACTCGACCCTTCGCGAGCGGTCGCTCGCTCAGAGCAGGCTCGACAGCGTCGCCATGGACTCCAGCCGGTGCGTCGGCGCCGGATCTGGGTCCGGGACGACCTCCTGGTGGTCCCGGTCCGGGGGGACCCACGCCGACTGCAGCCCGGCGGCGTGCGCGCCGACCACGTCGCAGCTGTGCGAATCTCCGACGTAGAGCGTCCGGTCGGGCGAGGCGTCGAGGGCGGCCAGCGCCCGTTCGAAGGGCGCGGGGTCGGGTTTGGGTTCGATCCCCGCCGCCGGGTCGCAGAAGACGGTCACGTCGAAGGCGTCGCCGATGCCCAGGCGTTCGAGCTTCGCCGTCTGGGTCTCTTCGGCGCCGTTGGTGATCAGGCCGACCTCGTAGCGCCCGGCGACGTGTTCGAGCGCCTCGCGGGCACCCTCGCGGAAGGTGACGGCCGTCTCGTCGACGACGTCGACCGTCGCCTCGGCCAGCGCCGGCGCGTGGGCGGGGTCGCCGCCCACGTCCTCGCAGACCGCGCGGTAGAGGTGCTCGTAGAACTCGCGGTCGGAGTGGGCGGTCGGGAGGTCGGCCGAGTCGACGGCCCGGACGTCGGCGATGGAGAAAAACGGGTCGACGTCGACGCGGTCGAACACGGCCCCGTGGACGTCCGCGTCAGTCTGTTCGCCGACGCAGAGCGTGGTGTCGAGGTCGAAACAGACGGCGTCGACGTCGCTCATGTCGACCAGCGAGCGCGCGAACAGACCTAAATCTTCCCACGTCGGGGTGGACGTCCCGGTCCGGCGCTACCGGTGGAACTCCCGGAGAATCTCGAAGTCGCGGGTCGTCTTCGTGAACTCGGCGACCCGCCGGCTGGTGTCGCAGTGGTTGCAGCCGAGCGTACCGTCGGGCTCGGGGAGGTCGGCGGGGTTGGCTTCCCACTGTTCGCCACAGTCCGGACACCGGAGCTGGATCCAGGCCTCCTGCATACTCGTCAGTGCGGTCGCATCCCGAAAGAGTGTTGCGGCGATTCCCGGGACCTGGCGGGCCACACCCCGACGCCGGCCACGACCGCCGGTGCCGTTTTGCCCCTCTCGGTCGACAGTGCTCCCATGGGAACTGCGAACTTCGATTTCGAGGGAGAGGTCGTGATCGTCACCGGCGGCAGTTCGGGTATCGGCCGAGCGACGGCGCTCGCGTTCGGCGACGCCGGGGCGACCGTGATCGTCGCCGACGTGCGTCCGGACCCGAAAGACCTCGACGCAGAGACGCCCACGCACGAACTCATCAGGGACTCGTGGGGGGAGGCACACTACGTCGAGACCGACGTGTCGGACGCCGCCGAGGTCGAGAGCGTGGTCGAGGCGGCCGGCGAGCACGGCGGCGTCGACGTGATGGTCAACAACGCCGGCCTGTTTCGCGGCGGGTCGATCACCGACCTCGACGTCGCGGATCTGGACGCGATGCTGGGCGTGAACGTCCGCGGCGTCCTCGTCGGCACGCAGGTCGCCGCGCGCGACATGATCGAGCGCGACGACCCCGGCGCCATCGTCAACACCGCGTCGATCAGCTCGTCGCTCGCCCAGTACGGACAGGTCGGGTACGACGCGACGAAAGGCGCCGTCCGGATGGTCACCCGCGGCGCGGCGCTGGACCTCGCCGAGACGGGGATCCGAGTGAACGCCGTCGCGCCCGGACAGATCGCGACGGAGTTCCTCGAGGGGTGGACCGAGGAGGCCAAACAGGCCGCCACCGGCGACGACGAGGAGGGGTTCCTCAAGGACGTCCCGATGGGTCGGGCGGGCGTCCCCGACGACGTGGCGCCCGCCGTCTGCTACCTCGCCAGCGACGCGGCGGGGTACACGACGGGCGAACTCCTGCACGTCGACGGCGGCTGGCAGGTCTGCTGAACGTCCCCTTCTCGGGGATCCGGAGGCGGAACTACGATCTAGCGTCGCATCGTTATCAGTTCGAACGTAATGCTGATCAGCTGAGGTGTTCCTGGTAAATAAGAAGCGCTCGAAATAAAATACAAGAGCGTTGATACGTATGGTCGTGGATATGGTCGGGACCGACGGTGGGGCCGTCACGGTGAGTCGAACGTACGATCCGGCGAACAGGAAGCCGAGCGTCGCCGTCCTCGGCGCGCTCGCGGACGTGAAGAACACGCACCCCGCGGCGCTCTCGCTGTCGTTACACGACTACGTCGACGCCGACTCGCTGGACCGGCTCCTCACCAGGAAGCGCGGGGCGACGGTCTCGTTCCCGATGGACGGCTACAGCGTCACCGTCACCCCCGACGAGGTAGTCCTCTCTGTCGCGTGAGCATCTGCTCGCTTAGCGCCGCTTCGCGAGGGGTCGCCGTGGGGTCCATCCGCTCTCGTCGCTCTCACCGGTCCCCCTGGACGACCGGGCGCGTTCGTCGTCCTCGCGAGCGGCGCGATAGAGGGCGTAACCGGCCGCCGCTACGACGCTGACGGCGCCGAGGGTCTTCCCGCTGACGCCGCTCGTCGCGAGTCGGGTGTAGAGGCTCCGTTTGGCGACGTACCCCTCGTGGTCGCCCCGCTCTTTCAGTTCCCCGCTCGGCCGGTCGAAGGCGTTCTCGGCGGGCGGGCGCGGCGGGCGGTCCCGCGTTTGCAGGCCGACGAAGAACTTCTCCATGATCCTGTCCAGCAGGCCCGGCGCGTAGTACTCCATCTGCGCCATGTTCTTCGCGGCGCCACCGACGTAGACGTCGCGTTCGGGGGTCTCGGCGGCGTGACAGATAGCGCGGGCGACGGTCTCTGGCGCGTAGATCGGCGGCGGGAGCGTCACCTGGCTGTCCGTGTAGTTCTTGGCGTGCTCGGGGTAGGGCGTGTCGATGGCGGCGGGCTTGACTAGCGTCACCGACACCGGCGCGTCCTCCGCTTCGAGTTCCATCCGCAGGACGTCGGTGAACCCCTTGACGGCGTGTTTCGAGGCGGTGTAGGCGCCCTGCAGGATCATCCCCCGCTCGGAGAGGACGCTGCCGACGTTGATTATCGCCCCGCCGCCGCGGTCTTTGAGGTGTTCGGCGGCGACGAGCGAGCCGTACAGCAGGCCCCAGACGTTGACCTCGAAGAGCTCGCGCATGTCCGAGACCGGCGTCTCGTCGAGCCTGCCGTAGATGAACTTCCCCGCGTTGTTGACCCAGGTGTCGAAGCCGCCGTAGGTGTCCTCGGCCACGGCGGCGATCTGCTCGACGTCGGCTCGGTCGCTCACGTCTGCGACGACGTAGACCGCGTCGCCGCCGTCGTCGGCGATCTCGTGGGTCAACTCGTCGAGCGCGTCCTCGCTCCGGGCGGCGACGACGAGCGAGGCGCCGCGGTCGGCGGCCATCCGCGCGGTCGCCAGCCCGTTGCCCGACGTCGCTCCGGTGATGACCATCACCTGCTCGTCGAGCGGTTTCAGGTCGGGCGTCACCGCGACCGCCCCGCGGCTCCGTTCGGTTCCCGGGCGGTCGGCGGACGAGACGTGGCGCGATCCGGTGCGGCGGCGGGAGAACGAGGTCGAACCATCTGTGTCAGCAGGTAACGAGCCAGCGCGGGTTGATGCCCCTGCCTGAATACGCGCGTGGGGTCGGACTCACTCGCGCTCGCGGAGGAACGTCGCCAGTTCCTCCCCCGTGCCGGACTCGCCGGTAGCGATGTACCGGGAGGCGCAGGCGTTGCCGAGCAGGAGTGCATCTTCCCAGTCCCACTCGCGCGCGAGGGCGTGGGCAAGGCCGGCGTCGAAGCGGTCGCCGCCGCCGGTGTGTCGGACGGGGTCGACGGCGACGTTCTCGACGCGGACCCGTCCCTCCGGCGTGGCCGCGACGGCGGCGTCGGCCTCGTGAACGACGACCGCGGCGAGGTCGGCGGCCTCCCGGAGGAACGCCGTCGCCGAACCGAGACCGTCTGGACCGCTCTCGTCCGCGATGCCGTCGGCCAGTGCCCGGGCCTCCCCGCCGTTGACGGCCAGCACAACGTCGTAGGCGTCGCCCAGTTCGGCCAGCGCGTCGACGAGCCGGTCCATCGCGGCGGGAGAGCGGGCGGACAGGCTCCCGGGATCGAACAGGAAGTGATTCCCGTCGAGGTCGTTCCCCGCGAGTTCCGACAGGGCTTCCGGGGTGGCGTCGAACGTCGTCCAGTTCGTCCAGAAGACCACGTCGGCGGACAGGAGCGAGTCGAAGCGGTCGCCGGCGACCGCTCTGAGGTCGTCGAGCGACCACTCGGCGACGTCGTCGGACGGGTCGGCCAGCAACACGTCGCCGTCGTCGAAGCCGTAGACGCCGACCTCCGAGGGGACGCCCATCGACAGCGTCTCGAAGGGAAGCGCGTCGAAGACGGGGTCGTCCAGGTGGCCGACGAGCGTCACGTCGTCGCCCAGCAGGTCCGCCTGTTCGGCCGTGTTGACAGCGTGGCCGCCGGGTTCGACCGACGTGCGGCGGAGGCTAAACGCGGGCGAGTGACCCGACGCGACCGCCTCGCCGAACGTCTCGCGGTGGCGCACCCGACGCTCGCCGTCGAGCACCTCGTAGAAGCGGTCGACGCTCCCGTCGGGTAGCGCGGTCACGGTCGCGCTCTCGCCGTCGGCTTCGAGCCGCCTCGCGAGCGAATCGCCCATGTTCCAGAAAGGGACCCACGCCGGAAAAGCGGCCTGCGGACGAGTTCAGTGGCTCGCCCGCCGGCCGGGAATCCGTCACACACCGGAGACACGCTTTTCTCGTTGCCGTCGCTCCCCACGCGCATGTCCGTCACCGTCGAGCGGTCGCTCGGACCAGCGGCGACGCCGGAACTGATCGACCTCTACGAGACCTACGGGTGGTGGGCCGACCGCGAGGAGGCACCGCTCCGTCGCGCGCTCGCGGCAACCGACGAGGTAGTCGCGCTCAGGGACGAGGAGACCGGCGACCTCGTCGCCGCCGCGCGGGTGCTGACCGACTACACGTACTACGCGATGGTCTACGACGTGATCGTCCGCGCCGGTCGCCGCGGTGAGGGCCTCGGCGAGGAACTGCTGGCCGCGCTGGTGACCCACCCGCCGCTCTCGGACGTGGACCTCTCGCTGCTCGCCCGCGAGGGACTCGTCCCGTTCTACGAGGCGTGCGGATTCGAGGCGATCGGCGCCGTCGACCGCCCGGACGGTGAGCCCGAGACGCTCCGGCCGCTGGCGTATCGTCGGGAGGAGTGACGGCCCGTCGCTCGAACGCAGTCCGCGACCCGCGCCGAAAACGATTTATCGACCGAGACGAATTACTCCGGTAATGACGCGGCACGTCGTGCCCGCGGCGACGATCATCATTGCCCCGTCAGGGGCATAGTACCAACATTCTCGGGGCACGACGGTTCGGTCGAGTTCGACAGCGCCGCCCGTCTCGTCCGGCGCGTCCGTCCCTCGTCACGGGCCCGCTCGTGCCGTGAGTCCCGAACTACCGACGGCGATTCACCGGCCAGCGTTCGATCCGCCGTGAGTCGTCGCGCACCGCCCGCCGATCGACACGACGAGACGCATCTGAACGATGCCAGAACGACTCCCGGACCACTACGACCCGAACGCGGTCGAACAGCACGTCAAAGACCACTGGAACGACCCAGACGCCTTCCCCGGCGTCGACGCGCCGGCGGCGACCAGCCACGCCTACGAATACGCCAAACAGCGGGCGGCCGAGGCCGAGGGCGAGGACTTCTACTTCCTCGACGGGCCGCCGTTCACGAGCGGGCGGATGCACGTCGGCAACGCCTGGGGGAAGATCCTCAAGGACGCCTTGCTGCGCTACCATCGGATGTGCGGCCGGGACGTCCGCCCCCGCCCGGGCTACGACACGCACGGGCTCCCCGTCGAGGTGAACGTCGAGCAGGCCCACGAGTTCGAGACGAAGCAGGCCGTCGAGGCCTACGGCGTCGACCGCTTCGTCGACGAGTGCCGCGAGTTCGTCGAGGACCAGCGCGCGGTGATGGACGAGGAGTTCCGCGACCTCGCGGTGTGGATGGACTGGGACGACGTCTACCAGACGATGGACCCCGAGTACGTCGACGCCGTCTGGGACGCCTTCGCTGCGCTCTACGACCGGGGCCTGGTCGAACGGGGCCACCAGGTCGTCAACACTTGTCCGCGCTGCGAGACGGCCGTCTCCGACTCGCGACTGGAGTACGAGGACCGGACGGTCGCGGCTGCCTACGTCGGCTTCCCGCTCGCCGACGGAGAGGGAACGCTCGTCGCCTGGACGACGACGCCCTGGACCGTCGTCGGCAACCAGTTCGTCGCCGTCGACGCCGAGGGGGAGTACGCCGTGGTCGATGTCGCCGACGGCGCGCTCGACGCGGGCGTCGCGGCCGACGGTCCGCTCTACGTCGCCGCCGAGCGCGTCCCCGCAGTGATGGACGCACTGGGCGTCGCCGCGGACGACTACGCGGTCACCGAGACAGTCCCCGGATCGGACCTCGTCGGCCTGACTTACGAGCACCCGCTCGCCGACCGGCTGCCGGACCATCCGACACCGCGAGGGACAGTCGTTCACGCCGACTACGTCGAGACCGGCGGCGACGGCACCGGGCTCGTCCACAGCGCTCCTGGGTTCGGTCACGAAGACTTCGAGCGCGCACGCGAGCTGCAGGCCGACGGCGACCTCGACCTGCCGACGTACTCGCCCGTCGATCTCGCCGGACGGTTCACCGAACAAGCGGGGCCGTTCGCCGGCCAGCGCGTTCACGGCGAGGGCCGCGAGGCCGTCGTGGACGCGCTCCGCGATGCCGGGGCGCTCCTCGCCACGGAGCAGTTCGCCCACGAGTACCCGCAGTGCCCGCGGTGTGACACCGACGTCGTCTTCCGCGCCGCCGAGCAGTGGCTCGTCCGCGTGACGGAGCTGAAAGACGACCTGCTGGACGCCGTCGGCGAGACGACGTGGTACCCTGCCGAGGCGCGGGACGGCCGCTTCCGCAACACCGTCGAGAACGCGCCGGACTGGAACGTCTCCCGCCAGCGCTACTGGGGGAGTCCGCTCCCCGTCTGGCACTGCGGCGACTGCGACCGGGACGTGGTCGTCTCATCGCGGGCGGACCTGGCCGAGCGCGCCGACCTCGACGACGTTCCGGAGGACCCGCACCGCCCGGTCGTCGACGAGGTGACCGTGCCGTGCCTGGACTGCGGGGCGGACGCCACGCGCGTGGCGGACGTGCTCGACGTGTGGTTCGACTCCGCCGTCGCGTCGTGGGCGAGTCTCCGCGAGCGACCGAGTCGGAATCCGCGCCCCGACGAGTGGCCCGCCGACCTCGTCGTCGAGGGCAACGACCAGACGCGGGGCTGGTTCCTGATGCAGTTGTACCTGGGCGTCGCCTTCGCGGGGCGCGCGCCCTACGAGGAGGTGCTGATGCACGGCTGGGCGCTACTCGACGGCGAACCCATGTCGAAGTCGCGGGGGCACGTCCTGCGACCGCCGGAGGTCGCCGAGGCCCACGGCCGCGACGCGCTGCGGGCGCACCTCCTCGGCCACGAACAGCAGGGTCAGGACGTGACGATGACCTCCGACATGGAGGGCGTCGAGACGACGCGCGACCGCTTCGACGTGGTGTGGAACGTCGCCCGGTTCGCCGCGATGTTCATGGCCGAGGACGACTACGAACCGACGCTCGCCCCGACGGCGGCCGCCGCCGACCGGACTGTCCTCGACGAGTGGGTCCTCGCGCGCCTGCGCGAGGTGACCGAGACGGCGACGGAGGCCTTCGAGCATCGCGAACCGAACGTCGCGCTCGACGCGACGCTCGAGTTTCTCGTCGAGGACGTCTCGCGGTACTACGTCCAGACCGTCAGAGACCGCGTGTGGACGCCGGCGTCGACCGCGGACAAGCGAGCGGCGTACGACGCGCTCGGGACGGTCCTCGCCGCCTCCGTCCGCTTGCTCGCGCCGTTCGCGCCCCATCTCGCCGAGCGGCTCTACCACGCCCTCGACGGGCCGGCGGACGCCGGCGAACCGACGGTTCACGCCACCGGCTGGCCCGAGGCGGACGCGCTGGGGCTCCCGTCTCGGCCGGACCTGGTCGGACACGTCGACGCGCTCCGGGAGGCCGAGGGAGCGGTCGCGGTCGCCCGCCAGGAGATGGGCCGCAAGCATCGCTGGCCGGTCGCGGAGGTGGTCGTCGAGACGACCGACGAGGCGGTGGCAGAAGCAGTCGAGACCCACCGCGACCTGCTGGCCGGGCGGTGTAACGCCGAGACGGTCACACTCACCGACCGATATCCCGCTCGCGAGCGCGTGGTCGTCCCCGAGATGGACGCGCTCGGACCGCGGTTCCGGGAAGACGCGTCGGCCGTCGCCGAGGCCGTCGAGGGGCGCTCGGCCGGGGCGTTGCCGCTCTCGGTCACCGTCGAGGGGCGGGAGTACGAGGTCACCGCGGACGTGGTCTCCGTGGTCGAGCGCGTCCCCGACGGGGTGTCCCGCGTGCCCTTCGACGGCGGGACCGTCTACGTCGACGAGTCGCTCTCCGAGCGGTTGCGCCGGTCGGGACTCGCTCGCGACGTGACCAGGCGCGCCCAGGAGATGCGTGCGGAACTGGCCCTCGACGTGGACGAGCGGGTCCGGCTGTCGGTCGTCACCGACGACGCGGAGGTCCAGGCGGCCGTCACCGACCACGCCGACGACCTGCGCGCCGCCGTCCGGGTCGACGCCCTCGCCGTCGCGGGGGCGGCGACCGGCACGGACGACGAGTACGAACTCACGCGTGACTGGACGGTCGCCGGGTCGCGGGTGACGCTCGGGATGGAACCGGCCACGGTCTCGTCCGTCGATACGACGCGAGCCGGGTCGGAAGGATAGGAGGACGGGATGTCCACTGCGAGGCGGGAACGGGAGCGTGTGACCGTGCGCCGCCCCGGCATCTTCGAATCACGCGCCGTCGGGTATAAAGGGCCGTCAGACTTCGGGCTGACAACCGGCAGACGCGGCCCGATTTCGGCCCGAACTCCGGCCGGCTTCCCCGGGCCGGTCCTCGCTCCGGCGACCCGCCGCATCGCCCGTCCGTAGCGTACCACTCGCCGTGACCGTGACGTCCTGCGACGCACCACTCCACCGCACTGGACCGGCAGACTGCACCGCACGCTCGTCCGCCCAGGGTCGCCCGTGTCTCCGGTGTGCCGACGGCACTTTATGTGGTTATATACCTATTATTCTCTGAATCTCCTTCCTGTATAATAATTTCACAGATGTGCCCCCGTTTCCTGGACGAATTCGGTTTATTTTTATCAGAAGTATACGACCGTCCATACATGGGATCCGACGTAAACCCCTTCGAGAGCCTACAGGAACAGATCGACGAGGCCGCGGAGTACCTCGACGTCGACGAGGGCATGCTGGAGCGGCTGAAAAACCCCGAGCGGATCCTGGAGACGAACCTCTCGGTCGAGATGGACGACGGCTCGATCGAGGTCTTCCGCGCGTTCCGCTCGCAGTTCAACGGCGACCGCGGCCCCTACAAGGGCGGCATCCGCTACCACCCGCAGGTCTCCCGTGACGAGGTCAAGGCGCTGTCCGGCTGGATGGTCTACAAGACGGCGACCGTCGGCATCCCGCTGGGTGGCGGGAAGGGCGGCATCGTCATCGACCCCGACGACTACTCCGAGGACGAACTCGAACGCATCACGCGCGCCTTCGCGAAGGAACTGACGCCGATCATCGGCGAGGACCGCGACGTGCCCGCGCCGGACGTCAACACCGGCCAGCGCGAGATGAACTGGATCAAGGACACCTACGAGACACTGGAGAACACGACCGAGCCGGGCGTCATCACCGGCAAGGACATCTCCAGCGGCGGGTCGGCCGGCCGCGTCGAGGCGACCGGTCGCTCGACGGTCATCGCCGCCCGCGAGGCCTTCGACTACCTCGACAAGGAGGTCGAAGGCGCCACCGTCGCCGTGCAGGGCTACGGCAACGCCGGCTGGATCTCCGCGAAGCTCATCGACGAGATGGGCGCGAACGTCGTCGCCGTCTCCGACTCCAGCGGCGGCGTCTACAGCGAGGACGGCCTCGACCCCGTCGCCGCCAAGGACCACAAGCGCGAGACCGGCAGCGTCGTCGGCTTCGTCGGCGGCGACGAGGAGGTCACCAACGACGAACTCCTCCAGCTCGACGTCGATCTCCTGATCCCGGCCGCGCTCGAGAACGCCATCACCGAGGACATCGCAGAAGGCGTCCAGGCCGACGTCATCTCCGAGGCCGCCAACGGCCCGATCACGCCCGACGGCGACGACGTGCTCGAGGACAAGGACGTCATCATCGTGCCGGACATCCTCGCCAACGCCGGCGGTGTCACCGTCTCGTACTTCGAGTGGGTTCAAAATCGCCAGCGCTTCTACTGGGACGAGGAGACCGTCAACGAGCGCCTCGAAGACATCACCGTCGAGGAGTTCTGGAACCTCGTCGACGCCTACGAGGAACACGACCTGCCGAGCCTCCGCGTCGGCGCCTACGTCGTCGCGATCCAGCGCGTCCTCGACGCCGCCGAACAGGCCGGCACCTGGCCCTGAACCCCGGTCCGACGCGACCCCGCTTTCGTCCTGATCTGCGCGTTCGTACTTGCCGCCGTTCGCTCGGCTCGCCTCGTTCCGCCGCGTGACGTGTGTGATTTTTCAATCCTACATACTCCTTATACGGATACTAAGATTTATGTCGGTGTGGGCCGCGCCATCGTGTACCATGGATGACGTACTCGTGGGGAGCCTCATGTCGTCGCCAGTGAGAACGGTCACGCCAGCGGTCGACGTCCGAACGGCCGCACAGCAGATGACCGACCACGGCATCAGTTCGGTCGTCGTGGTCGACGGCGACAACAGGCTCGAGGGGATTCTCACGTCGACGGACTACGTCCGCATCGCCGCCGACGGAGCGGACGTCACCGAGACGACCGCGGAGGCGTACATGACGACGGACGTCGTGTCCACGTCGGTCAACGAACCGGTCCACGAAGTGGCGGAGACGATGATGGCCCGGGGCGTCCACCACGTGCCCGTCGCCGACGAGGACGAAGGCGTCGTCGGAATGATCACGACGAAGGACTTCGCCGCGTACCTCTCGGAGGCGCGGGCGCCGAGCCCGCCCGCGTGAGCGGCGCCGCCTCTCCGTGGCCGCGACGAACTCGTCCCACTCCCATCCCGACGCCACGGCGAAATCTCCTCCTCGAAGGCTGAATGTCACGATTATCCACATCCATCGAAGGATATTAATATTCCTAAGATTGGGTATAATGTACATATAGTCTATCAGGCCAAGGGTTTTAGTGCGGGATCTGGAAGCAGGCTAACACCGATGACTACCTTCTCTCGTGACGACGGGGACCACCGGCTGGCGGACCCGGCCGACGCGCGGTCCAACTGCGGCGTCGGGGTCGTGATGGACCTCGACGGCGACGGTGGGCACTGGGTCCTCTCCGACGGACTGGAGCTACTGGAGAACCTCGAACACCGCGGTACGACGGGCGCCGAGGAGTCGACCGGCGACGGCGCGGGCGTGATGATCCAGACCCCCCACGACTTCTTCGCCGACGAAGTCGACGCCGACCTCACGCCCGGCGAGTACGCGGTCGGCACGCTCTTTCTCCCGAACGACGACGCCGCGGCGCGCGAGGACCTGACGGACGTCGTCGAGACGACGTTCGACGACGAGGGGCTCGACGTGGTGGCCTGGCGGACCGTCCCGACGGACAACGCGGACCTCGGACAGACGGCACTGGACGCCGAACCGGAGGTCGTGCAGGTGTTCGTCGAGTCCGCCGAGGGGCTGACGGGCGATGCGTTCGACCGGCAGCTGTACGTCGCTCGCCGAGTGCTGGAGACCCGCGTCGACGAGACCGAGCCCGCGGGCCACGAGCGCTTCTACGTCGTCTCGCTCGATACCGACACGGTCGTCTACAAGGGGCTGCTCAAGGGCGAACAGGTCGCCGACTACTACCCGGACCTCGCCGACGAGCGCGTCGACACCACCTTCGCGATGGTCCACGCCCGGTTCTCGACGAACACGCTCGGCGCGTGGCACCTCGCCCACCCCTACCGCGGGATCATCCACAACGGCGAGTTCAACACGATCCAGGGCAACATCAACTGGATGCGCGCGCGGGAGACGGACCTCGACTCCGACGCGTTCGAGGACAGCGGGGTGCGAAGCACCTCGGCGGGAGACGGCGATGAGCCGTCGACCATCGACAAACTCAAGCCGATCATCGACGACCCCGAGCAGTCGGACACCGCGAGCGTCGACAACGCGCTCGAACTGCTGCTGCTCGAAGGCCGGGACCTGCCCCACGCGCTCCGGATGCTCATCCCCGAGGCGTGGCGCGGCGAGGCCAACGACGTGACCGGCGACCGCCGCGACTGGTACGACTACCACGCCTCGCTCGTCGAGCCGTGGGACGGTCCCGCGCTCGTGGCCGCCACCGACGGCGACCGCGTCGGCGCCGTCCTCGACCGCAACGGCCTGCGACCCTGCCGCTACGACGTGCTGACCGACAACACGCTCGTGATGGCGAGCGAAGCGGGCGCGCTCGACACCGACCCCGCCGACATCGAGGAACGCGGCCGCCTCCAGCCCGGGCAACTGTTCCTCGCCGACCCCGAGGAGGGCCGAGTCGTCCCCGACGACGAGGTGTTCGAGGGGCTCACGGACGAGCGGTACGGCGAGTGGGTCGCCGAGAACCAGGTGGAACTGGCCGACATCAACCCCGAGGACGACAACCTCCCCGCCCACGACTTCGACGAACTGCGGGCCTACCAGGCCCAGTACGGCTACACCTACGACGAGGTCGACCACCTCATCGAGCCGATGGCCGAGAAGGGCAAGGACCCCGTCGGATCGATGGGCGACGACACGCCGCTCTCGGTCCTCTCGCAGTTCAACCGCCCCCTGTTCACCTACTTCAAGCAGCTGTTCGCACAGGTGACCAACCCGCCGCTGGACTACATCCGCGAGGAACTGGTCACCTCCCTGGAGTCGCGGCTGGGCTACCAGCGCAACCTGCTGGACGAGTCGCCCGTGCACGCCCGCCAGCTGGTCGTCGATTCGCCCGTGCTCACCGACCAGCAGACCCAGGCCATCCGCGACCTGGACGAGAACGGCATGTCGTCGGTCGTCGTCGACATCAGCTACGACCCCGACGAAGTGGGCCTCCGCGAGGCCGTCGAGGAAGCCCGCGAGGAGGCTTCCGACGCCGCGACGGAACACGACATCATCGTCCTCTCGGACCGCGAGGCGGGCGCGGACCGCGTCGCCATCCCGAGCCTGCTGGCCGTGGGCGGTATCCACCACCACCTCGTCCGCAACGGGCTGCGCAACCACGTCGGGCTCGTCGTCGAGTCGGGTGACCCGCGGACCGTCCACCACGTGGCGACGCTGGTCGGCTACGGCGCGGGCGCGGTCAACCCCTACCTCGCCTACCAGACCATCGAGGACCTGGTCGCCGGTCCCGACGGCGCGGAGCTGTCGAAGGCCATCGACGCCTACGTCAACGCGCTGGAGGACGGCCTCCTGAAGACGATGGCGAAGATGGGCATCTCGACCGTCGAGAGCTACCAGGGCGCCCAGATCTTCGAGGCCGTCGGCCTCGCCTCGGACTTCGTCGAGGAGTACTTCGAGGGCACCGCCAACCGGACCGAAGGGATCGGTCTCGAAGAGATTGAGGAGGACCTGCTCGACCGCCACGAGGTCGCCTGGGGCGACGAGCCCGACCTCGAACGGCAGGGCGAGTTCGAGAACCGCTCGGGCGGCATCCACCACCAGTGGAACCCATCGACGGTCGGGACGGTCCAGCAGGCCGTCCGCACCGGCGACTACGAGCGCTACAAGGAGTTCGCGGCCGAGATCAACGAGCAGAACGAACAGCTCCAGACCCTGCGCGGGCTGCTCGAGTTCGACTCCGACCGCGACCCGGTCCCCATCGAGGAGGTCGAACCGGTCGAGGAGATCGTCACGCGCTTCGAGACGGCCGCGATGAGCCTGGGGAGCCTCTCCCCGGAGATGCACGAGAACAACGCCATCGCGATGAACAGGCTAGACGCCCACGCCAACACCGGCGAGGGCGGCGAACCGCCCGAGCGCTTCGGCACCGAGAAGAACTGCAAGACCAAGCAGGTCGCCTCGGGCCGCTTCGGCGTCACCAGCCACTACCTCTCGGAGGCCGACGAACTCCAGATCAAGATGGCCCAGGGCTCCAAGCCCGGCGAGGGCGGGCACCTCCCCGGCAAGAAGGTCAACGAGATGATCGCCCAGATCCGCTACGCGACGCCCGGGGTCGGCCTCATCTCGCCGCCGCCGCTGCACGACATCTACTCCATCGAGGACCTGAAACAGCTGATCCACGACCTCAAGGCGAGCAATCCGGACGCCGACGTGAACGTCAAGCTCGTCGCCGAGGACGGCATCGGCACCATCGCGGCCGGCGTCGCGAAGGCCAACGCGGACAAGGTCCACATCTCCGGCCACGACGGCGGGACCGGCGCGTCGCCCAAGACCTCGATCAAGAACGCGGGGCTCCCGTGGGAACTCGGCCTCGCCGAGGCCAACCAGATGCTCCGCGCGACGGGCCTGCGCTCGCGCATCGAGGTCACCACCGACGGCGGGATGAAGACGGGTCGCGACGTGGCCGTCGCCACCCTGCTCGGCGCCGAGGGCTACGCTTTCGGGACCGCGTCGATGGTCACCTCGGGCTGCGTGATGGCCCGACAGTGCCACGAGAACACCTGCCCGGTCGGCGTCGCCACGCAGAACGAGAAACTCCGCGACCGCTTCCCGGGCGAGCCCCAGCACGTCATCAACTACATGACGTTCGTCGCGCAGGAACTGCGCGAGATCATGGCCGAACTCGGCTTCACGAGCGTCGACGAGATGGTCGGCCGCCCCGACGTGCTCGCCCAGCGGACCGACGTCAGCCAGCCGAAGGCGAAGAAGGTCGACCTCTCGGGCGTCATCGCCGAGCCCGCGGGCGACGACGACCGCTACAAGACCCGCGAGCAAACCCACGACGTCGCCGACGCGCTCGACTGGGACCTGATCGACGCGGCCGAATCCGCCCTCGAATCCGGCGAGCCGGTCGCGATGGCGGCTGACGTCGACAACGTCCACCGCGCCGTCGGCGCGACGCTCTCGAACGAGGTCTCCGCGCGCTACGGCGGCGAGGGGCTGCCCGACGACACCATCGACGTGCGCCTGGAGGGGACCGCCGGCCAGTCCTTCGGCGCGTTCCTCCAGCAGGGGATCACGATGGATCTCGTCGGCACGGCGAACGACTACGTCGGCAAGGGCCTCTCCGGCGGGAAGCTCCTCGTCCGGACGCCAGAGAACGCCAACTACGCGGCCGAGGAGAACGTCGTCATCGGCAACGTCGCCCTCTACGGCGCGACCCAGGGCGAGGCCTACGTCAACGGCGTCGCCGGCGAGCGCTTCGCCGTCCGCAACTCGGGCGTCAAGGGCTGCGTCGAGGGCGTCGGCGACCACGGCTGCGAGTACATGACCGGAGGCGCCATCGTCGTCCTCGGCGAGACGGGCAAGAACTTCGCGGCCGGCATGTCCGGCGGCGTCGCCTACGTCTACGACCCCGACGGCCAGTTCGCACGGAAGGCCAACACGGGGATGGTCTCGATCGATCCGACGCTGGACGAACTCGACCGCGAGATGATCACCCGTCTGGTCGAGAACCACGCCGAGTACACCGACTCCGACCGCGCCGCCGAGCTGCTCGCCGACTGGGACGCGGCACTCGCGAACTTCACGAAGGTCTTGCCCGACGCGTACGCCGAGATCATCGAGGAGCGCGAGAGCGCCGACGTGCGCACAGACCTGCCCGACCCCGCTGCCCCCGCTTCCGAGACCGGCGTCCCCAGCCACGGACAGGCCGACGACTGACTACCCCGGCTGGGATTCGAGCGGCGCGCCACGCTGCGGGCTGAACCCGCTCGTACTTCCGATCTACCTACGGACTGTTCGTACGACAATCGCGAGACTGGGGCCGTTTCTTCGTGCGATTCTCACCCCGAGCGGAAAGTCTATACGCACAGGAGATCTGTAACTCGCCTAATGAGTCGTGCGGACCGAGGACGTGACCAACCGCGAGCCATGATACACCGTCGGATCCTCGACGTCGCAGCGTCCGACCCGGACGCGTCGCTGGCCGCGATCGCCGACGAAGTCAGCGGGGCCTCCGCCGACCTCGTCGAGCGCGTACTCGACGAGTACGGCGACCCGGGCCGCGAAGCGAACCCCGACGGACAGGACACAGAACCGGCTGACGGGCACGCGGACGGCGACGGTCCGACGGCCGAGAACACGGAATCGGCCGCCGACGATACGGAACCGGTAGCCGACGACGCGGAATCGACAGCCAACGACACGGAACCGGCAGCCGACGACTCCGACGTGACACCTGGAGACCCCGATCCGACGCCAGACCACGGGACCCCGACGGCGTCGTCGCTTCCCGAGAAACAGCGGCGAACCCTGCGCGCGCTCTACGAACGCCCGGACGCCTCCCAGGGGGACCTCGCGGAGGAACTCGACGTGACGCGCGCGACGGTCTGCCGGCGACTCAACGCGATCCCGGGCTTCGAGTGGACCGAACGAAACGAGTTCACGGAGTCAGTCTTCGGCGACGACGCACCGGCCGACCCGGAACCCTCGGCAGATCCGAACGACGACACGGAGACGGACGGCCCATCTCCCGCGGCAGAGACTGCGTCGAACGGTCAGGCCGACGACGTGGCAGCCGCGGCCCACGGGAGGGCTGTCGAGGGCGACGGTGGACGGCCTGGTTCGGGGCTCGGGCCGCCGGAAGACGCGGCCGGAGCGCCGGAGACCGACCGCGAGTCGGCGTCGGACGACGGCGAGGACCCGACCGAAGCGGGGGTGGACCGCGACGGCACCCGGGCCGAACCGGAGCGCGCCGACGAGGACGGTCGCCGGTCCGGATCCGACGGCAGACCGCTGGCGGACGTCCGGTCGACGGTGGCCGCCCTGGACGAACGGATCGAGGAACTGGAAACGCGCGTCGACCGGGGCAGCGCGGAGACCGCCGGGGAGGGCCGAGAGGCGGACGGCACGGAGACCGGAGCCGGCGAGTCGGTCGGCTCGCTCCGACCGGAACTCGCGCACAAGGTCGTCCACGCCTGCATGGAGTCCGACCGCGTGACCGAGGACGAGGAACTGGACGTGCTGCGGACGTTCATGCAGGGGTGAGGCGTGCCGTCGGATCGGCCGGTCGACGCACAGCCGTCGTCCGCAACCACTAAGTCGTTCGCTGCCCGTCTCTCGGACATGTTCCACGCCGGATCCACGGCCGCAGTTGCCGCCGAGGCCGGCGTGTCCGCCGATTCTCCGAAACGCAAACGGTCGTGAGCGGCTCCCGGCGAGCGTGGCGTCCTCGTCGCGGGCCGACCCCTGGCCGCTCGCACTGTTCGCGGGTCGCGCTCCGCGCTCCCCGCTCACCATCGAGGCGCTCCCTACGGTCGCGCCTCGCACTCCACGACCGATCCCGGGTAGCCTATCACCCACCGACGCGAACACCAGCCAATGACGACGTTCCAGTTCCGCGGCGTGTACCCCGCGATGTGCACGCCGTTCCACGACGACGGCAGCATCGATTTCCAAACACTCCGGCGAGACGCACAGCGGCTCGAAGCCGCGGGCGTCGACGGCCTCGTCCCCTGCGGATCGACCGGCGAGTCGGCCACGATGACCCACGACGAACACATCGAGGTCGTCGAGGCGGTCATCGACGCCGTCGACGACGTGCCGGTCATCGCCGGCTCCGGCTCGAACAACACCCGCGAGGCGCTCTCGCTCTCCCGGCGCTCGGCCGAGGCCGGCGCGGACGCCCTGTTGCTCATCTCACCGTACTACAACAAGCCCGAACAGCGCGGGTTCGTCGAGCACTTCGAGCGGATCGCCGACGAAGTCGACCTCCCGCAGATCGTCTACAACGTTCCCTCGCGGACCGGACAGAACATCGAGCCCGAGACCGTCGAGCGACTCGCCGAGCACCCGAACGTACAGGGATACAAGGCCGCGAGCGGTGACATGGGGCAGATCAGCGAGATCATCGAGCGGACGCGCGACACCGACCTCGACGTGCTTTCCGGCGACGACGGGATGACGGTCCCGATGCTCTCGGTCGGCGCGACGGGCGCGATCAGCGTCGCGGCCAACGTCGAACCAGAGCGTACCTGTGCGATGGTCGGCGCGGCGCTCGCGGAGGACTTCGAGCGGGCTCGCACCATCCACCACCGCCTCGGTCCGCTGTTCCGCGCGCTGTTCGTCGAGACCAACCCGATCCCGGTGAAGGAAGCGATGCAGATCCGGGGCTACGGGCCTGCTCGAATGCGCTCGCCGCTGACCCGCCTGTCCGAGGAGTACCGCGACGACCTCGAAGCGGTGCTCGACGACCTGGAAGCCGAAACCTTCGACTACGAGGACGAGTACGCGGAGCTAGAGCGATGACGACGCAGATTGCGGTCAACGGCGCAGCCGGGCGCATGGGTCAGACGGTGATCGAGACGGCCGCCGAGCGCGACGACCTCGACGCGGTCGTCGGCTTCGACGTGAACGACGTCGACGAGGTCGAGGGCGTGCCGGTCGTCGACGCGACCGACGCGGGCGACGCGCTCGCGGAGTACGACCCCGACGTGGTGGTCGACTTCACGGTCCCCGAGGCGACGCTCGGACTGGTCGACGCTTGCGTCGAGGCCGGCGTCGGACTGGTCGTCGGCACCACCGGCTTCGACGACGACGGCTTCGACGCGCTGGAAGCCGCGAGCGACGAGATTCCCGTCCTCAAGGCTACCAACTTCTCCCGGGGGATCCAGGTGCTCCTCCGCACGATTACGGAGGCCGTCGGCGCGCTCGACGGGTACGACCTCGAGCTGATGGAGACCCACCACAACGACAAGGTCGACGCGCCCTCGGGGACGGCCAATACCATCCTCGAAACGGTACAGGACGAGCGCGACGTGGAACCCGTCTACGGTCGGGAGGGGCACGCCCCCAGAGAAGAGGACGAGATCGGCGTGTTCGCCCGTCGCGCGGGCGACATCCGCGGCGAGCACGAACTCGTCCTCGCCGGGAACGACGAGGTCGTGTCGCTCTCCCACCGCGCCGAGGACCGCGCGGTCTTCGCCGCCGGTGCGCTCGACGCCGCCGTGTGGCTCGCGGAGCAGGGCGACGGCTGGCACGAGTTCGACGAAGTGATCGACGCGGACTGACCGCGCCGGTCGCATTCCAGACCACGAGTGCTATTACGCCGGAGCGAAAATCGGGGAGCAATGAGTCTCCAAGCCGATATCGAGGACCTCTGGGCGAAGAAACAGGACGGCCTGACGGCCGCCGACGCGACCGACGACCACCTCGGGACGCTCGAGGAGTTCCTCGCCGCGCTGGAAGCCGGCGAGGTCCGCGCCGCCGAGAAGCACGGTGACGAGTGGGAGGCCAACGAGTGGGTCAAGCAGGGCATCCTCCTGAACTTCGGCCTGCGCGAGACCGAGCCACGGACCTACGGCGACGTGACCTACCACGACGTGCTCCCCCTCCGGGAGACGGCCGACCTCGCCGAGCGCGGCACCCGTAACACGCCCGACGGCACCGTCATCCGCCGCGGCGCCTACGTCGGCGGCGACGCCATCCTCATGTCGCCCGCGTTCGTCAACATCGGCGCCCACGTGGGGGACGGCACGCTCGTCGACTCCTGTGACACGGTCGGTTCCTGCGCGCAGATCGGCGACGACGTGAAACTCGGCGCGAACACGCTCATCGGCGGCGTGCTCGAACCGGTCGAGGACGCGCCGGTCATCGTCGAGGACGGCGTCTCCCTGGGCGCCGGCTGTCGCGTCACCTCGGGCTTCGTCGTCGGCGAGAACTCCGTCGTCGGCGAGAACACCCTCCTGACGCCCCGAATTCCGGTCTACGACCTCGTCGAGGAGGAAGTGCTCTACGGAGAACTCCCGCCGGAGCGCCGGGCGTTCACCCGCTTCGTCGAGTCGTCTGTCTCGGACCACGACCTCATCGACGGCGGCGCGTACAAGCCGGCGGTCGTCGCCACGAGCGTCGAGGAAGAGACTCTCGAAGCGACCGAACGCGAAGACGCGCTGCGGGAGTAGGTCGGCGGCAGTGACTGTCGTCCTCTGCGGCGTCGGCGCCGACACCGGCAACGTCCGGCCCGTTCCGGCGGTCGATTCGGAGGGTCGGTTCGAGTACGTTCCTATCCCCGAGAAAGGGGCGACCGCGGAGACGGCGACTTACGGGACCCTCGAGTGCCGACATCGGGACGAATCGCTCGCGGACCTGCTCGACGGGATCCGCCCGGGGAGCGACGGCGACTGGATCACGGACCCGGAGGCGATCCGCGACCGGCGGGTCCACCGCGACCCGAACTTCGACGCGCTCACCTACGGCGAGCACCGGCCGGGCTACGTCGCGAAACTCCGCGACCTCGAACCCGGCGACGCGGTCGCCTTCTACGGCGGTTTCCCGGGCCCCGACTCGGCGTACAAACACCGCTACCTGTTCGGGTACTTCACCGTCGCCGAAACGCCCGCGGTCGTCGACCCCGAGACCGACGCCGGCGAGAAAGCGGCCGTCCTGGAGCGCCATCCGGAGAACGCCCACGCCAAACGCTTCGCCGAGTACGGCGATCTGTACTATCACGACCCCGATTTCACCGAGCGGCCGCGACCGGTAGTGATCGTCCCCGGGCGCGAACCCGGCGGCCTGCTCGACCGGGCGATCCGGCTGAGCGACCTCCGGAGGGGACCGAACTACTACATGGACGAATCGGTCGCGGACGCCCTGCGCCCGCAGTCCGGGAGCGACCGCGGCGCGCACCTGGGCGGATTCAAGCCCGCCGTCCGGTGTGACGTGGACGCCGACGCGTTCGCGACGTTCGTCCGACGTCGGTCGTAGGCCGTGGCGTGGCGGTGCCCGGGTCGATCCGCCGGCCGCTCTCGCCGGACGGCCGCTCGCGCCGACCAGCCATCTCTTCTGGCCGGCCGCCCCGCCGGCCGCTCCCTCCGGACGGCTGTCCCCGCCGGCCAGCCATCCCTGCCGGACAGCCACCACGAGTTGCTGGGCCTGAAACTCGGCTCCGGGCCTTATTACCCCGCTACTACTTGGGACGGACATGGAAGCGATCGAGGCGACCGAGGTATCGAAGCAGTACGGCACGGAGATCGCTCTGGACAGGGTCGATCTCACGGTCCGCGAGGGGGAGACGTTCGGCTTTCTCGGCCCGAACGGCGCCGGGAAGTCGACGTTCATCAACGTCCTCCTCGACTTCGTGAAGCCGACCGAGGGGTCGGTCGAACTGTTCGGTCACGACTGCCAGCGCGGCGGCGTCGAGGCCCGCGAACGGATCGGCGTGCTTCCGGAAGGGTACTCGGTGTTCGACCGGCTCACCGGCCGCCAGCACGTCGAGTACGCCATCCGTTCGAAGGAGGCCGACGCCGACCCGCTCGACGTCCTCGACAGGGTGGGGATCCGCGAGGACGCGGACCGGAAGGCCAGCGACTACTCCAAGGGGATGGCACAGCGGCTCGTGCTGGGGATGGCGCTCGTCGGCGAACCGGACCTGCTCGTGCTCGACGAACCGAGCACCGGGCTCGACCCGAACGGGGCCGCCGAGATGCGCGAGATCCTCCGCGAGGAGAACGAGCGGGGGGCGACCATCTTCTTCTCCTCGCACATCCTCGAGCAGGTCGAGGCGGTCTGTGACCGCGTCGGCATCCTCCAGGACGGTGAACTCGTCGCGGTCGACACGATCGAGGGACTCCGCGAGTCACTGGGCGGCGGGACGAAGCTCGTCCTCACGCTCGACCCGGTGGAAGAGGCGACGCTGACCACGATCCGGGGTGTCGAGGGCGTCGAGACGGCCGTCGCGCGCGACGACGACACCGTCGAGGTCACCTGCACGAACGACGCGAAGATGGACATCCTCGTCGCGCTCCACGGCGCCGGCGTCGACGTGGTGAACTTCCGCACCGAGGAGGCCTCGCTGGAGGACATGTTCATCGAGTACACCGGGACGAGCGACCGATGAGCTGGCGAGTCGTCGCGCGGCGGGACGCGGACGTGACCGTCGAGGCCCGCTCGGTCAAACTCCTGCTCGGCTTGCTCGTCACCGCCGTCGTTCTGGCGGGGTACGTCTATCCCGTCATCGGGAGCGAACCGCACACGACCGCCCGCTTCTCGGGGTTCGTCCACGGGACCGTGACGACGCTCGTCCCGTTCGTCGGCATCCTCCTCGGGTACAACGCCGTCGTGAGCGACCGCGAGTCCGGCGCGGTCCGCCTGACGCTCTCCCTGCCGCACAGCCGCCGTGACCTGGTCCTCGGGACGTACGCCAGCCGGACCGGGCTGTTGACCGCCGCGGTCGTCGGCGCGCTGGTCGCGGCCGGCGCGCTCGTCGTCTACCCGTTCGGCGACCTCGAACTCGCATCGTTCTTCGTCTTCGTCGTCCTGGCCGTCGCGTTCGGCGCGGTCTGGAGCGGACTGGGGATCGCGGTCTCGCTGGCGGTCGCCACCAGTCGGCGCGCGCTCGTCCTCGGATTCGGGCTCGTCTTCCTGTTCGTGGTCGTCTGGGACGCGGTCGAGCGGGGGATCGCGCTGGGGCTGACCGCCGCCGGCGTCGCCGACGGCGACCTCCCGGGCGCCGTCCGGTTCCTGCTCGAACTGGAACCCGGCAACGTCTTCGGCCGGGTGACCGCCGGGTTCGTCGATCCGGCCCGCTCGGTCGGGGACGCGTGGTACCTCGACGAGTGGCTCGCGCTCGGGTTGCTAGTCCTCTGGATCGTCGGGCCGCTGGCGCTCGCGTACGTCCGCTTCGCCGGGAGGGACCTGGCGTGAGCTGGCGGGTCATCGCGGGCAAGGACGTCCGCGACGCCGGTCGATCGAAGGCGATCTGGCTCCTGTTCGGCCTGCTGGCCGCCGTGTCGTGGGGCTACGCCTACGGCCACGAGTACCTGGGCGAGTCGACGTTCGCCGCGTTCCTCGACGGCCTCGCGGGCGTGGTCGCGGTGGTCCTCCCGGTGGTCGCGATCCTGCTCGGGTACAAGTCCGTCGTCCACGAGCGAACGAGCGGGAGCCTGTTCCTCTCGCTGTCGTTCCCGCACTCGCGCCGGGACGTCGTCGTCGGCACGTTCGTCGGCCGCGCAGTCGTCCTGCTGGCGCCGACGCTCGTCGCGCTCGCGGTCGCGGGCGGTATCGGCGCGGTCCGCTACGGGACCGACGGGGCCGCGATGTACCCGTGGTTCCTGTTCGCGAGCGCCCTCTACGGGCTGGCGTTCGTCGGCCTCGCGGTCGGGCTGTCGACCGCCACGACGGTCGACCGGTGGATCACGCTGGGCGCGTTCGGCGGCTACCTGTTCGTGGTGACGTTCTGGAGCGGCGTCAACTCGCTGACGCTGCTGATTCTCCACCGGTTCGACACGACGGTGCTGGCCGACATCCCCGACTGGGCGCTCCTCCTGCGACTAGCCGGCCCGAGCGAGTCCTTCCATCGCCTCGTCCGGGCCGGATTCGACGTCCCGCGCGCGGCGCGATACGTCGGCGAGGAAGCGCCGCTCTACGTCGACTGGTGGGCCGCTATCGTCCTGCTGATCGCCTGGTCGCTCGTCCCGCTCGCCATCGGGTACTATCGGTTCAGCGCGGCCGACCTCTGAGACCCGCGTCGGCCAATCGCCGAGACGTTCGCGCCGTGGCTCGCTTCTGACGACAGGAATCCGTCCCGACCGCTCGAAGAGAGCGCTTACGGGCGTCGTGGACCCGGGACCGGCGGCGGTCGGGAAGCGCGTTCCCCGACCGATCCGTCGGAAGGGGTTGCTCCCGGGGTTCGGAGAGGACGGGTCGCAGTCCGCGATTCCCATGGCGGCCCGCTGATCGGCAGGTGGACGCTACTCGGACTTGCGGGCGATTAACAATTGGTGATACCGGCGGCCTACCACCATGGAACGCGTCGCTTCGCAACGGCTCGCGACCGTCGGACTCCTCGCCGCAGTCGTCCTCGGCGGAGCAGCCGTCGCGACCGGAACCGTGCCGGTCGCCGGATCGCACAGCGACGGAACGGCCGTTTCGGAAGGGGCCCTACAGTCCGCTGACGGGCCGCTCGTCTCGGTCGCAACCGACGACGAGGAAGAAGCGGAAGAAGAGGAAGAAGAGGAAGAAGAGGAGGACGAGGAAGACGAAACTGGCGACGAGGACGAAGATGATGAGGAGGACGACGAGGAGGAAGAGGAGGACGAGGAAGAAGAGGAAGAAGAGGACGAGGACGAGGAGGAAGAAGAGGACGAGGACGAGGAGGAAGAGGAGGACGAGGAAGAAGAGGAGGGCGAAGAAGACGATAGCGACCTGCTGTGGGACGACGGCGATCGGGAAGAGGGGACGGAGACGGCGACCACGCAGAAACCGGTAGCGACGCCGAACACCACGATCACTCCGGTCCCGACAGCGACGCAGACGGCAACGCCGACCGCAACACGCGCCCGGACGGCCACGCCGACGGCGACACCGTCACCGGCCCCGACGGCGACACCGTCGCCGACTTCGACGACGACGCCAACGCCGACTCGGGCGTCTACGCCCACGGAGACGTCCACTCCGTCCCCGACGGCGACCCAGACGCCGACGGCAACCCGGACGCCGAGAGCCACTCCCTCCACGGAGCAGGCCGCGACGGCCACGCCGACGTCCGGCGAGATGGCGGCGTCGTCGTTCGAAGTCGTCGGGACGCGACTCAGCGAGCGGAGCGTCGGCCTCGGCGAGTCCGTGGTGGTCGAGGCGCGACTGGCGAACCGGGCCGACCGGGCCGCACGAGAACGCGTGACGCTCCGCGTCGACGGGGAACTGGTGGCGACGAAGGGGCTCAGGCTCGACGCGGGCGAGTCGGACGTGATCACGTTCGAGCGGTCGTTCGACGGACTCGGTGAGCACGAACTCACCGTCGCGGGGGCCGAACTACCCACCGTCTCGGTCGTCGAGGCCGACGCGACCGAGGGGTCGCCCACCGCGCAGAACCTGACGGCTGCTCCCACGAGCGGCGACCTCGCCCCCGGGTCGGACCAGGTCGACGTGGTCGACGCGAGCGGGCTCGCCGACTGGGTGCGGACCGGTTACAACGCGTCCGTCGAGGCCACGCTGGTCAACCGCGGCGAGCGAACGGCGGTGCACACCCTCTCGGTCGCGGTCGACGGCCGACCGGTCGCCAACGAGACGGTCCGGGTCCCGCCCGACGCTCGGACGAACGTCTCCGTCGAGTTCCCCGCCGTCGAGGGTGACGTGACGGTCGACGGCGCCGAGGTGGGCACGCTGGCCGTCGGCGAGTCCTGGGGCGGGGCCGCAGAATCCGAGTCCGTGCGCGAACCGACGAGCACCGGCGGCGACGGCTTCGGATTCGGGACGGTCGCGGTGACGGTCGTCGTCGTGGTGCTGGCCGTCCGGGCGGCCCGATCGGAGGGGTGGCGCGAGTGATCCAGCCGTCGGTCGGGCCCACGGCCCGCACAGGTGACGACGGGGCGCTTTCCTGCGCCAGCCCCGGGTTCAACCGATTCGAGCCGATATGAGCGGTATGTCGACAGTTCGCTCCGTCGTCGAACTCGCGCGTGACCGAAATCTCACGTTCCTGGCGGCGGCGATCGCGTACTACGGGTTCGTGTCGATAATCCCACTGGTACTGCTCGCCGTCGTGGTCGCGTCTGCCGTCGGCGGTCAGGCCCTCGCGGATCGAGTGACGAGCATGCTCAGCCAGCAACTCTCCTCGTCGGGAGTCGACACGGTGTCGCAGGCGTTGACGAACACCACCGGTCGCGGAGCCGCGTCGGTGGTCGGCCTGGTCACGCTGACCTGGAGCGGCCTGAAACTCTTCCGTGGCCTCGACCAGGCGTTCGACGAGGTGTACACCGACGAGGTCGAGGCCTCCCTGCTGGATCAGGTCCGCGACGCACTCGTCGCCGTCGTCGGGATCGCACTCGCCGTCGGGGTCGTCGTCGCCGTCGGCGTCGCGCTCTCGGTGCTGTCGCTGGAGATCCCGTTCGTGAACGTGCTCGGGACGGTCGTCCTGATCGCGGTGCTCGCGCTGGCGTTCCTGCCGATATACTACGTCCTCCCGCCGGTCGAGGTGTCGGTGACGGAGGTGCTCCCGGGCGCGCTCGTGGCCGCGGTCGGCTGGGTGTTACTGCAGGTCGGGTTCCGGATCTACGCCTCCGGTGCCAGCCAGTACGCGGCCTACGGCGTGATCGGCGCCGTCCTCCTGTTCGTCACGTGGCTGTACTTCGCCAGCATCGTCGTGCTGCTGGGCGCGGCGGTGAACGCCGTCCGACGAGGAACGAGAACGGGAACGGGAACGGCGTGATCACCCCCGGAAACGCCGTGACCGCTCGGCTGGCGCGGAGGTCGCCGTCCCGGGGTGATCGACGGCGACGATCGAGACTGGGTCGTCGATACAGCCGCATTTCGCTCCTCGTTTCCCGGTCCGCCGGGGTCGACCGACGCGGCGAAATCCGGACGGTCTCACGAAGGGGCAATCCGGATGGTGAACCGCGGGGCAGCGCTCGGGCACGGTCTCATTCGGTCGGCGCGTCAGATCGGCGACGAGGGGCGGCCTGGCGTCGAATTTGGGTCCGGTTGTCGGGTCGTAGGTCGGTGTTATCTGACCGTATCGACCCCCTGTCGCTCGTCCGTTGCAGTAGTCCGTTAACAACTAATACGATCCCGCGTCATCTGGCGATCCCGACATGGCTAATACCGTTCCAATGAGAGACGACCAGCGATGGTGTCCCGGCCGACCCGGACGAGACATTGTATGACCCACGAGATCGCTCCCCCATCGACAGCGTCGACGGTGATCGAGTGTGACGTGACGCCGCCAGAGCGACTCCGCCGGTTCTTCACTGGAGAGCGCTTCCGTGTCGAGTACGACGTCGACGTCTCCGACGTGCCGCCGGCTATCTCGGTGATCCCGGCTCTCGCGCAGGTCTGTCCGGTGGCGTGGGCGAACGGCGCCGACGTCTCGGTGCAGGTCGTGGACGCCCGGTTTCTGAACGCGCTCGAAGAAGTCCGAGACGCGCTGATCGAGATGTACCCCGCGTTCATGGAGGGCGGGGAGATACACGCCGAGGAGGTCGTCGACACGCGGAGAGAGCGCGACCCGGCGTCCTTCGAGGACGAGGGACTGCTGTTCAGCGGCGGAGTGGACTCGGTGGCGAGTTACGTCCGCACGCGGGACGCGGACCCGACGCTCGTCAGCGTCCAGGGCTGGGTCATCGGCGACGACCAGGACGAGCGGTGGGAGAACGTGCGTGGCCAGATCGCTCGGTTCGCCGACGAGCACGGGGTCGAAGACCGGTACGTTCGGTCGAACATGCTGTCGTTTCTGGACACGCGGATGCTCCAGGCGCACTACCAGCGGTACGTCGACGGCGCGTGGTACAGTTCCGTCGGTCACGGGCTGGGCCTCCTCGGCCTGACAGCGCCACTCGCCTACACGCTCGGCCTGGGGACCGTTCACATGGCTGCGACCCACACGGAGGGGTTCACCGAACCGTGGGGGTCCCACCCGAAGATAGACAATCGGGTCCGTTGGGGGCACACGGAGTGCAATCACGACGGCTACGAGTTGAGCCGACAGGAGAAGATCGAACTCATCGCGGCGTACGTCCGCTCGGAAGACGTGGACCTCACGCTCCGAACGTGCACGGAATCGGACGCGGGAGCGAACTGCAACGAGTGCGAGAAGTGCTACCGGACGATGTCCGGACTGCTCCTGGCGGGCCTCGACCCGAACGACTTCGGCTACGAGACGTCGCCGGAGACGTTCGACGCGATCCGCAGTGGATTCGAGCGCGGGGCGTTCACTATGGGAGCGGACGAACGGTTCATGTGGCGGGACGTCCAGGACCACATCGACCTCGACCGGACGTTCCCCGTCGCGGGTGCGACGGAGTTCTTCCGCTGGCTGTCGGCGAGCGACGTCGATTCGCTCGCGGCAGACTCGAACCCGCCCGTCCACCAGGACGTCCTGCAGGCGGTCGCACGGAACCTCCCCTATCCAGTGTACGCCGCGCTTGCGCCCGTCTACGAGAAGGGTGCGTCGAAGGCGAGCGGGAACTGACTCCGACCGCCGGAACGGAGTTCGCGTCGGTTCGAACGGAGCAGTCCCGAGAACTGGACGGATCGGTCGAATTCAGTAGGTTTTCGCCCAGTACGCGGTCTCTTCGGCGTCCTCGCCGCAGATGGCGCACTCGTCGTGGACGGGCTCCTCGTCGCGGTCGAGGGGGACCATCGCGATCTCGGCGGCGATGGCCTCTTTGATCGGGTCCTCACAGTCCTCGTCGCCGCACCAGCCGGACTTGACGTAGCCGCCGTGCTGGCCGATCGTGCCGAGGATCTCCTCGCGGGAGTCTGCCTCGCGGATCTCGCCCTCCAGGGTCTCCTCGGCGCTGGCGTAGAGCTTCGCGAAGACGGTGTCGAGGTGGTCCGCGACGGTCGCGGCGGCGTCCGCGCGGTCCTCGACGACGGTCTCGCCGTCGGGACGGTGGTTCATCGTCAGCTCCTCGTCCTCGACCTCGTTGGGGCCGACCTCGATGCGGAGGGGGACGCCCTTGAGCTCCCACTCGTTGTACTTGAAGCCGGGATTGCGGTTGTCGCGGTCGTCGAGGTGGACCCGGACGCCCGCTTCGTCGAGTTCGGCGGCCACGTCGGCGGCGTACTCGACGACTTCGTCCCTGTTGTCCTCCTGCCAGATAGGCACGATCACTACCTGCTCAGGCGCGAGCGCGGGCGGGAGCACGAGGCCTTGCTCGTCGGAGTGGGTCATGATGAGCGCGCCCATCGAGCGCCACGAGAGCCCCCACGAGGTGGTGTGGGCGGTCTGTTCGTTCTCGTCCTCGTCGCTGTAGGTGATGTCGAACGCCTCGGCGAAGGAGGTCCCGAGGTAGTGGGAGGTCCCCCCCTGGACCGACTTGCCGTCGGGCATCAGCGCCTCGACGGTCGTCGTCGTGTGGGCGCCGGGGAACTTGTCGTGGGGCGGTTTGCGGCCCTTGAGGACCGGCATCGCGAGCACGTCCTCGTAGAGTTTCTCGTACTGGTCGAGGCGGGTCATCGTCTCGTCCCAGGCGCCGTCCTCGTCGGCGTGGGCGGTGTGGCCCTCCTGCCAGAGGAACTCCTTGGTGCGGAAGAACGGCTTGGTCTCGGTCGCTTCCCAGCGGACGACCGAGCACCACTGGTTGAGCCGCATCGGGAGGTCGCGGTGCGAACGAACCCAGTCGGCGATGAAGGGGGTGATGATGGACTCGCTGGTCGGGCGGACGGCGAGGCGCTCCTCGAGTTCCTCGTACCCGCCGTGGGTCACCCACGCCACCTCGGGGTCGAACCCGTCGACGATGTCCTTCTCCCGTTCGAGGTAGCTCTCCGGGATGAAGAGGGGGAAGTAGGCGTTCTGGACGCCGGTGTCCTTGAACCAGCCGTCGAGGTGGTCCTGGATGCGCTCCCAGACGGCGTACCCGCGCGGCCGGGTGACGATGAACCCGCCCATGGGGGCGTAGTCGGCCATCTCCGCCTTCTGCACGACTTCGGCGTACCACTCGCCCGTCGAATGCTCCTTGCTCTCGGTGATCCCGAGCTCTTGCTCGCCGCTCATTACCGGGAAATCGCCGAGCGCGTTCTTGAACCTGACGAAGCCCCGGTTCCCTCTCGCACACCGACCGCCGACCGGACGGTCGAGCGCTCCCGCCACCGGCCACTTCGACCGGCGGTGGCGGTCGCGAAATGCGGACGTTCGTGCGGTGTGGTGCGGAATCCCACACAATTATTAAGTGTAAATGGCGCCTCGCTTCACGTATGTCTTCCGCCAGTGCTGCGCGGACGGCGTCTGCCCCGGCTTCCGAGCGTTCCGGTGCGGTTCGCCCGCGGTTCCGTACATGGCTGGCGGACTCTTTCGCAGTTCGACACTCGACAGACCGCTGACGGCCGTTTCGGCGACGCGCCCGGATAGCGCGTCGTCTCGCCCCGCCGCCGAACCGAACCCCGACAGACCGCGTTGCGCCGTGGGGACTCCCATGCGCGCGCTCGCGACCCGCGACTGCAGACCAACGACCGACCCACCATGAGCACGATACGAGACACCGATCTGGTACGGACGAACGACTACGCGGAGGAGACGGGCGAAGTCCGCGTCCTCGACGAGAACGGACAGCTCCTCCCGAACGCGACGGTGCCCGATCTCTCCGAGGAGGCGCTCGTCACCATGTACGAGGCGATGCGGATCGCCCGGCGCTTCGACGAGCGAGCGGTGAGCTGGCAGCGCCAGGGCCGGCTCGCCACCTACGCGCCGATGAGCGGCCAGGAAGCCGGACAGGTCGCCAGCACGCTCGCGCTCGCCGACGACGATTGGGTGTTCCCCACCTACCGCGAGCACGCGGTCCGCCTGGTCGCCGGGTTCGACCTCCCGGACATCCTCCGCGGACTCATGGGCGCCCAGCTACCGTGCGGGTCGGCGAGCGGACCCACTGTGGCGCCCGAGGCCATCCCGATCGCGACGCAGCTTCCCCACGCGACCGGCGCGGCCATGGCCGCTCACCACCGCGGCGACGAGTCGGTCGCACTCTCGCACTTCGGCGACGGCGCGACCTCCGAGGGCGACTTCCACGAGGCGCTGAACTTCGCCGGCGTGTTCGACGCGCCCGCCGTCTTCCTCTGTCACAACAACCAGTGGGCCATCTCCGTCCCCCGTCACCGCCAGACGGCGAGCGCGACGCTCGCCCAGAAGGCCCGTGCGTACGGGTTCGAGGGGGTCCGCGTCGACGGGATGGACCCGCTCGCGGTCTACTCGGTCGTCCAGTACGCCCGGGAGAAGGCGCTCGACCCCGACCCGGAGGACCTGCGCCCGACGCTCATCGAGTCCGTCGAGTACCGCTACGGCGCACACACCACCGCGGACGACCCTGACGTGTACCGGGACGACGACGAGGTTGCCTACTGGCGCGAGCGCGACCCGATCGACCGCCTGGAGACGTTCCTCGTCGACACCGGCCGCCTCGACGAAGAGGAGGTCGACGCCGTCGGCTCCCGCGTCGACGAGCGCGTCACCGACGCGATGGAAGCAGCCGAATCGCGCGCCGCGCCCGAGGGCGACGACCTCTTCGACGAGGTCTACGATGACCTCCCCCGGCGAGTGGCCGACCAGCGCGAGCAGCTACGGCGACTCCGGGAGCGCCACGGCGACGCGCTCCTTCGGGAGTAGCGGGTCGAACGGCTCCGGTCGCGCCGCTGTTCCTCGTCACTCCGCGTCGGAGGGTTCGACCGCGAACGGACTCGCCGACTCGGTCCACTCCCACCCCGGGAGCCGCGTCTGGAACCCCGCGGCGAGCGCGGCGTCGAGGTCGTCCAGTCCGGCCGGGTCGTCGTCGTCGGCCTCGGTCAGCACGTCCGCGTAGTGGAAGGTGGCCTCGCCGAGCGTCCGGAGGGGCTGGTTCCCGGCGATCGTCCCCGCGAGTTCGCGACCGAGGAGTTCGTCGACGACGAACCCCGGGTAGTCGCCCTCGACGTCCAGTTCACGCAGGAGTCCGACGAGCGCGGCGACGTTGACCGCGCGGTCGCCGTCGGCGAACACTTCGTCCACCTCCCGGCGGTACTGCGCCGGGTCGACGGTGGCCACGTCGGTCTCGAATCGCTCGCCCAGTTCCGCGCGCGTCTCGTTCAGTAGCGCGACGACGACGGGCGCGCGTTCGCGGACCCACGCGCGCTCTTCGGCGACGACGGCTGGCGTCAGGTGCATACCGGTCGAACGCGTCGGGGCGCCTACTGTTTTGCGAAGGCTTTTATAACACCCGGGGTTTAGACCGAGGTAAGCCGGTTTTCCGGACACTTCCGTGTAGGGTCCGGAGTGGACTACGCCAGTAGGAAAACCGACCTATGAATATTGCTTTCAGATCCCGGCAGGCACGCCGTGGCGATCGGGACAGCGAGCGTTCGAGCGCGCGCCGAGTCCGGTGGCCGGCCGGTCCGACCCTGTTTTCGCAGCTATGAGTCAAGTAGACAAGCAACTCGACGATATCAGAGCAGAGATCGAACAGGAAGTTCCGAACGAAATCTCCATCACGGAGGTCACCTACGAGGGCCCCGAACTGGTCGTGTACACCCGCGACCCGAAGACCTTCGCCAGCAACGGCGACCTCATCCGCAAACTCGCCTCCAAGCTCCGCAAGCGGATAACCGTCCGGCCCGACCCGAGCGAGCTGTCGGAGCCCGACGACGCCCGCGCCATCATCGAGGGGATCATCCCCGAAGACGCGGGCGTGACGGACCTCGACTTCCACCACGACACCGGCGAGGTCGTCGTCGAAGCCCAGAAGCCCGGGATGGTCATCGGCCGCCACGGCTCGACGCTCCGGGAGATTACCCAGGAAGTCGGCTGGACGCCCGAAGTCGTCCGCACGCCGCCCATCGAGTCGGCGACGGTCAACAACGTCCGCAACTTCCTCAAGCAGGAACGGGACGAGCGGCGTGACATCCTCGAACGCATCGGCCGCCAGATCCACCGCGAGGAGATGTCCGACGACGAGTGGGTCCGCATCACGACCCTCGGCTGTTGCCGCGAGGTGGGCCGCGCCGCCTTCATCCTCTCGACGCCGGAGACGCGCGTCCTGATCGACTGCGGCGACAAGCCAGGCGCCGAGGACGAGGTCCCGTACCTCCAGGTTCCCGAAGCCCTCGGCTCTGGCCCGAGTTCGCTCGACGCGGTCGTGCTCACGCACGCCCACCTCGACCACTCGGCGTTCATCCCCCTCCTGTTCAAGTACGGCTACGACGGCCCGATCTACTGCACGGAGCCGACGCGGGACCTCATGGGCCTGCTGACGCTGGACTACCTCGACGTCGCCGCCAAGGAGGGCCGCGCCCCGCCCTACGAGTCCGAGATGGTCCGCGAGGCGATCAAACACACCATCCCGCTGGAGTACGGCGACGTGACCGACATCGCGCCGGACATCAAGCTCACGCTCCACAACTCCGGACACATCCTCGGCTCCGCCATCTCCCACTTCCACATCGGCGACGGCCTCTACAACGTCGCGTTCTCCGGGGACATCCACTACGACGACACGCGCCTGTTCAACGGCGCCGTCAACGAGTTCCCGCGCGTCGAGACGCTCGTGCTGGAGTCGACCTACGGCGGTCGAAACGACTACCAGACCGACCAGGCCGACTCCGAGCGCAAACTCAAGGAGGTCATCCGCGAGACCATCGAACGCGACGGCAAGGTCCTCATCCCCGCGTTCGCGGTGGGCCGGTCCCAGGAGATCATGCTCGTCCTCGAAGAGGCGATGCGCGAGGGCGACATCCCCGAGGTCCCGGTCCACCTCGACGGGATGATCTGGGAGGCGACGGCCATCCACACGACCTATCCCGAGTACCTCCGCGACGACCTCCGGGACCGCATCTTCCACGACGACGAGAATCCGTTCCTCGCCGACCAGTTCAACCACATCGACGGCGGCGAAGAGGAACGCCAGGAGGTCGCCGACGGCGGCCCCTGCATCGTCCTCTCGACCTCGGGGATGGTCGAGGGCGGTCCGATCATGTCCTGGCTGCGCCACGTCGGCGGTCAGGACGAGGGCACGATGGTCTTCGTCGGCTACCAGGCCCAGGGGACGCTCGGCCGTCGCATCCAGAACGGCTGGGACGAGATCCCGATCAACGACGGCGGCGGCCGCGCCGACACCCTCTCGCTGAACATGAACGTCGAGACCGTCGACGGCTTCTCCGGCCACGCCGACCGCCAGGGCCTCGAGAACTTCGTCCGGACGATGAACCCCCGCCCCGAGAAGGTCCTCTGCGTCCACGGCGACGAGTCCTCGACGCAGGACCTCTCTTCCGCGCTGTACCACGAGTTCAACATGCGCACCTTCGCGCCGAAGAACCTCGAGACGTTCCGCTTCGTGTAGCGCCGTCCCGCGCTCCCTGTTCCTCGAAACCGCGACCGACTCCGTCACCGCTCCGTACTCCCTCTGTACCGCTCTCTCACGGCTCTGTTACTACTTGCTCACGACTTTGTTACTGCTCCCTCACCGCTCTGTCACTACTCCCTCGCGGCTCTGTTCCCGCTCCGTCGCCTGGGGCCGTTCGCCCGCGCTCCGACGTTCGCTCTTGCATCTCGACGTTGACGGCTGTGCAGCGGCTGCTACCCGTGTGCGTCGGACGTATCACGTTCGATTCTCGACGGCTGACTCCCTGTTGGACGAGCGGGATCGGACCGTTCCACGTCCCGTCCCCGTACGGGGGACCGTTCCACCGGAAACTGCGGTTCGTTTCGGTACTAGCGACCCGCTACCGACAGATCCAGGATTGATATGCTACTGAGATATATATGAAAGAAAACAGTGGCAGTACTCCGACCTCTCTGTGGCGAGGACGCCGCGACGTGGACCGAACCCGCGTCGATACGGCTGGAGAGACTAAATTTCGAGTTCGGTTCGGATAATTGAACGGCGGCCTGGCGAAACCGAAACTCGGGCAGTGGCGATCCGGTCGGTGACGCCGGGTGTCCTCCCGCCCGTAGTTAAGTGGAAGACCCCTCAGTGAACAGAGAGTCTCGCGAAGTATCGGGAGACCCCGCGAGGTCGATTCCAGTACGGAAACCCTCACTTCGATCAGTTTCACTGGGGTCGTCACGTATTAGTTCCTGCTCCGGTGATACCGATGTCCGAACGAACACGGAGGTGAACACGATGAACTGCATCCGCTGCGGTCAGCAGGCCGGGTACAATCGCTCCGTGGTCGACACGGTGTCGGGTCGCGAGCTCGGCGGCTTCTGCCGCAACTGCGAGTTCGAGGAGTTCGGGCGCGCCCTCGATCGCTTCAGTCAGGCCGAGCGGACCTGCATCATGTGCGACCGCGACGGGCACGTCGGCTTCGCGACGTGGACGCCGTCGCTGAAGGAAGGCGACCAGCGACTCGTCTCCGAGGTCGACTACGAGGTCACGGACCGGACGCCGTTTCTCTGCGACGAACACTTCCACGCCGTGACGGACGACGACGACGAGACCGCCGCCGAACAGACCGGGAGGGTCTCGGGATGAGCGCCGCGAGCGGAGGCTGAAACCGTGCCCCCGGGCGAACCCGACCGGATCACGAACTGCTCGGTCTATCCCTACGACGGCGAGCTGGTCGTCGAGCTCACCGGGGTCGACGACGAGGGCGTCATCGTCGTCGTCAGCTACCAGTTCGAGGCGCCGGACGACCGCTCGACGGTCGAACCCAGGGGACCCGTCGACCCCGAGCACGTCCCGCACGTCCGCGACGGGCTGTCCGAGAACGGCTACGAGTGGGGCGGCCGGTCCGGATCCTGACGGCGGAGTCGGGGCCGTCGCCGCCGTCGACTCGGACGTCACCGAGACGCGCAAGCTCCCGTCGATGCGGGTGCCGCCGGCGCCGACTCGGAAGCTCTTTTGAGTCGCGCCGCGACGACCCCGGCGTGAGCCAGTCCGTCTTCGACCGTCCCGACCCGCGCACTCTGCTCGCGTTCGGCGCGCTCGTCGCCGTCGTCGCGACCACAGGGAGCCTGTACTTCTCGCTCGGGATGGGGCTGGTTCCCTGCGAACTGTGCTGGTACCAGCGGATCCTGATGTATCCCCTCGTCGTCGTCATCGGCGTCGCCCTCCTCGAACGCCGGACCGGGGTCTATCGAACGGTGCTGCCGCTGTCTGTCGGCGGTGTGGCCGTCGCCGCGTATCACTCCTGGCTGCAAGTCGCGGCGGGTGGGCAGTGTTCGTTCGGTGGCAGCTGTGCGGCCGTGCAACTGCGCGTCGTCGGCCTGTCGATCCCGAACCTCTCGCTGATCGCCTTCGCGCTGATCACGGCGGCGGCCGCGGCGCTGTGGGCCGGCGACCGCTGACCGACGACCGGAAGGCGCTTCCGGGATCCTACCGGTTAACACCCGACGGTCACACTACGCTACCATGGAGTACGTGCGACTCGGCTCGACTGGACTGCAGGTATCGCCCATCTGTCTCGGGACGTGGCGGTTCGGCCTCGAACACGAAGACAGCGGCGTGATGGAGACCGACCGCGAGGAGGCACACGAACTCCTCGACGCGCTCGAAGAGCGCGGCGGGAACTTCATCGACACCGCCAACGGCTACGGCGAGGGCCGCAGCGAGAAGTGGATCGGCGAGTGGCTCGAAGAGCGCGACCGCGAGGACTACGTGATCGCCTCGAAGTGCTACTGGTCGGACGTCTCGCGGTTCCAGGAGAACCTCTCGAAGAAGAACGTCAAAGCGGAGGTCGAGGGGTCGCTGGAGAAACTCGGCACGGACTACCTCGACATCCTCTACCTGCACCGGTTCGACGACGAGACGCCGATCGAGCACACCCTGCGCGCGGTGGACGACCTCGTGAGCGAGGGCAAGGTCCACTACGTCGGCATCTCCTCCTGTGACGCCTGGAAGCTCACGAAGGGGCTCTGGCAGGCCGACGTGAACAACTACGAGGCGTTCTCGGTGACCCAGCCCCAGTACTCGGCGACCTATCGCGACCCCGTCTCGGAGTACCTGGACGTCTGCGCCGACCAGGACGTCGCGGTCTGTCCGTACTCGCCGCTGCACGGCGGGTTCCTCACCGGCAAGTACGAGCGCGTCGGCGACGGCGAGGTGAAGACGCCCGACGGTTCGCGAGGCGACCTCGACGAGCACTTCACGGACTGGTACCTCGACGACCAGGCCTGGGCGGTCCTGGACGAGATCCGCGCGGTCGCCGACGAGGTCGACGCGACGCCCGCGCAGGTGTCGCTGCGCTGGCTCATGGACCACGAGCGGTTCACCTGCGTCCCGATCATCGGCGCGCGCACCGTCGACCAGCTGGACGAGAACCTCGACGCCATCGACGTATCGCTCTCCGACGACCAGTGGGAGCGCATCGACGAGGCCACCGAGGCATGAGCGCTCCGGCGGCCGTCGGTATCGCGCAGTTCGACGAGAACCCGACAGCCGGGGTCCGTCGCGTCGCTCCGTTCGGTCCCGGCCGGTAGGAACTCATTTCTCCCGTTCCAGCGGTCTATACTAACGGTACGGTCGCGTGAATCGGCGAGTAGATGAGTATCGATTCTGCAGACGGGCCGCGATCGGTAGTCGTGCCGGCTATCGACGCGCCGAGCAGTGTGGCCTGCGTCCGGTCGCTCGGCGGACGGGACATCCACACGATCGTCGTCTCCGAGGACGCCAAGGCCGCGGCGTTCCGCTCGCGCTACGCTGACGAAACGCTGGTCGTCCCCTCGCCGCACGACGATCTGGTCGCGTACAAGGAGGCGCTGCTGACGCTCGCGAGGCGGCCCGACGTGCTGACGATCCTCCCCGTCCGTGAGGTGGACGTGTACGTCCTCGCCCGCTACCGTGAGGAGTTCGAACCCCACGTCGAGACGCAGTGGCCCACACGGGCCGGCCTGGAACGGGTCCAGGACCGCGTCCAGCTGTTCGACGCCGCCGAGCGCGCGGGCGTGGCGGTGCCGGACACCCGCCTGCTCGACGAGGTCGACGACTGGGACCGCGAGTGGATCGTCAAGGGCCGCTACACCCTGCTGGCCGACGCCTACGTCGACGACTACCCGCCGGAGAAGTCCCGGGACCCGCCCTCGACGCAGTACCTCAACGGCGACCGGCCGGACGTCGAGACGATCCGTCGCCAGAACGGCCACACGCCCATCGTCCAGGAGTTCCTCCCGACGACCGACGAGTACGCCTTCTTCGCGCTGTACGACGAGGGCGAGCCCGTCTCGACCTTCCAGCACCGGCAGGTCCGCGCGTACAACTACGCCGGCGGGCCGAGTTCCTTCCGCGAGTCGGTGTCGATCCCCGAACTCGGCGCGTCGGGTCGCGCGCTCCTCGACGAACTCGACTGGCACGGGCTGGCGATGGTCGAGTTCCTCCGCAACGACGAGACCGGCGAGTTCGAGCTGATGGAGATCAACCCGCGCCTGTGGTCGTCGCTGCCGTTCTCGGTCCGCGCCGGCGCGGACTTCCCGTATCACTACTGGCAACTGGCCAGGGGCCGACGCGACGACGTCGACGACGACTACGATGTCGGCGTCGCGGGCCACCTCCTCCGCGGGGAGCTCTCGTACCTGCACAGCCTGCTCTTCGACGAGGAGGAACTGGTCGAGCGGCCGGACCGCCGCGAGGCGTTCGCCGAAGTCGTCGAGTCGCTACGCGAGCACCCGCGATTCGACTACCTCCGGCTCGACGACCCGAAACCGTTCGTCCGCGACGCGCTGAACACCCTCGTCTGAGGGCGATCAGGCGATCAGGCGATCGCGGCGATCCGTTCGTAGAATCCTGCTGCAGTCCGTTTTCCGGGAGCCCGGTACAGTGTATCGATGGGCTGTCGCGGTGGACCCGTACCCGTTTCGACTCCGATGGGGCCGGCGAGTCCGGCCCGGTCACGCGGAAACCGGCGCCGCTCGCCGCTGCTCGACGGGCCGGTCGAACAGCACGCGTTCGTGTCTCGCGACGATGACGTCCCAGTCGTAGTCAGCGGCGGTCGCCCGCGCCGAGCGCTCGAGCGCTCGGGTGTCGACGTCGCCCTCGATACACGCGTCGAAGGTCTCTGCGAGTTCCTCCGCGGTCCCGTCGTAGATGAGTCCGTTCCGTCCGTGGGTCAGCAGTTGCCGGTGGGCCGGGAGGTCGGTCGCGACGACCATCGTCCCGGCAGCCATGTACTCCAGGAGCTTGCCGGGGAAACTGATCCGGAACGACTCGATGTCGTGCAGCGGGGAGATGGCGACGTCGCTCTGGCCGAGCACCCGGGGGACCTCGTCGTGAGGGACGAGCCCGACCCACTCGACACGGTCGGCGACGCCGAGCTCGCGGGCCCGCGCTTGCAACTCCTCGATGGTGTCGTCGGGACCGGTGCCGACGATCCGGAACCTGACGTCGTGATCGCTCTCCGCGACCGCCTCGATGACGTGTCCCATCCCCCGGATCAGCCCGATAGAACCGACGTACGTGACGACCAGGTCCGCGTCTTCGTCCTCCGGGTTCCGGGCCGCTGCGCCCCGTCGGGCGCCGTCGCCGAACTCGTCGACGTCGACGCCCATCCCGATCACGAACGCGTCGGAGAGGTCGACGCCGTACTCCTCCTCGGTCACCCGCCGGATCCCGTCCGTCAGGCAGACGACCGCCGTGGCTCGCACGAGGACCGCGCCGAACAGCGTCGCGTACAGCGACTTCATCGCGACCGTGAGGCGGTTCTTCAGGTCGCGTCTCCCGCTGGAGTCCATGAAGTCCCGCTTTTGCCTGACGGGCACGGAGACGAGGCCGACCACGAAGCGAGACCCGCCCGCCGTGGCGGCGACCCAGCCCTGGAGGACGGTCTGCTGGAAGGAGTAGACCGCGTCGTACCGGTATCGCAGCCCGAGCGCGGCCCCGTAGAGCAGGCACAGCACGTGGAACAGGACCCCCGAAACGAGCGGGATCGATCCCGTGTCGATGGTGTGATACGCGACGCCCTGGGGCGGGCCGCCCTCGTCTTCGACGTCCTGACGACCGTGGCAGAGCACGTGGACCGTCGCCGAGTCCGCCATCTTCTTCGAGACGTAGTGTTCGGCCGTCGAACTGTACGACGACGAGATGTCCCGGTGGTGGACGAACAGGACCGAGTTCCGTTCGCCGCTCATGAGTGACGTATCGGCGTCCCGTGGTCGTTCGTAGTGGCGTGCACGGGCGAGTGGACCCACCAGAGGCCAATAAGTACGCGGCGGTTAACCCGGCCGGCTCGAACCGCGATCCGATCGGCAGATTTGAACCCCGACTCGGTCGGTCGATTCGAACGCGGCTCGGTCGGTCGATTCGAACGCGACTCAGTCGGTCGGTTCGAGGTGCCGGGAGTCGGCGCTGTCCTGGCCGGCGTTTCTGCGGTACGCGGCGGGGGTGTGGCGCTCGTACACGTCGAGCAGTTTCTCCTGCTGGCGCTCCCAGTTGAACTCCTCCAGCGCCGCCCGGTGGCCGTTCCGCCCGAGTTCGGCGCGGCGGTCGGGGTCGTCGATCAGCGAGACGAGCGCCTCGGCGACCGCGTCGGGGTCCTCCGGTTCGACGGCGACGCCGCAGTCGAGGTCGTCGACGAGCGTCCCCCAGTTGCCGATGTCGGAGACGAGGACCGGCAGACCGGCGGACATGTACTGGAAGAGCTTGTTCGAGCGGTGGACGGCGTCAGTCTTGTTCGGGGCCGGGTGGAAACACATCGTCCCGACGTCGGCCGCGCGGAAGTGGTCGATCATGCCCGCAAGCGATGGGAACCACTCGACGAACTCGACGCGGTCGGAGGCCTCGACGTGTCGCTCGATGGCCTCGCGCTCGTCGTCGGAGCCGTACTTGCCGCCGATGGACAACTCGACGTCGTAGGAGTCGGGGATCCGCTCGACCGCCTCGATCAGCGTGTGGATCCCGCGGTTCTCCGAGAGCAGCCCGCGGTACACCAGTCGGGTCGGCCCGTCGTCGTCGGGTTCGACGTCCTCGCGCGGGTCCGTCCCCTCTGCCCAGCGCCGCTGGGGGTAGTTCGTGACGACCGTCGGGTCCTGCCCGGCGAAGCGCTCGGCGATGTCGGGCGAGGCCGTGATAATCTCGTCGACGACGCGCGACAGGCCGAGTTCGACCAGGCCCGCCGCCTTCGCGGCGACCGGCCGGATCGGTTCTGGGAATATCGGCTTGTGTCGCAGCGTGTCCTCGACGTTCTCGTGGACGTCGTAGACGACGGTCCCGTCCGTCGCGACCGAGAGGACGGCACCGACGGGGAGACACTCCACGTCGTGGAAGTGATACACGTCGTAGTCGGTGTCGACGAGGATCCGGCCGACCTCGGCGGCGGCGCGCAGTCGCTCGCCGATCGAGATCATCGACCCCTCCTCGGCGTCGCCGTAGGTGACCGTCTCGACGGGCGAGTCGCCCTCGAAGGGCGTGTAGTACGTGACGTCGTGGCCGGCCTCCTCGAGCGAGACCGCCTCGCGGCCGACGACCCGGGAGTCCGTCGCGTCGTGGGCGCTCGTGAAGACGCAGACGCGCAGTCCGTCCGCCGCCGGGCCGTCCGTCCGTCGATCCGCCGACTCCGCTGTCTCCTGAACCATCAGCTATCGGGAGGGGCCCCGCGCCCGTTAGTAACAGTCCGCTACACTCGGCGGCGGCCGGTTAGGGAACTGTTTCGCCGAATTGACCGCCACGGCTACCAGCTGACGGAGTGGTACTCGGGGACCTCGTCGGCGACCTCCGGGACGGTGCCGACGGGGTCGCAGACGGGGGTGTCGCCCAGCCGCGTCGTCAGTTCCGGGCGCGCGCAGTCGTTGGCGAACACGACGACGTCGGCCCGGTCGAGGAACGAGTCGGGGTCCGAGACGAGGCGGTCGGTCAGGTCGGGGATCGTCTTGTCGAGGTAGTCACGGTTCGAGCCGACCGCCTCAGAAGGGTCGATGCCGTCCGCGTAGAACAGCACCTCTTCGTCCAGTTGTTTCGCCAGCCGGAGCCCGGGGCTGTTGCGCATGTCGGTCGTGTCGGACTTGAACGCGATGCCGACGATTCCGACTGTCGACCCCTCGAGGGACTCGACGCGGTCGCGGACGCGTTCGATGTGCGCGTCGTTGCTCTCGGGGATGCTGTCGAGCAGGGGAGCCGAGACGCCGTTGTCCTCGGCGATCGTCGCGATGGCCCGCGAGTCCTTGGGCAGACACGACCCGCCGAACGCGAAGCCGGGGTCGAGGTACTGCTCGGAGATGTTGAGCTTCCGGTCGCTCTGGACGAGGTCCATCAGTTCCCGACCGTCCACGCCGGCCGCCGACGCGAGCGAGCCCACCTCGTTCGCGAAGCAGATCTTCAGCGCGTGGAACGCGTTGTTGACCATCTTGAGCGACTCGGCCTCCTCGGGCGCGACCGTGCGCACGTCGCTGTCGAGCCCCAGCGTCCGGTAGAGGTCCACCAGGTCCTCGGCCGCGTCGTCCTCGAACGCGCCGACGACGACGTACGGTGGGTCGAAGAAGTCGTCCATCGCCGCGCCCTCGCGCAGGAACTCGGGGTTGACCGCGAACTCGACGTCCGTCGCCTCGTCGGTCTTCGACGCCATGTACTCGCGCAGGCTGCGCGTCGTCGAGGGCGGGACGGTGCTGCGGACGACGACCCGGTGGGTGCCCTTCCGGTCGACCGCCTCGACCATGGAGTCGACCACGTTGTAGAGGTTGGTCGTGCTCAGCTGGCCCGTGTCGTCGAGGGGCGTGCCGACGGTCAGGAACGAGATAGAGGAGTCCAGGACCGCCGCGGTCGCGTCGGTCGTCGCGTCGACGCGTCCCGCTGCGACGCCCTCGGCGATCGCCTCGTCGACGCCCGGTTCCTCGATCGGTGACTCGCCGCCGGCGACGGTCTCCACTTTCTCCGGGTTCACGTCGACGCCGACTACCTCGTGGCCTTCGCTCGCCAGACAGGCGGTCATCACGCAGCCGACGTACCCGAGACCGAATACAGATACCTTCATCGACCGGCCCCTCGATCGATTGGTGCTTTGTTATCACCGCCTTATCACCCGTAGCGCGCGCCTGATGACGGCCCGGACGGGTCAGTGCTCCGGTCGACCGGGAGACCGGGCCGCTCTCGGCGGGTCGGGGCCCCAACCGGGCCGACGGGCGCGAGCGCCCGCGTTGGCGACGCCTAGAGGGTATCTTCCCGTAGTAGCAGCGACATAACAATTAACGGGAGGAGGGTATTAGAAACGAATGCCTGCTGAAGAGCGGACGAGACGCGGCTTCTTACGCGCCGGTATCGCTGCAGCGGTGGCTGCGGGACTCGCCGGGTGCCGCTCTGACGGCGAAGAGACGGTGGAACCGACACCGACGCCGTCCGAGACGGAGACGCCGACCGACCCCGCCCCCACAGAGACCGAGCCCTCCACCCCGACGCCGTCGCCCTCCCCGACGCCGGTCCCCGAGATCGTCGAGCGGTACGGCGAGCGGTACGACTCGATCGTCAACGTCGCCCAGGCGGCGGGCGACGACGCGTCGATCGACGACGTCGTCGCGACCGCTATCAACACGGACGACACGCTCCTGTACTTCCCGACCGGCGAGTACGAGCTCTCCGGGCTGCGCGTCCGCAACGCTCGCAACGTCGGGTTGGCTTCGCTCCCGAAAGAGGACGCCGTCATCAGGCCGAGCGTCCCGCGGTCGGAGCTATCGGAGGCGTTCTTCGACTTCCGGGAGGTGGCCGACGTACTCCTCGAAGGACTCACGTTCGACTACAGCGAGTCCGGGTACGGCGGCTCCGTGCGAGTGGTCACGCACGGGAACTTCATCGCCAGGGACCTCCGGACGAAGGGCAAGCTGCCCGACAGGGACAAGAGCCGCAAGCACGTCGCCTACCGTTTCGACGTCCAGGACGAGGAAGGGATCGGCCTCGTCGAGCGGGTCGTCGCGCGCGACGGCGGCCACGACGGGGGCAACGGCGTCGGCATCTTCGTCGGAAAGGACCACGCCGGGACGCTGACGGTCCGCGACTGCGAGATCGCGAACTTCCCGAACAACGGCCTGTACGCGTCGGCGCCGGGCGCCAACTACGACGGCTATCGCGGCGCCAACGGCGCGGTCCACGTCCGGGGCGGTCGCTACGAGAACAACAACATCGCGAACGTCCGCATCGGATCGACCGGGTCGACCGTCAGGCACGTGACGGTCGTCGTCGACAAGGTCCCGCCGACGATCTCCGAGCACGACCTGAACGTCCGCGGTATCCGAATCCGGGCGCGCAACGGCCAGGTGGTCGAGGACTGCGACATACGGATCGGCGAGGACGCCGGCGAGGGATTCGGCGCTATCTCGTACCACCCCGACCACGGGAGTTCCACGATCAAGAACACGCGGATCAGGGTGGACCGTGACGAATTCAGCGCCATCGACGCGACGCACGCGAACGGGGGCGGGACGAAGGCGCCACTCGAGTTCGAGAACGTGACGATCTCCGGGACGGCGGCGGGGGGTGCGACGGTCGACATCACGGACCGCCACGAGACCACGTTCCGGAACTGCGAGATCGAACAGACCGGCGACAACCGCGAGGGGATCGTCTTCACCGACTCCGAGGACTGTCTCGTCGCCGACTCCACGATCAAGGTGACCGGCGAACCGCTCGAGGTGAACAACTCCACGGTCGACCGACGGGACCTCACGCTCGGGACCCCCGACCCGCCGGACGACCCCGAACCGAACGACCTCCGCGGGGGCTACGGCCAGACTGGGGCGTGACCTTCGTGACCTGGGGTGCCGGGTCGCTCGCCTCCCTCCCCCGGTTCGATCGGTACGACCCACGTGATCCGTCGGCTCCCGTCCACCCGCCGTCCCCGCGCCATCGAGATGCCGAGTTGAATCCTGTTCGGTGGACCAGCCGGAATCAGTCGTGATCCCGTGAAACGGCCGATAACGTGTGCTTACCGGCGGCGTAGCGACCAATTACCTCCCTGACGCGGTCAGATCGGCCACCGGATCGAGGGGGCAGCTCCCGGAACGCGCCCCAATCGGACCGTGGACTCACTGGTGAGTAACTGTGGTCGATTCTGCACAATCTGGTAACCAAGTTACGAGCATCTATAGCTAAGGTCCCGCAAATCGCCCGCATCGAGCACCGTATGTGCAATTACCCTTTTAGCAGTAGATGCGGCTTAACCGGTACATGGTCAACGGTAACCAGAACGAATCGGACAGTAAGAACGAGCCTACCGGGCGTAGCGGTCGATTACCGACCGGTGGCCGCTGGTTCGGTCGCCGCTCGTTCCTCAAGGCCGCGGGTGGGACGGCGGCGCTCCCGTTGCTCGCGCGGGGCGCCCGGGGCGCGCCGACGACGCACCACCTCGAGATCGTCTCGACGGATGCGACGAGCGAGATAAGCGATCTGAGCGTGACGTACGAGTTCACGACGACCGGCCAGATCACGCCGGACGCGGACAACGGCCGCAACTCTTCCGAGGAGAACGACTCCGTCACCGAGAACGCCGACGGCACGTGGACGGCCACGGGCAAGACTGGCAACGGGTTCGGCGACGCGTACACCTTCGAGGGACGAGTCACCGACTTCAGCGCACAGGGGTCCTACGACCTGTTCCTCGACGGTGAAGCCGTCACGGCCGACGAGATCGTCGCCGATCCGCGTCACCACATCGAGGTGCTGACCACCAAGGACCCGTCGGAACTGGACTACACGTTCACGACCACTGGCGAGATCACCAAAGACACCGACAACGGCAAGAACTCGGCGGGCAGTAACGATTCGGTGACTCAGAACAGCGACGGCACGTGGACCGCCGACGGCTACACCGGCAACGGCTACGGCGACGCCTACTACTTCGAGGGCGACCTCGTCGACTTCGGCCCGGTCGAGGACTTCGTCGAGATCTACGTCGACGGCTCGCAGATCGACCTCTCGCAGTTCGAACCCCAGCGCCACCACATCGAGGTGCTCACGACGCAGGACCCGTCGGAACTGGACTACACGTTCACGACCACTGGCGAGATCACCAAAGACACCGACAACGGCAAGAACTCGGCGGCCGGCAACGACTCGGTGACTCAGAACAGCGACGGCACGTGGACCGCCGACGGCTACACCGGCAACGGCTACGGCGACGCCTACTACTTCGAGGGCGACCTCGTCGACTTCGGCCCCGTCAAGAGCTTCGTCGAGGTGTACGTCGACGGCTCGCAGATCGACCTCAGCCAGTACGAGACGACCGAGACGTCCACCAGCGATTCGGACCCCCACAACCTGGGCGGCGGCGAGGGATACCCGAACACGGTCCCCCGGTCGGAGGCCGACGTCGTGGTCTCCACGCTCGACGAACTGCTGAACGCGTTCGATTCGGCGTCGAGCGGCGACGTCGTCTACGTCGCCGGCGACGCGACCATCGACGCGTCGTCGGTCACCGGCAGCGACACGCTGTCGGTCCCCTCGGGCGTGACGCTCGCTTCGGACCGCGGGATCAACGGAGCGGCCGGCGGGACGATCAAGACCGACGTCATCGACTACTCGCACATGATGTCCGCCGAGGGCGGCGCGCGCGTGACGGGCGTCCGCATCGTCGGCCCGATCGACTCCTACGTCGAGTACAGCAAGCCCGTCGTCAGTGGGCTCACCGTCAAGAGCGACACCGTCGAGGTCGACAACTGTGAGGTCACCGGCTTCAACCACGCTGGGATCAAGCTCAACGGCTCCGCGCACGTCCACCACAGCCACATCCACGGCAACTCCATGGACGGCCTGGGCTACGGGATCATGTGCTACGGCGGCCAGGACACCCTGGTCGAGCACAACAAGTTCAACTTCAACCGCCACAGCGTCGCCAACGAGGGCTACGCGGGCTACGAAGTCCGCTACAACCGCTTCGACGGCAAGGCGATCGCCTACCAGGTCGGCACCCACCGACCCGGCGGGACCACGCTCAGCATCCACCACAACACGTTCGTCCCGACGAAACACCTGAACGACGGGATCGACCCGAGCTGTCACGTCACCGTCCGGGGCGTGCCGGACGACGTGGCGGACATCCACCACAACTGGTTCCACAACCCGAAAGAACCGCTCAACAGCCCGGACATGTGGACCAACGAGGCCATCGTCCAGGCCCACGTCGACGAGTGGAACAACGTCGAGTTCGGCAACAACCACTACGGCTCCGACGAACCGTCTTCGGACATCGGCTGTCCGCGGTAGGCACTCCAGCCCGCCGCTCGGACCGTGACGGGTCTCGGTCGCCGATGCGGCGGCCGGCTCCGGCGTCCGCGAACCACTCGGTGTCCGCGACGCGTGGGACCGGGTCTCTTCTCGACCCGCGCTCTCGTCGACGACCGCGCACTCGGAGTAAGCCGGTGCTACGAAACCGGTACCGAGGGCGGTAACAGCGCCTTACCGGCCGCGAAACCGGAGTTTTCCGGCGGTCACGAGGACAGCCGCTCCGCTCCCGTCGAACGGGGCGTTCCTACGAAAGCGTCTCGCAAGCCGCAACCAAGTTGGTGGTTCCCGCAGCTATGCTTCCGGAAGCCGCCCGCTTCCGGCATCGCCGCCGCAGATACCCTTTTCTTCGAAGCCGAAACTTACCGCGATATGGAGTCCAGTAATGAGGGCAAACCGATGACCGACGAATCACAGACCGAGCGTACCCGGACGCAGGCCGACCGTACCGGCGGCCGACAGGGTCTTCCCGGCGGGTTCGGTCGGCGCTCGTTCCTCAAGGCGGCGGGCGGGGCGGCGGCGCTCCCGCTACTCGCCCGGGGTGTACAGGGGGCCCCGGACGCGCGACGCGTTTCGATCGTCAGCACTGGCAACAAGCGAGTGGCGTACGAGTTCACGGCGACCGGGACGATCGAACCGGTCCCGGGGGCGACCGAACGGAAGGACTCGGTCACCGAGAACGGCGACGGCACGTGGACGGCGACGGGGCAGGTCGTCAACGGGGGATACGACGCGTTCACCGTCGCGGGCGAGATCACCGACTTCTCGCCGGACGAAGGGGCGTTCGAACTGCGAGTCGACGGGGACGCGGTCGAACCCTCGGCCGTCACCGGCGACGGATCGGGCACGACCGACCTCGCCGCACCTGAACTCCTCGGCGGCGGCGAGGGATACCCGAACGCGGTCTCCGAGTCGGAAGCGGACGTCGTCGTCTCGACGCTCGACGAACTGGAAGGGGCGCTGAACGGCGCCAGCAGCGGTGACGTCGTCTACGTCGCCGGCGACGCGACCATCGACGCGACGGCCGCGACCGGGACGGAGCGACTGACGATCCCCTCCGGCGTGACGCTCGCGTCGGACCGCGGCATCGACGGGGCCGACGGCGGCCAGATCAAGACCGACGTGATCGACTGGGAGTCCATGCTCTGGGCCGAGGGCGACGTTCGCGTGACGGGCGTGCGGATCACGGGTCCGCTCTCGGAGTACGTCGAGTACAGCAAGCCGGTCTCCAGCGGCCTCACCGTCGAGGGTGACGGCGTCGAGATCGACAACGTCGAAGCGTCCGGATTCAGTCACGCCGCGCTCAAACTCAACGCCTCCGCGCACGTCCACCACAGCTTCGTCCACTCGAACTCCATGGACGGCCTCGGCTACGGGATCATGTGCTACGGCGGCCAGGACACCCTGGTCGAGTACAACCGCTTCGACTTCAACCGCCACTGCGTCGCCAACGAGGGCACCGCCGGCTACGAGGTGCGATTCAACCGCTTCGAGGGCGAGGCGATCGCCTACCAGGTCGGCACGCACCGCCCGGGCGCGACGACACTGAAGATCCACCACAACACGTTCATCCCGACCAAGCACATCAACGACGGGGTCGACCCGAGCTGTCACGTCACCGTCCGGGGCGTGCCGGACGACGTGGCGGACATCCACCACAACTGGTTCCACAACCCGAAAGAGCCCCTCGACAGCCCGGACATGTGGACCAACGAGGCCATCGTCCAGGCCCACGTCGACGAGTGGAACAACGTCGAGTTCGACAACAACCACTACGGTCCGGACGAGCCGTCCGCGGACATCGGCTGCCCGCGGTAAGCCGCTATTACCCGCGAGTTACGCCGTCGCCGCGGGGATCAGAGATACCCGAGTTCTTCGAGCCTGTTCGTCATGCGCTGTTCCGCGTCCTCCGAGATGCCCTCCTCGCCCCGGTCGCGCTCGCGCGCGACGTGATCGTCGACCATCGCTTCGAGCCGCGCGACGACGTCGGGGTGGTCGTCGACGACGTTGTGCAGTTCGTCGGGGTCCGCTTCGAGGTCGAACAGCTGGCGGATATTGCGGTCGCGGCCCTTGACGAACTTCCAGCCGTCGTAGCGGACGCCGTCGAGCCAGCGCCCGCGCTCCTGTTCGGAGCCGACGCCGCGCAGGTACGCCGGGCGGTGGTCGATCCGGCCGTCGAGCAGGTCCTGTCCGGACACTTCCGAGGGCCACTCGAGCCCGGCGGCCGACAGCAGCGTCAGGAAGATGTCGACCTGCCTGACCTGGTCGTCGACGCTGCGGCCGGCGGGGACGCCGGGGCCGGCGAGGGCGAACGGGACCCGCGTCAGGAAGTCGTAGACGTGGTAGCTGTGGCCGACGCGGTGGAACGCGTTGGGGAACTCGACCCCGCTGAACCGGCGCAGCGAGTTGTAGAAGTCCTCGAGTTCGATCCCCCTCGCTCGGAGGGACTCCTCGACGTCGTTGCGGACGTGCCTGCTGCGCTTGCCGGTGAGCGGGATCGGGACCTGATTGAGGCCGATCACCGCGGCCTTGTGGCGGAGCGTCCCGTCGTGGATGCTCTCGCCGTGGTCGCCGGTCACCGCGACGATCGTGTTCGAGAGGTCGATCGCTTCCAGCAGGCGTTCGAGCTTCTCCGCGACGCCACGCACGCTGGCGTCGTACTCGATCTCGTCGTCGGTCGCGTCCGGCGGCAGGTCCCGGTGGACGTGCGCTTCCCAGAGGTGGAGGTACTCGAACCAGGGGTCGGAGGCGTCGGCGACGTCGGCCCGGAACTCGTCGAACCAGTCGGTGTAGACGGTCTCGTCGCGCGTCCGGTACTCGTAGCTGTCGAAGCCGGCGTCCAGGCCCGTGTCTGCGGTGATCGGCCCCGTGACGTGCGCGTTGGTCTCGTAGCCGGCGGCGTCGAACACCTCCGCGAGCGTCGTCACGTCGTCGTCGAGAGTGAAATCGCGCAGCGAGAGGACGCCGTGGTCGGGCGGGTACGAGCCGGTCATGTAACTGGAGACGCAGGGCGTCGTCGACGACGCCGCCGCGATCATCGTGTCGAAGGCCGTCCCCTCCCGCTCGAAGAAGTCGAAGAAGGGCTTCTCGCTGCCGTAGTCCCCCAGCGCGAAGTCGCTCCGGAGCGCGTCGATGCAGACGAACAGCACGTTGGGGCGATCGGTGGTCATGTGCGGTCCGACCGGACTCTCGTAGTTAGATATGAAGCCCATAATCGGAGTGGAATCGCCGTACCCGAGGGTAACAGGCGTTTAACAACAGGGTGGCGCCCGGAACGGAGGAGTGATGACTCACGCATCCGGACCCCGACTAGCCTCCGGGCGCCCCTCTCGATACCGGTGCCACCGGACCGGAGCGGCCCGTCGCGGCCTCACGAGCCGAACGGCCCCGGCAGCGGTCTCTACGGATCGTTGCACCTCGTCGCATCGGCAGTCGATCGGAGCGACCGGCGCGAACTCCTGACAGCGAATGGACCTCAGGGATTCGGTCCTCAAGCTGTTCTCGGGGCGCATCGTGGTGGCGGTGGTCGAGTTCGCGGCGATCGCCGGGTTCACGCAGGCGCTCGGGACGGGCCCGATGGGGTCGTTCTTCATCTTCCAGGCGGTCATCGGGATGCTCGGCGTGCCGGTGGACCTCGGCATCTCGAAGGCCGTCGAGAAACAGCTCTCCGCGGACGAACCGCTGGGCGAGATCCTGAGCACGTCGGTCGCGGTCAAGGGGCTGCTGGCGCTCCCGTGGCTCGCCGCGCTCGTGCTCGCCACGCCGCACGTCGAGCGGTACGTCGGCGTCGAGGGGGTCGTTCCGCTCATCGTCGTCGGGCTCGCGGTGACCCAGGGCCAGATGCTGGGAGTGCGCCTGCTCGCGGGGCAGCTCCGCGTCGACGAGACCGCCTTCCTGAAAGTGCTCGGCAAGCTCGTCTGGGTGGCGAGCGGCGCCGTCCTCATCCACGTCGGCTGGGCGGCGCGAGCGATGATCACGGCCTACATCCTGGGTCGGTTCGCGACCCTCCTCGCGGCGCTCGTTCGAGCGGACCTCGCGGTGAGCGCGCCGAGCGTCGCGCGGGCGCGGAGCCTGATCGACTTCGGTCGGTACGTGTTCATCGGGAGCGTCAGCGGGTTCGTCTACCAGTGGATGGACGTCGCCATCCTCCGCCTGTTCGTCCCGGTGTCGATGGTCGGCGCCTACGAGATCGCCTGGCGCGTGGCGTCGGTCGCGATGATGCTCACCGAGGCGATCCGCACGTCGCTGTTCCCGCAGATCTCCCAGTGGCACGCCGACGACCGGCTCGAAGAGATCGAGTCGGCGTTCCGGCAGTGGCTCCAGATACCGCTGTACCTGACGATCCCCGCGTTCGCCGGCGCCGTCGTCCTCGGGAAGGACATCCTCGGGACGCTGTTCGGGGCGGACGTCGTCCTGGCGTACCCGGTCCTCGTCGTCTTCATGGCGGAGAAGATCCTGCGGTCGGTCCAGCTCGTGCTCGGGCCGTCGCTGTACGCGATGGACAAGCCGGTCCTCGGGTACCGCGGGAGCGTCGCGGCCATCGTCTCGAACCTGGTGTTGAACTTCGCGCTCATCCCGCAGTTCGGGATCATCGGCGCCGCCGTCGCCACGACGTTGAGCGCCGCGACGGCCGCCGTCGTCGCGATCACCTACGTCTCGCGGTTCGTCGACATCGTCGTGCCCTGGCGGCGGGTCGCCTGGAGCGTCGCCTCGGCGGTCATCATGGCCGGCGCCGTCGCCGCGCTCCGTCCGCACCTCCCGACCGGCTGGCCGCGCGTGGCGCTCGGCGTGACCGCCGGCGTCGCGCTCTACTTCGCACTCCTGTTCGCCAACGAGGGGATCCGTCTCGAGATGCGGGGAGCGATCGAGGACGTCACCGGCTCCTCGTCGTGACGAGTCGGCTGCCGTACCGAGTCGGCTGCCGTGACGAGTCGGCTGCCGTGACGAGTCGGCTGTCGGTCGCAGCGAACGTCACGTCCGGACGCAACGGTGGCGACCGTCCCTCGCTGTTTGGCTGCCGTCAGACCCGTGTCCGCCGCGAGAGCGGCGGTTCTCTCGACCCGGCGGACCGTTAGTCCCGGTGATCGACGGCCGTAGTCGCATCATTACAATAGGAGAGTGAAGGATGGGTAGGGGTGTGAACGGGTTCGATAGTATCTCGCGAGCGAGGGGTTCGAACCATCCGATCGGACGGGGAGCCCTCCCGCCATGCGAACCGATACGTGCCGCGTCGACGGCGCCGGCGGTGGTGCGTTAGATGGTTCGAACGCTGCAGCTTGTCACGTCCCGCCGACCGTTCTTCGAACAGCAGGTGAAGGTGCTCGAACGCAACGGGGTGTCCTGTACCGTGGTCCCGGTGCCGGGCGGCACTCGCGAACGGTCGCTCGCGGACTACGTCCGCTTCTACGGGCGCGTCCTCGAGGCGACCTCCGGCCCCGACTTCGACCTGGTCCACGCGAACTACGGCCTGACCGGGCCCGCGGCGCTGGCCCAGCCGATCCGGCCGGTCGTCCTCTCGCTGTGGGGTTCGGACCTGCTCGGTCGCTACGGAACCGTCAGCGAACAGTGCGCCCGCTTCGCCGACGCGACCGTCGTCATGTCCGAGGAGATGGCGACGGATCTCGACGGCGACTACACGGTCGTCCCGCACGGGATCGACACCGACCGCTTCGCGCCAGAACCGCAGGACGAGGCGCTCGCGGAGGTCGGCTGGGACCCGGGGACGAAGCACGTCCTCTTCCCCTACGACCCCTCGCGGGCGGAGAAGGACTACCCGCGCGCCGAACGGGTCGTCGACCGGACCGACGAGGCGGTCGACGACGCGATCGAGTTACACGCGGTGTCGGGCGTCCCGCACGAACAGGTCCCCACGTACATGAACGCCGCGGACGCGATGCTGTTGCCCTCCGAGCGGGAGGGGTCGCCGAACGCGGTCAAGGAGGCGCTTGCGTGTAACCTGCCGGTCGTCGCGACGCCGGTGGGCGACGTGCCGACCCTGCTCGACGGCGCCGACGGCTCGTACGTCAGCGACACCGACGCGGGACTCGCCGACGCGCTCGCCGCGGTGCTCACGTCGACCGACCGGCCGAACGGTCGCGAACGCGCCCGGGAGTTCGGCCTCGAACGGATGGGTCGCGACCTCCTCGGCGTCTACGACAGCGTCCTCGACGGGGAGGTGGCGGCGTGAACACCCATCCGACGACCTGGCTCCGGACGGGACGGCTCGACGCCGTGGTCGCCGCGCTCGGCCTCGTGGTCGCGCTCGGCCTGCTTCCGCTGGTCTTCCTCTCCTCCGAAGCGTACGTCCGGACCGTCCCGGTCGTCCTGGGTCTGGGCTGCCTGCTGTATCTGGTCTCGATCCGCCGCGACGTCGCCGTCGACCGGTCCAGATGGACGGTCGGGGGGAGCGGCGTCGCCGCCGCGGAGCTGACGGGGATCGGACTGGTCGCCGTCGCGGTCGCCGCGGCGCTGGCCGGCACGCGCACCCTCCGGGTCATCCTCCTCGCGGGGGCCGTGGGCGCGTTCATCCTCCTGCAGATCGTCTTCCTCTCCGAGGACGCCCTCGACGAGCGACTCGTGCTCGTCCAGATCGTCGCCCACGCGTTCGTGGTCAGGTTCACGGGCCTGTTCACGACGGCCGGATTCATCGGCGTCGACAGCTGGGAGCACGTCACCCAGTACGCGGCGTCGCTACAGGAGGCGGGATCGCTCGCGCCCCTCGCCGACGCGAAGTACTACTTCGCCCCGTTCCACCTCCTGGCGAACGTCGTCGGGTCGGAGCTGCTGGGCGTGTCGCTCCGGTTGAGCCTCTACCTCGTCCTCGGGAGCGTCCTCGTCCTCTCGGTCCTGCTCGTCTACGGGACGGCCAGGTACTTCGTGGACGCCCGCTGGGCGCTGTTCGCGACCGGCGCGTTCGCGATGACCGACCAGGCAATCCGCTGGGGGATGCACATCATCCCGACGAGTCTCGGCCTGGTCTTCTTCCTGGGCGTCGTGTTCGCGGTGACGCGGCTGCTCCACGCGGAGACGACGCGCGCCGACTGGGCGCTGCTCCTCGGATTCATCGTCGCGATCACGCTCACCCACCAGGTGTCGGCGTTCGTCTCGCTGGTCTTCATGGGCGCGGCCGTGCTCGCGCAGGTGCTCGTCAGCCGAGTCGACTGGGTCACGCCAGCCGACCAGTACGCGGGCGGCGGCTTCGGGTCGCCATCGCCGGAGACCAGCGATTCGACGGACCCGATCACCGACGGCGCGTCGCGTTCGCTCGCCGACACCGTCCCGCTGCACGGGGCGTTCGCGTTCCACGTGGTCTTCACGGGCGCGATCTGGGCGGTCACCCCCTGGAGCGGCGAGCGGTTCCTCACCCGCGCCGTCGGCCTGTTCTGGTACACCGTCCAGACCTCGGCCGGGTTCCTGAACCTCGTCCCGTCGAGCAGCGGCGCGTCCGGAGGGGGCGGCGGCGGCGGGCCGTCGACGCTGGCGGGCCAGGTGGCCCCCTACGTCGACGCGCTCGGCTTCCTCGTCCTCCTGTTCGCGGCGATCCTCGGCAGCCTCGCGCTGCTCCGACGCCACCGCTCGCCACAGGCGTCGCACACGATCGTCATCGCGATCGGCGTGATGCTGTTCTTCTCGCTCGGGCTCCCGCTGTTCGGGATCCGGAGCTTCCTGCCCGGCCGGTGGTACGCCTTCGCCTACGCGCTGATGGCCATCGTCGGCGCCGCGGGGCTGCGGTACCTGGGGACCCAGTTCTCCACCCGCGCGGTCGCCGCCCTGCTCGTCGTCCTGCTGCTCGCGTTCCCCTTCGCGATGATCGCCGGCAAGAAGGCCACGCTGGACGACCCGACGTTCGACCAGCAGTGGCCCAAGTACTCCTACACGGAGTCGGAGATCGCCGCGATGGGGACCGTCGGCGAGACGACGCCCGGGACCGAAGACGCGGTCTACACGGACCACCCCTACCAGACGCTGTTCAGGAGCACCGGCGCCTTCCTGGGGATGCCGATAAACCTCACCAGCATCAGCGAGGCGGGTCCGCCCCACGACAGGACCGTCTACCGGACGTATCAGTCCACGGGGGCGCCCCAGTTCACCACCGAGGGCGGGGTCGTCGTGACCCGGCGGGTGAGCCAGGAGCAGATCTGCCCCGAGGCGAGCACTCGCGCGTACGACAATCAGGAGACGGAGCTGTGCACCCGACCGGGGGCCTGAGACCATGAGCTACGAGACACCCACCGGACGATACGGCGTCGCCGACCTCTTCGCGGTCGTCGCGCTGGTCGTCGCCTTCGACGCCGTCGTCGCACTGTCGCTCGACCTCCCCGCGTTCCGGCTGGCGCTCGGCCTGCCGGTGCTCCTGCTGGCGCCCGGGTGGGCCGTCGTCGCCGCGCTCTACCCGCGCGGCGGCGACGCCGCAGACCCGACCCGGCCGCGCGCGTCGTCCACGCCGAGCCGCGGATCGTCGACGGATCCGATCAGCTCGGTCGCGCGGTTCGGACTCGCGGTCGCGTCGAGCGTCGCCGTCGTCGCGGCGGTGGCCGTCGGCGTCAACGCCAGCCCGTGGCCCATCCGGCCGCTGCCGATGCTCGTCGGGATCACGGCGGTGACCGCCCTCGCCGCAGTCGCCGCGGGCTATCGCCGACGCTCGCTGCCCGCGATGATGCGGTACAGCCCAGCGGTCCCCTGGCGGCCGGTCGTTCGCGCCGCCCGCCCGCGGCTCTCGGTGACGTTCTTCCTCGGGGTCGTCCTCGTCGCCAGCGTCGTCGGCGCGACGGCCCTCGTCGCCACGAGCGACGCTGTGCAGGCCGGCACGGACGACCAGTTCACCGAGTTCTCGGCGCTGACCGCCAACGGCACCGGCGACTACGTCACCGCGAACTTCACCGACACCGTCGACGCCGGCGGGTCGCTGTACTTCGACGTCGCCAACGACGAGGGCGCCCGGACGGAGTACACGCTGGTGTTGGTCCGGGAGACCGTCGCCGTCGAGAACAACGAGACCGTCGTCCAGTCCGCGACCGAGCGCGACCGTCGCTCGATGACGGTCGACGCCGGCGCCTCCCGGCGGATCGAGTTCGACCCCGACCCGTCCGACGAGAACAGCACCGTCCGCCTGCGGGGGTACCTCTACCGCGGCGACGCGCCCGACGACCCGTCGCCCGCGTCGGCCTACCGCTCGGTGCGGATCTGGTACGACGAGACGCCGTTCGAACCCGGCGAGTGACGGAGCCACCCGAGACCCCCTCGCGGTTCCCGCTGCACTTCAGTTCCCGTCCGTCTCAGACTGCATCCACAGAACCGACGGCGCTGGTCCTCAGGTTCGTTCGTCCCCGGCCCCGTCGTGGTACTCCCCTGCGCACACCTCGCTGCAGAACGTCAAGACGCGTAGGTCGCCGGCTTCCCCGTCGGTCGTCGTGGGATACCGCGTCCCTTCCTCGAACGGCGCGCCGCAGTGGGCACACCGCTCGGGAAACGACGACCCCGCCTCGCTCATCTGTCCGGGTCGATACCGACCTCACCGCTGTTGGCGACGGTGACCGTACACCCTCCGAACGGGAACGAGACGCGGACGTCTCCGTCGCGGACGGGGGACAGGAGCGCTTCGAGCGCTTCCGGGTCGAGGACCGAATACAGCGGCTTCATCTCGTTCGTCTCCAGTCCGCTAACCGCCGAGACCGCCTCGACGACCGTGAGACAGAGCGACTCGGAACCGTTCCAGTCGTGCAGGCTGCGGTAGGTCTCTGTCGTCGGGTCGTAGCCGACGCGGTCGCCGTCGCCGAGTCCATTCGTGCCGGAACTCATCATCTAGAGCGAAGCGCACGACAGGGGTAAGGAGTCGACCTGACTGGTCAGCGTGCCTCCTCGCCGGACGCTTCCAACAGCTGTTCGAAGACGGTTCGCTGGGCCTTGCGGAGGTGCTGGTTGAACGTCTGGCGCGTCACACCGAGCTGGTCCGCGAGCTCGTCGCCGGTACTCGTCCGAGGGGTCTCGAAATATCCCCCGTAGTAGGCCGTGCGCAGGGCCGCGAACTGCCGATCGGTGAGCGCCTCCTCGACGACGTCGCGCAGGAGGCGGGGCGTGTAGCGGAGTTCCTGGGCGACCAGTTCGGCGTCCGGATACACCCGTCGAGCCGCCTGAATCACCGTCCGCGGGTCGACGTCCCCCGGCAGTTCTCCGGTGAGCACGGGCGTCCCGTCGTCGCCGTATCGGAGGAGCGACGTCACCTTCCCCCCGAGGTCGTCGAACACCTTCGAGAGTGTCGGCCCCCCGACGCGGACTTCGACTCGACTGCGCTCCGCGGTCGAACTGACCAGTCGGACGTCGAGAACAGCGGACTGCCGCTCGAACACCTCGACCAGCGCCCTGGTAGCGATGCCGGACGCCGTGACGTACTGGAGCGCGGTCCCGTCGGCGAGCGTCACCACCTCGTCGACGTCGATCCGCACCTCGCCGTCGGCCGCGCCGAGGAATCGTGCGAACGACGCCTCGGAGCGGAAATCGAGCACCCGCCGCTGGTCGCTCGTCAGTTTGTCCTCGCGCTCCTTCAGCGACGTCGCGTCTTCGAAACCGACGACGACGTATTCGACGGTCCCGTCGCCGTCGAGTACCGGGGCCGAATTGCTCGATAGCCACCGCTCGGTGCCGTCGGGGAGTTCTATCCAGTGTTCGAACCCGTAGTCCGGTTCCCCCGTTTCCAGGACGCGAGTCACCGGGTGTTCCTCGACGGGGACCGGCGTTCCGTCGTCGTAGGTGATGTGCCACTCCCGCTGGCGATACGTCCGGCTGGTGATCTCGTCGCGCTCCAGACCGAGCGTTTTCTCCGCCCGCTCGTTCGCGAAGGAGATGTCACCGGACGGATCCACGACGACGATACTCACGGGACTGGCTTCGAGAATACGCTCGATGACGCTCCTGTCCCGCGTCGACGGGAACGACCGGTCCTCGCCGGGGCGCTCCGGGGACGGCCCGTCGGCGTCCGACGGGCGCCACCAGGCCCGCGCTCGCGCGCCGATCCGTTTCGATCCGAGTTCGCCGCGTTCGGCCAGTGCGTCGAGCGTCCCGTAGGCGGCGCGCGTCGTGCAGCCGACTCGGTCGGCGACCTCGATCGTCGCGAGCGGTTCGCGGGGGTCGTCTAGTCCGTCGAAAACGGCGAGAACGTCCTCCGCTGCCGGTTGCGGAGCGGGATTTTCCATCAGGTATCGTACGGCGGCTGACTATCTATGTGTGCCGCCCCCGACGGTGACCGACTGTCTCCGTATGCCTCGCCCGTCGGTGACCGACTGTCTCCGTATTCCTCGCCCGTCGGTGACCGACTATCTCCGTATTCCTCGCCCCTCGGTGGCAGAGAATCGACGGAACCTGTGGGAGAACCGGCGTTCTCCCCGATCTATCCGCGGTTGTCGCCCGAGACCGCTTCCGCGGGATCCGCGACTGTTCCGGACCCAGGGTCGACGCCGACCTGATCGCACAGGTCGACGAGCGGACACCCCTCGGGGTCGTCGAGACACGCGGGCTTGCGGGCCTGACAGTACTCGCGGCCGAACTGGATCATCGCGGTGTGGCCGAAGCCGCACTTCTCGGCGGGGACCGCTTCCTCCAGCGCCTCGCGGACGCCCTCGTGGTCGGCGTCGGCGGGCGCCAGCCCCATCCGGCGGGCGATGCGGTGGACGTGCGTGTCGACGGGGAAGACGCCCCCGCGCCCGCCCGAGAAGAGGAGGACGCAGTCCGCGGTTTTCGGCCCGACGCCGTTCATCTCCAGCAGCGCCGATCGGACCTCGGCGGGGTCGCCCGTCTTGACGAACTCGTCGAAGCCCGCGGCGCCGCCGTACTCCTCGCAGATTCTTCCCGCGAGCGCGATGATGCGCTCGGACTTCTGGTTGTAGAGGCCCGCCGCGGAGATGGTCTCGGCGAGGCGCTGCTGGTCGGCGGCGGCGAGGGACTCGGCGAGATCGTCGTCCGAACCACCACTGTACCGATCCATCAGGGCGTCGTGGGCCGGTTGGCTCGCCACGTCGGAGGTGTTCTGGCTCAGCACTGTGCGGACGAGGCACTCGAAGCCGTCGCGGCCGCCGTAGGCCTTCTGCCAGTACAGTTCGCCCAGGCGGTCGACGACGGCCTCGGCGCGGCTGTCGGCGTCGCCCGGTTCGAAGACCGCGGCCTCGCCCCCGCCCGCGGCGCCGCCGCTGATGTTCTCGGCGGGCTCCGGGTCGTCCGTCGCGCCCGCGTCCCCTGCGTCGTCGCTCATACGAGGAGACGAGGGCCGAACCCACATAACGCCACAGTTCCGGTCCCGCCGGCGGAACCCCTATGCCGTCTCCGGCGGCAGTGTCACTGAATGCCGGTGCAGCCGAACCTGCTCGAACGACTCGCGTTGTTCCGGTTCGATCGGGCGCCGTCAGCGATCGTCGACCTGCTCGACGCCGGGAGCTTCCACGCGCTGGCGCTGGCCCACGACCTGAGCGTGTTCGCCGCGCTGGACGAGCCGCGGTCCGTCGGCGCGCTCGCGACCGAGATCGACGCGGACCCGACGGCGCTGGGCGACCTCCTGCGGGTTCTCGCGGCGAACGGGTACGTCGAGCGGGACGGCGACGCCGTCGTCCGGACCGCGGCGACCGAGCGCTGGCTCACCGAGGACGGGGAAGCGAACCTGGCACCGTGGTTCACCTTCTGGCGGGACGTGGTCTTTCCGTTCTGGAACGAGCACCTGGAGACGACGATCCGGGAGGGTCGACCGCCGCTGACGCTCTACGAGTGGCTGACGGCGAACCCGACGCTGTGGCCGACGGCCCAGCGGGGCTTTCGCGCCGCCGCGACGCTGATCGTCGACCCCGTCGTCGACGAGATAGCCCTCCCGGGCGGCGCGAGGACGCTACTCGACCTCGGCGGCGGCCACGGTCTCTACGCCGCCGAACTCTGCGAACGGAACCCCGGGCTGTCGGCGGTCGTCTTCGACCACCCCGACGCCCTGGAGGTGGCCGAAACGGAGATCCGCGACCGGGGGCTGGCCGACCGGATCGAGACGCGGGGCGGCGACTACCGAACCGACGACGTCGGCGACGGCTACGACGCGGTCCTCCTGTTCAACGTCCTGCACGGCCACGACGAGGCGGAAGTACGGGCGCTGTTCGAGCGGGTCCACGAGGCGCTCGCTCCCGGTGGTCGCGTCGTCGTGCTCGACCAGTTCCAGGGCGGAGGCCGGATGAACCTCGGTCGCGCGGCGGTCGCGCTCGTCTCGCTCACCTACCGCGCGACGCTCGGCCGGGGCGTCCACGACGCCGACGCGGTGACGGACTGGCTCCGGGCGGCCGGCTTCGCCGACGTCGAGCGCACCGGCCTGCGGCGCGACCCCGGGAGCGAACTCCTGCAGGCGACTCGTCGGTGACGCCGCGTTCCGAACTTACGCGGGATCGACGCGGAGGGTCAGCGTCGCGTCGGCGCCGTCGGCGAGCGCCGCGACCAGGTCCCGGTCGACGTCGGCGGCCGCACCCTCGGCGCCGACCATGACCGTCCTGTCGTCGACGTAGTCGCTCGTCCGGATCACGTGGCTGCGCTCGTTCTCGAAGGAGAAGTCGGGGTGCCCGCGGCCGGTTACCTCGTGGACGTGGCCGTCGGCCTCGATAGTCGCCGTTATCGTCGCGCCGTGGTCGCGACAGGCGTCGAGGAACGCCGGGTCGAAGTCGGCGGGGACGCGGTCGGCCTCGATGGCGAGGATGCAGTCGCCGGCGGGCGTGAGGAAGTCGTCGCTGGAGAACTCGAGGGTACTGACGTGCTCGGCGGTGACGTTCTCGTGCCCGTGCGCGCGGACTACTTCAACGAGGTCGTCGCTCATGTCCGCCGATTCGGGTGCGCGCACTTCAGGGAGTCGAAGTCGGTCGCGCGGTCGAAGGCGATCGGGCGCGGCCCCCGTGGGACGGATCAGTTGTCGGGCGCGGCGACGGTGACTGTCACGTGGCCGCAGTCGCACTCGTAGGCCCGGCGTTCGCCCGCGTCGGTCCGGAAGACGAGCATGCACGAGCCGTCGGTGAGTTCCCGTGAGCAGTTCGCCGCCTCGCACCGGCAGACTATCTCGCTCAACATACTCGGAGTTGGTCCCGGTCACATATGAAGCCGAGCCGTACCCTGAGTGAAAGTGTAATCGCCGGACTGCGGCGGGGTGGTCGCCCCCGTCTTGCGGTTTCGTGAGCGGAAGTGGTGCGCGGGAGCTGCCGGGTCGAAACGTGGGGCGAAGGGGCGCTCCGCTGACACGTCCGCGACCGTCCGACGTAAAGGATATACCACCGGGGAACGCGCACGTTGGTATGCCGAGTGAGTGGAGCGGTGCGGCGGTCGACCCCGGCGGCGGCAAGCCCGAACCCAGGGACTGGCAGGACGTCGAGGTGCCGGGGCGCCCGGCCGCGTTCGCCGGCGAGGACCGGGTCGCCTACCGGACCGTCTTCGACGACCCGCGCGACCCAGCGGACGCGCTCGCCCTGCTCGAACTCCGCGGCCTGTACGCCAACGCCGAGGTCTGGCTCAACGACGAACTCGTCGCCGAGTCCGACGCCGTCTTCGACCCCGTCAGGGTGCCCTTCGAACCCGACGAGGAGAACGAACTCGTCGTCGAGTGCTGGGCCCCCGAGGACCGCTTCGGCGGGATCCACGACACCGACCGGATCCCGGCGAGCGAGTCCGTGCCGGGGATCTGGTGGGGCGTCGACGTGACGGGCCAGCCCGACCCGTTCGTCGTGGACGTGGACCTGACGCCGCGGGTGACCGCCGACGGCGCGACCGTCGACGCGGCCGCGGAGGTCTACGCCTCGGAACCGCTCGACGACCGGCTCACGCTGACGACGAAGCCCGCGGGCGACCGGCGCGGGCGCGGGATGATGGACCGCGCGAGCGTGACCGCGGCGGCGGGCGAGCGGGCCGTCGCCGAGCACGCCATCGACGTGCGCGACCCGTCGCTGTGGTGGCCCCGCGGGATGGGCGCCCAGCACCGCTACGAGGTGCGCGCGAAACTCGACGACACCGTCCGGACGGAGACGACCGGGATCGCGACCGTCGAGCAGACCGAGGAGGGCGGGCTCCGGGTCAACGGCGAGCACGTGCCCGTCCGCGGGGTCGCGCTCCAGGACGCGACGGTCGCGGACGCCGAGCGGGCCGCCGAGGTGAACGCGAACCTCGTGCGCGCCCACGCCCACGCGCTGTCCGGGGACGTCTACGAGGCCTGCGACGAGGCGGGGCTGCTCGTCTGGCAGGACCTGCCGCTGACCGGTCCGGGCGTGTTCGACATCGCGCGCGGGCAGGACCTGGCCGAGCGGCTGGCGCGGACGTACTCCCACCACCCGAGCCTCGCGGCGCTGGGGATCCACGACGAGCCGACGCGGACGTTCGCCGACCGCGTCGGGTCCGGGCTGGTCGACCGCCTGCGGTTCCGCTGGCGTGTCTGGCGCAGCGACTACGACCGCGGGGCCGCCGACGAGGTGGCCGAGGCCGTCCCGGACGGTCTGGCCGTGTTCCCGGTCGTCGGCGAACCGGGGACGGCCCCCGACGCCGCCGCGCTGTATCCCGGCTGGGACTACGGCGGCGTCGACGACCTGGAGTGGGTCACCGAGCGCTACGACCTGGGCGGCGTGGTCGGCGAGTTCGGCGCCGGGTCGCTCCCCGATGGCGTCGACCCGACCGACGACGGATTCGAGGCGGCCGGGTTCGACGCGGCGAAACACGACGCGGCCGTCGGGAGCGACGACCCGGAGGCCTCGCAGGCCTACCAGGCGGAGGTCGTCCGCGGGATCGCCGAGCGGCTGCGGACCGACGGCGCGCCGGTCGTCGTCGCGAACGCGCTCCGGGACGCCGGCGGGGCGGGCATGGGCGTCTACGCGCGGGACGGGACGCCGAAGGAGGCGGCCGACAGCCTCGCGACGGCGTTCGACCCCGTCCAGGCGTTCCTCGTCGGCGCGTCGCCGGGCGAGTGCGAGGTGGTCGTCGCCAACGACGCGCCCGAGTCGGTGACGGGAACGGTCACCTGGACGGTCGGCGACGAGAGCGGTGAGGCCGAGGTGACCGTCGACGCGGGCGACCGGGCGGTCGTCGAGTCCGTCTCTGTCCCGAAATCGGCCGCGTCGGCCGATCTGACGCTCGCCGTCGGCGACGCGGCCGTCGACAACACCTACCGTTTATAAGCTGACCGTACTGTGTGGTACCGTGTCTCGTGGCCCTCTCGTGCCGTTCTCGGGGGCGTGGGAGTGTGACTCGGGGGCACGGTTCACCGGAATATTTAAACCAGGGGAAGCGCAAGGGTTTGATACCAGAACGTCTCCGGCGTTCCGGCTGTATCGCACTTCGACCAGCATGACAGGACACCCTTGTTGTCGGCGTCAGCCACTCCGTAGCGGTGGGCCTGTCACTCGCCGGAGCGGGTATGGCATAGAGGTACAATTATGGCAGACTCGATAGACGAATCCAAGAACGTATCGGTGACAGACGAAGATCTCGAGACCAAGTCCAAGGGCGAGCTCATCAAGCTCGCGGGACAGCTTCGAGACCGACGAAACGACCTCAACCAGATGGCCTCCGAGCGGGCCTCCAGCCGCGACGACCTCAACGCGAAGACGCGCGAGAAGGTCGACGAGGCCCAGGAGCACCGCGAGAAGCGCGACGAGCTCAACCAGCAGGTCCAGGAGCACAAGGAGAAGCGCAACGAGCTCAACGCCGAGGCCAACGAGCTCTTCGACGAGGTCGAGGACAAGCGAGACGACCTCGAACTCGACGAGGGCAAGGACATCGAGCAGCTCGAGTCCGAGATCGAGGACCTCGAGTTCAAACAGCAGACGGAGGTCCTCTCGGCCGAGGACGAGCGCGAACTCATCGAGAAGATCGAGGAGAAGCGCGAGAAGCTCGCCGAGAAGAAAGAGAAGCTCAACCAGGGCGGTGACCTCGAGGAGATCAAGGCCGAAGCCGAGGAGATCCGCTCGGAGGCCTCCAAGCACCACCAGAAGGTGACCGAGCTGGCCGACGAGGCCCAGGAGCACCACAACCAGATGATCGAGGCCTACCGCGAGGCGGACGACATCCGCGACGAGGCCGACGAGATGCACGAGAAGTTCGTGGAGGCCCAGGAAGCGGCCGACCAGCACCACGAGGACTTCGTGCGCGTCCAGAAGCGCCTGCGCGAACTGGACAAGAAGGAAGAAGAGGAAGAGCGCGAGGCGCGCCAGGAGAAAGAGGAGGCCGCCCGCGAGGAAGCCGAGGAGATCTACCAGAAGTTCAAGGAAGGCGAGACCCTCGACACCGAGGACCTGATGAAGCTCCAGAAGACCGGTCTGCTGTAAGTTCTACGACGCCGACATCTGCGTTTTTCACGGCTCCGTAGTGCCGCTGCGGCCGACAGTTCCGCCGTCGCATCCCGACGCGCCAGCGCTCGCTCCGAGGCGCCCCCGTCTTTTTTGCCCGCAGACGGCGAGTCACCCACCATGGAGCGGGGAGACCGGGGCGACTCCGGGCGTCTGTCGCGGCGGGCCGCGTTGCGGCGCGGAGTCGTCGCGGGCGTCGGCGCGCTCGCCGGCTGTTCGCTGTTCGACGGCCCCGCGACCGACGAGCCCGGGGGGCGGTCCGGCCCCGACGACGTGACGCCGACGGAGACACCCGTCCGGTCCGTCTCACCGACGTCGGAAACGGAGACGCCGCCGTCCGACCCGATCGACCGGGAATCGACGCCGAGGGACGAAGCGCCCACGACCTCCCCCGATGCGCGATCGCCACCGGACGAGTGGCGAGTCGTGCAGGCCGACGACGCCCACACGGGCTGGAAACCGGGCGTGAGCGCCCCCGAATCGCCGGTCGAGGCCGCCTGGTCGGTCCCCCTCGACGGGGCCGTCCAGCGGTCGGTCACGGTCGCGGACGGTCTCGCGTACGCGGGGAGCGCAGATGGAGCGGTGACCGCCATCGACGCGGCGGCCGGGACGGAGCGATGGACGCACGAGCGGAGCGACGAGGTCAGGGCGACGCCGACAGTCGCGGACGGGGTGGTCTACTGCGGCGACGAGACCGGGGATCTGACCGCAGTCGACGCCGCCGACGGGACCGAGCGGTGGTCGGTCTCGGTCGCGGGCGACCGAGCGGGGCCGGCGGCGGTGCGGAGCGGGCCGGTCGTCGCGGACGGGACGGCCTACGTCGGGGCGACGGACGGGTCCGTCGCCGCCATCGACGCGGCGGCCGGTGACGAACAGTGGTCGTTCGACGCCGGCGGCTTCCTCGGCGTCGTCGGGCCCGTCGCCCTGGCCGACGGTCGGGTGTTCGCGGGGAGTTACGCGGGCCGGCTGTACGCCGTCGACGCCGCGGACGGGGAGGAGTTCTGGCGCTACGCGGGGTCGAACGAGACTCGCGCGTGGTCGGGGCCAACCGTCGCCGATGGCGTCGTCTACGCTGGCGCGAGCCCGGGAGGCGTCGCCGCGGTCGACGCCCTCGACGGGACCGAACGCTGGCGCGTCTCGACGGACGCGCCGGTCTTCTCCTCGCCCGCCGTCGCTGACGGGACCGTCTACGTCGGCACCGACGGCGGCCTGATACTGGCGCTCTCGGCCGAGGACGGCAGCGAGCGCTGGCGCCGCGAGACCGACGGGGCGGTCAAATCGTCCCCGGCGGTCGTCGACGGGACGGTCGTCTTCGGGACGACTGCGGGGAGCGTGCTCGCGCTCGACACCGGTGCGGGCGACGAGCGCTGGGGCTTCGAGACCGACGGCGCCGTGACGGGTTCGCCCGCCGTCGTCGAGGGGCGGGTGTACGTCGGCGACGCGACCGGACGACTGTACGCGATCGGAACCGGCGTGGAGTGAACCGCCCGTCTCGGGACCGTCCCAGGACGGTTCGTGGACCTCTCAGGCCGTCTCTGGGATCGGATCGGCGATGACGACAGCCTCGCCGTCGATGACCGGCTCGTCGTCGCTGTTCGAGACGGTCGTCGTGAGCCGGTAGCGGTCGTCGCCCATCTGCTCGACCACCTCGCACTCGGCGGTGACGCGTTCGCCGATGTCGACGGGGCCGAGGTAGCTGACCTCCTGGGAGAGGTAGATGACCAGGCCGGGCAGTCGAGCGAGCGCGGCGCTGACGACGCCGGTGACGAGGGTTCCGTGGACGATGCGCCGGCCGAAGCGCGTCCCCCTGGCGTACTCGTCGTCGAGGTGGAGGCGGTTGGTGTCGCCGCTCGCGTCGGCGAACTCCTCGACCTCGGTCTCGTCGAGCGGTTTCGAGAAGCGCACCACGTCGCCGACGTCGATGTGGCCCTGGTGACCGACGTACTCGAACTCCCAGTCGGGCTTCTCGTAGGCGGTGTCGGCGCGCTCCGTCTCGCGAACGACCTCCTCGTCGGCGTCGGCCTCGCGCGTCGGCCTGCGAACGTGCGGGATGTACTGCGAGAGCAGGCCCGTGGTGACGATCCCAACGAGTTCGCCGTCGTCGAGCACCGGCAGCGACCCGATCCCGTGCGTCCGTAACCGCTCGGCGGCCGCCACGATCGATTCGTCCGCGTCGACGGTCTGGACCGGACTCGACATCAGGTCGGCGGCGGTGAGCGCGTCCGGCTCGTGGTCGTCCACGAGCAGCGCGACGGCGTCGGACTGCGTGACGATCCCGACGACGGCGCCGTCTTCGACCACGACGACCGATTCGACGTCGGGGTCGTCGAGCCGGCGCGCGATAGCGAGCGCGTCCGTCTCCGGGTCGACCGTTTCGGCCGTCTCCATGAGTTCCGTGACTGCGGGCGGGCGAAGCATCGTGTCGACCGTTCGAACGGAGTCCCCTTGAGCATACGGCCGCTTCCCGACGTGCCCCCGCTCGCCGCTCCGACCGTGGTGCGACCCGTTCGGTCGAGCTGACCCTGTCAGTCAAGCCCATCGAGGCCTAACGGCGGGTAATGGGCCGACTGCCGCGGATCGAGCCGCCGCCCCGGGTAGTCGACGCCTCCCTGCTGGCGGCGGTGGTCGTCCTGCTCGCGACGGGCGCGGTGAGCCTCGTCTCCGGCCGGCCCGCGGGCGCCTGGGTGTTCGACGTGCACGCGATCGCGGGGCTGGCGACCGTCGTCCTGCTGGCCTGGAAACTCCGACGGGTGCGCCATCGACTGGCCCCGGACGCGCTGGACGCGACGCGACTGCTGTCCGCGCTGTTGGGGGTCGTCGCGACGGCAGCGCTGGCGACCGGCGTCTGGTGGGTGTTCGGCGGCAGTCTCGACCTCGGACCGTGGGGACTCCTGAACCTCCACATCGGACTGGGGCTGACCGTTCCGCTCCTGCTCGTACTCCACTTGCGCCAGCGGTTCGCGCTACCGTCCCGTCGGTCGGCCGCGGACCGCCGGAACGCGCTGCGGTACGCCGCGCTCGTGGGGTCGGGGGCGATTGCGTGGCGCGCGCAGGAAGCGACGAACGCCGTGCTCGGGACGACAGGCGCCGAGCGGCGGTTCACCGGGTCGCGCGAGGAGGGGAGCGACGACGGGAACCGCTTCCCCGTCACCTCGTGGGTCGCCGACGACCCGGATCCGATCGACCGGTCGTCGTGGTCGCTGACCGTCGACGGGATGGTCGGGGAACCGCTGGAGCTGTCCGCCGACGAGGTGGTCCCCGGGCAGGCAGACGCCGGCGAGGGAAACGCCGGCGAAGCAAAGGGCGGCACCGACGAGGGCGACAGCGACGCCGCCAGTGACGCCGGCACGGGCCCCGATCGGGCGGAGACGCGCGCGCTGCTGGACTGCACCAGCGGGTGGTACTCCGAGCACGACTGGCAGGGCGTCCGCGTCGGCGAACTGCTCGACGCCGCGGGGCCGGAATCGGGCGCGGCCTGGGTGCAGTTCCGCTCGGTGACCGGCTACCGCTGGAGTCTCCCGCTCGACGAGGCGCGGGACGCGCTGCTCGCGACCCGCGTCGACGGCCACCCCCTCTCGCACGGTCACGGCGCGCCGATGCGGCTGGTCGCCCCCGGCCGCCGCGGCTTCCAGTGGGTCAAGTGGGTCGAGTCCGTCCGCGTGACGCGGCGGCGCGAACTGGGTGAGTGGCTCGCCGTGTTCGTCAGCGGTGTGGACGGCTGAACCGCGCTGTTGCACGATGCGGACGAATCAGAGCAGTGTCGCGAGCGTCCGGAAGTCGGGAGCGCTGAGGTCTGCCGTCGACGTGTCGACGTGGACCGTCTCGAAGTCGTGCTCTCGGGCGCCGTCGACGTCCGGCTCGCGGTCGTCGCCGACCATCACGTACGTCTCGGCGTCGACGCGGGCTTTCGCCGTCTCGTAGATGTCCCGGTGGGGCTTCGTGGCCTCGATTTCCGGGTCGTGCGAGGCGACGTGAACGTCGAAGTGGTCGAGCAGACCGATCTCCTCGACCTTGCCGAACTGAACCTCCGGGATACCGTTGGTCAGGATACCGAGCGTGTGGTCTTCCGCGAGTTTCTCGACGGTCGTCTCCACGCCGGGGACCGGTTCGACGGCGTCGAACTCCGCGGCGACGAGCGCGTCCGCGAGTTCTCGGGGGTCGGCGTCTGTTTCGAATCGGTCGCAGACGTCCGTGAACGCTCGATGGTACGGCTCGTCGGCGAACGCGCCGAAGTAGTGGAAGAAGCGCTCGTTGTAGTGGCCCAGCCAGTCGTCGCTGGGTGTGATCTCCGCTCGGTCGAATGCGTCGGCGATGATCTCGCCGTAGTCGCCCGTCCACCTGACCAGCGTCCCGTCCACGTCGAAGAAGATCGCTGCCATAGGTCCGTGGTTGCGGGACTCCGTGAAAAAGGTGATCGAGCGGTGTGAGGTGGTGACACGGAATGAGCTATCGGATGCGGTGGCGCGCACTGTCGTCTCGGAATCGCGTGCGATTCCGAGGACCGTCAGAGCAAAGCTCTGACGTTGGCGGTCTCTGTGCCGCGACGACATCGTACGAGGGACGAGTGAACGACCGACGGGAGCGAACGAGTCGGCTGGGGAGGCGTGTGGTGCGGTACGGTAGTCGTCGGGCGGGACTGAAAGGGGCCGGTCGCTGGTCGGTAACTGACGACGCAAGCACCGAAGCGAAGCGAGGAGCGCAGCGAGTCAGAACCGGCCAGCGACCGGGGGCTTTCTATTCTTCTAGAGGTGGACGACGTAGCGCTGAAAGCCCCGACCCGTTCGACGGCTGCGACTCGCTGCGCGCTTCGCTCACTGCGTTCGCTCCAGTGCTTGCGTCGTCTCGCTCGTCGAACGGCTCGCCCCTTTCAGTCCCACCCGTCACCGGCACCGCAAACGTCCACACGCCTCCCCAGCCGATTGCGCAGCTCGCTCTGCTCCGCTGCTCATCCCTCGCGCAACTCCGTCGCGAGATAACACTCGCGACAGCGCGCGCCACCTGAAAAATACGGCCAGTTCGTCAAACGACCAGAACCCCGCCGATCGCGACTCGAACGCCTACTCGTTGGGGTCGATTGGTTTGCCCTCTTTCGTGGGCGGGGCGACGTGGTCGATGTAGGACTCTGCGTCGGGGTCGTTCACGCGCACGCGGACGTGAATCTCGCCGAGTTCGTCGGGTTCGCCGACGGCGAAGTTGACGACTTCCTGGAACGCGGCCTGTTTCTTCAGGTCGAACGAGAAGGTGTCGCCGCGGAGGTGCTCGAAGAAGGCGCCGCGGGCGGTGTCGAGGATCTCCTGGCGGTGGAGACACTCGGAGAAGTGCTCCATGTCGTGGGCGGTGGCGACGAGCTCGCCGTGCTGGTGGTCGACGTCGGCGCCGGGAAAGAGGTTCGTGACGGCGTCGGCGACTCTGTCGGTGACCTCGGTGTCGTTGACCGGTGCGGTGATCTGTACGTCGACGGAGTAGACTGTGCTCATGGGTGATCGGTCCTCATTGCTCGTCCGCGATGGCTTCGGGGCCGTCGGAGAGCAGGCGGCGGACGGTCGACTGGAACGCCTCCAGACTGGCGTCGTTCTCGATGGTGAGGCCGGCCATCGCCATGGCCTCGCCCATGCCGAAGCCGAGTTCGCGCTCGTCGCGCTCCTCCATGGACTCGCCGCCCTCCGCGGCGGAGGCGTCGCGGCCGCGTAGGTCGAGGCGCTCGGCGCGGAGGTCCTCCGGGGCGTGGATCTCGACGAGGGTGAAGTCGTCGCCGAAGGCCTCGACGAAGCGCTCGACTTCGACGTCCGAGCGGATGCCGTCGACGACGACGGTGTCGGCGTCGTCGAGGTGGCCCTCGATCATGGGGAGCGACGCCTCGGCGATGGCGCCCGGTCCGTTCTCTTCGCGGAGGGTGCGCGCCATCTCGCCGTGGTGGGTGGCGGGGTCGAGCCCGCGGTCGCGGCAGGCCTGGCGGATCACGTCGCCCATCGTCACGACGGGGACGCCCGCCTCGCGCGCGACGGCGGCGGCCTCGCTCTTCCCGCTGCCGGGCAGTCCGACGATCCCGATGACTGTCATCGACGGTTCTACTGCCACGCCGCGCATAAGGACTGCGTTGTCACTCCTGGCCGACTCACTTAAAGAGGCGAGCGTACTCGGCCGAACTGCATTACCGCTGGGGAGCGTAGCATCAGGCGATGGCAACGCACGACGCGTCGACGGAGGGGTCGGAGGTACCGGCGGCCGAGGAGGTGCGGCAGTCGACGTCCGGCGAGCGGCCACCCGGGCCGGACGGCCTGCCGCTGGCCGGCAACACCGTCGAGTTCCTCCGGGACCCGCTGGCGTTCTACGACCGCTGCCGTGCCATCGACGACGTGGTCAGCTACCGGGTCGCCTGGAGCGACGGCTACATGCTCACCCATCCCGACGACGTCGAGCGCGTCCTCGTCACCGACGACGCGGATTTCCGCCGGGCGTCGGTCATCAGGAACGCGCTCGGGCAGATCGCCGACGGCGGTCTCTTCCTCATGGAGGGCGAAGCGTGGCAGGCCCACCGAACCGCGCTCCAGCCGTCGTTCTACCGCGAGCGCATCGAGACCTACGCCGACATGATGGCCGAGTTCGCGGAGGGGCGCGCCGGCGAGTGGATGGGACAGTCGACCGTCGCGGTGAGCGAGGAGATGCGGACGCTCACCCTCGAAATCCTCGCGAAGACGCTGCTGGACGTGGACATCCGCGGTCGGGAGTCGGCCATCCGCGACGCCGCGGCGGCCATCTCCGAGCGGTTCGACGTCGGGTCGCTCTCCTCGTTGCTCCCGCTGTGGGTGCCGACGCCGGCGAATCGCCGCTGTCGCCGCGCCGTCGCGGAGTTCGACGAGGCCATCGCCGACATCGTCGCCGACCGCCGCGACAGCGACGGCGAGTTCGACGACCTGCTGTCGATCCTGCTCGCCCTCGACGTGGACGGGGTGGGACTCGACGAGACGGCGATCCGCGACCACCTCTTCACGTTCCTGTTCGCGGGCCACGAGACGACGGCGCTCTCGCTCTCCTACGCGATTTTCCTGCTCGCGAACCACCCCGAGAAACAGGCGCACTTGCACGAGGAGGTAGACGACGTGCTCGGCGACGGAACGACCGGAAGCGCGGCGGACGGCCCGCGCCCGACCGCGGCGGACCTGTTCGAACTGAGCTACCTCGACCGCGTCGTCGACGAGGCCTTGCGGCTCTACCCGCCGGCGTACACCGTCTTCCGCGAGCCCACGCGCGACGTACAGATCGGGGGGTACGAGATCCCCGAGGGATCGACGATCTCGATGCCGCAGTGGGTTATCCACCGCGACGAACGCTGGTACGACGACCCGGACGCCTTCCGCCCGGAGCGCTGGACCGACGACTTCCGCGAGGAGTTGCCCGAGTACGCGTACTTCCCCTTCGGCGGCGGCCCGCGCCACTGCATCGGCATGCGCTTCGCGCTCATGGAGACGAAGCTCGTGCTGGCGACGCTCGCCCAGCGGTTCGCGTTCGAACCCGTCACCGAACCCCCGCTCGACCTGTCCATGCAGATCACGCTCCAGCCCGACGACCCCATCGAGGTCGGTCTCCGGGAGCGATAGGGAGTGGGGGAGAACGGTAGAGAGCGCGGACGACTAGACTCCTGGGGCCCCTCGAAAAGTGTTTGAGTCGTCGGTGACAAGACGGGGTATGCTCCGGTATCTGGGGTTGCTGTTGCTGATCCCGCTGTTGGACTCGCTGTTTCTCGTCTTCGTGGCGACCCAGATCGGCGCGCCCCTGACGGTCCTCCTCGTCGTGCTGACCGCCCTCCTGGGGCTGTTACTCGTCCGCGCCGAGAGTCGCCACACCATCCGAGAGATACAGCGAAAGCTCGCCGCCGGCGAACTCCCGACGGACGAACTGCTCGACGGCGCCTTCCTGCTGGTCGCCGGCGCGCTGACGATCACCCCCGGCCTCGTCACGGACGCGCTCGGTATCCTGCTGGTCGTGCCGGTCACGCGCGCGCCCATCCGCTGGGCCGTCCGGGAGAAGGTCATCGTCCCCTACATGGACAAGAAAAGCGGCGGATTCGCCACCGGAAACGTCTACATCGGCGGATTCCCGTTCGACCAGGCTGGACAGGGTCCGGGCGGTCCCGGTCCGAGTGGCCCGGGTGCGGGCGGTCCCGGCCCCGGTCAACCCCGTGACTCGTACGACCTGGACGAGGACGCCTACGACATCGACTTCGACGACGACGACAGCGACCGTCGCCCCGGCGTCGAGTGAGGTCCGACCGGGGCGTCCGAACCGCCGACCGACCCTGTGGGACGGTACCACAGAACCGCTACACGGCGTCGGAATCGCGGTCAAAGGGTAACTGTTAAAGTGCCCCGTCCGAAAGCAATTGATGCCGAGGGCCAATAGCTCAGTTAGGTTGAGCGCTCGGCTGATAACCGGGAGGTCCGCGGTTCAAATCCGCGTTGGCCCACTTCCTTAACTGGCGATTACTGTACGAGAGAGACTTGTCCGTACAGTTCTCGTACTACCGGATATTCCCGTTTTCGCGGATTCGCGTTCGGGGCCGGAAACGATAA
>NZ_JBLKNW010000003.1:0-355372 GCF_051414035.1 Halosimplex amylolyticum | reverse complement strand
TCGTCGGGTGTCCTCGCTCGCTCCGCTCGCTGCGGGCACCACTCCTCGAAAAACATGGGTGAAAAAGGCTGAATCCTCGCTTCGCTCGGATTCGGTGTCCTCGTGAGCGCCAGCGAACGGGGGCTTGTCAGAGCGGAGCTCTGACAGTGAATCGCGCTCGCTCCGCTCGCGCGAATGCCAGTGGTCAGTTCGCACGCGATACTTCTCACGGCAGCCCGGACTCACCACTCCTTGCACTCGGGACAGACGAGGTCGTCGTCCTGTCGCCACCGCCGGTCGACCGTCTCGCCGCAGGCCGCACAGACCCCGCCGTCGCCGCTCCAGGTGTAGGTCGCCGCGGCCGGCTCGACGGCGTCCGGGGCGACGGGCGGGCCGTCATCACCGTCTACGCTGTCCACGTCCGCTCCGTCCTCGTCTGCGCCGTCCGCCGCAGCGTCGCCGTCGCCGTCCAGACCGCCGTCGTCGACGCCGTCTGGGTCTCTGTCGTCGCCCTCGTCCGCACTGGCGTCGTCCGCGGGAGTCGAATCCCCGTCCGCGTCGTCCGCGTCAGCGATCGGTTCCCCGCTGTCGTCGGGGGCTTCGTCGCTCGCGTCTGCTTCGTCGCTCGTGTCCGTGTCGTCGGCCTCGTCGCTCGGGTCCGTTTCACTCGCTGTCGTGCTCGACTCGTCGGTCGCGCCGCTCGGCGGGTCGGCAACCTGCTCGTCGTCGGACTCCTCGTCGTCGCCGCCCAGAAAGTCGTCGAGCGACCGATTTCCCATGGATTTCACTGGTCGTTCGGTCCTCTTATCGGTGACGGGACGCGTCGGGCGGGAGCGCGCCGCGGTCTCGCGGGCGCTACGACCGGGCGTCCTCGACGGCCTCGACGAACGCGGCGGCGGACTCGCGGACGCCGTCCCAGTCCTGGCGCTCGATGGCGTCGTAGTCGACCAGCGCCGACCCGGCACCGACGCCGATGGCACCGGCCTCGAAGTACTCGGCGACGTTGTCCGTCGAGACGCCGCCGGTGGGCATGATCGGCACGTCGCCCAGCGGGCCCTGGAGCGCGCCGATGTGGCCCGGGCCGACCGTGGAGGCGGGGAACATCTTCAGGATGTCCGCGCCGGCCTCCATCGCCTGGGCGGCCTCGGTCGGCGTCATGACGCCCGGGATGGCGACGACGCCCTCGCGGTTGCAGACGTCGATGACGTCCTCGTTGAGATTCGGTGCGAGGACGAACTCGGCGCCGGCCTCGATGACGTTGCGCGCCGCGGCGGCGTCCATCACGGTGCCGGCGCCGACGACGGCGTCGGTGCCCTCCATCGCGCGGTCGACGTCGGCGATCATCTCGCTGCAGCGCTTGGCGTCGGCCGTCACTTCCAGGGCCGTGACGCCGCCCTCGTGGATGGCCTCGGCGACCGGCACGATGTCGTCCTCGTCGATCCCCCGCAGGACCGCGGTCACGCCGCTCTCGACGATCTGTCGTCGCACGTCGTCTTTGTTCGTCATGGCTCACCCTGCGACCGGTGGGCCCTAAAGGGTATCCAGTCGTCGCTCACTCCCCGCCTTCGTCCTCGGGCTCGTAGGGGTGGGCGATGTCGGATTTCGGTGCGCCCGTCCCCAGCACGCGTACGCTCCCGTCTGCGCTCTCGGGGTTGTACGCGCGGTGGGGACTCTCGGGCTCGGCGACGAACACCTCGCCGGCTTCGACGACGTACTCCTCGTCGGGCGTTTCGACGTGCAGCGTCCCCGAGATCACGTAGAAGGCTTCCTCCCGCTGGTCGTGGTAGTGGTAGACCCGCGGCAGTTGCTCCCCGGGCGCCATCTCGTAGGTCGCGAGGTGGAGCGCGGCCAGCTCCGCCGCGTCGGAGATCCCGCGGCGGTCGCAGGGGTAGTCCGGCGTCGCGTCGAGGTCGTTGGGATCGAGGTAGTGGTAGCCCATGCCCGTGCGTGCGTGGTCGTGGCTGATAAAATCGCGCGAGTCCAGCGGACGGCGTCGGCCTATCCCATCACTTCGAGGATGAGCGCGACCGTCCCGAGGGAAGCGAGCGTCGAGGCGAAGACGTTGAGCGAGGCCAGTTGCGAGTCGCCGCCGAGCTCGGTCGCGTAGACGTACGTCGAGACGGCCGAGGGCATCCCGAGCATGACGACGACGGCCGCGGCGGCGGTCGCGTCGACGGCAAGCAGCGTGAAGATCACCCACGCGAGCGCGGGCATCAGTCCGATCTTCATCGCGACGACCGAGCCCGTCAGCCCGTAGTCCACGTCGGCGTCGACTACCTGGAGGGAGGCGCCGACGCAGAGCAGGGCGATGGGCAGGGCGAGTTCGGAGACCCCACCGAGGCCGGTGGCCACGGCGCCGGGGACGCCCAGTCCCGCGGTCGAGAACGAGAGGCCGGCGGCGAGCGCGACGAGGACGGGGTTCGTGACGACGCCGCGCAGTTCCGCGGCGGCGTCGGCGTCGGCGTCGTTGATCGCGATGAGCGAGAGGACGGTCAGCGGCGTCTGGACGAGCACGCCGATGCCGAGGACGACGGCGGCGGTCCCGCTGGCGGCGCCGCCGAGCGTCGCCTCGACCAGCGGCAGGCCGAGGAAGCCGAGGTTCGAGTGGTACGACTGGACCATCGCGACGCTGCGTCGTCCCCGCGAGGCGCGGCGGCGGTGGACCAGCCACGCGAGCCCGATGACCGTCGCGAACACGAGGATGACGCCGCCGACGAGCGCCGGCGAGACGAGTTCGCCCAGCGCCCGGTCGTACGTCGAGGAGAACACGAGCGCCGGGAGCGCGACGTAGAACGCGGCGTCGTTGAGCCAGCCCGTCCGCCGCTCGGTCAGGACCCCGGTCCGGCGGGCGGCGACGCCGACCCCGAGTAGCGCGAGCAGGTAGCCCAGCCGCACGAACACCTCCATACCCTGTCCGAACCGATCTGGGCTTTTCAGCGTTCGGATCGGAGCGCGTCTCGCCGGCAGCTGCGCTGCCGGTGCGACCCGGTGTCGTTCGCCGTCGTCTCGTTCACCGGAGGGCGTCTTTGCGCTCCTGCTCGGAGAGGTCGACCCCGCCGGCGACGTGGCGGCTGCACCGCTCGCACTCGTAGGAGACGCCGCCGCTGTCGTAGGTCCGGATCGCCGACCCGAACAGGAAGAAGGCGTCCGTCTGTCGGCGGGCGATGACGGCGTCGGCGTTCTCGCCGCAGTTGGGGCACCAGTCCTTGTCGGCCGCGGGCTCCTGCCAGGTGATCCGGTGGCGGCCGAACGTGGTCCCGCTGTGGGCCTCCTCCTTCGAGGTCTGGATCACCGCCTCGGGCGGGAGCGGGTCGGCGTCGAGAGCGTTGTCGAAGCCGCTCTCGGACGCGGTCGTCGCGGAGACGTACGGACCGACGCTGACGCGGTTGTCCCGGCCGACGAAGAAGACCGTGACGTCGAGCCCGCGGCCCTCGATGCGGACCTCGTTCTCCCAGCCGACGACGTACACCGTCAGGTCGTGTTTCGCGTCTGTGACGGTGACCTCGTTTTTCGCGCCGCGGACCGAGACGCCGTCTCGCGGGTCGACGGCGTCGCGCGAGTGGTTCCAGCCCGTCACCGTCACGTCGTAGCCGTCGGGCGACCCTGTCGGGGCGGCGGCGTCGTCGTGGAAGACCTGCTCGGCGCCCGCCGGGTCGAGCGAGTCGGTAGCCCCGTAGGCCACGAACACGTCTTCGACGCCGCTGACGACGACGTCGCCGTCGACGTCCTCGACGTACCCGTCTTCCAGGTCGCCGGTGACCTCGGTCGCCACGCGGCTCGCCTCGCTCGTGCTGTCGCCGTCTTCCTCGCTCGCGCTGTCGCTGTCGCCGTCCGGGACGTCGGAGAACACGTACTCGACGTCGGCCAGCCGGAGGGTCCCCGCGACCGCGTCCGGGCCGACGAAGACGTCCTCGGCGCCGCGGAGGCCGACCGGCGTCGCGTGACTTCCGGCGAGTCGCACGTCGCCGGAGTACTCCTCGGTCCTCGCGTCCCACGTGTCGCTCATGCGTAACGAACTCCGTTACTCCGCCCCTACCGGGGGCCGGTACTTCAAAGTCGCCCAACGCGACCGCCCCGAACGAGCCACTCGATTGAAACGATAATATAAAGATACTTGTCGGGGGCGATCCGCGCTACACGGTATGCAGCGTCGACGTTTCGTACAGGGGAGTGCGGGATTGCTGGCAGGACTGGGTCTCGCAGGCTGCCTCGGTGGGAACAACTCGCCGCCGCCGCGGCGGTCGGAGGTCTTCGACGACGTGGCCCTCCAGAACGAGCAGCTACAGATCCAGTTGCTCTCGGACGTGGAAGTCGAGTCGCGCCAGGAGAACCAGGGCAACCTCGACGCGGGCGGTGCGGTCGCGTCGCTCGCGCCGGTCGGGGTCGCCAGGGCGGCCAAGGGCGCCGGCGGCCGGGGGTCCGGCGGCTACTCGTCGGCGCCGAAACACCCGCGCCACGGCTGGGCGATCTGGCACGGCGGTTCGTACTCCGACGACTGGCGCGACGACCACCGCGACGAGATCCGGATGTACGACGCCACCGTCGCGACGCTCGCCGTCGCGTACCTGGGCAGCGACAGCGACTACGAGAACGACGCGCCGGGCCCGGGCCCGGGCGAGGTCTCCTGGGACGAGACGTGGGAGGACCCGGAGAACGGGACGGAGAAGGCCGTCGACATCGGTGCCATCTCGCCCGGGGACGGCCCGCGCGAGGGCTGGTATCGCGTCGGGACCGAACTCGTCTCGAAGGACGGGTCGACCGACTTCGGGTGGCAGTCCGTCGACTTCGAGGTCGACGACGAGCTCAGCGGCTGGCAGGTCGACAAGGCCTGGTACGTCAAACCCCGAGTGTGAGCGCCTGACCGCCGATGGCCCGCGACAGCGACGACGCCCGCGGGGGCGACACGCCCCCGGAGACGGCCCCGGACGATCCGTCCGACCGCGTCCCCGATACTCACCGCCCACCGGCCCGAGACCCGGACGCGGAGCCGTCGCTATCGCCCGCGGAAGGAGATGGAACGCGGTCGGAGCCGGCGGCCGTGACGGACGGCGGATCGACTGCCGCCCACGGCTCCGCGGCGGCAGTCGTCACCGACCGTCGCGTGCTACTCGGGCTGACGTTCGTCGTCGCGTTCTGTTCGATCGCCTACGAACTCGTCTACTCGGAGCTGCTGACGGTCTTCTACGGCGGGACCGTCCTCCGCTACTCGATCACCATCGGTCTGTACCTCTTCTCGATGGGCGTCGGCGCCTTCCTCTCGGCGCACCTCGACGACCCCGACGCGAACTTCCTGCGGACCGAGGTGTACCTCGCGTTCGCGGGCCCGGCCGGCGCAGCGTTCGTGATCGCCCTGAACTCGTTCCCGGACGTCGTCTTCCCCCTGAAAGGGCCGGTCACGCTCGCGCTCGCGCACGGGCCGATCCTGCTCGTCGGGCTCCTCTCGGGGTTCGAGATCCCACTGCTGAACGAACTCGTCGAGCACCGTGAAGAGACGCTGTTCGCCGCGCTCGGCCGCGCCTACCCGCGGGCGGTCGTCCGCCGGGTCCTCGGCGCGTTCTTCTCCGTCTCCGAGGCCGAGGGGCGGTCGTTCTCGGAGGTGCTGGGCGTCGACTACCTCGGCAGCCTCGCGGGGACGGTCGTCTACGCGCTCGTCCTCTACCCGCGCTACGGGCTCGTCGTGACGGCGCTCGCCCTCGGGCTGCTGAACGCGCTCGCGGCGCTCGTCTTCGCGGGCTGGTCGGCCCGCGCACCGGTCTCCCGCGGCGCCGACCGGTCGCTCTCGCTCGCCCGCTGGCGCGGCGTCGTCCTCGCCGGCCTGCTGCTGACGGGCACCTACGGCGGGCTGGTCGCCAACGCCGGCGCCGTGGACCGGGCGGTCACGGGGGCGTACATGGGCGACCGAATCGAGAGCGAGTACCAGCCCGGGAAGGCGGATGTCACCGTCGAATCCTTCGAGCGGACGGCCTACCAGCGGGTCACCACCTATCAGCGCGACGTGGCGGGCAACGCCGGCACGGAGACCTGTCTCCGCCTCGACCAGGCGATCCAGCTCTGCGACAGCTGGGTCGACTCGTATCACAGCGGCCTCGTCGACGTCCCCATGTCGGCGTACCTGAACGAGTCGGGCGCCGTGGCCGGCGGCAACGAGTCGTTCGACGTGTTGCTCGTCGGCGGCGGCGACTACATCGCCGTCGACCGCCTGCGCGACTACGACGTGCGCGTCGACCAGGTCGACATCGACGGCGAGTTCCTCGACTACTCGAAAAACGAGTCGACGTTCGCCCGCTACCACGACGACGCCGACGAGTACGACCGCCTGAACACGACGGTCGGCGACGCCTACCGATACCTGCGCCACACCGACGAGCGCTACGACCTGATCCTGCTCGACGTGCCGGGCGCCCGCAGCGACGACTCGCTGGCCCTGTACTCGACGGAGTTCTACACCCTCTTGCGTCAGCGTCTCAGCGAGCGCGGCGTCGTCGCGACGTGGGTGTACTCGCGGTACTACTACTCCCAGCACCGCGCGGTGCACGTCAACACGCTTCGCGAGGCTGGCTTCGACCGGTACCTCTCCTACTCGGTGTACGAGGACCCCGACGGCGACGACGAGTTCGAGACCGGCGAGCGCTTCTGGGTCCTCTCGGACGGCCCGCAGCCGACGCCGAACGTCACCCGCGCTCGCAGCGACTACCTCGACGCCGTCGCCGACCGGTACGGGCCCTGGGACTGGGAGGCTCTGCCCTCCTATCGCGGCGTCGAACCGAACAGCGTCTTCGACCCCAACTACGGCGTGATCGTCGATCCATGACCGAAAATACCCTCCACTTCGTCCACAGTGCCGGCCCGCCGACCAGCGACGTCCGCGTCTTCGACTCGCTCACGCGCCGCTTCCTCGGCGCCGAGTTCACCTTCCGCGTGATCGGGAGCTCGCACTACGTCAGCGCGCCCGCCTACGACTTCCACGAACTCTCCTCGTGCGAGCCAGTCGGCTGCGACGGGGCGACGACGCTCCGGCTCGACGGGGCCACGACCGCCGACGTCGAGCCCGACGGCCGGACGGAGCCGGCGCCAACCGCCGACGCCGGGGCCGACGAACGCGCGGACGCGACGCGGACTGCCGAACCGGCGCCCCGCCGTCGAATCGACTACGCGGTCGACGGACTGCGTTGCACGACAGTCGTCGAGCGGCGACCGCTGGCGGCCTTCCCGGCCGAGGGGACGTTCGACCTCGCCTACCGGTTCGGCCCGGACGCGGTCACGACGGTCGACGTGCTGGCGGACGGCTACGAGACCTACCACACCTACCCCGAGTTCGACCTCGCGCTGTACACGCGGACGGTCTTCGAGACCGTCCCCGACGGTGTCGTCACCGGCGAAATAGCCGACAGCGGCGCCGACGGTCCGACAGACCGCAGCGCCGACCGACCGGGGCAGCCGACGGACTGACCCCCGGCGTCGACCCGCCGGCGCACAGCAGTACCTTTTTACTCGGGGGTTACCGTGTGAGCAGATATGACAGACAGGCGGCATGGGGGTGCCGACGAGCCGAGCAGCGGCGACGCGGGCGCCGACGAGGTTGACGGGGCGAGCGCGGGCGCCGCGGCCGAGGTGATGCGGGCCGATCGGGCGGCGACGGACGGCGTCGACGCGTCCGTGTTGCACCTCTCACCGGAGGAGCGCGCGGAACGGGGAATCGACGACGACGAGGTCACCGAGGCGTTCCTCGAAGTCGCGCGCCGCGGGGACGCCGCGGACAAGGACCTGCGCGGCGTCACCCTGCCGGCGCTCGACCTCGACCGCCAGACCGTCGAGGGGACGGACAGGCATCCGATCGACCTGCGCGACGCGACGATCGAGTCGCTCTCGGCGACGTTCGCGACGATACGGCTGCCGGTCCACCTGGAGGGGGCGACCGTCGGCGACCTGACGCTCGACGAGTCCCACGTCGAGGAGGCGCTGCTCGGCGACGGGGCGACCGTGACGGGCGACTTCGAGGCCTTCGAGGCCCACTTCGCCGGCGACGTGGAGTTCGAGGGCGCGACCTTCGAGGGGCGCGTCGACGTCGACGAGGCGACGTTCGCGAACGACGTGAGCTTCGACGGGGCGACGTTCGCGGGGGAGGTCGAGGCGCGCGCCGCCGAGTTCTACGGCGACTCGAACCTGCTCGACGACAACACGAGTTTCACGGGCGCCGCCTTCGAGGCGGGGGCGGACTTCCGACAGGCGTCGTTCGGCTTCACCCACTTCGAACGAGCCACCTTCGCCACCGAGTCGGACTTCCAGGAGGCCGCGTTCGACGGCGACGCCGAGTTCGACGAGGTCGTCTTCGAGGGGTTCGCGGACTTCGACGAGGGGCGATTCGACGGCGACACCGGGTTCGCGGACGTCGAGTTCCGCGCGGACGCTGACTTCCGCGGGGCGACGTTCTCCGGCGGCGAGCGCGCCCTCGACGAGGACGCGACCTTCGCGCGGTCGACCTTCGCCGGCGAGGCCGACTTCCAGCACGCTCGGTTCCGGTACGTCACCTTCGAGGCGGTGACGTTCTCGGGGCAGGTCCACTTCGAGGAGGCGACGTTCACCGCCGACGCGGACTTCCCGTCGGTGCACTTCGAGGCCGAGGCCGACTTCGACGAGTCCCGGTTCAACGAGGACGCCGACTTCTCGGCGGCCGAGTTCGCGGACCGCTGTGTCTTCCGCGGCGCCGAGTTCACCGGCGGCGCCAACTTCCTGGAAGACGACCTGTCGTTCGAGGGCGCGCACTTCGGCGACGACGCCGACTTCCACAACGCGGAGATCACGTCGGCGAACTTCGAGGGGACCTCCTTCGGCGGGGAGATCGACTTCAGCGGCGCCGTCTTCTCCGACCGCATCGACTTCGAGGCCACGCAGGTCGCCGACGACGCCTTCGTCGATTTCACCCGCGCGAAGATCAAGAGCGGTCGCATCGCCCAGCCGGCCGAGAAGTGGGTGCGCTACGACCTCACGCTCGCCAGCCTCGGCGACGTCGAACTGGTCGCGGCGACCGACGAGGACCACCGGCGACTGCTCGATTTCTTCCGCTTCTGCCGGACGGAGTTCACGGAGTTCGACGGTCACGAGTTCGACTTCAGCGGCCACCGCCAGTACCTCGACCGCAACGCCTGGGCCATCCACGAGTTCCACGAACCGCCCGGCGCCGACCCCGACTACGCCCTGGAGATGACGCCAGAGGTGATCGAGACGACCTACCTCAAGGCCAAGCAGAGCGCCGCGGCGGTCGGCGACATGAAGGTCGCCGGCGAGTTCCGCGTCAAGCGCCAGCAGTTCAGCCGGAAAGAGAACCTCTCGGTCGTCCGGGACTCGTCGGCGCCGCTGTGGACCCGCGTGAAGAACCTCGGCCGCGCCACCGAGAACTACTTCCTCGGGGTCACGTGCGGCCACGGGATGCGCCCCATCCGGATCGGCTTCTCGTTCTTGCTCGCGCCGCTGCTGTACGTGCCGCTCTACGCCTTCGGCGGGTCGCCGTTCAGGACTGCCGCCGGGCAGGTCGCGCCGAGCGAGGCGCTGACGCCCGAGGGGCTCGCGACGCTGTTCGACGTCGCGCGGTTCAGCTACGTCTCCTACACGACCATCGGCTACGGCTTCCTCGGGCCGGAGGGCCGCGCCGCCGAGGTGTTCGCCGCCAGCGAGGCGTATCTCAGCGTCGTCCTCTCGGCGCTTTTGGTCTACGCGCTCGTCAAGCGCTCGGAGATGTGAGGCCGGGCGGCGCCGCGGGGGCGGTCTGACTCGCCGGTCACTTCCGGGCGACGAAGACGGTCCGCCGGTCGTCTCCCGGCCCGTAGCCGTCGCGGGTCTCGACGGCGAACCCGGCCGCGTGGAGCGCGTCGGCGACCTCCTCGTCGGCGAACGGCGTCATCGGGCGACTGTTCGTGAACACGTCTCCGTCCGCGGTGAACGTGACCGACACCCAGTCGAGGCGGCCGTCGTCCCGGGGTTGCATCTGCGCCACGCGAACGTACCGACCGTGTTCCGTGTCGTCGCTGTGGAACCCCGGACGGTTGCCCTCCGGCGGAAGCGGCGAGTTGTCGAAGACGAGGGCGCCGCCGTCGGCGAGGCGGTCCGCGAGCGCGTCGATCGACGGGCGGAGCGCTTCGGGTGGAACGTGGTTGATCACGCCGCGGATCGCGACGATCACGTCGAACTGGCCGTCCACGTCGAGGTCGGGGAGCGCGCCGGATCGAAGGTCGGCGTCGCACTTCCCGCGGGCGCGGTCGAGCATCCCCTCGTAGGGGTCGACGGCGGTCACGTCGAAGCCCGCGTCGACGAACCGACGGGTGTGCTCGCCCGTGCCGCAGCCGACTTCGAGGAGGTCCAGTGAGTTCGCGTCGCTATCGCCGTGCGCGCGGTCCTCGACGACCTCGCGCTCGACGAACGCGACGTCCCGGTCGTAGTCCCACTCGCGCTGGATCGCGTCGTACAGGTCGGGGTACTCGGTATAGAGCCGTTCCGTCATCACCGTCGCCTCGGGCATCGGCCGACGGACCGGTAGTCGTTTCGGCGACCATCTTCGGCGCGGTCCCGGCGCTCCGGGAGCGCGGACCCGCCCCGGCGGAGGGCCGCTGTGACGGGGTCCGCCGAATCTGACGCGAGGAGGCCGTCGTCTACCAGGTGTACCCGCGGAGCTTCGCCGACAGCGACGGGGACGGGACCGGCATCGCACACCGGCTGTTCGGTCCGTCGAGTTCCTCCCGCACTCTCGCTCGCACGTCTGGACCGAGAAACGCTTATATTAGCTGGAGCTAATATTAGAAAACACTAAGATGAGCCACCCAGACAGCGAGACGATCTCCAGCGAGACCGGTGCGGGGGCCGAGACGTGCTGTTCGCCGGCCGGGCACTCCCTGACCGAGGGGGACGTCGCCAGCGACGTGCAGACGCTCGCGGCGCTCGGGAACGACACCCGGTACGAGGCGCTCCGACTGATAGCCGACACCGAGGACGGCGCGTGCGTCTGCGAACTCGAACCGGCGCTCGGCGTGAGCCAGGGAGCCGTCAGCCAGGCGCTCTCGCGCCTATTCGGCGCCGGACTGGTCGAGCGACGGAAAGAGGGGCGATGGCGATACTACTCGGCGACCCCCCGCGCTCGCCGACTGCTCGCCGTGCTCGACGAGACGAGGGAGGACCGCGATGACTGACGACGCCGCCACCGACGCGGAGGACGCCGGTCTCGACGCGAGCGACCGGCGCGCCGCCGTCCGCGACCGGTACGGGGCCATCGCCACCGAGTCGCCCGCAGACTCGTGCTGTGACACATCCTGTTGCGGCGACGCCACGGACGGGGCGCGCAGACGCGGCTATTCGGACGAGGACGTGGCGGCCGTCGACCCGGACGCGTACCTGGGGCTCGGCTGTGGGAATCCGACCGCCATCGCCAGCCTGGACCGGGGCGACGACGTCCTCGACCTGGGCTCCGGCGGCGGGTTCGACTGTTTCCTCGCCGCCCGGGAGGTCGGCAGCGACGGCCGGGTGGTCGGCGTCGACATGACGCCCGAGATGGTCGAACGGGCCCGGGAGAACGCCGAGACGAACGACGCCTCGAACGTCGAGTTCCGTCTCGGGGAGATCGAACACCTGCCGGTGCCCGACGAGTCGGTCGACGTGATCCTCTCGAACTGCGTCGTCAACCTCTCGCCGGACAAGCCACAGGTGTTCCGCGAGGCCTACCGCGTCCTCCGTCCGGGCGGTCGGCTCGCGATCTCGGACGTCGTGCTGACGGCCCCGCTCCCGGACGGGCTGGCGACGGACCCGGACTCCGTCGCGTCCTGCGTCGGCGGCGCCTCGACCGTCGCCGAACTCGAGACGATGCTGACCGACGCCGGGTTCGTCGACGTCAGGATCGAACCGGACGACGACAGCGAGGCGTTCATCCGCGAGTGGGACGACGAGCGCGACCCGAGCGACTACGTCCTCGCGGCGTCGATCGAAGGGACCAGACCGGACGCCGCGCGCTGACTCCCGCGACCGTTCTCGTGACGACCGCGACGGCCGAGTCGGGGCGCGGCGTTCGCCGCCGACGCCGACCCCTACCCCACGTCGTGTCCGTCGGTAGTCACGTGCGGACCGACTTCCCCTCGCGAGAGCGGATTCGGCCTCCGGACCGGCCCAGTGTTTATATTGGTACACACACGACTGTGTATTGATGGCGACCAAGACGATCTCGCTCGACGAGGAGGCGTACGAGCGACTCGCTGCCGAGAAGCGCGACGGAGAGAGCTTTAGCGACGTGGTCAAGCGTCTGGCAGGCGAACGTTCGTGGAGCGAAGTCGCGGGTATCTGGGCGGACGAGACCGACGACATCGAGGCAGCTATCGAGGAGGGTCGGGACCGGTCGCGCGACCGTCGCGCTCGACTTCAAGACGACCTCGACGGATGATTCAGGATACCTCGTTCGTTCTCGACGTTCTCGATGGTGAAGACGGCGCGCTCACCGTCTTAGACGATATCGAGACCGACCGGAAGCCCGAGAAAGTCTCGTCGGTCACCGTCCTCGAACTTTACGAGGGCGTCGAACGCGCCGACCGTCCGGACGACGAGAAACGAGCGGTCCTCGACGTACTCGACTCGAAGACGGTCGTTTCGGCGGACCACGACGTGATGCGCCGCGCCGGCCGTATCTCGGGCGAACTGTACGCCGCTGGACAGCCCATCGACAGAGAGGACTGCGTTATCGCCGCGACCGCGCTCCGCGAGGAAGAACCAGTCCTCACGCGCAACGCCGCCCACTTCGAACGAGTCCCCGGACTCGACGTGCGGACGTACTGATCGACGGTCAGAACTGGAGTCCGAACGGGGAGTGCAATCTCAGTGCCCGCGGTCGTGGGGATTCAGCTCGGTCCCGTAGTTCTCGGCGTGGTCGGTGTAGTCGATGAACCGCGGCGCGTCGGGGTCGAACGGGCGCTTCAGCGAGTCGAAGGCCTTCTTCTTGTCCCAGGACTGCAGGCCGCCGATGGCCGATCGGTCTTCGAGGTCGTGGTAGTCCAGGTCGTCCTTGGTCAGGTTCCAGGCGTCCAGTCCCTGCTCGGTCCGGACGATCACCGAGGAGTACTCGTCGCTTGAGCCGACCGAGCCGACGGTCAGGTCGGCGCAGTAGCCGGTGAAGTCGGCGCACTCGTCACAGCCTTTGAGCGCAGCGTCGTGGAACTCTTCGACGTCCTCGTCGACGATCAACTCGCCGTCGTGGTCGTAGGCCATCATCCGGCCGTCGAGCACGTCCATCTTGCCCACCTCGTCGAGGTCGATGCCGCGCTCTTCCTCCAGTTTCTCGCCCATGAGCTTCTGGTAGTTGAAATTCTTGGTGCACATCAGGGCGATAGCGTAGTCGATGGCGCGGACGCCGTCCTCCTGGCTGGCGTAGTCCCACTCGAAGTCCTGCAGGGCGCGGATGCCCTCGATCTCGCAGGGCGTGCCGACCAGCGCCAGGGACGCTTCCTCGACGGGCACGTCGAGTTTGTGCTCCCACTGGCTCAGGTTCAGATTCCCGAGCGCCATCGTCTGGTTGTAGAAGCTCCCGGCGTTCTCGATGCACTCCTCGGGGGTGGTGGCGAGGAACGACTCGGCCTTCCAGGGCTCGTCGTCGCTCTCGGTGGCGATGAGCGCGCCGTCGATCTCGTCCGCTTCGAGGAGTTTGCAGAGGACGGCGGTGACGAGGCCGCCGTCCTGGGCGTTCTCGCGCCAGTCCTCGTCGACCTTCGCGGAGAACTCCGTGATGGGGTCGCCGGCGCCGGAGACGTTGTCGTCGCCGCCGGTGATCTTCCACTGGCGCTCGTAGCGCAGGCCGCCCCGGGGACAGAAGTCCCAGCACAGCGAGCAGCCGGTGCACATTTTGACGAGTTCGGGCAGGCCGTCGTCGCCGATGCCGATGGAGTCGGAGGGACAGGAGGCGACGCAGGTGCCACACTGGATGCAGCGGCCGTCGTCGATGACCGCCTCGTCGAGCTCCATGAACCACGTCTTGCTATCGGGCGTCTCGATGTCGTTCATCCGCGACCGTATCTCGTACGAGGGCGTGTCGAGCGCCAGCTCCTCCTCGCCGGGCCGCTGGACGCGCTGGTCCGGCGGCGTCTCGTAGACGTCCTGGCTCTTGCCCTCCGCGGGCGGGGTGAACTCGACGTCCCGGAGCTTGCCGTTCTCGTCGACGTTCGCCGGCGTGGCTCCGCCGTCCGGTACCGCCGTCGATCGGCCGGTGGCGTCGCCGTGCGAGTGACCGCCCTCGGCGTGGCCGCCGCAACCACAGGAACTCCCGCAGCCGCAGTCGTCCGCGTCGTCGCTGCCGCCGACGTCGGGAACGCCGGGCATGGGCTGGTCCCGCCCGCCGTCTGCTCGCTCGCCCCCGTCCGTCAGCAGCCGCGAGTCGTCCAGTTCGAAGTCGTCGTCGCGGTCCGCCCGGTCCCGCCCGCCTTCCGTCAGTTCCGGCGCCACGTCCGCCGGCACGACCTGGTCGCGCTCGGCGTCGCGTCGCCGCTCGTCCTCGGGGCGCTCCCACGGGCGGTCAGTCGCCATGGGCGACACCTCCGGAGACGTTGGCGTCGGCGCGCTGCATGACCTTCCGCAGGCGGTTGTTACCGACGCGGCGGGTCCACTCGTAGAAGCGCTCGCCCTCCTCGCGCTCGTCGACGTAGGCCTCGAACAGCTGTTCGATGGCCGGGATGACGGCGCTGGCGGGGACGGCGTTCTCGACCCAGTCGAGGAACTCGTTGTCCGACCCCAGCGAGCCGCCGAGGCCGAAGTCCATCCCCTCGACGATGTTGTCCCCCTCTTCGTTGGTGGTTCCCTCGGGGTCTCGCGGCTCGGTTCCCTCACCGCTCGACCGTTCCGAGGCGCTCCGCGCCTCGCCCTCGTCGAGGGTGACCGTCTCGCCGCGGAAACCGATGTCGGCGATCTGCGGCTGGGCGCACGAAGCCGAGCAGCCCGACATGTGCATCCGGACGACGTCGAGGTCGTCGGGCGTGTCGATGCGCCTGTCGAGGGCTTTCGCCCACCGGTAGACGCGGTTCTTGGTCTCGATGATGCCGTAGTTGCAGAACTCCGAGCCCGTACAGCCGACGGCGCCTCGCGAGAACGGCCCGGGGTCGGGCTCGTACTTGCGGGCGAACGGTTCGTTCAGCAGGTCGCCGACGTTCTCCTCGGGGACGTGGGTGATGAGGAAGTTCTGATCGGTCGCGAGGCGGATCGAGGCGTCCTCCGTGCCGTATTTCTTCGCGGCGCGGGCGGCCTCGGCGAATTCGTCGCCGCCCATGCGGCCGGCGATGACGTTGAAGCCGACGTACTTCAGCCCGTCCTCTTTCTGGTCGTGGACCCCGACGTGGTCGCCGGTGTAGCCTTCGGTGAGGTCGACCCCCGCGTCGGGCAGGTCGACCTCGCAGCGCCGGCGGACGGCCTGCTCGAACTCGTCGGTGCCCAGTTGCTCGACGAGGTAGCGCATCCGGCAGACCCCGCGGTTGTTGCGGTCGCCCAGTTCCTTGAACGTCTGGGCGATGGCGCGGCAGAACTCCACGGCGTCGCCCGGTGGGACGAACACGTCCATCTGCGTGGCCATCCGCGGGCCGTCCGAGAGCCCGCCGCCGACCTTGCAGTGGAAGCCGTAGATCTCCTCCCCGTTCACCTCTTTGCGGGCCGGGGTCATCCCGACGTCGTTGATCTGGGACTGGCCGCAGTCGTGCTTGCAGCCGGTGATGGTCATCTTGAACTTCCGGGGCAGGTTGGCGTACTCGCGGTTGCCCGTGAAGTACTCGGAGACGGCGTCGATCACGGGTTGGGCGTCGAAGCACTCGTGGTCGTCGAGGCCGGCAGCGGGACAGCCGAGGACGTTCCGGGCGCCGTCGCCGCAGCCCTGGATCGTCGTGAGGTCGACCGCGTCGTAGGTGTCCCAGATCTCCGGCACGTCCTCGACCCGGATCCAGTGCATCTGGACGTCCTGGCGGGTCGTGACGTCCATGAACGCGTCGCCCCAGATGGGGTTCTGGTCCTCGCCTCCATACTCCTCGGGAGCGACGGCGTAGTCCTCGGCGACCTCGCCGACGACCTCGGCCTGCTCGGGCGTGAGGTAGCCGCCCGGCACCTTCGTCCGCATCATGAAGTAGCCGGGCTTGCGGCCGTGGGAGTACATGCCGGCCCACTTGAGCCGCTCCCACTCGCCGCCGCCGGCCCGCGCTTCGATCTCCTCGAACGAGAGTCCCTCCTCGGCGTACTCCTTGACGTCCTCGATCACGTCGAGGGGGTGTTTCTCCTGTTTGTGCTCTTCGACCGTGTTCATCTGAGCCACCCCCAGTGGCGAAGCTGCGCTCGAGAGACGAGCACCGCGAGTCTCTCGGTGTTCATCTGAGCCACCCCCAGTGGCGAAGCTGCGCTCGAGAGACGAGCATCGCGAGTCTCTCGGTGTTCATCTGAGCCACCCCCAGTGGCGAAGCTGCGCTCGAGAGACGAGCATCGCGAGTCTCTCGGTGTTCATCCCGATCCCCTCCGTTTCCCGCGTAGACGTGGTTCTGTTGCGTACATGAGTCGTATTCTGAAACTCCACGCGACGACCGCGTGCGTGTGTCACGTTCACACCGCGCGGCCCCCTGTATCTCTCCGTCACGGACAGGCCTGCCACGACTGCGGGAAACCCCGCACGTCTTGCCGTTACGTATGACACAACGACGAATCGCGGCTATCGACCCGACCGTCCCTGACAGTCCGGTCAACTACGCTGTGGCCGCCGTCGCCGCCCGATCCGGTGTCATTTGCCGGAATCGGCCCGTAACTCCGGCAGGACGCTCCCGTCCACCGGAATTGGGCGGTCGGCGGGTTCGGTGATCCGGAGATATTTGTCGCTTTCGGGCAGTGACGGCGAGGGGTGCGCCGATGTGGGACTTTATACTGAGCGGGGCCTTGGACCTGAACAACCAAATGACCGACCCGGCAAACGTACAGGCAGCCGAAGAGGCGCAGGTCGAATCGGACGAGGGAACGGAGGAGCGAGCGCGCGAGGTCGACACCTCGCATCTGGACGACGTCGAGGACGGGTGCGGTTGCGCCGAGGTGTGGGAGCACCTCTCCGACGAGCGCGACGAGTGACGTTCGCCGGCCGGAACTTTATTCTCTGGCGAACCAAAGCGACGCTATGACCGTCATCGCCGAGTTCAGGGTCCCCGCGGCGGCGTTTCTGCTCGAGGACGCGCTCCACGAGGTCGACGGGACGGTCACCGTCGAACGCATGGTCGCCGACGGCGAGCAGTTGGTGACGCCGTACGTCTGGGTCGCGACGGCCGACTTCGAGGCGTTCGAGACGGCGGTCGGCGGTGATCCCTCGGTGGAGGACTTCGCCGTCGTGGAACGCCACGAGGACGAGCGCCTCTATCGGGTCGAGTGGCGAGACGACGGGACCGACCTGTTCGCGGCGCTCGCCGCCGTGAACGCGACCGTCCTGAGCGCCGAGGGCGAAGACGGAACCTGGGTCCTCCGCGCGCTGTTCTCTGACCACGGAGCCGTCTCGGCGTTCGACGACCGATTCCTCGCCGAGCGCGAAGCGGTCGAACTCGACCGGTTCTACAGCGGCGACGACCCCTCGGCGTACGGGAAGTACGAGGTGACCGAGAAGCAGCGCGCGGCGCTGGCCGCCGCCCACGAGGCCGGCTACTTCTCGGTCCCGCGGGAGTGTTCGCTACAGGACGTCGCCGACGAACTGGACATCTCGCGGAACGCTGCGTCGGCGCGTCTCCGGCGGGGACAGGACGCGCTCGTCGCACACACGCTGGAACACGACAACCGCGACGGGCGCCGTCCCTGACGCCGTTGGATCGCGTTTCCGCTCGACCCGGCACTTAATACCCGTGACCCGTCCCACCGAGGGATAACGGGCCTCCCGGCCCAATGCGCCACTGGTGGTATCGTTCGTGCAGCGACCGCGCTCGGCGCGACGGTCGCACCGATGGAGGAGTGAGTATGGTTCGTGAACAGCAGACCGACGGCGTGGGCTCGGCCGGTTCGCCCGGCGAGACGGACGCTGTCTCGGTCTCGGTCGCGATCGTCGAGAGACTCGCGACGGCTACCGGCCGCGAGCCCGACGCACTACCGCCGCTGTACCGGTCGGTCGACCCCGACGCGCTCGAACGCCTCGTCGCCGCCGGCGGCCTGTCGCACGTCTCGTTTTCTCACGCCGGGTGCGACGTGACCGTCTCCGGCGACGGTCGGGTGACCGTCACCGGGTGAGCTGTCGCTGACCGGGCGAACCGTGCGGACAGGACTGACTCAGTCCTCGCCGATGAGTCGGTCGACGATCTCCTCGGGGTCGAACCGTTCGAGGTCGTCGTAGTCCTGCCCGGTGCCGAGAAAGAGGATCGGCTTGCCGGTGACGTGCGCGATCGAGATAGCGGCGCCGCCCTGCGGGTCGGCGTCTGCCTTCGTCAGCACCGCGCCGTCGATCGCCGCCGCGTCGTCGAACTCGCGCGCGCGGTTGACCGCGTCCTGTCCCGCGACCGCCTCGTCGACGAACAGCGTCAGGTCCGGGTCGGTCACGCGGTCGATCTTCGAGAGCTGGTCCATCAGCCCGTCGGAGGTGTGGAGCCGTCCGGCGGTGTCGCCCAGCACCACGTCCACGTCGTGCGCGTCCGCGTACTCGACGGCGTCGTAGATGACGGCCGCCGGGTCCGAGCCCTGCTCGTGAGAGATGACCTCCTTGCCGAGGGCGTCGGCGTGTTGCTGCAGTTGCTCGTTGGCTCCCGCGCGGTAGGTGTCGCCGTTGGCGAGCACCGTCGAGAGCCCGCGGTCCTCGAAGTACTGCGAGAGCTTCGCGATGGTCGTCGTCTTCCCGACGCCGTTGACGCCGGTGAAGACGATGACCACGGGTTTGTCTGCCTCGGCGACCCGCTCGTCGAAGTCGAACTGGCCGACGCTGATCACGTCGTACAGCGCTTCGCGGAGCGCGTCGCGGACGAGGTTACCCGTCGAGGACAGCCGCCGGCGCGTCTCGCCGACGAGGTTCTCCTCGACGCCGTCGAGGATCTCCTGGGCGACCCCCATCTCCACGTCGCTCTGGAGCAAGGCGAGTTCCAGGTCGTCGAGGTGGCTCTCCAGGTCGTCCTCGTCGATGACGGTCTTCCCGGTCGCGAGGAGTTTCGCGCGCTCGCCGAGGCTCCGGCCGTCGTCGTCGTCCGACGCCGATTCGTCCTCGTCCTCGTCCTCGTCGGCTTCGGGTTCGGGTTCGGCTTCGGGTTCGGCCTCTGCGTCCTCGGGCTCAGCTCCCGAGGTCTCCGTCTCATCGGCTTCGACGCCGGCCGCCTCCGCGTCGTCGGCCGCGGCGTCGTCGGGCTCCGGGGCCGCGTCCGGTTCGCCCTCCGAGTCGGCCGCGTCGCTCGCTGCGGAGTCTGCCGTTTGGGCCTCGGCGTCTGCCGCGTCGGCGTCGTCCGCGTCTACCGGCTCCTCCTCGACCGCTTCCTCGTCGACGTCTTCCTCGACGTCCTCGCTGAAGCGGCCGAGTTTCTCTTTCAGTCCGTCGAACATCGGGCCTTACTCGTCGTCCTGCTGCTGTTGCATCTGCTGCATCTGCTGCATCTGCTGCTGTTGCATCTGCTGGGCCTGCTGTTCGAGCTCCTGGCTCTCGGTCTCGAGCTCCGCGATGTCCGAGCGGACGTCGTCGATGCGGTCGTCGAGGGTGTCCTGTTTCGATTCGAGGACGTCGATCGCGTCGCCCTGCTCCTGCTCGGCTGCGTAGCCGGCGCCGAACTCGACGATGACCTCGTCGATGTCCTGGACCTCGGCGCGGACGTACGCGTCGCCGCCGAGCGGGACCTGGACGGTCGACCCCGACTCGAGCGCCTCGATGGCCTCGATGGCCTCGTTCATCTCCTGTTTCTCTTCCTGCAGTCCGCTAATCTCGCCCTCGAGAGCCTCGATCTGCTCGTCGATCTGCTCTATCTCCTGGGCGAGCTGCTGGAGTTGCTGCTGGGCGCCGCCGCCGCCACCGAGGCTCATGCGTCGACCCCCTCGATCTCGACCTGCGTGCGCTTGAGCCCGTGTTTCGATCCGAACTCGGCGAGGACGTGCTCGCGCGCGACGTTCTCGTTCTCGGCTTCGATCTCCTTCTCGAAGGGCTGCCAGCCGTCGCGGGCGCTCCACTGCCCGGTGACTGTGAATTCACTCATGTGTCCCGCTGGGAGAGCGAGCGGGAAGTACCTTCCGCAACGGACTCTCCGCCCGCCGCGAGCGTCGCGAACGCCGCCCCCCTCGGACCGGCGTTTCCTGTCGAGGGCTCCTGTGCGGACGATCGGGCAACTGATAGCGAGATAACAGTTATGTGTGGGCCACGAGAACACGTGCATATGATCGGGGCCTCGAAACTGCTCGGATTGCTGGCGAACGACCTCCGACGGCGACTGTTGCTGTTGCTGTGTGAAAACGAGTCGGTACGGGTACCCGATGCCGTACTGGAGCGCGGACAGACGCCGTCGGACGAACCGCCGATCGCGAACGGGCGAGGACAGCCGGAGTCACGGCGCCGCACGGAGGTCCGGCTACACCACGTCCACCTCCCGAAACTCGCAGAGGCCGACGTCGTGGAGTGGCACCGCGACCGCGACGTCGTCGCCAGGGGACCGAACTTCGACGACGTCGAACCGATGGTGACCGTGCTGGCCGAGAACGCGCCGCGACTCCCGCAGGACGTCTTCTGACGCGGTTTAGTCCGGGGGTCAGTCGATGTAGCCCAGCGCGGACTCGATGCGGCCCAGTTCCGGGCCGGTAGTGTCCTGGCCGACGACGTAGCCGTAGTCGTTGGCGACGAGTCCGGACCCGACCAGCGGGGCGCCGTAGTTCACGGTGCCGATGTCGGCGGGCACGTCCAGCAGGTCTTCCAGAAAGTCCAGTTCCGCGTCGGTGGCGTCCGGGTGACAGAGGACGCCCGCGTTCGTGGCGACGGCCGCCGTCCCGACGGTCCGCGAGCCCGCGAGCACGCCCTGTTCGACGGGCACGTCGAGGGCGTCCTCGACGGCGCGGACCGCCTCGCCCGAGAGGTCCGGGTGGACGTACGCGCCGCTGTCGTTCGCGAGGACGACGTTCCCGGCGGCGTTGATCCGGCCGGGGAGTTCCCCGATGGAGACGCCGGTCGCCTCGGCGATCCGGTCGCGCTCGCGCTCGCGAACGCGGCTGCTCACCAGGAGGCCGTTCCCGTTGCCGGCCGCGAGGGCGCCGACGGTCCCGGACCCGCCGACGGTCGTGGGGACGACCGGAACGTCGAGTTCCTCGCCGAGGTCCTCCTGGAGGTCCGCATCGACGTCGGGTCGGACGAGCAGACAGTCGTCTGTCGCCCGTGCGAAGACACCGACGTACGCCGAACCGGAGAATGCCGCGCGGAGCAAGTCTACTCTGCCGTCTCTGCTTCGACGATGCTCTCGCCGTCTTCCTCGAAGCGAGCGGCGCGAACCCGGAGCTTGCGCGGCGGGTTCTGCCGACCGTTCGCCCAGACCGCTTCGTTGATCGAGGGGTCGAGCCTGATGGCGTCCCCGTCGACGGCGAAGTGCTTGGCGAGGTGCTCGCGGACGATGGACATGGCCTTGTCGGCCTCCTCCTGTTTCGGCGCGGCCTTCGCGTCGCGGAGCGGGACGGTGACGACCCGCTCCTCGAAGTCGCCGGCGCTCATTCGTCCGTGTCGCTACGGCGCCAGTGGCGCCGCTTCGGGTTGCGTTCGACGTTGCGGTCGGTCTTGAGCATGACCCACGGCGGGACGCGCGTGTTCTGGCGCTCGAGTTTCCCCAGGCGCTTCTTCTTGGCTTTCGATTTCTTACCCATAGTGTCAGCCCCTTCCGCGTCGGCGCTTAAATTCCTGTTCCTTTCGCCCGGGGTCGGTTTCGCCCGCGTTCCGGTCTGTCCACGCCGCTCGCCCGTCGGTCTGTTCGCGTCGCTCCCTGTGGCGCTTCCCTGCGCTCGCCGTCCGGTCCCCGCGCACCGTCCGGTCTCCGCTCACAGTCCGGTCCCCGCGCGCCGCCGCGAGTGCTATCAGGATTGATTCTCCGGCAGGTGGCTCTATATAGGACTATTCGGCACCGTTCGCTATGGACCGACGAGCGATACTGTCGACGGCCGCGCTGGGCGTCGCGGGCGGGCTCGCGGGCTGTATCGGCGGCGGTGGCGAGGTAGTGACGACCGTCCAGCGGACGGTGTCGGTCCAGCCAGGCCAGGGCTGGATCAAGGAGATCCCGGACGTGTCCAACCCGGGCGGGGCGATCAGGTATCACGCCAAGGCCGACCGGCCCTTCGACGTCTACTTCTTCTCCTCCGAGGAGTCGTTCATGTTCTACGACACCTACACGGACGGCGACGAGCCGGCGCTGACGCCCGCGGGCGACACCGACGTGAGCGCGACCGCCGAGAAGGTCGCGAAGGACGCCTACGAGGCCGAGACCCAGAAGGGAGGCGCCCGACAGCCGATCGACGACTCCGGTCCGTACTACTTCGTCGTCGACCACTCCGACTACCGCGACGAGGCCGGACCCGGCGACGAACCCGCGCCGCTCGACGTGTTCGTCGACCTCACCGTGACCCAGCGGAAACTGCTCTGAACGGGCCGGTGAGCCGTGAGCGGGTCTCGGGGGAGGCCGGACGGCGGGCCGTTTCAGGCGAACGCGAGGGGGACCATCACGAGCACGCCGGCAGTGATCCCGCCGACCAGTTCCCGCCGGCCGCCGCCGGGGAGGTCTTCCCCGTGTTCCAGCGCCTCGGGGAGGAACTCCGTCGCGACGAGGTACACCATCGCGCCCGCGGCGAAGCCGAAGCCGAAGGGGAGGAACTGCTCGGCCAGCGTGACGAAGTAGTAGGCGATCACGGCCCCGAGGGGCTGCGGGAGACTGGAGAACACCGCCCACCAGGCCATCCGCCACTCGCTGACGCCCATCGCGCGCAGGGGGATGGAGATGGCGACGCCCTCGGGGACGTTGTGTATGGAGATGGCGACGGTCATGAACACCGCCAGCACCGGGAGGGTCAGGCCCGCCAGCGAGACGGTCGCGAGGCTCGGGTCCTCGATGCCCAGCTCGGCGAAGGAGACGCCGACGGCGACCCCCTCCGGGAAGCTGTGGACGGTCAGGATACCGAGGATGAGGACGAGCTTCCGGAAGTCGGCCTCCTCGTACTCCTTCGCGTCGAACTCCGCGTCTTCGAGCACCTCGTGACCGACGACGACGAGGGCGACGCCGACGAGGACGCCCGGCCCGATGGCGAGCGCCGCGTCGACGACGCCACCGTCGACTACTGCCAGTCCCTCGCGGACCAGTCCGAACAGCGACGCGGCGACCATGATCCCCGAGGCGAGCCCCCACAGCACGACGTTCCACCGGTCGGAGATGTCCTCGACGAGGAAGAACGGGATCGCGCCCAGCCCCGTGGCCAGCGCCGTCAACAGCCCCGCGACGAATACCAGCACCAGGTTCGCGACTGCGGCCATGTCCGTATGTGTCGGTGCGCGATGCCCGTAAGTGTTATCACGAATCTGACTATTTTCGGGTGACCTAAAGCGGACGGCGAGCCACTGGCGGGGTGCTCGAAGCGGATCGACTGCGCCGTGACAACGCGTGGTTAATGGTCCTTATATGCACTATGAATGTTCACCTTCCTATGCGGTGAGATATAAATACTGCTCAGTCGAATATAACAGTATGTCAACTACGACGCGCACGGTCGATGCGGACGCGGCGGAAACCGGGGCCGTCCCCCACAGGATCGTCGACCCCCTCGACGGGTCGGGGCGAATGACCGTCGAGACGCCCGACGGCGAGGAGCGGACGGTCGTCGACTGCCTCGACGGGCTCGTCGCCGAGCGACTCGCCGACCGAACGGCCGGCTCGGCGGTCCGCATGGAACTCTCGCCGACGCCCGCCGGCGACGGCTACGTCGCCGCGCGGGTCCTGCCGGGCGGCCTGCCCGCGCTGTAAGCCGGCCGGGACACACGGACGGCGATGCTCACCGAACGCGGCGCGGCTACAGCGGGAACCGCTCGACCGTCTCGTAGGTCGGCGCGTCGGGGCCGAGCGTGCTCTCTTTCAACCGCAGCTCCTCGACTGCGAGCGTCCCGACGTCCGGGTCCGCCTCGCGAACCACGTCCTGAACCTGCTCCTTGCCGCCGGCGTGTTCCATCCGCGCGAGCGTGACGTGCGGTGTGAACTCGTGGTCTTCCTCGTCGAACCCCATCGCCGTCGTCCGCTCCTCGACGGCCTCGTGGAGCCGCGTCAGCTCCCCGCCGCCCGAGCGCGTGCCGGCCCAGACGACGCTGATGTAGTCGAGGCTGGGGAAAACGCCGAGCCCGCCGAACTCGGCCTCGAACGGGTCGACGCCCGCGTCGGCCACGGCCGCTGCCAACGCGTCGACGAGGTCGTCGAGTCGGTCGGTCTCGGTGTCGCCGAGGAACTTCACCGTGACGTGGGCCTGTTCGGGATCGACGAAGTTGAGGCCGGACGCGCCCCCGAACCGGTCCTGCACGGCCGCGACCTCCTCGGCCAGTCCGTCGAGATCGACGCTGACGAACAGTCGCTTGCCCATACGCCCAGGTCGGAGCGCCCGCGTCTTAGTTGTGGTTCCACCACCAGACTGATGCCGGAGCGATCCGACGTCGGTGACGTGTCGACCGATGCCCTCCAGCGGACTATTCGGCGGTGTACGGCCGTTATCGTGCTGTCGATCGGGATCCACCTCACGACCGTCACCCGCTCGGGGAACGACTGGGGCTTCCTGATGGTAGTCGTAGCGGGCTTGTACCTCTTTACGAGTGTAGTCGACGTGGGCGAGGACACGTCAGCAGCCGACGGTGGCGATGGGACCGACGCCGACGACGGTACCGATACCGACGGCGCCGAGTCCGGCGTTCGGTCGGACCCGGGCGGCTGACGGGTCGGTGACGTAGCCCTTATCCATCTTCCTCGCATATCGGGTGGTATGACTGACGACCGGGACGACCACGAGTTCTCTTCCGGGCAGGGCTTCGGCGACCCCTACGAGGGGTTCGACATCGATCCGCCGGAGTTCGAGGTCGACCCCGACATGGTAGACCCCGTCGACTCGCGCGTCCTGACGGACGAACTCGACGAGCGGAACATCGCCGCCACCGAGGTCGACGCCGAGGAACTCCTCGACGTGGGCCTGAGCTACATCGGCATCAACCGCTACGAGCAGGCCACCGACGCCCTCGAACGGGCCGCTCGCTTCGCCGACGACGAGCGGATCGAACAGGAGGCCTGGACGAACAAGGGCGCCGCCCACGCCGAACTCGAAGAGTGGGACGCCGCCATCGGCGCCTATCGCGAGGCGCTCTCCATCGACGACGACTCCGAGCACGCCGCGACGGCCGAGACCAACCTCGCCTTCGCGTTCTGGAAGTCCGGCCGCACCGAGCAGGCCCTCGAACACGCCGAGCGCGCCGTCGAGATCGACCCCCGCTTCGCCCAGGGCTGGTACAACCGCGGTTTCTTCCTGCTCGAACGCGGCCTCGCCGAGGACGCCCGCAACGCCTTCGACAACGCCATCCGCCTCGGGTTCCGCAACGCCGAGATCATCGAGGAGAAGGCCCGCGCGCTCGAAGAGCTCGGCGAGGACGAACGCGCCGAGGAACTGGCCGAGGAGGCCGACGAACTCCGCCAGCAGGCCGAAGCGGAGATGATGGAGTAGGCGATGCTCCTCAACGAACGCGACACCGACGAGGGGTTGCTCGTCTCGGTCTGCGACCCGGAGGACCTGGGCGAGACCTACGGGAACGGCGAGGTCTCGCTGACCGTCGAACCCGACTTCTACGACGGCGACGAGGCGACCGAGGAAGAGGTCGTCGACAGCCTCTCGCGCTGTTCGACCGCGAACATCGTCGGCACCGACGCCGTCGGTCTCGCCATCGAACACGGGTTCGTCGACGAGGAGAACGTCCTCGACCTCGACGGCACCCGCCACGCGCAACTGCTCTGGATGTGAGACTGCGCTCGAAACGCCGCAAAACAGCGGGCCGGGACCGTGGCGTTACGCCACCTCGTGGGGGAGCTTCTCGGGCGAGATAACCATCGTGCGATTGCCGACGACTGCTTCCGCTTCGGCGTCGCCGTCGGTGAAGTCGTACAGGGCACCCTGCAGTCGGACGTCGTTGGTGCCGGTGACGCCTCTCGCGATCCAGTTGAAGCCGTTCGCGCTCCGGGTTCGCATGTAGAGGTCGAGAAGCACTTCGATCTCCTCGGTGTAGCTGTCTCCGTCGTCGAAGACCTCGTCCTGAAGCTCCGACACCGCATCCAGCAGATCCTGGATGTCCCACTCCAGGTACAGGTCGCGAGTGTCGAATGCCACGACGCTGTCCGCGAGTTCGTGTAGATTCCCGTCGGTGCCGACCAGGTCACCGAGCCGCTGGGGCGGTTGCTGTTCCTGGTTGATGTGTCCGTCGACGCTCACCATCCGCCAGTCGCCGCCGGTCGCGTCACCCCGGATCTCTATCCAGCCGAGGACGCCGGCCTTGGCGATCGATTCCCAGCCGTCGTTCGTGTCTTTGTCCTTGTCTTTGCCTTTCCCCCCGCCGCCACCGCCGTCGCTCTCGACTCTCGTGAAGAGCGAACTTTCGACCGTCGGCTGGAATACGAGCGAGTCCTGATCGCTGCTCGACGTTTTCACGTTGGACACTTCAAGCAGTGTCTCGACAGCTGAGTCCTGTGAACCGGCCGGCGACGAGAGCCGCTGCATCGTCGACCCCGCAGCCGCGACCTTGTTCGCAGGTGAATGGTCCGCTGCAGCCGCCCCCGAGCCGAGTCCCCCTAGCGCGAGAAGACCGAGACCGGCTGCGCCGCTTTTCAGCGCCGTGCGTCGATCGAGTTCGATACCGTCGAAACGAGTGTTTGCGTCTTTTTCGTGCGACATCTGTTGTCTACCTACGGCGTTCCTCTCACGTCGGCGCCCCCGCACCGACGTTATCGATATTGAGTATACGCCTACATCGACACGCGCGGAGAGGGGTGGTAAGTATTTTCGTAATAGATAATTATATTCTCGTACGTATGTGTTACTTTCTGCGTGAGAAAGCGCCGGAATCGCCTGGGAACTTACCTGACTGATACTCGATTAATCGGGAACTACAGGGCGATTGACGGCGATTGGCGGCGGTTCCGGATCGATCGTAGAACCGTCAAGAAAAATACTAGTTCCAGCGGCCCACTAGAATAAATATTATGTATAACAACTTATCTTTACAACCGTCATTTGTTCCAAATAATTCTCGTCTGTGGATATCACGTTCAAAAATAGGGGGCAACTGCTCGAGGGCTGCATCGACTTTCCATCCCGAACGGTTGTGAGATACGTCGTGTCTCGGCCTCGGTCAACCGCTGGCATCCGACGATGATGGCTCTGGCGGGAGATACGATCGGCGCTGGAGCGGAGACGACAGTCGGGAGACCTCCGTTTTCGGAAAGCGCGAAACAGAGTTCGCGCGAACCGAAGGAATGTTAGCCGTCGAGTGCGTCCGTTTTGCCAATGGGACTGTCAGAATCGGAGCCGCTCGACGTCGAGCGCATACGGGAGGACTTCCCGATCCTCGATCGGGAGTTCCGGGGCGAGCAGCTCGTCTACCTCGACAACGCCGCGACGAGCCAGACCCCCGACCAGGTCGTCGACGCCATCTCGCACTACTACCGCACCACGAACGCCAACGTCCACCGCGGTCTCCACCACCTCAGCCAGGAGGCCTCCATCGCCTACGAGGAGGCCCACGACCGCGTCGCCGAGTTCATCGGTGCCGAGGGGCGCGAGGAGGTCGTCTTCACCAAGAACACGACCGAGGCGGTCAACACCGTCGCCTACGCCTGGGGACTGGCCGAGCTCGGCCCCGGCGACGAGGTCGTCCTGACCGAGATGGACCACCACGCGACGCTGGTCACCTGGCAGCAACTCGCCAAGAAGACCGGCGCCGACGTGAAGTTCGTCCGGGTCGACGAGGAGGGCTACCTCGACGTGGACCACGCCCGCGAGCTGATCACCGACGACACCGCGATGGTCAGCATGATCCACGTCTCGAACACCCTCGGCACGGTCAACCCGGTCGCCGAGATCGGCGAGATCGCCCACGACCACGACGCGCTGTACTTCGTCGACGGCGCCCAGTCGGTCCCGCACATGCCCGTCGACGTCCAGGCGATGGACGCCGACTTCTTCGCCTTCTCCGGGCACAAGATGTGCGGCCCGACGGGCATCGGCGTCCTCTACGGGAAAGAGCACCTCCTCGAAGAGATGCAGCCGTACCTCTACGGCGGGATGATGATCGAGAAGGTGACCTACGAGGACTCGACGTGGCACGACCTCCCCTGGAAGTTCGAGGCCGGGACGCCCGTCATCGCGCAGGGAATCGCCCTCGCGGAGGCCTGCGACTACCTCGACGACATCGGGATGGAGCGCGTCCAGCGCCACGGCGAGGAACTCGCCGAGTACGCCTACGACCGCCTCTCGGAGTTCGAGGACATCCAGATCCTGGGGCCGCCGGGCGACGACCGCGCCGCGCTCGTCTCGTTCAACCTCGACGGCGTCCACGCCCACGACGCCTCGGAGATCCTCAACGAGTACGCCGTCGCGGTGCGGGCCGGCGACCACTGCACCCAGCCGCTCCACGACAAGCTCGGAATCCCCTCCTCGACCCGTGCCAGTTTCTACATCTACAACACGAAAGCGGAAGTGGACAAGCTCGTCGCGGCGCTGGACGAGGCGCGGCAGTTGTTCGCGTAGGGCAGTAGCAGTTCGCGGTTTGCGGTGGCGGTTCGCGGTCTGCCGTAGCGGATAGCGGTTTGCGGTGGCGGTTCGCGGTCTGCGGTGGCGGTTCGCGGTCAGAGCCAGCGTTCGGCGCCGACGGCGCCGATTCTCCGGAGCCGAGCGAAGCGAGGCTCCGGCTTTTTGCCCCATCTTTTTCGAGGAGCGGTCGCGAAGCGACCCGACGAGAAAAAGGTGGTGGAAAAAACGTGGGTTTATTGGCGTGATACCGCTAGGAGCGCCCGTGGAATCGCCGTTCGACGTTCTCTCGGTGGCCCCTGACGCCGACGACGAGGAGATAAAGGAGGCCTACCGGGAGCGGATCAAGGAGGCTCACCCCGACCACGGCGGGTCGGCCCGCGAGTTCCAGCTCGTGAGGGCCGCCTACGAGGAGATCAAGGACGGTGACGCCGCGGTCGAAGGGGAAGCGAGCGGCAGTGACGAGGGGGCCGTCGGCGGCGCGGTCGGCGAGTCGCCCGAGGCGGGCGGCGCGGACCCTCGTCGGATGGAACGCTGCCGGGTCGAGTACCTCAACTACGAGGTGCTCGACGACCACGGCTGGGACGTCGAGGACGAGGGCCTCTTCGAGGTGGCGGCGGACGGCGGCCTCGACCGGGAGGACTACGGGCAGTTCTGGGTGCGGCCGCGCGAGTCGCTGCTGGAGGCGGCCGAGCGCCACGGGTTCGCGTGGCCGTTCGCCTGCCGCGGGGGCGCCTGCGCGAACTGCGCGATCATCATCATCGAAGGGGAGATGCGGACCCGCGTCGACCACGTGCTCCCGCCCGAGATGCTCGAAAAGGGGTTCCAGCTCTCCTGTAACGGGATGCCCGTCTCCGACGAGCTGCAGGTGCTCTACAACGTCAAACACATGCCTGAACTGGAGGAGCTGCTCCTGCCGCCGCGGCCCTGGGAGCAGGCCCACGACGACTGACGGATCGGGACCGCCGCTCCCCGCCCTGCGACGCGATCTCACACTGTCGTGAGACTTTTCTATCGTTCCGGCGACGCGCCGAACGTGACTCACTGGGCCGAGCGGCTCTTCCGCGAGCAAGCGGACCTGTTCGCGGAGAGCTTCGAGGACATGTTCGAGGCGGCCGACGAGGAGGTCGCGGATCTCCTCGACCTGCTGTCCGAGGCGTACGACCACGACCCCGACGCGTCGCTCGACGTCGCCTGCGGCGTCGGTCGACACGTGCTCGCACTCGCCGAGAGGGGGATCCAGGCCGAGGGGCTGGACTTCTCGCCGGCGTTCGTCGAGCGGGCGCGCGACCGGGCGAGCGACCGCGGACTGGCCGACCGGACCGAGTTCCGCGAAACCGACATGCGCGACCTGGACGAGCGGTCGGGCTCGTACGACCTGATCACCGTCTTCTGGAACTCGCTGGGGTACTACGGGCGCGAGACGGACGTGGCGATCCTGGCGGACGCTCGCGAGTTGCTCACCGACGACGGCGTCCTCGTCGTCGAACTGTCGAACCGGGACTTCTACGTGCGGAACTTCGACGAGGCGACTGTCAGCGAGGACGACGACAGGCTGTCGGTGTATCGACAGGAGTTCGACGTCGAGACGGGCCGGTTCTCGACGCGCATCGACATCTTCGACGCGACGGGCGAGGGCTACGACTACGTGGACCGGATGGAGTGGGAGAACCGGCTCTACGCGCCGCCGGTCCTTCGAGAACTCTGCGAGGACGCGGGCTTCGAGGACGTCTCACTGTTCGGCGGGTTCGACGGAAGCGAGCTCACGCTGGAGTCGGAGACGGTCGTCGCGGTGGCGCGGTAAACGGCCGAGGGAGCGGGTGACCGGTCGCGGTAGCGCGGTGACCGATCGCGGTGGCGGAGGGCGGCCGGGCGCTCAGCCGCCGAACTCCCAGCCGGCGCTCTCGAGGCGTTTCTCCTCGACCCGGTCGAGCGCCTGCTCGTACGTGTCGGGGTCGTGGTGGGGGCGATCGGACGCGAGGTCGCGGGCGCGTTCGAACCACGACTCCGCGTCCTCGTAGTAGTCGCCGGCCTCGTCGTCGTCGGCGCTGTCGTCGCCCTCGCGTTCGAGCGCGGTCGCGTGCGCGCTCATCGCTTCCAGCAGTCCGGCCGTCACCCACGTGAGCTGGTACTCGAGGGCGTCCTCGGCGACGGGCGCGTACCCGTTCCAGCCCGCGTCGGTCGCGGCGCGGTAGCGGTCGAACGCCTCTTCCCAGGCGTCGACGGCGACCGTCGCCTCGTCCGCGGAGAGCGCCGTCTCGCAGCGACCCGCGGCGTCGTCGAGGAAGCCCTCGCCGACCGCGCGGAGGTCGGATTCGAGGGAGTCCAGCCGGTCGGAGGCTCCCTCGGGCGGGTGGTCGACGTCGTCGAGGGACTCGCGGGCCTCCTCGATCGCCTCGGCGGCGTCGACGTAGGCCTCGCACGCCTCGCCGTACTGCCCGTCTTCGAGGGCCGTCTCGACCGTCTCGTACGCGGATACGGCGCGGTCGAGCCACGCGGTGACCCGCGTGTGTTCGAGCTCCTCGGCGACGGCGTCGACTTCGGCGCGGATCTTCTCCCCGGGCGCGCGGTCCTCGCGGGTCGCACAGCGCCGGGCCTGCGAGAACTGCGACCGCGCCGAGAGCGCGTGCTGGTTCGGGTCCTCGCCCCGCTGGCAGGCGTCCTCGTAGGCGGCGATGGCGTCGCGGGCGTGCCCGAGGGCCGCGGCCATGTCGGACCACGACGAGCCGACGGCGTCGATGTAGTCCTCTGCTTCCTCGACGTCGCCCTCGTCGGGGTCGAAGACGACCGTCTCGTCGTCTGTCTGGACCTCGATCTTGCTGTTGAGCAGGCCCTTCCGGACGTGGCTCGTCTCGAGGTCGGTCAGCTCGAACGCTATCTCGGGCTCGTCGGGCTGGTCACCGAGGACCCACAGTATCCGCTCGTCCGTGGCGAGCATGTACGCGCCGTGGTCGCCGCTCGATTCGATCGTCGTCGTTCGACCGTCCTTCGTGTGTTCTATCGTCCCGTCGTTAGCGAGCGCGTGCGCTAACGCTTCGCCCTCTCGCAACATGTCCCCCAGATGCTCCGCGTCGGCGTCCCCCGACCCGGACCCACCGGATATGGCGTCGTTGACTCGGTCGAACATTGCCCTGTTTCCGTTGCCCTTATTTCTGAGAGGGTAGGTAATAAACTTCGGTGTGGGTTCACGACGTGAAACAACCGATCTGCCACCGCGGCGGTCGCCGTCGGTCGGTCCGCCGGGCCGTGCGAAGCGCTCCCTCGGAATCCTTTTCCGCCGATGGAGCATATCGATAGGCAACAATGGGCATCGGTGGATCGGACATGTACCGACAGCAGATCCTCGACCACTACAAGAACCCGCGTAACTTCGGGGAGATCGAGGACGCCACGTTCACCCACGTCGGTGAGAACCCGATGTGCGGCGACACCATCGAGATGGACGTCGTGCTCGACGACGACGAGGAGGTCATCGAGCGCGTCGCCTTCCGCGGCGACGGCTGCGCCATCTCGCAGGCGTCGGCCTCGATGCTCTCCGAGCAGCTCGCTGGCATGCCCGTCGAGGACCTGGAGGCGATGGACAGGGACGACGTGATCGACATGCTCGGCGTCGACATCTCCCCGATGCGCGTCAAGTGCGCCGTGCTCGCAGAGAAGGTGGCACAGGACGGCGCGGAGATCTACTTCGGCGAGAAGGACGTCGACCGGACGACGACCGAAGACGACGAGGAGTAAGCGTCAGCGGCGTTCTCGGCTGGTTTCTCTCGGTTCGACCGCGTAGTACTAACTCACGTCGTCGGGTTCGACCACGGTCGTCTCCTCGTCGATGCCGTGGTCGATCTCGACGGCGTGGCGGGTGTGTCGCGCGTGGATCGTCGCCCAGCGCTCGGCGGCGTGGCGGACGAGGTGTTCGGATCCTTCCGGGCAGCGGCGACACTCGGCGAGCCAGGTGGTCACGTCGTCGGGGAAGTGGCCGGTGTGGCGCTTGTGGTCGAGCGCGAACTGCTCGACCGCCTGGTTGCCGACGCCGAGGTCGTCGAGTTCGTAGGCGAGGTCCCACTCCCGGTCGCAGCGCGAGCAACTGACCGTCGGGGTGTCGTCGAGTTCTGTCACCGATGGGGCGCCGTCTCCGGGCCCGCCGTCCCCGGCGCCGCCGCGCCCGGGGCCGGGGTTCGCCGGGCCCTCGTCCCCACCGCGCTCCTCGTCGTGAGTATCGTCTGGCACGGCCGCTCGTTGTGTCGCGACGGCCTTGGCTCTGTTGGGGTCGGGTCGGCCGAAACCGGGACGTATTTCCCCGCGAACGCGCCTCCACCGAAACGACCAGATGGCGCCGGCGCCCGCTCCGACTGACGCGAGCGAACCCCGAGACAGCGGAGCGGCGGGCCCGTTCCGGAGAGCGACCGCGGAGGGAGGCCGGCCGTGGTAGTCGCCGACCGGTACGCGCGCTTCGACGCGCTCGTGCTGACGGCGCTGGTGTGGTTCCTCGGGAAGTTCCTCCGGTACGCGTTCCCGCCGCTGTTCGGGACGCTCGGGTCGACCTACGGCGTTTCGCGGACGGTCCTCGGGAGCGCGTTCACGGGACTGATGCTCGTCTACGCGGCGATGCAGTTCCCGTCCGGGCTACTGGCCGACCGGCTCGGATCGGTCCGGGTCATCACTGCCGGGGCACTGCTCGCGGCGGCCGCCGCGTTCGCGCTCGCCGTCGACGCGCCGCTGTGGGTCCTGATCGGTTCGATGGCGCTCGTCGGCGCCGGCACGGGGACGTACAAGACGGTCGGCGTCAGCCTGCTCTCGCGGGCCTACCCCGCGCGGACGGGCCGCGCACTCGGAATCTTCGACACCTTCGGCACGTTCGGCGGCGTCGCCGCGCCCGCGGCGGTCGTCGTCGCGTCGGGCCTCCCCGCTGCGTTCGGCGCGCCCTGGCGCTCGCTGTTCCTCGCGGCCGGTGTCGTCGGCATCGGCCTCGCCGTCGCGTTCGCGCGGAGAGTCCCGAAGCGGCTCCCCGACGAGCCGGCGAGCGCCGCCTCGAACGGTCCTGGCGCAGCTGACGACGGGTCTGGAGACAGCGACGGCGTCCCGCTTCGCGCCTACGTCGCGCTCTTCCGGGATCGGCGGTTCGCGCTGTTCGTCGTCGTCACGATCTGTTTCTCGTTCGCGTACAACGGCGCCGTCGCCTTCCTCCCGCTGTACCTGACCGAGGAGACCGCGGTCTCCGCGGCGACGGCGAATCTGTTGTTCAGCGTCCTCTTCGTCGTCAGCCTCGTCCAGCTCGTCACCGGCGAGGCGAGCGACCGGGTCGGCGCCGAGGCCATCCTCGCACTGACGCTCGGGGTCGCGACCGTCGGGCTCCTGGCCGTCCTGGCGCTCTCGGCGACCGGCGGTGCGGTCGTGCTCGGCGGCGCGGTCGTCCTCCTCGGGCTGGGCGCCCACGGCTACCGTCCCGTTCGCGGCGCGTACATGATGTCGGTCGTCCCGGAGTCGGTCGCGGGCGGGAGCCTCGGCGTCGTCCGGACGCTGTTGATGGTCGCCGGCGCGGTCTCGCCCGCTATCGTCGGCTACCTCTCCGAGACCGCCGGGTTCGGCGCGGCGTTCCGGCTGCTCGCCGTCGCGCTCGTCGCGGCGACGGCTATCTCGGTCGTCCTCTGGGTGCTGGACCGGTAGCCGCTACTCGTAGTCGGCCCAGTCCAGACCGGTCCCGACCGCCGAGACGCCGCCGTCGACGCGGAGGTTCGTCCCGGTCACGAACGACGCCTCGTCGGAAGCCAGGAACAGGATGGCGTCGGCGACCTCTCGCGGCTCGCCCGCGCGCTTGAGGATTCCCGGCCCGTCCGCGTGGGGCGCCGTCTTCTCCCTGAGGAACGTCTCGGCCTCGCGCTCGTCGTCCGGGAGGTGGTAGTCGGTGATCACCCACCCGGGCGAGACGGCGTTGACGCGGATCCCCTCCGACGCGTGGTCGCAGGCCATGTCCTTCGTTATCGCGACGACGGCCCCCTTGGTCGAGTCGTACTGCGCCCAGTCGGGGCGGCCGACCTCCGCGCCCATCGACGCGACGTTGACGACCGACCCGCCGTCCGCGGGCGAGTCCCGGGTCATCAGGGGGATCAGGTGCTTGGCGCAGAACGCGACGCCCTTCTGGTTCACGTCGACGATCCGGTCCCAGCTGCCCTCGTCGGCCTCGGTGACCGGACGGGGCTCGACGCGAACGGCCGCGTTGTTGACCAGCACGTCGATCTCGCCGAACTCGTCCGCGACGCGGTCGGCCATCCGTTCGACGGCCGCCTCGTCGCCCACGTCGGTCTCGACGGCGAGCGTCTCTTGGCCCGTCTCCGCCGCGATGTCGTCGGCGACGGACGCTGCCTCGTCGCCGAGTGCGTCGACGACGACCACGTCCGCGCCCTCCGCGGCCAGTTGCCGGCAGGTCGCCTCGCCGATGCCGCGGGCGCCGCCGGTGACGACGGCGACCCGGTCGGCCAGTCGGTCGGTCATGGGTCGTCGTTCGCCCATCCGCGGTTTGTAGCTATCGGCGGTCGGAGAAACGTGCGGTGTCGCGTTACGCGAGGAAGACGTGTCGCGGGCGGTCGGCGAGGACCTCGCGGCCCCAGGCGACGGTCTCGCGGAAGTCGTCGGAGCGGAAGAAGGCCATGGCGTCCTCGCGGTCGTCCCAGCGGCTGGCGATGAACATGTCGTTCTCGTCCCCGCGGTTGGCCAGCAGGGCCGTCTCGCGGTGGCCGTCCATCTCCGCGAGTTTCTCGCCGACGGCGCCGAAGGTGTCGACGAACTCCTCCCGGTAGTCGGGCTTGACGGTGTAGAACATCCCCATCGTGTTGAACCCCTCGCGGTCCTCCGGTCGGCCGACGATACCGGGTAGGTCGGTGAGGAAGTCCGCGGCGGTGTCGGCGGCGCTCTGGGTGTCCCAGAGGCTGACGACGGCGGCCGTCCCGTCCTCGTCGGCGTGGTCGCTGTACACCGCCGTCTTCACGTGGGTGTCGTAGCGGTCGAACCCGTCGCGCAGGCCCGAGACCTCCTCGTCGAGCGTCTCGGGGTCGGCGTCGGAGTAGAGGACGAGCGCGTACACGTCCTCGCCGTGGGGCTGGCCGGCGTAGACGCCCTCCGCAGCGAGTTCTTCGCGGATGTCCGCGGCCGTCGTGTCGTCGCTGGCCTGCGTCTCGGCGTCGGCGCCGCCGTCGTCCGTCGCGGTGTCGGCTTCGGTCGCGTCGGCGTCGCCGAGCGGACCGCGGGCGCTGTGCGTCACGGCGTCGATGTCGGTCAGGAAGCCGATCGCGGTGTCGGCGGCGCGCTCGTTCGCCCAGACGCTGACGACGGCGGTCTGCCCCTGGTTGGCGCGGACGCTCGTCAGGACGTGCGTGTCGTAGTGTTCGAAGTTGCCGCGCAGGCCGTCGACCTCGTCGACGAGCGCCTCGGCGTCCGCGTCGGCGTAGCAGACCAGCCCGTAGTCGCCGTCGTCGTAGTCCTCCGGGTACACGCCGAAGTTCGCGAGCGTCCGTCCCATCTCGTCGGCGTCGAGGCCGTCGACGCTCTCGTCGTCCGTCTCCTGCTGGACGGCTGCGGGCGGTCCGCCACCGGCCTCGCCGTCGCCGTCGTTCGACTCGGCGACGGCTTCGGAGGGCGCGGCCGCGTCGTCGCCAGCGGCCGCGTCAGTCGACGACGCGGACGTGCTGTCGCCGTGAGCGCTCTGTCCGGCGTCGCCGCCGTGTCCGTTCGCGTGGCTCGCGGTCGAGGCGCTGGCGTGCGCCGGCCGTTCGCCGTCGCTTTCGGTGGCGGCGTCGGCGGCCGGGACGCGTTCGCCCGCGAGGTAGGCACCCATGTCAGCGGGCGGGAACTTGCGGCCGACGTAGAAGGGGCCGAACTCGGCGAACTTCGACGACGAGGGGTCGAAGCGCATCTCGTACAGCAGTTCCTTGACGTCGGTCATGTCGTCGGCCCAGAGGGTGACCCCCCACTCCCAGTCGTCGATCCCGACGGAGCCGGTGATCATCTGCGAGACCCGGCCGGCGTAGTCGCGGCCGATGTCGCCGTGACTCGCCATGTGTTCGGCACGCTCCTCGAAGGGCAGGTCGTACCAGTTCTGGCCGGGGTCCCGGCGCTTGGACATCGGGTAGAAGGAGACGTGCTCGCTGTCGGGGATCTCCGGGTGGAGTCGCGACCGGATGTACTGGGCGAGCCCGGAGTCGTCGTCGACTTCGCCGTCGAAGTACTCCCGGGCGCGCTCGGAGTAGCCCGACGCCTCCGTGACGGAGACGTAGGAGTAGGTCTGCTCGGTGAACTGTGCGAACTCGGTGCGCTCGAACTCGCGTTCGAGGCGTTCGACGTCCGCCAGCGTCGGTCGGAGGTGGACGACCATGAGGTCGGCCTTGTGTCCGACGACCGCGTAGAGGGCGGAGTCGCCCTCCTCGGCGTCGGCGACGGCCTCGGCGGACTGGAGGTGGGAGACGACGTCTTCTAGCGCCCGCTCACGGACGCGCTCGGGGGCGTCCTGCCAGGCCTCCCAGTCGACCGTCCGGAGGTCGTGGAGTGCGTACCAGCCCTCCTCCGTCTGCGGCGGCTCGCGTCTGACCATGTCCGGTGGTTACGAGTCGTCGGTAAGGAAGCTTGCCTTTCCGGGACGGTGCGGTCGTGCGTCGGCGTTGTTGTAGCGTGACCGTAGTGGGCGGTTGCGGTAGCGGAGCGGTGGCGGTAGCGGAGCGGTGGCGGGGTCGAGAAGCATCCGGCGCCGAAGGCGCCGGTTCGCCGTCAGAGCGGAGCTCTGACGAGCCTGCGGTCGTTCGCGGTGCTCACTCCCGCAGACACCGAACTCGCGCGGAGCGCGAGTTCGGCCTTCCTCGTGAGCGGAGCGAACGAGGGCTCGGGAGAGCTTGCTCTCCCGGTGTTTTCACCCATGTTTTTGGCTCGGGGGTCGCCTGCGGCGACCCCCGAGCGAAAAAGATGGTAACTAGATGGTTCAGAAGAGCTGGGGGCCGAACAGCATGAGGAACAGCCCGGCGAGCATCAGGAGGCTGATCGACGCGGTGACGGCGGTGGTGGCGCGGCGGCCGTCCTCGACGGGGAGACGGGCGACGACGGACTCGGCGGAGGCTCTGAGGATGTGGCCCCCGTCGAGCGGGAAGGTGGGGACGCAGTTGAACACGCCGAGGTTCAGGTTGACCCAGGCAGTCCAGAAGAGGACGTTGGCGATCACGAAGACGCCGCCGCCGAGCGCCGAGAGCGGGCCGGTGGCGGTGTAGAAGTTGGCCACGTCGGGGACGAACCCGGCGAAGTTGTAGCCGATACCCGGCGCGATGGTGCTGAGGAACGGGACCAGGAGGACGACGAACATCTGCTGGAGGAACTGCCCGCTGAAGAGGCCGCCCCACGCCCCGCTGTAGCCGCCGAGGTACGCGAGGAACTGCGCGGCGGGGTAGACGTCGATCCCGGCGTCGACGACGCCGATGCCGCTGTACCCCTGCTGGGTCCGGAGGCCGAGCGCGTCGCCCCTGCCGGCGCCGGAGCCGACGGTGACGGCGTAGGTGTCGCGCTCGCCGCCCACGGAGGCGCGGACGTCGACGGTCGAGCCCGGTTCGAGGCCGCCGACGATGTCGCTGTAGACGGACGCGTTGGGCGTCCGCTCGCCCGCGACGTGGGTGACGATCACGTCGGTGCCGTCCGTCGGGACGGAGGCGTTGGCAAGCGGGCCGTTATCGACGGCGAGGCCGTAGGCGCCGAGGGGGAAGGTGGCTGTGCCGCGGCTGGTCCGCAGCTCGACCGCCTCGCGACCCTCCATCGCGCGGGCGAACTCGCGCTCGGTGTAGACCTCGGTGCCGTTTATCGCCTCGACGACGGTCGCGTTCCGCGAGCTGGGTTCGATGCCGTCGGTGACCGAGGGGACCGACCGCATCAGGACGAGCTTCCGTTCGAGCGTCGTCGTCTCGCCGCTCTTCAGCGTGAGCTCGACGGAGCGGTCCTCGATCTGGCCGAGCGTCGCCTCGAACTCGGAGACGTTGGCGACGGGCTGGCCCTCGACTTCGGTGACGACGTCGCCGTAACCGAGGCCGGCCTCCTCGGCGGCCGAGCCGGAGGCGACGTTCCCGATGGGGACGCCCGCGGCAACCGAAATCGCGCCGGAGACGGGGCCGAACAGGAGCAGGAAGCCGACGAAGGCGACGAGGAAGTTGTTCGTCACGCCGGCGGCGAACATCCGGGTCTGGCTGCCGCGACTCGCCCTGAGTCGGCTCTCCTCGTCGGGTTCGACGAACGCGCCGACGGGGATGAACGCGAAGAAGGCCAGTCCCATCGAGTCGATGTCGATGTCCTCGACGCGACAGAGGAGGCCGTGGCCGCCCTCGTGGACGACGAGTCCGATGAGCAGGCCGAGGACGATCTCTGGCGCGGCGGCGAGCGGGAGGAAATCGTTGACCCCGGGGATGACCAGCACGTTCTGCGGGTTCTGGACGGGCTGGGCATCGGGCTGTCGCATGGCCTGCCAGCCGGCGTTGAAGACGGCGGCGAACATGCCGACCATCGTGACCAGCGCCATCCCGACGCCGAAGTTGCCCCAGGCGCGCCACAGTCGCTTCGGGGCGGCGAGCTTCGTGAGTAATTCGCGACCGCGGCCGGTGTGCAACGTCGTGATCGGGCCGGAGACGCGGACGGACTCGGGGAGATACCCCCTGGCCTGCAACGCCATCGCCCCCGCCGTGTACACGACGATCCCGGCGAGTACCCATACCAGCGGGTTTACCATTACCCGGAGTGATGGGCCTGCCCGTCAAGAGGGTTTGGTTACCATCTTTTTCCCGGAGGGGTATCCTCGCGGCCGCAGGCCGCTGCGGGTACCCCTCCGGCAAAAACATGGGTGAAAAAGGCGCGGCCTCACTTCGTTCGGCCGCGTGAACCGCGCTCACTGCGTTCGCGCGGATGATCAGTCCAGACGAAAAACTCATTATCGAAAGAGTTGCGCGGTCCCTGGCGATTAATAAAGCCGGAAGCAGACGGTCTCGAATATGACAAACCATCAACTGTCTGATGAAGAGGAGACGGAGATGCTGGAACAGATACTCTCGACAGCAACAGCAGAGACGTTCCGAAACTTCGTCTGCGAGGAGATCTCTCTTCAAGCGGATGAGTCGGTACTTTCAGTCGGGTGTGGACCGGGATTTGAGGCAGCGGTCCTTGCCCAACAGGTCGGAGAGGGAGGAAGTGTGACCGGGATTGATGTGAACGAAGATGTGCTGGCTGCAGCACGTAACCGGTGTAGCAACTTATCACAGGTATCGTTCCAACACGGAGACGTTACTGAACTCCCGGTAACAGATGAAAGCTATGACCTTGTCATCGCCAAACAGGTACTTCAGTTCGTTGATGACGTTGACTCAGCGTTGGAGGAACTCTTTCGCGTCCTCAAACCGGGCGGACGGATAGCGGTTGTCGAGAGTGCCAGAGAATCTGAGGTGATGCACTCTTCAGATCCGGAGCAAATGCGACGCGCCAACGAAGTGTATCGGACTGTAAGGGGGGATCGAAACTTTGGAACTCAGCTTCTCTCGTTGCTTCCTGACGCCGGGTTTACTGTTGAGGACGTTGTCTCCCGTGCGACAGTGCAACGAGAGATCAACGAACAAGTCGAGCGGGGAATCGAAGTACAACGTGGGTTTCTGGAATCCAGCGATGCCTTCGATGATTCTGAAATCGAGGCGTGGGAACAGGACCTCAGAGATCTTGATGAGGCTAACCAGTTCCTCTTCTGTGGGATAACCCTGCTCTACATCAGCCGAAAGCCCGAGTGAGATGGGGTCATTCTGTATTTCGAATCATTCCCTTCATCCGCTGTAGAGCGTTTTATTCGCCCACCCACTGAACACCGCCAGGCCTCGGAAAACTGACGACCGGGCTACCGCTCGCGACGTAACCGCTCGACGACGAACTCGCGGTCGAGGTCGCCGAGGAAGTGGCCGAGCTGCGGCCCTTCCTCGACGCCGAAGAACAGCTGGTAGCCGACGGCGAAGAAGTCGCCGACCTCCAGGTCGTGGCGCCGCGCGGTCTCGTAGATCTCGCCCTGGATGGCCTCGCCGTCGTGGCCTTCGGCGACGAAGTCGGCCAGGTCGTCGAGCGCGGCGGCGGTCTCGTCGTCGACGGACACGTCTGGAATCTCCGCGCGGGCGACTGTGTAGTTGTACTCGTTGTCGGTGCGGTCGGCCCACTCGCTGGCGAGTTCGACGCGGCCGAAGGCGTCCTCGACGGCCCAGGCGGGGTCGTCGTCTGCCACGTGACCCTCCTTCCGGGCCGTCTCGGCGCGTGCGTCCTCGTCGTCGAACATCCCCAGCACTGCGGCGAACGTGTAGGGGAGGCGCACCCGGTTCGCGAACTCGCCGTCGACGAACTCGCGGCGGCGCCGTCGGTCTTCGGGGTCGTTGTGGTCGAAGCTGACGGCGTGCGAGTCCTCGCCGTCGGCGACCGCGTCGAACAGGCCGCTGGCGGACAGCGCCTCCGGGGGCACGTCGCCGAGCGAGTGGACGAACGGATAGACGCGGTCGGCGCGGCGGGTCTCCTTCTCGGTGCCCGACTCCTCGTCGAAGTAGAGGCGCTCGACGCGGTCGAACTCGTCGACGAGCTGGTCGAGGCGCTCGATGCTGAAGTCGCGGGCCTTGTTCGGGTCCTTCGCGAAGAAGTACCGGAGGACCTCGGGTTCGAGCATCTCCAGCACGTCGTGGACGAGGACGATGTTGCCCTCCGAGGAGGAGAACGGTTCGCCGTCCAGGGTGAACCACTCGTAGACCATCGGTTCGGGCGGGTCGATGCCGAGGACGTTCTCCGCGATGTCGACGCCGGAGGGCCACGACCCCTCGGCGTGGTCCTTGCCGAACGGTTCGAAGTCCACCCCCAAGACCTGCCACTGGGCGGGCCACTCGAAGCGCCACGGGAGTTTGCCCTCGCGGAAGGTGGCGGTGCCCTCGTGGCCGCAGCCCTCGATGGTGCGGTTGCCGGCCTCGATGTCCGTACAGCGGTACTGGACTTCGCGCTCGTCGACGTCCACGTCCGTGACCGTCTCCGTCACCTTCCCGCAGTTCGAACAGAAGGGGTTGAACGGGACGTAGTCCTCGTCGACCTTGTCCTGGTACTCCGAGAGGACCTCGCGGGCCTGCTCGCGGTTTCGCAGGACGTGTTCGACAACGTCGTCCATCCGGCCGGACTCGTAGAGGTCTGTGGTCGAGACGACGTCGATGGGGGCGTCCAGCAGTTCGGCGGACTCGGCGATGAGCGTCGAGAAGTGCTCGCCGTAGGAGTCACAGCAGCCGAAGGGATCGGGGATGTCCGTGTACGCGTGCCCGAGGTTCTTGCCGAGGGCGCTCGCGTTCACGTCGCCGAGATCGACGATCTTGCCGTCCAGATCGGCGAGTTTCCGGGGCAGCTTCCGGAGGGGGTCGCGGTCGTCGGTGGTGAACACCTGCCGGACCTCCCAGCCGCGCTCGCGCAGGACCTCGGCGACGAAGTACCCGCGCATGATCTCGTTGACGTTGCCGAGGTGGGGGACGCCCGAAGGAGAGATCCCTCCCTTGATCACGATCGGTTCCTCGGGGTCGCGCGCCTCGACGGCGTCGGCGACTTCGTCGGCCCAGAAGGCGTAGTGGGCATCGCCGTCGGTCTCGTCGGAGCGGGTGTCGTCAGCAGACTCGGTCCCGCCAGGGGCGTCGATCTGATCGGCGTTCGCGGTCTGGTCGGCGCTCGCGGTCGAACCGGTGTCGTCGGGTTCGCTCTCGCTCATGCTGTCACCGTGGCGACGTCGGTCATCGGTCGGTCCATTCGGCGGGCAGTTCGCCGACGCCCTCGGGGACGACGTCGGTGCCGTCGTGCTCGCCCGTGCGGATCGCCCGCTCGACGCGCTCGGGGTCGTCGCCGTCGAGGACGATGGTCCGGATGCCCGACCGCTGGACGATCTTCGCGGCGAGCAGGTCGACGGGGGCGTTGCTCCCGGCGTCCATCTCCAGGTCGGCGATGAGGTCGACGAGGTCGTCGGCGCTGATCTCCGAGAACTTCGTCGCGTCGCCGTTCTCGCTGGGGTCGGCGTCGTAGACGCCGTCGACGCTCGTGGCGTAGACGAGCAGGTCGGCGTTGACGTACTCGGCGAAGGCAGCACTGACCGCGTCGGTGGTCTGGCCGGCGACGGTCCCGCCCATGACGGGGATGTCGCCGCGGCGGATGGCCTCGCGGCCGGTCTCGTAGTCCTCCGGTGGCGTGGGCGCGGCTCGCTCGTCGAGGGCGGCGATGAGGAGGCGGCCGTTCAGCCGCGTCACGGCGATGCCGATCTGGTCGAGTTCGATCTCGTTAGCCCCCAGATCGCGGGCGGTGGTGATGTACTCCCGCGCGGTCGGGCCGCCACCGACGACCGTCCCGAGCGTGTACCCGTCCGCGTCCAGCGATTCGAGCGCGTCGGCGTAGGCCCGGACCCGCTCCGGACTCACCGACGGGACGAGGACGCTCCCGCCGATAGAAACGACTGCTTTCATTGCCACGGCGTAACCGCGATGCCGTCTTAAGGGTTGTCAAGCCGCGACGGCCCGATCCGGTATAGACGGTCGCGCGTGACCCCCCTTCTAGTGCGTACCGCGATCGACGATGCACTCGCAAGACCGCGCCCTCGGGCCCGCGGTCCTGCTGCCGGCAACTATTGCCTCAACGCCCGGCTGAATCCCGGCTCGAACGGTTATTTTCACCCCGGTCATGCACTGCCTTCGCAAAAACGTCTGGCGGCTTTAGCGACGATTATAAAATGTCTAACGCCCTCAGAAAACGTTCTGAAAAACCCGATACTGGCGAGTTTTCCCCGGAAAGTCTGTGAAACGACACGAAGCAAACCGAAGCTTCCCGCCTTTATATGGATATACGGGTTCCAGAACAGAGCGAGGTGTCAACATGAGCTCGATACTACAGCCCTCCACCGAAGACGAGCCGTCGAAAGAAGAGCGACTCAAGGCCTATCTGGCGCAGAAGGCCGAAGACGGCGAGATGTACTTCAAGAGCAAGTTCATCGCGGACGAAGTCGGTCTGTCGCCCAAGGAGATCGGCGCGCTGATGGTGAAGATCCGCGACTCCGCGTCCGAGCTCGAGGTCGAGAAGTGGTCGTACACGAGCGCGACCACGTGGCGCGTCGAACGCGCGTAGTAAGACGATCGTATCCACGGCTTGCCAACGGAGACCACGACAGATCCACCACACGAACCCACATCCGCAACCAGACTGACCCCACCAAGACTCACTGACCCTACCACGACTCACTGACTTCACACCGACGCCACGATCACACGTTCCCTGACACACGGCGCGGTGGCTCCCCGCCACGGCGACCCGGTTCCCCACTTCTCCGGCGGTCTGTCGCCGCCGGGACTCGCCTCAGTCACAGGGCGAGTGCCGATCCCGTTTTCGCCCGTCTCTTCCCGGGATTTATACCCGGGTGTGCCCAACCTCGAACCGATGGACGAGCGTCGCGCACCGGCGGCCGGGCCGCCGGTCGATGCCGTGCAGTCGGTCTTCCAGGTGGCCGACGTTCGCGTCGGTGACGACGACACGATCTACTACCTGGGCACGCCGCTGGCGTCCGCCAAGGCGCTGGAGCGCGAGCTCTGGGAGCTGTTCCGCGAGAACGGCTACGACCTGTCGCTGACGACGCGCGCCCAGTCGGAGGCGCCCTTCGACGAGACGCCGGTCGTCGAGGACCGGTTCGGGCCGTCGCGACCGCAGTACGTCCTCGTCGCGGAGCCCCGTTCGCCTCACATCGACGGGATCCCCTGGACGAACGTCGTCTTCTTCGTGCTGACGGTGCTCTCGACGCTTCTGGTCGGGACGCAGTGGTACTACGTCGAGATCGACGGCCCGCTCTCGTTGCTGGAGGCGTGGCCGTTCACCGCGGCCATCCTCGGGGTGCTCGCGGTCCACGAGTTCGGCCACTACGTCATGATCCGCTACCACGACGTCGACGCGAGTCTCCCCTACTTCATCCCGTTCCCGTCGCTCATCGGAACGATGGGCGCGGTCATCCGGATGCGGGGGCGGATCCCCGACCGCAAGGCGCTGTTCGACATCGGCGTCTCGGGCCCGCTCGCGGGGCTCGTCGCGACTGTCGTCGTGACGGTCATCGGCCTCTACCTCGATCCGATAACCGTCCCCGAGCGCGTGCTCGAGGGGTCGTCGACCTCGCTGCGGTTCAACGACCCGCTGTTGCTGGTCTTCCTCGCCGAGTTGACCGGCCAACCGCTCTCGTACTCGGACCCCCGGCTGGCCGCCAACCCCGTCATCTTCGGCGGGTGGGTCGGCATGTTCGTCACGTTCCTGAATCTGCTCCCCGTGGGCCAGTTCGACGGTGGACACATCGTCCGCGCCATCCTCGGCCCCCGCCAGGAGACGGTCGCCGCGGCGGTCCCGGCCGCACTCTTCGGCCTCGCCGGCTACCTCTACTTCGCGCAGGAAGCCACGAACGCGGTCGTCCTCTGGGCGTTCTGGGGGTTGATCGCCGGCGGCCTGGCCTACGCCGGCCCGGCGACGCCGATCCGCGACGAACCGATCGGCCGTCGTCGCCAGGCCGTCGGCGTCCTGACGCTCGTGCTCGGTCTCCTGTGTTTCACGCCCGTCCCGTTCGAAATTCTGGCGGCGTGAGGTTTTCTAACGGATGAATATGGCACTTTCCGAGCCGACCGGATTGGAAAATCAATCGATTCACTGATGGTGCTGCTGGAACCACTGTGCGACCTCTCGCTGGAACCGTTCGAACCAGTGAAGATCGGTATGCAATACGTCGTAGACGACGTCGTGATCCACGTCGCCGTATCGATGAGCGAGGACGTTCCGAAACCCGACTGCCTCTTCCAGTCTCTCCTGTGTTTCGGCTGAAATGACGTCCGCGTTTCCGATCGCCTCGATTTCTTGCTTCGCCGTCCCGCTCGGTTCGAGACCTTCCCCCGCTCGGACGTGTTGTGCGAGGTCGATACACGTCTGAATCAGGTTCATCAACGTCCGCTCGACCGCCCGCTGGATCACGACGTCCTCCACGTACTCCGCTTTTGACATCCCCCGCATCTCTTCCTGATCGCGGGTGTATTCGTTGACGTGGCGGAGTTTGTCCGCAACGATCGCTTCGTCGACCATCTACACGTCGCCTCGCGCGAGACGGTCGATGAACGACCGCCGTTCCCGCTCTCGCTCGCTCTCGCTCGCCTCGTACTCCCGCTCGACCCGTTCGTAGGACGATTCGACGGCTTGCGGATCGCCGGCGAGGAGAACACCGTCTCGAAGCGCAGCGTACGCGACCGAAGTCGGAAGCGCTTCGATGTCGCTGACGTCGACGAAGCCCGTCGCGTACTCCTGAACCGCGGCGTCGATCCTGTTCCGCCGTCGGAAGCGTTCGTGGTCGTCCTGGTCGTCGGGGAACCGAAGCGCGATATCGACGTCCGACGACTTCGTTGCCGTCCCCCGGGCGTGAGAGCCGAACAGAACAGCAAAGACGACGTCTGTCCGGGCGAGATACTCCCGAAGCTCCTCGATATCTACGCTCTCGACAGTCGGTTCGCCCGGCGTCTCCATACCCGATAGTTGGACCCCATAGGTAATAATATTGTAGCGCTCGCGACTGCCCTCGCGTGGACTACCAGCCGTCACCTGCGCTGTTCCAAGCGGTAGAGTACCGGACGCATCGCCATCTCGCCGAATCCGGAAAACAGCTGTTCAGTGCGTGTATCCGCGGTCCGGGAACCCCTCGCCGTCAAGTGTGACGCGATTCGCCGGGGCGTCGCCGTCTCTCGACCGACTTCGGTCCGCGGCGCCGAGCGCCTCGCGCTCGACGACGGTGCCGATCCGCGTCAGGTCGACGGGGGCGTCCGCGTGGACGGTCGCGAGTTCGTCCTCGGGGACGGTACAGACGAGTTCGAAGTCCTCGCCGAAGAACGCGCCGAGTTCCAGGCGGTCGTCGGTGCCGTCGGCGACTGCGTCGACGGACTCGTCGATCGGGAGGGGCGACTCGACGGCCATTCCGCAGTCGCTCGCCTCGGCGAGCTGGTGGAGCGAGCGGGCGAGGCCGTCGCTGGAGTCCATCATCGCCGTCGCGTGGCCCGCGAGCGCCCGTCCGGCGTCGATCCGGGGGGCGAAGCGGAAGAGCTCGTTCGCCCGTTCGATTTCGCCGCGTTCGAACAGGCGGAGGGCGGCCGCGCTCCGTCCCAGCCGTCCGGTCACGCAGACCGCATCGCCGGGCTGGGCGCCCGAGCGCAGGACGGGGTCGTCGGTCCGGCCCAGCGCGGTGGTGGCGACGGTGAACTCGACGTGGTCGTCGAGGTCGCCGCCGACGTACTCGGCGTCGACGGACTCACAGACGTCGGTGGCGCCGTCGACGAAATCGACGAGTTCGCGCTCGTCGAACGCCGGCGCGGCGTAGACGGCGACGGCGGCGGTGGCCGCGGCGCCCATCGCGGCGACGTCGGAGAGGGAGGCCCCGACCGCGCGCCAGCCGGCGGTGTAACGGGTCGTCCCGTCGGGGAAGTCCGTCCGGTCGTGGAGCATGTCGGTGGTGACGACCTGCCCGTCGACGACGGCGGCGTCGTCACCCGCCGTCGGCAAGCGGTCGGCGAGCAGTCCCAGCGCGGTCCGTTCGTCCATACGCGGCGTTCGCGCGCTCCGTCAAAACCCCCTGTGGTTCGGCCGCCCGGCTCCGGACGGGTCCCCAGCGCGCGCTGGTCCGGTGCGTCCGGAGCGCCAGTTCGCCACCACTCCGGTGGGTTCAAACCGCCCAGGCCCCTCGTCGGGGACATGAACGGGGACAGGTGGGCGACGATCGTCGGGTTCGCCGGTGCGGTGGTCGTCCTCGCAGTCCTCGTGTGGATAGTCGGGATCGAGGACATCCTGACGCAACTTCGCGGGATCGACGCCCGGTACCTGTTCGTCATCCTCGGCGTCGCCGTCTGCTGGCTGGTCTGCTGGGGCCTCGCCCTCCGAACGGTTCTCGGGGCGCTCGACGCCCCCATCTCCGTCGCGATGGGCGCGCTCGTGTTCGCCGGCGCGGTGTTCTCGAACAACGTCACCCCGTTCGGGCAGGCCGGCGGCGAACCCGTCAGCGGCTACCTCATCTCGCGGGCGACCGACCGCGAGTACGAGACGGGCCTCGCGGCCATCGCCTCCGTCGACGCCATCCACTTCGTCCCTTCAATCGCCTATGCCATCGTCGGCCTGACGTTCGTGATTGCGGGCGCGGCGCAGTTCGGCCGCAACCTCGTCTTCGCGACGACCGCGCTGGTCGTCCTCGCGGTGGGGATGCCGGCTGCCGCGTACTTCGGCTGGCAGTACCGCTACGAACTGGAGGCGGCCGTCGTACGCGCCGTCACTCCGATCGTTCGCTTTCTCGGCCGTATCGTTCCGCGGAAGTCGCCGCCGACGGCGGCGGCCATCGAAGGCCGCATCGAGGGATTCTTCGACGCCATCGACCGCGTCGCCGGGAGCCGAAACACGCTGATCGAAGCTATCGGGTTCTCGGCGCTGGGCTGGCTCGCGCTGTGCGCCTCGCTGTGGCTTTCGCTGTTCGCGCTCGGTCATCCTGTCGAGTTCTCTGCGGTCCTGCTCGTCGTCCCCATGGGCGCGGTCGCCGGGATGACGCCGCTGCCGGGCGGGCTCGGCGGCGTCGACGCGGTCCTGATCGCCCTGCTCGTCTCGACGACCGGCGTCGCCGCCGGCGTCGCGGGCGCCGCCGTGCTCGTCCATCGCGGCGCGACGTACGTCTTCCCCACCGTTGTCGGCGGCGGCGTCGCCTTCGCGCTCGGTGTGGGGGACTAATTTCGAACTCCAGCGGATCCGAGCGTGCCTGTCCCGTCCGCTCGCCGCTCCCTGTGTCGCCCTGACGTGGGCGGCCGACGAACGATGCCCTTAAATGAGCCGCTCCGGAAGAACGTGGCAATGACGACACTCTACGACGTGCCCGCGGAAGCCCTGAACGAGGCGGTCGCGGAACGTCTCGTCGAGGAAGACGTAGTGGAAGCGCCCGACTGGTTCACCTTCGCCAAGACCGGCGTCGGCCGCGAACTCCCGCCCGAGCAGGAGGACTTCTGGCAGCTGCGCGCCGCCAGCCTCCTCCGGAAGGTCGCCATCGACGGCCCCGTCGGCGTCGGTGCGCTCCGCACCGCCTACGGCGACTCCAAGCAGGGCTCGAACCGCTACCAGGTCCGTCCGAACCAGACGACCGACGGGAGCGGCAAGGTCGTCCGCACCGCGCTCCAGCAGCTCGAAGACGCCGGCTACGTCCAGGTCGCCGAGGGCGAGGGCCGCCGCATCACCGCCGACGGCCAGGCGCTGCTCGACGAGGTCGCCGGCGAGGTCCTCGAAGGCCTCGACCGCCCGGACCTCGAACGCTACGCGTAACCCGGTTCTCGACGCTTCTCGATCTTCTCCGACCGGTAGCCGTCGGTGCGGCCGTGCGCTCGCGGGACGTTTGGCCCGGCTTTCGGTCGCGTAAGCTGGCTGTTCGTCTGCGGTCCCGTTCTCTCTCTTCTCGTTCTCTCGGGGTATCCGATTCGTAAGCCGCGCGTTCGGGCGATGGCTGGCTCCGAAATCGTTTTCCCCGCGACTCGACAAAGAACGCCCATGAGCAGTGACCCCAGCGACGAGGAGCTCGAGAAGCTCCGACAGGAGAAGATGGAGCAGTTGCAGGAACAGGGAGGCCAGCAGGGCCAGGGCGTCGACGAAGAGGCCATGGAGGCCCAGCGCGAGCAGCGCGAGGCCCAGAAGAAGGCCATGCTGCGCAAGCATCTGACGGACGGCGCGCGCAAACGCCTCAACACGGTGAAGATGTCCAAGCCCGAGTTCGGCGAGCAGGTCGAACAGCAGGTCCTCGCGCTCGCCCAGAGCGGCCGCATCCAGGGCAAGATCGACGAGGAGAAGATGAAGGCGCTCCTCAAGGAGCTCCAGCCCGACCAGCAGAGCTTCGACATCCAGCGGCGGTAATGCCGACCGTCGCGACGCTGTTCTCCGCCGGCAAGGACTCGACGCTCGCCGCCGCGGTCCTCGACCCGTTCTACGACGTGACGCTCTGTAGCTGTACGTTCGGACTGGATCTGGACGTGGAGGCGTCGGTGGTCGAGACCGCTCGCGAAGCGGGAGAAGCCGTGGAATTTCCCGTCGTGACCGTCGAACTGGACGAATCAGTGGCCCGGACGGCCGTCGACCGGATGGTCGACGACGGATATCCCCGCGAGGGGATCCAGCTGGTCCACGAGCACGCCCTGGAGACCGTCGCGAGCCGCGCCGAGGTCGGTGGGCGCGAGTTCGAAGCGGTCGCGGACGGAACCCGCCGCGACGACCGCGCGCCAGTGATCGACCGTCCGTTCGCCCAGAGCCTGGAAGACCGACACGGCGTGGACTATCTGCGACCGCTCGCCGGGTACGGCCGGAACGCTATCGACGAACTGGCCGATCGGCTGTTCGACGTGGAGACCGGCCCGAGCGAGGAGATTCCGACCGGCGACTACGAGACGGAGCTCCGCGCGTTGATGGTCGCGGAGTACGGCGAGGGCGCCGTCTCCGAGGTGTTTCCCGAGCACGTCCAGTCGCGAGTCGTCGACCGACGTCCCTGACACCTCGGTCGCCGAGCGTTCACTCGGCCGACCGAGGCCGCGCCGTCACTCGACCGACCGAGGCCGCGCCGTCACTCGACCCGTTCGGGGACGAGTTCGCCGAGTTCCGACGCCGCTTCCTCGGGCAGTTTGTTGTTGATGTACGTGCCGGCGCCGAGTTCGCTCCCGGCGAGGTACTTCAGTTTCTCGGCGGTCCGGTAGGGCGGGTAGAACTCCAGGTGGAAGTGGGCGTACTCGGCGCCGGTCCCGTCGGTCGGCTGCTGGTGGGTCGCCATGACGAAGGGCATCTCGAACCCGAACAGCGAATCGTACGCGACCAGGAGCCGCTTGAGCAGCGATCCCAGGTCCCGGCACTCGTCGACGGAGCAGTCGTCGAGCGAGGGCCGGTGGTCCTTGGCGTAGACGTGGACTTCGTAGGCGTATCGCGCCGAGAAGGGGACGACGGCGGCGAAGGAGTCGTTCTCCGCGACGACCCGCTCACCCTCGGCCACCTCCGACGCGACGAGATCGCAGAACAGGCACGTCCCCTCTTCCTCGTGGTACTCTCGGCTGGAGGCGAGTTCCCGCTCGATGGTCGGCGGGACGAATGGGTAGGCGTAGATCTGTCCGTGCGGGTGCTGGAGGGTGACGCCCATCTCCTCGCCCTTGTTCTCGAAGAGGTACACGTAGTCGACTTCCTCGCGCGAGCCCAGGTCGCGGTAGCGGTCTCGCCAGACGCGGACGAGCTTCTGGAACTTGGACGCCGGGAGCTCCGAACTGACGGCCTCGTGGTCCGACGTGTACAGGACCACCTCGCAGACCCCGTTCGCGGGCTCGACGGGGCGGAGGTCGTCGCCGTCGACCGCCGGCGCCGGCGGGTCTTCCTGCAGCGACGGGAAGCCGTTCTCGACGACGGCGATGTCGAAGTCCGACTCGGTGACCGCAGTCGGAACGCCGTCGTCGCGCGGCGGGCAGAACGGGCAGTAGTCCTTCGGGGGCTTGAACGTCCGGTCCTGGCGGTGGGTGGCCGTGATGACCCACTCGCGCTCGACCGGGTCCCATCGCAGTTCAGACATCGGTCCCGTCGCTCCCGGAGTCGCCGTACTCGGATTCGTCGCGCTCGCGCTCGACGCCCTCGGCCTCGTCTCCGCTGGCCTCGTCGTCGAACTCGTAGTAGATCAGCCGATTGCCGTTCTCGTTTTCGACGTCTCGGCGGCGCATCGTGTCCTATCGCTGTCTCGCCAGCGAAATAACCCTCCCGACTGCGCGAGTGGTCGTATCGCTGGTTCCGCCGCCCGCCTCCCTACGCCCCCGTCCCGCCGCCGCTATCGGTCGTGTCGCCGGACGCCGCCGTCGGGGTTGCAGACGTAGACGTCGGGTTCGATACCGGTCCGGTCGCGATAGCGCTCGTCGATTGCGGCCGTCACATCCTCGGCGACGTCCGGGCGGACCAGCGTGACCACGCACCCGCCGAACCCCGCGCCGGTCATCCGCGATCCGAAGACGCCGTCGAGATCGTCGGCGATCGACGCGACGGCGTCGAGTTCGTCGATGCTCACCTCGTAGTCGTCGCGGAGGCTCGCGTGGGACTCGTCGAGGAGCGTCCCGACGCGGTCGAGTCGGCCTTCGCGTAGCGCGGCCGCGGCCTCGCGAACGCGCTCGTTCTCGGTGACGACGTGGCGGACGCGCTTTCGTACTGTCTCCGGCAGTTCCGACGCGTGGGCCTCGAACGCCTCGACCGAGACGTCCCTGAGCGATTCGACCGATTCGTCGAGCGCGTCGTCGAAAAAGTCGACTCCCTCCTGGCAGGTCGCCACGCGGTCGTTATAGGCGGAGTCGACGAGTTCGCGCTGGACGTTCGTGTTCGTCGCGACGACTGTCACGTCCTCGGAGGGGAGCGGGACGACCTCGTGGGTCTCGTCCCGGCAGTCGAGGAAGAGCGCGCTCTCGCGCTCGGCGTGGACCGCGGCGTACTGGTCCATGATGCCGCAGCTCAGCCCGACGAATCCCGTCTCGGCTTCCCAGCAGGCGGTCACGAGTTCCTCGTCGTCGAGCGAGAGGTCGTGGACCGCGGCCAGCGCCGCGCCGACGGCGACTTCGATCGCCGCCGACGAGGAGAGCCCGGCGCCCATGGGTACGTCGCCGACGACGGCGAGTTCCGTCCCCCCGACGTCGTGGCCCCGGTCGAGGAGTCGCTCGGCGACCCCTCCCACGTAGTTGCTCCACGGGGCGTCCTCGGAGGGACTGACGTCCGCGAGGTCGAAGGAGGCGGTCTGGTCGAAATTCGACGAGCGGACGCGGACCGTCCGGTCGTCGCGCGGGCGGGCCGCGACGACGGTCCGGCGGTCGATCCCCGCCGGGAGGACGAACCCCTCGTTGTAGTCGGTGTGGCCGCCGATCAGGTTGACCCGGCCGGGCGCCGAGACGACCGCGATCGGTTCCCCCGAGTCACCGAACGCCTCGTCGAGTACCCCGCGAGCACGCGCTGTCTGGTCGTTCATCACGGATACTCCGTACGTCGACCGGGGAGACAATAAACGCTCACCGTCGCTGGCGGACGGTGTTCTGGCGAGCGTGCGAATTGACCGCTGGCCCCCTTGTCGAAAATCGGTAGCGTTCAGAGTGTCGTGCTGAATATAGGGCGCGCATCTATCACCGACAATGGATCACTGGCTCTTTTGCGCGAAGTATCACGATAACTGTTAACGGACCACGTATCGAAGTATCTCGATAACGTTCGCTGCACGGACAGTCCGTCTCGAACGCGACAGGAGGGAAGGCATGACAGCACTCAACACCGAACGGGTAACGGCGGAGATCGACGGGGACTTCGTGGTATTTCGGATCGGAATGCGGGTGAACACGCTCTGGAAAATCCACAAGTGGCTCCCCGTCATCCGAGCGATGCCGAGCATGCTTGACGAGCTTGAGGCCGACCCGGAGAATGGATTGCTGGCGCACGACACAAAGTTGGGAATCCGGAACCACGAATCCGTCCAGTACTGGCGGTCATTTGAGGACTTGCGAGAGTACGCGCTCGATGCGGACGCTCGGCACGCTCCCGCAATGCAATGGACGAATGAGCAAATGCATGAGAGCGACGATGTCGGAATCTGGCATGAGACATATCTGGTGCGAGCGGGCGAGTACGAAACCGTCTATCATAACGCGCCACCTATCGGGTTGGGGAAAGCGGGGACGCTCTCTCCCGCCACCGAACGCCGAAGAACAGCTGCTGGAAGGCTCGGATGGACTGAGGGGGACGACGTATCGTACGACGGGAAGCGCGTAGAGAGTGACACAGTCGAGTCGCCTAAAACGGGCAAAAATGATTGAAGCTGTCGGGTTATTATGATTTTTATGAGAATCGTTCCAAGGCTATGATGGACCCATCCTCTGTATTCAGCACGCGAGTTCTGACAGACACCGGGTAGCTCACGACAACCCCCGTTACATCGCTCGCCTGTACTGAGCATCCGCGCCGAGCGGAGCGAGGCGCGGTTCACGCGGCCGAACGGAGTGAGGCCGCGCCTTTTTCACCCATATTTTTGGCCGGGGGGTCGCGCTCTGCGCGACCCCCCGGCGAAAAAGATGGGTTTGAAGCGACCCCTGCCCGAACGTCGTGATATGTACGAGGGACTCAAGGGATTCACTGATTTCTACCCCGACGAGATGGCCCCGCTCCGGGAGGTCATCGACACGATCGAGGACACCGCCCGGGCCTACGGCTTTCGGGAGACGTCGACGCCGGCGCTGGAGCCGGCGGAGATGTGGACCGACAAGAGCGGCGAGGACATCGTCGACGAACTGTACGACTTCGAGGACAGGGGCGGCCGCCACGTCACGCTCACGCCCGAGTTGACGCCGACCGTCGCGCGGATGGTCGTCGCCAAACAGCAGGCGCTGTCGAAGCCGATCAAGTGGTTCTCGACGCGACCGTTCTGGCGCTACGAGCAGGTCCAGCAGGGCCGCTACCGCGAGCTCTACCAGACCAACGCCGACATCTTCGGATCGAGCGAGCCCGAGGCCGACGCCGAGGTGCTCGCGTTCGCGGCCGACTCCCTCACTAATCTCGGCCTCGACGGCTCGGAGTTCGAGTTCCGCGTCTCTCACCGGGACATCCTGGGGGAACTCCTCCGGTCGTTCGACGCCGACGTGGACACGACGGCGGCCATCCGCGCCGTCGACAAGCGCGCCAAGGTCGAGAACGAGGAGTATCTGGGCCTGCTCTCGGACGCCGGTCTCTCCTACGACCAGGCCCGCGAGTTCGACGACCTGCTCGTTGCGGGCGACGACGACCTCTCGGCGCTGACCGACTTCGCCGACAGCGACGATCTGTCCGCGGCGGTCGAGAACCTGGAGAACGTCCTCGCCGCGGCGGAGGACTTCGGCGTCCGGCAGTACTGCGACGTGAGCCTGACGACGGCGCGGGGGCTGGACTACTACACCGGCGTGGTCTTCGAGTGCTTCGACGCCTCGGGCGAGGTCTCCCGCTCTATCTTCGGCGGCGGCCGCTACGACCACCTCATCGAGGAGTTCGGCGGCCAGGCCACGCCCGCGGTCGGCGTCGGCATCGGCGTCATGAACTCGACGCTTCCCCTCCTCTTGCAGGTCCACGACGCCTGGCCCGGCGAGGGCATCTCGACCGACTACTACGTCCTTCAGGTCGGGGACGTGCGTCCGGTGGCCTCGCGCATCGCTCGCGAGTTGCGCGAGCGCGGCCACGTCGTCGAGACGGACGTGAGCGGCCGGTCGTTCGGCGCGCAGATGAACTACGCCGACTCCATCGACGCGGAGACGGTCGTCATCGTCGGCGAGCGCGACCTGGAGAACGACGAGGTGACGATCAAGGACATGGAGAGCGGCGACCAGACGAACGTCCCCGTCGACGAGTTCCCCGGCGACGGCGAGCGGCCGACCTACGACGACTTCGCCTGACCCGGTGACACTTTTAGGCGTCGCGGTCGTCGGTTCGGGTATGGACCGCTCTCGCTCCCCCTCCCCCTCCCCCTCCCGCCTCGAACTGGCGAAGCGGGAGGCGTTCGCCATCGCCCTCTTCCTGACCATCGCGGTCGTCGCCATCTCCGACACGCTGGGCGCCGAGATCCTGTCGGAAGTCGCCGCGATCAGTGGTTTTCTCCTCGTACTCCCGCTGGTCGCTATCCTCGGCGAACGGCTCCCGTTCGTCGGTTCCGATGACGGAGAGTCGGAGTCGGTGACTGCGACGGAGGTCGCAGCGGACGACGAGGACGACCCGGTGGCGAAACTCCGCGACCGATACGCTCGCGGCGAGATCACCGACGACGAGTTCGAACGGAAACTCGACCGACTGCTCGAAACAGAGGGCCTCGACGTCGAGTCAGGCCGGTCGCGCGACCGCGTGACTGAACTGGAGTGATGACCCCGAAACGTATCACGAGAGCTGGGACCGAGTGATCTGCGGGGCGGTTCCCGCCCGAAACCGACAAGGTGCGGTCTCGCGAAGCCGGACTGATGCCAGCGATGCGCGCCTACCGGGTCGCCTACGACGGCCGGCCGTTCCACGGCTTCCAGCGCCAGCCCGACGTGTCGACCGTCGAGGACGCGATATTCGACGCGCTTCGGGACCTCGGCGCGCTGGACGACGGAGCCGACAAGCCCGCCGGCTACGCCGCCGCCGGCCGAACGGACGCCGGCGTCTCGGCGCGCGCGCAGACCGTCGCGTTCGCGGCGCCCGACTGGCTCTCGCCGCGGGCGTTCAACAGCGAGTTGCCCGCGTCCGTTCGCGCGTGGGCCAGCGCCGAGGTGGGTTCGTCGTTTCACGCCACGCACGACGCGTCGTCTCGGGAGTACGTCTACTACCTCTACGCGCCGTCCGGCGTGGAGGGGGGGCTGGACGCGGGGCGTGTCGAGGACGCGCTCGCTCGCCTCTCCGGCGAGCACGATTTCCACAACCTGACCCCCGACGGCGAGGGGACAGTCCGGGACCTGAACGCGTCGGTGGAGCGCGACGGCGACTTCCTGGTCGTCCGGCTGGAAGCGGACGGGTTTGCCAGGCAGTTAGTTCGTCGAGTGGTCGGCCTCGTAGTCGAAATCGGTCGTGGCGAGTCCGAGATGGCGAAGATCGACCGGGTGCTCGATTCGGCGCCGCTGGACGGCCCCGAAGGCGTGGCGCCGGCAGCCCCGTACCCACTCGTGCTCTGGGACGTCACGTATCCGGGCGTCGATTTTTCGGTCGACGAGGATGCGGCGGCGAGCGCTCGCGAGGTGTTCGGTTCGCGGCACGCGGAGTTTCGGACCGTCGCGCGTGTTGCCGGTTCGATTCGGGATTCGTTAGCAGTCGGATCGGCGGCCGGTGACGACAAGCGCTGAAAGCCCTCGACCCGCTCGCGGTCGCTGAGGCGGGATATCCGCGCTCGAACACCCGCACCGCACCGCACCGCACCGCACCGCACTCGCGCAGATAGTGCCCGCTCAGGCGACTACATAAACGCGAGCGCGTCTCGCCCTTTCAGTCCGCCAGGGACAGCGACAACACAGCACCGCTGACAGCCTCACGCCTCCCCAGCCGATTCGCTCGGTCACTCCGTTCCCTCGCTCATCCCTCGCGCGGTGCTGTCGCGGGATGAAACCCGCGACAGCGCGCGCCACCCATTCGGCTCACCCGTCGACGAGTCCACGCCATACCCTTCCACACGTACACAAGACCTATTCGAGCCGGTCGAAACAGAGAGGGTATGACAGAGGAAGTGAAGGAGTGGTGGGATCTGACGGCGGGGTGGTTTCAGGACGAGATCGACCTGGACGTGGGGGTCAACTGGACGGGAACGACCAGCGACGATGACCTGACGCTCCTGTCCGACGTCGCGGGAAAAGACGCGCTGGAACTGGGCTGTGGCGGCGGGCAGTGTTCGGTCGCGCTGGCCCAGCGCGGCGCGAACGTGACGGGGCTGGACCTCTCGGAAGAACAGCTGTCGTTCGCTCGCGACCTGGCTGCCGAACACGACGTCGACGTGGAGTTCGTCCAGGGTGACGTGACCAATCTAGAGATGTTCCCGGACGACAGCTTCGACGTGGCGTTCAACGCCTACGTCTTCCAGTGGGTCGGGGACCTGGCGGCCTGCTTCCGCGAGACCCACCGCGTCCTCCGACCGGGTGGACGACTCGTCTTCTCGATGCCCCACCCGGTCTACGACCTGGCCGACCCGGAGACCCACCGGGTCGAGGAGAGTTACTTCGACACCGGCCGGCAGGTCACGACGTACGACGATCTCGACTCCGACATGGTGACCTACCGTCACCGGATCAGTGACGTGCACAACGCGCTCACGGGGGCCGGATTCCGGGTCGAGCGGCTGCTGGAACCGGGGTCGGACGACCCCGGCCACTACGAGGAGGGGCCGTGGGGCGAGCACAGGCCCGAACTGCTGGCGAAGCTGCCGTCGACGCTGATCTTCGAGGCCCGGGCGGAGTGAGCGCGGACGGCGGAGTGAGCGCGGACGGCGGAGTGAGCGCAGGCAGTGGCGGGTCCGGCGGCGTCCCGTCAGCCGAAGACGAACGGGAGGACGACCGCGAGCCCGACGAACGCCGCGGCGGTGACCAGCAGTATCATCACGAGGTCGAGGACGACGCCGGCCCGGAGCATGTGCTCGCGGCCGATCGCACCGCTGCCGTAGACGATGGCGTTCGGTGGCGTCGCGACGGGGAGCGCGAACCCGAAGCTCGCGGCGACGGCGACCGTGACGGCGAGGAACACCGAGGCCAGTTCGCCCCCCGTGCCGAGCTGGGCGGCGTACGCCGGGCCGGCTGTGATCAAAAGCGGCGCGAGGATCGCGGCCATCGCCGTGTTGGACGCGAGTTCGCCAAGCAGGACGGTCGATCCGACGACGGCGAGGACGAGGACGACCACCGGGACCGAACCCAGGGCAGCGATGCCCTCGGTCGCCAGCCAGTCGATGGCGCCGCTGTCGCGGAGGCCGTCGGCGAGCGAGAGGCCGCCGCCCAGCAGTAACAGCGTCCCCCAGTCGATCCCGAGGAGGTCGTCCCACGCCGCCGCGCCGGTGGCGACCAGCGCGACGACGGCGACGAGGCCGACGAGGACGTAGTAGAGCAGCCCCTGGTGGCCGACGGTCCCGAAGACCGTCGGGCCGCTCCCGCCGAACAGGGTCGCGAACGCCGCCGGCGAGAGGACGCGCTCGAACAGCGACTCGAACCCACCGAGCAGCCAGAGCGCGGCGGTGACGCCGAATATCGCGACGGTCCGGCGGGCCGCCGTGGAGAGTTCGCCCGCCGCGGCGAGGCGCGACTCGGCGGCCTCCCGCGCAGTGGACACGTCCCAGGCGTCCGGCGGGTAGAGGCGATAGGTGAGCAGGTACCACGTCAGCGGCAGCGCGACGGCGACGAGCGGGAGGCCGACGAACAGCCAGTCGAGGAAGGTGACCGAGACGCCGAGATAGGACTCCAGTTGCCCGGCGACGATGGCGTTCGGCGGCGTGCCGATGAGCGTCCCGACGCCGCCGACCGTCGCCGCGTACGCCGTCCCGAGCAGGGTCGCCACCTGCATGTTGGACGGGCTGGTCGCGTCTTCGGAACTGCCGGCATCACCGCTCGACTGACCGAGTTCTTCGACTGGTCCGGGCGCCGGGCGCCCGTCGGGCGTCGGCGCGGGTCGCTCGCCGGTCACCTGGCCGACGACGCCCAGCGCGATGGGGACCATCATCGCCGTCGTCGCCGTGTTCGAGATGACCATCGAGAGGCCCGCCGTCGCGACCATGACCGCGAGGACGATCCGCCGGGGCGACGTCCCGACGCGGCTCACGAGCGCGAGCGCCAGCCGGCGGTCGACGCCGTGGGACTGGAGCGCCGCGGCCAGCGCGAACCCCGCGAAGAGGAGGAAGACGACGGGGTCGGCGAAGGCCGCGAGCGGTTCGCGGAGCCTCGGGTAGACGCCGAAGACGGTCAGCAGGATCGGGACAGTCAGCGCCGTCAGCGACAGCGGGAGCGCGCCGGTGATCCACAGCACGGCCGCGAACGCCATCGTCGCGAGCGCGTACTGCCCTTCGGTCGAGAGCGACCCGTCCGCGGGTGCGAGTGCGACCAGCGCCGTCAGCGCGACGGCCCCGGAAAGGATCAGGAGGCGCTGCCGTCCGTCGTCGTCGACAGCGCTGTCCGCGCCGTCGTCCTGGCTGTCGCTGCCCGACTCGACGGAGGGCTCGGCGGGGTCGTCGACGTCCATCTACGGGCCGCTCTCGGCGGACGCCCAATGGTCTTTCGCCGGAACGGTCTACCCGTTTCCCACGCGAACGGGTCAGTCCCACTCCTCGGGCCAGATGTCGGCCGCACGCATCCCCTCGTCGGCGCCGTACGCCTCCAGTCCCTCGCGCACGCTCTCGCGGTCGATCCGCGGCACGTCCGCCGCGGCGATCTCGCGGACGAACAGGGCGGCGAGCATCGCGTGCTCGCGTAAATTCCGCCGGTCGGCCTTGTCGCGGGTGTCCGCGCGGGTGTGGGTCCACCCGCGGTCCCACGTCCCCTCGGCGTCGGGCGCCTTGCTGTGGAGCTGGAGCGCCGGGACGCCCTCGCGCAGGAACGGCCAGTGGTCGCTGTATGGGTGGGGCCGGTCCTGGACGGAGACCGGGTGACCGACGGCGTCGGCGACGCTCCCGGCGAGTCCGGCCATCGCGTCGGAGGCGTGTGCGAGCGCGTTCAGTTCGCGGTAGCGGCCGGCGCCGTCGACGTTGACGACGGCGTGCACGTCGCCGAGCGCGAGGTCCGCGACGAGCGCCTCGCTACCCATTAGCCCCAGTTCCTCGCAGCTCACGCCGGCGATCCGGACGCGCCGGTCGAGGTCCATCGCGGCGAGGATCCGGGCCATCCCGACCACGGTCGCGATGCCGCAGCCGTTGTCGAGCGCGCCTTCGCCCACGTCGTGGGCGTCGAAGTGCGCGAGGACGACGACTTCGCCGTCCGCCGAGGGCGCTCTCTGGCCGTCCGCCGAGGGCGCTCTCTGGCCGTCCGCCGAGGGCGATCTCTGACCCTCCGCGTCCCCGGGATCCGGACCCACCACGCCGACGACGTTTCGGCTCGTCCCCGGCTCGGTCTCCGCGTCCACGCGGACGTGCGCCCGGGCGCCCTCGGCGGCGTACTCGCGCAGCCAGTCGCCGGTCTCCTTGCTCACCCCGAGGCCGGGGATGGCGGCTTCACGATTGAAGCGCAGCGACCCGGTCGGGGGGAGCTGCCCGGGGACGTGGTTGGTGAAGACGAACGCTTCCGCCCCGGCGGCCGCGGCGTGACCGACTTTCTCGGCGCGATGGTAGGGTCGACCGAAGTCGGGCGGCGTCGCCGTCCGCGTCACCGCGACCGAGCCCGCCACGTCGGCCTCGTCGAGTTCAGCGGGCGTCCCGTAGCCCACGTCCACGAGCGGCGCCTCACCCTCGTAGGCGGGCGAGTACGGGAGCGCGACCGCTTCGAACGAGCGCTCGACGCCGCGGTCGGGGACGGAGACTGCGAGTTCCGTCCGCCTGCGTGTCCAGCGATTGACGGCGAAGGGTTCCTCGCGGACGTTCCGGACGCCCGCGTTCTCGAAGGCGTCGGCGACCAGCTCGGCCGCGCGGCGGTCGCCGGGGTGGCCGCCCAGCCGGTCGTCGAGTTCGGTCAGGCGCGTGAGCAGGTCCCAGGAGTCGTCGGCCAGCCAGGCACGACCGAGCGCCGCCGCGACCGCGTCGTCGACGGCGTCGGGTGGGGTGGCGCCGTTGCGACTGTCGTCCATGTCACTCCTCGCGTCGCCGGCGACAAAAACGTGGGGCGCACCCGGTTGTACGGCGCCTCCGGCATTGAAAGGCTTACGGCGAGACGGGTCTAACCCGGAGCCATGAGTTCGGTACCGGAGCGCAGCGATATCGACGAGGAGTACAAGTGGGAACTGGAGTCCCTGTTCGCCGACGACGACGAGTGGGAGGAGGCCTTCGAGTCCGTCGAGGGGCGACTCGACGACTTGCGGTCCTTCGAGGGCCGGTCGACCGAGGACCCCGAGACGCTCCAGGCGACGCTGGAGACATACGAGGAGGTCATGCGCGACGTGGCGAACGTCAGCGCCTACGCCCGGATGCGCCGCGACGAGAACACCGCCGACAGCCACTATCAGGCCCTGACCTCGCGTGCCCAGTCGCTCTCCTCCCGCGCGTCGAGCGCCGCGAGCTTCCTCGAACCCGAGATCCAGAGCCTCGACCGCGAGACCGTCGACGAGTACGTCGACGAGAACCCCGATCTGGAGGTCTACGAGCACTACTTCGACGACGTGTTGCGGATGAAACCGCACACCCGCTCTGCCGAGATCGAGAACCTGCTCGCCGATCTGGGCGAGGTGCTCGGGTCGACCGGCGAGGTGTACAACATGCTCGCCAACGCCGACATCGAGTTCCCCGCCGTCGAGGACCCCGACGGCGAGCCCCGGCGGATCACCCTCAACAACTTCACGACGCTCCAGGAGAACCCCGACCGCGAGTTCCGCCGGGACGTCTACGAAACGTTCTACGACGAGTGGGAGGCGTACAGGAACTCCATCGCCGCCGCCTACAAGAACAGCGTCAAGACCGACGTGAAACTGGCGCGGGCGCGCAACTACGACACCGCCCGCGAGGCCGCCCTCGACGGCCCCAACGTCCCCGTCGAGGTGTACGACACGCTCGTCGACACCGTCGACGACAACCTCGACGTGCTCCAGCGCCACGCCGACCTGAAGCGCCGGTCCATCGACGCCGACGAACTGAAGATGTGGGACCTCTACGTCCCGATGGTCGAGGGCGAGAGCCCCGACGTCGAGTACGACCAGGCCCGCGAGTGGGTGACCGGCGCCGTCGAACCTCTGGGCGAGGAATACCAGTCGTGGCTCGCCGAGGGGCTGGACTCGCGGTGGGTCGACGTCTACGAGACCGAGAACAAGCAGTCGGGCGCCTACTCCGGCGGGACCTACGACTCCCAGCCGTTCATCCTGATGAACTACCAGGACGACGTGGCCTCGATGTACACGCTCGCCCACGAACTCGGTCACTCGCTTCACTCGGAGTACACCAGCGAACACCAGCCCTACGTCTACAGCGGCTACGAGATCTTCGTCGCCGAGGTCGCCTCGACCGTCAACGAGACGCTGCTGACCCACCACCTGCTCGACGAGGTCGAAGACGAGACGCTGCGCCGGCACGTCCTCAACCAGTACCTCGAACGATTCCGGTCGACGCTGTTCCGCCAGACCATGTTCGCGGAGTTCGAACACCGGACCCACCGCCTCGAAGAGGAAGGCGAGGCGCTCACCGCCGACCGCCTCGACGAGGTGTACCGCGACCTCAAGAGCGACTACTACGCAAACGCGGACGTCGACGACCGCATCGGCCGCGAGTGGATGCGCATCCCGCACTTCTACCGCGCCTTCTACGTCTACCAGTACTCGACCGGCATCTCCGCCGCCGTCGCGCTGGCCCAGGGCATCCTCGACGAGGGCGAGCCCGCCGCCGAGCGCTACCGGGAGTTCCTCGCCAGTGGCTCCCGCGAGTACCCGCTCGAACTCCTGGAGACAGCCGGCGTCGACATGACGACGTCCGACCCGATCCAGTCCGCCATCGACACGTACGACGAGTTCCTCGACGAGTTCGAGGACCTGATCTGAGACGCTCCCCGCTTCGATCTAAGACGCCTTCGTTTCCGCTCGAACCGGCGGCCGACGGAACCCCTTTCCGCGCCACTCCCCAACTGCGATCGATGAACGCACAGAACCAGCAATCGACAGCCGACGCGGCGACGACCGTCGTGATCTCCTACCCGTCGGACCTGAGCACGTGGGGGCGGGACATCGTCGAGGGCCGGCCGTTTCGCGCGTACCTGAAGAAGACCCTCGGCACGGTCGAGGTCGGGCAGGTCACCGAGGAGTTCACCGGCGTCGGCTGTTGCGGCGACACGCTGGACGTCCCGCTGGCGATCGAATCTGTCGAGGGTGGCGATCGCGTCGACGAGTCGACCGAGATCGAGTACACGGTCCGCGATACCTGCGAGGTAGAAGGCGGCTGGCGCGTCCAGAGCGCCGGTGGCCCGACGGAGTAACCGGGACCCTCAGGGCAGGTAGCGCACGCTGACGACGCCCGGTTCCGACCGGATCTCGACGCGTTCGACGCCGATGCGCGCCGCTCGCTCGACGGTCGCCTCGTCGTCGCGCACGTCCGCGACGGCGCGCTCCGTGCCGTCTTCGGGGACAGACAGGACGTGCACTTCGCCGGTCCCGGCGCGCTCGCGAGTCGTCACCTCGCCGACGGGCTGGTCGGCGGCCAGGTCGAGCGCCTGTTGCGTGGGCGGTTCCGCGCTCTCCTCGACGGAGACGGTGAACCTGCGGGCGACGTCCTCGACGACCCAGACGACGTCCATCGGCGGTTCGGGTGCGAGCGTCGCCTCGATGGCCTCGCCGACGGCGAGGTCTGGGTTCGAGCCCAGCGTGTGGATCTGCCCGTCGCTCACGTCGCGCAACACCGCCGACTCCGCGTCGGCCTCCGTCACGACGAACGTCCCGTCTTTCATGGGTGCGTGTAACCGACCGCGGCTTTTCTCCGTTTCGACGACGACTCGTCCGTCGGCCGTTCGCGCACTCAGCGAAACCGACGCTGCGCGAGGTACATGACGACGACTGCCGCCACCGGCGGGACGACCGCGACGAGGGTCGGGAGGCCGTAAAGGAGCTCCGCGATCGCGCCCAGCGGGCCACTGGGGTCTTCCTGCAGTTCCGCCGGGGTCGAGATCACGAGACTCACGTACAGCGCGGCGAGAAAGCCGTACCCGGCGAGCGCGAGTCCTCGATCGTATCGCACGTCCGAGCTCGTTCGTCGGTGGCGGCGCGCGACGAGCAATACGGGCGTGACCAGCGGGGCGACGACCAGCAGCATCAGGAAGAGGAAGAAGGCCCGCGAGAAGGTGAACGACCCACCGGGCGCGCCGGCCGACGCGCCGAGGAGCACGACGATCGCGAACGCGAACAGCAGGACGATACCGGCTGCGAACACCGCGCTGATCCCGGCGTAGGTCTGGAACACGCGCGAGTCGCTCGCCCGAATCGCGTAGGGAAAGGCGGTCAGGATCCCGCCGTAGCTGTCCTCGGCGTCCGATTCGTCGCCGGACGCCGGGATCGCGACTTCCCCGTTGGCGGCGACCTCCCCGTCCGTGGCGTCGTTCATCTGTCGGAGATTCGGTTCGGTCGGGAATAAACCACCCGTTCGCTCTCTCTGTTGGCTCGATCCGTACACCTCCAGCAGATCCCGGTTTCACACTCCCTCCTCGTCCGTGTAGACAGGCATATCCCCCACCCGTCCGACCACTCGCTCATGCGAGTAGACATCGGGAACGCGCTGGCGAGCGAGGCCGACCCCGGTATCGACCGGGACGCCCTCGACGCCCTCGACGAGCGCGTCGCCGACGCCCACGACCGGATCGCGAGCGGGATGGCCGACGACGACTTCGGCTACGCGTCGCTGAACCTCCCCGAGCGCGTCGACGCGGCCGAGATCGAAGAGGCCGTCGCCGGTCTCGACCCCGAGGCTATCCTCACGGTCGGCATCGGCGGGAGCGCCCTCGGAGCGGTCACTCTCACCGAAGCTCTCGCGAGTGACTCCCCCATCGACCACTACGCGCTGGACAACGTGGACCCGGCGCACGTGAACAGACTCCTGGACGACCTGCCGCTCGACGAGACGGTCGTCCACGTCGTCTCGCGGTCGGGGACGACCGCGGAGACGCTGGCGAACTTCCTCGTCGTCCGCGAGGCGATGGAATCGGCGGGCGTCGACTGGGCGGAGCAAACCGTCGTCACCACGGGCGAGTCCGGCCCGCTCCGCGACCTCGCCGAGACCGAGGACCTCCCGGCGCTCGACGTCCCCGAGGGCGTCCCCGGCCGGTTCTCCGCGCTCTCGACGGTCGGGCTCGTCCCGGCCGCGCTGATGGGCGTCGACCTCGACGCGCTCCTCGACGGTGGCCGTGCGGGCGCCGACGCGCTCGCCGGCTCGCTGTACGACTGCCCGGCCTACGCCTACGGCGCGGTCGCCTACGCGCTCGACCAGCGCGGCGCGACGGTCAACGCGATGATGCCCTACGCCGAGGGGCTGGAGTCGTTCGCCGAGTGGTTCGCCCAGCTGTGGGCCGAGAGCCTCGGCAAGGACGGCGGCGGCCAGACGCCCGCTCGCGCGCTCGGCGCGACCGACCAGCACTCCCAGCTCCAGCTCTACCGCGCCGGCCCGCGGGACAAACTCGTCACGGTCGTCCGCCCGCGCGAGCGCCCCGACTGTCCGATCCCGGAGACCGACGTCGCGGCCCTCGAATACCTCGGCGGACAGGACCTGGGCACGCTCCTCGACGCGGAGTTCGAGGCGACCGAGGCCAGCCTCGCGGCCGCCGAGCGCCCCTCGGTCCGGGTGGAGATCGACGCGATGGACGCCGAGAGCGTCGGCCGCCTGCTGTTCGACGTGGAAGCGGCGTGCATCCTCGCGGGCGAACTCTACAGCGTCGAGACGTTCACCCAGCCCGCGGTCGAGTGGGGTAAAAACGCCGCGCGCGGCCTGCTCGGCGGCGGTGAGTTCGCGGAGGCCGACGCCGTCCGCGAGAAGACGGACCTGGTCGTCGAGTAGGCGGACGGTCGCCCGCGTTCGCTCCCGCCGTCGCGGTCGTGCGTCCGGACCGGTGCAGTCAAACGGGTGGGTCGCGAAATCGACGCCAATCAGATGGCCTCGGAGTACTACCGCGTCGCCGACCTGGAGACGCGCGTCGAGAGTCTGCTGCACTCGGTGGCGCTCGTCGTCGCGGCGTTCGTCTTCGGAACGTTAGTGTTTCTCAGTAGCGCCTCGCTCCTCCGGGCGGTCGGGTACGAGGTCGAGACCATGGCCTCCCTGCCGCCGCTTCTGTACGCCGCGCTCTCGGCCACGCAGTTCCTCGGCTTCTTCGCGGTCATCGGGTTCTACCTCCGGTTCCACCGCGGGGGCGACCTGTTCTCCGTCGAGGTCCCCTCCCTGCGGAGCGTCCTCTGGATGGTCGGCGGCTTCGTCGGCCTGTTCGTCGTCGCGGCCGTCCTCTCGGCGGTCTTTCGCTACGTCGGCGTCGACACGGCGGTCAACCAGGTGACGCGCCAGGTCGAGCAGTACCCGGTGCTCGCCTTCTACATGCTCCCCGTCACGTTCCTGTTCGTCGCGCCCGCGGAGGAACTGCTGTACCGGGGGCTCGTCCAGGGGCTGTTCCGGCGCGCCTACGGCGTCGTCCCGGCCGTCCTGCTGGCGAGTCTGTTCTTCGGCGCTCCCCACTACTTCGCGCTGCTGGGTCCCGGCGACACGAAACTCCCGTCGATCGTCCTCATCACCGTCCTCGGTCTCGTCCTCGGCGCCCTGTACGAGCTGTCGGAGAACCTCGCCGTCCCGATCGTCGTCCACGCCTGCTGGAACTCCTTCAGCTTCCTCAGCCAGTACGTCGAGGCGACGGCGGCACTCTAACGCTGGCCCGCCGGGCCCCAGCGGTCCCAGGCGCACAGACCCGAAAACCTGTCGGACGGTTGTCTGACGGGTTATTAAGCCTGGTGCCGGGAAACTCGGAAGTATGCCGACCCGCTACTCGGTCGTCTGCGACGACGACTGCGCCCGGGAAATCAAGGCGATCGCCCGGCAGTACGACCTCACGGAGGAGGAAGTACTCCGGCAACTCGTCGAGACCGGGCTCGAACACCTCGAAGAACACGCACCGTAGCGGGTGGAGTGGGGACGACACCGAGACGCGGTCCGATACGCGGCGACGACTCGCCGCTCGTGGGCGAGCGGCGGAACCGGACGGGAACGACCGAGACGGCGTTCTCGCGCTGCGGTCGCGCGAATCGGGCTCTGTGTGAGTGACGGAGAATCGGGCGACGAAGACGCAGACTCAGGCGCTGGAGGGGTTCTTGCGCGAGAGTTCGCTCCCGCAGATCGGACAGCGGTCGTGGTTCTCGTCGAACTCGCGGCCGCAGCCGGCGCACTGGAACTGCCAGTCGCGCTGCTCGCTGATGCCCTCGCGGGCGATGAGTTCGACGGCGACTTCCAGTTTCTCGGCGACGTTCTGCATCGCGTAGTCGTCGGTGACGAGGCGGCCGTCGAGTTCGAACGCGGCGGCGACCAGCCGGATGTCCGTCTCGGAGAGCGTCTCGAGGTCGCCGGTCTCCCCGGCGGCGCGCTCGATGCGCTCGACGGTCTCCTCCTCGGGGATGTGGATGTGCATACCCGAGCCCTCCATGGCGTCGTAGCGGTAGGCGCTCTCGTCTTCGAGCTCCTCCCGGACCATGGGCACCGTCGCTTGTTGCTCGTCTGTGTGATAGTCGTTGATAAAAGCGGACGCGTCGAGGACGTACATTTAGCGCTTGACGATCATGTGGTCTTTGACTGCCTGGACGCGGTCGACGGGGACGAGGAGGTGACCCTGCTCGTCGACCTCGAACTGGGTGTTGTCGAGGTGCTCGTTGGGGTCGATGATCAGGTCACGGAGCCGCCCCGTCTCCAGGTCCATCGTGATGTTGTACAGCATGCCCATCTCGGCGCCGTCGGTCCCGGTGACGGCCTTGCCGGAGAGGTTCTCGGCGAGTATCTCGGCCATGCCCCCGACTACCGAGTCCTGCCCTATAAACGCCACGGGGCCGTCTGACACCCGCGTGACGACCGCCTGTCGCCGCGGGGTCGCCGCCCGGGTCGGCGGTCCGCCCGAGCCCCGCCGCGTCCTGTTCACATCACCGCGGCTGGTCCGGTCCCAACAACCGACCGGGGGCTGTCGATTCGAGCGCCGACGTCGGCGACGATATCGAGGGGTTCCACCGTGCGAACGGGCCGCACGCGGATCACCGGGACTATAGTCGTGGTCTCGCTACGGGTCCGTCATGGATCGCCGACGCTTCCTGGAGGTGGGTGCCGCGACGCTGGCGACCGCCGTCGCGGGCTGCGGGCTGGGAACCGGTGCCGAGACGCCGACAGATGGGGACGAGTCCTCGTCGACGCCGACGGAGACGCCGACGCCGACCGCGACGGAGACGCCGACGGAGACGCCGACGCCGACCGCGACGGAGACGCCGACGGACACGCCGACGCCGACCCCGACGGTTCCCCCGCAGGCGGCGCAGGTCGTCGCCGTCGCCGACGGGAATCGCACCTTCGACCCGCAGGTGTTCGAGATCAGCACGGGGGAGACCGTGGTCTGGGTCTGGCACAGCAGCGGCCACAACGTCCGCGCGACGGCGCGACCCCGCGGCTCGGACTTCACCGGGACGCCCGGCGGCGACGACGACCTCTACGACGAGGGGTACACGTTCTCCCACACGTTCGAGGTCGCCGGCGACTACGAGTACCACTGCTATCCGCACCGTAACGTCGGCATGACCGGGTCGTTCACCGTCACCGAGTAGCCGCTCGACCGCCGAGGCAGTGCGCGGTGGCCGTCGATGACAGTGCGCCGAGGGTGCTGTCGCCGACAGTGCGGCGGTGGCCGTCGCCGATACTACGCCGAGCGCGCCGCCTTCGCCGTTTCGCCGACACTGTCGCCTCCCTGGCGGCGCCGAGACGGTCGACCGCCGGAACGACACCGACGGGAACGGCCGCCGTGGGTTTATCCCCGGCCCGTTCGAATCCGCTGCATGGACCGCCGACAGCTACTCCGGACGGGAGCCGCGGCGCTCGCGGCGGCCCTCGCCGGGTGCGGAGACGGCGACGGGACCGCGACCGAGGAGCCGCCCGCGGACGGCGGAGGCGGCGATTCGACGCCCTCGCCGACGACCGCGCCGGCCGGCGGAGGGGGGACCACCGCCCCGCCCGACGAGACGTCCCGACCCGAATCGACGCCGACCGCCTCGGCCACGCCGACGGGGACGTCCGAGACGACGCCCACCGCGACGGCGGCGCCGACGGCCTCCCCGACGTCGACCGCCGCGACCACGTCGACGGCGACGCCCCGGCAGGCCGCCCAGGTCGTCGCGGTCGCCGACGGCGCCCTCGCGTTCGACCCCGAATCCTTCGAGATCAGCACGGGGGAGACCGTGGTCTGGGTCTGGCACAGCAGCGGCCACAACGTCCGCCCCGAGTCGACGCCGAGCGGGTCGGACTTCTCGGGGACTGCGGGCGGTGACGACGACCTCTACGACGAGGGCCACACGCTCTCGCACACGTTCGAGGTCGCCGGCGAGTACGAGTACTACTGTAACCCCCACCGGAGCGTAGGCATGACCGGGTCGTTCACCGTCGCGGAGTGACCGCTCGGACGGCGCGAGCGGTTCCCGAAGCCCGGCGATGACGGCCGAGTCGCGGCCGCGCTCGTCGGGCGCGCGCGGCGAGATGAATGCACTTATCCCGCCCGCAGAGTTGATCCAAGACAACCGACCTTTCTCAGGTGATAGGATGGCAGACTCAGAACAGACAGACTCCGACGACGCGTCCGGGGAGACCCTCCGGACGCCGATAGTCGCCGTACTCGGCCACGTCGACCACGGCAAGACAAGCCTGCTCGACGAGATCCGCGGCTCCGCGGTCACCGAGGGCGAGTCCGGCGCGATCACCCAGCACATCGGCGCGACGGCCGTCCCGCTCTCCGTCATCTCCGAGATCGCGGGGGAACTCGTCGACCCGACCGACTTCGATCTGCCGGGGCTCCTCTTTATCGACACGCCCGGTCACCACTCGTTCTCGACGCTGCGCTCCCGGGGGGGTGCGCTCGCCGACATCGCGATCCTCGTGGTCGACGTCAACGACGGCTTCCAGCCACAGACGCTCGAAGCGGTGGACATCCTCGCACGTACGCAGACGCCCTTCATCGTCGCCGCGAACAAGATCGACACCGTCCCCGGATGGAACCCGAATCCCCACGCGCCCGCCCAGCAGACCATCGACGCCCAGACCGACCGCGTCGAACGCGACCTCAACGAGAACCTCTACGAACTCATCGGCGACCTCTCGGACAACGGCTTCTCCGCGGACATGTACTGGCGCGTCCAGGACTTCCAGAACAACATCGGGGTCGTCCCCGTCTCCGCCGAGACCGGCGAGGGCATCCCCGACCTGCTCACCGTCATGATGGGCCTCTCCCAGCGCTACATGAAAGAAGAGATGGCCGTCGACGTGGGCGGCCCGGCCGCCGGGACGGTCCTCGAAGTGCAGGACACGCAGGGCTTCGGCAAGACCGTCGACGCCATCATCTACGACGGCACTATCCGCTCGGACGACCGGATCGTCGTCGGCGGCGTCGAGGGCCCCATCGTCACCGAGGTCCGCGCGCTGCTCCGCCCCCGCCCGCTCGAAGAGATCCGCACCGAGGGCCAGTTCGAACAGGTCGACTCGGTCGCAGCCGCCGACGGCATCAAGATCGCCGCGCCGGACCTCGACGACGCGATGGCCGGCGCGCCGATCCGCGTGGTCGGCGACCGCGACGTCGAGGAGGTCGTCGAGGAAGTACAGGCCGAACTCGCGGACATCGCCGTCGAAACCCAGGAGGAAGGCGTCGTCGTGAAGGCCGACACCCTCGGCAGTCTGGAGGCGTTGGCCTCGACGCTCGAAGAGGAGGAGATCCCGATCGTCCGCGCCGAGGTCGGCGACGTCGCGCCTCGCGACGTGCGCGTCGCCGAGACCGCGAACGAGGAGAAACACCGGACCATCCTCGGGTTCGGCGTCGAGATCCTCGACGACGCCGCCGACCTCGCCGAACAGGAAGGCGTTCGCATCTTCGAACACGACGTGATCTACCGGCTAGTCGAGGCCTACGAGGAGTTCGTCGAGGAGCGCGAGCGCGCCCAGCAGGACCAGGTGCTCGACAATATCACTCGGCCCTCGCGCTTCCACGTCCTCGACGACCACACGTTCCGCCAGTCCGACCCCGCTGTCGTCGGCGTCGAGATCCGGGGCGGATCACTCCGTCGGAACTCCCACGTCGTCAAGTTCGAGGGCGACGAGCCCGAGCGCGTGGGGATGCTCAAGTCCATCCAGGACGAGGGCGAGGACGTCGACGAGGCCCGCACGGGCGAACGCGTCGCCGTCTCCATCGACGGCCCGACGGTCGGCCGCCAGATCGAGGAGGGCGACGACCTCTGGACCGAGATACCCGAGAAACACGCGAAGATCCTCGAACAGGAGCTCTCCGAGGACATCCCCGCCGACGAAGTCGAAACGCTGAACATGTACCTCGAGAAGCGCCGCAACCGCGACCCCTTCTGGGGGAAGTGACCGCGCGACAGCCCTCCTCGACCCACCCTCGCACCTGCAGTAATAATATTTAATTACGTCGCACTCGACGTTCGAGACGTGCTTCGACGAGACGAGACCGCCGCGCGAGGGATGCTGTCGGTCCACGACGCGGTCCTGGCGCTGATCCCGGCGATCCTCGTCGCCGCGACGCTCGCCGGGGCGGTGCTCTCGTGGTCGTGGGTAACGGCGCTGGCCGTCGGGAGCGTCCCGGCCAGCGGGACCATCGGCTACGCGCTCTTTTACAATCCGCCGGACGGCGCCAGCGAGGGCTGAGACGGCGAAAAAACGGGGCCGAGGTAGTTACCGGGCGGTCGGGCTGGTGCTGCCGGAGAGGGCCTGTTTGACCTGGAGCGCCGCGCTCGCCGCGAGGCCCTGGGCGAGGTCGGTGCGTTCGTCTTCGGTGATGGTCGCGTCGGCTTCCTCGGGCGTGTAGCCGGCCGAGACGACGGGGCCGACGGGCGGGCGGACGGCGACCGTGGCCTCGGGACCGTCGGTGCCGGCGGTCAGGTCCGAGCCGACCACGAACTCGGCGGGGAGGAGTTTTCGCGTGTGCTGGGCGACGAGCGAGAGGTCCCGTTCCAGCTGGCGGCGCTGGTCGGGCGTCAGCGTCTCCGGATCCAACCCCTCGTCTCCGAACGGCGTGTTTCCGTACATGAAGCTCTTCCCCACCCGTACTCGTCGCAGGGTCTTAACCCCTGTGTGTCGAGTAGGCGGCGGTCGCGGTCGCGGTTGGCCGCGGCTACTCGTTATTCGGGACAGTAGCGGTTCGCTACTCAGTCGAGCAACGGCTCGCTACTTCCGTAGGCGGCCACCACGACGGCGGTCGCGTGCTCATCGTCGGCCGCCGGCGTCGACTCGACGACCACCTCCGGTTCCTCGTGGAAGGTCCACTCGCGAAGTTCCATCCCGCGCCGGAGTCCCGACTCGACCGCACGGCCGACCGCGTCGGGGTCGGTCCCGCTGGCCTCGTAGAACAGCCCGCGGCCGGACTCGCTGCGGACCCACCCCAGGCCCGCGCAGGCCTCGCCGTCGACGCCGGGAATGAGGGTCTCGCGGCCCACGACGGCGTACAGCGCCTCCCCGGCCGGGCCGAGGTCGGGCGCCGTGCCGACGCGTTCGAGGCGGGCCTCGGCGGGGATGACCGAGGAGAGCGTCACGAGATTGTAGTTGTGGACGCCCGCCTCGGCCAGCGCCGCGTCGAACGACGACATCGCGGTCGGGCCGGTGGCCGACCCCCACGCGACCCGGATAGTGCTCATACCACCGTCTCGTCGACTCCGGCGCTAAGGGGTTTCGTTTCCGGTCGAATCGAACTCAGAGTCCGTTCGCCATCGCAGCGAGGTGCAGCGGGTAGGACTCGCCGCCCTTCCCGCGGCCGTCGACGCCGGGCGTGGGCGGGACCGCGCGCTTGTGGAGCGAGTCGACGTACAGTTCCGCGACCGCCTCGGCCGTCTCCGGGTCGACGTCGAGGGCCTCCACGGCGTCCTCGACGCGCTCGCTCCGGTCGACGACGCGGCGGAGGACCGGGTCGATCGCCGAGTACCGCGCGCCCAGGTCCTCGGCGTCGGTCTGGCCCGCCCACAGGTCGGCGGTGGGTTCCTTGGCGATGATCCGCCGCGGGACGCCGACGTGCTGGGCGAGCGCCCGGACCTCGGTCTTGTAGAGGTCACCCAGGGGAAAGAGGTCGGCACCGCCGTCGCCGTACTTCGTGAAGTACCCCAGCAGTAACTCCGAGCGGTTGGCCGTCCCGCAGACGAGATACGAGCGCGCGTTCGCCGCGTAGTACAGCGCGCACATTCGCAGGCGCGCGGTGACGTTCCCGATCTCCCGGCGGCCGCCCGACGGTGCGACTTCGGCCGCGACGTGGTCCTCGAACACGTCCACCAGCGGGCGCAGGTCGACTTCCCGGAACTCGATCCCCAGTCCCTCCGCCATCGTCTGCGCTTCCTGGGCGTTGTCCGCGTCGGTGTGCGCCGGCAACCCGAGCCCGAGGACGCGTTCGCTCCCGAGCGCCTGTACGGCCAGGTTCGCCGTCAGCGTCGAGTCGATCCCCCCGCTCAGACCGACGACGACCCCCCGAGCCCCCGCCTTCGTCACTGTGTCCTTGACGAATCCGACTATCTGCTCGTGTATCGCCTCCAGATCCCTGCGATCCGTGAGAAAGCCTGGCTCCGCCTCACTGCTCGTCTCGGTATCGGCGTCGTTAGATAACATCGGTTTCGATCACCGTATCACGATAAACGTAGACGAACATCCTGCATTTAGTCCTAATCCTTAAACAACTACTAGTGGTAGTGAGGGAACGTGATCGCCTGCGTCGACGAGATAGGAGAGCGGGGTCGCGGTGCGTTGCTGGGGCGGTGGAGTCGCGGTGCGGAGGTGCCGAGCGTCCGGCGAGCGAACGGAGTGAGCGAGCCGGTTCACCGCTCGCGCGGAGCGCGAGCGGCCTTTTTCACCCATGTTTTTGGCGGACGGGTTCCCGCAGGTCGCCGTAGGCGACCGAGGAAACCCGTCCGCGAAAAAGATGGTCTCAGTAGAAAGCGACCGGCTGACCCTCGGTCTGGTCGCCCTCTTCGATCTTCTCGAGGGCGTCCTCGAAGTCCTCGGTGCGGACGTCGGTGCGGCCGTCGCGGATGGCGAACATGCCGGCCTCGGTGGCGAGGCTGGCGAGTTCGGCGCCGGAGAAGCCGTCGGTCTCAGCGGCGAGGTGCTCGAAGTCGACCTCGTCGGCGAGGCTCATGTCCAGGGTGTGGATCTCGAGGATGCGGCGGCGGCCCTCGGCGTCGGGTTCGGGGACTTCGATGAGGCGGTCGAAGCGGCCGGGGCGGAGGATGGCCCGGTCGAGCATGTCGAAGCGGTTGGTGGCGGCGATGATGCGGATCTCGCCGCGGTCCTCGAAGCCGTCCATCTCCGAGAGCAGTTGCATCATCGTGCGCTGGACCTCCGCGTCGCCGGAGGTCTTGGATTCCGTTCGTTTGGCGGCGACGGCGTCGATCTCGTCGATGAAGATGATGGCCGGTTCGCGCTCGCTGGCGAGTTCGAAGAGATCGCGGACGAGCCGCGAGCCCTCGCCGATGAACTTGCGGACGAGCTCGGAGCCGGCCATCTTGATGAACGTGGCGTCGGTCTCGTTGGCGACGGCGCGGGCGAGCATCGTCTTGCCGGTGCCGGGCGGGCCGTGGAGCAGGACGCCGCTCGGCGGGTCGATGCCGACCTCGTCGAACTGCTCGGCGTTGATCAGCGGTTCCTCGACGGCTTCGCGGACCTCCTGGATCTGCTCCTCGAGGCCGCCGATGTCGTCGTAGGTCACCTCGGGCGACTCGTCGACTTCCATCGCCTGCGCGCGGGCGTCGGTCTCGGTTTCGAGCTGGGACTGGATAGAGAACGAATCGTTGATGGCGACGCGGTCGCCGGCCTCGAGCGCCTCGCGGAGCTGGGTGGGCAACTCGGTGAGGACCTCCTGGTTGTTGCCGTGCTGTTTGACGACGACGCCGTCGTCGGTGATCTCCTCGGCGGTGGCGACGTACAGCGAGGAGGTCTTGAGCGTCTCGTTCTCGCGCTCGAGCTCGTCGACCTCCTCGGTGAGCGCCTCGCGGCGGTCGCGTGCGCTCTCCAGCTGGGCTTCGAGTTCGCTGTTGACCCGAACCAGCTGTCGGTAGTGCTCTTGCAGGGCCCCCAGCCGCTCCGACGGAGACATGTCGGGGTCGAGTTCCAGCCGGGGTCGCTCGGGGAGAGAGGGACTGCGTGACATCGGGTTAGTGGGTGGTAACAAGCGAAAGAAAAAGTGCCTTTGGGTGTCGACGGTCGGTCGATCCCAGAGACATCCCGCGGTCGCGGGGGCGCCAGCGACGCGTTCGAGGTCGCGAGAGCGTGAGGGCGGGCCCGGGCGTTCCGTCCCGGCGGATGCGGGAGAGCGTTCCGTCCAGCGAGCGCGGTCGGGCGTTCCGTCGCAGCGGTCGGACGCCGTCGACGGGGGCGCCGAGACGGAATGGAGAAGGCTTATCGGCGGGCGTCGCACACCCACCGGCATGGTCGAGTTCGTAGTACCGGAACCGGAGTACGACCGGTACTCAAACCGCCAGCTCGCGGCCGTTCCGCTCGCGCTGCTGGCACTGGCGTTGCTGGTCCTCGCGGGGTGGTACCTGACGACCGGGGCACCGGTCACACCGGGTATCGAGTTCACCGGGGGGACCGAGGTTCAGATAGCGACCGACGCGTCACAGACGGAGGTCAGACAGGCGCTCGAGTTCGAGACCGACGGCGTCCAGCCGGTCGCGGGGTCGAACGAGTACATCGTCACCACGCAGTCGACCGACACGGATACCATCCGCTCGCAGGTGGAGTCGGCCGGCTACGAGATCGTCTCGATACAGACGCGGTCGGCGAGCTTCGGCGCCGACGCCCAGCGCCTCGCGCTCATGGGCATCGGCGTCGCGTTCGTCGGGATGAGCATCCTCATCTTCGTCCTGTTCCGCTCGTTCGTGCCCTCCATCGCGGTCGTCCTCTCGGCGTTCTCCGACATCATCATCCCGCTCGCGCTGATGAACCTCTTCGGGATCAAGCTCTCGCTGGGGTCGGTCGCGGCACTCCTGATGCTTATCGGGTACTCCGTCGACTCTGACATCCTCTTGAACAACCACATCCTCCGCCGACGTGGGAGCTTCTACGAGAGCACCTACCGCGCGATGCAGACCGGTGTGACGATGACCGTCACCTCCATCGCGGCGATGACGGTGATGTACATCGTCTCGTCGCTGTTCCGGATCCCGCTGCTCCCGGATCTGGCGATCGTGCTCGTCTTCGGGCTGGTCGTCGACCTGATGAACACCTACATGATGAACCTGAGCCTGCTTCGCTGGTACAAGTTCGAGGGGGTGAGCCGATGAACCTGCGCGCGAACTGGCGGATCGTCATGCTCGTCGTGTTCGTCCTCGCGTCGACGGCGGCCCTGTTCGCCCCGGCCGCCGCCCCCGATCCCGGTGCGAACAACAGCTCTTCGGTCGGCGCGTCGACCGATCCGACGAACCTCAAATACGGGCTGGAACTCGCCGGCGGGACGCGCATCCGCGCGCCACTGGTCGGCACGACCGCCGAGAACCTCGGCATCGACCAGAACAACCGGGCGAGCATCCGCGAGACGATCGCGACCGAGATGAACGTCACCGGCGGCGACGTGAACGTCAGGCTGAACACGGGTAACGGCGACGCGGTCGAGGTGCTCGAACGGAACGTCAGCGAAGAACGCTTCCGTTCGGCCCTACAGACCGCGGGTCTCGACACCGCGGACGCGACGTTCCGACGGGGCGTCACCGGGGAGACGCGCCAGCAGACCGTCGACACGATCGAGGCGAAGATCAACCGCGGGGGGCTGAGCGGCGGGACCGTGACGGACCAGCGCTCCGCCACCGGCGAACACTACGTCGTCGTGGACGTCCCCAACGCGAACACGACGCAGGTGCTGAACCTCATCGGCGACCAGGGCGAGGTCCGCATCGTCGCCCACTACCCGGTCGAGGGCGACAACGGCACCGAGTACCGCAACGAGACGGTGCTCACGAACCGCCAGCTCGAACGCTCGCAGATCGGCGTCGCCGACACGGACCGCAACGGTAGTCCCTACGTCCCGGCGACGCTCACCGAGGAAGACGCGCAGAACTACTCGCAGGCGCTCGTCGACCTCGGGTTCACGTCGAGCGAGGCGACCGGCAGCCAGCGCTGTCGCTATCGCTCGCAACCCTCCGACGCGGGGTACTGCCTGTACACCGTGGTCGACGGCGACGTCGTCTACGCCGCCTACCTGAACCCCGGTCTCGCCGAGTCCATCGAGTCCGGCGAGTTCCAGAAGGCGCCGACCTTCCAGATGCAGACCACCTCGATGGACGAAGCCCAGAGCCTGCAGGTCAACCTGCGCGCCGGCGCGCTGCCGACCGAACTCGCCGTCGACGAGGGGACCGTGCTCTTCCTCCAGCAGAGCCTCGGCGACCGGTTCAAGTCCCGAGCGCTGCTGACGGGCCTGATCGCGTGGCTCGCCGTCAGCGGGATGGTGTTCCTGCGATACAAGAACCCGCGCGTCGCGCTCCCGATGCTGGCGACGGCCGCCGCCGAGGTGTACCTGCTCCTCGGGTTCGCCGCCGCTATCGGCCTCCCGCTCAACCTCTCGTACATCGCCGGGTTCATCGCAGTCATCGGGACCGGTGTGGACGACCTGTTGATCATCGCCGACGAGATCCTCAACGAGGGTGAGATCGCGACCGGCAGGGTGTTCCAGAACCGCTTCCGCAAGGCGTTCTGGGTCATCGGCGCCGCCGCGGTGACGACCATCATCGCGATGAGCCCGCTCGCCTTCCTCTCGCTCGGGGACCTGCAGGGCTTCGCCATCGTCACCATCGTCGGCGTCCTCATCGGCGTGCTCGTGACGCGTCCCGCGTACGGTGACGTGCTGCGGAACCTGATGCTGAGCGAGCAACAGCGAGACTAACGGTTCGCCCCCGTTTCGCCATCGTTTCTATCCACTCGCGCCGAAGAGAGACGGCCCGCCAGGTATTTTTCCCGTAGCGACGACTGAGCGTCCATGTCCTATCTCGCCGTTCGAATCGGCGTCCCGGACGAGACGGCCGCGCACCAACTGTCTCGGGTACTCGTCGAAGAGCGGATCGCCGCGGGGACACGGACGTCCTCGGGCACGAGCCACTACTGGTGGGACGGCGAGGTGAACGAACAGCGCTACTGGACGATCACGGCCTTCACGACGTCCGATCAGCTGGACCTGCTGTACGAACTCGTCGACGGGGACCACCCCGACGAGTTGCCCGGCGTCACGCACACCGAAATCGATGCGAGAGACGAGTACCTGGCGTGGATCGAGGACCAGACCAGGTGACGAACGGCCCCGACTCCGCCCGCTCTGTTCGGTCCCTACCTATTCGGCGTCGTCGAACTCGAAGACGCGCCGCAGTTCGAGTTCGATCCGGTCGACGAACTCCTGGAGAACCGCGTCGAACGTCTCGTCGTCGACGGGGAGGTCCCCTGCGCGTTCACGCGGGTTCTCGGGGAGTTCGACCCGGAACTCGCCGTCCCCCTCGTAGAACGGTTCGCTCCCGTCGAGCACCTGGCGGTCGATCGCCTTGAGCAGCGTCGAGTCGTACCGGCCGTGGAAGTGCTGGTACGCGTTCCTGTACGCCGTCTGGAGTTCGTCCATGTAGTGGACGTACTTGTCTTCGAACTTCTCCGGGTCGAAAGCGGTCATAGTCCGAAACACGACTGCGCGCCGGTAAACGACTTCGTTGTCTTGAGTATCCGGGCCGAGCGAAGCGAGGCCCGGTTCTCCGCTCGCGCGAAGCGCGAGCGGCCTTTTTCACCACCGGAAGACGGTTCTGCTCGTTCGCTTCGCTCACTGCGCGGACTGCGACTTCCGAGCCTTGCCTCGCTCCGCTCGGCAAGACCATGTTTTTGCCGACCGGGTTTCCTCGCTCGCTCCGCTCGCTGCGGAAACCCGGTCGGGAAAAAGATGGTTTAGAAATCGTCGAGCGTCGTCCGCTCGTGGCTGCCGCCGTCCGAGCGCACTTCGGTTTCGCCGCTCGCGTCGCCGCCGACGCGGCCACCGTCGGGCTGGAACTCGCCGAGCGAGGACTGGGAGGCGGCCGCGAGCACGTCCTGGCTGGTCTTCCAGGACTCGCGGGCACACGGCGGGAGGGCGTCGTGGTCGGCGACGTAGGATTCGAGGAAGTCGCGGGTCGTCCCGTCGCCGGGATAGCCGCTGCCGACGGCGCCGTAGCGGTCGGCGAGCGCGTCGACGTGGGCGTCGCGGGCCACCTTCGCGACGATGCTCGCCGCGCCGACGACGGGATAGGTCTCGTCGGCGTCGTGCTCGGCCCGCAGGTCGACCGCGGCGTCGGTGCCGTCCTCGACTCGGCGCTCGAAGCGGACGGCGTTCGTGTCACAGGCGTCGACGTACCCCGAGTGGGGGTCGTCGGGATCGGGAGACTCGTCGGCCGCGTCGACGAGTCTCTCGATGGCCTCGGCGTGGGCGGCGACGGTCAGCGAGTTCATGTCCGTCTCGTCGTCGTCGATGCGGTCGACGGAGATCTCGGCGACGCCGACGGCGCCGACCTCGCGGATGGTCGCGGCGAGTTCCTCGCGGCGGGCGGGGGCGATCCCCTTCGAGTCGCCGACGTCGTCGGGCAGGTCGGCCGGGTCGACGGCGACCGCCGCCGCGAACATCGAGCCCAACACCGGCCCCTTGCCGGCCTCGTCGACGCCGAACTCGTGCATGGCGGCGCCTTGTGCCTGCTGGTATTTAAGCTGTCGCGGTCGAGACGCCGACCGTCTGACACGCGTCTGCCGCCTCCGGGCCGCTAGTGGCCGTTTTCCGCGACGGGACCGGCCGCGGGGCGCCGTCGGCCGAGTCACAGCGACGGAAACGCGGGCGACCGCGCCTCTCGCGCGGTCCGATGGCCGCCGCAGTCGGCCGGTGCCGTCACTCGATCCGCTCGTCGAGGTGTCGGGCCAGGTTGCGTCCGATGGCTTCCATCCCGGCGTCGCCCGGGTGGAGGATGTCCGCGGAGTACCCCGACACGTCCGTCAGGTCGGTGCCCTCGATCACGAATATATCCGGGTGGTCGGTTTCGGCGACGATCTCCCGGACCGCCGCGCGGAACGCCTCGGCGCGTTCGGCGTCGCCGCCCTCGATCACGTCCGGGTAGAACGGGAACAGCGTGATGCAGGCGATCGGTTTGTCCGGGTGGGCGTCGACGATTGTCCGGACGAACGCCTCGGCGCGCTCCTCGAACGCCGCGACCGAGAAGTCCTGGTTGGCCATGTTGATCGACAGCGCGAGCGTGGCCACGTCCCAGTCGTCGCGGTCGGTGACGTACTCCGCCATCGGCAGGTCGGCGTACGCCGACCCGGAACAGCCGAAGTTCAGCGCGTCCCACCCCAGCGCGCGGGCGGTCCGCGAGACGTAGTTCAGGTGCGTCGCCGACGACGCGGCGCCCTCGGTGATCGACGTGCCGTAGGCGAGGTACCGCGTGTCGGGCAGTTCCTCGGGTCCGGGCGGGCGGCAGTCGCCCGTCACGTCGTGGACGGCGACCGCCGGCGTGCGCTCGAAGAGAATGCGGCAGACGCGCGGGTCGAACCGGCTGTCCACCTCGGTGTCGAGCTTCCGGACCCGCTCGGGCACCGCGAGCGTGTACGTCTCGGGCTCCGGCCCGATGTCCGTGGGCTTCCAGGGCTGGAACGGCCCCCAGAACACGCGGAACTGGCCCGCCTCCTCGGCCGAGAGCGTCACTTCGATCTCCGCGTCGTCGGTCTCGGGTACGAACCGGAGCTCGCTCCCGGAGGGCTCACGGACGCGGCCGTCGGCCATCTCGTTCAGCTGCGCGGCGACATCGGCCGGAAGGCGGTGCAGGCGATCGCCGTCGTCCGTCCAGTCGGCGGGAACCGTCTCCGCGACGTTGTGCAGCGAGACCGAGGGGTAGTCGTCGATCGTCGGCATTCGCTCCCACAACTCGCACCGTCCCTCTTGGCTCCGTCGGTGGCGGTGGCTTCGGCCGCTTGGTCGGTCAGTCGCCGTCCGCGTCCGCGGCCTCGCCGTCGTCCGCCCCGTCGTCGGCCCCTGCCGGACTGTCGCGGAAGAACTCCGCCTTCGCGAACGGTTCGTCCTCGCCCTGCACGTCGAGCACGTCCAGCGCCGTCACTTCGGCGTCGACGCCGAGCAGGCCGGCCAGGCTCGGCTCCGTGCGCCCCTCGTCGCTGGAGACGAGTTCCTTCACGTAGAGGCCGCCCTCGCCGTGGAGTTCCACGGTCGCGTGGCGCTCGTCGGCCAGTTCGCCCTCGATCTCGTACACGTCGCGGGTCCGTTCGATGTCGGCGCGCCGGTGGTCGACGCGCTGGGGCGTCCGCTGTTCGACGGTCGTGCCCTCCAGTTCGTCCAGCGCCGCGGCGAAGGCGTCGGCATCCACGTCGTCCTCGAACTCGACGTCCATCCGGTAGGTCTTGCTGGCGTCGAGTTCCTTGACGCGCTCGACCATCTCGTAGGTCGCCTGGCGGAGGTCGAGCACCTCGACCTTGCCGTCGGCGAAGTCGTTGATCTCGGGCTGGAGCGCGGCGGCGTCGACCGTCCGCTCGCGGGGCTCTTCGATCTCGATGACGAACGGGCGCCCGCCTTCGAGCATCAGCGCGTCGACGTCCTCGCGGCCGGCGCCGTGGAAGGTCGCCGACTCCCCGTCCATCGCTTCCTCGACGACGGGCGCGGTGAGCTGCTCGACGCTCTCGTCGTAGCGGTAGCCCGAGCCGTCACAGCCCTCGCAGATCTCCCCGCGGTTGAGGCCGGTGCCGTTGCAGTCCGAACAGGGCCACTTCGTCTGCGGGATGTCCCGTTCGAGTTTCCGGTAACGGCCGTAGACGAACGCGGAGTTGACCTGCGCGTCGACGGTGTCGTCGCCGAGGTTCAGCGTGACCTGCACGTCGGGGCGCTGGAACTCCACCTCGGTGTCGGTCTCGCGGCCGAATCGCTTCCCTACCTCGCGGTTGAGTTCGGTCTTGAGCGCCTCGCCGGCGTCGTCGTCGAGTCCCAGATCGTCGCGCAGCAGCGTGTCGTTCTCCTCGAACAGCGGCGGGACGCGCGTCCCGACCTGGAAGGTCTCGAAGTCGTAGTCCCGGACGGCGTAGGCGGCGCGCTCGGCCCACTCCCGGACTCGCTCCTCGTCCGACTCGCCCTCGCAGACCCAGCACGGCTCGTCGGGTTCGAGGTCGGCGACGGGGCGGTCGTCGGCGAGCGCGACGGCGACCCGGAGGCTCCGGCCGCGCTCGCGATTCGTGAGGCCGAAGCTCCGCTCGGCGACGAGCCGGCCGAGACAGGGGTCACAGAGCGGCCCCGTCTCGACGGCCCGTCGAGCCAGGTCGAGAACGTCGTCGGTCATTGGCAGTCAGTGGGCGACGGGGCCGTAATTCCCTTTCGAAGCGTCGCGGCGCGGGTCACGTCCGGGTGGAGTCAGCCCGTCGGTCCGCCGTCGGTCGCAGCGTCCATCGGTGTCCCGTCGGTTGACCGTTGGTCGACCGATCGCAGTCCGCCGTCGGACGCGCCGTTCATCGTCACCACCCGCTGGGGGAACGGGATCTCGATGCCTTCGTCGAGGAACGCCCGGTAGACGGCCTTGTTCAGACGGTGGGTCGCGCGGCCGCGCAGGACGGGCGCGGGAATCCAGCAGAGCAACTCGACGTCGAGCGCGGACTCGCCGAACCCGCGGAACCGGACGCGCGGTTCGGGTTCGTCCAGCACCACGTCCTCGGCGGCGGCGACCGCGTGCAGCGTCTCCTCGACGTGGTCGACGTCGGTCCCGTAGGCGACGCCGACGGACACGCGGACTCGGCGCTCGCGCTCGGGCGAGGACTCGTTGGTGATCGTGGCGGTGTTGAGCACGGCGTTGGGGACGGTCACCAGCAGGTCGTCGCGCGTCCGCAGGACCGTCGAGCGGATGGAGATGTCCTCGACGCGGCCGCGCTCGCCGGATTCGAGGACGACGAAGTCGCCCACCTTGTAGGTCCCGTCGGCGTACAGCGCGATCGACCCGAAGAGGTTGGCGATGGTGTCCCGGGCGGCGAGACCGATGACGATGCCGAGCACCCCCGCCGACGCCAACAGCGGTGTCACGTTCACCCGCCAGTACCAGAGGACGAGGAACGCCGAGGCGCCCAGCAGCAACGCCGTCCAGACGTTCTGGAAGATGGGGACCATCTGGTTGCCGACCGTGTCGTCGCTCGTCAGTTCGTTCGACACGCCCCCGCCCATCCGCGCGAGCTGGACCGCCCAGACGACGGTGACCAGCGTCAGCATCCCCGCTTTCGAGGGGTCGATCCACGCGGGCACGTCGACGAGGAGTCGTATCCCGAGGTAGCCCCCGACGAGGACCACCGTGACGTACACGGCGGGGTGGACGCTCCGGAAGATCACTGCGTCGACGTCGCCAGGGATCCGCCGGGTGAGCCGCTTGATCGCGACGTCGCCGCCGACCCGGACGAGCCACGCCGAGAGCAGGGACCCACCGACCACGACGAGGAGGCCCTGCCAGCGCGGGAGCGCCAGCACCGCCGCCCAGAGGTCGGTAGCGAGCTTTGATTGCATTCCGGACAGTACTCGGGTAGTGGCGATAAACGTGCCGTCTACCCGCGCAACGCGATTCAGCGAACGGCGTGGGCGCGGTCGAGTCGGTCTCGGTCCGATCCGAATACCCTTTATCGCGGAGCGCTCCCCTCACTTCCATGGACACGCAGGCGACGCTGCTGGCGCTGCTGGTCGGCCTCGTGCAGGGCGTGCTGGAGTGGCTGCCGGTGTCGAGCGAGGGCGGCGTCGCGCTCGTCGTCGCGCTCGCGACCGGCGAAACGGCGTTCGACGCCACTCGCTTCGCCCTCTTTCTCCACGGGGGGACGGCCGTCGCCGCGCTCGCGTTCTACCGCGACGACGCGTTCGCTCTCGCGAAAGCGGCCCCCTCCTGGCGACCACGCGACGCGTTCGGCGCCGACCGGGCCGACCTGACGTTCTACGGCGTCGCGTCGCTCGTCTCGGGCGTCGTCGGGCTCTCCCTCTACGCCGCGCTCTCGGAGGTCGCGACGGAACTCGCGGGCGGCGCGTTCGTCGCCGCCGTGGGCGTCCTCCTCGTCGGAACGGGGGTCGTCCAGCGCGCGGCCGACCGCTGGGGTCTCGGCGAGCGCGACACGCCCGACGCCGTCGACGCCGTGGTGGTCGGCGTCTGCCAGGGCCTCGCGCTCCTCCCGGGCGTCTCACGGTCGGGGACGACCGTGAGCGCGCTCCTCCTCCGCGGTCACGAGGGCGAGCGCGCGCTGCAACTGTCTTTCCTCCTCTCCATCCCGGCCTCGCTTGGCGCGGGCCTGCTCGTCGTCCTCGACGACGGTGTGCCGACGATCCCGGTCCCGCAGGCGGTGCTCGCGCTCGGCGTCAGCGCCGTCGTCGGCTACGTCACCGTGGGCGCGCTGGTCGCGCTCGTCCGCCGCGTCGCCTTCTGGGGCGTCTGCGTCGGGTTCGGCGCGCTCGCGATACTCGGTGGCGGGATGCTCGTCGCCGTCGAAAACGGGTGGATCGGGATCGCGTAACTCCGCCGACGCCGAACGGAAGCAGCGTCGGCGGCGAAGGCGTGTGGAGAGCCGAATCGTCGATCAGGGGGACCGCGTCAGTTCGTCCGCGTCAGTTCGTCCGCGTCAGTTCGTTCTTCGTCCCGTCGTTCCGCCCCCGTCACTTCGCCGACGGGCGGTGCTCGACGGCCAGTCGCTCGTGGGCCCGCCGCGAGAGCGGGACCGTGACGACCCGCCGCGCTCGAACGGCGAGCGCGACGACCGCGAGGCCGACGACCAGTTCCGGTCGAGCGACGAGCGCGACCAGCGCGACCGTCACGACCATTGCGACCAGACTCGCCGCGACGAGCTGGCCGAGGCCGTAGGACGCGAGGGGAGCCGATACCGCAGCCGAACCGCGTGAATGCTGTCTCATCTCTATCTGATCGTAGGAGCCGTTCCCCCATAAGCATAATCTGAAATACATTTCTGTAGGGCGAAATACTGAAACGCAGTCCGGTAACAGAGCTGTCAGTTTCCGAGTTCGAACCGGTGGATAGGGGCAGGAATTCGCGCTCGCTTCGAGCACATGTAGCGAAACATGTATCGGGCGACCGACTGTATCGACAGGTATGGCGACGGACGAGACTCCGGAGGAGACGAAAGTCAGCGACCGGGGGGTGATCACGATTCCGGCATCGCTGCGTCGCCGGCTCGACATCCAGGCCGGCGACAAACTACGGTGGAACGTCGACGAAGCGGGGCGACTCGTTGTGGAAGTAGTCCGCCAGCGATACGGTGCGTTCGAAGACGACGATCTGAAGGCCGATCTCGGCGGAGACAGCGACGGGACGCACGATCTCGCCGGGAACGAACGGGACTCCGCGTTTTCGGAGAACGTCTGATGGCGATCGCAGTTATCGATTCGAACGTTTTGATCGATTACAAGGATACGGGAGCGGGAAACCGCCACGAACGGGCCGAAGCCATCGTTCGCGCAGTCGATCGGGGCGACCTGCCGACGGCGAGAGTGACGAACTACGTGTTGCTGGAGACGTTGAACTGGATTCACGAACGCCAGCGTCACGACATCGCCGTCGATCTCCGGCACCGCCTTTCGGAGTCCGCGGGGTTCGAACTGATACACTCCGCACAGACCGACTTCCATCGGGCGGTCGAACTGTTCGAAACGTTCGACGGACTCGCGTTCGGCGACGCGACCATCGCCGCGCACATGGAGCGGACGGATGTCGAGTACCTCTACTCCTTCGACGACGATTTCGATGCGGTCGACGGTATCACACGGCTGGAAACGGCCGAAAATCCCTTCGATGGACGGTGAGTCCCCCGGCGCTCGGCAGTCGATCTGACTGTCGCCGCTGTCTCGCCCAGACGAATTTATATACATCGCGCCGTCAACGTCCGGTAGTCACGGAATGAGCGGGGACGAAGCCAAACTCGTGGACACGTCCGGGGACTACGCGTTCGTCGTCCGGGACGGGCAGCCGGTCGAAGAGCCGCGCTGGCGCTCATCGCGGCTGGTCCTCACGAGCAAGCGCCTCGTCCTCGCCGAGGCCGACGGCAACAAGTCGTTCCCACACAGCGCGCTCGAACTCGTCGACGACGTCGACGGCGTGGTCCCCGAGGGGTTCCCGGCCGACGGCGCGACGGCCGTCCGCGCCGGCGATCACGTCCTCCTCGTCGACGCGCCCGACGTGGAGGCGTTCGATCGGGAGTACTGCCGCGCCGCGCTCGACACCGAGGTCATCCTCGTCAAACACCCGGCGGTGGTGGGCGGGGTCGTCCAGGACACCGAGTGGTCGAAGGCCCGCTTTCGCTTCGCCGACGACGAGGTCAAACTCGCGCTCCCCGGCGGGCGGACGACCTCGTTCGCCGTCGACGACGTCGGGACAGTCGAGACGGCGAGCCAGGGGGTCATGGGAACCCAGCGCCGGGTGGTCCAGCTCGAACACACCGACGAGGAGGGCCGCAGCGTCGAGACGCACTTCTCGGGCACCGAGGCCCACTGTAACGCCCTCGCCCACCTCTTCGAGGCCGTCGTCTCGGACCGCCAGAGCGAGGAGTACGAACTCTCCGACGTCGAGAACCAGGTCCTGATGGCGCTGTACTCGGGCGTCTCCCCGTTCGAGATGGCCGACTTCGTCGGCATCAGCGTCGACGAGGTCGAGGAAATTTACCAGAAACTGCTGGAGATGGACGCCGTCGACGAGGTCCGCGTCCGAACCGAGGTGTCGCTGAACGCCCACGGGCGCAACCTCGCGAGCGAAGCGATGAGCGAGCAGTGACCGGGAGATCCCGCTGACACCGTCGGCCCGCACCACACCGTGCGAACCGTCGCCGGTCCGCAGTCACCGGTGGCAGACGGAGACCAGTTGCCCGGTCTCGGTCTCGCTCTGTTCGAGCCTCCTGCGTTGCTCGTCGTTCAACCGGCCCATGGTCTCGTCTCTGACGAGGCCCGGGGCGTCGATGGGATCCTCGCCGGACTCGAACCTGAGGTCGAGGTACGTGATCGGTTCCTCGCCCGCTTCCGTCGAGACCTCGAGCGTCGCCGTGCTCCCGTCGGTCGCGTCGCCGCCGTCGGTACCGACATGGTTCCCCCGCTCGGTGAACGCGCTCAGCTCGAATCCCTCGCCGCTGCGGACCGTCACCGCGACCGCGTCGGTCGGCGGCAGTTCGATGCGGAGGCCGTCGTCCAGGAACTCGAGGACCTTGCCGACCTCGTGGTCGATGGGGACGACGACCGGGACGTAGTCCCAGAGCATCGGCAGCTCGATCAGTTTCGGGTCGACGACGACGTCCTTCAGCGACAGGGGCGACGTCACGGGCGTGTAGTCGTCGAACTGCCCGAACTCGACGCAACACCCCGAGAGACACGACGCGACCTCCGCCAGCCGACACAGTTCGACGGCGACGACGTTCGAGTCCTCGTGGGAGATCTCGTCGTCGAGGACCGAGTCGGCGATCGTCTCGAGCGTCGACCCGGCCTCCTTGAACTCCTCCCTGCCGCCGACGAACTCCGGGAGCGACGCGCCGAAGGCCTCGAACGCGTCGGTGAGCTGCTCGGCGACGAACTCCGTGAACCGCTCCGGCACGTCGTAGACCTCGTCGAAATCGCCGCTGTCGTCGTCGTCGAGCCCGTCCCGGGTCACGGTCGCGATGGCGTCGGCGAGGAGCGCCGGTCGTCCGGTCTGCGGGCCGCTCCTGACGTATTCGAACTGCGAACGAAGCTCCTCGAACGCGCAGGCGACCTTCCTGAGGGCGTCGCGGCGGAGTTTGGACTCCTCGAGGTAGTAGACGAGCGGGTCCAGGCCCTCCGTCCCGCCGCCGGATATCGTCAGCGTGCTCCCGTCGACGTCGACGCTCGTCCCGCCCGCGCCGGCGACGTGCACCTCCCGGTCTTCGACGCCGAGCGACGCTCCGCCGTCGGTGTCCCAGACGGAGAGCGCGAGTTCGTGGGGGTTCTCGAAGTCCGTCGCGTGGTCGAGCAGCCCGGTGTAGAGCATGTCGTTCGTGTAGACGTACGGGCGCGGCTCGGTGTCGTCGTCCCAGTAGTCGACCGACTGCCAGGTCCCTTCCTCGTCGGCCTCGAAGTGTCCGAGGAACACCGCCCCGGGCTCGGGGGTCTCGCACGAGCGGACGCTGCGGAACTGGTAATCGTCGTCGTCGAGTTCGTGGTACCAGCGCGCCGGCAGGTGGGCGGCGTCGTTCGCTGGCGCGATACGGCCCGTCTCCGTCGTCACGTCGGACTGCACCTCCTCGTTCGTCGGGAACTCGACCCGATCGAACGGCAACTGCTTCTGCTCTGTCTGGCGTTCGGCCGCGTCGGCCGGCCCGCCCCGATTCGTGACGATCTCGTAGGTCTCGACCGTCCGGTTGTAGTCGCACTGCTCCTTGCAGGCGTCCTCCGACCCGTGAGCCGGCACCGACTCCGTGAGGCAGGTGTCGTATTCCACGAAGACCGACGCCTCGTCGACGGTCCCGTCGGTGGACTCGGGTAGGGGCTCGCTGTCTCGCTCCGGGACGACGATCTGTCGGCCCGCCCGGTCGATGGCGATGCCGGCCTCGACGACGGCCCGCGGCGGCGCATCCGGGTCCTCACTGGGCTCGATCCGCGTTCCCAGTCCGCAGACGATTCCCCAGCCGGTCACCTGCGCGGTGAGCGTCTCGAGGCGGTCCGCGTGATACTCCTGCTCGGCCAGCATGTCGCGGGCCGTCATCAGCTTCCCGTTGAAAAACCGGTTGCGCTCGAACCGTTCGAGCGAGTGGTTGTCCGCTCCGTTCTGATCGTGAGCTGTCGCGTCGTTCTGTGAATTGCTCATTGCTGAATTCGGGTGTCGTGGTGCGGTCGCGTGTCGTTCGTGAGGCGGTGCGGCGTGCGGCGGGTCGGTCTGCGCCCGTCAGCCGAGTCGGGCGTCCTCCCCGAGCCGCGATTGCAGTTCCAGGTGCCCGTCGGGTTCGCGTTCCGCGAGACGCGAGTCCTGACCGAGGACGCCGTCTCCGAGCGCGAACTCGCGCGAGGAGAGTCGGCTGTTGACGCCGAGGTAGGTGTGATACCCCCGCGCGTCGGCCACCTCGTCGCCGGTCCCGTTCAACACGGTCGCGTCGCGGAGGTGAACCGTTCGGCCGGTCGCGTGGGCCGGCTGCTGGGCCTCGACGAGGCGGTCGATCGCCGCGGCGGCCTCGTCGCTCACGTCGGGGTGGAGCAAGACGAGAAAGCCGCGAGTACAACTGATCAGCCGGTGGTACAGTACCTCGACGTCGTCGGCGTCGATACAGGTCAGGTCGCCGTGCTCGATCAGCCAGACGACCCGCCGGCCCGACTCGCCATCGTCTCCGCGTAATTCGTCCGTTTCGGCTCCGTCCGTCTCGGCATCGCCCGCCACGTCCGTTCGCGCACTGCCCCCGCCCGTCCGAATCGCCGTCGCGTCGCCGGGTATCGAGGGCTTCGGGTCGTCCAGCGGCGTGACACCGGCGTCGGCGTGGCGGAGATACAGGCGGACCGTCGCGAGCAGTCCCTCGGCGGTCCCGCGCTTCCGGTAGAGATCCGGCGCCCGACGGATCAGCGCCCGCAGCGCCGGCGTCGACCAGGTCTCGTCCGCCTCGACCGCGAGCCACTCGCCGAGCCAGTCGAGGTGCTCCGTCGGGATCCCCGCGGGATCGGCGTACTTCGACGCGCTCGCGATCTGTTCCTCGATGTCGACGAAGGTGCTCTCGAACAGCGAGAGGTAGCGTTCGAGGAACGCGGCGCTCGAGGGGTCCTCCCGGTAGACGGCGGGCAGGTGGCGCAGGTACGACTGCCGCGGGAAGTACGCCCGCACGCTGTCCACGCGCGGCGTGACGCGCTCGTCGCCGACGAGGACGAGTCGGACCCAGAGGTACCGCCCCTCGGCGTCGGGCACCAGCGCGTCCTCGGGGTTCGGTCGGTCCAGTTCTCGCCACTCGAAGCGGTCAACGTCGACCTCGCCGCGGCCGAGCGCGGCGCGGGCGTCGGCGAGGAGACCCGCCGCGTCGGAGAGCGAGACGCTGTGACTGTCGGTCCCGAGTACCAGCGCCAGTTCCCCCGCCGGCAGTTCGACCAGCGCTCCGAGGTCGATGACGCCCGCGTCGCGGAGCCGACGGCCGTACGCCCGGCCGATCCCGTCGATCGCGGTCGGCGGATCCGACGGCGACGCGTCCCCGCCGGCCGGCAGCCAGTCGTCGTCGGTCGCGGCGAACTGCACGCGGACCTGCGACCTGGCCCGCGCCCGCCCGTCGCCCCGGTGGAGACCGAACGTGAGGCGGTGCCACTGGATCCCGCGCTCGCCGGCGTCGAACCGGCCGACGACGGCCCCCCGGTACGCTCCCTCCCCCGTCCGTCGGTACGTACGGCCGGCCGCGTCGAACAGTCGGAGGTCTCCCTCGCCGTCGACTGCGTACAGCTCCGGATCCACGCCTTCGCGGTCCGGGACGCCCGTCTGCAGCGCGACCGTGCTCCCGTCGACCACCGGCAACGGCTCGAACCCGTCCTCGTCGGGGCGGTACCTGAACAGCCCGGCTTCGCCCGGGCCCGCAGCGCCGACGCCGACGAGCACCTCCCCGACGCCGACGGCCTCGACGCAGGTGGGCGCAACCGGGCGTCCGGAACCGGCGACGGCGAACGCCGACGGGGGGATCCGGACGTCCGCGGTCGCGCCGGTCGCCGACACGTCGGCCAGCGACGCCGGTTCGAACAGCTTGACGACGGGGGCGGTCGCCGGCCGGCTGCCGAGGACGACGACGTTCCCGACGCCGTCGGTGGCGACGTCGACGGGGTTGAACATGTGTTCGGCGACCGTCCGGAGGTCGCCGTCGGGGCCGACGCGGCGGAGCCGCCCCTGCGCGGTCGTCATCGGGGCCGACGGGTCGCCGCCGTCGAGCGCGTACACCGTCCCCTCGCTCACCGTCAGCCCGACCGGGTCCTCGAGCCCTTCGGCGATCCAGCGGGTCTGGAGCAGGTGGGCGGACAGCGCCTGCACCCGCCCGGTACCCCGGTCTGCGACGTAGAGCGTGTCCTCGGTCGCGGCGATGGCCGCCGGTTCCCCGCCGTCCTCGGGGTTCCAGACGCAAGCGAGGCGCGTCAGTCGGTCCTGCGTCGCGTCGTACCGGTACACGTCCCCGTCGGCCGTCAGGACGTAGGCCGTGCCGCAGCCGTCGACGGTCACGTCGACCGTCTCGAATCCTCCCTCGCCGACCCGGCGGGGCGGATCGAAGGACGGGAACGGATCGGTGGCGAGGGCGACGCCGCCTTCGGCCACTGACGCGTTCGTCCGGTACCAGTCGGCCCACTCCGCGGCCGTGTGGGTCCCGACGAACGGGAACGTCACGTCAGAACCCCCTCCCGCAGTCCGCGGGCTCGTCCAGGACTCGCACGGTCACGGCTTCGAGCGCGGGGAGCGCCGCCTCGCTCGCCTCGAACTCGCCGTCAGCCGTCTCGACCGACACGTCCGCGACGGTCTCGATGCCGTCTGTCTCCTCCAGCAGTTCGTAGATCTCCGAGGGGTACACCGGGCGGCCGAACGGCCACCCGTCGCCGTCGAACCCCCGGAGCGGGTCGAGGAACTCGCGGACGGCGTCCGCCCCGGCGCGGCGTCGCTCCGCCGCAACCGTCCCCTCGACAACCCGGACGTCCGCTTCGACCGTGACGGCCACGTAGGTCGGCGCCACGGCGGTGACGTCGTCGGTCAACAGTGCGTGGCGCTCGAGGTGGCAGTCGACGGCGTCGAGGAACCCCTCGCTCGGCACCGGACGGACGTCCGGCGGGCTGAACGGGACGACCACGACGCGGATCGGGTCCGCGGGGTCGCGCCCCTCGCCCCCGGTGAGCACCGCCGCGCGCCCGAAGCGCAGTCCGGGCGTGTGGGTCGCCACGTAGGCGTAGTCGGACGGGGTGACGGTCCGGAACGGGGTCTGTCGCTCCTCCTTCGCCCGCACGAGCGCCGATTCGACGGATTCGGCGTCGGCGCCGCCGGTGGCCCGGCCCAGCGGCGTGACCGCGGCGGCGTCGAGCGGTTCGCACTCGAACTGCCACGCCGTCGACGCGGGAACGTTCCCGTCGGTGCCGCCGCCGAACTCGCAGTCGGTCGCGACGACGGCCTGCCCCGGTTCGGGCACGGCGCCCTGCACGCCGTCGCCGAACCGGACGACCCCCGCCTCGCGGTCGAGGACGTAGTCGCGGTCGTCGGGCCCGGAGCCCGCGAAGTCGGGGACCTCGCGCCACTCCCGCTCGCCGACCGAGACCGTCGCCGACTGCACGGGCGCGCGGTCGAAGTGGAACCGCTGTCCGGGACGGGCCGTCGTCTCCGGTCCCTCGCGGCGCTCCAGGGTCACGGTCACCGGCCGGTCGGGGTCGTCGCAGTCGACGTCCGTCACCGGCGAGGCGTGTTCGACCGCGACCACGTTGGTTCGGACTGCCGAGAGTTGCGGCGGGACTTCGTAGTGGACCGCGGGCGCCTCGGGCGACCGCTCGGGCGCGTCACAGGATGGTGACGGTGCCGGCGGGTCGCGGCGCGCGAGGCGCCCGCGGACCCAGTAGTGGGGGTCATCCCCATCGAAGAAGGCCACCGGCGCGTCCGGCCAGTCGCCGGGCGCCGGGAGCGAGACGCGGCCACCCTCGTAGAGGTGTCGCGTCCCGTCGCGCACCTCGGCGTCTTCCACGGCCGCGAACGCGCGCCAGCGGTCGTCGTCGAACCAGCGGACGCCTCCGCCGTCGTCTTCTTCCCCGTCCGGCTCGCCGTCACCGTCCGACGGCGGGACGTAGTACTCCCACACGACGCGGTGAGACGGCTCGAAGCGCACCTGCTCGTCGCCGTGGCTCGCCGGGTCCGGGAGGTTCGCATCGTGGTACTCGACGTCGAGTTCGAGCCGCGACGCGGCCGCGAACGGATCGGCCCGGAACCCGAGGTAGAGCGCGTCGCCGGCCGCCGGGTCGTCGCCGAACGCCCGATAGGACATCTCGTCGGCGTCGTTGGCGACGGTGACGTCCGAACGGCCCTCACGGCGGACCGACACGACCGCGTCGACGGAGGCGCCCGTCAGTTCGGTCACTCCGCGCGCCCGGAAGCGCTCGGTCGATTCCGGGCCGGCGACGGCCAGCAGCGGTTCGCCCTCTCGCACCCGAGCGCCGTCGACGTCGGCGGACAGGTCGACCGACAGCCGGGCGGTCGCACGGCGCGGCGGGTGGGGCTGGACGCCGACGAGTCGGAGGTACTGCGCCAGGTGGCCGTCGGTGAGCCGGTCGAGGCGGTAGTCGTCGGTCTCGGCGATCCAGGCGAACAGTTCGAGGAACGTGATCCCCGGGTCGTGGGCGTTGTGGTCGGTCCAGGCGTCCGAGTGGACCGGGATGCGCGAGCGGGCGTCCTCGAGGAACGCCTCGTACTCGCGGTCGTCGAGTTCGGGTACGTCGAGACCCATCTATCGCTCCGCCTCCCCGGAGCCGGCCCCGGTCGACCCGAGCCGAACCGTGACGTCGTGGGTACCGCTGTGGACCAGCGCGTCGGCCGAGACGCTCGGTGACTCGTCGCCCTCGCGCACCGTCGTCGCCCCCTCGCTCGACGCGAACGTCACCGAGAGGTCGGCGACGTGGTCGACCCCGTCGACGCCCTCGAGGACGGCGTACAGGTCCGACATCGTCGGCAGGTCGCCGAACGCCCAGCCGTCGCCGTCCTCGCCGCCTGAGAGCGGGTGCAGGAACGAGGCGACCGCGCCGGCCGCCGACTCCTCCAGCGTGGCGACGCCGCCCGCCTGCGCTGCGACCAGCGTCGCGTCGACCGACGCGGAAACGTAGCTCGGCCCGCGGACGACGAGCCGGTCGGCCGCGACGAGCGTCGCGGGCGCGCGTTCGGCGACCGCCGCCTCGACCTGGGCCTTCAGTCCGGTCGAGGGGACCGGCCTGTCGCGCGGCGCGTCCGGGACGACCAGCAGCGTGACCCACCCGGGCTCGTAGTCGCCGCCGCGGTCCATCTCCGGGATGCACCTGGCCCGCGCGAGGCCCCGCGCGGAGTCCGTCGCGATCCGCTCGTAGTCGGCGGCGGCCACCGCCCGGTCGCGGTCGCGCAGTCGCCCGGGAGCCCGCGAGACGACCTCCCGGGAGGACTCCGCCGGCGCCCCGCCGCTCCCGGGTGCCGGGTTGGTGACTCCCTCGACGTACTGGATCGCGTTCTGGAGCCCGTCGACGGCGCCGGCCGCCACGTTGCCGTCCGGCCCGCCGCCGGTCCGATAGCGCACCTCGACGCTGTCCGTCCCGCGGGGCGGCACTCGGCCGCGGGTCCCGTCCCCGAAGGTCACCCGCCCGGCCGTCCGGTCGACCACGTAGTGGCGGTCCTCGGGACCGGAGTCGAGGAAGTCGCCCACCGGCGTCCAGGTCACCCAGAACCGGTCGACGGTCCCGTCCGGCGCGGTCTCGACTTCGACGGTCGGCGACTCCGCCTCGCGCAGCGCCGTCCGCTGGCCCTCGGAGAGGCGGGCGAGTTCGTCGACCCAGACCGTCTCGTCGAGCACTGGCGCCGTCGACGTCTCGAACGACTGCGACGGATCGCCGTCGCTCGACCCGAGGGTCTCGCGCTCGACCAGGCGGACGTTCGCGGCCCACGCCGCGTTCGGCGACACGTCGGTCACGAGCGGCGGCCGCCTGGTCGGCTCGCCCGCCGGCGGCTCGGTCTCGAGCGTCCGACCGCACGGCCGGACCGTCTCGACCCCGCCGTCGGTCCGGAAGCCGCCGTCGTCGAGGTCGAATCGGCCGGACCCTCCGCTCCGGAACTCGCCCCTCGGGAACTCCCCCGACGTGTACTCCCCCGTGGCGAACTCCGCGATGGGGGACTCGTCGATCGGGTACTCCTCGATCGGAAACTCGTCCGCGGGAAGCGCTCCGATGGGGTACTCCTCGATGGGGAGGTCGCCGAGTGGGACCCGCCCGACGGGAAACGCTTCGATCGGTAGGTCACCGATCGGATACTCGTCGCTCGGGAGTTCACCGATCGGGACCCGATCGAGGGGGTACTCGTCGCTCGGGAACCCGTCGACGGGGAGTTCGCCGATGGGGATCTCGTCTATCGGGAACTCGTCGACCGGGAGCTCGCCGATGGGGAATCTGAGGTTTCCGAGCCAGCCGGGGAGCGCGGTCGTCTCGAACGGGTGGCCGGTCACTCGCGCCCGTATCCAGTGACGTTCGGTGCCGAACAGCGAGTGTGGCGCGGTCTCGCCGGGGAGGACGAGCCGAACGATGCCGCGTTCGGTCAGGCTCTCGGTTCCGTCCCGGACGTCGAGTTCCACCCACTGGCCCTCCGGGTCGACGCAGTACTCCCAGCGCACCCGCGGGTGGAACTTGTTCGGGAACTGCTGGTCGTCGACGTCGACGAACAGGGTGAGCGGGCCGCCGCGCAGCGGCGCGTCGAACCCGAAGTAGAGCGTCTGGGACTCGTCGGGGAGCCGCCGGAACGGACGCACGCGCCCGCCCGACGCGGCGGTCAGGTCGCTGACCGCGAGGTGGTTCTCGGCGAGGAGGTGGGTCGCCGACGCGGACGACAACGTGGGCTCCGCGGGAGTTCGGGCCTCCTCGACGTAGGAGAGGTACGAAGTGCCGATCCTGCGGGCCTGCTCGGGCTGTTGCGCGTAGCTAATGGTCAGGGAGTCGAACCGCGGCGGAAAGACGACGTGGGTGCTCTCCCAGGCGCCGTACGGCCCGGTCGTCTTCCACGTGCCGTAGCTCCCGCCGACCAGGCGACAGCGGATCCAGCGGTTCTCGTGGCCGGCGACGCTCGTCTCCGCGAGGTCGTCGGGGACCGGGAACCGCACCGTCTGGTCGCCACCGACCAGGTCGCCGGTGCCGTCCGCGAGGCCCTCGATCCGCGACCACCCCTCCCCGTCCCAGTACTCCCAGGACAGGTCCGGCTGCCCGACTTCGCGGACCCACCCCTCCGGATTCCTGTCGCCAAGAACCGAATCGATCGGCGCGTCGCTCTCCTTGACGTCCGGCCGCTTCCCGAGACCGAGCCCCTCGAAGCCCAGTTCGAGGGTCGACCCCGACTTCGAGAGGGCCTCGTCGGCCGCGACGTAGAAGGTGCTCTGGCGCTGTGGCGCCGTCCCGAGGGGGTAGTACGTCCCGTCGTCCCCTCCGTCGACCCCGTCGGCGTCGTCGTCGTCGAACGGGAGCGGGACGTCGTCGTACAGCAGGCGATCGGGGGTCATCTCCTTCGTCGGCCCCTCGCCGCCATCGCCACCACCACCGCCACCACCGCCGCTGCCGTCGGTCCCCCTGACGGGGCCCGGCCCGACCCCGACGTCGGTCCCGAGACGCAGGTCTGCGATCGCGTCCGCCTCGTGGAGCGACGGCACCACTGCGCGGATCCACCGGCTCTCGACGCCGTCGACGGCCGTCTCGGTGAGAGTTCCGTCGAACGCGAGGTCGAGGACGACCTCCCCGTCCGTCGACGCCGTGTCGACGGACGCGACGGGGTAGAATCGGTGCCACCGCTCGACCGTCTCGGTCTCTGTCCCCGTTTCGACGGGCGCTTCGCCGTAGTACTGCCAGTCGAGCCTCTCGACCACGTCCGCGTCGGCGTCCGTCGAGAGACGGAGGCGGATCGTCGCCCGCCCGTCGTCCTCGGGCTGTTCGACGTTCAACTGGGCGGTGTCGCCGACGTAGAGGACGTGTCGCTGCTGGTTCCGTTCGGCGAACAGCCGCTGGTCGCCGCCGACGGCGAGACCGTCGTCGCTCGCTGGGGCCCAGTGGTCGCAGACCCGGTCGACGGTCGGGTCGACGCCGTAGAGCGCCTGCAGGTTCGCGGGCGTCGCCTCGAAACGCTGGTCGTCCGGAACGGTGAACGGCTGCTCCGGGCGACTGTCGGCCGCGGACGCGACGACTCGGGTGCCGCCGTCGACGACGGCGTTCTCTCTGGCGCCGTCGGCGACGGCGAACGCGACCGGGAGGCGCGCCGGCTGGGGCGGCTGGCGGTCGAAGCCCAGCGCGTCGAAGAACGCGATCTGGTGTTTCTCCGGGACGCGGTCGAGGCGGTCGACGACGTCCTCGGCCATCTCCGCGAACAGCGCGGCGAGCGTCGTCCCCGGCCCGGGTGCGGTCGGGTCCCACTCGGCCGTGTAATACGGGGCGATGGCCGTCAGGTGCGACAGGATCGCGTCGCGGTCGCGGCCGTCCACGTCCGGCGGTTCGCTCATCACGAGACCTCCAGGTAGAACGGGTACACGAGGTTGAACTCGTTGTTCGTCTCCCTGACGCGGTAGTCGACGTCGACGAGGAGGACTCCCTCGTCGAGCCGCTCGGTCGAGACGTCCACCGCCAGCACCTCGATCCGGGGTTCCCACTCCCTGAGCGCGTCGCGGACGCTCGTCTCCGCGAGCGTCAGCGTCGACCGGTCGACCGTCGCGAAGGCGAAGTCGTGGATGCCGCAGCCGAACTCCGGTCGCATCACGCGTTCGCCCTTCGCGGTCTCCAGGATCAACCGGATCGACTCCTCGATGTCGACCCGCCCGCGCGACCGGGTGATCGACCCCCGTTCGTCGGTCTCGACGGGGAAGGCCCAGCCGCTCCCGAGGAAGTCCTCCGCGGTCTCGCGGGCGTCGGCCCCTCCGGGCGCACGGCTGGCGCCGCCGTCGGTCGCGGCCGCCGTTCGCCGGTCTCTCGGCGGTCCGTCGTTGCCGCTCATCCGATGATCACGGACGGGCACCCGGAGGCGATGGTGTTCGGCGGACCGCTCTCTACGATGGTGTCGCCCTGGCGCGCGGCCGGGACCCCGTTGATGAGGACGCTGGTGCTCCCCGCGACTACCGTGCCAGAGACGTGCGGGACGACCCCGGTCACGAGCGGACAGGGGTGGACGTCCGACAGGGCCCGCCAGGCGGGTTTCCCGCCGATGAGGACGTCGGGACTACCCGGTCCCGACAGCGGCGTTCCGTGTGCGGTCTGGTCGAGTGCGCGTGCTGCTGGTGGCATGTGTATCAGTTGATCTTGACGAGCGACCCGTTGATCTCCAGGATGCCGTCGGATTCGAGTTTCAGACTGCCTTTGCCGGTTATCTCGACGGTCGGGGCCTCGATGGTGAGTTCCGTCCCGCCGGTGATGTCGAGCGACCCCTGCGTCGCGTCGAACTCGATGCTGTTCTGGTCCTTGCTGTCCGTGATCGTTATCGTCTCGCTCCCCGACGAGTCGTCGAGGACGACGCTATGTCCGCCGCTCGTCGTGATCTCGACCTTTTCGGACTGCTTCGCGTCGTCGAAGACGAGTTCGTGCCCGCTCCGGGACGTGACCTTCCTGACGTCGTTGTTGCCCTCGTTCGTCCCCGGCGGGGCGTCCTGGCCGTTCCAGAGGCCGCCGATCACGTACGGGTAGCGGACGTTCCCGTCGGCGAAGGCGACGAGCACCTCGTCGTCGACCTCGGGGATGAAGTACGTCCCGCGCTCGTTCCCGGCCATGGCCGTCGCCACCCTGGCCCAGACGCTCCCGTCGTCGTCGCGCCAGGGGTAGGTCACTTTCACCCGCCCCATGTTCTCGGGGTCCTGGTTGTCCGTGACGATACCTACGGCGACGCCGCGCATCGACGCCGCGCCTCCCGCGTCGGTGTTGTCTGACGTGCTCATAGTATCCCTTCGAACAGCTCCGCCCGGCTCGCTTCGAACGACGTCGTGTACCCCGAGTCGTCCACCCGGTGCGTCGTCGACGTCACGTAGTAGGGCCCGGTGAAGCCGCGACCGAGGCCCTCCAGGACCACGACCTCTCCCTCGCGGATCTCCGGCAACCCGATCGTCTCACAGCGGCCGCTGGTGGTCGGCGCGAGGTCGTACCCGGCGGCGTCGGCGATCCGCTGGGCCTCGCGCTGGGACTCGACGACCGCTCGGCGGACGTCGGTCTCGTCGCCCCCCTCCGGGACGGTCGCCGTCGCCGTGACGGCGTCTTTCTTCCCGGGGTCCCACGCCCGGACTTCGACCGACCCGACCGACTGGTTGGCGTCCTCCTCGTTCGGCCGGAACGACTGGAGGGACTTCCCGTACTCGAGCGTGACGACGGGCGCCGCCAGCGGGTTCGGCTTCCGGAAGTGGAAGACGCCCCCCTTGACGAAGAACTCGTAGCCCAGCCGGTCGGCCAGCTGGTCCCTGAGGAACGCGTAGTCCGAGACGCCTTCCTGGATCACCGACTGGAACGTGAGGTCGAGCGCTCCCGCGAGGTCGACCGAGACGCCCCGGAACGGGTAGCCCGCGACCACGTCGGCGACGACGGCGCTCACCGTCGTGTTCGACCACGACCGCGACCGCGCGCCCTTCGTCATCTCGTGGGCGAGGTCGTCGGCACGCACGCCGAGCGTGGGGCCGCCGCTCGACGGGAAGTCCGGCTGGACGGATGAGACCGTCCCCACGAACATCGGTCGCAGCGTGTCGCCGTACCCCAGTCTGACGACGACGGGCATCCCCGCTATCACGGGGTTCTCCGCGAAGTCGACGAACGAACCGTGTTCGTGGTCGTATCGCTCGTTCAGCGTGAACTCGGCGGTGTTGGTCTTCTCGACGCCCGTGTCCACCGTGAGCCCGGAGATCCGCCCGTCGGCCTCCCGGTAGGTTCGGGGTCCGACCTGGACCTCGAACCGCGGGGAGTAGAAGTGGTCGTAGTCGTCTTCGAGGTGCGTCAGCGTCATCTGCCGTCAGACTCCAGTTTCGGGATCACCAGCGTGGTTCCGGGGTCGAGTCGGCGCGGTTCGGCGAGGTCGTTGGCCTCCGCGATCGGTCGCCACGTCGCCGGGTCGCCGTACTCCTCGTCGGCGATCAGCCACAGCGTGTCGCCGGCGGTGACCTCCCACACCGTCCGCCGGTCGGCGGACAGTTTGGGCGTGGCCTTCGACTGTTCCTCGGGCGTCCGATACCGCCTGAAGTTCACGTCCGCTCTCGCCCGCAGGGGGGTGCCATCCTGCTGGAACAGCGTGAACCGCTTGTTCGCGCTCTCCATGACGGCCTTGAACTCCAGGGTCCCCCAGACGAAGCGGCACTTCGGCGGCGCGTGCAACTGGCCGTCGATCGACAACAGCGCGTCGAGGCGCTCCGTCCGGTCGCGGACGTCGTCCGTCGACTCGTCTTCGGTCACGTCGAAGAACAGCTCCATCGACAGCGTCTCCGACTCCCCGCTGACGAACTGGGTCAGCGGCGTCGTGATCCCCGCGACCGACTGCTCGCCGTAGTTCATGCGCTTGTCGACGCTGTACTCGTTCGGGTTGAACCGGAAGCGTATCTCCTCGCCTCGACGGCTGCCTTCGAGGATCCGTATCTTCGCTTTCGGCAGGTCCGCGTCGGTGGCCCGTCCGGACACGTCAGCGTCCCTCCCGCTCGCGTTCCCGGCGCATCTTCCGGTCGAACTCCTCGTAGAGTCGGTCGAGGACGCGCTCGTTCACGCGGCCGTCCGACTGGATGACCGTCCGCTCGGCGACGCCGTCGTCACCGGTCGCGTCCGCGGAGCGACCGCCTCGCTCGCCGACCGCACCGCTTCCACGGTCCGACCCGCTGTCGGCGTCGGCCACCGATTCTTCGACCCCGTCGACCACCGCGTCGATTGACGGCCCCGACCCGCCGGTGACGGTGAGCGACGGTCCCCGGTCGACGTCGCCGGGGGACCGCCCGCTCGCGGCGGCGGTCGGACTTCCGGCGGAGGCGACCGTCGTCGGGACCGTCTCAGCCGCTCCGGGCCCTCTCGCGCTCGTCTCTCCCGATTCGGACCGGTTCCCGCCGGGCGGGTTTCGCTCGAACGCGTCGCCCAGCGTCTCCGCGGCCGGGACGGTGGCGGTGCCGTCGGCGTCGCTGGTCGACTCTTCGACGACGGTCCGCACCGGATCGCTCACGGTGAGATTCGCGGTCGAATCGCCCCCGCGGTTCTGGCCATCGTCTCCGTCGTGGCGGTCGCCGCCGTCGCGGCCGTCGAATCGACCACGTCCTTCGTGCTGCGTCGGATCCGGGCGCCCGTCCGGCTGTCCGTCCGGAACGTCCCCGGCGTCGCGCCGACTGGGACTGCTGCTGACCGTCAGGTCCCTGCCGAGCAGGTCGTCGGCCGTCGACTCTGTCGCGTCGCCCCGGATCACCTCCCGGACCCGGACCTGTTCCTCGTCAGCGTCCGGCCGGTCTCCGTCGACCGCTTCCTCTCCGGGCGGCGACAGCTCTGGCGACGACCTGGAGCGGGCGTCGCGGTCCTCGGAAGCGAACGCCCGGGCCACCAGCGGCGCCAGCGTGAGGTAGGATAGCGCTGTCGGCGGACCGCCGGGACCGGCGCGCACGCCGGTCGCGAGCACGCCGTCGAACGACCCGGTGACGGTCGCCAGCCGGTGCTCCGTTCGGCCGGCGGCGGTCGCGCCGAGCCCCGTGACGCCGATCGGCCGTGCGAAACGTCTGAGTTCGATGTCCTTGGGGTTCTCTGCCACGTGTTGTCCTCTGTTTGGTGTCGGTGTCTGCCACTACGTGTTAAACGATCGCTAATTACGCGCAGGTTACTTATTAGTTTCTCTGAACTGTCCGTTGATAGGACCGGAGGGCGAGCGGGAACTGGGGAAGCGTTTTTCTCGTTCGAATGTGAACGTGGTTACATGAGTCCCGGTCTCGCGGTACGCGCGAGTCGTGATCGGCGATGAGTTGCTGCACGCGCGAGACCGATCGAGAGGAGCGGGTCACTAGGTCGCGGCGGGGAACGGCGAATCGGGACGATCCGTCGACAACGCGAAACGGCGGCATCGAGTCGGTGCATCGCGCGGTCGGAAATCAGGCCGTCCAGCGGCTTCACGGGCGTGACGACGCCCGGCCGTTGATCGACGTGAGCGATCCGGGCGACCCTGCCGAGCGGGAGGCCGAGCGGGTGACTGACGAGGTGATAGGGGCTGCGGATCCGTCGGGGGTGTCACGTGCGCACAGCCAACGCGAGGCGACCATGCGACGGTCGGCAGACGCAAGCGGATCTCTCAGCGATGACAGTCCGAGCGAGCAGGCAGTCGGGTCGCTCGAAGGGGACGGACGACCGCTCCCGACGGCTGTGCGATCGTACTTCGAGCCGCGTTTCGGTCACGACTTCGGCGACGTTCGAGTCCACGTGAACGCCGCGACGGACGAAGCGGCCGGTTCGATAGACGCCCGAGCGTTCACCGTCGGACGAGATATCGGATTTCGACGCGACGAGTACGATCCCGCCACCAGCGACGGGAAACGACTACTGGCTCACGAACTGACACACGTCGTGCAGAACGGTGGTACCCGACGGAGCCGGGGAACCCGCTATGTCCATCGACAACCGGAACGCGGCGGTGCCCGCGCGAAGTCGACCGACTCCGAGGAGGAGCAGCGTGACACGGGCGTCCAGGCCCGCAGCGAGTACTTCGGGACTCGGAATGGCGGGCCCGCGGCGTCTCTCTACTTCGAGACGGACAGTTCCCGGCTCGACCCCACGGATCTCGGGGTCCTCCAGCAGATCCGCGAGGACGTCGAGGCGATCCTCCTCAACCAGGACGAACGCTCCCGGTTGAGGGACCCGCTCTCCGTAACGATCGTCGGCTTCGCTGACGAGCGTGGGTCGAGAAGCTACAACGAGGACCTCTCGATGTCGCGCGCGGAGACCGTTGAACAGCAGTTGAAAGGACTGCTCTCGGCCGGTCCCACCCGGACGACCTCCGTGGAGTTCGTGCCGCGGGCGGGAGGAATTGAACGGAGTCGAACGGGGGACCAAGCGGCCGATGATCTCAGCGAGCATCGCCGGGTGGACGTGTATCTGTCTCACTCCGTTCCCGAACCGCAGGAACCGAGCGCCCCGGAGTGCGACTGCCCGAGCACGGAACCGTACAACCAGACCGCGCTCGAGTTCGTTCGTTCCCACTCGGACGTGATCGAACAGGCGGCCTCGTCCTCTTCGGCACCGAAACACGCGGTCGCCGCCGTAATCGCCGACGAGTACGGCGCTCAACAGCGGTACTACGGACTGTTAGATGCGGCGCAGGACCGAGTCGTCGGCTCGCTCCCCGAATCCTGGATCGAAGTGGATCAGTTCCTGGATTTCGATTACAAGCTACTGAACGCACTCGAAAACGACATCGGTCCTGCTAATTTCAAGGTGCGCACGGCCCTAGAGAACTGGCGCGCCGAACACGGGTCGACCTCTTCGGAACCGTCAGACGCCGAGGTCAGTGCGATCATCGATTCGCTCCTCACCGTCAAAGGGACAGTCGACGCGACGGTCACGATGATAGAACGGGCCGAGAGCCGCTTCGGTGAGTACGTGACGGAGTATCCGCAACCGTGGGCCGAAGCGATCTACGTGTCGTATTTCAAGCAGGGTGAACAGTATTTCGTCCGGTTCGCCGACGCCCGATTCGAAGACGAATCGCACCAGCCGTGCCCGGGGACCGCCGGGTGCCGATTCGTAGACCATCGCGAGCAGATAACCGATGCGCTCGAGTGAGCGATCCCCGGGCGACCGCTCAGCGGTAGTGAACCGTTCGGACGTGCCCGTGTCTCTCTGACGGCGTCGTCGCCGTGGTGACAGCGGGAAAGAAATATCAATACGCGGGTCATCGATAGATCAAATGACCCCCACTCGTCAGGGGACCGCAGGACGGGGTCGCACGTGACCCGCCAGCAGATGGAGACCGACCGAGGCGACGAGCGTGCGCGGACCAGCGAGCGCGACGCCGACCGGTCGCGGGCGTCGCAGCGAGAACGGGGACGGATAGCGGACGTCCACCGGAGCGTGGGAAATCAGGCGGTCCAGCGGATGCAACGGGGGCGAAGTGGTGGTGACGGAGTCGCCGTCAGTAGCCCGTCGGACCCTGCCGAGCGGGAGGCCGAGCGGGTGGCCGAGACGATGATGGAAACGACCCGCCCGGAGACGACTGCGGATACCCGGGAACGGGATTCGGCCAATGCCATTCAGCGCACGTGTGGCCGGTGCCGACGCCGGTATCGGCGGGGGAAGCCCCTGAACTGTGAGGAGTGTGAGTCGATGCTCCAGCGGGACGGCCGGTCCGCAGGGCCGCCCGATGTCGACGGCGAACTCTGGGGAGAGACATGGTCGCTCCGCGACGGTGGCCGGCCGCTACCCGAGTCGGCCCGGTCGTTCTTCGAGCCGCGATTCGGGGACGATTTCGGGGACGTTCGCGTCCACACTGGTCCTCGGGCAGACGAACTGGCGAGGTCCGTACGTGCCACCGCGTTCACTGTCGGCAGCGATGTCGTGTTCGCTTCCGGGCAATACAGACCCGAGACGGACGACGGCAAACGGTTGCTGGCACACGAACTGACCCACGTTGTTCAGCAGCGGCGGACGCAGACACCTGCCATTCAGCGCCAAGACGAAACCGACTCGGAGCCGACCGAGCCAGAGCGAGGGTCGAATACGGTCGTATCACTCGTCATTCGGAGGGCGACTGATACGGTGGTGGTCGGCACGGACGACGACAGGGAATACACGTATCGACTAACCCGATTCAAAGAAATCCCGCCGGGGACGTATGAGGCGGACGGCGGAACGAACGGATTCGCGATCGACCCACGAAAGCCCGAAAACGATCTCCCCAGCAAGTATTCCAACAAACGGGATCTAATCCGGATTGAGAAGACCGAGGACACCGCTCCCGGCGCTCCGTCTCCCGGTGACCTGACGTTTTCCGACACGGTCCACGTGAAGGTAACGGCGAGTGAGTCTGAGACCGCTGGTGATGAAGGTTCTGCAACGGCCGAAACAGCCGGCGACGAATCGACGAAAGAGAGCAAATCAGCCGAACCGTCCGAGGGTCTGGAAACCGAACCGGTGGTCGAACCGAACCCTCTGGAACTCCCGGGCTGGGTCCCGGCCCGTGCGCGGAAGGCGATCCAGTCGAACGAGTACGCGACCATCAGTGAATTCGAGGTCCGCGACGGTCTCTATCGGTTTCCCGATGCCGGCGAAGGGCCCTTCGGGGACGTCCTCGTGTGGACCGCGCCCATCGGCAGCGGATACAGGAATGTCCAGGCCTTCCAGATGTTCCCGAGCGACAGGGCGTACTACCGGCCGTTCGCCGAGGGAAGCGACTTCCAACTGGAGGTGTTCCACGACACGTTCACGGAGTACAATCAGGACCTCTGGTGGTACGTCACCCAGGGCGGGCTCTCGATAGCGCAGGCGAGGAGGCGGATACGGGAGAACGCGAGTGAACGGCTGAAGCTCGTGTACAGGGCGGCGCTGACCCTGTTCGAGGCCGGATTCGGTGGTCTCGGGATGTACAGCGGCAGTTCTCGCGTTTCGCGGCGAGGCCGACAGAAGAAACACACCGAGACCGGGACCGAATCGTCGGGGACCAGGGGCAAACGAGGACAGTCGAAACAGCGCTCGGAAGCAGGCCAGAAGGCGTCCGGGGAGCGGGAGGCGCGCTCAGCGCAGAAAAAGACAGAGGGAGGAAAGTCCGCAGGCCGCCAGACTCCCGTCGACGAACTGCCAGTGGTCGCGAAGTTCGGAAAGTCCGTTCGGGAGGACCTCCTCGACTACTGGAAGAGACGACTAGACCAGGCCACTTCGTCCAGCGACCGCTCGAAGTATCGTGGATATATCGAGCGTATCGAGAACCAGGATCGGCCGACACCGACGCAGTCTGAGGAGGAGATCGCGTACATGTACAGCTCCATCGGCAAATCCAAACGCGAGGTGTCGTTCAAGCACGGACGGGAGGCTACACACGGTGCCGAAGGCTCGACCCGGCCCGACGTCCTCGGTTCGAAGGTGATGATCGAAGTCAAGCGAGTGAAACCGGAAAATAAGAGCTCTCTGCACGGAAAACTGAAAAAGCAACTCGCGGATCGCGCGACTGAGGGACCGGCCGGCTACCGCCAGACCATGGTCGTCGATGTTCGGGGACTGGACATCTCGCCCAAGCGGCTGGAGGAGATCGCCGAGGAGATTGTCTCAGACGTGAACGAGTCGCTGTCGGCACGGTCGATGGAGAACCTCCGGGAGGTTTCGCTTCAGGACGTCCAGTTCGTTACTTGGTGAACGCCCGCAGCGTTGTCCTGACTGAGAGGCCGCCAGTTCGTGACTCCCTTCTCACTCCCCGGAACGAACCTTCAGCGACAGAGTAGATCGGGTGTCGTTTTCTTTCGACTCCCTCTACTTCCTGGATACACGTTCTGACGGAACGTCCAGCAGCGGGCGTCCGACAGCGAGAACCTGTCAGTTCGCGACGGGAGGACGCTCCCTCGGAAGGGTGGTTCGCGGTACACTCGAGAGGGACTGTCTCCGGTCCGAAGCGAGGGTGACGACCAAATCGTCCAGCGGTTACACGAGACGCGTGGACTGCGTGTGAACATCGAGTCGATGGCCCAGACGCGACGCTCATAGTAGCGTAGATTCATCGAAGAACCGGAATTCGAAAGATCGGGCGCCCTAGAGGGCGGAGCGACAGTCGCTGCGTATGGGACGGGCCCCACGTAGTCTCGTTGGCGATCGACTGGACGTTACTGTGTGACAGTCCGGTGAGGTGAGGGGGAATTCTGCCGTGGTCAGTGAAGCGACTCCCCGTACTCTCCGAACTCCTCGGCGCTCACCAGCCGCCCGGTCTTCTGTAGCTCACGCCGCAACGCTCGGACGACGTGTTTCATCTCGACGCGACCCTCACCTTCCGCCCCGCCGTCGTCGGCGGCGAGAAACGCCGCCGTCAGCGCGACGTTCTTCACGCTGCCGCCGGTCAGGTCGAACGACGAGAGGAACTCGTAGTCGAGGTCGCCGACGGGCGTGTCCTCGGGGAAGATCGACCGCCAGATGGCGTAACGCGAGCCCCGGTCGGGGCGCGGGAACTCGACGGTGCGGTTGATCCGCCGCTGGAAGGCGTCGTCGATGTTCTCCTCCAGGTTCGTGGTCATGATCACGGCGCCGTCGTGTTCCTCCATGCGCTGGAGGAGGTAGCTCACCTCGACGTTGGCGTAGCGGTCGTGCGAATCGGAGACCTCCGAGCGCTCGCCGAACAGGGCGTCGGCCTCGTCGAAGAAGAGGAGGGCGTCGCTGTGCTCGGCCTCGTCGAAGATCCGCTTGAGGTGTTTCTCCGTCTCGCCGATGTACTTGCTGACGACGCTCGCCAGATCGATCTTGAACAGGTCGAGGCCGGCCTCGCCGGCGATGATCTCCGCGGCCATCGTCTTCCCGGTCCCCGAGGGGCCCGAGAAGAGGACGTTGAGCCCGGTGCCGAGGCTGAAACGGTCGGCGAAGCCCCAGTCGGCGTACACCGTCCCGCGGTGGGAGACGTGGGCCGCGACGGCGCGCAACTGGCGCAGTTCGTCGTCCGGCAGGACGATGTCGTCCCAGGTGTAGGTCGGCTCGGTCCGCACGGCCAGGTCCCCCAGCGTCTCGCGGGACTGGGCGCGACAGGCGTCGTAAATCGCGTCAGGCGACAGTCCGTCGTCGCCGCCTCGGCGCGCCTGCGCGACGGCGTCGTCGATCCGGCCGCGGGTGAGCGCGAACGTCGCCGCGAGGTCGGCGGTGTCCACGGCGACGGGGAGGTCGGCGGCGCGGCGCTCCCAGAGCTCCTCGCGCCGTTCGTACCCGGGCCGGGGGAGGTGCAGGGCCGCGACGGCGTGCGAGTCGAGGTCCCGCGGCGGGCGCCACTCGCGCTCGCCGCTCAGGAACACGTGGTCGGGGAAGCCGGCGAACTCCCGGGCGAGAGCCTCGACGCCGGCGTCGCCGTCCGTCTCGTCGTCGAGGCGGTCCACGTTCGTCAGGTGAACGACCGCGTCCCGCAGTCGGGCTTCCCGGTGGACTCTGTCGACCGGATCGGCGCAGTCGCTCGCGAACAGTCGGGACGCGTCCGCCCGGACGACCGGCCGGTCGAGCGCCGTCGCCATCGCCGCGACGGCGTCGCGCTTGCCGACGCCGGCTGGCCCCGAGAGGGCCACCATCGTCGGCGAGTCGCCGGCTTTCGGGACCGCGTTCGCCACCGCCGTTCGCACGTCGTCGTCCAGGGGGAGGTCGGCGACAGCCGTCGCGGGCGCGAACGCCTCGGTGCACTCGGCGACGGCCGGGTCGACGTCGTCGCTCCCGAGGAGATAGGCGACGACGCGCTGGTCGGCGGTCACCGACGCGGCAAGCAGCGGGGCTTCCGGTTCGGGCGGGCGGAGCCTGAGCAGTCCGTTCGCGACGAGCGGCGACGACGCCGAGAGCCGGGAGCGCTCGTCGAGCGGGCCGCGGTCGGCCGAGCCCAGCACGCGCGCCACGAGGCCGACCGTCGGCCGCTTCCGGGTGAGGTCGTCCTGGAGATAGGCGAACACCTTCTCGTAGTCCAGGTCGAGTTCCGGGGCGACCGCCAGCAAGAGCGCGTCGACGTGGCGGGATGCGAGGTCGAAGCGGTCCGCGAGCGTCCGGAGGCGCAGGTCGGTCCCCGCGTCCTCCGTCGCGGCGACGCGGTCGTCGATGGCCTCGCGGAGTTCGGCGGCTCGGCCGGCGCGCTCCTCCGACGCGTGACGGTCGCCCGGGCGGTCCCCCGTCCGGTCGCCCGCGAGGATCCGCTCGACTTCGGCGTCGGAGACGTACAGCCCGGGGACCTCGCCTTCGCCGGAAGCGTCGGCGCGCCAGGTGTCGAGATAGCGGTACAGGAGCGCGTCGACGCGCGCGAGTTCGTCGGCGAGGTGAGCGCCGTCGTCGGAGTAGGGATCCATCGGGTCACCCTCCCGCGGACGGCGGTCGTCTCGACGGGCCGATGCGGCGGCGTCCGGCCGGCATCGCTACAGCCCCTCGATCCTGCTGACGCCGGTGTGTGTCAACTCGATCTCCTCGACGGCGACGCTCCCGCTCTCGGCGCTCAGGTCCGGTCCGCTCCAGGTCACGGGGTGGGCGTCGCTGAACGACCAGCCCCAGGCCGGTTCGCCGGCCCTGTTCAGCACGAACAGCAGGACCGTCTTGCGCTCGACGGGGCGGGCCGCAGAGCGCTGAACCCACTCCCAGAGCGTCGCGGCGTCGGTCAGCCCGCGACGCAGCGTCACGTTCGACGCGCTCTCGCCGGACCACAGCTGGTGGGTGTGACCGTTGACGCCCCCCTCGTCGTACTCCTGGGTCTCGACCGACCGTTCGAGTCCGGTGACCTCGCTGAACCCGCCCGCGACGACCGAGTCGATCTCGACCAGGAAGCGGTAGTCGAGGTACGGGTTCTCGCGGGTGCGGGCGCTCACGCGGTGTCACCCCCGGCGGTCGCCTGGGGCGCAGTGTTCGACTGCGACGCGATGGTCGACTGCGACGCAGTGGTCGGTGGCCCCGCGTTCGCGCTCATCGCTCGCCCTCCTCGTTGATCCGCTCGTTGATCGCGCTGATCTCGGCGCACCAGCGTTCGCGCTCGCGGTGGGGGAGCGACATGACGGTGTCGTGGTCCCAGTTGAAGTGGTAGGCGACGAACGCCGCCTCCTCGAACAGGCGGTCGGGCGGCGCTCGCGTCATCGGTCCCCGGGCGGTGACTCCACCTCCGGCGTCGGGCCCGCGTTTCCCTGACCGACCTCCGGGCCGCCGTCGGTCGCGACGCCGACCTCGAAGCCCTCGCCGCACTCGGGACAGGTGGCGTCGACCGTGTCGCTGCCGCGCTCGTTGATCCGCTCGTACATGTCCTGGAGGTGCGCCAAATCGGCGACGAAGAGGTTCTCGACGACGTGGGGCGTCACCTCGTCGAGCGTCCCGAGGTCCGTGATCACCCGCGAGAGCAGGATGACGGTCATGTACGAGGGGTTCGACTGGACGCGGGGGTCCTTCGTCGGCTTGATCTCGTCGGCGGCCGTCGCGAGTCGCATCGCGCCCTCGCGGTGGAGTTCGCCGTCGTCGTCGGCGTACCCGTTGGGGAGCGTGAACTCGAACTCCGTCTGGAGGACGCCGGTCATGCGGTCCGCTCCATCCCCTCGTGGACGATCTCGATGGACTCGACGGCGACGTCGCCACCGCTCGCGTCGAGGTCGGGCGCGTCGTACTGGCGCACCCAGGCCTGCTTGAACTCGTAGCGAGGCCCGGCCTCGCCTTCCTCGTCGAGGACGACGACGGCTATCGAGCGCCGCGCCTCCTCGAGTTTCCCCTGTTCGACGAGCTTGCGCCACTCGTAGAGGGCGATCGAGTCGTCGGTCGTCCCCTTCTCGAGGGTGAGGTTGCCGAAGTCGTTGAGGCTCGTCAGCTTGCGCGAGTGGGGCGGGTCCGATCCCTCACGGTACTCGACGACCTCCGTCGAGTTCTCCGGGAGGTTACACGTCGAGAAGCCGGCGATAGCGATACCGTCGATCTCCAGCAGGAACCGCGTGTTCCGGTAGGGTCCCCATCTGTCGGGCATGGGCGATCAGGCCTCCCCTCCGGCAGTGGTCTGCGATATCCTGAAGACGACGAACTCCGCGGGCTTGACCGGCGCGATGCCGATCTCGCAGATCAGTCGGCCGTTGTCGATGTCGTTCTGGGTCATCGTACTCCGGTCGCACTTCACGTAGAACGCCTCCTCGGCGGTCGAGCCCATCAGCGCGCCGTCGTTCCAGACGCTCGTGAGGAAGTTCCGGATGGTCTGCCTGACGCGCGCCCACAGGCGCTCGTCGTTGGGTTCGAAGACGACCCACTGGGTGCCCTCCTCGATGGACTCCTCGACGAACAGGAACAGCCGGCGGACGTTGACGTACTTCCACGCCGGGTCGCTGGAGGTGGTCCGGGCGCCCCAGACGCGCGTGCCCCGCCCGCGGAACGTCCTGATGCAGTTGACGCCGCGGGGGTTGAGCGTCTCCTGGTCGCCCTTCGAGACCGTCTTCTGGAGCCCGCGGATCCCGCGGACCTGCTCGTTGGCCGGCGCCTTGTGGACGCCGCGTTCCTGGTCGGAGCGGGCGTAGATGCCCGCGACGTGCCCGCAGGGCGGAACGTTCTGGTCGCGGCCCGTCTCCGGGTGGCCGATCGTCAGCCACGGGTAGTAGAACGCGGCGAAGTCGGAGTTCTCGGTCGGCCGCAGGTCGCCGGGCGTCGGCGGCGAGGGCGGCGAGTTCAAGATCGCGAAGCGGTCGCCGCTGTTCAGGCAGTGGGTGACGATGTCCTCCGAGAGTCCGTTGTCGTACTCGTGTTCGTCGGGGACGCCCACCATCGCGATCTCGTCGATCTGTTCGAACGCGGCGAAGCCGGTCCGGTCCTCGGGGTCGGTCGCGACGCCGTCGTAGTCGTTGGCGACGACGTCGTCGTTCGGGAAGTCCGCGTCGAGCCAGACGGTGCCGTTGGCCGGTCGGGGCCCGTCGTCGCGACTCTCGTCGTCGACGACGTCGACCAGGACCGACGACCCGCTCAGCGTCGTCCCGTAGTGGTCACTGGAGGACGCCTCCGGCGTGAGGTTGTCGTACACTTCCTCGACGTCGGGATCAGGTGCCGCGTCGAGCCCCAGATCGGGGTCTGCGAGCACGGCCCGTGCGTCCTCGCGGTCGTCCGGGTCGCTCCAGTACCGCACGGTGACCTGGAACAGGTCGTTCGCGTCCGGATCGTACAGCGAGGCGTCCTCGACAGTTACCGCGACGCCCGCACCCCACGGGCCGGGCCCGATGGCCTGCAACGCTATCAGCGAGTCGACGACGTCGGCGTCGAGCGTGAGCGGGAGGGTTTCCTCCGTCATACCCGTCCCTGGGTCGTACTCGAAGGTGACCGTCGCCGTCGCCTCGCTGGAGTCCGCGTCGGTCGCTTGCGCCACGACCGTCAGCTCGGCCGACCCACCGCCCGGTACGGGGATCGGTTCGTCGGGAAGGTCGTCGTCCTCGACGATCCGGAACGCGTCTGCGCCCCCTCCGCTTAGGTCCACGTCCGTCACGCGAATTTCGACGGCACCGCGGTTGTGGAGCGTGATCGTCCGCGTGTTCCCAGCGACGAACGTCCCGTAGTCGAACGTCGTGCCGGCCGTCGCGAGGTCCCCGTTGGAACCGGCGTCTCCGCCTGCCGCCGCCAGCCCCTCGTCGGTGAAGACGCCGTTGAGGTCGAGGTCAATAGTCGCCGTCTGGCCGCTCTGGTTGTCGACGGTCAGCGACGGTGTCCAGTCGCCGTCGGTCTCCGGGCTCGCCAGGACGAGCACGTCGACCGTCTCGGTCGACTCCACGGTTCGTCCGTCGAAGGTCTCGGCCTGCTGGACCTCGAAGGGGCCGCCGCCGATGCTGATCGCCGGCTCGGCCAGCATCATGTCTGCGTCGCCGAGGTTCTGGAGCGTCACCGTCGCCGCGGCCGTGTCGCCCACGGCGACGTCCCCGAAGTCGAGCGTCCCCGTGGAGTAGCCGAACTCGCCGTCGTTGTCCCCGGTCCCGAGGTTGTGCTCGACCATCTCCCCGGTGAGGGCGACTGTCAGCGTGGTCACCTCGCCGGACGCCGTGATCTGTAACTCGGCGTTCTTGTCGCCCGCCGTCCCGCTCGTGTGGGTGAACGTGACCGCGATCGGTTCCGGCTCGCCGGCTTCGACCGCGAGTCCCTCGTCGGGGACCTCGGTTTCGAGCTCGAAGTCGTCGTCGGGGTCGTTCGCTATCTCGAGGTTCGTGATCGTGACTGTCTCGTCGCCCAGTTCCGCGATCGGTTCGACCTCCACTTCCCGCGTCGGGGTCTGGTCGGCGGCTACGCGGCCGAAATCCAGCGTGTCGTGCGCCACCTGAAGGTGACCTGTGGCCACGCCGAGCGTAGGGAGGTGCCCCTCGGCAGTCTCGGCGCTCGCCGGGGCCACGCGACCGACGTAACAGCGGCCCCCTCCGTTCTGGAAGAACCCCTCGACGGCCTGTGAGAGATAGCGGTCCTCGACGACGCTGCCGTACCATCGCCGGTAGTCCGCGAAACTCGTGACCAGCCGCGGGTCTTCCGGCCCGCGTTCCGTCTCTCCCAGGAAGCCGGGCGTGCTCGTCCCCACGCCCTCGATGGGTTTCGCGCCGCGCTCTACCTCCTCGACGTATACGCCTGGTGCCTTGTACTGGGGCATCTACCGCACCGTTCCCAGCCGATGCGCAAGTCGCATGACTAGGCAAAATGTAGTGTGACCGTCTAATTAAACTTCCGCTGAGAGTGAAAATATAGCTCACTGATCGATCGCACGACGGCGGACTGCCGGCGCAGAGACGCCGCGCTGCCGGGGGGACGGGCGCCGCCGAGTCCTCGGACCGCCGGGGCCGAACAGTCGCTAGTTCGGAGGGTCAGTCGAGGACCACGTCGTGGCGCGTCGTCGCGCCGGCCCGGACGGGGATCTGCGACGTCTTCGGCTGATAGTCGTCGTGATCGACGGTGACCTCGTGCGTGGGCGGCTGGAACTGGTCGTCGTCCCCGCCGTTGCCGTTGCCGTTGCCGTTTCCATTTCCGTTGCCGTTCCCGTTCCCATTGCCGTTTCCGTTGCCCGGTGGGCCGTCGCCGCCGGGAACGTCCAGCCAGCGGTCGCCGTCCCCGCGGACGACCCGGTCGGCGGACACCGGGACCGGGAGGACGTACTCCCCCGAGGCGGTCGTGGGGGCTTCCACAGAGGCGTCGGCGGTCGGGACGCCGGCCAGCGAGACCGTCGCGTCGGCGACGCCGGCACCGTCGGGGAGCGGGTCCTCCGTGACCACCCCGCGAAGCAGCGTCGTCCCCGACGCGAACCGGTAGGCCGGGGTCGGCGTCAACTCGATCGTCACGATCTCGGGATCCGGCGGCTGATTCCCCGACTGGCTCCCGCTCGGGACGGTCGTGCGCTCGTCGAAGAACCGGTCGCCACCGTCGACCACCAGCGTCACCGGATCCTCCTGAACCTCGAAGAACAGGCGGTAGCCGCTCGGGTTCGTGACCGGGTCGACCGGCGCGTCCGCGAGGCTGACGCGGACGTCCTCGCCGGGCCGGCCGCCGGTGACCGGATCGACGAGGTCGACCGCGATCGAGAGCGTGGTCGTCAGCGTCGCGACGTGAGTGGCGTGGTCCCACGCCGAGGATCGGTCGCGCGCCATCTCAGCTGTACTCCTCGAAGCGCTGCTCGACGACGCGCTCGCCGCCGGCCGCTCCCTCCGACTCGATGACGACCGGCGTGACGCGGTAGGCGACCGACGGCCGGTAGGGCTCGTCCTGGAACGTGCTCCAGATGTTGGTCAGCTCGTTCGTCGACCGCGACTCGACGTCGATCTGCAGCTCCCGACCGGCGAACGAGCCCGGCAGGTCCGCCCCGCGCAGGATGTGGTTCTCGTGTATCGCCTGCATCGCCAGCCCCAGCAGTTCGTGCTGGCCGGCCGTCCGGGCCGTGGCCTCGCCGCCGGAGTCGCTCCCCCCGCCCCCGGCCGGATGCGCGGTCACCAGGTAGTGCAGGTCCAGCACGAGCGGGTCGCCGCTCGCCTCGTCTCCCGCCTCGTCGTCACCCTCCTGTCGACGGTCCGCGAGGCCCTGCCGACCGTCGGCGTTCAGGTGATGGGCGCTCCTGGTCACCTCGTAGAGGTACACCGTCACGCGATGGGTCCCCGCGGCCCCGTCCGGGGAGGTGAGAGCTATCTCTCGCGCCCTGATGTCCTTGGACCGGGAGATTTCCTCGTAGAGCCGGTCGACCAGCAGTTCTCCCACCTGTGCGATCGCCCCGTAGCCCGGGTTCGCGCTCACCGGTCGGACCCCCTCGACCGGTATTCGGTCCCGACCCCGTCGCTCCTCGCCGAAACCCGGCGTTTGCCGACGGCTGTGCTCCCGTCCTCGGCCGCCCGGGGTGGTCCCATGATAGTTAACGCACCTATATTATCGGAGCGTTGAACCTGTTGGAATATAATAGTATTGGCGCGACGAGTCGTCGGGCGTTGGGCGCGCCGACGCTCGACCTACGGCCGTGCGGACTTACGTTCTTGGCGTCACTCGTCGTCGACGCTCACGCAGGTGCCGGCCTCGGCGGACCGGTAGATCCCGTCCATGACGCGCTGGACGGTGAGAGCGCGCTCGACCGTGTTCCCTTCGGGCGGTTCGCCCTCGACCACCGCGTCGAGGAAGCGTTCGTCGCTCCCTTTCCACCCGGTGTTGTCGAGCGATCCGTGGGTCACTTCGGACTCCACGACGTGGTCGGTGCCCTGGCGGCCGGCCTCGATCAGCGCCAGTTCCTCGCCGCCGAGGTCGAGGCGCGCGCCGGCGTCGGTCCCACGGACGACGAACTCCTGGGTCTCGGTCTGGTTGGCGGCCCAGGCGACTTCCAGGGAGATCGTCCGGTCGTCCGCACAGCGGATCATTGCCGTCGCCGAGTCCTCGACGTCGAAGACGGCCTCCTCGGTGGCGTCGTACCAGTCGCCGGGGTCGGCGTAGTCCTCCCGGTTCCCGAACTCGGTCCGCGTGACCGCGAACACCTCCTCGACCGGCGGGAAGTCCAGCAGGTAGAGCGCGAAGTCGATGGCGTGGACGCCGATGTCGACGACCGCGCCGCCGCCCGACAGCTCCTCGTTCGTGAACCACGACCCCACGCCGGGGATGCCCCGCGAGCGGACGTAGTTGGCCTGGACGTGTGTGACGTCGCCGAAGCGACCCTCCTCCCGGTAGCCGCTGAACACCTCGGCGGCGGTCGCGATCCGGTTGTGGAAGTTCACCGCGCAGAACCCGTCGGACTCGCGGGCGGCCGCGGCGATGCGCTCGGCGGCCGCCAGGTCGTCGGCGAGGGGCTTCTCGCAGAGCACGTCGTATCCGCGTTCGAGCGCGCCGACGACGGCCTCCTCGTGGAACGCGTTCGGGGTCGAGACGACGACCGCGTCGAGGGCCTCGGTGTCGTACATCTCCGCGGCGTCCTCGTAGGTCGTCGCGTCGTACGCCCGGGCGAACTCGTCGCGGCTGTCGGCGACGACGTCGGTGCCGGCGACCACCTCGTGGCCGAGGTCCACCGCGTTCGTCGCGTGGGTCTGTCCCATGAAGCCGAGTCCGACGACGCCGAGACGCACCGGTCGGGGTTCGTCGCTCATACGGAGCGATCGCCCCGGTCGGGAATCAGTCCTTTGGAGGCGGAACCCGTCGCTCGCTCCGGGTCGGTCGTCCGATTTCGGCGACCGATAATCGGCCCGCAACGCATATTGCGGGCGAGGAGGTAGCTCCCGACAGCGCGGCCGATCCCCGAGAATGAGCAACTCCGAGAAGAAAGTGACCGACGTGCAGGGCCGGTACATGCGGGCCGTCGTCGACGGTCACCAGCGCGACGACGCGACCTGGGAGTCGTGTCGGATCGTCCTGACGACGGAGCGGCTGGTGCTGGTCTCCGAGGGCAAGCTGACCGTCCCGCTCGGCGACGTTGACGAGATCGGCGTCCGCGCCGACGTCAACCAGCGCGCGGCCGGCGTCGCCAGCTACCTCGGCCTCTCCGTCGGCGACGACGTCGTCCTCGTCTCCGCGGCCGAACACGACGAGTTCGAGACCGACTTCTACCACGCCTGTCTCGACGGCGAGATCCTCTACGTCGACCACCCCGCCGTCGAGGGCGGTGTCGTCCAGGGCACTGACTGGACGAAAGCCCGCATCCGCATCACCGACGAGGACGTCCGACTGGCGCTCGCGAACGGCGAGCAGGTCGTCATCGAGCGGAACGACATCGGCGAGGTCGAGCAGGACGAACGCCAGGCGGCCGGCGAACAGCGTCCCGTCGTCGAGGTCGAACACAGCGAGGGCGAGATCAGCGTCGAGACCCACGTCACTGGCGACGAGTACGACCTCTCGGTCCTCCGGCAGGTGCTCGAAGAGGGCGTCGAGCGCAACCGTGCGGACCTGGACCTGGGACCGGTCGAGGAGCAGGTCGTGATGGCGCTGCACTCGGGCGTCTCGCCGTTCGACATCCCGGGGTTCGTCGACGCCGAGGTCGCGGAGATCGAGGCCATCTTCGACCGGCTCATCGAACTCGACGTCATCGAGGTCGTCCGCGAGCGCACCGAGGTCGAGATGACCGCCCGCGGTCGCTCCGTCGCCGGCGATACGATGGGCGAGCAGTGAGTGCGTTCGGGGAATCGAACTGGCTTCTCCGATGTGAGGTCACCGCCGAGCGCCAGCCCGAGTCGTGTCCGACCGAGTCGAGACCCGGTGTCGAGCGGGGCAGGTTGCGAGCGAGGCGAGCGGCCGGGAAGTTCCAGATACCGTCCCTCATCCACTCGGAATGCACTCCGAAACGAAGAGTAAGCAACTGATACCTTAGTTTCGTCCCGTCGTGAGATCCCGCTAGATGGTCTTCCGTTTCGGTGTGGAGAACAGGGACCGTCGTGATCTTCGCAATGCAACGTGACAGTTCTGTACGGACCGGGCCGGTGGGAAGGGTCGCCGAACTACCGTCGTCGTACCGGGACGAGGTGGATGCGTCGTTCGACGACCCGCCGCCGTCCGCCGTCGCGGCGTCGGTGGTCGTCGTGACCTATCACACGTCTCCCGACGATCTCGAAGCGGCACTGGCCGCGCTAGACGAACAGACGGCAGAGAACATGGAGGTCATCGTCGTGGACAACGGAAACGACTGGCCGGTCGCCCGGCTGGCGCGGACGTTCGACCGCGTCTCTTCGTTCGTCAGACTCGAGCGAAACAGGGGCGTCACCGTCGGTCGGAACGTCGGCGCGCACGTCGCCTCGTCGGAGCTCGTGGTCTTTCTGGACGACGACGCCGTCCCCGAGAGCGACTTCGTGGCCGCCCACCGACGCGCCCACGAGGGGCGGGTCGTGGGCGTTCGCGGTCGCGTACTCACGACGAAAGACACCTTCTACAACCGGCGACAGTCCTGGTACGACCTGGGCGGGACCCCGGTGCCGTACCACCTCAACACGGAGGGGAACTCCTCGTACGACCGGGAGACGTTCCTGTCGGCCGGCGGATTCGACGGCGGGCTGGCGGGCAGAGCCGGCCACGAGGGGATCGACCTGACCTACCGCCTCGTGACCGACGGCTACGACCGCGACCAGTTCATCTACCATCCCGACCCGGTCATCTACCACGACATCGACTCCCAGCCCGTCTCCTACCTGAAAAAACGGGCGACGAGGCGGTACTACAAGCGGCGCCTCGCCAGGGAGCGGTCGGGGCTCGAGGCGTTCGTCGACTCGTACGAGACGCCGGACGGAGGCGACTCGATGACCGACCGTGACCGGTTCCTGGCGCACGCGTTCAGCGTCGCGAGCCGCGTCGGCTGCCGGTTCCTCGAGTTGCAGGACGCCCTCGGCGACCCCACGCAACTCGAAACCGAACCGATCGACGAGGTCGGTCCGCGGTGACCAGCGACGGCGGGACCGCCCGGCCGCGGTGACCGGCGACGGTGGGATCGCTCGACCTGTGGTGACCGGCGACGGCGGGACCGCCCGACCGCGGTGTCCGGCCCACCCCACCGCTCCTGCCCGGAGCCACCCCGTTTAATCCGCGTATACTGAAAGCCACCCACCGAGTATCCGCGACAGTGACCTACCGAATCGGCTTCATCGGCACCGGAGACCCCGACGGCGAGGGGTTCGCCATGGCGTATCGGCACGCGTCGGGATACCAGCGACTCGACGACTGCGAGATCGTCGCCTGCGCGGACATCGTCGCGGAGAACGCGAACGTCTTCGCCGCGGCGCACGACGTCCCCGACCAGCACGTCTACGAGTCCTACGAGGCGATGCTCGAATCGGCGAACCCCGACGTCGTGAGCGTGTGCGTTCCCCCCGGCGCCCACGCCGACATCGTCACGGACGTGGCCGAGAGCGGCGTTCCGGCGGCCGTCCACTGCGAGAAACCGATGGCGCTCACCTGGGGCGAAGCGAGACGGATGGCGGCCGTCTGTGCGTCCGAAGGCGTCCAGCTGACGATCAACCACCAGCTCCGCTTCGGGAGGCCCTACCGGGAAGCCAAGCGCCTCCTCGAGGAGGGGACGATCGGCGACCTCGTTCGCGTCGAGTTCCAGGAACAGACCCTCTACGACAACGGGACGCACTCGTTCGACCTCGTGAACTACTTCAACGACCAGCGCCCGGTCGAGTGGGTCCTGGGCCAGGTCGACTACACAGAGGAGAACACCCTGTTCGGTGCGCACAACGAAAACCAGGCCGTCGTCCAGTGGCGGTACGACAACGGCGTCTACGGGCTCGCGTCGACCGGACGCGGGGCGTCGTACACCGACGTGGCGTTCCGTCTGTTCGGCACCGACGGCGTCGTCGAGATCGACGACGACGGCGGACTCTCCTACCGGCAGGACGGTGGTTCGTGGCAGCCCGTCGACACCGGCCCGGACCGGCGATACCAGCCGGAACCGGGCACGCTCCGGCGGGGGACGGAAGTCGTGGCGCGGAAAGTCTCCGAGCGCGTCGCCGACCGCGTCGGCGTCACGACGTACACGGAACGCGCCGTCGAAGACGTCGTCTCGGCCCTCCGGTCGGGCGGGACCTCGCCGCTGGACGCGGAGTTCGCGCTCGACGCGGACGAACTCATCTTCGCGGCCTGGGAGTCCGCCCGCCGGCGGGGTCGCGTCGACCTCCCGCTCGACGTCGACGACAACCCCCTCGAATCCATGGTCGACTCCGGCGCGCTCACGCCCGAGCCCACGACTGCCGCCGACTGACGGGTCAGGAGATGGTCGCCGACTGACGCACCGGGAGACGGCTGCCGGTTGGCGGCTGGAGAACGGACGCCGCTGGCGGTCTCACGTCCGCACGGGTTTTCCGGCAACTTCTCGTCCAGTTTCCGGTTCGCGCCGCCGTCTCCGCGGTTAATCGCCGCATAGTAATGCCCGGATCGACTGAAGTGCCGGCCACCAGATGTATGAGTTCACGGACTGACGAGGATCCGCTGGTCTCGGTCGTCGTCCCGACGTACTACCGGAACGACCTGTTGGCGGAGACGATCCGGAGCGTCCGGGCGCAGTCGTACTCCCCGATAGAACTGATCGTCGTCGACGACTCGGGCGACGGCCACGCCGAACCCGTCGCGACCGAGTTCGACGGGGTCCGCTACCTGGAGCTAACCCGCAACCGCGGTGCGAACGCCGCGCGGACGGCCGGCGCGCGCCGCGCCGACGGTCGCTTCGTCCACTTCCTCGACGACGACGACGTGCTGTACGAGTCGAAGATCGAGCGGCAGGTCCGGGTCATGCGGCGAAATCCTGACGTCGGCGTCGTCTACACGGGCATCGACAAGACCGGCGACCGGACGGACCTCCCGAAGCCGTCGGTCAGGGGCGACGTGCTGGAGTTCGCGCTGATGTTCGAGATGTGGCCGTGCATGAACTCGACGATGCTGATCCGGGAGGGCGTCCTCCGCGAGGTCCTCCCGCTCTCCGACCGACGGGCGGCCAACGACCTGGAACTGATGATCCGCCTCGCCAGACGGACGTCGTTCGAGTTCGTCGACGAACCCCTGCTGTTCAAGCGGATCGACGACTCCTCGCTCGGGTCCTCGATGGACGCGGTCAGCGGTCGGATCGATATCGTGGAGGCCTACGACGACCTGTACGCGGCCCACGCCGACAGCGTTCGCCGGACGGCGCTGGCGAACACCTACGAGACCGAAGGCGCCCTGCTCCTGCGACGGGAGGGGTGGTCGATGCGGGCGATCGGGTCGCTGCTCAGACACCTGTACTACGCACCGACCGGGAAACCGAAGGCGCTCAGCAAGGTCGTCGCGGCGTGTCTCGGGAAACCGGGCTGGAGGGCCGCCAACCGCGTCAGCAGCGTTCTCTCCGCGTCGCGGAACTGACGCGCGGACGGCCGGTCGTCGCCGCGGGCTTGCCAGCCGGCACCGTGCGCTGTTCGGCCGCTCGCTCCGGATCGGCTCCGGCGGCCCGTTCAGTCGGCGTCCGTCGCCGACGCCTCGACCAGGTCGAACCAGTTCCCGTGTGTCAACGTCGTCCAGCCGAGGATCCAGAAGTCGTAGGCCGGGCGCTCAAGCGACCGGACCACGTCGAGGTACGCCGGGTCCTCCCACCGGGAGTAGGCCAGTTCGAACAGGGAGGCGTAGTTACCGATCTCGAAGCTGTCTACCCCGTCGGATCCCGTTCCCCACTCCCACTTCGAGGGCGACTGCAGATACGGGACCATGAAGTCGAAGAGCTTCTTCAACGTGGGTCCGTCGCCCGGGTCGGTCGGCGCGTTGTACCCGTAGAGGTCGACGCCGTGGTGTCTCCCGATCTCGGCGGTGAGGGTGAGCGCCTTCATCCCGTACATGTGGTAGTTCAGCCCGTCGTGGCGCGCGAGTTCGCGCTTGAGGTACCCTTTGGCGTCGTCGTCCTTGCGGTACTGGTTCCACGGACGGGGCTTGTCCTTCCCGTGAGCGGCGGTCTCGCACTGGCCGCGCCACATACAGAACGCGTGTTCCAGGCGCTCCTCGTCGCCGAGATAGCTCGCCGCGCCAGCGATAGTCGCGATGCGCCAGGCCCACTGGTTGTTGTACTGGTAGAACCCGGGGTCGGCGAGCGATCCGACGAAGGAATCGACCCACGATTCGAACGCGGATTCGAGGTCGCGGTCCGTCTTCTCGGTCCAGTACGGGTGGCCTCGGAGGAGCGACGCGCCGTACCAGAGCTTCGGGATCGTGATCATCAACTCGACCTCCGTCCCGTTGTTCGCCATGTCGCCGTCGGGTTTCATCTTCGTCTCGGGGTCCAGACACCAGTGATAGAGGAGGTCGATGGATCGCTCGGCGTACTCGTCGTCGTCCGTGAACCAGTAGGCGAGCGCCGTGTCGCGGACGGCCGTCGTCATGTCGATCGCGACCGAGTAGTCGTGCCGGTCGTCGGTCGCCCCGAACCGGTGGGGGTCGTCCCACTGGGGAGCGCCGTCGTCGACGACGCTCTTCGGCGACATGTTCAACGCCTTGTCCGCGTCCCAGATCGCCTTGTCGTAGGCCGGTTTCCACGGCGATTCGCCGTCGCTCACCCGGTCGGCGACTTCCCGGAGCTGCCGCTCGCTGACGTAGACGTAGTTCTCGGTCGGCGGCTCCGCCGTCGACGTCGGCGTCGGTGTCGGCGTCCGCGTCGACGTCGGCGATCCGGGCCCAGCCGTCGGCGACCGGGTCGCCGTCGGCGGCGCCGGCGGGGAGGCGGTCGGTGCGTCGGTGCCGTCGTTCGCTCGCGGGGAGGGCGTCTCCCCTCGGGTCGACGAGAGGAGGTCGAGACAGCCGGACAGGGACGCCGCTGCGACGCCGGTCGCCGCCAACAGGTCGCGACGACTGAAGCGCCGGTCCGTCCGTCCGTCGCCGTCATCTGGCATACACCGTCCTCCCCGACACAACACTATGAGTATACGTCGCCAAACTTCGTCGAACGCGCCGCAAACGACGGAACGATCCAGTAGAAACCCGGAACGGAGTCGGCAGTCACGGAGACGAGAGCGGACAGTAGGCCGCCCCTGGCTGGCGCGTATCCGGGACGGAACCGGGCGTTTCGGCGACGCCTGACCGGCGAGATCTCGCCGTTAGACACCGTATTCTCCGCACAGTGTGGTCTTTACAAAGTGGGATCCAGGGGTACCCAAACACGACTACCCCACAACAATGTCGTCGAAGCGCATCGCCGTGTTGTCGCCCCGAGACCCGGTTCCCGTCTACACCGGGCTCCTCGAGCGGACGTACCAGACCTGTCGCGTCCTGGGGAACGAACACACGGTCAACGTGTATTTCCCGTACGAGAAACAGCGAAAGCGGTCGGAATCGGGGCGCGTCCCCGACGACCAGCCGTTCGCGCGGACCGGGCTCGAATCGCGGGCGATCGACGCGCTCGAACGGCTGATTCCCGAGTACTCCGCCCTGAAGGGGCTGTATCACCTCCACCCGTGGCTGTACCCGTCGCTCCGGGAGCACCTCCGGGCGTTCGACCCGGACGTCGTGCTCGTGGAGTTCCCGTATCTCGTCCCCCTCGCGAAACTGGCGAGCCGGGGACTCGACTGTCGGGTGGTCCTCAGCGAACACAACGTCGAGTACAAGTTCGCCCAGCGCCTCGACATCCCGCTCTGGCGGGCTCTCAGGCGCTTCGAGATCGCCGCCTGCAACCGCGCCGACGCCGTGTTCGCGGTCTCCGAGGCCGACCGGGACGAGCTGGCCCCCCGGCTCGACGACGGCGTCGACCTCCGGGTCGCCCCGAACGGCGTCGACGTCGACCGCTACTCGCCCGAACGGGCGGACGCGGCCGAATCGATCCGCGAGCGCTACGGCCTCTCCGCGCCGGTGCTGGTGTTCCACGGGAACCTCGGGAACGCCCAGAACGCGGAGGTCGTCGACCTGCTGGTCGAGGAGGTGTTCCCGGCGGTCAGAGACGAGTTCGCCGACGCCTCGCTGCTGTTGATCGGCGCCGGACCGCCGGAGTCGACGCCCGACGGCGTCGTGTGTACCGGCGTCATCGACGACCTACCGGCCCACGTCGCCGCCGCGGACGTGGCCGTCGCCCCGATGCTCTCCGGGTCGGGGACGAACCTCAAGATCCTCGAGTACCTGGCGACCGGTCTCCCCGTCGTGACGACCCCGATCGGTGCGGAGGGGCTCTCGCTGACGCACGGGGAGACCGCGCTCGTCGCCGACCACCGCGACGCCGCCGCGGAGACCGTTCGGGTGCTCCGCGACGACGCGCTCCGGGAGCGGCTGTCCAGCAACGGCCGGGACCTGGCGGTCTCGGCGTTCAGCTGGACGAGCACGCTGACACCGTATCGCGAGGTCGTCCGGGAGCAGACGGGCTCGACGACCGCCGAACGAACCGAGACACCGATCCCTCAATCGACCCCAGACAAACGATGAACGTCCTCTTACTGACAGTCGACTCGCTACGAAAAGACGCCGTCCCCGGGGACGGGTTCGGGCCGGACCTGCTCGACGGGTCCGTCCGCGACAGCGTCTCGGAGACGCGATTCGAGCGCGCGTTCGCCACCGGTCCGGGAACCACGCCGTCGTTCCCGGCGATGCTGACGGGGACGATGCCCCTCTCGTACGGCGGCCTGGGCCCGCTGTCGCCCGATCGGCCGCGGGTCGCCGACGTACTCCGCAACGAGGGGTACGCGACCGGCGGGTTCCAGTGCAACCCGTTCCTCTCGACGCACTTCGAGTACGACGCGGGGTTCGACGCGTTCGAGGACTACCAGAACCCGCTGATGGGGCTCGCGACGAAGATTTTCCCGCGCGGGATCGAGATCAACAACCCGAAGCTCAGGACCGTCGACGAGTACCTCCACCTCACCGACGGCATCCGGAAGACCTACCAGCTCGTCCGGGGCAAGCCTCGCCCCTACGTGAGCGCCGACGTCATCACCGACGACACGATCGAGTGGCTGGACGGGGTCGACTCACCCTTCTTCTGCTGGACCCACTACATGGACGTCCACCACCCGTGTTTCCCGCCCGAACGGTACCGCGAGCGCTACGGCGTCGGGTCGGTGACCCAGTCCGACGTCGGCGAGTGGTACTCGGCGGTCCTCGACGACCCGGCGTCGCTCACCGACGACGAGATCGAGACACTCCACCGCCTCTACCGAGCGTCGATCGCCTACACCGCGGACCAGGCCGGACGGATTCTGGACCACCTCGAAGCGATCGGCGAGCTCGAGGACACCCTGGTGATCCTCACCTCGGACCACGGGGAACTGTTCGGTGACTGGGGCCAGCACGGCAAGCCCGAGCGGATGTACGACGAGTTGCTCCACGTCCCGCTGATAGTCCTGAACGGGCCGGACCACCTGGACGACGCGACCGACGACCTGGTGAGCCTGCTCGACGTCCCACCGCTGATCCACGACGCGCTGGATCTGGACGTCCCGGCGGTCTACGAGGGACGCCGTCCGGGCGTCGACGACCCCCGCGAGTACGTCGTGGCCGAACACGAGGTCGAGGGCGACGTCGTCGTCGGTGCGCGCTCGCGCGAGTGGCTCTACGAGCGGGACGAACTCCGCGACGAGGAGCGGCTGTTCGACCTGCGCGACGGGGACGCCAGACGCGTCTCGGTCGCGGACCACGCTCGCGAGGCGGCCGCCGTCAGGCGGGCCGTCTCCGCCCGGTTCGAGAGCCTGGACCTCGAGTCCGAGCGCTGGGACGACGAGATCGAGGGCGACGTCGAGTCCCGCCTCGAAGAACTCGGGTACCTCTCGTAGCCCATGACGGATCTCTCGACAGCCGCCGACGCGGCGACGGACGGACCGTCGACCGCCGGTGCGGCACCGACCGACGCGGCGGACGAGACGCTGACGGTGGACGCGGCGACCGGCGACGCCGACCCGAACGGGGAGCTGCGGGTGTGCCACGCGATGCACCACCTCGCGCTCGGGGGCCTCGAGAACCAGGTCCTCCGGCTCATCCGCGGGTCACAGGACCTCCCCGTCTCGTACACGGTCTGTTACTTCGGCGAGGACGACAGCCTCCGCGAGGAGTTCGAGGCCGCCGGAGCGCGCGTCGTCCACCTCGACACGGTGTCGAGTACGCCCGCCGGCCAGTTCGATCCCCGGAGCCTCGCCCGGGTGACGTCGTTCCTCCGCGAGGAGTCCTTCGACGTCCTCCACGCGCACGTGTCGCTGTACGTCCTGGTCGTCGCGCGGATCTGTGCGCGACTGGCCGACACGCCCGTCGTCGGGACGTATCACAACACCCGCGAGAACTACCACCCGGCGATGCAGGCGCTGGAACGAGCCACGCGGCCGCTGAGCGCCACGAACATCGCCGTCTCGACCGACGTCGAGCGGTCGTACGCGGACTCGGCCCGACTGTACGCGCCGGACGCCGACGCGCAGGGGTTCGACCGGCGGACGTACACGATACACAACGGCATCGACGTCGACGAGTTCGCGACGCGCGTCGACGAGGCGAGCCCGGACCAGGTCCCGGCTGCGGGCGAGGCCGGCGGCGGTCCGGTGTTCCTCAGCATCGGTCGCTACGCCGAGGAGAAGAACCAGCGGGCGCTGATCCGCGCGATGGACGAGGTGGTCGACGCACTGCCGGACGCCCACCTGTTCGTCGTCGGCTGGGGCCCGCTCGAAGACGACCTCCGCCGGACCGCGGCCGAGTGCGGCGTCGTGGACAACGTGACGATCACCGGCCGGGTGCCGTCGGTCCACGAGTACTACGCGCTGGCGGACGCTTTCGTCCTGCCGTCGCTCACGGAAGGGCTGAGCGTCGTCCTCCTCGAGTCGATGACCGCCGGGCTCCCCGTCGTCGGCACCGACGTCGCCGGGACCGGCGAGGCGATCGAAGACGGGACGACCGGATACGTGGTCCCGCCCGACTCCGCGTCCGCGCTGGCCGACGCCATGATTCGACTGTCGTCCGAGGAGCGCCGACAACGGATGGGTCGGAACGGCTACGAACGGGTCTGCGAGCACTTCAGCATCAGGAGCGCGGTCCGTTCGTACCAGGACGTCTATCGCAGGCTGGTCTGACGTCGCGCGCGAGTCGCGTCCACCGCTGTCTTCGCGTTCACCGTTCTCTCCGGGTTCACCGTTCTCCTCGAGTTCACGGTTTTCCTCGCGTTCGTCGTTCCCCTCACATTCCCCGTTCCCCCACGTTCATCGTTCTCGTCGCCTTCTCCGTTCTCCCCACGTTCGCCGTTCTCGTCGGCTTCTCCGTTCTCCCCACGTTCGCCGTTCTCGTCGGCTTCTCCGTTCTCCCCACGTTCGTCGTTCTCGTCGGCTTCTCCGTTCCCCTCTCGCGTACCGCTCTCTCCGCGATCGAGCGGCTGAGATCGGCTATCGGTGTCTGCAGAAGCAGCGACCGTCGACGGTTCTCACGGGTTCTCTCGGTCGGTGACGTTGCGGAACGACGCGCTCGGGTAACGATCCAGGCGCTCGAACTTCAGCGACGAGCGGACCGCGCCGGTGGTCGGCCGCGAGCGCACCGAGTCTCACTGGCTCCCGGTCGATGCCTGGCGACCCGGCCGCTCACGTGCCGGGGCCCGCCGAGTCGTCGCTGGTCTCCGCGGGCTGGGGCTCGAACAGGATCATCGTGTCCGCGTTGTGGTAGACGACGTTCTCCCGATCCGGTCTGAACGCGACCTCGTCGCTCGACACCGGCGCCAGGACCGTCACGTCGTCCTGGTAGACCTCCGACCGTTCGGGCGTCACAGCCAGTTTGACGTGACTCTCGCGGAGCGACCCGTACTCGACGACGGTCAGCCCGGGCTCCGCGACGAGTCGCCCGTCCTCGACCGGGGTGAGCCCGAATCGCTCCGGCCGCTCGCTCGTCCGTCCGGTCCACTCCTCGAACCTGAGATAGCCCGAGAACGCGTGCGACGAGTGGACGGGCGTGTCCCCGGTGTATCGACTGACGTGTTCCCCGGAGGCGATGTTCCCGGTCGAGAAGTGTTTGCGAGCTCCCTTGTCGTAGCCGGCAGCGTCGCTGAGCGACGGGTCCGTGAACCCGGCGCCGACCGAGACGAACGCGGCGGCGAACACGATCAGCGCGACTGCGAGGACGCTCTTCGAGCGCCCGGACGCGCCGGCGAGCCGCCGCAGTCCGAGGGCGCCGACGGGGAGGAGGAACAGGAGCGTCATGATCCCCCAGCGGTTCAGCGCCGCCATCCCGCGAGCCACCATCCAGATCGGGTTCGGCATGTACAGCGGTGCGGCGACGAGGAACCCGACGACCACCTTGGGACGGACGTGTCGCGGCATGGTGTCCTCGGCGCGAACGATCGCCCAGAGGCCGTACCCGCAGACCGCCATGAAGAAGGCGTAGTGCAGGTTGTTCAGGACGAACGGGACGGCGGCGGCGGCCAGTTCGAGGGGGGTCTCGTAGTTCCGGATGACGAACTGCTCGGTCGGAAGCCCCGTCGAGGCGGCCGTACTGTGCTCGGTCAACCAGTTGATCGGCACCCAGATGAGACCGGTGACCCACCAGTAGACGCCGACTGCGGCGACCAGGAGCGCCGACTGCTGGAGCGGTCGACTGAGGCGCTCGCGGTCGGCGCGGTCCGCCAGCAGCGACCAGAGCATCCCCGCTCCGATCCAGGCCGCCGTCAGCACCACCGACATGAACACGCTCAGGTGATGGGTCATCACCCAGGCGAGGACGACGACGCCGGCGGTGAGCGTGTACCGGACGTCGTCGGCCCACTTGCTGAGCAGGAGCACGAAGACGGCGAGGAAGACGAAACTCAGCGACTGCACGTGCGCCTGCGACCCCCAGCCGACGAACTCGGGATTGACGGCCAACAGCGCCGCGCCGAGGAACCCGATCTTCGACGACCCGGCGACGTTACGGACGAACGCGTAGCCCGCGAGGACGACGACCGGGAAGGCCACGGCGAAGAACACGCCGATGGTCGTCCTCGGGTCGGCGCCGGATAGCTGGACGTAGACGGCCGCCAGCGTGTGAAACACCGGGAGGTCCGCGTACCTCGTCCCGGCGGCCGGAGCGAGCGATCCGACCGTCGCGATCCGGCGGGCGAGCGCCGTGTGATAGAGGGTGTCGAGCGTCCGCACGTAGTACGGCACCGTCAGCACCTGCGCCGTGAGAAGCAGTCCCGCCCCACCGGCGAGCAGTGACAGGCTCGCCGGGATCGAGACGACCGCTCGGTCGGAGACGCAGACGTGGAGCGTGATCGAGGTGACGAACACGGCCACGAGGGAGAAGAAGGCGAGCCCCCGGCCGACCGAGAAGAGGACGCCAACGCTCGCCAGGAGGGCGCTCGCCGCGAACCGCCGGTCCGTCACGACGGCCCAGAACGGAGCCGTCCGGGACACGGCAGCCGAGCCGATGCGGTCGAACGGCCGGAAGATCATCGCGTCGGCCAGTGCGACGGTCGCCACTCCGATGACGGTCATCCCGAAGAATCGGGGGCGCCCGGTCTCGACCGCGAACGCGATACCGGCGAGCACGGCGACGTTGAGGAACGCGAGCGCCGCGTACAGTACTTCCGAGGGGGGTTCGTACCGGGACATGTGTATCGCGCTCGACGGGGACAGCACCGTCGAACTGGTGGCCGTCCCGATGAGAGACCGGGAGTCCCTGGCGCTGGGTTCGACGAGGTGCACCAGTCTGTAGCTCACGTATCCGACTACCGCGCCACCGACGATCACGACCGGGATCACGGCCGCGGGGTGTCCTTCGAATATCTGTGCGAAAAACTGCTGGACGAGGACGGCGACCGCGGCCGCCAGTCGTATCAAATCGCCCGCGACTGCGAACGACAGTCCGATCGACGCCGGTCCGGACGTCATACGTATCCCAGCTCCTCGAGTCGGTCCTCGACGTCGTCGTCGATGCCCGTGTTCGTCTCCCGTATCACGCCGAGGTCGACGTCGTCCCTGTCCAGGAACGCGTCGACGGTCGCTTCCAGTTCGGCGGCGGTGTCGGGGTCGTCTCTCGGCGCCCGCTCGTCGGGGTCGGCCCGCAGGTCGTACAGTTCGCGTCCCTCGACCGTCCACCGTTCGTCGTGGAACGACTTGACGAACTTGTACCGGTCCGTCCGGACGCCGACGTACGTCCGGTCGAGCAGCGGCGCGTGGTTGCAGAGGAGGGAGGGCCGCTCCGTCCCGTCGACCGGCTCGCCCTCCCACTCGGCGGGGATCGGGAGCCCGAGTTCGTCCACGACGGTGGGCGCCAGGTCGAGGTGGCGGACCGAACAGTCACCGACGGGGTGGCGCAGGTTCTTCGAGAGGAACGGGACCGTGACGCACTCGTCGTACAGCTGCGCGTGGCCGTGGAAGCCGTGGTCGAACTCCTCGCCGTGGTCGCCCGTCACGACCACGACGGCGTCGTCGTCGACGAACTCGAACACCGACGAGAGCCGTTCGTCCAGTCGCTCGACGCACTGTTCGTAGAGGTCGCGGAGCCCGGACAGCACTTCCGGGGAGGTGTCGTCCCGGAGGTGGTAGTTGAACAGCGTCGAGTACGTCTCGAAGAGGCCGACCCGCCGCCCGCCGTCCAGTCCCGGGAAGTACGGGCCGTGGGCGTCCATCAGGTGCATCCACAGGAACCGGGGGCCGTCCTGTCGCCGGTACCACGCGCTGGCCCGGTCGGCCACGTCGGTGGCGTCCACGCGCTGTTTCAGCCGGAGGAACCGCTGGGCCTTGTCGACCGTGGAGTACCGGTCGCCCGTGTAGTCGGCGTCGGTTGCCATCCCGTCGTTCCAGAAGTGGTCGAAGTACTCGGTCCACTTCCCCAGGAAGGGGTTCGAAGCGACGATCCCGGCCGTGGCGTACCCGTGCTCTCGAAGCACCTCGGGGAGCGGCGTCACGGTCGGCTTGACCCGGCCGTCCGGGTCGTACGCCTGCACGATGTGCTGGCTCGCCAGCAGGGGCGGGAACGCCCCGTGCGTCGCCGCAGACTGGCTGACGGCCATCGAGCGGTCGTACCCCTCGGACCGGGCCCGCTCCCGGAGGTTCGGCATCCTGTTCACCACGTCGCTGCGCCACGCGTCGACGGTGACGAGCACGACGTCGCGGCGGTCGTCCGTCCGTCCGGTTCCGTTCGTTCGTTCGGTCATGATCTTGCGTTCGGCAACTCCGTCGAGGAGCCGTCCGTGGTCGGTGGTCCGGTCATGCGTTCACTCCAGATACCCGAGCCCTTTCAGTTGCTCTCGGACGTCCTCGCTCTCCTCCTCGGTGTAGTCCCGGGAGGGGGCGTGTTCGTCGTGGCTCTCTCTCATCGACGGGTCGGGGTCGTAGGCCAGGCGCTCGGCCGGGACCTCGCCGTCGACGTCTTCCGGGACCGGCTCGTCGATGAGGTCGAGGACGAGCGGGAACAGGTCGAGGATGCTCCGGTCGCGCACGTCGTCGGTGCGGGCGAACGAGTCGCCGGCGGTGAACAGCGCCCCGAACTGCCGGTGTTCGCTCCACTCGTCGCGGGCGAACAGGTCGCCGTCGTTGAAGCTCGTCTGGACGGTGACGTGCATTTCGTCGGCGATCGGGATCACGTCGGGCGCCGCGTCGGCGAACGGGCCGTCGAACACCTCCTCTTTCCGCCGGATCTCGGTCATCAGCGGGTCGTCCCGGTCCGGCGCGGGGTGGTCGATCTCCCCGAGTTCGGACTCGATCTCCGCTCGGAGCCGGCTCGCCTCCGCCTCGGAGACGGTCCCCTCGGGGTGGGTGTCGGCCGTGTTGAGGTGGACGACGTTCTGGTCCGGACTGTACGCGACCGTCTCGGACCACTCCACCCGGCCGGGGTCGAACCCGTCGCTCCGCTCGTCGGCGGGCGGGACGACGCGCTGGAGCGCCTCGAACACGGGCTGGGGGAGGCGTTCCCGGACGTCGTCCAGTCCGAGCGCGCGCTTGGCCCGGACGAGCCGTTCGCGGGTGACCCCCGCCGTCCGCAGCAGCCCGCGCAGGTCGACGCCCGACGGGTCGGTCACGCTGAGGTATCCCTCCTCGCGGAGCCACTCGTTGACGTAGAAGTTCCAGTCGCTCGCGGCGGCGTGGCCGTGGTCGCTCATGACGATGGCGTCGACGTCGGACGGACACCCGTCGAGGAGCTCGCGGAGCGCCCGGTCCTGTTCGACGTAGAGCTCTTTGAGCAGGTCGTGGTCGCGGCCGAGGTAGTGCCCGGCGACGTCCGTGGCCATGAACACGCAGCAGAAGACGTCCACGTCCGTCTGCCTGGTGAGCGTCTCGAACGCGCGCTGGTGATGCCAGAGGCCGTCCGTGATGTTCTCCAGCACTCGCTCGTCGCTGGCCTGCTGGAGCTCCGGGCCCATGTCGAAGGGGTGAACCCGGTATCGCTCGCCGAGTTCGTCTTCGACGGCGTCGAGCACCTCGGGAGGGTTGCTGACCTCGACGCGGTTCGGGACGGGCCAGCCCGAGACGACGTAGCCGTGGTCGAGGTCTGCGGGCGGGTACGTCAGCGGGACGTTCGCGACGCCGCAGGAGACGCCGGCGTCGTCCAGCGCCTCCCAGAGCGACTCGGCGTTGACGTCGCCGTAGTTCACCGGGTCCCAGCTGTACTCGCCGTCGCGTCGCTTGGTGAATCCGAAACAGCCGTGTTTCCCGCCCTGCTTGCCCGTGAAGATCCACGGCCACGCGGGCGCCGACAGCGGCGGGTCCGCCGACCGGACGCGGCCGAACGACCCCTCCTCCATCAGTCCCCGCAGCGTCGGGAGGTCCTCGGCCCAGCGCTCGACGAGACTGGGTTCGAGCCCGTCGAGGCCGACGACGATGACGTTCACGGCGCGACACCCCCCGGGACCGGCTGTTCGGCCGGTTCGTCCCGCTGGCTCTCCCCCGAGAGGAGCCGGTAGTACTCGTCGATCGACTGTTCCTTCGTGAAGTGGTTCTCGAACGCGGCGCGCGCGTTGGCCCCCTGATGGGCGACGAGTTCGGGGCGCGTGCGCCACTCTTCGATGATGTGTCGCATGCGCTTCACGTCTCCCTGCGTCACCTGTCTCCCGGCGTCGTGGGCCTCGACGATCTTCGCCTCGTCGTCTTCGGGGTGGGAGACCACGAGGATCGGCTGGCCCGCGGCGAGCGACGTGTAGAGCTTGCTCGACACGCACAGCCCCTCCATCCCCTCGCTGACGGCGACGAGCGAGACGTCGCCGCACGTCAGCGTGTACGGGAGGTCTTCGAGGTCCTGGTAGGGGAGGAAGGTCACGGTGTCGCCGACGAGGTCGTACGACTCGGCGAGGTCGACGACGTCGGCCTTCCTGTCGCCCTCGCCGATGATGCACAGGCGAACGGGCTCGTCCGCGAACGCGCGGGCGGCCTCGACGGCCGTCTCGAGGTCGTGGTTGGCCCCGATGTTCCCCGAGTAGACGAGCGTGAACGCCTCGTCGAAGCCGTGTTCCTCGCTGAACCAGTTCTCCGACTTCTCCATCGGCTGGATGAACTCGCCGTCCGCCCAGTTGTGGACGATCTCGATCTTGTCGGGGTCGAAGTCGTCGCCGGCCGCGTCGGTGATGCGGTCGCGCATGACCGGGCCGAGGGCCACGACGGCGCGCGCGCCGCCGAAGACGCGTTCGTGGACCTTCGCCCAGGCGCGGTAGACGACGCCGTCGCGGTCGACGTACCCGGACGCGGCGATGACCTGGGGGTACAGGTCGTACACGATGAAGGTGTACTCCCAGCCTTTGAGCCGGCAGAGCAGCCACATCGCGGACGGCAGGATCGGCGGGTTCGAGGTGAACACCAGCTCGCGCTCGTCCTGGTCGTCGCGGGCGAGCACGGCGACCATCCAGACGGTGAACACGGCCCAGTTGAACAGCCGCCGCGGGAGCGACGACTGGCGCACCTGCGGCGCGCGGATGCGCCGCACCGGGACGCCCTCGTGGGTCTCCCGGCGTGGCTGTTTCTCGTTGTCGCCGCTGTGGTAGTTCGGCTGGCCGGTGTACACGGACAGGTCCAGCCCGCGGTCGACGAGGCCGACGGCCAGGTCGGTCATCAGCTGTCCCGTCGACGCCGTGTCGGGGTGGAAGTACTCGGCGACGAGCACGAAGTCCTTCGTCGAGTCCGTCATGTAGCTACTCACGCCCCCCGTTATCGCTCGTGAAGGAGCGTCTCAAGGTTGTTCTCGACGTAGTCCTTCTCGCGGTTGCCGACGTACCACTCGAGGGTGTTCTCGATCCCGTCCTGGAGCGTGTACTGGGGTTCCCAGCCGAGCAGTTCCGCCGCCCGCGTGGTGTCGGCGGCGCGGTGGCGCACGCCGACGGGTTTGTCGGTCATGTGGTCGATCTCCCCGGGGTGCCAGTCGAGGCGGTCGAAGATCGCCTCGGCGACCTCGTTGATCGTGATGTAGTCGCGGATCCCGGCGTTGACCGGCGTCGCGTCGGTGACGTTCTCGGCGGCGAGCCGCAGCGCGCGCGTGATGTCTTTGACGTACGTGAAGTTGCGCGTCTGCTCGCCGTCGCCCCAGATCTGGTAGGGGTCCTGCTCGGCGTAGGCCTTGGCCATCAGCGCGACGATGGCGTGGGTCTCGTTCTCGCGCGGGCCGTAGGCGGTGAAGATGCGGACGATGCTCGCGTCGATGTCGTACTGCTCGTGGTAGGCCTGCAGCGAGCGCTCGCCCATGAGCTTCGCCCAGCCGTACACCTCGTCGGCGTAGGCGCCGCCGCGCTCCTCGAAGCTGACCATGTCCTCGCTGAGCCGCTGTTTCTCCTGCTGGATGTCGGTCGGGTAGGTGCAGGCGCTCGAGGCGAAGCAGATCCGGTCGACGTCGTTCCGGGCGGCGGCCTCGTAGACGACGTTGTCCAGGGCCATGTTCGTCGCGCAGTTCGCCGGGTAGTTCGAGATGTACCCGCGCCCGCCGTGGTCGGCCGCGAGGTGGAACACCGTGTCGATGCCCTCGGTCGCCTCCTCGGCGAACGACAGCCGCTTGAGGTTGCCCTCGCGGAACTCGATCTCGTCGGCGACGGCGTCGAGGTTCTCGAGTTCGCCGCTCGAGAGGTCGTCCGCGACGCGGACGTCCGCGCCCTCGGCGACCAGGTCCTCGACGAGGTGGCTGCCGATGAACGACGCGCCGCCAGTGACGAGCACGCGCTCGCCGTCCCAGTCGCTCATGGCGTCCCTCCGTCGGCCGCGACGACTTCCCGCTGGACGTCGAGTTCGTCTTCGGCCCACTCGTACACGCGACGCAGTCCGTCGTCCAGTCGAACTTCCGGCCGCCAGTCGAGTTCCTCGTTGATCCGGGTCATGTCGCAGGCGTACTTGTCGGTGCCAGTCGGTTTCGAGCGGTCGTGCTCGATGTCGAGGTCCTTGCCCGAGATCGCGATGATCCGCTCGGCGAGTTCGTTCATGGAGACGACGTCCCTGGAGTTGCCGAGGTTGATCGCCTCGCCGTCGCCCTTCTTCTCGATGACGTCGATCATCCCCCTGACGAGGTCGGTCACGTAGATGAACCCGCGCTCCTGGGTCCCGTCGCCGAACAGCTCGATCGAATCGCCGTCGTCGGCTTCGATGACCTTGCGGCAGAGCGAGGGGATGACGTGGCTGCTGTCGGGGTCGAGACTCTCGCGCGGTCCGTAGCAGTTGAAGATGCGGACGCTGCTGGTCGCGATGTCGCAGTCTTCCTGGTAGGCGTCGCAGGCGACCTCGCCGAGCACCTTCGCCCACCCGTACGTGCTGTGGGGGTTCGCCGGGATCGCCTGGTCCTCGGTGAACAGATTGAGGCTGTCGTGTTGCTGTCTGTAGATGCAGGCGCTCGAGGCGAACAGGAAGCGGTCGACGTCGGTCGTCCGCGCCGCCTCCAGCATGTGCTGGTTCATCAGGACGCTGGGCGTGAGCCCGCCGACGTTCTCGCGCTGGATGTAGTGGATCCCTCCGACGCTCGCGGCGAGGTGAAACACGTGGTCGACGCCTTCGACCGCACGCAGGCAGCCTTCGCGCGTCGTGAGATCGACCGCTCGGAGTTCGACATCGTCTTCGAGGTGCCGGACGTTGTCCAGCGAACCGCGGGAGAAGTCGTCCGCGACGACGACCTCTCTCCCGCGATCGACCAGTTCTTCGGCGAGGTGAGAGCCGATGAATCCGGCACCCCCCGTCACCAGCATAGTATCTCGGTCAGTGTCGGACATCGAGTAGCAGTGGCCCCGAATCGACCAATAGTATGAGCCGATTATCGGGATCGAATAGATCGACTGAATCGAGCCATCTACGAGGAACACGTAGCGATCTGCGGAGCGTCAGTTGGTCAGTTCGCGCGTACAGTTCCGGAAACGTAACGTTCCCGCGAGTAACTCGCTGGGTCTTCGACAGTCGGTGTCCGGACTCCTGCGTGCTCTGCGGCGCGATATCGGCGATCCGGGGTGGAATTCCCGGGCGCCGACAACCGCGACGTGCCCGCTGGGGAATCTGTTATACCGCCTCTTCGATCCGCCCACGGACGGCTGGAAGCCCGTGAAATGGCACCCCCGTCGCTCGCTGGGGCGCCTGCTCGGCGGACGATATCGGTCTTTTCACCGCGACAGTTCGCCCGCTTCCGGGCCATAGAAGGGCCATACCTGCGATACAGTGAATTCCGTAGGAGCTAATTAACAATGTGGCCAGTATCTGTGACCGATACGTATGGACAGTTCTCCCGCCGGCCCGCGCGCCGCGGCCAGCCAGCAGTCCGCGACGGCCGCGGACCGGGACCAGCAGACCGTTCGAACGGGCATCCAGCTGCACACGTTGCGAGACCTCGACGCGTCGCTCCCGGAGACGATCCGCCGCGTCGGCGAGGCGGGCTTCGACGGGGTGGAGTTCGCCGGCACGCTCGAAGACGCGGATCTCGACGCCGTCGAGTCCGCGATGGCCGACTCGGGCGTCGAGGCGGCCGCCGCCCACGTCGACTGGCCCACCCTCCGGGACGACTTCGACGGTGTCGTCGAGCGCTACGCACGAGTGGGGTGTCACCGCCTCGTGAACCCCCACCTCGGCATCGACCAGGTCATCTCGGACCGGGCCGTCCGCGACACCGCCGACGAACTCGCGCGGATGGGCGCGCGCCTGGCCAACCGCGGCGTCGAGTTCTACTACCACAACGCCCCCCACGACCTGCGGCCGCAGTTCCGCGACGACCGCCTGGGTGGCGTCCTCTCGCTGGGCCCGATTCCCGCGCTGGTCGGCGACCGGGCGACGAACTGGCTCGACAGGGTCGCCCACCCGGACCCCGACAGCATCGCGGACCGAACCGCACTCGGACAGATCTACGCCCGTACCGTCGACCGTTCGCTCCGGTTCGAGATCGACGTGGGCTCGGTCGCGATGGCCGGCTACCGGCCCGACACGGTCCTCGACCTCGTCGGCGACAAACTCGACCTGATCCACCTCACGGAAGGCGCCGACGTCGAGTCGACGATGCAGGCCGCTCGCCGGAACGACGTCGAGTGGGTGATCTACGAGGACGACCACCCGGACGACCCCGCGGCCGCGCTTCGACGTGGAGCCGAAGCGCTGGCCGACCGGTAACTCCGGTGAGGAGCCGAAGCGCTGACCGATCGGTGACCCAACCGCGGAGTCACGGACGCGAAGCCACAATCGGGAGACTCCGATTCGCGCGGTCGGCGGCGAGTCGGCGGAGCCACCGTCGCGGCTTCTCGGGGCCGTGTATCGAGCCGTCGCTGTCGCTCGCGGCGGTTCTGATCGGTCAGGTATCGACTGTATACTGATACGTGCGGGGTGACACCCGCCGGGCATGGAGTTCAGTCACGAGCGGATAGACGACGCCCCGCCGGCGGGGCGGATGAGTTTCTGCCTCACCGAAGACCTGACTGGCAACGGGCGCCCGGACGTCCTCGTCGGCGCCCTGGGAACCAACCGGTGGGTAGACGTCCCCGTCGTCGGAGGGACCGTCAACCTCCGCGAGCTCCCGGTGACCCGGTCGTGGACGGCCCGCGCCGAGACGAACGTCTTCTGGTACGAGAACCCGGGCTGGGAGCGACACGACGTCGCGCGGGCCCCCCGGCTCTCGGTCGGCGGCGCCCTCGGTGACCTCACCGGCAACGGACGGGTCGACCTGGTCGCCGGGCAGAACCTGGCGACCGACCTGTGCTGGTTCGAACAGCCGGACGACCCCAGACGACCCTGGACGCGACGGCTCGTCACCGACGACTTCGAGAAGTACCACGACGTGACGGTCGCCGACGTCGACGACGACGGCCGTCCGGAGGTCGTCTTCCTGTCGCAGGAGAGCGCGGTCGTCGGGTACTACGACGTTCCCGACGACCCCCGCCAGGAGCCCTGGCCGCGACGGAACCGACAGATCGTCGCCGAGAACCTCAACGTCGAAGGGGTCGCGGTCACCGACGTCGACGGCGACGGGCGGACCGAACTCGTCGCCGGGACGAACGTCTTCCGCCGGTCCGAACGCGGGTGGGAGCGCGAATCGCTCGCCGAGGGGTGGGACTGGACGCGCGTCGCGGCCGCCGACCTCGACGGCGACGGACTGCAGGAACTCGTCGTCACCGAGGGCGACGTGCCCTACGCGGACGACCGCCCGGCGCGCCTGGGCGTGTTCGACCCGCTGGAGTGGGACCTGACGCTCCTCGAAGACGATCTCTACAACCCGCACACGGTCCAGACGGCCGACTTCGACGGGAGCGGTCACCCCGACATCTACGTGGCCGAGATGGGCCTCGACGGGTACGACGACCCGGTCCACCGCGTGTACCGGAACCCGGGCGACGGGTCGCTCGACTTCGAGGGGACCGTCGTCGAACGCGGCGTCCCGACTCACGAGGCGAAAGCGGTCGACCTCACCGGCGACGGCCGCCCCGACGTCGTCGGGAAGGGGTACGCGGACACCCACGTCGACGTCTGGTACAACGAGACCGAGCCCGCAGACGGCCTCTCGAACGCCGCGGAGTCGTCGCCGTCAGAGACACCGTCGTGATCCCGGGTCGGCCCGCCCGGAGTCGGCGCGACGCCGTCGTCGCGTGACGACCGTTTCGGGGTCACTGCGACGCCGTCGTCGCCCGCCGACCGTTTCGGGGTCACTGCGACGCCGCCGGAGCGGCACCCGTCTCGGACGGACCGGAAAGCCCCGGAACCGGCCGAATACGGTCCATAACAATAGACGAGTCCCCTCACAGGTGGGACGATGAACGACTCACGACAGGGGAAATCCGGTCGCCGCTGGCCCCTGGAGGCGGTGATAGACCTCGTGGCCGTCGCGGCCCTCGTCGTGGTGGCCGCCGTCCTCGTCGTCGCGGTCGGCACCGGGGCACTCCTCACGACCATCTTCGGGTTCGCGCTCGTCACGTTCGCCCCCGGGTACGCCTTCGTCGCTGCGGTCTTCCCCGAGGCCGGCGGTCGCGCCGGCGCCGGAGGGAGCGGCGGGGCGGTGAACTGGCGGCTCGGTGGCGCAGGCGGCTTCGAGCGCGGCCTCTCGGCCGGCCTCCGCACGCGCGGCATCGACGGTATCGAACGATTCGCGCTCTCGGTCGGCCTCAGCGTCGCTCTCGTCCCGCTGATCGGCATCGGTATGGACGCGATGGGCCTGGCCATTCGGCCCGTCCCGGTCGTCCAGGTGGTGAGCGCGATCACCCTGGGGCTGCTCGCCGTCGCGACGGTTCGACGGATGCGGCTCCCCGACGGCGACCGCTTCCGAGTGCCCTACCCGGACTGGTCGACGGTCGGCCGCGGCGGTCTCTTCGAGACGCGGTTCGACGGCGCGCTGACCGTCCTCTTCGCCGCGAGTCTGCTGTTCGCCGCCGGGAGCGTCGGCTTCGCGGTGGCGACCCCGCCCCCGGGCGACACGGACTTCTCCCTCCTCGCGGAGAACGAGTCGGGCGCGCTCGTGGCCGAGGACTATCCGACCGAGTTCGAACGCGGCCAGAGCACGTCGCTCGCGGTCAGCATCGCCAACAGAGAACACGAGGCGACGAGCTACTCCGTGGTCGTCCTCCTGCAACGCGTCCGCGTGACGGACGGCGCGACCGAGATCCGCGAGGTGGACGAACTCGAGCGGCGCACCCACCACGTCGGCCGGAACGAGACCGAGATCGCGGCCTACGACGTGGCGCCGACGCTCACGGGCGACCAACTGCGGCTGTCCTTCTTGCTGTACCGCGGTGGCGCGCCCGACGACCCGACGACCGAGAACGCGTATCGCCGGCTACAGCTCCGGATTAACGCGTCCGAAGCCTCCGAGTGAGCCGTCGGTCGGCGTCCGAGCCGCCTGTCGCGACCGCGACGCGTCCGTCTTCGTTTTCGGCGTCGCTCTGTCTTCACGGCTCAGGCGTCGCTCAGCCTTCATTTCAAGCGTCGTCTCGTCGCCGCCACCTTGCGTGCTCTCCAGCCGTCTCGGAAAAACGGACGAACTGGCCTTCTGCTGTCACGGTCTCCCTGTGGAGGCACTGTCCTGGCCCGTCCCAAAACTACGCGTATCGAGCCGAGCGCTCGGCGGAACTCCCGGGCAGTTCAGCATTTTCGGGGTGGAGCCTCCGGCCTCAAGGAGCGACTGGTGTGAGCGAGTAGGCCGGAGAGGAAACCGACATGGTACGACACAATCGGCATACTGCGACCGTCCGACTCCAGAATAAGTAAGAACCGTCAGAACTACATCTGAAATATGGAGGTCCGGCGTACCGCGCCCGTTAAACTCGTCGTTCCCGACGAGCGCCGCGACGACCTCCACGAATCCGCCCGGCAATTCCTCCACTGCGCTAACCGTGCCGCCGAGTTCTGTTGGTCCGACAACTCCTATACCGAGTGCGTCACGGCCAACACGACCACACGAGCCGCTCTTTACGACGAACTCCGTGACGAAACTGACCTCACCGCGAACCTCGTCCAGGAAGCCATCCGACGTGCCGTCCACGCTGTCACCGGCTGCGTCGAACGGTGGAAACAAGGGAAACGAGTGAGCCAACCGGTGTTTACGTCGTGGAGTATGCTCTACGACAAACGGAGTGCCACATTCTACCGGACCAAAGTCTCGCTCTCGACTGTCAACGGGCGTGTCGAGTGCGACTTTGAACTCCCCTCGGACAGCCCCACGCCATACGAGCAGTACGTGCTGTCCGAGGCGTTTGAGTTCCGAGCGAGTACGCTCCAGTACGACGCAATAGACGACGAGTTCTACTTCCACATCACCACCCGGAAGTATGACTCCGAAGGAGACGACGGTGAGGACGCAGAGGTTTCGGCAGATACCGGGTACCAAACAGTCCTCGGTATCGACCTCGGCGTCAACAGTCTCGCCGTAGCCTCCACTGGGCGCTTTTGGCAGGGAGACGACTACGACCACTGGTGCCGCGAGTTCGAGAAGCGACGCAGAGAAATGCAACAGCGCGGCACGCAGGCCGCACACAACGCCCTGCTTCGACTCGGGAAGCGCGAAGAAGCATGGCGGAAACAGTACATCCACACTGTCGCCAACGAACTCGTCACTGAAGCCGTCGAACACGATTGTGATGTTATCGCGTTCGAGGACTTGACCAATATTCGAGAACGACTACTGCAGGCGAAGTGGCACCACATATGGGCGTTCCGACGCCTGTACGAGTACGTCTCTTACAAGGCACCTGAGCGCAGTGTCTCCGTGGAGCAAGTCGAGCCCAATCACACGTCCCAACGCTGTTCTCGGACGGACTGTGGGTTCACGCACGATGGCAACCGCCACGGAGAACATTTCGAGTGCCAGAAGTGCGGGTACGAAGTGAACGCGGACTACAACGCCGCGAAGAACATCGGGACGCGGTACGCTCGGAAACGACAACATAGACTCCGTTCCTCGCCCACGTCGGGGGACGGAGACGCACCAGTAAACGTGCGTATAACTGGTGGGACGGTGAACGGCAAGAGTTACCAGCCGATTGCTGGGGACTGATTGCCGGGAGTCCACATCAAAGCCCCACCCTCAAAGACCGAGGCGCGTAGCGTCGAGGGAGTAGGGTGGGGTAGTTTACACGTAGCCGAGCTTCTCGAGCTGGTCGTCGACGTCTCGCCTGGACTCGCTCACGTCGGTCGTCTCCGGCGTGAACTCGGGTTCGTACTCGCCCGTGTCCTGCGCGACCGTCTCGATCCAGGGGACTTCGCGCAACACGCGCAGCGGGATCCCGTAGTGGCCGTAGATCCCCCACTCCCCGATGGCTTCGCCGTGGTCAGCGCTGATCACAGCCGTCTCGGCGTCGATGCTGTCGAGGAGGAGGTCGACGTAGTCGAGGACGTAATGGAGGTTGTCGCGGTAGCGGCGCCACTTCTCCGCTTTCGAGACGTGGCCGACGCGGATGTCGCGCCACTGGTTGAGCCACTTCTCGTGGAGGTCGGACTCGAAGCCGTCGAAGTGCGGGATGAACGGGTGGTGGGGCTGCATGTAGTGGACGATCATCCGCTCGGGGTCCTCGTTGCGCATGACGTCGATGGCGCGGTCGGTGATGTACTGGGGCTTGAACAGTTCGTCCTCGTCCTCCCAGGCGTATCGCCACACCTCGTCGAGCGTCGCGAAGTCCGCCTCGTCCAGGTACGTCTTCGAGTGGGGGTTGCCGGTGACCATCGCGGTCTCCGCCATCTCGTCGCGGTACTCGGCGGTGAAATTCTCCTCCATCCACTCCCCGGAGTTGCTGCCGAGGGAGGTGTGTCGGGTGTACGGTTCCAGGAACGGATACTCGTCGGCGACCTCGTCCATGAGGTCCGCCCGGCAGGCGTCGAGGATGATCAGGACGTCCCAGTCGCGCTCGAAGATGGGGACGCCGACGTCGTCTTCGAAGTGCTCGAACAGCAGCCTGACCGTCTCGGCGTGGGCGTCGTAGGAGACGCGCTTGCTCGCCGTGACCGGGTCCTCGTTCTGATAGTATTTTATGGTCCGATCGATCCCTTGCCGGATGCGTCCCATCATTTGATCCGATACGACTCCTGTAACTGACCTAATTATATTCCGTGTAACGCTCGACTGCCGGTGGGCCTGACCAGAGGCAGGCGTGACCGGGTCAACCGCCTCGTTCGTAATCGGTACGAAATCGTATCTATCGGTCGAGTATCGCTCTCATACTTTTGGGGTCCTCGGCGGATACGGCAAACGATGAAACGGACACGCATCGGACGACGCTCGTTTCTCGGTGGGGTCACGGCGTCGTTGGCAGGCCTCTCCGGCTGTAACAACTTCGGGTCCGACGCGACGGATTCCGGGACCCCCACGGGGACGCCGACCGAATCCACCACACCGCAGGACACCCCCCGCTCTCCCTCCGACGAGCCCCCCACGCCGAGCGATCCGACGGTGAAGAAGACGCTCGACGGGCTTGTCGTCCCGGTCGCTCCGGAACTGGAACCGGCGGACGCGATCGACCCGAACCAGACCGAGACGCCCGTCGGGGACGCCGTCGCGAAGATCGACGAGACCGGCGAGAACGAGGGGTTCGGCACCGTTCTGCTCCCCCCGTTCAAGGTCCAGGAAGCGGAGCCGATCGTTCCCAGCCAGTTCGTCGAGTTCGTCGGGTGGGGCGTGCACACCAGCGAGATCGAGTTCACCGACCTCGAACGCGACGGGTTCAGGATCACCCACCTGAAAGACGGCAAGTTCGTCTCGCTGGACGGGTTCACCGTCAGCGGCCTGGACAAGGGGGACCGCAGCGGCGGATCGGCGATCCACTTCGTCAACGACACCGGCGTCTCGCCGAAGCAGTTCAATATCGGGAACCTCGCGTTCCGGAACTGGATCGACCCCGTCGTCCACTGCGAGCAGGGGTCCCCCTTTGACTCCGTGTGGGGCCACCTCGACTTCGGCTACGACGCCAACGACGGCCGCGAAATCGTCCTCGAGAAGGGCCAGTCGCTCCTCGGCGTCCAGATCGGATACATCGGGGCCGGCAACGCGACGGGCGATCCCGTCTTCTACACGGACTTCGCCGGCGCGAAGGTCGATATCGGCTTCATCAACGTCGGGGGGTCGGCCGGACAGGCGGTCCGGATAAAGGCGGCCAAGAACGGGCACGTCCGCGTCGGCGGGATCAACTTCGAACCGGTCCGGACGACCGAGGACCCGATCGTCGCCATCCAGGGACAGGCGTCGACCCGGCTCGAGTACGTCCAGAACACCAACTCCGACGTGCGTTCGATGGTCCAGTTGCAGCACGCGAACGGCAACAACGTCATCGGTCCGCTGCTCGACAACGGCACCGTCCGGGTCGGCAAGATCGAGGTGACGAGCGACGCCGCCCGGCCGTCGTATTACTTCGGTCCGTCGTCGGACGTCGTCCACTCGGAGTCGGACGTCAGCGGTGGCGTCCGGGCCTTCGGCGACTCGAGCTGGGCCAGTGGAGAGACGATAGATCGCTCGGCTTCGTCGGGCGTCGCGCACTACTCGAACGCCTCCCCCTCCGACCTCGCGGCCGCGGAGTTCGCAGTGGACGTCGACGTCGACGGGACGGGGTCGACCGCCCTCCTGTTCAAGGACGGCGACGGGACGGTCCACCGGTGGGACGCGCAGCCCTCCGATCAGTCCGGCTGACGAGCGGCCCGGACCGGCGTCCGCTGGCCGTCACCGCCTCCGAGAACGGGTATTCGCCGCTGTTTTCCGTCCGGTGTCGCGTCGCCCCAGTGTCGGTGTACGATCGACCGAGAACGTTTCGGTTCGGACGGCGTAACCGTTGCTTACCGCCATCCATTGCGGAATAAGATCCTTCTTTCGGACGCGAATGGGGCTCCAATTCCCCGTCGATCTGGGACGTATCCGGTGACCGAACGTGACCGAACCCTAGCCAACCGCGAGTAACCCGTACGCGAACGGCCCGGACCGGTATTCAAACTGCACGAAGCGTTTTACCGGCATAGTTAACCCCTTCCTAACGCATGGACAAGAGTCGAGATCGGCGTGCGGAGAAGATCAAGGAGACGGCGACGCGCGGTAAGGAGAAGTTATCGGGGTATTTCGGCGATTCCGGGCAGTCAGAGAACAGTGCCGCGACGGGGCCGCCGCCGGGATCGGACCCCCGTTCTGGCATGCCTCGGCGGAGTATGCTCAAGTTACTGGGCGTCTCGGCCGGCACGGCGTTCGCCGGAACCGGGCTGGCGGCGGCGAGCGACGGGCCCCTCCACCTGCAGGTGCGACAGCCGACGGCCCTGTGCGACACCGTTCCGAACGACCGACACCTCGCACTCATCGAGGACAGCACACACGAGCGCGGACGCGGGTTCTACGCCGGCACGGGGTCCCAGACGTGGGCGTTCACCGGCTGGCTCAAGCAGACCAAGCCGAGCACGACGGCAAAGGGATCCATCACGCCCGCCAGTGACGCCTCCGAACCGTCCCATCGGCTCGTCTCGGTCACCCAACCGGGCGAGCTGCAAGCGTACCAGCCGACGGACCAGCACTTCGCCTTCGTCGAGGACCCGAGCCACGAGAAGGGCCGCGGGTTCTACACCGGCGGGTCCAACGGCACGTGGTACTTCGTCGGCTGGCTCGAACAGAACCGGCCGTCGAAGACGGCGGGGGGAGCCGTCTCGCCGAACGAGACGGCGTCCCAGCCGGGCGAACGACTGCTCCAGGTGAAGAACCCGAAGCGCCTCGAGGACCACGACCCGACCGACTACCACCTCGCGTTCATCGAGGACGCGAGTCACGAGAAGGGCCGCGGGTTCTACTCCGGCGGGTCCAACGGCACGTGGTACTTCGTCGGCTGGCTCGCACAGTCGCCGCCGTCCGGTGAGGCCAGCGACGTGATCGACCCGAACGGGAGCGAGTGCGGTGCCGACAGCGGCACCGACAGCGGGAGCGACGATACGAGCGGCGACGAGACCGACACGACCACCGGAACCGGTACCCTCTCGAACGGCGCGTGGTGCTGGTGGGGCGACGAGATCGGTCCGTACGAGTCCTGGCTCGGCGACCAGCTACAGGTCGTCGCTACCGGGCGCGGGAAGAACGAGTGGCAGCACTTCATCGACTTCGACACCCGCGACTTCCCCGAGCAGATAGACGGGAGCGACGACCGCATCCTCCTGCCGCACATCCCGATGGTGTCCCGCGAGGAGAACGACGCCATCGGGCGGACGCAGGCGCTCCGCAACCTGGCCGCCGGGAAGTACAACGACAAGTTCCGGTCGATGGCCGAGGGGTTCAAGGCCGACGGCTTCACGACCGACACCCTCGTGCTCCGCATCGGGAACGAGTTCAACATCGAGGCCCAGCCGTACTCGCCGGTCGGGACGTCGGTCTCGGCGGACACGTGGATCCAGGGATACCGACAGATCGTGGACGTGTGCCGCGACGTCCTCGGCGACGACCTGCGAACCGTCTGGGCGCCGCTCGTCCACTCGACGCAGATGTCGACCGACGAGGTGCTCGCCCACTACCCGGGAGCCGAGTACGCGATGGTCGGCGCCGACGTCTACGACAGCGCCCCGGCGTACGGGAAGCAGTCGAAGGCGCCCCAGGACATCGACTACGACAACGCGACGGAATCCGAGCGAGCGACGGTCCAGCAGTACGTCTGGGAGGAGAACCACTGCAAGGGGGACAAGTGGGGCGGCGACGGCGTCGGACTCGACGACATCGCCCAACTCGCGGCCGACGTCGGCCGTCCGATCGCGATCCCCGAGTGGGGGCTCAGTCACGACGGCTACGAGTGGGGCGGCGACGTGAATCCGGTGTTCGTCCAGAACATGTTCGACTGGATGAACGAACACGACGTCGCGTTCCACGCGTACTTCGAACACGACACGCCCCAGCAGAACCACGCGCTCGGCGAGGGCGACTTCGACTTCGCCACGGCGGAGACGACCTACCAGGGGACCTTCGGCGGGCAGTCCGTCACGGTCGACGACGGGTCCTCGCAAGAAGACACGGAAGAGGACACCGTCGACAGCGTCTCCGACAACTACGTCTTCCTCACCGAGAGCGATATCCAGACGCAGAAACAGCGCGTCGACGACGGGGCCCAGCCGTGGAAGTCGGCCTACGACGACCTCGTCTCGGACGCGAACAACTACCTCAACACGTCTCTCAGGTCCGTCACCGACAACGGGGGCGGCCACGACTACACCGCGGACAGTTCGCGACACGACTACAAGGCGTCGATCGAGATGTCCACGTGGGCGCGAGACTGCGCGCTCGCGTACCGGTTCACCGGTAACGACGCGTACGCCGCTCGCGCCGTCGAGATCATCCACCACTGGTGTCTCGGGGACGGCACCTACATGGAACCGACCGTGGAGATCGCGGGCCAGTCGGGGACGATCGAACAGCACATCACGATCCCCGCCTTCGCGTACGCGGCCTCGCTCGTTCGCGGTCACGCCGCGTGGGACGACTACGACGGCTCCCGGCCGTGGGACGGCGGTTCGTCCGGCAGCGCCGAGGCCGCGTTCCAGCAGTGGGTCGCGGACCGCGCCGACACCTACGTCGAGTCGCGGCCCGGCTACTGCGTCAAGAACAACAAGTGGGCGTGGCGCATCGTCGACCGGGCCGTCACCGCGGCGTACCTCCAGGACGACGCCGCGATGGAGAAAGCGAAGCAGATGTGGCAGGCCCAGGCGGAGCTGTGCGACGGGACGCCGCGGCCGTGGGGCGACTTCGTCAACAACTACAAGGACGGACGCGCCTACGACGGGACGGCGAACCCGAAGGAGAACGGCATCTTCAAGCTCGAACTCCACCGCAGCCAGGGCTTCGCCTACACCGCGTACAACCTGAAGGCGATGACCACGGCGCTGGTCGTCTTCGAGCGCTACGACGGGACCTCCCTCTACGGGTTCAACGCGCCGACCGACAACAAGAGCGGGTCCTCGCTGTGGAAGGCGTTCAACTGGTTCGAGGAGTACGTGCAGGACACGTCCGCGTGGAAGTGGAACTCCGGCGGCATCCCGAACAGTTCCGTCCAGAAGGCCACGTCAGCGTTCGAACTCGCCCACGCGCACTGGGGCGACTTCGACGGCGTCCTGAACGACCCCGACCAGATCGGCGGTCGCCCGCACTACGACTACCGACTGCTCGGGCACGTCACGCTGACCCACGGCGCGGAGTAGCCGTCTCCGCACTGCATCGACATTCGCGACCGACTCCACGGAACTGACGGCGCCGATACCACCGGACGCCGTCTCACACCGAACTGACGGCGACGGAATTGTCGCGGTCGGCGTCTCGGCGCCGTCAGGCGAGCGCGTCGACGAGCGACCGGATGTTCTTCTCGATGCCCCACCGGAACTGGAACGCCAGGAGGCCGACGGCCGCGACGTAGGTGACGACGCCGACCGCCAGGAGGAGCACGAACTCCAGTGGCCCGGCCGAGAGCGGGTTCTGCTGGTCGACGACGGTCACGGCGCCGAACATCGCGGCGCCGGCGAGGACCGGATACGCCACCTCCTTCAGCAGTCGCAGGTACGACCCCTCGATGGACTTGACGGCCAGGTGGACGTCGAGCGGGAACGTGGGGAAGACGTAGCTCCCGACGATGACGAGCGCGGTCCCCTCGATGCCGTAGGCGTTCGTCGCCGGCACGACGAAGATCGCGACGACCACCAGTCGCAACAAGGAGAGTTTCGTGACGTAATCGGGCCGACCGATGGCTTTCCACAGCGGCCCCATCGTCTTCCCGATGGACCGCAGGAGCGCGTATCCGGCGAGGATCTTCAGGACGGTGATGATCGGCGTCCACTCCTCGCCCATGAACGTCACGACGAACACGTCGGCGACGGCGGCGATACCGAAGGCGATCGGGACCGAGACGAACGCCGTCACCTGGAGCATCCGGTAGTACGAACTGCGCAGCGCCTCGACGTCGTCCTGTAGCGTCGAGAACGCGGGGAACATCACCCGCGAGACGACCTGCGTCACCTCGGTCGCGGGCGCGTTCGACAGCCGGTAGGCCGTCTGGTAGAAGCCCAGGGCCGTGGCCGAGAGCAGCCAGCCGACGACGACGTCGTCGCCCTCGCTGTTCAGGAAGTAGAGGATGGAGTTGCCGGTGATCCACTTCCCGTAGGAGACGAGTTCGGACGCCCGTTCCCGGTGGAACGAGAGCGACGGTCGGTAGGGGTGGGCCAGGTGCGAGACGACGAACTTCGCGAACTCGGCGGCGATCAGCCCGGCGGCGAGCGCCCAGACGGTCGGCGAGACGAGCGCCCACCCGAGCGAGACGGCGAACCGGGTGATGGACCCGCTCATCTGGTAGACGAACTCCAGGTGGAAGTCCAGGTCCTTCTGGAAGTAGACGATCGCCGGGTTCCGCAGCGCCATGAAGACGGGCGAGAGCGCGAGCACGCGCACGACCGCCGTCGCCCGGGGTTCGCTGAAGAACGACCCGACGACCGGCGCCAGCAGAAGGAGGATGCTCGCGAGGACCGCGCCGCGGGCGAGCTGGAGCGTCCACATGGTGTTCAGGTACCCATCGACGTTCTCCTCTTTCCGCTGGATGACCGCGGAGTTCAACCCGAGGTCCGAGAAGTCCCGCAGGCCGCTCAGCACCAGCAGCGCGATCCCCAGCAGCCCGAAGTCCGCCGGGTCCAGCAGGTTCGCGAGGATCACGATCATGACGATCTGGAGCATTCGCGAGACGACGTTCATCGCGCCCAGCCATGCCCCACTCTTGACGGTCTGCTGGAGGACGCTGCCGGTCGGCAGGAACCGATCGACGAGCGCTTTCAGCTTCTCTCTCATGGTCAGCGACGGTCGCTGTTCTCGTGTCCGGGCACCACCGCGTTCGTCCCGCCGTCCCGGGACGGCCCGCTGGTCGTCCGCCAGCCAGTCCGGACTCGCCCCGCTGCGTTCCGGCCGGAGCACTCAGGGGTCGTCGGACTCGGCGTCTCGATACGGCGGCGCTCGTCGCGTTCGCTATCTCGTCCACCGCCGATCCCCCCGGGAGACGAGGATCGGCGTGAGGGCGGCGTAGAACTGCTGGCGCGCTGTGTAGAATCTCTCATTGCGTATCGCTACACGATGGTAGCACAATGGCCATCATTAGTAACCGCTTCATAACGCCGGAGAGGGGGATTCGCAGCCGAACGGTACAGCGGTCTGGCCGCTTGTTCGCCGCCGTTCGTCGACGGTTCGCCGCGGTTCTGGTGACGCCGCTGCCGATCGACCGGTCGACGAGCGACCGTCCCGCTGCGAGGGCGTCACCGCCCCCCCGACGCGGGGCCGTCCGCTGGCGATACGGGGCTTACCGCGACTACGGGCTGTCTACTCAAGTGGTCGCCAGTCAAATCCCGGTTCGATCCCCTCCTCATGTGGCCCTGGGAACACCTCGCGCTCGGCTACGTCGCGTTTTCGCTCGTCTGGCGAGCCAGCCGCCGCGAGAGAGACGGCCGGGCCGCCGTGGCGGTCGGCGTCGGGACGCAGATCCCCGATATCGTCGACAAGGGGCTAGCGTGGCACCTCGACGTGCTGCCGGCCGCCCGCAGTCTCGCCCACTCGGCACTGGTCGCGGTCCCCGTCTCGGCGGTCGTGCTCGCGGTCGCCGCCCGCAAGCGGCGACCGGACCTGGGGTTCGCGTTCGTTATCGGCTATCTCACCCACCTGTTCGGGGACGCGCTGCCGCGGCTCGTCGACGGGTACTACCACAGCGTCGGGTTCCTCCTGTGGCCCATCCTCCCGGCGTCCCCGGATCAGGGCATGGGGACCGTCGTGGGCCGGTTTCGAGAGCTGGCGGCTTCCCCCGAGACGTACTTCGCGGCCGGTTCGTATCGGACCGTGTTCGTCCTGTTGATGGTCGCGCTCTGGATCGCCGACGGGGTACCGGGACCCGCCGACATCGGCCGATACCTGTGGCGGTCGTCACAGTTCCGGGGGAACGACTGACCGCGGACGGGCCGTGCCGACCGGCGCACGCCGCCACGGCTGGCTACTTCGGCTGAACGCTTCGGTGCCCGCGAATGGTCGTCTCGGTCGAACTGTTCAGCGTCCGCTCGCGCTTCGAATAGACGGACGGATCGGGCAACAAAAACAGTTCTCTGGGGAGTCAGTCACTCCGCGGGCTACCGCGCCCGATCGCCAGCGCTGCGCCAGTGAGACCGCTCCCCGTGACGATGAGGAACGGGACGAGCAGCGTGGGGACCGCCTGCAGGAGGTCGAAGCCGGCGGCCGAGGCCCTGGCGAGAGCGATGCCGAGGAACAGGCAGAACGTCCCCGGGATACCGAGGAGCCGTACCGGGCGGTCCGTCAGCGCTCTGTGGAGGACGCTCTGGACGAGGACGGCGCCGTGGACGATCGGATTGTGTGTGTTCGCCTCGACCACGTCATAGGTCACGTCGACCGGCGCTTCCACGAACTCGCAGTCCTCGTCGGCGGCGTGGAACAGGATGTCGACGCTCGCGTCCATCCCGTCGCTCAGATCGGCCCGGCACGCCAGCATCTCGATCGCCTCGGCGTCGTACGCGCGGAAGCCGCTCTGGGTGTCGTGGACGCGCGACGACGAGTAGCCGAACCGGAGGCTCAACCCGACGATGAGGTTGATGACGGCCAGTCCCACCCGCCGGTACAGCGGCGTCCCGCTCTGGGACCCGCCGACGAATCGGCTCCCGATGACGATGTCGGCACCGGACGACTGCTGGGTCCTGACGAGCATCGGGGCGTCTGCCGGGTCGTGCTGTCCGTCGGCGTCGACCACGACGAGGTGTTCGACGCCGCGTTCGTACGCCGTCTCGAATATCGTCTCCAGCGCGGCGCCGTAGCCCCGGTTGTCCCCGTGACGGACGACCGTCGCCCCCGCCGCTTCCGCCCGCGCGGCGGTCCGATCGTCGCTCCCGTCGTCGACGACGATCACGCTCCTGGCCGATTCGAGCGCTTCCGTGACGACGTCAGCGACCGTCTCTTCTTCGTTGTAAGCCGGGATCCCGATGACGATATCGTTACTCGATGGCCGAAGTCCGGTTGCGTGTATGCTCTGATCACTCATAGCGAGCCCCGGCGCGTTCGATCGCGCCGGTTCCTCTCACCGAAATATGGCAACTGAGATGAGGATAGTTACAGGCGTACTATTTCGGCGGCGAGGTGGATAGTACCTCTATAGTAGCCGGGAATAGACCACATAAACTCTGCTCCGTCGGTAGCGCAACCGGTAGCTAACAGCGCACTACCGTATAACCGGCTCGTCGGTATCTGATCGCTGTTCTGGAGTGACGGATCGGATTGCGGCACGAACAGCCCGCAATTATCTCTCAGCCCTGACCGACTGCCCTACGGCGGCTGTCGACGCATCGCACGTACCACTCGCCCTCGGACAACAGACGACCCCAGCCGACGTGTTCGGTGTCGTCGGACGAGTCGGCGACTCGGGGGCCGGGCCCGCGGAGTCTCGCGGGAGGTCCGAGACGAACTTCCGAGGCCGAGACCGCGGAGTCCCGGGCGTTCGTATCAAATTCTGGAGATACAAGACTCTGCTTACCGCCGTTACAAACTGTATAGTTATGGGCGATTCAGGCCGTTAGATAGCACGGCAATGAACTACAGGGACGTTTCAGATCTCCAGGAGACGACGCGCCAGATGGCGCACGATCTCCCGGCGGACATCGACCTGGTCGTGGCGATCCCGCGGAGCGGCCTGCTGGCAGCCAACCTGCTCTGTCTGTACATGGATGTCCCGATGACCGACGTCGACGGGCTCTGCCGTGGCCAACTGTTCGACACTGGCAACCGGTACGAGGAGTCGATGTCGCCGGAGGAGATCGACACCGCGCTCGTGTTCGACGACTCCGTGTACTCGGGGACCCAGATGACCGAGACGCAGGGGCGACTCCGCGAGAAGGACTTCTCCTTCGACCTCGAGTACGCCGCCGCGTACATCACCCGCGACACGCACGATTACGTGGACTACTGGGGCGAGGTGGTCCAGACTCCGCGGGCCTTCGAGTGGAACGTCTTGCACCACTACGACCTGATGAACTTCTGCGTCGACATCGACGGCGTGCTCTGTCGCGACCCGCACGAGGAGGAGAACGACGACGGGGAGAACTACCGTGAGTTCATCTCCGAGGTCGACCCGAAGATCCTGCCGAACCGGCGCATCGGCTGGCTCGTCACGTGCCGACTGGAGAAGTACCGCGAGGAGACGGAGGCGTGGCTCGGCAGGCACGACATCGAGTACGACAACCTCGTGATGATGGACCACCCGAGCATGGAGGCCCGACAGGAAGCCGGGGACTACGCCGAGTACAAGGCGAACGTCTACGAAGAGACGGGGGCGAAACTGTTCATCGAGAGCAGACCGCACCTGGCCGCCGAGATCTGCGACCTGACGAACAGGCCGGTGTACTGCTACGAGACCAACGAGATGGTCCAGCCGGGGAGGATCGGCGAGGCGTACCGCAAGAGCAACGACTACCTCTCGCTGTTCCGGGAGAATCCGGTCGGGTTCTCGATGGACACGGGCGAGTACCTGCTCAGCCGGGTGAAGAGCCGAATGCGGCGATAAGACCGCGTATAACCATATGACTATCGACCAGAGGTGCCAGCAGTAACTCCCACATGAACGCCTCGATACCCACCGGCAGAGTCCGACCGTTCGCCACGCACCGACGCCCGAGTCACGATCGACCATGAGTTTAGTCGTCCACGAACCCGCGATCGACGGCTCGGCGATCGAGTGCGAGGTGACGCCCCCTCGCGAACTCCGTCGGTTCTTCACGGGAGAGCCCTTCCGTGTGGAGTACGACGTCGACGTCTCGTCGGTCCCGCGGGCGATCGCGACGATCCCCGTTCTCGCGCACGTCTGCCCGGTCGCGTGGGCCAACGGCGTCGACGTGGACGTGCCCGTCGTCGACTCGACGTATCTCGACTCCCTCGAGCACGTGCGTTCGGTGCTGAGTCAGATGTACCCGACGTTCATGGACGGCGGCGAGATCCATGCCTCGGAGGTCGTCGACACGCGATCGGACCGGTCACCGGCCGACTTCGACGACTGCGGCATGTTGTTCAGCGGCGGCGTCGACTCCGTCGCCAGTTACGTCCGCCATCGCGACGAACGGCCCACGTTGATCAGCGTCCAGGGCTGGGTGGTCAGCGTCGACGAGGACGACCGCTGGGACACGGTCAAACGGCACGTCAACACGTTCGCCGCCGACCACGACCTCGACGTCCAGAACGTCCGATCGAACATGCTGTCGTGCCTGGACACGCCCATGTTGCAGGCACACTACAAGCGATTCGTCGACGGCGCGTGGTACAGCTCGGTCGGCCACGGGCTCGGACTGCTCTCGCTGTGTGCGCCGCTGTCGGACGCGCTCGGATTCGACACCGTCTACATCGCGTCGAGTCACACCGAGGCGTTCGGCCAGCCCTGGGGTTCGCACCCCGACATCGACGACAACGTCCGCTGGTCGTACACCCGGGGCGACCACGACGGCTACGAACTGAGCAGACAGGAGAAGGTCGAACTCGTCGCCGAGTACGTAGATTCGACCGGGCGAAAGTTCCCGATACGGACCTGCATCCACGACGGGAACGGGGGCAACTGCAACGAGTGCGAGAAGTGCTACCGGACGATGGTCGGGATGGTCCTCGCGGGGATCGACCCCAACCGGTTCGGGTACGAGATGGACGAGCGGACGTTCGAAGCGACTCGCGAAGCGCTCGAACGACGAGCGTTCGTGATGGACGACCACACGGTGTTCCACTGGCAGGACATCCAGGACCACGTCCGGGTCGACCGCGACTTCCCGATCGACGGCGCGACCGAGTTCTTCGAGTGGCTGGCGACCGTCGATATCGAGGAGATCGCAAAGTCGGCTTCCACGCCGGTCCACCACAAACTGATTCGCGCCGCAGCACGGAACGTCCCCTACCCCGTCTACAACTCGCTCTATCCCGTCTACGACCGCCTGAACGCGGAGTGAGGGCAGAACGTAGACGGAGGGGTGACAGGAGACAGACGAACGCGTCGGCGGGTCCGTGAACCCACTCAGCGGTCGAGGTTACGGGCGAGTATCGATTCGCAACTCGCGCAGCGCACCACTTCGTCGCCCTTGTACACGTCCGAAACGGTCGCCGACTCGCAGTCGCGACACTCAACGTCGGCCCTCGACCGCGAAGCCCGTACCTGCCCAGGCGACGGGACGAACGAGACTCTGCACCGGTACTCGGCCTGTTCAACGTCGTCGTCGTCGACAACGCGGCCGACCAGCGTCTCGTCCACCGTTCGGAGTTCTCGGTCGTTGGCCTCTCTCGACATGTGTACACGGAGACGTAATCACACAATAGTTATTCAGCAAATTATCGGCCGCTACGTCCGGGTATTCCGCTAATACCGTCCCAGCTCCTGCGGCTGACCGGGCCTGTCTCCCGGAGACGGAACCTACGCTCGGGGTCGACCTCCGGGACGGGTAGTCGGCGTTTTCCTATTATCGGGGGCGGTGATCGTGTGCATGAGAACCAGTGAGACCCCGTTCGCCCCCGAGGCCCGACTACAGCAGTCGACGTGACCGGGATGGACAGTCGTCCGAAGATTTCGATCCATCCAGAAACTTAAAAATGAACCCAGACCACAGATACGTATGAGCATCGACACCGCGGTGGTCCTCGCGGCCGGCGAAGGCACGCGCCTGCGTCCGCTGACGCGCAATCGGCCCAAGCCGATGTTGCCGGCGGCGAACCGGCCGATCCTGGAGTACGTCTTCGACGCGCTGGTCGCGGCCGACGTCCGGCAGATCGTCGTCGTCGTGGGGTACAAGCGCGACCGCGTGCGCGACCACTTCGGCCCGACGTACAAGGGCGTCGACCTGACGTACGTCACCCAGCACAAGCAACTCGGCAGCGGGCACGCCCTCCAGCAGGCCCGCGAGGCCGTCGACGGCCCGACGCTCGTCGTCAACGGCGACCGCGTCATCGACGCCAACATCGTCCGCGACGTAGCCCGGGAGTTCGAGCGCAGCGGCGAGCCGGCGATGGCCGTCCTCGAACGGCCGGAGACGAGCCAGTACGGCGCGGTCGTCCTCCGCGACGGCGACGTGTCCCAGCTCGTCGAGAAACCGGACACCGACGAGTACCGGCTCATCAACGCCGGCGTGTACGCGTTCGAACGGTCGGTGTTCGAGGCCATCGACGAGACCGACCGCTCGGACGGCGAACTCGCCCTGACGGACACCATCGGGCGACTGATGGACGACGGCCGGGTCCGCGGCGTGCGCACCGAGGGGATGTGGGTCGACGCGACCTACCCCTGGGACCTGCTGACAGTGGCCGACGAGGTGCTCGCGCGCGGGCACGTCGACGAGCCCGCCCGTGGCGACGGCGTCTGGGTCGACCCGGCCGCGAACGTCCACGACGCGGCGATCCTCGAGGGTCCCGTCGTCGTCGGCCCGGATTGTGAGGTCGGCCCGGGGACCGTCATCGGGCCGAACACGGCGCTCGGGCAGAACGTCACCGTCGGCTCGAACGCCACGGTCCACAACTCGGTGCTGGACACCGACACCCGCGTCGAGTCAGGATCGACGCTCATCGACGCCGTGACCGGCCAGGACGTGACGCTCGGCGCGGGGACGACCGTCCCCGGCGGTCCGGCCGACGTGCGCGTCGACAGGACGGTGTTCGAGGACCAGCGCCTGGGCGCCGTCATCGCCGACCGCGTGACCGCCGAGGGCGACGCGAGCTTCGCCCCGGGCACGCTGGTCGGCCCGCTCGCCCACATCGGGACGAGCGTCCGCGCCAGCGGCACCGTCGTCGAGGGCGCGGAGGTGGTGCGATGAGCGGACCGCGAACGGACGGAATCAGGGAGGTGCAACCGTAATGTGTGGAATCATCGGCTGTGTCGGCCGTGAGGACGAGACGCTCGACGTGCTCGTCCACGGCCTCTCGAAACTGGAGTATCGCGGCTACGACTCGGCGGGCGTCGCCCTCTCGGGCGACCGCGTCGACGTCTGCAAGAAGTCCGGGAAGATCGAGGACCTCCGCGAGGCCCTCGAATCCAGGACGATCGGCGGCGCGGCCGGGATCGGTCACACCCGCTGGAGCACCCACGGACCGCCGACCGACGAGAACGCCCACCCGCACCTCGACTGCACCGGCGACGTCGCGGTCGTCCACAACGGCATCATCGAGAACTACCAGGAACTGCGCGACGAACTCGTCGCCGCGGGCCACTCGTTCGAGAGCGACACCGACACCGAGGTCGTCCCGCACCTCGTCGAAGACGCGCTCGCCGACGGGCTGGACAACGAGGCCGCCGTCCGCCGAGCCATCGCACGGCTAGAGGGGAGCTACGCCGTCGCCGTCGTCCTCTCGGGCGACGACACCATCTACGCGGCGCGCAACGACTCGCCGCTGGTGCTCGGCATCGACGACGAACCCGAGGCGCGGAGCGAGTCGGACGAGTCGAGCGGCCAGCCGCGAGACCCCGCCTACTACCTCGCCAGCGACGTCCCGGCGTTCCGCGATTTCACCGACCGGGTGGTCTACCTCGCTGACGGCGAGTTCGCGACGCTCAGCGCGGACGGCTGGCGCGTCTCTGACGTGGATGGCAACGAAGTCGACAAGGACGTCGACACTGTCGACTGGGACCCCGAGGAGACCGGCAAGAGCGGCTACGACCACTTCATGCTCAAGGAGATCCACGAGCAGCCGCGCGCCATCCGGCAGTGTCTCCGCGGCCGCGTCGACGAACTGTCCGGCGAGGTCGACATCAGCGATCTAGGGGACCTGTCGCCGACGGGCGTCCAGTTCGTCGCCTGCGGGACGAGCTATCACGCGGCGCTGTACGGCGCGCAACTGCTGCGCGACGCTGGCATCCCCGCCCAGACGTTCCTCGCCAGCGAGTACGCCACGGCGCCGCCGCCCATCGGCGACGCGCTCGTCGTCGGCGTCACCCAGAGCGGCGAGACCGCCGACACGCTCTCGGCGCTCCGGGAGGCGCGCAAGCGCGGCGCCCGGACGCTCGCCGTGACCAACACCGTCGGCTCGACCGCCGCTCGCGAGTGCGACCACGCGCTGTACATCCGCGCCGGCCCCGAGATCGGCGTCGCCGCGTCGAAGACCTTCGCCTCGCAACTGGCCGCGCTGAACCTCTTCTCGCTCGGGACGACCCGCACCGACGGCGCCCGCGAGGTCATCGGCGCGCTCCGGGACCTCCCCAGCAACATCCAGGCGATCCTCGACGACTCGAACGCCGAGTCGGTCGCCGAGACGTACGTCGACAGCGGCGCGTACTTCTTCATCGGTCGGGGTCACCAGTACCCCGTCGCGCTCGAAGGCGCCCTGAAGATGAAGGAGATCACCTACAAGCACGCCGAGGGGTTCGCCGCTGGTGAGCTAAAGCACGGTCCGCTCGCGCTCGTGACGCAGGACACGCCCGTCTTCGCCGTCGTCACCGGCGACGGCGAGATGGCGCGCAAGACCATCGGGAACGTCAAGGAGGTCGAGGCACGCGACGCGCCCGTCGTCGCGGTGACCGACGGCCAGTCGGACGTCGAACGCTACGCGGACGAGGTGCTCGAGGTCCCCGAGACGCACCCGCAGGCCGCGGCCGTGCTCGCGAACGTGCAGTTGCAGCTCGTGTCGTACTACGTCGCTGATAAATTGGGGCGGTCGATCGACAAGCCGCGGAACCTCGCGAAGAGCGTGACTGTGGAGTAGGCGGCGCTGCGCGGAGTGAATTCTGTCGGTTCGTTTCTCCTCTTGACATCGGACTTGAGCGGTCGACTACCGGTCTTGGGGCGGTTCCGGTGGCTCCGGTGGTTCGAACAGCGCCACGAGCAGTTCGTACGTACGCGAGTCGGTCACCTCGTCCCACGACACCCGTACTCGCGTCCCTGCCAGCGCTGCAGCCGCCGCGAGGAGGATGAAGCCGACGGTCTGTTCAGTCGTCGATCCGATTGCGACGACCACCGTGAGACTGGCGACGACTGCGGCGAGTGCGGCTCCACTGACTATCTGGATCGGGCGGTCGAGGAGTACCTGGTGGAGCCCTTCGAGTAACTGGCCCGACCGGGCTCGTGCCCAGCCATGTGAGAGGCCATCGAACGTGGAGTCGAGTATTCGGATGACTGGCCCGACGACGTGCGTCTCCCGCAGGTCGATAACGACGACGTCTGGGTCCGGTTTGGCCGTGAACCAGTTATAAAGCCAGGACGCGCGGACGGCGCGTGCGCTCCACGCGACGCCGGCAGCGAGTCGGCTGCTCGCAGCGACTGCTCGCAGACGGTCGACGGTGGTCCGGACCTGCCGAGTGGTCGTTGCGGCGTCGAGGGCGGCGCGGAATCGCTGCCCTGCCGTCGTGAGTCCCTGCGCAATGCGGGAGTTCTGGACGCTCATTCGGTGTCGAGATCCACCACCTCGGCCTCGATGGTCGTTGTTCCGAGGTTGAGGACGAGGTTGTTTCCTTCCTGCATCGTCTGTCCTTTGAAGCGGATGCCGTTGTCGAGTTCGCGGACCTGCAACTGAGCGGTCAGCGTGACGTCTTTATTGACGGGGTGTTCGCGCTCATAGATGTCGCCGCTCTCGCTTTTCAGGACGACGACCGCAGGGTCCACGCTGACGTCGGTCACTCGTGCGACGGTTCGTCCGGCGGCCGTCTCGGTCATGCCTGCCGAGAGACTGTTGGCCCGCTCAGGGGTGACGTTCCGCAGTTCGAGTTCGACTGTCCGCTCGGCCGTCTCCCCGGGCTGCGTCGCGGTTCCGGTACGGACGATCCGGCCGCCGAACTCGTAGCCGTCCGTCCGGAACGGGATCCAGGTGTCCTCTCGAAGCGTTCGGTTCGCGCCGAACTGCGGTCGGTCGTCGAGCGTGAGCGCCCGGACTGAGAGCCCGACGAATATCCGATTACGATCGGGGTCGTCTGTCCCGTAGGCGGTGACGCTCTCGACGATGGCTATCGACTCGCCGGCCACGCGGTACGCGTCGCCCTCCTCGATCTGACGTGCGACGCTCTTGTCGACGACGTTGGTGACGAGCACCTTCTCGCTCGACCGAGTGAGGTTCCCGGCAGTCCGTTCTATCTCGCCGGTGAACTGGTACCCGGCGACGGGGAGGACGAGGTTCTGCCCGACCTCGACGCGGGTGCCGGCGAACTCGGCCGAGTCGCCAGTGCCGTACGTCCGAAGGTCGACGGCGAGGAAGAGGGCTCGTCTCCCGGACCGGTTAGTATCGTATACAGCGACATCGGTGACCGAAGCGACCGTCTGGTTCGCGATCCGCGTCTCGATGCCTGCTTCGGCGTCACGGGCGACGTCGTTTGGAACCGTGCCGCGGAGGATGACTGTCCGCTCCTGGGTCGGGAGGTCTGTCTGGTTCCCGACGCTTTGGATCGTTCCATTGACGACGTATTCGTCGGTCTCGAATTGAAGAGTGCGGCCGAGTCGCAACGTCCGACCGCCGTATGTGAACGAGTCCTCGGTCTCGGTCCCGGTGACCTCGACCCGGACGAGCGCTTGTGGGTTAGACTCCCCGGGGGTGAAGTGCGCGTCGGTGATCGTCATGTTCCCCGGTTCGTTCTCGAGACTCGCCGTGTCTCCGGTGTCTAACTGTTCGAGCACGTACTCTGGCTGTGACCCGAGGTCGAGTGTAACGTGGCGCGTCTCCTCCTCGCCGGGATCGCTTCCAGTGACCAGCGCGATTCCGGCAGCTGCGACCGCGAGGACCAGAAGGACGGCCAGCGCATCGACGACGTTGATCGTCCCGAATATCCGACCGTCCTCGTCGATGATCGCCATTGCTGATTCAGGACAGCGCCAGTGCGGGTAAAGTGGTTTCGTTTGGGTCCTCGCCCGTACTTGCGTCCCCGCTCGAACGGCGACCCTGCTTCCGTGCCGGCAGACGACAAGATATTTAAGCGAGCGTAGTTACTCACTATCTGAGTAACTCATGACGATCCTTGTCACCGGCGCCGATGGGTACATCGGCTGGCCGACCGCGCTGCGCATCGCGAACCGAACGGACGACCGCGTGCTGCTCGTCGACAACTTCGCTCGCCGCGAGTGGGTCGAAGAGGTCGGCTCGAAGAGCGCGACGCCCGTCGCGGGCATCGACCAGCGTATCGAGGCCGCCGAGGACGTGTTCGGCCTCGGCAACCTCTCGTTCGTGGAGGGCGACCTCGTCGAGAAGTCGTTCGTCAACGAACTCTTGGCTGTGCACGAGCCCGAGGTGGTAGTCCACGCGGCCGCCCAGCCCTCCGCGCCGTACTCCCAGATCAACGGCGAACGGGCGAACTACACCCAGCACAACAACATGCAGGCGACGCGCAACCTGCTCTGGGGCCTCGACGAGCACGATCTGAACGACACGCACTTCATCGAGACCACCACCACCGGTGTCTACGGCGCGCCCGAGTTCCCCATCCCCGAAGGCGGTGCGGTCATGGAGAACCAGGGCGACCGCGACGACGTGCCGTTCCCGGCGATGGCGGGCAGCTGGTACCACCTCACCAAGAGCCACGACGCCGCGAACATGCGCCTGGCTCACTCGCAGTTCGATATCCCGATCTCGGACGTGCGCACGGCCATCACGTACGGCACCGAGACCGCTGAGACTCGCGAGGACGACCGCCTGAAGACGCGCTTCGACTTCGACTACTACTTCGGAACCGTGGCGCATCGCTTCGCCGCCCAGGCTGTCGCGGGCTATCCCGTCACCGTCTACGGCAAGGGCGAACAGCGCAAGCCGTTCATCTCGCTGGAGGACGCCGTCGAGGGCCTCGCGAACCTCGCCCTGCAGGACCACGAGGAGCGCCCGGACAACCTCACCGTCTACAACCAGGTCACGCGCGCCATCTCCATCGTCGAGATCGCCGAGACCATCGCCGACGTGGGCGACGAGTTCGACCTCGACGTGGCGGTCGAGCACTTCGAGAACCCGCGCGACGAGGACGAGACCCACAAGATGGAGATCGAGGACGACAACTACGCCGCCCTCATCGGCGAGCAGGCCCAGGACTTCGAGGAGGGCGTCGCCGACATCTTCGAGACGCTGACCCGGTACGCCGACACCATCGAAGCCCACGAGGACCGCTTCCTCCCCGGCGTGCTCGACGATTGGAACGCCGAGGAGTAAGCCGTGGACGTCCTCGTCACCGGCGGGTGTGGCTACATCGGCAGCCACCTCGTCCCGCAGTTGCAGGCCGACGACGACGTCGACCGCGTCGTCGTCCTCGACAGCCTCGTCTCCGGGTCGCCGCGCGCGCTGTTCGGGTGTTTCGACGACGCGCTGGACTTCCGCCGCGGCGACGTCCGCGAGTACGGCGACGTCGAGAGCGCGATGCGCGAGGTCGATCGAGTGGTACACCTCGCCGCGATCACGGGTGCCGCGAGCACGCACGACCGCCGCGACGAGACCTTCGCCGTCAACTACGACGGCACCGAGAACGTCCTGACCGCGGCCGGAAAACTCGGCGTCGACCACGTCGTCTTCGCCTCCTCGTGTAACATCTACGGCCGGGCGACGAGCACGGACATCGACGAATCGACCGACCCCGACCCGATCAACCCCTACGCCGAGACGAAGTACCAGTCCGAGGGCATGCTCGCCGACTACTGCGAGGAGTACGACATGACCGGGACGGCCCTGCGGATGGCCACGAACTTCGGCTACTCGCCCGCGGTCCGGTTCAACCTCGTCGTCAACCATTTCGTCTTCCGCGCCGTCACGGGTCGCCCGCTGACGGTCTACGGCGACGGATCGAACTGGCGCCCGTTCGTCCACGTCGACGACGCCGCCCGCGCGTACAAGCGTGCCGTCTGCGAGCCCGACAGCTGGGATCGCCTGGTCTACAACGTCGGCTCGAACGACGGCAACTATCGCATCGAGGAGATCGCCGAGATCGTCCGCGACGAGGTCGGTCCCGTCGATATCACCTACCTCGAAGACGAACACCCCGGCCCGTCGTACCACGTCAACTTCGACCGCCTCTCGGAGACTGGCTTCGAGGCCGAACACACGCTCCGCGAGGGCGTTCGCGACCTCGCACGGAAATTCACCAATGACTGACACCTCCACCGACTTCGACCCCGATTCGCCCACCGTTGCAGTCACCGGCGCGGCGGGATTCATCGGTAGTCGCGTCGTCCACGAACTACAGCGGGCCTATCCCGACTGGGAGATCACCGCACTCGACAACTTCTACCTCGGTGACGTCCGCGAGATCGGCGACGTGACCGTCGAACACGTCGACGTCCGCAACCGGGATCGGCTGGAAGATGCGCTTTCGGGCGCGGACATCGTCATGCACCTCGCGGCGATCTCCGGCGTCGACGACTGCGAAGAGAATCAGGACCTCACCTACGAGGTGAACGTGCAGGGGACGAACAACGTCGCCTGGTTCTGCCGGAAGACCGGTGCGGCGCTCGTCTTCCCGTTTTCGATGGCGGTATTGGGGGACCCGGTCGAGTTCCCCATCACCGTGGATCACCCGCGCGACCCGATGAACTGGTACGGGCGGACGAAACTGATCAACGAACGCGCCATCGAGAACTTCGCCGACGGCGCGTTCCCCGCCCACCTGTTCCTCAAGTCGAATCTGTATGGGGAACACGAGATCGGCGGTCAGACAGTGTCGAAAGGGACAGTAATCAACTTCTTCGTCGGCCGCGCGCTCGCCGGCGAGAACCTGACCGTCTACGAACCGGGCGACCAGGCACGCAACTACGTTCACGTCAAGGACGTGGCCCGCGCGTACGTCCGGAGCGCCGAGCGATTGGTCGAGCAGTTGGACGTCGGTGAGACCGGCGTCGAGAAGTACGAGATCGCCAGCGACGAGGACCCCGGCATCACGACGGTCGCCGAGATGGTCCGCGACATCGCCGCCGAGGAGATCGACTTCGAGCCAGACATCGAACTGCTGGAGAACCCGCGCGACGAGACGCTCGTCAGTGAGTTCGCGGTGGATACGAGCGAAGCGCAAAACGAATTGGATTGGCAGGCAAATTGCTCCATTAAGGAAAGTATACACCGACTATTTAATTGAATATGGAGGTATGTCAGCGAGACTGTATTTCCGTATACAGGTCGTCGTGACTTTGATACCAATCGATAGTTTTGCCGAGCCCGTCAGAAAGGGAGTAGGAAGGTGAAAATCCAAGAACTTTTTCAGCCTTTTGAATATCTGCAATGTATCTACTCACCTCGCCGGTTCGGTTGTTTTCGATCAAGATCTCCGAGTCACTATCGGTCAATTCAACGATTTTTTCCGCGAGTTCAAGAATCGAAGCCCCTTCGCCGGAAGCAATGTTGAAGGTCGTTCCTTTTGCCTTGTGAAATCGCTCGATTGATCGCATTATACCTGAGACGCAGTCGTTGATGTACGTGAAATCAAGGATCTTGTCGCTACCGAACACGGTCAATGGATCGTTACTGTTGGCAGTGGCGATGAACAGCGGAACGACGCGGTTCGAGGCATCGTACTTGCCGTATACGTTCGAGAACCGTAGGATACTCGCATCTATACCATAACAATTCTGATACGATTTGACAAGCGCTTCTCCACCAACCTTACTCGCGGTATAGGGACTCTCACATTCGTCCACATACGTGTCGTCTTCGGCGTAGATCAGCTTCCCTCCGTCGCCATATACCTCGCGACTACTCGCGAAAATAAAGTCTGTCTCGGTACGTCTGGCAAATTCCAGCGTATTGAATGTCGTATTGAAGTTTTCTCGGGCTTTCTGTGGTTCCTCGACGAGTCGATGGACCCGCGCGTTCGCGCCAAGATGAACCACTAAATCGAACTTGGCGTCGAGTCCATGTAGTGCATCTTCCTCACAGAGGTCACTGAGGTGTGTTACATCGTCCACTCGGTCCGACCAACGGTTCGAAACGCGATCGACACCTACTACATTGTGTCCATCTGCTAGTAGCGTCTCGACAAGTTCCGTCCCGACAGTCCCACTGCTTCCAGTCACGAGAATCGATTTGGCCATTCGTTACAGGGTTACCAACCTGCCTGAATACATAATTGGATCGTTGGAGACATTCATAATTTAAAATATGAATCCCCTCCACTAATATATGGGGTTTTACACTCCGATATGACTGATTCATTTAGGGGAACGCAAGCTACATTACCGTCGTCTGTTTTCGGTAAGGTAATGTCACACGAGTCGGCTGACATTCTAATCGCTCTGAACAATTTTGCCGGTCTGGGCGCTCAGCGCGTCGCGATTACGCTTGCGAACCACTGGCCAAAGGATGGCCCAGACCTGGCTATATCTGCATATCAGTACGATGGGAAGTTCTCTGACGACCTCGACCCCGAAATTGACGTCTACGAGATAGACGACATTCAGCGTCCACTCTCTGGGCTGGCAGCGCCATCTCGTGTTCTTGGCTACTATAAACTGCTCAAACGACTGGAACCTGACGCCGTCCTCGCAGTGAACCAGTTTCAGTCGATGGCGCTGTGCTTTGTCAAGCGATTCTACTCCGACTTCAGGTTGGTCGTGAGCGAACATGCACACGTCTCGGCGATGAACGCCGGACACAATCCACACGACGGCTGGTTCGGAACGTATTACAGATCACAGTTCCCACGTGAATACGCAGAACGGGCCGACTACGTTCACGCCGTGGCACATGAGGCAGCCCACGATTTTGTCGAGAATCACGATATTCCTCGGGAAAAAGTCAAGACGGTGTACTACCCTGTCGACTTCGAGCGGATTCGAACAGAGGGCGATAAACCGGTTGAGCATCCGTGGTTCGCAGCGGAATACGAAACCGCCGTTGCGTCGTGTCGTCTCGCGGGCCAGAAACGACTCGAAATTCTGCTCCGTGCCTGGAAACGGATCCAACTCGGCGAGGAAGATACTCCGCATCGACTCATTATCTGCGGTGACGGGCCAAGACGAGAGTCACTCGAGCAACTCGCTGGGACTCTCGGTGTCTCTGAGACAATTCACTTCGCTGGCTGGCAGGATAATCCGTGGCCATGGGTTCGTCGTGCGGACGTGTTCGTGAGTACGTCGGAATGGGAGGGACTTCCCAATTCACTGTTAGAGGCACAGACGTTGGGGACGCCTATCGTATCATCGGACTGTCCGTCGGGACCTCGAGAGATCCTTATCGAAGGCGAGGCAGGATACTTATTTGAGAGTTTGAACGAAACGGCCTGTGCAACGATGCTCCAACGCGCGCTCGAAAATCCTGAGGAGCGGGCGGAACGCGCAGCGACGGCGACCGCCAATCTGGACCGATTCGAACCTGACAGAGTGGTCGAGCAGTACGTGAATCTGCTGACCGGTTGCGATGTCGTCGAACCAACGCCGAAACCTGACCTGACGCCGGAGAACACATGGCCGAACTGATAGCGCGTGCCAAACAGAAGATCCGGGCAGATGGATCGCTCGCGCTATTGCTGAGCGCGTTCACGTTTGCGACCCACTTCATCAGACGTCGTGTAATCGGCCTATACGTCATTGCGACAGGTGATCGCGTAGAGTACAACGGTGTCACGCTCGATCTCTCGAACGACCAGATCACACCGGCCCAACGGAGCGCATTCAAATTCGGTACGTACGAGGATGCCGAGCGACGATGCGTCGATGCCTATCTGTCGAGAGAAGCCGACGTGATCGAGCTAGGCGCGTCGATCGGGTTCCTCTCCTGTTATGTCGACAACGTAACCACTGGGGAACAAATTTCCGTCGAGGCGAACCCAGAATTGATCGAGACTCTCGAACGGAACAGAGAACTCAACGGCGGGACCTTTGAAGTCTGTCATGCTGCGTATGCGCCGACGGAGGACACAGTGCCGTTCACTGTTGACACCAACTTCCTCGAAGGTCACGTCGGTGAGAGTGCGCGGAGCACTTCGGTGCCCGCTGTTTCTCTGGCTGGACTCGCGGCACAGCACGACCTCGACGACTTTGTGCTCGTTACCGACATCGAGGGGGCTGAAATCGAACTGATAACGACTGAACTGGATCTCGTCGCAGCCTGCTGTCCGTTGGTAATCATCGAACTACACCCGGACCTCGCGTACTCGATATCCGAGATGGTATCTCAGTTCGAAGCGGCCGGGTTCGATATCGTTGGCGAGGAAGACAACGGCAACGCAGTTGTCGCCGTCTTCGAACGGACCTGAGGCTACAGTACTGACTCGCGGGCGATCCGTTTGATACGCTCTTTCTCTGCGGCTTTTTTATCACGAGTGGCATAGTTCGGCTCACGGCGACGCGGCTCAGCGTTCTTGTCGAAAACGTCTTCGAGTACCTCGCCATCCATATCCGCAGGCACGGCACAGCCGTGCAGGTGAAGGAGCGTCGGAGCGAGGTCCAGAATGGAGATATTTTCGATCGTCCCCTCGGTGAACGACGGACCACAGGCGACGAATAGCCCGTCACGTTTGTTTTCTGCGTCCCACGGTTCGTCAGCTGGTGTCGTGAACACGTTTTCCCGGCCGATACTCCCGGTTATATGAACCCCTTCCCGCTGTTCGACGACGATGTCAGGGGCGTCATCGATGTATTCTCCATGGTAAACATCTTCACCTCGAAGGACACGCCTTGCGACGGGCTTGCTAGCGTCGTCCGTCACAGACGCGAGTTGCTCCATCAGTTCCGCTCGTACCCTCTCATAGTCTGGATCTGATCGGTCCTTGGTCAGATATACTGGTCCTTGTCCGCTGGCGAGTGCGGCCGTTTCTGCCCAGTCGATATGGTTTGTTTTACTCTCCCGCTTTATCGCACCTTGATTCGTCGGAATATAGTCGATAATCTGCTGTGGGGCAAAGCGTGCAAGTGCTCGTCTCACCCCCAGTCGAGACGCGAGACTTGCAACGGTGTCTCGATGAACGCCCAGGCGACCTAGCGACCGAGCGACGGCGGTGTTGACCTCCAAATAATCGTGATCCTGCAACCAGGTATTTATGTGAAATACCGTTTCGATCTCGGTCGAGCCGTGGTCACTCATGAGGACGACGTTCGTGTCGTCTCGGTTGAGGAAGTATCCGAGATGATCGTCGACGGTCTGCCAAGCAGTTTTGGTGTACTCGTCGTCCCACAAGAAATGATGGAGAGAGTTAATGTAGAACGTCGTCGCCTGTAGGAACTCGAGGTCATGCTCCTCGAACAGCCAGCGGGCAGCCTCGAATCGGTTGTCGATCAATTCGAGCATCTCCTCCGCTGCCCTGTCGACGTTGTCCTGTAATCGGTTCTCCGAGTTCACTCGATAACTAAATTTCTCATTCAGTCGTTGTTCGAGTGACGTCGGATGCGTGTAGCCCGACCCCTGGCCATCTGGTGGTCCTGACACTACATGGCCGTCGATAGATTTTGGTGGATACGTCGTGGGCGTGTTCACCACACCCACGGTCGTGTCTTCAGCAATTATTTCCCAGTAATCAGTTTGCAGATTTTTTCGATCGTCCGGATAATATATGCGCTGAGACTCGACATCGATGTTTTCCCACCAGAATATCCCCAGTTTTCCGGGGTTCTTCCCGGTCATGTACGCCTTCCAATTCGGTGATGTCACTGGTGGGAGAACCACCTCTAGGTCGCCGGTGACACCGTCTCCCATCGCCTGTGCAACGTTCGGCAAGTCTCCTGCCTCGATCCACGGTTCGAGTAGTTCGAAGTGGGCACCGTCGAGGCCGAACACAACCGTCCGCTGCTCACTCATGATCGGTTCCCGAATCGGTTGACCGCCTCTGCCATGGTCAGTACCGGCACCCCTTCTGACGCCGCGAATGAGAGAATCCGCTCAAGGTCACGAAACATCTGTTCGTCGTAATTGTGGGGATGTGACCAGATATGAAATATCTTGTTTTCGCGCTTGGCCCGTGCAATGCCCTTTTCAGCACGTCTCACGCGTGGGTGTGTCGGAAACAGCTCATTGATCTCGTCGAGTGGGTCGTAAATAAGTGACTGCGAGGCCGGGAGATTCCATACTCCTTCGGGCGTCTGCGTCGGTTCTACAACAGGGGGTGTAGTCCGGAGCAGAAATCGCAGATACTCACGGTACCGGCCGAAGGGCTCTCGCCTGAGTACGGCATCGGCCGATTTCCCTCGGTAGATGGAAATACCCATGTCGGCGAGAACTTCTATATGAGCTGCGCCGTTACGGGGGAAGACAAGCGTCTCCGGGTCGAATCCGAACTCCTCGGCCAACTCACTGCACCGCTCGATTTCAGCACGAAGCACTGCTGGTGGACAGCCTGCTCGGTCACAGAGCACGTGCGAGAATGTGTGCAGTCCGAGTTCGTGTTCAACCCCCGACCCCGTGATAGTCGATAAGATGTCGGGCGCATACCTGAGCGGCTGTTCATCGGCGGAGGACCCTGGGTCATTGCGATACCACTCGCGGACTTCCGGGTATGACGGTTTTGGGAGGTCCTTGTGCTCTCCGTCGCACTCTGTTAGCATGAGATGGCCGACGATTGCCCATGTCGCGGGTGCATCGTGCCGCTCGAACGTTTCTACGAGACGAGACACGTTTCGACGCTCGCGTCGTCCGTCAGTACTGAGGTGATCGCCGCCACCGAAGCCGTGGTACCCCCACGCCAGCTCCGTATCGAGCGATATGACCAGGCACCCACTCGCAGGCGACGGATGAACAGCCATGGGATCAGTGCTGGTTGGAATAGAGTTCACTGTACTTATCGTCTCGGTCGAGGAGCTTCTCGTGTTCTCCCGACTCGATGATCTTCCCGTCCTCCATCGTGTAGATAGTGTCGGCGTTCTTCACCGTCGACAATCGGTGAGCGATTACGATCATGATCGTGTCGCCGCTTTGTGCTTCAATTCCGGAGTGAACCCGCTCTTCGATCGTCGTGTCGAGGTCACTTGTCGCCTCGTCCAATACCAATACGTCAGCGTCCTTGAGCAGTGCTCGGGCGACGGCGATGCGCTGGCGCTGACCGCCAGAAAGACGGACCCCATTGTCGCCCAGTTCCGTCTCGAACCCGTGTGGTAGCTCGTCTAAGAACTCCGTGACCTGTGCGATATCACAGACTCGTTTGACCTCGTCTTCGGAGACACTCCGGTCAGCGATCGTGATATTGTACCAGAGCGTGTCATCGAAGATGTGGGGGCCCTGTCTGACGACTGCCACGTGATCGCGCCAGTCGGCGAGGCCGAAATCACCGATCGGTTCCTCATTGATGGTCAGTTGGCCGTTGTCCGGGACGTACATGCGGGAGAGAAGCGAAGCAACGGTTGATTTCCCCGCACCTGAAGGGCCGACGAATGCGACGAACATTCCAGCATCGACGGAAAACGAGATATCCTCGAGAACCGTCTCCGATTCCTCATACGCGAATGTTACGTCGTCGAACTGGAGCCTCTCTATTGGCGAGGGGACCGGTTTCGGATCGTCTATTTCTGTTTCACCGTACTTTCGCATCTCAGAGACGAACTGCTCCGTATACACGAGATGCGGTAGCCCCCCTTCGACCTTGTATATTAAATTGTTCAATGTACTTGCACGCGGCCCCAACCGGAACATCGCGAACAAGAACAGTCCGAGTTCACTCAACGTAAGTTCGAAGAATTCGAGCGCGACGTAGATGAGGACGAATACGGTCACGACAGTGACCAACTGGTAGAAATTCCCGATCGCCGCTTCGTTGCGCCGAAGACGGATCTGTGCCGTTGCGAGTTGATTTGCGCGCGCTCGGAAATCGCTGGTCATCTCGTCGGCGAGTGTGTAGAGTTTTACGTCTCGGATCCCCTGCACGCCCGCTTGCACCGTCTCCTGCAGTTGTTCGTTCGCCTCCGCGACACGGTCACCGACGTCATATCCCGACTCGAGGACGACCCGACTGAGGACAAGAAATCCACTGAGCACGACGCCGGTCAGTATCGTCAGTACCGGAGCCAAGTACAGTGCGATGAGAAAGTACATCAGCGTCAAAAGCCCCTGCTCGATGAGGCGGACAACCCACTGGATGATTTCACCAGCGTACTTTGCCTGCGTGATGATAGCGTTGATGATGTCGTCCGACCCGTTAATGTCGAAGTACTGGACGGAGGCGTCCATCGCGTATTCGAAGGTCTCAGTCTGAAGGTACTCGACGTACCTCGCGCTCAGCGCGGCTCGCAACCACGCGACGAGGAAACTCATCGTAAATCGCAGTGCCATGACTGCCGACACGCCAGCCACGATGTATCCGAGTTCGAATGGGACCCCGAGAAAATTGTATGCTCTTCTAAAGGTGGTGAGTATTACGCCGCCGCCGCCTGACCCGTTACGTACCGTTTCGATAATCGGAAGAATGAATCCGAGGCCGATACCCTCGAATAGAGCCGCGAAAACGCTAATAACAATGATCGAGACTGTAAATATCGGTCGAAACCGAGCAAGAAGTGCGAGCGCTTCCACTCGCTCACGGATGCCTGCCTTTTCATCAGGAATCAAATCGTCACTCATTACGTTGATTTCTGTTTTGTGAGAGCATATAGAGTCTAAAGATTATTTCGATAGCAATCTAAACCATTTCGGTTCGTGTAACCGGTATCAGCGGGTGGTGATCCGACTTCCGTCCGTCGATAGTTCTCTGCACCACGCCATCGATTCCAGAGTCCTGTCATAGCATCTATCCCTGGACGACTAGGCAATCGAATTCGCTGCGTTCGACTCTCGTGTCGGTCTCGAATGATTGGCCGAAATTCCGCACATCTGGATGTCCGTCGATATGGACGAAAGCCTCTAACGTCGTTCGTTTAGCAATTTTTCAGACCGAGAACGCATGGATCGTTTGACACCTCATCGGGGACTTCTGTGCCTGACCGAATCATGGGGGAAAGGCTCCGCAGTGCACGCCGAATCACTTGGCGTCGCGACTATCGATCATCGCTTTACAATCATTAATTTGATAATTTGACGGAGGACGACCAAAATTACTTATAAATCGGCATCGAATCGAATCTGTGTCACTCGACTCGCTGTTGCGACGGTTCGTCGATAAATATCGGAGAGAAGGGATCGTATCTGCTATTTCGAAGGCTACCGAGCGACTCTATACAATTTATATCCGAGCACTGTGGTCAAAGAAACGACGACAGACGCTTTGCTTTGACGACGATGTACTCTTTGACTTTGACGTAGGCAACGACGATATTGTGTTCGATATCGGAGGGTATCAGGGAAATTACACCGAACGGCTGCTCCGGCGTCACTCACCAGAACGAGTCCACATATTCGAGCCAGTTCCCGAGTTTACCGAGACAATCTCCCAAAAGTTTTCGGATACCAATACTGTGAAGGTGCATCAGTACGGTCTCTCTGACTCGAATCGCATCAAAACGTTCAATATCGATGGCGCTTCCTCATCGTCCCATTCTGGGGACAACGACACGGAATTAAAAGTAAGGGATGTCTGTGAAGTAATCGATGAGATCGATGTAGACAAGATCAGAATCATGAAAATGAACGTAGAGGGTGAAGAATATGCAATTCTCAACCGATTGATCGATACGGGGTATATCGAGCGTATACAAGACATCCCCGTGCAGTTTCACTATCACTGGGACACGACCGAATTCAAGCCGGAATACGATGAGATAACCTCAAAACTGGCTGAGACACACACTCAGACCCTGAGACACGATCTGATCTGGCAAAATTGGAGTCGAAATCAATCGGTCTCAGAGTGATAACATTTTTGTTCGAGCTGTATCCGAGTCGGTTGTTCAGTATTGATGCCTTCGGTGGGCTTGCTAAGGTGTCGAGTTGTTGTTACGACCGTGCCATAATCAGGAACATACATGGTGGTAACTGCATAATCGAATCACGTTAATGGTCGTCCTTAGGCTGAAAGGTGGGCTCGGAAATCAACTCTTTCAGTACGCAACTGGAAGAGCCATCGCGAACAGAACGGGGTCAGAACTCGTTCTTGACATCACACACTACAGGGCAGACCGTTCGAGGCAGACGAACAGAAACTTTCAACTCTCACATTTCGATATCGCCGCCGAGGTTTTCAGCGACGATTCCCGCGGCGTCTTCGACGGAGTGCACGAAAAAATTGCCACTATCGGGAGCGAGTGGGCCCCGAGTGCGACAGTCCTCTTCCTGGGGACCTATTCGGAGACCGAGCCCCTTCGATTCGACCCGCGGGTGCTTGAACTACCCGGTGACGTATCTCTCATCGGGTACTGGCAGACTGAACGGTATTTTCAGGAATTCGATGACCTGATCCGGACAGAACTCTCCGTAACTCACGAACAGGCGGGGGGAAACGAACGGTGGGGCCGGCTGATTGAGAACTCTAACTCGGTCAGTGTCCACTTCCGACGTGGTGATTACGAATCGTTCGATTGGACGCTCCCGACCGACTACTATTCGATGGCGCTCGATCGATTCGCCCAAAGCCATTCCGAAATTGATGTTTTTGTCTTCTCCGACGACATCGAATGGGTGAAGAATTCTGGTCACGACTCGCTCGAGTCAGACCACCTCGACGTGAATACGCATTTCGTCGACACAAACGATGGGTCGACAGCGTACGAGGACCTTAGACTCATGCGTCAGTGTGATCACAACGTTATCGCGAACAGCACGTTCAGCTGGTGGGGTGCTTGGTTGAACGAGAACGAGAACAAGACAGTCCTGGCACCGCCGAAATGGCCGGGATTCGAAGTAGACGCATCCGAACTAGACGTCGTGCCAGCCCGCTGGACTATCCTCCGCTGGTGACTCAGATACGAGACCCGCTTACTTGTCGCGGCCAAGCACTCGCTCATACGTGTCCACTAAAACGTCGTAAGCTGATTCGATATCGTACGCATCGACCTGCTCACGTGCCGCCGTCCAGTACCGATTTGGGGTCCGATAGAACCGGTTGACGGCCTTAGCGAGAGCATCAGGATTTCCACGTTCGAAAAACAGTGTATTGTTGCCGAGGGCCGCAGTCTCGAACGCGTCCCCTCGTGTCGCGATTACGGGCGTTCCGCACGCAAGCGCCTCTGACATCACTGTCCCACCGTCTGCTTCGGTGTACGACGGGTTGATTAAGGCATCTGCCGAGCAGTACTGCTTGCGCAGATCTTCTCGTGGAATCCGGCCATGGAACTCGAACGTCTCGCGAACGCTCTCGTAGCCCGTTATCTTCTCGTCGGGCCAGCCCCCTAGTCCTAGGACGTGTATCGTGACATCGGAGAGCGACGGTTCGAACTGCTTGACTGCATCCACGAGGATCTGGAATCCTTTCAGCAACGGCTTCGACGCCGAGGTGACCACCAGTAACTCTCTGCGTGCCTGGTTGCGTGGTGATGAACGCGGATAAAAAATATCCGTGCGCACACTCGGAGGGAACACAGAAACCCGGTCTTCAGGGATCCCGCGCTCTATCAGTGTCGCCTCCGCAGGCCATTGACCACACTGGATGAATCGCACTGAACCGTTGAGGACACGATCGATTGTCTTGAGCTTCCACCGTGTCATCCTGTCGCGGATGTGCGTATCTTTCAAGTGTTGGGTTGGATAATGCTCCTGAAAGAACCGAATCGTTTCGGTATCACGCAACGACGTTGGTATCGGTGGGCCGATATTGGGACCAACGACGGTGTTGCCACGAGACCCGAATAGAAAGTGACACAGTAGATACCACTGCAGCGATGTGAAGTGGACGATGTCGACGTCGGCGCGATGGTTACGGATCGCTTGGAATGTATTCCGGAGCAGGTCGATCCGTGAGCTTGGCTCGTGCAAGACGATATGATCTTCATCCGGGGAGTCGTGGCCCTCGTCGAGAATAAGTGGGACAACTCGGAACTCGATATCGTCTCGTCCTTCGTAGGACGAATATGCCAGGATATCGTTCATTCTCGCCTGATTTCCGATAGGACGATTCGAGTATATGTTCATCATGACGAGGGCAGTGATCTTTGTCATGTGGATCGAAGCTGTGTGAAGAAGATATTGGGACTAATAGGCCCACGTTCATAATGCATACGAATCGGTCCGTCTTCGACCCATTCGTGAGAATTTTGAGATCCTATGCACCGCTATTCGCCGGCCGAGCCGGAGGTGTACGTTACGTTGACCTCCTCTGGTGAGAGGCTCCGCTCGTAGACCGTTACCTCGTCTAACTGTCCGGTGAGTGTGTGCGAGTTGCTGCCGCGAGAATTCGCCCCGAACGTTAGTTTACGTCCTACCGTCACCATCGACAGGTTGACAGTGTCCGCTGCAACGAGTGTTCCATTTTTATAGATTTCACGACTTCTACCGTCGTACGTGACTGCGACGTGGCTCCAATCGCCAACTGATACGTTTCCACCGGTGAGACGGGACGTATCGGTGTTCGGGAGTCGGAAGGAGATGTCACCATCTTGCTCGAGCACGAGCGGTGTCCCTGTGTTAGTCGTCAGTAGCACCTGGAAATTGTTATTCTGGTTGACGTTCAGTGATGTCGGACGCACCCAAAAACTGATGGTAAACTCATCGAATGTGCTGTTGTGAGTCTTCATCGTCGCTGTCGCTCCGTCACTGAACGCCAGCGCTGAACCGTTGACAGCCGTGTCAGTCCAAGTGGTTCCGTTGAGCGTTAGGTGATGCCCGCCACTCCTATCGTAGGCTGTCGACCCGTCGCCTTCGTCGAACGACCACGAAGCGAACCCCTCGTTCGAAAATTGCGAAGCGACCGATCCCTGTTCGACTACTCGCTGGGGGATAGTCACAGACTTCTCACCGAGTTCGTACGTTCCGTCGTACGGAACACGAATCTGATAAACGCCGTGCTCGTTCACGCTCACCTTTCTGGTGTACTTGATCGTTTGTTGGCCAAGATCGACCTTTCTGGTTAGAACTGCAGTGCTGTTCGGTTTCCCAGGGCCGGTGACGACCGCACCGGGAACTAGTTCGAATACCTTCTGCGAACCATCTTCAGTCACGTAGATAGCGCGGTAGTGTGAGAGCCCCGGCGTTGCGCCAACGCCGTACTGCTCGTGCAAGTACTGTTGGAGGCTCTCTTCGCTGACTGCTACGCTGGATGTAACGACGAATCTGACTCGGTCATCAAGACGGTGATACCAGTAGTCTGGCCGTGTCGAGGAAATGAAATCGGCGTACGTGGATTGGGCGAATGAGTAGGACATCGATTCGCCGTTTACAAAGTAATTATAGACACGGTTGCGACCCCACTGGCTCAGTACGTAGTTTTCGGGATAGGTCAGGTTCTGCGCCGCGGCGTGGTCGGATATCCAATTCGCGGTATCGTACGTCTGGTCGTCGATTGTTACCTGACTAGTCTTGATTGGGACCTGGAGGAAGCTCAGTCCCCCTACAAGTACAAAGAGCATGACGAGTGAAATCACGGTCCGCCTGTTCGCCACTCCGAGGGATCCGCGTGACGTGCCAGACCGTGGTTCTCCCGTGAGATGGGCTCGGGACATAGTTTCGGCACCGCCGCCCAACGGTAGATCCTCTACAAGGTCCACCCAGGCCGCCAGTTTCAGGAACCCGATGCCGGCGAACAGCGCGACAAGGATGGACGCTTCACCAGCAAACCGGATCTGGAAGAGCGTGAGTCCGACCAACCACCAGCCGTACGTCGTGGGGACGACCCAGCGACGTACGCCATCGCGAATAGCGGCTGTCGTGATCGCAAGTACTGGTACAGCTAGAAATAGAAGAAAGCCGAATACTAGCAACCACGCTCCAGTATCGGCGTTCAGCAGTGATTTCGTCTCGACGATGTCTCGCTGGGCCCCCAATCGTCCGAGTTGCTGCATCGCTCGCGTCCAGAACGTCGGGAGTGCTATCCAAACTGCCACGGCAATTGTAAGGGCGCTACCTACGATCGTTGACGCTCCCGCCTGCCAAGACCCATCGACGCGGACCGTGACTTCGCCGATTACGATGACAGCAGTGACTTGACAGAGTAATAGTATCGGTGCAAGGACGGTATTTGGGGTATGCCATCCCAACAGGAAGTGGGCCATCGTGACGAGCAGGGTTCCCAGGGCGATTCCGGCAAGCAGCGAACCACTCCACGGAAGAGTAGATCGGTTAGCCCGTACATCGAGAAGAGTGAGAAATACTACCGCGGCACCAACCGGTATCGCAAGCAACGGGCCGGCTTCCCAAGCGAGTATTTGACTACCAAAAACCATCCCGAATATCACCGCGAGCGCCCATCGCCGTTGTCTGTTGTCCGAGCGAGTGGAGGAAACCAACTCTGTAAGAGTCAAGACGACGAATCCGAGCAGCAGGTAGTCGAAGGCGTGATGATCTGCGTATCCTAGACTCGTCCGGAAGGCGTGAGCAGGGAGAACTGCGAGCATCACGACCGATGCGAGTCCGGAGCGGCGGTCCGCAGTCAGACGCTTAGCTAAGACATAGATCGCGGCCGCTGTCAGCACCGCTGACACGACTGGATACCACGCGAGCACGAGTCCGGCTGCTGTCTCTGAACCGCCTAGGAGTGTGCTGGCGGCCGCTAGCGAAATCACGAATAGGGGTTCGCCATTTGCCACGCCAGTCGACAGCGACAGCATCTCCTCACCCCCATCGGTCACAAGCGACTCGATAACATATCGGTAGTAGTACGGGTCGTTCCCAGAGAGTACGATCGATCCGTTACGGAATACTGCAGTCAGCGAGAACAGAGTCCGCAATAAGACCACAAACAAGAGAGTTCCTCCGATGCCGAGGAGTCTATTTCGATCCACCTCTGGGAGCGATGTAGAGACTAAACTCTCGTCTGACTTGTCTTCCCCTGACGAGTGCGTTTCTGAAGGCTCGTCGAGTACCTCACGGACTGCGGCAGGGTTTGCGACTGTGTATCCGCCGTCGACACGTTCGACGATGCCACGGTCGACGAGTTCTCCGAACGGGCCGGACCCGACGTTTACCTCGTCGAAGGACCATCTGTCGGCTTCCTCGTCTACTGCGAGGACCGTTTGCATCGCCGACGCCAGCTCCGGCCGTTCGTCGAGGAACTGGGCGACTGCGGACTCGTCTGTCATGTCCGAACCAAAAGGTGAAGTGTGAATAAATTCATCGGCACGGGATGGAGACGACACCCGATCGAATAATGTTCCACACGATCCATGTTGCACTCTGTTTATCGTATCTCGTTAGCAAGTCGGTCTCACTCGCCGGACGAGCGTTTTCATGGGTGACGGGAGGATAGCCCAGAGGAACATGATCGCGGGCCAGAGATGGTAGCGAACTGGGACACCCAGCGTTCGTGCCGCTCGCCAGCCGATCCGGAGTGACCGGAGGTAGTGTTTGATTTGGTCCCATCCATTGAATCGATAGGAACTCTCGTCGTGCTGAATAATACGACAGACCACCTCGTCGACGTTCGCGAATCGGTAGCCGGCCGCACCGATTCGGACCCACAGATCGTAGTCGATGCACGAGTCGATCGTTTCGTCGTATCCCCCAACTGTTTGCGCTGCATCCCGCTGAAACGTCGCCGTGCTATGAGCGATCGGATTCCGGATCGGAAACTCCCTTCTGATAGCGTCGTCGGTGACGGGGGGGCGCCGCGTCCAGGTTTCCTCTGTACCCCCTTCGGTGTTCGTTCGTTCGTGCCACGAGCCCACGACACCGATCCGCTTGTCACCCTCTAACACCGCTACTTGTCGTTCGAGGCGTTCCTGGTACGCGATGTCATCGTCGTCGATCCGTGCGATATACTCGCCTCGGGCTTGGCGGAGGCCATGGTTCAAAGCCGCTGCTTGGCCTTGGTTTTCCTGCCTCACGACGCGGAGTCGGGGGTCGTCGATCCCGTCGAGAATTTCCGGCGTGTCGTCGGTCGACCCATCGTCGACGACCAGAAACTCGAACTCGCTGAACGTCTGGTCGAGGACGCTTTCGATAGCGCTTTCGACGAACGTTTCGCCGTTATACACTGCCATTAGGACAGTTACAACGGGTTCTTGGCCGCTCCACTCAGAAGGTGTTTCAGTCATGGCCATCCGGAGTTCTTCAATTCCAAGTAGCGTCCCCTGCGTATTAAACCTCTTAGAACTCAATACGAGTCGTCGTTCAGATGGAAATGCTTATTCTCGGCCGTAAACCAGAGACCGATACCTTGGTACGTATCTTTCTCTATACACCACTCTATCCGCCGTATCGGGGTGGGAGCGCGAGTTACTACTCGAATCTGGTCGAGTCCTTGTCCGGAATGTACGACTTCACTGTTCTCACTTCGTATCACACGGACCGTCCGCTCGTCACGAATCAGAACGGGGCGACGGTGTATCGCGTCGTGCCTAGACTGTCTGGAATCCCACGACCGTTGCGCATGTTCGTCCAGCCACCTATTGCCTTCGCTGTCTCGCTATTCTTGATCGTAACTGGACGGATTGATCTCCTTCATACCCATTCTACGTCACTGGGGACGCTCGGCGTCGCAGCGAGTGCCGCACTTAGCCGGAGGCGAATCGTGTATGACTGCCGAGACGAGGATTTCCCGCCTGCGCTCGTGAAAATCGGGAGCACGCCGATCTGGTTCAGTTGTGCGTCGAATATAGACGACAAATTACGACAGAGCGGCATCCTTGCCGACTCCATCATCAGGACTCCGGTCGCGAATCCACCGTACGTTTCCGAGTACAGGTCCAAACCTATTCTGGACGACGATTTGTCGGTGGTGTACGTCGGGGCACTTCGACGAGAGAAAGGCGTTCTTCTCCTCTGCCGTGCGTTTCGACAACTGCTTTCCGAGCATCCCGACGCGACGTTGACAATCGTTGGTGATGGGCCGGCGAAGGACGCAGTCGTGACTTCTGTCAGGGGATGCTCGAATCAGGTTGCATTGACCGGAGAGCTGGAACACCGTGCGGCACTGGAACGGATCACGAGCGCGGATGTTCTTGTGTTGCCGTCGGCGAGCGAAGGGACGCCGAGGGTCGTCCGCGAAGCTCTCGAAATCGGGACCCCGGTGATCGCGTCACCTGCTGGAGACGTATCGAAGCTTGTCTCACACGGGGTGACCGGTCTCGTCGTTGAACGCTCGGAGGAAGCTATTGTTGCCGCGCTAAGACGCTTAGCAGAAGACCGGAAGTTAGCGCGGCAATTAAGGCAGAACTGTCTTGAAGGGGAAACTGGGCCGACCTGGGACACGGCGGTCAGTCGCGTCTCCGAGGGATACGACCGGGCACTGTCTGCATGACTTCACGTCTCGATATTGAGGTCCGTGATCCCTTACTCAGTGCTCGCGGTCGCTATCTCGTAGTGTGCCAACAGGAAACCGATGAGAATCCAGGATTGCTTCCACCGGAACACGTCGACAGCCACACCCTGTACGAGGAGTGCAACGAAGCCAGCGAGTAAAATCAACAGACGATGTAACTCCACCTGTGGGACCGTATCGTAGTGGCACCGTGTGAAGGCGAGCTTAAAGATCAACACGACTGGGACGGCGAACAGCGCGGCCCCGATCAGACCTAATTGGGAGATTGTCGAGAGGTAGAAACTGTGAGGCCCAACCGGCGACAATAACGGTTCGTGTGACCCGGCGTACGAACGGAAGGCGCCGAAACCATACCCGAACAACGGTCTACGGAGGAACATCTGCAACCCGGTTTGATGGAGTTCGTACCGCGTGAGTAACGATGCCGAGTCAAGTTTCTGGAGTGCGTCAGCTCCCTGAAAGACAATCACCAATCGGCGAATCCGTATTATGTACACCGCGATACGCTCTGCCATCAGATACGAACCCACTGCAGCAAAAGTACTGGCGATGATCACGGAGTAGGCGACCTTACCTCTATTTGCCGTCGCGATGCTTCTAATTCGCGGCCAGAAGAAAACGACGGACATCGAAACGAATGTGAATAGAGCCAGATACGCGCCTCTCGACCCTGACAGCAGAACGCCGACCCCCATCGAAGCCCCAAACAATTTCAACAGCCGCTGAGAAATGACCGTCTTTGAGTGGACATATACGAAAACGCACAGTACGATCCCGAGTACGAGGACGAACCCCATCAAATTCGGATTAATTCCAGGAACCGTCGCTCGCGTCTGCTGGCTCGTGAAAGATATCAGCGACCCCGCTGTTGCACCAGCGACACCGTATACTGCGATTGTGTTCAGGTCTCGAGCATCGTTGACAGTCAAAACGAGTAATATCGCCATTGTGAGACTCTTCAGATACGCCACCGCGATAGGAAATCCGTAGCGATTGAATAGGGGGTCAGTCCGCGCCAAAGTATAGATACCAAAGAGAGCGAGGAAACCGAAGATGAGAACCGTCGGCTTTCTCAGGACGATCTGTGCCTGCTTGTTGTAGGCGATACGGTACAGACCGTGGGCTGTCACAAAGATGGCGACGACGGGCATCAATCCTTCGCTGGCCGAGATTGCCGTGTTCAAAGAGAGAAAATCGAGAACGGCAAAAAGTGTGACAACTCCAAAGCCATGAACTGCGATCCGTTGATAGAGGGTCGTTCGTCTCCGATCTAAGGCTCGACCTGCATTTTCAGGGATATCAGTACTCACAACGATCAAAATATACAAAGCTCATAGTCATGTATTCGTCGTTGAATGGACATCCTACACGTTAACAAGTACTACTATCCGCATTTCGGCGGAATCGAAAGTGTCGTTAAGACACTCGCTGACGGCACAGTACGTGCTAGACATCAAGTAAACGTACTCGCAACGACACAAAAAGCATTTGGAAGGCGACGGTCCGTTGATGGAGTCGCAGTCCACGAAGCGAGGCACTTCGGAACCATCTTGTCAGTCCCGATAGCTCCGTCCTTCCCACTCAGATACGCTCACCTCGCAAGCGATGCAGACGTCGTCCATCACCACCTCCCGAATCCACTCAGCGTCGTATCACATCTAATCTCTCCTGTTAGCGGTGCCGCCACGGTCGCGACGTATCACAGCGACATCGTCCGGCAATCACGAGTATTGGGTTGGTACGAACCGTTCATAGACCGATTCTTGCAGTCGCTTGACCACGTCTTTGTGACGTCACGACCATTACTGGAACAGTCTCCCCATCTCGAAGGCATTCGTGAGAAATGTTCTATCGTTCCATTGTCAGTGGACACAGAGACGTTTGCTCCATCTGATGAGGTGCAACAGCGGGACGGTTCCAGTGATGATGCGGAACACACTATCTTGTTCGTTGGGCGCTTGAACTACTACAAGGGCGTCTCGTATCTAATTAAGGCGATGGCAGATGTCGACGCAGAACTCATCGTCGTGGGTGATGGCGAGCGTCGCGCTGATCTCGAATCCGCTGTTTCACAGTACGATGTTGCCGATCAAGTTCAGTTTCTGGGTGAGGTGTCCGAAAAGCAGCTACACGAGTGCTACCAGGCAGCCGATGTGTTCGTTCTCCCATCGACAGAGCCGAGCGAGGCGTTCGGTGTCGTTCAGCTAGAAGCCATGGCATACGAGATCCCTGTCATCAACACGGATCTCCAGACAGGCGTTCCCTGGGTGAGTCTTGACGGGGTGACTGGAATAACTGTTCCCCCGGAAGACGCGGGAGCAATTGCCGATGCAATCAACGAGTTGATCGCTGAACCAGACCGTCGTACTTCGTATGGCGTTGCGGCGCGTGAGCGTGTCCTCGATAAATTCACGGAGGAACGGATGATAGCTGAAACGCTCGATCGGTATCAAACGGTGGTCTGAACCGGCAAGTATCCCTCACTCGAAGCCACGTAATTCGTTACATAAATCCTTCTGACTTTGCTCTTGGAACAGAAAGTCATTAAAAGACGTGCCTAATACGCTCTCATTATGTCAAGAGATCTTCTGCGCACTATTGGGACGGTTTCTACCGCACCGATCCGGTATGCCCCTAACGGAATATACAAAGACCGCCTCCGCGCGTATCTGTGGCGGCAGTTCGGTGCACCACGGGAGAACTTTCCGCTGTATCTGCCCCGGCGAGCGCTCCTCATCGATGCAGGCGACACGGTCCTTGAGATCGGTGCGATGAATCCGGAAACCGTAGACGAGTTCGCGAAGTTAGCCACCCGAGACGGACAGGTGTACATTTTCGAACCGACAAAGACGGCCCGCACGGAGCTTGAACCTCGGGCGGCGGCACAACAGAACGTAACGCTTGACTCTAGAGGTATTTGGCCAGAGCCGGGAAATATCACTATCTCATCTGACCCGGACTATGCGGGTGGTGGACGTGTTCGGGATCCGGAAGTAAACGACGAACTCCCCCCGCTCAATGACCCTGACGATATCGCCGCTAAAGTAGCCCCGTTGGATACTGTGGTTGAAGAGTACGGGATTGAACCTGACTTTATCGAAGTATTGACGAATGGGACCGAGTTCGATGTTCTCTCGTCTGGCCTCGAAGTGCTTCGCAAGTATCGTCCGCGGCTCCTATGTAAGACGTATGGATACACTAGCTCTGGGAGCCCTAAGCGGACCGAAAGACTCCTCACTTTACTTCGGTCTGAAGGATACCAGCTCGAATTCGCCCCTATGCGAGTCCCGGACCCCGAGTGGGATGCGCTGGCGGGGGACGTGTACGCATGGCATCCAGAAAGGGAGTATTAGAACATTTCCCGGTTACGCAGTAGCCGTGTTCTATCCGGAACGTAGAGATTATATATCGCGTTGAAAAACACTCATCAATGACACACAGGTTAGTGGTTGAACTGGATGACGAGATTTACGAGGCTATTGCCATGCGTGCGGACCAACTCGGATTCGAGAGTCCGGAGGCGTACTGCGCGCTCGCACTCCAAACGGTCATCGAAGAAGTAGGCGATCCCACGGAGAAGGATCAGGATCGAGACCTAAAAGAAAATTTACGTGACCTCGGATACCTCGAATGACAGGGACTACTCGATATAACCGAGTTCTTGCAATCTGTCTGTAGCTACTTCCTGGGTCTGTGTCCCACTCGCGTCTGCCGGTTCTGTTCTGACGTTCTTAATGTATTGTTTGGCGTCAGTTTGCGAAACTTCTGGCGCCCAGTAACTTTGATCACCGCGAAGCAGGAAGGGGAGGTACGCAGACAGGTGGTTCCGTGTGTACCGTCGCCAAGGCGTCCGCAACGACTGGTGCAGACCAAGTAACACTCGGGAGAGTCTGGAGGTCTCACAATAGACGTAGCCACCGGTTGCGTCCCAGACTGAATCGTACGTGACCTCAACGGTTCCTGCTCTCGTTTTGCGTGATGCCGAATAATAACACGGACCGACATCTGCGGGTTGCGCTTCAGTCAGGTCACGGCCCGCCGGTCGAATAGCCGTGTTCAGAGTTTCGTCGAGTAGAGTAGTGAGTGTAGGGAGTAGATCGACATGCCTGAGAACTGCCTTTTGATCAATTTCGATTTCAATCTCGGGATGAATGAACGTCGTTGGGACATAGACGTGACGGGGGTGAATGGGCGGACTATGTGCGACCATCCCACCTTCACCGAGCAACTCACCGTGGTCGCTCGTGTAAATCACCAGCGTATCCGAGAGGAGACCTTGGCTGCGGAGTGATTTTAAGCGGCTGAGAAACCACTCGGAATCCTCAAGGACGGATTCACGATACTCTCGTGCAAACTGATCCCTAGTTGCGTTCGGGCGCTGCTCGAAGTACTCGGTTGCGTTCTCACGTTCTCGTTTCCGCCCGTACGGTGCGTGTCCGCCTGGACCACGTTCGACGAACAGAAACGGTTCTGACACCCCATCTAACCGGTCTGGTGTTACTGTTTCCGTGTTCAGTGTCTGGGCGATGATACTTTCGGACTGGCTATTGTCGAACCGTACGTCGTTGATGGTATTTGCGAACAGTGTTTCGACGTCGAAATCACGAAATAGATTGGGGACTGTTTCCGGGAGTGAGTCTTCAAACTGGCCGACATTATGTTGCGGAAGGAGCGTACCAGATACGATGCTGGCGATACTTGTCGGCGAGTGGATACCGGACGCAACTGTCTTGATAGTTTTCCCCCGATTGAGGACATCGTTGGGGGCGAAATCCCACCGGACGGCGTCCGCTATGTAGAGGTAAACATTGTTGATGTCGAGACCGGATAGCATACGTATGGGATGGGCGGACGGGGTGATTAGCCATTTGGTCTCGCTTCGATAGGCGGTCTGCGATCAAGTCCTTGGGCTACCGGTCATCAATGTACCGTCGATACCATCGGTCGAGAATCAAGAGATCCCAGAGATGGTGTCCGTTGTCGACGCCGTCGTTGACGTGTTCGGCAAACAGCGTTTCGAGGACAGCGGAGTTGAATACCTCTCTTTGACCGTGTCGTTCAACCATCTCACGTCCGTGTTCTCGGAGACCTGACCGGAACCATTGGTGGACGGGGACGCCGAATCCCTGTTTCTCCCGCTTTATGACGGGATCAGGGACTAGATCCTCGAATGCTCGTTTCAATATCCACTTTTTCTCTCCCCGACGCCATTTGTATTTCGCAGGAATGCGGGCACATAACTCAAGGACTGTATGATCGAGAAACGGCGATCGTGCCTCCAAGGAGTGAGCCATCGTTGCGCGGTCGATTTTGACGAGCAGGTCGTCTGGGAGATAGGTTCTGATGTCGAACTGAAGCACCCGGTCGAGTCTCTCCGGACCATCTGTCTGGTCGTAATGGGATCTGAACCAGGCGAGTTTGTCCGCTTGCTGCTCTCCCGCCCATACGTCTTGGAAGCTCTCGTCGAAGAGGTGTGTCACGAAATGCGCGTACCGAACGTCTGGATCCGCGTCGGCGATCTCCACCATTCGCCGCGCGTAGTGAACTTGTTCAGGTCCATCTACGACCTCGTCCATTCCTGCGAGTACGGCTCGGGCGGCCCGTCGAAGCGGACTTGGGACGCGGCTTACGATTGAACAGATCTGATCGTACGTATATCGCGTGTAGCCGGCGAAGTTCTCGTCTCCCGCGTCTCCAGTTAATGCGACACGTATATCTTGTCCGGCCTTCTCCGAGACATAGTAGGTCGGGATCACTGACGTATCTCCAAACGGCATCTCGTAGTGCTCGATGATTTCAGGGAGTAACTCGACCGCATCGGGCGATACTGTGTACTCGTGATGATCCGTATCGTACGCGTCAGCGACGAGGTTCGCGAACTCGAGCTCGTTGTGTGACTCCTGTTCGAACCCAACTGAGTAGGTTTTCACCGGATCATCTGTCAAATCGCTCATGAGTCCGGTCGTGATGGTCGAGTCGATACCGCCCGACAGGAAGACACCGACCGGAACGTCGCTACGCATCCGCAAGCGGGTCGCCTCGCGCAACCGATTGCGGAGCCTGTCCATCAGTTTCTCGGGCGTCGCGTTCGACTGGGTTTGAAAAGAGAGGTTCCAGTATGATTCCTTTCTGATGCTGTCTTCACTAACGATCATGTACTCGCCGGGTTCTAGGCGCTGTACTCCTTTGAAGCCGGTATCCGGACTGGGGACGTAATGGTACTGGAGAAATGACCAGATAGCTGCTTCATCTGCCCTTGCTGGGACCCGTGGGTCAGAGAGAATCGTCTTGATTGTTGACCCGAACCTCATTCCGTTTTCGTCGTGATAATAAAACAGCGGTTTCTGCCCGGTTCGGTCACGGGCGAGAAAAAGCTGTTCGGCTTCATCGTCCCAAATTGCAAAGGCGAACATACCTCGCAGTCGAGAGAGACAGTCAGTGCCGTACTCATCATACATATGCAACAGCACCTCCGTATCGGTATTCGACCTGAATGAATGCCCCGTGAGGTCGTCTTTAAGTTCCTGGAAGTTGTATATCTCGCCATTGAATACTATCCACACAGACCCGTCTCTGTTCGACATCGGCTGGTGACCGGCGTCTGAGAGGTCGAGAATGCTTAGACGCCGGTGGGCCAGCAGGATGGGTCCGTCTGCGTGGATACCTTTGTCATGTGGTCCTCGATGAAACATACAATCCGTCATTGCGGCACCAACATCCGGGTCCGGCCGACCGTTGAACGATAGCACCCCTCCGATTCCACACATTGAGCGTACGAAATTGAACATCAGGCCCGCATACAAGTGTGTCGTTTGTGGGCAGGACCGGAAACGGCCGTTCAGTAGGCCATCGGATTGAAGTGTCGTTCTCACTCACCCCGGTATGTGATTCGTTCCTTCCCCAAGACGTCGACGACCGCTGAATCTCCGTCGGGTCGTCGCCTATCTGCTCCACGACATCGCGGGCTGCCAGCTCGCCGAACGCATCGGAGTCTACTGGAACGTCTTCGAACGTCCAGCGGTCACGCTGCTCGTCCACAGCAAGTGCACCTTATAGCGGATATTCGAGTACCAGTCGTTCGTTGAGATTCTCCGAAACGGCGCCAGCGTCGTCCATACGCTGTCTCAATCCGAGGAACGAATAAATCCACGACTCTCGGGGTATCCCCGCGTGGCCCGTCTCACGGGCTCATCGCCGGGCGGTGTTCGTTTGAGTGACGTCTTCCAGCACGTTCCAAATCTGCCTGATAACGATCTTCAGGTCGAACCAGAACGACTGTTTCCGGATGTACTCGATGTCGAATCGCAACTTCTCTCGTGGATTCGTCGAAGAGACATTGTTGATCTGTGCTAGTCCCGTCAGTCCCGGCTTGACGAACCAGCGCTTGCGCCAGCTCTCGGCCTCTTCCTCTAGCAGCGTCTCCTCGTCGGTCCAGGCGGCCCGCGGACCGACGACGCTCATCTTTCCGGCCAGGATCGCGAACAGCTGGGGGATCTCGTCGAAGTGCGTCTTGCGCAGGAGGCGACCGATTCTTGTGATCCGGTCGTTCTCCTCGTCTTCGTTCGGGGTCGTTTCCTCGCCCCCAACGAACATTGAGCGGAACTTGTAGACGGTGAACGTATCGCCGAACTCGGCCGTCCGTTCCTGGCTATAGAATATCGGGCCACGACTATCCAACTTTATCGCCACAGCGATGAGGACCACTAGCGGCGAGAGGACGAGCAATCCCGCGAGCGCGAATGCCACGTCGAACAGCCGCTTCGCCACGTAATCCTGCCAGTCCCACGGTTCAAGATTGACTTCGACGAGGTCGCCTCTGCTGACCGAACTCGTCAGGATGGCATCTGCGTGGTCTCGGTGGGCGAGTGTCGTCACGCCGTGCTCATAGCACTCGTCAAGCGCACCAAAGAACTCAGCCCGGTCGGTCTCTGAGAATGCCAACAGCGCCGTGTCGATGCCGTACTTCACGAACACTTCATCAAGCCGCGAGAGCCCGCCGAGGTTCGAGAGTTCGTCCAGACGTTGCCTGACCGTCCCACCGTCTGCCAGTTCGACCGCGGCCGTGTCGCGATGTTCCTCGGTCGCATACGACGACGGCGGAGAGACGTAGCCGAGGACGGGGATGTCCGTCGTCGCGAGGATATCCTCCATCGCCTGTGGGTCGTCGCCGATGATGATCGCCCGCGACTGTGCACTCGGACGGCGACGGATGGCGGTCATCCACGCCGGTAACGCGGCGAGGAGGAAGACCGTGAGGAGCATGAGCGTCGACCGGGGTAAACTGTAACTGTAGTCGTAGTAGCCCAGCGCCGCGAGTCCGACCATCGCGAGGAAGACCCGCTTCTGGGTCAGCAGCATCGTGTCGAGAATGCGGCGAGGGCGCGGTTTGAAGACCGGCCACATCGCGGCCAGCGTCACGACGAGTACGGTCGAGATGGCGCCGGTCAGATCGCCGTCAGCGAGGACGGCCGGCGCCGGTCGTCCGAAGTACGGAACCTGACTGAACAGGTCCTGAACGAGGATGTGATTGGCGACCAGCACCGCGAACGCGGTCAGGAACACCGTTCCGACAACGCTCGCGAGGCGATACCGCCACCGGATGGCCATTATTATCTGTAACTGCAGTCGGATGGCATAAGAGCTACGACCCGTTTTGCTATTGATGACTTAAAAGAACTCTATTTTTCATAAGATCTCTCACATCAATACGGAAATGGGTCCTTCGATACGTCCTTGAATCTCTTTGGATCCCTCGTGTCCCAATCGTATTAGCAAGTTAAAAATAGGCCACGGTTAGAGGAATCAATAATGGATATAGACTCTAAATTAGTGGACCGTCCCGTCTTCGTAACCGGCGCAGATGGCTTTATCGGCTCTCATCTTGTTGACCGCCTTGTAAAGTCTGGAGCCGATGTTCACGTGTTTGTTCGTGCGACTTCTAGCGGCGAACTCAACAACATCGTACATCAGTCGGACGAAGTTACTGTCCATAGAGGTGACCTGAGAGATCCGCATTCAGTTCGCAAAGCACTCTCCGCTCTCGAAGATCACAGTGATTCGCTCATCTTCCATCTCGCGGCGCAGGCCCACGTTGGCGAATCCTGGGATCGACCGTACGAAACTGTCGAGACGAACATCAATGGGACCCTCAATCTCTTACAAGCCGTCGTCGATCTTGATCTAGACGTCGCAAAAATCGACACCGCTGGCACCAGTGAGGAGTATGGAAACGTCAAAGAGGAGATGGCAGAAAAACACGAGTTCCAAGACGATGGCCGTGTGCTCCTTAGTGAGCGTTCACCGGTCAATCCGACGAGCATTTATGCGACATCGAAACTCGCGTCAGATTTCTTGACGATGAACTTCCACGATGGGTACGGGCTGCCAACCGTCACGACGCGGATGTTCAATAACTACGGTCCTCGACAGAATCCACGGTATATTACGGGGACAATCATCACACAGGCTCTAGAGCAGGAGGTCGTCAAACTCGGGAATCTCCAACCTAAACGAGATCTGTGTTACGTGAGTGACGGCGTTCGTGGCCACCTCCACGTCGCTCTGGAGGGGTCACCCGGTGAACAGTACGTATACGGCTACGGCGAGAACATCTCGATGCGCGAATGGACCAACCTCATTCTCGAAGTAGGGAGTGAGAACGGATACTGGGACAACCCCGAGATCGTTCAGCGCGAAGATCGGTACCGCCCAGGTGATAGTGACGTTGAGGAACTCCTCGTCGGTTACGAGAAACTCAACGAGGAGACCGGCTGGGAGCCCGAAGTTAGTTGGGAAGAAGGTGTCCTGAAGACGATTGACTGGTACGCGAACAACCGCGAACAGTGGTACGGGCGGGTGGACTGGCGATGAGTGCAGGTTACTGGGACGGGAAAACCGTCATGGTGACCGGAGGTGACGGATTCCTCGGAAGCCATCTCGTCGAAGATCTCGAATCCAGATCCGACAACGTGGAAATATTCGTTCCCAGAAGCAGCGAGTACGATCTACGGGAACGTACCAATACCCGCCGCGCCTTCCAGGACTCGGGTGCAGATGTTGTAATTCATCTGGCCGCAACAGTGGGTGGGATCGGTGCAAACCGAGAGAACCCGGGTCGGTACTTCTACGATAATGCTATCATGGGCATCGAGCTCATGGAGATGGCACGGCAGTTCGACGTCGAGAAGTTCACCATTCTCGGTACTATCTGTGCCTATCCGGAGAATACGCCTGTCCCCTTCTCCGAAGAGGACCTGTTCGATGGCTATCCTGAACCGACGAACGCTCCGTACGGGATCGCGAAGAAAGCGCTGCTCACGCAGTCGAAAGCCTACCGCAAGCAGTACGACTTCAACAGCATCTATCTGATGCCCGTCAACCTCTACGGGTCCCGAGACGACTTCGATCTGGAGTCGTCGCACGTGATCCCCGCCATCATCCGGAAGTGCGTGGAAGCACGGGAGCGAGGCGACGAGTCGATCACTGCGTGGGGAACCGGCGAACCGACCAGAGAATTCCTCTATGTGGAAGATGCCGCCGAAGGAATTCTTGACGCGACCGAGCGGTACGATGAGAGCGAACCGGTAAATCTCGGTAGCGGAATGGAAATTAGTATCCGAGAGCTCGTTGAGACAATCGCCGACGTGACCGGATTCGAGGGTGAAGTTGAATGGGATACCTCGAAACCCGACGGACAGATGCGCCGTCGTCTGGACGTTTCGCGCGCCAAAGAACGGTTCGACTGGAAGGCTTCAACCGAATTCGAAGAAGGGCTTCAGCGGACTGTAAACTGGTTCGAGAACCAGCATAACTGATCAAACCATCTTCAATTGGTCTATCGAAGGTTATTGAGGGTTATAATCAAACAAGTGTTGACCTCTGACTACGGCATTTTGTGACTCGAATGGCCCGGTTACGATAGTCCGTCATATTATAGACCATCCTCGCCAATCGCATTGCGATCTACAACCCGCAGAATACGCATATCCAGCGGAACTACCCCGTGTACGACCCTTGTTCCGGGCATACACCCTATCTCGGTCCCCGCTATGATTGCGTTTCACACCCCAATTCGTGCCTAGACTCACCCGAAATCTATCGTTCGAAGCCGATCGAACAGAAGCACGTATCGGCAATAGGAACGTCCCACAAGCGGTTTCGCGGCTATATCGTCGTTTGCGCCTGCCGCCGAAACATGTCAACATCTCTCTGAATCGGATTCCTCAATCGGAAAACTTTAGCAGTAGAGACGGTCTTTCACTACACTTGTAACTCCTCATGATAATTATTTGTTCCAACATGTAGTCAGACGCCGACCGCGCTCCGCGGGGATTTCGGGCGTCTGATCGCCCTTGAGGTGGACAACGTCTCTCGCCCCGGTGACCAGCTGGGAGTCTAGCCTCGAACTGGAGATATCCTCGTTATACTAGCGGGAATTTTCTAACCTTGACCTCCGGCATTACCCGCTACTTTGACCGTATTAGCAGGAATCCACCGATTTCATGGGGTTGCAGATATGCGGCGTGGTCAAATCTATATATCATCCGTGGACAGTTGGTGTCATCGGTGACCGCAGCATCGGGGTACAGTGGTTCTAGCCGACGACTGCCGATCGAGACCCGATACGACAAGCTACCGACGCCAGATGAACACCCGCGCTTGCTCTATTAGTCCGTGTCTGTTACCTAGTTCGTGTCCGGTTGGGCGACTCTCTCACTCCGCCGACGCTAGTCACCGGCGACACCAGTTGTCGCCGGGGTCGACTCCTTTGGTTCCACTGACTCACTACCTGCACGCGTCTCCCCAGGAATCTCTGCATCTGCTGGCAACACCACTCGACGCTCTTTGTACTGGAGACCATCGGCACGCCGAGAGCGCAGTTCGTCGTACAACCGATGCTTCGACAGATCCAGCAGCGAATCGATCGTCCGCCGCGCGAGCTTCGTCGCATAATCGGGACTCACGTCGCCCTCTTGGATCCGAATCCACGTCGCTAGCTTGCCGGCGTCGAGATATTCCCGGACACCGTTGCAACCGGTCTTCCAGAGGTCGCCTGACGGTCCGTGGCGGGCTTGCCAGACTTGTGCGGCCAGGCGGTCGGGGCGCGCATCCGTAACGGACTGGAGCGTCTCCTCGTCCAGCTGTGCAAGTTGCTGGATGGGTAGCAGATCTCCGTGGGCGAGCGCGACAATCCCGTCACTATCGAGCGGGTCCGATTCCGCGGGGAGTCGGATGTACTTCCCGTCGTCTTTGCTGATTCGCTCGACAGTGTCCTCGTGGAGTTCGAGCAAGTCGTCGTCCAGTGTCGGTTTAACGTGATCCCAGCGGAGGTGTGCGCCCTTCTCGAGTTCACGGGACTGGAGTTCTCCGATCATCCCGCGGCTGATCTTCATCCGTTTCCGGAGTGCATCGAGGAGGGCGTTCTGGCGCTCGACGGTCATTTCAAGTTCGTCGACGCGCGTTTCAGCTGCTTCACGTGCCTGGCGCTCAGAATCGTGATCGGCTTCGAGTTCGGTGATGCGGGCTGCCTGCTGTTCGACAGTCGCTTCGAGGGCGGCCACACGTGCTTCGAGCGACTCATTGTCGGTCATCGATGATCCCCTCCGGGAATGAGATACGTCGAGCGAGCAGAGGCTGGTACAACTCCACTCGTCACAGCAGAGTTGCAGGGTGATGCGACTCGTCGTGCGGGAAGTTGAAGTCCCCGCGGCGTGATTACGAACATGTCGGTCGTTCCGACTCCACGCGGCGGCCGTGCTAGACCACGGTCGCCGATTTTCCGGCGAAATTCTCACCGCATAGAGTCTGATATGTACTGCCTTTGCTACCGGCTTAATAGTTGCTAATGGTAAATGGATGGAGTCGGAATCAATAATCCGGAGGTCGTGTAATTGGTGGTGTGAGTCGCGGTCCCGATCCCTCTGTCAAGACACGTGAAATCCTACGGTTCTTCGTCGAGTCGCCGGACCCCGGTTTCACCGCGACTGAAGTTAGTGAGGAATTCGAAAAGAGTCGACAGTGGGCGGACAACCGGCTTAAGTCCCTTGAGAGTGATGGATATCTTATGAGTAAGAATCCAGGCGGACGTGCTCGGTTCTTCTGGATTTCGACAACTGGGGAACAGTATCTTGCGGATACCCGCGATAGTTAATTCTCTGAAACCCACCAAATCACGTTTCGCGGCCCAGACTTCTTTCGATTGATCCGCTCGCTATCGTGAAGATTTTGAAGTCGATTGTGTGCCCACTGACGTGTCATCCCGAACATTCCTGCGACTTCTGCAGCTGTCACGAACGGATCGTCCTGGTCGCAGATTGCAGCAATAATCTCACTATCCGAGACGGTTCGCTTCCCCTGTGTCATACGTGCGAATGTCTGTTTACCAAAAGCAAAAGTATTATGGTGGCCGCTTACAATACAATTAGATAGGAACACCGGCTCTCTCGGGCGATATATCGCAGAAAGCGCCCGCCTGCTGGAACCAGGCGAGCCGGGTTCTTCCAGAACCCATGCCGAAAAATGATCCCCCTCTTGAAGAAGGTATTGCTGAGCAACTCGCCCACGACGCCAACTACCTCGGCACTGACGGCGACGGTGCGACCCACTTCTGGAGTCGCTACGAACGAACGGTCTACGTTGTCGACGCCGGCGAGGTCGAATCGTGGGCGTTCGCAGAGACGCCCCTCTCGACGCTGACCGACTGGTTGACCCACGTCGAGACTATCCGCGGCGCCTGGGAAGACCACCGCGTGAGCACTAGAGGCTGGGCCGCTATCATCGCCGGCGCCAGTTCGACAGAGTACGTCTAAGATGGATGACAATGAATTCGTGGTCGAGTACACGCCCAAGAGTGGCCCACGTCGACGAGTCCGATTCGTTCGATCGTCTGAATCGGACTGTTGGCGAGTGACCGAGATCTACGCCGGATGCCACTGGCGAGAGACCGGTCGTGAGCGGGTGACTGATATAGAAATGATCAAGACCGGTTGATGGCTGAGGCTGTCAATACAAACGCTCAAGACCGGCAATCGCAGAGTACTGTCGATGCTAATCGCCGCTACGGTCGATCACTGCTCGCTCCCGACTCACTTGGATTTTGAATCCACATCCCAGCAAAAGTGGTGTTAAAGTGACATCCACCCCGCCGTGAACGGCGGGGCTTCCCACACGGTGGGAATGCCAGTCAGTCGTTGCTGGCAGGGGGTTTCGACTCTTGGAATGCCGTGAGCGTCATCTGCGAGGGTATCCCACTCGTCTCCCGGTGAGTCGTGGCCGTGTCACAACGGCTCCCATCCTGTGGCGAGTCATCGCCCGCCGGTTTCAGCGGCAGGCTCTCTCCCCACGGGTCTACGCGTCGTGCGATGTTTGCACTAGCGTTAATGTCCGCTTGAAACGTCGATACGTGGCACTCCAGATTCTTGCACTCGAACTCGGCTTGCTGAGGCCGATACCCAATGTGCTGGCACGCATGGCACGTTTTGCTCGTGTACTGTGGGTGAACATATCTAACCGGAATCCCCGCGTCTCGGGCTTTGTCCTCGATACGGTCCTGCAAGCGAGCAAACGCCCACGAGTGCAGGCGTCGGTTCATGTACTTCCCGTAGTCCAGCGACTCCCGAATGTACGCCAAGTCTTCCATCACAATAACGGGATTTTCAAATTGCGTGGCGTACGCAACGGCCTTCTGAGAGGCCTTCTCGATGATGTCCGTGAGTCGGTTCTGGTAGTACGAGAAGCGTTCTTCAACACGCCATTCGGGCGCGTCTCGCTCTTGGAGACGCGTGAGCGTGGTGTGTATCTCCTTTCGGAGTCGTTTGGCTTCGTTCCCCTTGATGAGCAACGGTTCGGTGGGAGCACCGTGCTGGAGGGCACAGCCCGTGACCAGCATCGACTCCCCAATATCGAAGCCGACCCGAGTCGCATTCTCGGGCATCTCGGTCGTGTCTTCGACCTCGTATTCGACAGTGACGTGGAGCGTCCACGTTTTCCGATGTTTCTGCAAACGAAGTTCTCCCACGCCCGTACTCGATTCGTCATCGAGGAGATCATTCCATAGTCGCTCTTGCTTGGGGTTCAGTCGGAGTGGAATCCAGAAGTTGGTTCCGCGACCGGGTTGGGGAACGTTCCAACAGATTTCGTACTCACGTGAAGAGTCGCAGTCGAACTTCCCGGCCCGATTCACGAAGCGGACCGGGTGTTCGTCGTCCAACTCATTCGCGTTGTATGTGTTGTGGAGTTTGGGGACGTAGGATTTGAGGGCGTCTTTCGCTTGGTACGGCAAGTTGTACGGTGTCACCACGTCGTTCGTGGCATTCATCGTCGTACAGTCTTGCTTGAAGGCGTCGTGGAGTGCGTCACGGTATTCGGACAGCGTTTGCTGGAGACGTTGCTCTTTGCACCGCGTGGGTGGTGCAAGCGTGGCTTCCAGCGTCTTAGTCGCTGTCAGAGTGGTTGACATCATAGCCTTCGGATTCGAGTCCTTTGCGAAGGAGTTCAGGATATGCGCGGGAGTGGCGTATCCCGTGGTCGCGGGCGTATTGCTTCACGGCCTCGTGAAGTGGCCCCCCGCGCTCCATATCGAAGTCGGCTCTCATCCGTCTAAACGTAAGTTCTTACGTAAGTTAAAAATGACGGTCGATATTCGGATCGAGCATCAGAACGTGGTTATTGAGGGGATTGTCGGATTCCCTCCCGGCCTGAAGGCCGGGATTCCCTCCTTGTAGGAAGATGGACGGAGGATACAGCGGGCACGTAGTCCTGCCGCTGTACACGAGGTGGGACGAAATCTGGTGGACCAGACACCAAACCGACCGCTGCCCGCCGAAAATGTGATTTTCTTAATGACAGCTCGCTTGTTCCTCCCCAGATACGTTAGAGCGAAAATACGCACATGTGCACTATCTGTTATCAGTTTGCAGGTATCCTTTTGGGGAACACCGGCCTCTTAATATATGCGTCCCTCGTGGGACGTTATCGTATCGCTCGCTCCCGAAATAGCTGTGTCCTGCCCGGGCTGGCAGCCACTCCGACTGCCGCCCGGAGCGGTTTGCCGTGTCTCTGTTCAAATTGGCGCGGAATGTTCGTGGTTTAGTGATGATCTCTGATCGGTTCGAATTCGACCGTATGGAGGCACTCAGCTACACGCTTGAGATCGCGTCTGTCCCTGAAGACGAGACGGTTCTCTTCCAACCGGCCGACTATATGGAGCAACATGGCCTCACCGCGTTCGATGCGTATCACATTACCTACGCTAACCACGATCCGGTCATCTCGTCGGATAAGTCCTTTGACGATGTCACTGACGACCGAATTTCGATCGAAGAGGAAACTCCTGACTGACGTCCCCCCACTCGAGGTCTCGACGTTGTCAACCACAGTCCAGAGAATCAACCGAAGCTACTTACGTGATACAAGCGTATCACAGCATATGAGCACCGACAGTGACGCCGGCGGTGACGGCGAAATGGAGAAGATCAACGTCCGAGTGCCACAGTCGCTGCTGGCACAGGTCGACGAGGTCTGGGAGGAGCGTGGCTACGCGAACAAATCCGAGTTCATCCGTGACGCCCTCCGGGATGCCGTCAACCCACCAACGCAGCTGTCCGAGGAAGCACTCGAGCATCTAGCCGAGAGCCGCGACCAGCGGGAGCAGGGTGAGACGGTTTCGCAGGACGACGTGAAGGACCGGCTGGGGATCGATGACTGAGGTCGAGTGGACACAGAAAGCACTCGATTTACCTGAATTGAGGCGCTAAGGCTCCTTCCTCAAGGAGCGACCGAAGGGAGCGAGTAGGGAGGGGATACAGTGCCGCACAGGTCTCATACACTGATTGGTCGCAATTCCACAGGCCCACCGTCACTTTTATGTTTCAATATTGTATATACACTGGTGATGGATAGGCACGAAATAGAAGGCCATGAAGTCATCACGGGGACAGCCAAAGCGACCGGTAACGGCGCTCACGTTCTCGTCCCGAAGGACTGGCGTGGTGCAAACGTGAAAGTCGTCCGAACGAGCGAACCCATCGACGAATAGCTCTCCAGATGAACTACAACTACAGGTATCGACTCCGACCATCCGACGCTCTTGAAAAACAGTTAGCGTGGACTGTCGATACCTGTAGACAAGTCTACAACCATTTCCTCCACCGACTCAACCGGAACGACGACACTTCGGCCTACTCCGAACAGAAGCTCCTGCCAAGCCTCAAGAAGTGGTGGAACGACCTGGAAAGCGTTCACTCGAAGGTTCTCCAGAAAGTCGTTCAACGGCTGTACGACAACCTTTCAACGCTTCGCGGTCGCAAAGAGAACGGCCACCACGTCGGCACTCTCAACTGGAAGACTCCGGGCGAGTACCGCAGTTTCACCTACAGTCAGTCCGGCTTCAAGCTCAAAAACACGAGCGGTCGGACGCGGCTGTGGCTCTCAAAACTCGGTACGATCCCGCTCACCTTCCACCGCGACCTGCCCGACGACGCCGAAATCAAGACGGTCACAATCAAGCAGGAACCGACCGGGGAGTGGTATGCCATCCTCGGTATCGAGACACCGGACGACTCGCCCGCGAAACCGGAGAATCCCGAGAAGTGTGTTGGTATCGACGTAGGGATTCTCAAGTACGTTCACGACACGGACGGCACCGCCGTCGAATCTCCCGACCTCTCGGTGGAACGCGAGCAATTGGAACGCGCACAGCAGAACCTCTCGCGGAAGGTACACGGGTCTGCAAATTGGGAGAAACAGCGTCGTGTGGTGGCCGAACGCCACGCTGACCTCAAGCGAAAGCGACGCGACTTCCTCCACAAGTTGGCGAACTACTATGCCACCGAGTACGACTTGGTGGCCGTAGAGGACTTGGACGGGAAGGGCTTGGTGGAACTGCCGGGTAACTCGCGGAACCGAGCAGACGCGGCATGGGGAACGTTCCTGTGGATGCTTGAATATAAATGCGAACGCGAGGGAACGCACTTTGTCGCTGTTGACCCAAAAGACACGACCAAAGAGTGTGCTTCCTGCGGTGTCAAGACGGACAAGCCGTTGTGGGTCCGTGAACACTCTTGCCCGTCGTGTGGGTTCGAGGCAGATAGAGACGCGAACGCGGCGTGGAATATCCTTTCTCGCGGTATCACGAAGCGGTTAGGAGCGGGACACTCCGAATCAACGCCTGTGGAGACTGTGCTCCCTGTGGACACCAATTCGGTGTCTGCAAAGTGCGTCATGGAATCAGGAAGCCCCACCCTCAAGCGTGAGCCGTCAGGCGAACGATAGGGTGGGGTAGTTCACTGGAGGGACTCGACACCGAAGCCCAGGAGCGGCTGGTCAAGAAACTCGACGAGGCGAAAGACTGGACGTCCCATCGCCTCGAAAAGCTCAGCGGTTTTCCATACTACAAGCTTCGCGCTGGCGACTACCGGGGAATTATCACCTGGGACCGCGAGGAGGACGTTCTCATCGTCGAAGCAGTCGGGCACCGACGGAATATCTACGACCGCCACCTCCCACCGTAACAAACGCTGCCTACGGAGCAATTCGGTGGAGACGAGCCCGGTGTAATGGTTTGTACTGGCGTGCGGCGATTCATCCCGCCCTACTCGTTCACTACTGTTCGCTCCTTGAGAACGGGGCATTCTCGCCTCAATTCTGGTAAATGCGTGATACGGGTACCAATTCTGTCACGTCTTCGATTCTGGGGTTTGTTCGAGACTCCCTACCTCGAACTCACTGGCTCGAATTCGGAGCGGGAACCAGCCCTCTTCGTCGACTCCGAGCAACGCCTCGGAAAAGCCGTCTTCGTCGTTGCCAGCCTTCGCGGTACGAATCCAGTTCACTTCGCGCTCACTCAACCCGAACCACTCTGCAAGTTTCTCGGCTTCCTCTTGCACGCGATGGATCAGCGTGATCGAACAGAGATTCGCGATCGTCCGCGCTTCGGGCGTCAAGGCGAACTCACCCCCAGTCTGGGTGATGAAGTGCAACGAGAGATCGTAGTGGCGACTGTGTCGAACCGCTGTCTCTAAGAACTCCAACGATGTCGCGTCGTTCATCAGATAGTGTGCCTCGTCGATAGCGAAAACCACCCGCTTGTCCGTGCCCTTTGCTCGCTCATATACAGCGTTGAACAACACCTGCATCATGAGACTCGTCTCCGAGCGACCGGACGCCCCTTCTTCCTGGTGCAAGTCCAGATACAACACCGACGAGTCCAGGTCGAAGGCCGTCTGTTCCGCGAGATTAGCGAGGTCACCACCCGGACGGAACGAAGGCCGAAGGTCCGTCAACAACGATTGTGCGTCACCCTCGACGCTCGCTTGCTCTCCTTCAGTCGCGTAGCCAAACCCAGCCGGATCTGCCAGCAGATCTTCGAGGACTGCGATCACGTCGCGGATCGTCGGCGACTCCCGGTCATGAGTCGAGGGCGCCCGCGTAATCCCCTGCCGTTCGTAGGCCTCTTGGACGGCCCGCCGAAGCGTTTGCTTGCGGCCGCCAAGGGGATTGGTCGCGACGTGCGTGAAGAACGTCTCGAAGAACGTGAGCACCCACGAGATCTGCTCTGACCAGGGATCGATATCGGGCGCGTTGGCGAGCACTTCTGGTGGTGTGGCTTTCAACTCGAGTGGGTTGATGCCTTGGGTCCCGCCGACAGTGATGCGCTCGCCACCGAGCGCCTCGTTCACACCGGCGAATCCCTCCAGCGGGTCGAGCATGATGATGACCGTGTCCTGGTCATACATCGCCCGCCGCAGTAACTGCAGTTTCGTCGAGAAAGATTTCCCCGCGCCGAGTTGGCCGATGACCATCGTGCAGTAGCCCGTCTCTCGCTCGAACCGGTCGAGAATCAACGGACTTTCGTTGAGCGCATAGGTTCCGTACTCGATACCGGGTTCGGCGAACGCGCCGGCGACGAACGGGAACATCGATCCGACAGCACCAGCGAGCATCGGGGTCGTCGTATCCATCGACTCGTTCAACTTATCGACGCCGACCGGACTGGCCGAGACGAAGGTGTCGAGCTGAGCCCATCGCGGCGTGACGGGTGTCAGATTCGTCGGCGACTGCCGGGCGGTACTCGTGACGCCGTCGACGTTCAACTCGTCGGGTGAGTCCCCCTGGACGGCGAGATACATCGAGACGTCGAACGCACTCATCGACGTGTTCCTGAGCGCATCGTACAGTGCTTGGTAGTCCTGAATGTCTTTCTCGACGCCTCGGGCACCCGCACGCCGCTTCTCTTCGAGATACTCCCGGTCGGCCTGTAGGTCCTCAATCGTATTTTCGAGCGTATCCAGTGTCGCGTTCGTGTCTCGCGGCGAGATGTGGAGACTGATGTCCGTCCGCCGCGTGTCCGCCGTGGAATACAGCGTCTCGAAGAGACCGTCCATCGGCGTATCGGGATACTCCCCGACCCACAGCGTTCGCGTCCACTGCTCGCCCGTCCGGACGGCGTTGGGTTTTCGTTCAATGCTCGAGGGCGTGACGACCGTCTGGTGGATGTCCGGGACCGACGGAGTGTCTCCGCCCCCGTTCACACTCGAGGGGTCGTAGTCGACGCTCACGCCCGCTGCAGCACCGCCACCCGTCTCGCTTGTCGTGGGCGGCTCCGCTTCGGTGCTGCCTGCATCCGGGCCCTCGGACTCCCCGGACGGATCGGTCTCCGTCTCACGAGTCGGGAGGGCAGACAACAGCGTCTCGATCATCGCTCTGGCCCTCCGACGACACCACGAGTTCGAAGAACCTGCTCTAGATGGCCGTAGCCCATCGATTCATCGCTCCAGTACTCCCCGACCACCTTCGTCGCCTCTGTCGCATCGATGCGGTGGGCTGTACAGCCATCGATACCGCGGATGCCCGCCCGGACTCGTTCGAGGCGATCGTCGAGTTCGTCGATCAGTGCCTGTCGCTCGACGGCCTCACGGGGTGCGTACAACTCACGGACGAACAACCCAACCAGAGGAACCGCGGCGAGTTGCTGTGCGAGACTTGCGTCGTCGAATCGAACCTCCGTGGGCGCGACCGGGACGACGACGTAGTGGTCACGAATCGTCATCCGGCGCTGGTCGAGTTCATCCTCGTACCACGCGACGTAGTTCTCGATAAGCCCCTCGAGCTGGGGATTCGCCTCCACGTCGGGATCGTCAAGCCGTGATTCGTAGCGAGCGAGGTGATCATCGACGGGAAACGGCTGGGTCGTCGAGTAGATCTGGATCGGGAACTCGACGGTCGTGTTGAGAAAGTCCTGGAAGCTTTCGGCCTTCTGTGCCCACTCCTCGCTAGTCGCCAGCGCCATCGTCGGCGGGATGACCTGCACGAGCCCGAAGACTGCCCCGTCCGTGCGTTCGATCGCGTTCCGATTGGGATACACCCGCTCGATCTGGGTGTACTCTTTGGCGGCCTCGTGGTCAAGGTCTGCGGCACGACTATGGAAAGTCACCATTGAGGTGACCCAGTCGGCGCTGGTCGTATACGCGGGCGTCAGGTAGACGAAGAGCGCGCCGAGTCCTATCATCACGCCGGCGAGCGGGAGTGCAAGCGTCTGCACGTGATAGCCGCGGATGGTCAGCCCAGCCGGGAGGAGCACCTGGACACAGAGAACGACGACCACGCCGGGAAACAACGCCACGGCAAGGTCCGTCATCGTGTAGCTGCCGAGTAGTTTTGTATCGGTACCGAGCGATTTTGGAATGCGTTTTGCGGGATTGCGGTCTTGCATCATTAGCGGATGTAGCGGGGCTCGTCGTCGATCGCGCCGTTGTCTCGGTCGTCGCTCGTGTTGCCCGTTCGATTATCGTCGCGAAGTGCGTCGAAGTTCTGGGAGCGGCGTCCGTTCGACTGTGTTGTGGACTCGTCGTCGTCGGTGTCCACAGTCGCACTGTCTTCGGTGTTGTCTGACTGCGCTGGTGAGTTGTCCGCTGAGCCATCGCCTCCACCGGCAGTCGTACTGGACGACCGCGCCAGCGCACCGCGGAGTCGCGAACCTGCATCGTTGAGTCGGGATCCTGCAGCGTGGGCGCGAGAGTTGCCATCACCTGACACCGCCTGCCCGTCTGGCTTGAGGGCGGACTTGCCCTGTGTACCCCGGGAGAAGTTCCGGCCCTCGTAGGTGACGGTACCAACACCGCTTTTCATTCCACTCATTCGTGACTGAGCACGTCGCGTCGAAGCGTGGCGAGACGCGCTCTGGGCCATGAAGAAGATCGAGCCGGCTTGCCAGAACAGGACGAACGGTGAGGCTATCGCGACGATAGGGATGATGAGTGCAGTAAGCCAGAGTCCGAGTCCCTCTACTGAGAAGCCGAAGTTCTCCCCGAGAATCTGCCCAAGGCGGAACAGAAGGGCCACTGGGATGGTCATGAAGAGGAACGGAACATAGAATCCGGCTAGTCGCTTCATAAACTTCGAGACGAGACTAAACGGTCCGACTCCAGGAATCCAGAGTGCAATCAGGATCGGCATCAAGAGAGTGAAGAGATAGAGGACGACTTCTCGGATGAAGTAGATGAGGATGACGAGTGCTATCAAAATGAAGTCCACGGAAAACGTGATTGCTGTCACTAGTGCACCAACGCCGGAGACAGACAATGTTTCAAAGAGAGTGACCTCCGACAGATCTGGGGCAAGGAAGATAGCCAATTCATTCGTGAACTGACGCGCAAGCCCATCCATCCACCACCATCCGAGAATGCCTAATAGCCCAGCAAAGGCTCGACGCTTCAGTTTCGTACGGTGATAGCTACTGAAGAGGTAGCTTGTTGATTCAAGGAATATTACGATTCCTACGGAAAGCGCCCATAATAGCAGTGAAAGAGGGGTGAGTACATCCCAGAAATATCCGTAAATACTGGTCCAGGGATTGTTTGTCGGGGCGATGAACACAGCATTCGGATGCGGAGTCCCAATCGCGACACTTAGGGCAGTATTCGCGTTATTCTGGATTAGCGTTTTGAGCGGCTCAAAAAGGACTCTGAGGGCATTCTTGATCGCCCACACAATGGTGTCACCAAGTGCACCGCCACCACTGTCACCACTCTGAGCACGAACAGATTCTGCTCCAAATTGGAGGGCAACACAGATACTCAGTAGATGAAACCAGTACGATCGGTTACTCACTGAGTCTCACCTTCGCGAGATTCTACTCTGATGTCACTGCAAGTCCCCCGGAAGTTTGCGCGGAGAGGGTCTCCATCAAGGATTGCCCGAAGTTCGTGTTGACCATTCTCACCGACCCCCGTGGATACAATCACAGTCAGATCGGTCTCAAAGTCATTGCAGTGATCGCTCTGGGAGAGGAGCAGCGGTGAACGAATCCCTCGAAGTACCGTCGAATCGCCAGGGTCCAATATCACTCCATCCACAGATTCTGGCTTTTCGAGATTCAGCAGGGGAGTCGATCTAGCGTAATCCGTAGTGGGAATACGGTTCGCTGCCGAATGAGGCGCATTCCCGTATCCAACGTAGTAGACCCACGTTGGACCGGTCCCCGTGTTCTCCACAGTGACGAGGAGATTCGCCCGGTTCGAAGGGGTTGGCCGCCCGCCAGTGTACGGCTCAACGCCCGTAATCTCTAATTCAGGAGTCAACGGGATTGTCGTCGATTCGACCTCCTCACCATCATTGACAGCAACGAGCGTGTGATCGCCGGGCGTGTAGTGCCACCCTCGTCGGTAATCGAACAGACCCAGTTCAACCGTCGTTGCACCAGTCGCGACCTGTGCCGACTGGAATATCGATCCAGATGGATCGATCAGATTGACCTTCGACACCCCATGGTCCTCTCGAAGAGTGACCCTGAGTGCGTTCCCAGACACCGAGGTTTCCCGGAAGACAGACTCCGGGGTGTCGGTCCCGGCTGGGCCACCACTCGAACACCCGGCCAGTCCCACTGCGGTGAGCGCAAGCCCGCTTTTCAGGAACTGCCGACGAGACCTCTTCTCACCCGTCATAATCCCCTCCATGGGGGCCACACGGGCAACCCCGTGATCCGATCGATGAGAAACACGGCCACCAAGAACAGCCCGACCGGTACGCCAGCCCGGTACAGCGATCTGACGACCGACAGTACCGTCCCCTGCACGGAGACAGCGTCGGAATCGCCGACGTAGCCCGTCGTCTTCAGCCACCACGCCGTGGGCTCGAATCGAGCGTCGATCGCACCGGCTGGCCGGTCGATCGTCTTCGTGAGTGTCCCGTCCCGGCCCGTCTGGACTCGCTCGCCTGCGAGAACGACGTATCCCTCACTTCCGGCTGTCTCGATAGGCTCGCCCGTCTCGACGTCCCGAAGCGTCACACGAACGGTCGCAGTCCGTGCGGTCGTGTTCAAGACGGCCAGCGTGAGATTACTGCGGTGGATTGGCACTTCCTCGAACAGTTGCGGGTCGACGTCGGTCTGGACACCGCGGACCAGCCCGTGGGCGGTCACGTCCGACACGGTCCGACCGGGCGTCTCGAAGCGGGCCATCAGGGTATAGCTCGATTTGTAGGGCTCCTCGAGGACGTCCAGATTGACCGTCGGGGGGAGCGTGGGCGGGTCGCGCTGCTGGCCGTTGACTTCCAGGATCGAGACCGTCTCGGCTGGTGAGGCGGTCGGGCCCGTCTTGATCGGATACGCCGATACTCCCAACGGATGCATCGGAGAGTGTATTGTCGTCGTGTTAGTCGCCGTCGAGTTCACTAATCTGTCCCACTTGGGATTTCGTGCGGAGTAAAAGCGCCAGACGCCGTTGACCCGCCCTTCGGGAAGTGCATAGCCCAGCCAGGGCTCGCTCTTGAACATGGTCAGCCCGAGGTCGCCATCTGGATACCGGGCGTAGTAACCGAAGACGCTGAGCCTGTACTCCGAAACCGTCCGCGAGTCTCGGACGGTCACGGTCTCAGTAATATTCGTCGTGGACGAGTCCCACGCCGTGCAGTTGCCCGCACTAGTGAGATTCGTACAGTAGTCGTGCTGGCGCTGGAGTTCGATCGTGTAATTCGCTGTGACGGTGAGCGTGTGGTTCGTCCCTGGATAGTTCGTGAGATCGTAGTCAAAGCGCGGCGTCTGCGTTCCCTCCTGCTCGGCCTCGGGATGGCCGTCGACGAGAAGCTGCAGGTCCGAGATGTTGTGCGACTGTAGCGACCATGTGAAGCGGTCCGTCGCAGTTTCCGCGTCCCGCGGAATCATGAGTCGGTAATCCAACGTCGCGAATAGCTCCCCCTGCGAAGCCACGTACAGCGGCTGGGTATCTGGCGTGAGCCGCGCCGTGGTCGAGGGCTGGAGCGTGAATATCTCAGCGTAGGCGTCGCGGATGAACTGTCCGTTGACGAGCGTCGCGCCCGGTGGATGGATCGACGACCTGCGGTCGGTGGTGGGGAACTCAACGAGTTGTTCGCGATTCCACGCTTCGACGGCGTCGGGTGGCCGGTTGAAGGGGATATCCGTCGTCGCTGCGAGCGAGTGGGTCGCCGACCCCGTCTGGTTCTGGAGCGCGGAGCGGTTGATCGTGTCACGGTCCCGGGACCAGAGACTCTGATTGTCCCCGTGGTCGTGGTCGTCGGCTGGGCTGAACGCTCCAGCCTCCAGGGGGCGAGCAACTGACTGTGTTGCGACGAACGCACTCATCGCTAGCAGGACGAAAACCGCAATCCCGGCACCGAGCGAGTGGCTCAGAAGCTGCAACTGGCGCCACCAGCCACGACGGACGTGAGCAGGAACTGCAGGATGGTCGTCCCCAGCGGCGCGACGATGACACCCCAGACGACTGCCTGTACCCGCATCGATTTGAGCTCTTTCTTGGTGTCCACACGCCGGAGCAACGGGATCGCGACCGTCGCGCCGAGCGCGACGAGCCCGCCGATGAGCGGGCCGCCGAACTGGATGAGCGTGAAGAGATTCCGGATCGTCGTCGCCATGTCCGTCTGGCAAAAGGACTCGCCGACCGACTGGGCGCTCGCCGGTTCGATGGCGACGACGGCGAGGGCCGACAGCGTCAGCCCGAGCGTCCGGAGCGACGGTCTTTGATTATCCGACCGGTTCGACTGCAACGAATCTGCCTGCGTCGTATCGTCATTCATGAGATGGCTGTCGCTCATCGTGCCAGATCCCGTCTCATCATGAGACGATGGCGTTACGAGCGACGGTACACTATATCGTCGAACAGTCTGGTAAATACCTTCTTGATCGGTCGTGAAAATAGTAGTATTAGACACTAGTTCTCGATAACTGTGGATATGCTACGGTTACATACCAGATACAGAGGAACACTCAAAGTTGGCGATCAGATGCCTACCAGATGACATCCTTGCCCGCCGTTTACCTAAAATCGGGCGCTAATGCCCCGTCCTCAAGGAGCAACGCAGGGAGCAAAGCGACCGAGTAGCGCAGTAGGGCGAGGATACAGCGCCGTCATCCTCTCACATACACTCTGCAACGACCGGCCCACAGGCCCACCGACACGTTTATACGCCCTTACAATGTATCTACATCGTACATGGGCCAGTTCACAATCAACGGCCACGAAGTCGTGGACGGTGACGTGAAAGCCACCGGCAACGGCGCTCACGTCTACGTCCCGAAACGATGGCGTGGCGCGGACGTAAAAGTCGTCCGCACATCTGACCCCGACGACGAATAGATGAACTACAACTACAGGTATCGACTGCACCCGTCCGACGACCTCCGCGAGCGATTAGCGTGGACTGTCGATACCTGTAGGCAGGTCTACAACCATTTCCTCCACCGTCTCAATAGACACGACGACACGTCGTCGTACTCCGAGCAGACGCGTCTGCCGGACCTGAAAGACTGGTGGACCGATCTGTGCGACGTTCACTCGAAGGCACTCCAGAAAGTCGTCCAGCGGTTGTACGATAACCTCTCGACGCTCAAAGGCCGGAAGCAGAACGGCTACAGCGTTGGGGAGTTGAAGTGGAAAGCACCGGGCGAGTACCAATCGTTCACCTACAGTCAGTCCGGCTTCAAACTCAAACACACGAGTGGTCGGACTCGACTATGGCTCTCGAAGATTGGTGACGTTCCCATCACGTTCCACCGCGACCTGCCCGACGACGCCACCGTCAAGACCGTCACGGTTAAACGCGAACCCACCGGAAAGTGGTACGCCATTCTCGGCGTTGAAACGCCTGACGACCCACCCGAGAAGCCCGACGAAGTGACTGACGCAGTTGGCATCGACGTGGGAATCCTGAAATACGTCCACGACAGCGACGGGACCGCCGTCGAGTCGCCGGACCTTTCCGACGAACGCGAGCGGTTGGAACGCGCTCAACGCAACCTCTCGCGGAAGGAACACGGCTCAAACAATTGGGAGGAACAGCACAAGACGGTCGCTCGACGCCACGCCGACCTGAAGCGCAAGCGCCGTGATTTCTTGCACAAACTCTCGGCGTACTACGCCCGCGAGTACGACCTTGTGGCGGTCGAAGATTTGGACGTGAAGGGTTTGGTCGAACTACCGGGCAACTCTCGGAACCGAGCCGGGGCCTCGTGGGGCACGTTCCTGCGAATGCTCGAATACAAATGCGAGCGTGAAGGAACACAGTTCGTCGCCGTCAACCCCCGAGGCACGACCAAAGAATGCGCGTCATGTGGCGTCAAGACGGACAAACCGTTGTGGGTACGCGAGCATTCGTGTCCGTCGTGTGGGTTTGAGGCGGACAGAGACGCGAATGCGTCGTGGAACATTCTGTCTCGCGGTCTCGAAGAAGTAGGGGAGGGCTGTCCCGAATCAACGCCTGTGGAGACTGCGCTCCCTACGGACACCGATTCGGTGTCTGCAAAGCGCGTCGTGGAAACAGGAAGCCCCACCCTCAAGCGTGAACCGTCAGGCGAACGGTAGGGTGGGGTAGTTCACCGAATCTGGGTATCGTCCAGCGTCGAGTAATCCATGAAGCCGTCGGGGTTCGTAGGAATCCGGGTCGAATGCGGTCTCGGTGAGGAGTGAATCTGACGTGAGATGCCGCTCCAGTAGGCGCAACGTCTGTCGATCCGGTGGGCCTGTCGAGTGAGGCGCAGAATCCTCCGGTGGCTGACTCATCTACGCCGGGATCAAATGTCCGTCGTTCTGGGAGAGCTGGCGAGCAAGCTCATACAGCCTAATATCCCGAATCACGCCCTGCCACTCGCTGACTGCGGCCATTCGTTCGTGAATCGTTTCGTGCTCACCGTCATCGAACACGGAGATGTCCGTTGGGTCTGTCGTCCCGAACTGTGCTTCGTACTCCGCCCGCTGCGATTCAAGCGCCTCCACGCGGTCGATGATCTCTTCGACTGAGAGTTCGGTTGCGATCCGACTGGAGTCCTGCCATTCGAGATATCCCTCGTTTCGTTCGTATGTCGCTGGGCGGCTATCTCTATCGGCCCGGGCAATGCCCATCTCCGCCAAGCGGTCGAGATGCTTTTTCGCGGCGTTTGGAGAGCAGTCCGCAAGCGTCGCGATCTCGGTGTACGCAGTCGGCGACGTAACCCCGAGGACGACGTCGTAGACACGGCCAAACGTGTCTGTTCCCGTCTGCCACCGTCGCTGAGTATCATCGGACGAAGGGGACGGGTCGAACTCGGTCATACCTCTTTGTAGGTGGCTGCGCTCAATATATCTTCTGCTTCTTCAATTATATGCAAGTACTCGTCGGTTCGGATCTCTGGAGGGGCAGACTGATCTGGTTTTGCGGATCTGCGCACTAGTTGTGACGCCTCACTCCGGAAGGTCACGTCGTCTTGTTCGGACACAGTCCCAACATGGGAACTTACCGATACACTCCGGACAGTCCTCGTCGTCCGGAACGGTGTGTTCGGCGCCTAATTCACTCTCGCCGAATTCGCACTCAGAACCTAATGCGACGAGTGCTGGCTCGACCTCCCCGCCGTCTGCCACGACTGGCTGTCCGGTAGCTGCTGTGACAGCATCGAGAAGCGGTCGGCGAATCGCCACCGCAACCCGGTGTTTGCACGCGCCCTCGTACTGTTCGTCGGCCGGACACTCACAGGTTGCAGGAACGCCATCTTCAACAGTGACGAGATATTCGTGTTCGTCCGGATTCGCGTGACTACCGTTCCGGACGACGACTCCATCGGATGAGAGGGTGAACTCGAAGGCTTCGTACTGGGCGCGCTTTGCGACTCGGGTCGGGAACTCGAGTTGTTGCAGTGGATGCATTGTTCATCGGAGCGCCCGATTGTGCGCCCCACCCATGGTGGCGCCGAAAAACCGACCGTGCGGTGCGTTCGTTTTCAGCGTATCCCAAGGTGGAGCCTCCGTCCTCAAGGGGCGAGCGAAGCGATCGAGTAGGTCGGAGAGTGAACCGACATGGCACGATGCTACCCTACGCTCGACAACTGGCCGACTCGTGAACGGAAATCGATGAGAATTGCGTTGCGGGCTTGCTCGTCGACGGGGAGTTCGGCGCTATCGAGAGTGATCGATATTCAGGAGCAGATCCGCAGTCACTGACCCACGACGAAGTCGTAGGTCACTGGCCCTCCGGCGTTACTGACTGTTCTCACTCTCGAGAACGGCAACGATATCGGGCAGTTCGATGAGTCGGAGGTTGTCACGCTCGTCTGCAGCTTCCTCGACGGAGCGTTTGAACCCAGAGCGGCTGAACAACGCGAATTCATACGTTGGCTCACCACCCCCAGTGGGCGTCCAGTCGATGTGCTCCACGTCGTCTTCGAGATCCGAAAGCACATCATAGCCGAGAGGGGCGCTGGTAAATTTCGCTTCGCCAGCGATCAGTGTTGATTCGTCAGTTGGTGCGACGACATCTACCTCTCGGCCCTTGTACCACCACTGGCTTGGCACCTGTGTGAGCTGGTAGTCTGCATAGAGCGCCGGCACTGCCTGGTGACAGAGCGATTCGAACGTTTCACTGACGAAGTCAGGCAATTCCGGTTCGATGAGATCCGCGTAGGCGTTCTCGCCGTAGAGTTCGTACTGTCCCTCGCGGCCGTAGAGATACCGGAAGTAAAAGCGGAATACGGGATCCCGAATCCGGTATCGCGTCCGCTTGCTGCGCGCCGGATCGGCGAGTGCCGGGTGGTGTTTCTCGATGATCTGGAGTGTTTCCAGCCGGTCGAAGTAGTACGACGTGTTGGTGCTCTCGATGCCGGCTCCCTGGGCAATCTCGTTTCGACTGCGGTTCCCGCTGGCCATCGATTCCAGCACGGAGAAATACGTGTTCACCTCGTTGAGTTCCATCTGGAGGACGGTTTCGGGCTCGTCGTGGAGTGGGCCGTCCGGGTCGCACAGCAGTCGCGTAACGTTCTCTCCGAGGCTCTGTGATGGATCGAGCGGGCTGAGATATCGGGGTGTGCCGCCGAAGACGCCATAGACGAACACCCGTTGGTGGGGATCGTACGTCGGCACGAATTCTTGGATCGAGCGAAACGGCAGCTGGGTGAGTTCGAGGCGGCCATTCGGTCTCTGGGATACTCGGCCGTAGAGTGGCGCACCGCCATCGAGGACGTGGGTATGAATCATGCCGATTGCAGAGCCTGTGAGTACGAGCGTTGCCTGACTCTCGTCGACGGCCGTATCCCACAGGTGTTGAATGACCGACGGAAGCCCCTCGTTCGATTCGATGAGGTACGGGAATTCGTCGATGACGATGATTGCGTCTCTGTCGGTGAGGTACGTCAAGAGCGGTTCCCATTCCTCTTTGACGGCCGTGATGTCTGGATAGGTCGTCGCTGCTGCCTCGACGAACCGCCTGAGCTGTGTCGTCGCTGTCCCTTGGACTGCCTGATAATACACGGCATCGTCGCGGTCGGCAATCGATTGGCGGACGAGTTCGCTCTTGCCGATCTGGCGGCGCCCATAGATGATTGCGAGTTCTCCAGTGTCACTCTCATAGAGGGTCTGCAACCGATCGAGTTCCTCGATACGATTGACGAACTGGTCCATACCCCCAGTCGTTGTGGGAGATACATATGTGCTCCGAAGTTAGGAGATGAGATATAATAGTCTGGGCTATAATATTTTGATCTCTAATACGGCGAGTCAATCATTCGATCCTTCACCCACCAAGGCTCCACAAACAGCGTCAGCTCACGCTTCGAGACGCTGGAGCAATTGCGTAACATAGGGGCTGGTTTACCAGTTCCGATGCGGGCAAATCGTCGTGATCAGCGATCGGGCTTCTTTCTGGGCCAGATGTCCGTTTCGAGCGTAGTCACAGATGAGCCGCGGTGTCGGGACGATCCGCGTCCCTTGGAGCACGGTGTGGATGAGTGGAAAGTTCGTTCCACCGAACTCGTCGGTCAGAGACCCGTCGACGGCACGCGCGTTCGCGAGGACGATGCCATCGGTTTCACCCTCATCGAGGCCGAACGTCGGCCGCGAGTCCGGCGTGTCGTCGCACTCGTAGGGATCCTCGACCGTGTAGTGGTTGCGGGCGGCAAGGATGTCAAACGCACCCTCGTAGTGCTCATCGGCCGGACACGCACAGGCCGTGGGAACCCCATCCGTGATGGAGACGAGATATTCGTGCTCGCTCGGATTGGCATGACTGCCGTTGCGAACCGTGGCGCCACCTGGAGACAGGGAAAACTCGAAGGCTTCGTACTGAGCGCGCTTGGCGACACGGGTCGTGAACCTGAGTTGTTTCAGTGGATGCATGGATTTCTGGAGCACCCGAACACGAGTGCCCCGCCCCTCGGGGCGCCAATAGAAGAACGTACGGAGCGTCTACCCGACCTCGTAGGTTGCAATGCCTGACCGCCCACAGATCGGACACGAGTCGACTGTCGATTCGAGTGGTTGCCCGCAGTGGCGACACTCGTGGATGCGCTCGTCGCTCGAACCGAAGCCTGGCAGGTGACCTCGAATCCAAGAGAGGCTCATTGGCGCCACCCACTGCGCGCTGCTTCGATCCGATCGCGATGGGCACGCACGGTCACCGGCGCCACGTCTGCCGCTGCAGCGAGGGCTACCTGCGTAATCTCCACATCGTGGTCTCGACAGGCGACTTCGAGACAGCCCGCTACGAACCCTGCAGGATGAACACCGATGCTTTCACCGGCTTCCCAGGCACGTTCGGCGAGTGCTCGTGCAACACCCTCGGTTTCCGGTGGAACCTCCATCGCCGACGCCAGCGCTGGAATGTATTCTCGTGGTCGCTGTGGGGGTGCCGGTAGGTCCAGTTGCTCGTTGAGTACGTCGTAGGCGTTGATCACCCGCTCACGGCCGACCTGTGCGACCGACGCCACTTCACCGCGCGTTCGAGTCGCGGTCGTACATCGACACACCGCGTAAACCGAGGCTGCCGCAAACGCCTCGATCGACCGACCGGGAAGGAGGCCTTCATCCTGAGCCGACCGGAACAGCGCACTCGCCTGCTCGCGGTTAGCCCGATCGAGGTCGAGCGCGCTGACCATCCGTGCAATCTCCGTACAGCCGTGAGCGAGGTTGCGCTCGGCTTTTGATCGCCACTTCGCCCGGGTGTGCTCGCGACGCAAGCGGGCGAAGTGGTGTCGTTTCCGTTCGGAGAGTGTGTTTCCCTTTCCGTCGGTCTTGAATCCGATCTCTGTCGATAATCCGCGGTCGTGTCGCGCTTCGGTGATCGGTGCGCCCGTGCGTTCTCGTTCGGTGTCATCCCCGGCGAAGGTGCGTGGTCCGCGTCGATCGACACGGCAGCCTTCGACGACGAGTCCACATTCGTTGCAGCGAGTTTCACCACTGTCTGTGATGAGTCGCCCGTCGCACTCGGGACACTCGGTCGTCTGGATGGTTCGCCCGCTATCGTCGTCGAAGGTTCGTTCGAAGTGTTCTGTTGTAGCCATCGAAGGTCAGCGCGAGGCCTCGTAGTGCCCCCCGCACCCCTCAGGGGGTCATAAAAACACGCAACTTCGCACACCGGATCTCGAGTGAATCGCGATGGATCACTCGATACCGTGCGGTCGCCTGACGATGAGTTCCTGAGAATCGCCGACCCATTCGTCGAGCTTCTGCTCCATGAATTCGATAGCCTCCGACTGCGTGAGCACACTGCGGTCGATGAGGTCGCCGACGACGGCTTTCAGTGCGCGGAACTCACCCTGCGCGAAGCCATCGCCGACCGGCTCGCCATCGTGCCACCGGACGGTTCTGAGTGCTCCATTGCCGACTGTGGGTGCAGTTTCGACTGCAGCACAGTCGTACTGCAGGCCGAACCAGTGCGTTCGGTAGGCAGTCACCCCGAAGTCACGGTCGACGACGTAGAACGCTTCGTGGTGCAGGCAATCTAGATAATCGGTGAGAATCTCGTCGAGGGTGAGACGCGTCGCCCACGGGTCGATATCCACCGGGAGTGACGGTGATTCACGGCCGTCGAGAGCCTCTTGAATCGCCGTCTCGGTCGCTGCTTCGAGGAGTTGCTCACAGATGGATTGGCTCGCTTCGTTCGATTTATCATCACCAAACGGTGTCTCGCGACTGATCTCCCGCTTGAGTCTGAGATGCATCCCGCCCCAGTGGGTGTAATGGAGATTGTAGGTACTATCCGGCCGTTCGTAGGCGATGAGTGCACGGTGTCCCATTGGTACTCGCGAGGGACTCAGCAGTACCCCCGCGCCCTTCAGGGGGCAATAAAATCACCCAGTGTCGCTATCAAAGAGTTGTTGAGTTGCCTTCGATCCGCCCATTGGAGATCATGATTTCGGGGCTCTTGAGGATGAACCTCCTGCTCAGTGTCTGTGCTTGTTGATCGGTTGTTTCTGCGGGTTTCGCTGTGGAATGAAGTCGAGTGAACGGGACCGCTACTGACAGCAAGCGGTGAAAGCCCTCGACGCGCTCGCGGTCGCTGAGTCGGATATCCTCGTTTCGCTCGGATAGTGCCGACTCAAGCGACTAAACTGAACGCGAGCGCGCCTCGCCCTTTCAGTCCACCAGGACCAGCACAGCACCGCGCCACACGCCTCCCCAACCGACTGCGCTTCTCGCTTCGCTGCGATGCTCATCTCTCGCGCGACTGCTGTCACGGGATGAAACCCGCGACAGCGCGCGCCACTGCAATTGGTCACACTGCGGGCTGTACTGAGCAGAGCGAGAGAGAAGATGGGGACGGGAACCGGTTGTATGACACCCTCGTTGCTGGAGGTTGTGGCTGCGCGCACAGCGACTGGCTGAGAGCGAGCACGGAGCGGTGGGTGGGGTGGTGGGGTCGGGCCGGTCTGGCAAAATAAAAACAGAGAGGGTTTGCGCCCTACTCGCTCCACCACCGGTCTTTCTCGGGGAACTCCATCTCTGACCAGCCCGTTACGGCCACCGAAACACGCCCCTGATACCAGCTCTTCTCGACGTTTCGCAACCGCACGCGCTCCCCTTCGCTGACCCACGGTTGCCCGCTTCGCTCCCAAATGGTGAATTTTGTCCGTCCCGACTCGTCCTCGATGAGTCCAACACTCTGTATCTTCGTGTTACTCGGCTCCCATAACTGCACGATTTCGCCCTCGATGTCTACCGCCGAGCGAGGCACCGTCTCAAGTGTATCGATCGGTACCGGAACTCCCGGGGATGCGTGTAATTCCTCTTTGACCAGCAATGCCGCGTTCAACATATCCACGCCCTCGCGCACCTTCTTGGCGAGTCGATACGCTGCCCCCGCCCTGGAACGACCTTCGAGGTCATCCGCGATCTGTGCCGCGCGCTTGTTCACCTCCGCCAGTTGCTCGCTACTGAGGTCTTCACGGGGATCCGTGGGAGGTTCCTCACAGGCATAGCGCGTCTGGCCACTCACCACGTCTCGCGTCCGTTCCTCCCGATCCGAGGATTCCCGCCTGTCCCACCGCTGTCGGGTACGGCGAATTTCGTCTTCCCGCGCTTTGAAGCGCTCTTCTGCCTCAAGCGTCATCCCGGCCAGCCGTCCATCCGGATGATTCGTATCGACTTTCCCCTGTATCTCCTGTTCGACCGACCGCCGCAGCTCCGGTTGTTCGTCGACCGCATCGCGTTCCTGTTCATCCGCCTGTGCATCGACCGAAACTTCATTACTGACTCGAGTGTTACTAGACATTGGTATCTACCTTGGTACCACTGAAGGCGCTCACGCGCCGCCACCGCGATGCTCTAACATCGCGGTTTTCCGACGACACGTCCGACGAGACACATCTGCGCGCGCTCGTCGCGCCTTCGTTCGCGCCCTCCGGGCGCGACGAGCGCGTGCTGTCGAAGAAAACCAGCCAGCACCGCGCGGCGTCCTGCCGAGCGAAGCGAGGCAGGGCCCGGAAGACGAACGGTGCAAGGTCGACCGACGGGAGACCTCGAAGCGAACGGTGAGCACCGCGAGCCGTGAGCGGAGTGAGTCTTCCGGCGACCCGCCCGGAGCGAGCGTCCAGCACACAAGCCGGTTTTCGTGTCCGTCGACCGCAGGGCGACGCAACCGAAAGCGCGCTTGGTGCTGGCGCCGAAGGCACATTCACTTTAGCCCGGAACGGGCCGCTCGCGGTGTGGAGAGCGCCCGCACGCCCGGAATGGTCGGTCGCGAGCGAAGCGAGGCGCGAACGGCGAACGCAGTGAGCCGTGAGCAAGCGACGGGCGGTACGCGGCGAGCGGGGCGGGCCGGTAACGTATCATCTGCACAGCGACCGCGTCGACTGCATATTCCGCCGACACCCTGGCGGATTGAAAGGGCGAGGCTACCTCGATCATCCCCCGACCCCGCAAGCACCGCAGGGACGAGGAGCGCAGCGGCGTTCTCGTGAGCGAAGCGAACGAGGGCCAGCGAGACGGAGTCTCGCACAGTAGTGGGATGCCGGGCGGTCGAGGGCTTTCAGGGTATGAGGATTTGGGGGTCCAACGACTGCTATTGTTCCCCTGACCAATAGACCTATAGGATTGGTCTGTGTACCAATAGACGAGGATGGCCTCACTGACCGACGACGACCTCGATGGCGTGAGCGAGGGGCGGAAGTACCCCGACGGAACTGTCGTCCGTGTGTTTTGCATGCGGACAGACCGTGACGTGTACCCGTCCGGGTGGGCCTACAAGTTCCACTACGGTGCGACGGAACCGGACCAGCCCCGCACGCTATCCGATGGGACGATTCGTCGGTACGATAACTCACACGAAGACACCAAGGGACACGAACTGCACGTTGCACCAGACCCCAACCCAGACGTCATCAAGTTCCCCGGAATGATCGAACTGTGGGAACGGTTCTGGAGTGAGATCCCGAAATCCGAGTTCGAGGTCAAGTGAGGCCATCACGCCACGGTGATACCTATGAACGATACCACGCCGTCACTGCACCCGATGGAGCGCGAACAGCTTCGGGCCGAATCAACCCTCGTCGTGACCGTGAAGTCATCCAGTGAGTTTCACGACGACGTCACCGACCTGATCGAGGCGCTCGAACGGGACGACGCGGTTGATTCCACGCCGACACTCTCGTTCACGAGTTACGACGACCTCATGGAGACGCTGACACCGCGCGTCCTCGATCTCATCGAAGCCATCCGCCGCGATGAGCCAGCCAGCATCAACGAGACCGCACGGGTTGTTGACCGAGACGTGAAGAACGTCCACGAGGAACTCAGTCGGCTCGCCCAGTTAGGAATCATCTTCTTCGAGGAAGACGGCCAGAGCAAGCGCCCGGTCGTCTGGTTCGACGAACTTGTCATCAATCTCCCGTTCGATCCAGAGACTGGCGATACGGCCACTGCCGCGCCGTGAACACGGCGCTTTTCAAACCCGACTGAAACGGCTATTGTTTGGGTGATACGTGGGAACCGCTACTTGGAGAGAAGTACCACCGACGCTGGCGGGAGCGTGAGTTCGAGGGGATCGATTCTGTCGCCGGTCGCTTCGAACGTCTCGACCTCGTGGCCGTCGTCTTCCTGACTGTCACCCTGCGCGAACGGATCGTCGTCGCTCCCGCTGAACAGGGACCCCTGAACTGCGTCGACGCCGTCACCGTACTCGACCGCCACGTCGACCGGTTGAGAAAGCGAGCCGTTCACGATGATCGTCTGCAGGCGCCCGTGGGATGCCGTCCCGATTGAGACTGCGTCGACCAGTTCGACCTCTCCCTGGGGGATCGAGACGCCTGTCGCCGGGCGGTCGCGGACCGGACTGTCTTCGACTGCTGTCTCAATCAGGTGCCACTCGTCGTCCGTTGCCAGGATTGGTTCGGCCACGCCTCGGAAGATCTCCGCGCCGAGATGCTGTCCGGTTCGGCTGCGGGGATGGGGACGGACGTACGGCGAAAAGTCCGTCCAGTGGGCGAGTTCGACGTCGCATCCGTTGCGCAACAATGCCTGGAGGGCACGGGCGGCAAATGTCGCGTGGGCCATCGTCCCGCGACTTGCCCGTGGCCAGCCCTCGTCGATCTCCCAGGCGCGCAATCCCCACTCGCCGAAAGTGATCCGGAGATCGTCTACTCCGTAGTCGACGGCGACCGATCGAACCTCGTCGAACATCTCACCCCACGAGCCGGGGTCGTTGACTAGAACCTCGACGTATCCGAGTGGCGTCTCGTCGTTCGTATCGAGCCACGCTTCTCGGGCACCATCCTCACCGGTATGACCGCTGATACCCTCCGTGTACCGGTGGACGTCGACGCCCTCGATTACCGACTCGGCGCGTTCGAAGAGACGCTCATTCCAGACGGGTGGATCGCCGCCGTCCGCGGGGACCGTGACATCCTCGCGTGTGCCATCGTGGACCTGGGTAAACCAAGGGTCGATGCCGCATGCGTCGATCTCGATGTCGGCGTCGACCGCGCGCATCGCTGCGTGGTAGTCCGCGTACCGATCGGCGTACTCGATCGCTTCGGTCCGCCCGATCTGCCAGCTCCCCCACACCTCGTTGCCGACACCCCAGTAGGTGACGTCCCACGGCTCCTCGTACCCGTGTTCGGCCCGCAGCGCGCCCAGTTCCGTCTCGTCGGGGTCGCCGTTGCAGTACTCGACCCAGGCTGCGGCTGTTTCAGGACCGGCCGCAGACCAGAATGGAACCGTGATGTAGGCCTCGACGTCGACGAGTTCGCAGAAGCGGAGCCACTCGTTCGTCCCAAGGTAGTTCGGATCGAGGCCACCCCAGTTGGCCACCGGGACTACCGGGCGCTCGGCGACAGGGCCGACGCCGTCACGCCACTGGTACTGGCTGGCGTAGTTGCCGCCTGGCCACCGAAGGCTCGTCACGTTGGCTTCCCGCAGTCGCTCGATCGTTTCCGGATTGAACACCCCTTCGACTGCATCATCTGGGATCAGCGTCACCCAATCGACGTCGAGGACGCCTGTTTCCTCGCTCTTGATGTTCAGGAGATACTCCCCGTACTGGGGCGATGCGTAGCGCTCGGGACTCTCACTATCCAGCGAAAGCGAGACCTCGTGGCGTTCCCACTCGCTGGAGACCGGGATCGTTTCGAGAGCGAGCACGTCACTATCCGGGGTTTCGAGTCCCACAACGCACGTCGAGCATTCCCCCTTTACCGAGAGACAGACCTCAAACGAGTCGGTTCGTCGGTCCGGGAGAGCGAGGCGCTGCCCGATGCCCGCCTCTCCGTCAGTATCGTTCCCAATTCGCTGGTAGCGCGATTCAGTCACATCGGGCGGGTCGAGACGCTTGCCGTCTGGGACTTCGACACCGTCGACGAGAGCCCCTGGACCATCGCGCCCGCGCACACCGCCGACGCGCTGTTCAAACGTCGTCCCGCCCGCTGATCCGACCGGCTCCCACGGGGTCGCGATGCCCTCCTGAGTGTCGACATTCGGAAAGGCAGTCCACGGATCGGCCGACATGTTCCACACGTCGAACGAACCGTTGAGAACGTAGTTTTCGAACACGCCGGGATAGACGGCCCCGCCGAGGTGTTCGGCGAACCGTCCGAACACATTGGTGTCAACCGTCCACTCGCTCGTCCAGTCGGTTTTGACGTTGATGCGGACTGGCCCTGTGGAGTTGTCCGTCATGTATGATTGCCTTGCTCGATACTACAATAGGTACCATAGTAGGGGCGGAACGATCCGCTTCGAGCGGTGATGTGTCAAGGGGACTCATCTCCCTACACTGTATTCTCCTGCGTCTGTTGTGCTTTCGTGGCTCGAAGCGATGCTAGTTGCTGGGCTCGTTCTGTCCGCTCTGGGTGCGATGATGCTGGGAATCGTATCCCAAGGAGACCAAGCGACCGCGACCTTTCACGGTTCTTCAAACAACGAGCTCGCTCGTTGCACGTAGCTGTTCGCGTCCCAGCTACGGGCATCGCTGATCGCGTCGAGGAGCACTCGCGCATTGGCAGCTGAGAGCTGTTCGGTTCGAACGAGCACCGAGAGGAGCCTTGGCGTCGTGACGAGCCGTGTATCAGCGAGCGAGGCATGGACTAAGCCGAGTTGATTACACTCATTACCGTGTTTCTAGCGCTTTGATTCGATCGAGGACAAGGGATGCAGCACGACCGTGCGCGTCAATGTACGAGGTGATCTCTTTGAGTTCCGCAATGACCGCCGTTGGGACGACGACCTCGTATTGGTCGTAACAAAGCGCAAGTGGATCGGGATCGTCGTCAGCAACAATCCCGAGACTTACGAGAGCGGAGGCATCCGCGACGAGGATCGGTATCTATGTGTCGGCGGTCTCCTCGATAAAGTCCTCGTCCAACTGCTGTTTCAACACTCGGAGATTCGCCGCCTCTTCGGCGTCGACGAGTGTTTTGAGTTGCTCGACAGTGATCTCGTCGTCGTAATAGGCGGCGACGATCTCCTGGGTCAGCGCGTCGTCGTGGGTGGCATCCTGAAGATACTCCCGGAGCGCGGTTACGAGGATATTCGTCCGGTCTTCGCCGAGAACCTCCGCGAGGGCGTCTGTCCGGTCGATGAGTCGGTGTGGCGCCCGGAACTGGACGCGCTTCTTATCGCTACTCATTAGGTGTTCGTTGTGAGCCTACCCACTTCGCCCTTCTTGTGTGTACAATGTGAGCCAAGTTCGGCAAAGTGTCACCCAGACACTAGATGTGCCTCAAGGCCACGCTTCCAGTAGGTGGCTGGCCCACCGGGGCTCCATCACTCGCACAACTGCAACGGGCCTTCGAGGGGGTCGAGTTCGACGCGAACCCGCGTGAGCCGGGCGAGACCTTCACCAGAGCTGAGTGACAAAGCTCCCACTCACGCTCGTGGCTGCTGGTATCACGCAACTACCCACTGGCGGACCGTGATGTACAAATCAATCCGGCCGCTGTCTATCGAAAATGCCGACCCGCGATGACGGATTGACGGCCAACCGAACGTACATTGAGATCCGGCCGACGACGACTGCGATCACGCCGGCCCACGCCACGACTGCCTTTCGTGCGCTCCATGGGACGGCGGGTGACGGTGACCCGCCGACCATCGAGATGTTGCTGCTCACGAGCGGTGCCGACGACGGCGTCTCTTATCTCTTCGGCGCTGACGGCATCGATGCAGACCGCCTTCGCGCACAGTTGCGTCGCGCCCTCCCGACCGATTACGAGTTGACCACCACGACGACGTCACTGGCCGCACGACTGGGAGCCACTGATACCACTACTAACGATGGCGAAGCCGCTGACGATGACGCACTTGCCCCTGCTGCTGTTGCAGTCGCCGATACCACGGACGAAACAGCCGATCACGACGGCGCATCTGTCGACGTCGACGGAGCGACTGGCCAGTCGACACCACTCGCCGAGCGACCGGTCGCGGGACTGGAAGTCCAGGCCGACGAGCAACGATCGGGTGACTGGCAGACTCGGCTCAGGACGGTCGACGCCCTCTCCGAAGACGACCGGACGAACTGGCCGCTGACAACCGTCGTCGACGCTCTCGCCGACGCTGCGGTCCCGACCGTCTGCCAGACGCTCCTCGAACCGAAGCCCGATTGGCAGACTGAGGCTCACGCGACCATCGACGAGTATCACTACCCACAGCGCGGGATCGCGGATATCCTCCTCGAAGGATTCTTCCCCGGCCTCGAACCCGAGACCGAACGCCGGCGACGCGAGGACATCCCTGCAAACCTCCAGTCGCGGATCGAGGCCATCGAGGCCGTCGACGCCCGGACGTCCTTCCGGGTCAACACGCGGGTCGTCGCCTTCGGGACGGACTCCAGTACCACCACACCGTTGAAGAACATCGACGGGGCGTTCGCCGAGGTTGGCCAGAATCACTACCGACTCACGACCACTCACTACGCCCACGACAGCGATGGCGCCGAATCACTTGCCGCTGACCTCGCGAGTCGGACAGTCCGCGGTGTCGCATTGAGTCGCCGGCTCGAACGACTCCTCGGTATCTCGATCCCCCTGTCGACGAACACCCATCCGCGAATCGTTGCTGACCCGGCCACAGTCGGGCAGTTCTGTCTCGTCGGCGGCGCCAGCCTCCCCGAACAGACCACGCGAGCCATGGAGACGCGTGCCGGCGAGCGCACGGGTCTCGATTTACCGCCCGATAGTATTCTCGAGACATACCAGACGGATGGCTTCACGCTGGGCGTTCCCCAGACGAGCGACCGCGTGGACGCCCCGACGCCACTCGCCGTCCCGCCCACACTCCAGCATCGCCACCAACTCATCGCCGGTGGGACGGGGTCGGGCAAGAGCATTCTCGGGGTCAACGGCTTGCTCGCCAACCACGAAGCGACCGAGGGGGCAACGATCATCATCGAGTCCAAGGACGGCCAGATGGCCGACGACTACGAGCGAGCCCACTACGCCGAGTACGGAACGCTCGAGTCAGTCTATCGATTCAACACGGCCGAGCAAGTGCCCGCGACACCGTTTTTCGACGTGACTCGCCAGCAAGCGTCGGGCATCGCTCGCTCGCAGGCCGTCGAAGACGTCGCCGACCACACCGAAGAGCTCCTCCGGGCGATCATGGGCTCCGAGCACTTCGACCAGGCGTTCACGTCGTCGCTGGTCATCGAAGCGGTCGTCAAGGCCATGTTCGATCCTGTCCACGGCAGCGACCAGTTCACGCTGGTGGACCTCCAGCGCCGGATGGGCCGGTTCGCCGAGACCAGCCACGCGCCGCCGGTCATCGACGAGGGCCTCCGTCGGGAACTCCAGCGGATCGCCGACAATAGCGAGGACACCTTTCAGGAGATCGTCGCCGGCGCCGCCCGCCGGATCGGGACTGCGGCGATGGACAGTCGGATCGCGCCGCTATTCAACTACGCGCCTCAGGCCGACAGCGATGGAGCCGCGGCCCAGCCTATCGACTGGCGGTCGAAACTCGACGAGGACTGCGTCATCATCATCGACACGAACGAGATGCGTCGCGAGCCCCAACGGGTCGTGACGCTGGTCGTCCTCTCTCAGCTGTGGACGGCGCTCCAGCGCCGTGACCGCGAGCGAAGCCAGCAGTACGCCACTGGCGACCCGCCGCTGGTCACCGTCCACATCGAAGAGGCGGCCACGGTCGCAGCCTCCGGGATTCTCGCCGACCTCCTCCGAGAGGGGCGGAGCTTCGGTGTCGGCGTCACGCTCTCGTTGCAGTATCCCCGTCAGCTCAAGCGCGTCGATGAAGCCACTTACGAGGAAGCGATCAATAACATCGGGACGGTCGTCACGGGCAATGTCACAGACGACCCGGCATTGGCCAGGCGTTTGGCGACCGAGGACATGCCGCCCGAGGCAGTCGCCACGCGGCTTGGCCGCCTCGCGGCCGGTGAATGGTTGGCCTCGCTCCCGGCACCGTTCGCCAGCGAGCCGCCACGCCCGATCCTCTTGGAATCCCTGGCACTCCCACCCGGCCACCCCGGGGGCGACGACCCGCTATCGGCCGCCCGCCAAGCGACGTTCGAGGCCGCACAGACCCAGCGTAGCGAGCGCTCGCGACGCCACGGAGTATCCGTCATGCGAACGAGTACGCCAATGGACACCGCGACGAGTGAGACGTCGGATACAGAGACGACACCTACAGAAATGGGGACCGAACACGCGCCCATAGAGACGACACTGCCGTTCACGCGCCGCCTACCCGCAGGCATCGAATATCACGGCCCGTCGGGCTCGCTCGTCTGTGAAACCTGTGAGACGCGCTATGGGCGGCGCCTCCCGGAGCTACTCGCTGCGGTCGACTGTCACGGCGACCGGGATGACATCAACCGACTGGATGTCCCGCCGATCCACGTCGGACTGACGCTTTCGCCCGGCGAGCGTTCGACTCTCGAGTACACCGACTCCCAGCTCCTGTTCCTCCAGCTCGTCTATAACGCCCACCAGCAACGGTATGACACCGACTGGGAGTACGACATCGTCCGCGATGGGATGGAGCGATTACGGGCCTACGCCGGCCTCTCCGACGACGAGTTCGAACGGCTCGTCCTCGACGGTTTGCTCACTGTCGACGGAGAGTACCCGCACACGCTCTATACGGTTACGCCGGACGGGCGCGACCGCATCGATGCCGCCCATCGCGAAGGCCGGGCACACGGCGACGGCGTCGGCGACCTCAGCGAGTCGAGTCTGCACGTCATGATGGTCGAGTCCATGGCGCGGGCGTTCGAGTCGAAGTTCGTCGACGACCCCGAGCATGCGAGCGCGTCGGTCGAGACCTACTACCCGGTCGAGGGCGGTCGGCTGGACGTCGCCGTGCTCGATACCGATGGCGACGTCGTGATCACGGGCGAAGCCGAGCGGTCGAATCACGATACGCTTCGGGCGGTCCCCGCCGACTACGACAAGATGGCCGCCTGCGATCCCGACCGTGCGTTCTGGATCGTCGAAGGCCGAAGCGAGGGCCATGAGATCATCCGAGCGCTCCACAATCCCGGCTCGGGTGAGCCGCGCGTCGAGAGGACCTACAGTGAGTCGTACGCCCTCTCGCGCATTTCCTTCGACGAACCTGGCTTCACGGACATCTACACTATCGGGTCGTTCCACAACCAGTTCCTCGACGCTGCGGGTCAGTGAGGAAGGCGGCTGCATCGGTACGCCTGTCAGCGAACAATGACTTCTTGAGTGTCGGTCTTCACCTCGTGAACATGGGGTCGACCCTGCCGTCTATCGGACCAGCCGGAAACCAGATCGTCACGATCATACTGCAGTCCAGGCGGCACTCTCGCTCCATCTGAAACGATGGTTCTCTTGGGAGAAATTTGCCCAGCTCTCGTCTACTCGCGGAGTGGAAATCGGTGGCCCAACAGCGCTCCATGGTCCCAATGGCGCCCCATCTTCCCGAATCGATGAATCTCCGGGAGCACGACCGCTCACTCGGGGGATATCGGGCGAGCTCGATCCGCCGAAGGAAGTACACGGCCGTAATCTCCCGCAATAGGTGTCCTCTGTGGGGATGTACTGTGACGACAAAAGATGCGTTGCATTCCGCCGCGGCTGGATGCGCCGGCTAAGATCGAATCCGATGTGAGCGGCCTCGAAAGCGATGAATTCGCGGGCATCGAGACGCGACTTCTTTCGGGGTCGATTCGCCAATTCGCGGCAGATCGTCCGTGTACTTGGGGCAACGCGCCGCTTCTCGAATACCCCCCGTGTGATCGGGATTGTGGCGTCGATGATCCGTCCTGATTCGATGCCTTTGTAGTCCTGTTTCAGCCCCAAACTCCGGGGAAATCGCTATTCCTGGCGTATCGATCCCTAGTCGATGCTGATCTTCGATTCGCTTGTATTCGCCTGCCAGAGGCGCTTGTACGCTCGTTCTTCCGGAACTAGTTCCCCACTCTCGTCGCAATCCGCGGCCACGACTGCCAGAATCGAGGGTCTCAAGCCCTCTCTCTAGAATACGTCCGGTTTCTACCGTTCAACTGGTCCGGTTGGTTCCTGTTCACCCTGCCTTCGCGGTCAGTACACGCCATGAGACACACAATATTGCGGAGAAGCGGGACAGTGTACTGGCCACCCACCGAGTAGTGGTTGTTGTCTGAACCCGATTTCTCCTGCAAGATGCCGTGAATCGTCCATGTACCGGGGATACCGGTGCAATGACGGGGCGCCTCACAGGAAGTGGAGCCACACCGGACTGCTGATCAGTGTCGTCGTTCCCCTCTGGATCCCCACCTCCATTTCCACTGGAGACGATGAACCATCTCGTCGAGATGTTCGACTTCCGGATCAGGTGGACGGACCGAACGGAAGCCACCGCCGCAGGCGTGCCCTAACCGACAGGCCACTCCGATCGTCTGTGCTGGCGCTGGCCTCCTCGCGGACGGTAGATACTTCTTCAGCGAGTCGTTCGTTTTCGGTTTCGAGTCGCTCGACCTGTGACTGAAGAGTGGCGATCACCGTGAGGTGGCGTTCCTCGCGAGTCCGCAGTTCCGACAGCTGCTCGTGTAATGCGTAGTCCTCAGATTCCGCGTCATTTTTACTCGGTTCGGTCGCCGTCGACTGGTCAGCCGCCCCAGCCGCCGAGTCACCGTCTGTCACACCATCGTCTGTCGAGTTACCTTCCGGTGAGTCACTGGGAGGCTGGTAGAACTCGTCCGTCCCCTGGAGGACTCGGTCGATTGTCTTCTCGCCGTAGGTGCTTCCGTCAGCATAGTGTTGTTCGTTCCACTTCTCGCGCATGAGACCCGACTCTCTAAACAGCCGGTCGATCTGGCCACTTGCGCCACCTGTCCAGAACGCGAGTAGCGCACAGAGCGCCATGTCGGCTTCGGAGTGGCTCTCGTACCCGCCTGTGTCCCCGTTCCACAGGCGCGTGAACTTCTCGCCATTCGCCGCGGACTGTGCCCGGTCGACGACCTCGCTGTCCGTTAGTCCGTTCCCCGCCTCGCTGTCTGTGTTTCCGGATGCCTCTGGTTGTGCGTCTGCTGTTGACTCTGTCGGTGGATCACCCGACTCGGGCTGTGAGTCATCTGTCTCGGTCGTCGTCGACGCGCTGGCGACGTATTCGGTGTGAACTGTCGCGAGTTCGCTCGTCCGCGATTCGACAGTAGTCGGGGTCGACTCGATGTGGTCGCCGGTGACGGTGAAAAAGCGGGCCTCTTCGTACAGCTCGACCCATCCCTTCCGACTCCGGTCGCCCGGCAGTGTACCGGTGCAGATGACGTGGACACCCGTACCGGACGGACTCACCTCTGTGTATGAGGTGAGTCGATCGACGATATCGGTTGCGTCGTCGGTGATTGTCTCCGTCTCCGGAATGCGACATTCGTCTAGATCAACACCGACGAGCGGGTCCGTCTCGGTGAACACGAATCCGATGCCATCGACGGTCTGTGACTCGACCGATTCGCACGCGGTTTCGAATGACGCCCACGTCTCAGAGTCGGTCACCGACGCGAATGCACCCGTGTGTGGGTTGATCGGTACCTTCGTTTCTGTCCCGTTGCGTTCCTGATTCCGCCAGCAGACCCACTGGTCTCGGGTCACCAGTTCATCTGGAAGCGTTGATGCCGTGAGTAACGTATCGTCCATTGCAACTATGCCTCTGGGAAGGCTCTGGATGGACAAGAGAATTCGCTTCCAGTCGTGCGATTATCGAACTCTTAGATCGCCCTGGTTCGAGCTTCCTTGGTAGTCGAACATAACGAGATTCATCGCTCGTAGACCCCGCACTATTCCTGAGCAGTTCACAGAGATGGCCAGAAGTCAGAGCGGTCCGAACACCCCGCTGTCAGGAGGTACGAACAGCAGACCCCCACCCCTCGCAACGAGTGAAAGCGAATCTTGCCCGGTCGCCTCAACTCGAGGCGTCGAGGGCCTCGACGACGATTGCAGGATCCCGCAGGAGGCGGTGTTCGAGATAGCTTCCCTCACCCTGGCCGCCACCGGTGTGGTTCGACTCGGTAACACCGAGGAACGACTGCTCTTTGAGCAGACGATAGACCCGGTCCTCCGAGAGCGGTTCGGCCCCTTCTCGGTCTGCAAGGGTCACGTAGAGGGTGTAGATCCGGTGGGTCCGGAACGCCTCCCGTTCAGGGTTGTCGGCGGTCAAAAGTGCAAGCGCCCGGAGGATATACTGTACGTGTGGCGTGGTCCCGCTGACGAGTTTCTCGAAGCGGTTGACCTCGGCTCGGGTGACCGCGTTGTCGACGTGGTCGACAGTGACTGAGTCGGTTCCCTGCTTCTCGGCGAGCCGTCCGGCTTCGTAGAGCGTATCGATGGCCTTACGCGCGTCGCCGTGTTCCTTGGCCGAGAGCGCGGCGACCTTCGGAATAACGTCCGATTCGAGGACACCGTCGACGAAGGCGTCAGTCCGATTGTCGAGAATCTCCCGGAGTTGACCGGCGTCATAAGGGTCGAACACTAGTTCGTTGTCCTGGAGGCTGGAGTCGATCCGTTCGTTCAACCGTTCCCGATACTCGATCTTGTTGCTGATGCAGATCGCGCCGATGTGAGCCTCGGACTTGCCACTCTCGCGGGCCCGCGAGAGGCTTCGAAGCAGTTCGTCATCGTCCAGTTTGTCGATCTCGTCGAGGATGACGACAAGCGAGTCGACGCCGTGGTCTTCGAGCAGGTCCCAAGTGATGTCTCGGTAGTCCGCGGCGGCGATCCCGACACGCGGGATGTCCACGTCTGCACCGAGATTTGCGGCGAGCTGGCGAGCCATTTCTCTGCTAGCCTTCGTCTCCGTCTGGTAGTCCGAGCAGTCGACGTACGCGTGCTGGAAGATGACGCTGTTAGCCTCGGCTTCGGTGTGTGCCTCTCGGGACACACACCGGGTAACGAGTGACTTACCAGCGCCGGTCTTCCCGTAGACGATGGTGGTTTCCGGCGGTCCACCGACGGTCGCCGGTCCAAGCGCTTGCCCGATCGAGTTCACCTCGTCATCGCGGCCGACGACGCGATCCAGTTCGGGCACGTGGCCCACGCGGAGTAGTTCCCGGTTAGTGAATATCCCGCCCGTCTCGAAGATATTGGTCGTCTGGTCCGGTTCTGCCATCAAGTACACTATCCGAGTGGGACATTAGTCATAAACGTGCCGACTTCACAACGAGTGAAACCGATTTTGAACACTATACCTTCCACTATCGGCACGTCTAGAAACACCTATAAATTATACTGTCCGGATAGAGACACCACGGACCGAGTGAAGTGGCAATGATGTCAATGCTTTCACTGGCCGATATATCCCCTACCAATCCTAATTGACCAGTTCGGTCTCTCTGTTGGTGCTTCCTTCTGCTTGTGCCTCGGGGGCCCGGTCTTTATGGAAGCGAAAATTATCTGTTCTGTTTTCACTCGGTGTCCGGTGTGTGTCTGCACGATGCGGACGGTTTTGCCGTCCGGACAGTTTGAGTACGTTCACTCGTTGGCCGGTGTGTCTGTACGAACATTGCTTACTCGCCACTGCTGACGGCGAGTTCTGGCCGGGTACGTCCGTTGTTTGTAGTTCGGTACCGCCAGGAGTACCGAGCCCTTCAGCACGAACAAGCGAGGATCACTACAATACTCTCTTCACTCGGTACCGGACGTATCTCTTTTCCTCAGTTCTCACTGACTCACAACTGTTCACTCTTCTTGGATGGCGTTACCGGCATAGGCACCGCTGCAGTAAGGCGCGCCTGTTCCGACTGTTCCTTGCATTGAGCACGTAACCCGAACTTACGGAAACGTCCGTGAAAACGACGGTCTCAGGGGTTTATCTGTCGACTTAGATTACAGTCGTCTCGTCAGACACAGCGAGTCACCTCGCTGGCACCCTCTCAAAAAATGACTCCGTACACCACTACACTCCGGCTTTCGAACGAGCACGACGGACGCGACTTCGACTACTGGAGGCGAGCATGAACGACGCGGTCCCGATTGGACTCGTCGTTCTCATGGTCTGTAGCGTCTTCGCGCCGTCAGTCGCCGCGGCAGATATGACACAGTCCGACTCGATACAGGACCGAGCGGCCGTCGAAACCCCGACAGAGAAGGTAGCGACACAACCATCACACGACCAGCAGTCACCATCAACACTAACGTCGTTACAGGAAGTCGACGAGGTCCCCTACGACGAACTCAGTGACCAACTCCGTGCGCTCGCGAGCGTCACGCCAGAGACGACTGTCTCCGTGAACGAGTCGCTGAACGAGAGCCAGCAAGCGGCCGCGCGAGACGGCGCACGGGAAGGCGCGCAACTCGCCCAGGAGCAGGGCGTCAACGTCACGCAGGCCCAACTCAACGCCACGATCAACAGTTCGCTCCGCGCGGCCGCGCAGTTCCAGAACGTCTCAGCCGAACAGATCCAGGCCGCAACGAAAGGCGCGGCCCACGGCGCACTCATCCAATCCCAGCAGGTGAACGTCACGCAAATCCAGGCCGGCGTGTACGCGAGTGCGGCCGGCGCGATGTCACAGTCGGCGACCGTCACGCAGCAGCAGGCGGCCGCGTACGGCGCGGCCCACGGAACGGTCGCCCAGTCCCAGCAGGCGAATGTCACGCAGATCCAGTTCGCCGCGGTTGGCGCCGCGGCGGGAGCGACACACGCGGATGCCCCCGCCGAGGACGAGGCAGGGGACGTGACGCAGACCCAGCAGGTGAACGTCACGCAGGTGCAGGAAGCGGCGCAGGGTGCCGCCTATGGCTCGCTCGAACAGCGACAGGCCGTGAACGTCACGCAGGTCCAGGCCGCGGCGTTCGGCGCCGCGGGCGGTGCGGTCGAGAGCACGAGCGGCGCGAACCCCAAGAAGGTCCAGGAGTCGGCGATGGGCGCGGCACAGGGCGCGCTCATCCAGATCCAGCAGGTGACGATCACGCAGGTCCAGGCGGCCGCTCGTGGCGCCTGCAAGGGCGCGCTGGCCCAGAGCCAGAACGTAACCGTCACCCAGATCCAGCAGTCGTCGATGGGGGCCGCCGAGGGCGCGCTCTCCCAGTCCCAGGGCGCGACGGTCGTCCAGATCCAGGCCGCCGCGCTGGGGGCCGCGCGCGGAACGCTCACGCAGGTCCAGTCGGTGCGGATCGTGCAGATCCAGCAGGCGGCGTTCGGCGCGGCCGCGGGCGCGGTCGGCTCCGCGGTCCAGTACCAGGTGACGAACGTCCGGCAGATCCAGGCCGCGGCCGCAGGTGCGGGCTCGGGCACCGTCATCCAGATCCAGCAGATCAACATCGTCCAGATACAGATAATCGCCGAGAGCGCGGCCACTGGTGTGCTCTCGCAATCCCAGGGCGCATCGGTCGTCCAGATTCAGTCGGCGGCCCAGGGAGCGAGTGAGGGGTCGCTCGCGCTCATCCAGACTCAGACCGTTAGCGTCGAACAGATCCAGACGTCGACCGAGCGCGCGGCCGCCAATACTGTCCAGACGGCCGTCGAGATCAACGTCACCCAGGAAGTGACCATCTACAACTACGCGAAGGGGACCGCCGAGGATCCCGAGGACGACGAGCCGGACCGCCTGCGCAGTCTATTCGCCTCGGCCGACGACGAGACGATCTTCCTCGCGAACCCTAACGATGTCGCGGTCACGGTGACCGTGACCAGCGACGCCGGCGACCTGCAGACCGTCACGCTCGCGCCCGGCGAGTCGACCACGCTTGAACTCGACCCCGGGACGTACACCCTGACCGCCGAGACCGACGACGGCCGCGATGTCGAACTCGCCGGACGGTCCGAACTCACCATCTCAGTCGGCGACCAACTGCAGAGTCTCAGCGCGACCGTCGACAACCAGACGCTCACCGTCGACAACCCGAACGACCAGCGCGTGGTCGTGACGGCCGAGCGCGACGACGGCCAGCGCGAGACCTTCGAGGTGCCTCGCGACTGGACTGTCGCCCAGCGGCTCGACCCCGGGACGTACACGCTGACGGCCGAGACGACCGAGGGCCGGTCGGTTCAGATCAACGGTCAGTCTGAGGCGGAGGTGACGATAGAGGCCCCCGCACCCGAACCGGAAGAACCTGAAGCGATCGACTTGGAGGTGAGCGTCGACGGCCAGACCCTCACGATCGAGAACCCGAGTAACGCCACCGTCACGGTTACGGCGACCGACGAGGAGGGAACCGAAGAGGGGATCGAGGTTGGCGCGAACGCGACCGAGACGCTGACGCTCGATCCGGGCACCTACACCCTGACCGGCGAGAGCGAGGATCGCGAGGTCGTCTTCGGGGGTCAGTCAACCTACGAGTTCACGATCACTGCGGTGGAGGCGATAGATCTCACCGTCACCGTCGAGGGGCAGAACGTTACGCTCGCGAACCCGAGTGATGCGGCCGTCACGGTTACGGCGTCCGCCGAGGAGATGGAAAACCGCACGATCGAGATCGCGGCCGGAGAGAACGCGACTGAACAGTTCGAACCGGGAACCTACACGCTGACCGGCGAAAGCGCTGAGCGCGACGTTCTCGTCGAGGGCGAGTCCGCCTACGAGATCACGATCAACGAGAGCGCCGAACCGGAGCCGATCGATCTCGACGTTTCGGTCGCGGACCAGAACGTCACGATCGCGAACCTCGGTGACATCGCCGTCACGGTCACCGCGTCTGCCGAGGGAGTCGAGAACAGGACGCTCGAAATCTCCGCGAACGAGACCGTCAGTGAGCAGTTCGAACCGGGCACCTACACCCTGACCGGCGAGAGCGCGGACCGAGAGGTCCTGCTGAACGGTTCGCCGAACGTGACCATCACCGTCGAGGCAGCGGGCGTCGACCGGCAGATCAACTCGTGTCGGAACATCACCCAGCCCGGTGCGTACGAACTGACCGCGGACGTCCAGGCCACGGAGCAGGACACTTGTCTCCGGGTGCAGGCGAGTGACGTCGTCATCGACGGGAACGACTACAGTATCGAGGGACCGGGTCCCATCGAGAACCCCGAGTCCGGCACCGTGAACGCCGGTATCTGGGTCTTTAACGACAGCGATGTTTCGGTCGAGAACGTCTCCGTTCGAAACGTCAGCGCGAGCGGCTGGAATCAGGGCCTCGCGGTCGACCTGATCGGTTTTGGCGGCGTCACAGACGTCTCGGTCGCGGATTCCGCGTTCAGCGAGAACGAGCAGGGCCTGCTCTTCCGCGGGCTCGACGCGAACGTGACCAACGTCACGCTGGCCGAGAACTCGCTCGGTCTGCTCGCCGCCGAGACGGGCGAGATCGCCGTCAACGACAGCACCATCGAGGGGAACGAGAACGGGCTTGCCGCCGTCGAGACCACGCAAGTCTCCGTCGAGTCGTCGGTCGTGCGCGCGAACGACGGCACGGGTCTCGCGACCGATGCGAACAGCCTGCTCGACGTGCGTAACACGACGGTGTCGGACAACGGCGGCGAGGGCGTCCGCGCGCGAAACACGGGGAGCGAACTGACGATGGTCAACGCGACCGTCTCCGGCAACGGACTGGCCGGCGTTGTGCTCTTGCGCCACTCCGTCGCCACGCTGGAGAACGTGACCATCGCAGACAACGACGGCGCCGGCGTCGTCGAGCAGTCCGCGATGAGCGACACGAACGTCACCGACTCGCTGATCGAGGCGAACGCCGGCCCGGGCGTCAGCGTCGGCACCGACGTCACCGGGACGGTCGTCAGCGACACGACGGTCCGGAACAACGGCGACGACGGCGTGCGAGTCGACGGCAGCGCGACGCTCGACAACGTCACCGTCACTGACAACGTCGGCCTCGCGCTTGAAGCGACCGACGGCAGCGCGACCGCGACCGCGCTTCGCCTCGGTCCGTCGCTGAACACCACTTTCGACGACAAGTCCGTCGCGCTGGACTCGGTCGAGCAGACGGCGCTCCCGGACCTCCTCGAGGACGCCACCGCCCTCGGGCCGGGACTGAACGCGAGTAGTCTGGACGGCGACATCCAGGTGCGATTCGAACTCGAAGGCGTCGGGACCGACGAGACCGACGACGTGGTCCAGCTCTGGCGCTACGACGGGACCGAGTGGACGACGGTCGTGAACGAGACCGAGTCCGTGGACGGGATCGTGACGCAGACGATCACCGAGGACGGGATCTACGCGCTCGTCAGCGTCCCAGCCGAAGCCGACCTCGCGGTGAACGCGACCGTCGGCAACCGCGTCGTCTGGGCGGAGAACCCGACCGACGGCCCGCTTGCTGTAGACGTGACGAACGAGTCGGGGACCATCCGGTCGCTCCAGGTCGATTCGGGGGCGAACGAGTCGATCACCGGTCTCGAACCGGGCGAGTACACGCTGACAGCCGCGACCCTGGCTGGTGAATCTGTGCCCGTCAACGGCGAGACCGAGTGGCAGTTTTCGCTTCCGCCCGACCTCGAATCGCTCGCGTTGACCGTCGACGATAATGTCACTGCGACGAACCCCAACGACGAGGCGGTCGAGTTGACCGTCGAGAACGAGACCGGGCTCGTGACGACGCTCACCGTCGACGCGGACTCGACGGCACAGATCAACGGGACCGATCTCGAAACGGGAACCTACACGGCCAGTGCCGAGACGGCCGACGGGCGGAGCGTTCCGGTCGACGGCCAGTGGAACCTGACATTCGAATTCGAGCGCCCCGAGACGGTCGGGGACACGCCGACTGGAACGCCGACGGAGACGGCGACGGAGACGGCGACCGACACCGCGACGGCAACGGCGGCTCCGACCGAGACAGCGACGGCGACAGCCACCGCGACCCCGACCGAGTCGCCCATGGCGACGGCGACAGCCACCGCGACCCCGACGGCGACGCAGACGGCGACTGACGCACCGACCGACACGTCACCGACGCAGACGACGACCACGGGTGGACTGGCGGAATCGAGAGAGAGCGTCGAAGGGGCAGTCTCGAAACTCGTGAACTTCTTCGGCAGTCTACTCTGACACGAGACCTTCGACCCTCTCTGTCTGTCCGTCGCTACTGATTCTTTTCGATTCTCTACTAAACTAAGTCGCTGCACAATAGTGCGCGGCTCGATCTTCCTTTTGAATCTTATCGAGATGATCGGTCTGATGGAGGTCATTATCGCAATAATGATTATCTGGATAATGACCTCGTGATAGCAGTAAAGAGCCCCGGTGATCGTCCACCATTGCAATGCTCAATCGGCAGATTACTGACCGATGATCGCATTCGTACCGCCCACTGTCGCTCCCTCCCACGGCTCCCGAAAGCTTACTCGTGGAGGCACCGGAGTTCTCGACAGATTCCGCATGGCGATCGAACTGGAGGGCGAACACACCACCGCTCGCGTACTGGTCGACGACGAGTCGCTCGCCGAGGACAACTGCCTGGCGCAGATCCAGGAACTCGTCGACCACCCGGCGTTCACCCAGCCCGTCCGCGTGATGCCGGACACCCACTGGGGCGCCGGCGCGCCCATCGGCTTCACGATGCCGCTGGCCGAGCGCGTCGTGCCGAACATCGTCGGCGTCGACGTGGGGTGCGGCATGGCATCGACGAATATCGGTGACGAACTCCCGCTGTCCGACGCCGAGCGCGAGCGGCGCGTCCGTGAGGCGGTCCCGATGGGCCGGTCGGTCCACGACTACGACGAGTCGGTCCACCTCGTCGACGATTTCCCCTTCGAGCGCGCCAACGAGGTGTTCGCGTCGTTCGATGCCGCGGTCCGGGAGCGCTTCGGCCGGTCGGTAGAACCCGTCGAGTTCGATTTCGACGGCTACGACGGCGAGTACTTCAAGTCGCTGTGCGACCGCGTGCTGACCGGGCGAGCGGGGATGGGCCACGTCATCCGGAGCGCGGGCACGCTCGGAGGCGGGAACCACTTCGTCGAGTTCGCCCGCGCTCGCAACTCGGGAGAGTACTGGCTCGTCATCCACAGCGGGTCGCGCTACCTCGGCAAGGCCGTCGCCGAGTTCTGGCAGGCGCGCGCCACGGAGCAGCGCGACGCAGACGTCATCCGCTCGGCCATCCCCGCCGAGTACGCCGAGTACGTCAAGTTCGACCCGGAGACGGTCTCCGACGCCGACCTCAAAGCCTGGGTGACTGGCGGGATGGGCGAGTCGCACCTCCGGAAGGACGCCATCCGCACGGACTTCGACGACGACCGCGTCGATGCGGTGTTCGAGACGCTCTCGAACCCCGGCGGCGACGACCGGAACGAGTCGCTGGACTGGCTGGAGGGCCGCGAGGCCGACGGCTACTACGTCGACATGCTGTTCGCCCAGCAGTACGCCCGCTGGAACCGCGAGCTCATGAGTGAGGCCATCTGCGGCGCGCTCGGCGTCGAACCCGTCGAGCGTTTCCAGTCGATTCACAACTACGTCGACTTCCGCGACCTGACCGTTCGAAAGGGAGCGACGCCCGCCCGGGAGGGCCAGCGACTGGTCGTCCCGTTCAACATGGCCGAGGGGTCGCTGCTCGCCCGCGGCCGGGGCAACGACGAGTACCACCAGACCGCGCCGCACGGCGCTGGCCGCGTGATGGGTCGCCGAGAGGCCCACGAGTCGCTCTCGCTCGAGGCGTTCGAGGCGTCGATGGAGGACGTCTACTCCGAATCCGTCGTCGACGACGTCCTCGACGAGGCGCCGATGGCGTACAAGCCCGCCGAGGCGATCGCCGAGGCCGTCGAACCGACCGCCGAGGTCGTCGACTGGCTCGACCCCGTTCACAACCTGAAGGCGCTGGAGTAGTCGAACTAAGTCACGGAGGAATCGCATCTACGACGTCCGGGATGCCGTAGAGGCTCACGTCCTCCCGTTCCTCGGCTTGTCGCCGGATGTCGTCAGTGAATCCAGAGCGGCTGAACAACGCGTACTGCGTCGTCGCGTCCGCGGGTTCGTCTCCCCATCTGACGTTGTCGGCAGTCCGTTCGAGATCGGTCAGTACCCCCTCGCTCACTGGTGTCGACGTGAACTTGCACTCTCCCGCGACCAGTCCGTCGCGGCTGAGTCCGAGAACGTCGAGTTCGTGTTCCTGGAACCACCACTGCCCGACGCGCAGGAATTGGCGGTCGACGAGCCCCGGGAGCGCCTTCTGGCACAGGCGCTCGAAGAGCGGACTCACGTGATCGGCCAACTCCGGCGCAACTAGCTCCTCGTACGCGTCATCGCCGAGGAGCCGCAGTCGGTCCTGATTTCCGTAGACGAACCGGAACCAGAACCGAAACAGCGGGTCGGCGATCCGGTACCGGCCGTGCTTCGACGACTTGGGCGACTCAGTGACGGGAATGTGGCGCTCGACAAGTCGGAGCCGCTGCAATTTCTGCAGATACGTGCTGAGCGAACCGGATTCGACACCGGCCATTCCAGCGATCTCGTTCGGTGTCCGTCGCCCGTGAGCGAGTGCACGGAGGATACTGAAGTACGTGTTCGGCTGGCGTAGCTCGGTTCGAAGCAGAAACTCCGGCTCCGCGTAGAGCAGGCCTCGATCGGAGAGCACAGAGGACTGGACGTTTTCGGCAAGCGACTTCGTTGAGTCGATCGTCTGCAGGTAATACGGCGTTCCGCCGTAGATTGCCCACGCTTTCACCGCCGTCTCGGGATCGTAGTCGGGGAAGAATTCGCGCGCGTCACGGACTGTCAACGGCTTCAGATCGATCGTGGCAGTTCGACGGCCGTACAGTGGACTTCCGCCGGCGAGGACTTCGTCTTCCATGACACTGATCGACGAACCGATGAGCACGAGCGTCGTCGCCGTGTCCTGGAGCTCCGTGTCCCAGACGCGCTGGATACGGGAGGGGAGCGAGTCGTCTTCCTCGATGAGGAACGGGAACTCGTCGATGATTACGACTGCGTCACGGTCGCCGAGTGCCGTAAGAAGCGCTTCCCAGTCCCGTCGAATGTTTGCGAGGTCGGGAAACTGCGCCGTGGCCGCGTCGACGAACTGGTCGAGCTGGTTCGGTGCTGTGGACTCGATCGCCTGGTAATAGACGGCGTCCTCACGGCCGGCGATCGACTGACGGGCGAGTTCGCTCTTCCCCAGGCGACGGCGCCCGTACAGGATGATCAACTCGGCGTCGTCGGAGTCATACCGGGCCTGAATGTCGGTTAGTTCTCGCGCCCGGTTGACGAACTTCGACATGTCCCTCCATACTCGACGAGTCAATATGGAAGTTCTCATTTCAGAAATCGCGATTTCAGAAATCACGATTTCTAAATAGGTGCACCGGACGAATCCACTGAGGGGGACACTCCACCACCCAGGCTAACGACCGGACTCTTGCCCTCACCTGAATCGGATTCAATTTACACAGAGAGTGCGAGAATATTAGCAGGATAGTTATAGTAATTCAATTATCTAGTAAATATTATTTATATACCGTCTCCCGGGATAATCGGCGGTCGGTGACAGAGACGCGAACGATCATCGAACAAGACGCTTTTGGCGCGAATCAGGAGTCAGATGACGATCTATGACTTTCAGCGGACCTCGTCCGTGAAACTGAGCGGCCCTGTGCGGAACGCCTGGTCAGTTCGGCTCACCGGTAGCGGAAATCAGCAGGCAGTTCCTCTCAGGGTCCGATAACGGCCGCATTTTGCGCGCCATGCTGTTAATAGACGGCTTCTGAGTACTGATTTCTGAGACTGCCCGTGAATTAGTCAGTAGCGTTAGCGTCTCTCGAGAGCAACAGAAGTATAGAAAACAAATGTATGACACAAATATTATGGATCGGTGTGCGGATGTCGATACGCGTCGGGTCGCTGTGGTTTCGCCTGTATCTCGCTGACCGAGGTCCAGATGCCAAAGCGGGTCCGCGAACGATCCTCAGGGGAGCCAATTCGGGCTCGTTTCCCTCGGAGAGACACCGTCCGAGTCAGCACAAGAGTTAACTGAAGTTACGTGCTGGATGCGTTCATGGAATTGACACGCCGCGACGCGGTAGCGGCGCTTGCGGCCATCGGTGTCGGCGGTGGGGTGGTGTACGGCGCGTCCGAGTTACAGGATAGGGACGGGCCAGACAGACCCGACGGGACCGACGGGCCCGACGGAACGCCGACGGACGGTGACGACGCTGAACCGCTCCTCGAGACGACAGTCGCGCTCGCCGCGGTCGTCTATCCGTCCGAAGTCTCCGAGGTCGAATCGTTCGTCCGGACGTTCGTAGCGGGGCGCATCGAGGGCGACGAGGACCACCGCGCCGCAATGGTCGACGCCGCGAAGGCGCTGGACGACCGCGCCCGCTCGGAACACTCCACGCCGTTCCGCGAACTGGAACCCGAGGAGGGGGACGCGCTCCTCCAGTCCCTTCGAATGTCGCAGGTCGACCCCGACCCGGAGGGCGACGAACTCGAACGGATCCGGTACTTCCTCGTCAACGAGTTGCTCTACGGGCTGATGCGCTCACCCAAGGGCGGGGAGCTGGTCGGTATCGCGAACCCGCCGGGCCACCCGGGCGGACTCGACGCGTACCAGCAGGGACCTGATCGATGACCGCCACGGATCGCACGCCGTCCGACCGAGCTGACGTCTGTATCGTCGGCGCGGGCCCCGCAGGCGGCATCGTCGCGCATTCGCTGGCCGAGCGCGGCCACGAGGTGGTCGTCCTCGAAGCCGGTCCCCGCGTGCCGCTCGAAGAGCGCCTCGAGCGGATGGAGCGCCACCAGCGCCCGGCCCACGACTGGACGGACGTCTGGGACATGGGCGGCGACCGCGACGCCTACAGTTCGACCGGCGACGTGGACTACCCGCTGAACAGGACGCGCATCAAGGGCGTCGGCGGGACGACGCTCCACTGGATCGGCTACACGCCGCGACTCCACCCCAAGGACTTCGAGATGGAGTCCCGATACGGCCTCGCTACCGACTGGCCGATCTCTTACGGCGACCTGCGGCCCTACTACGCCGAGGCCGAGTCGGAGATGGGCGTCGCCGGAAGCGAGGACAACCCCTTCGCCCCGCCCCGCGAGGCGTCGTTCCCGATGGAAGCGTTCCCGCCGAGCCACTCCGATTCGATCCTCGGCGAGGCCTGCGAAGAACTCGACATCGACGTCCACTCGGTGCCGCAGGCGCGCAACAGCGAGGGGTACGACGGCCGCAGCGCCTGCGTCGGCTACGGCACCTGTACCCCGGTCTGCCCCTCGGGCGCGAAGTACGACGGGTCGGTCCACGTCCGCAAAGCCGAGGAAGCGGGCGCACGCGTCGTCGACCGGGCGCAGGTCCAGCGCCTCGAACACGGCCCCGACGGCGAACGCGTCGAGGCCGCGGTCTACGCCACCCCCGACGGGACCGAACACCGCCAGGAAGCCCGACAGTTCGTGATCGCCTGCGGCGCCATCGAGACGCCGCGCTTGCTTCTACTCTCCCAGTCCGAGACCTATCCCGACGGACTCGCCAACTCTTCGGGCGCCGTCGGTCGATACCTGATGGACCACCTGCTGTACCTCGTCACCGGCCAGCTCCCGGAGCCCACCGGGCAACACCAGGTCGGCTTCACCACGTCGGTCACCCACCAGTTCTACGACCACGAGGAGGAGACGCCGGGGAGCTTCTTCGTCGGCTTCCTCAACTACGCCGGCCCCTCGCCGGTCGAGGCCGCCCTGGGCGACGGTGGCTGGGGCGACGACGTCACGACCGCCGTCGGCCGTTCGTACGGGGGCCACATCGGGACGGAGGCGCTCGTCGAACAGCTCCCCGACCCGAACAGCCGAGTCACGCTCGACGACTCACAGACCGACGACCACGGCAACCCAGTCCCGGACGTCCACTGGACGGTCGGCGACTACGCGCGGGCGACCGCCGAGAAAGCGATCCAGGTCCAGCGCGATATCCTCAGCGAGGCCGGCGCGCGCGTCGACTACGCCACCCCGGATCACAGCCCGCTGTCGGGAAGCCATCCGATGGGGACGACTCGGATGGGCGAAGACCCCGCCGAAAGCGTCGTGGATCCCCGGCTTCGCACGCACGACCTGGCGAATCTCTCCATCGCGTCCAGCAGCGTCTTCCCCACCGGCGGGGCGATGAACCCGACGCTCACCATCGCGGCGCTCTCGCTGAAAGCCGCCGAGCACGTCGACGCCGCCCTCTGACGTCCCGGCCGTCCCCGTCCAATTCTCCCCCGTCTGCGCAACGTTTCGAGAACGACGGCAAACGACTGCCGACCGACCGGATGAGTCAGTCGTCCGGACGGGGACGGGGACGGGTCAGCCGCCCCGCGGCCCGGCGTATTCGGCCGACCCGGATCGGTCCTCGGCGCCGCTGACCAGTTCGCCCTCCGGCACGAACAGCGGCTCCAGCAACGTCGTGTGGAACCAGGCGGCGACCGCCGGGAACACCAGCACGAACGCGACAGTGAGCGCGAGCGACAGTACCAGGAGCAGGCCGGTGAGCAACAGCATCGAGAGCGCGGCCACCGAGTGCGAGATGGTCCACCGGTAGCTCGTCCTGACGGCCTCCGCGAGCGGGACGCCGACGGCCAGCCCGACGAACGTCGGGACCAGCACCAGCACGAGGTGGACGGTCACGTACAGGCCCGCCACCCCGAGGACGCCGGCAATCGCCGCCTCTGTCCGCACGAACTGGGCGACGTAGAGGACGCTGATTCCCGCCAAGAGGACGACGACGCCCCCGAGCAGGAGGGCGTTGATACCGTGGTCGCGCACCGTTTCGCGGACCGCGCCGACGTCGACGGACCCCTGCTCGCGCAACGAGGCGACTGCGGCGTAGGCGCCCAGCGTCGCCGGTCCCACCGTGACCAGCGGGAGCGACGCCAGCGTCCACGCGAGGCTCACGCCGACGACCGAGAGGGCGTTCTGTGCGACGAACCGGAACGACGCGCTGAACGCGCCGTGGACCGCTTCGATGCCGACGTCGGTGTCGATATCGGTTTCAGTGTCGCTCATGGGTCACCTGCCCGCCCGCGGTCGGTTCGCGGTGCGACGCCCCAGTCGGTGCCGGCCGCGACCGGCGGCCCGGTGCGACCGGTCGTGTCTGGCGCGACTTGCGGCCCGGTGCGGCCGTCCGTAGCTGGCGCGACTCGCGGCGCACGCTGCCGTTCGCGGGTGTCGCGTGTCGTCGCGTGGGCCGGGAGCGAGACGCCGGAGTCGGTCATGGCTGACACTGCGGGGCCGAACTGCCTCCCTCGTTCGGTCCCGGCCAAACTTGCTGTGTTCGCGCCCGTCGCCGGGGTCGGACGGTCTACCCGGAACGTGAGAGCCACGGCCGCGGGCGGTGTCGGCCGACGAGAGCGGGACGACGGACTGGCGAAGGAGACCGGCGAGAAGAGAAAAGACGGCAGACGGGGCCGGGACAGGGGTCACTCGGTGACGCCCTGCATCTCGACGGCCTGCACGAGGTACCGCTGGAGCAGGAGGAAGACCAACAGCAGCGGCACCGACGCGATGAGCGCCGCGGCCATGGTGCGGCCCGGCCGGTAGATCTGGGCGTTGAGCAGCGAGACGAGCCCGATCGGGAGCGTGAACGCCGCGTTGTCCTGCAACACGACGAGCGGCCACAGGAACGCGTTCCAGTTGAACACGAACATGAACAGCGCCAGCGCGGTCAACACCGGCCGCGCGAGCGGCAGGATGATCCGCGAGTAGATCTGGAAGTTCGAGAAGCCGTCCAGACGCGCGGCCTCCTCGTACTCGTCGGGGATGTCCTTGAAGAACTGGTAGAGCAGGAACACCCCGAGCGGGCTCGCCACCGCGGGCAGGATGACGCCCCAGATGCTGTTGACGAGCCCGAGGTCCGCGACGATCGTGAACAGCGGCACGATGTTCAGGTAGTACGGGACCATGAAGCTCGCGACGATGATCCCGAGGATGGCTCCCTGGCCCGGCCAGCTCAGCCGCGACAGCGAGTAGGCGATCATCGAGTCGGCGATCAGGATCAGCACGGTCGCCGCGCCCGCGATGATGAACGTGTTGATCGTCCAGTCGACGATGAGCGAGTTCTCGAACAGGAACTGGTAGTGTTCTAGCGTGAACTCCGGCGGGATCCAGTACGGGATGCCGTCGATCGCGGTACTCCGGGGCTGGAACGACAGCGTCGCCATGTAGAGGTACGGGAGCAGGAAGATCAGCGCGACCCCGTACAGGAACGCGTGGATGCCCACGCTCTCGAGCGTGAGGTTGCTCGTCAGTCCGTCGAACGACCGCCCGGTGCGGCCGGCTGTCGTCTCGTCGGGGCGTGCATCACTCATTGTTTCCTCCGATGACGTAGTAGTTCACGAGCGAGATCCCGACCAGGATGGCGAAGAGGATGTACCCGATCGCCGCGGCGTAGCCGAAGGACTGCTGGTTGAACGCCGACTGGTAGAGGTAGTAGACGATCGTCCGCGTCGACTGGCTGGGCCCGCCGCCGGTCATGACGTAGGGCTGCCCGAAGACCTGGAACTGGTAGATGAACTGGATGATGACGACGAACAGCAGGGCGTTTCGCATCTGCGGGACCGTGATGTCCCGGAACTGGCGCCAGGTGCTGGCGCCGTCGAGCCGCGCGGCCTCGTAGAGCCGCTCGGGGACGTTCTGGCGGGCCGCGAGCAGGATGATGAAGTTGAATCCCAGCAGCCACCAGACCGTCGTCATCGCCAGCGACGGCATCGCCAACAGCTCCGAGGTCAACCACTGGGGCCGGATCCCGAAGAACAGGTTCAGGTAGTAGTTGATCGGGCCGAAGTCCGTCGAGAGGAACTCCAGCCAGATGATCGCCACGACCGCGATCGTCAACACGTAGGGGCTGAAGTAGATAGTCCGGAGCGCAGTCTTGCCCTTCACGTTGCGGTTGACGCCCAGCGCGAGGGCGAGGCTCAGGACCACCATCGGAGCCACGGTCAGCACCACGAAGTAGATCGTGTTCCAGAGGGCGCTCCAGAAGAACGGGTCGTTCAGGAGCTCCACGTAGTTCTGGATCCCGATCCACTCCGACTCCGACGGGAGCAGCGGGTTCCAGTCGTGCGCGCTCATCCACAGCCCCTTGGCCAGGGGCCACAGGAGGAACACGGCGAACGCGGCCAGGTACGGAAGCGCCCAGAGGTAGCCCTGGATGGTCTCCCAGCTGATCCCACCGATGCTCTGGCGCTTGCGGCCCTCCTCGGTCCGCGTCAGCCCAGACAATCGATTGCGTATCGACATGATAGGTGGTGTAGGTCGCCGGGGTCAGTTCCCGAGCGAGTTGTTGACCGTGTCGTAGCCCGACTGGAGGCCCTCTTCGGGCTCGGCGTTGTGCGCCCAGACGTCGACCAGCCAGCTCCAGTTGGACTCGTCGTTCGGGTCACCCTGCGGCCACTGCGGGTGGAAAAAGTACTCCTCGTTTTCGGCCATCTCGAGGAACTTGCTCAGCGTCTGGTCGTAGACCGGCGACTCCTCGAGCGCACCGGACTCGTTTATCTCCCGGCCGGCCGGAAGGTGGCCCGCCTCGGTCCCCCACTCGGGGTTCTGGGTGGTGATCCAGTTGGCGGCCTCGGCGGCCAGTCGGGTCTTCTCCTCGTTGCGGTCCGCGCTCTGGGGCAGGATGATGGTGTGCCCGTCCGCCCAGGCGGCGTTTTGCTCGTGACCGGGCGCGACGTAGGGCTTGAAGAAGCCCCAGTCGAAGTCGTCGAGTTCGCGCATGACGTTGACGTACCACGTCCCGTTGGTGACCATCCCGAGGTTGCCGTTCTGGAAGACGCGGTTGCCCCAGTTCTCCTCGGAGGTCTGCTCGGCCCAGCCCCAGTCGCCGGTCATGTCGTAGAACGTCTGGATCATCTCCTGGGCCACGTCGTTGTTGAACTTGGGTTCGCTGGCGTCGTCGTTGAACAGTTCCCCGCCGGCCTGCTTGACCCAGCTGCTCCAGGCGCGGTAGGAACCGACCCCGTCGTTGTACGGCGTCGGTACCCACGCGTGGTTGTCGGTCTCCGAGACGATCGCGTCACCCGCTGCCTTGAACTCCTCCCAGTTGCTCGGCGGGCTCTCGGGGTCGAGTCCCGCTTCCTCGAAGATCGTCTTGTTGTAGTAGATCCCGGCCGGGTGGAAGTCCATCGGCAGCGCCTGGGCCTCGCCGTTGATCGTGACCAGGTCGGCGTGAGTGTTGAGATACTCCTCTTCGATACCGGCGTCGAGGTACTGCGTCGGGTCGACGAGGACGTCACTGAACCGGCGCAGCAGCGACCCGTGCATGATCCCCATGTCGGGCGCGGCGCCGCCGGTCAACGACGTGAACAGCCGGTCGTAGTACTGGTCCCACGGGACGCGCTGGCGCCGGATGCCGACGCCGTCGCCCAGCGGGCGCTCCTGGTTGAACTTGTCGATGATGTTGGACATCACGACGCCGTCCCCGCCGCCGAACAGCGTCCAGTACGTGAGGACCGTATCCGCGTCCGGCGGCGTCGCCGATGGCGTCGTGGTCGCGGTTCCGCCACCACCGTCGCCACCGTCGCCGCCGCCGTCGCCACCGTCGCCACCGTCGCCGCCGCCGTCGCCACCGTCGCCGCCGCTGCTACACCCGGCGAGTCCGACAGTGCCAGCGATACCGGCCGCCTTGATGAATCTGCGACGACGCTTGTTAACGCCGTTGTCATCGAATGACATAGGTGAGCATATTGAACGGCGGTATATAAATATACCGGCGGGGTTACCGGACGGAACGGAAATCCCATCCGCTCGACGCGGAAAGAGCATCGAGAGATCGTGTCGGGGACGGGTCGGTTGTGACCGGGGGGAGAGCCGCGTCGGGAGAGAAGAGTGGATTTGTGCGTCCGGGGTCGGACCGGGTCGAGGGCAGCCTCAGTCTTCGGCGGTTGCGACCGAACTCTCCCCGGATGCCTGCGCCTGGGCCGTCGGTTCGATATCCGCGAGGACGTTCCGGCCGGTCTTCTGGCGGAAGAGGTGGAGGTTCGACTCGTCGAACCGGACCGTGATGTCGGTCCCCTCCTCGGGTTTGACGTCGCCGGGGACGCGGACCCGACACTCCTCTTCGCCCATCGTGAGATAGAGGTAGTTGTCGCTGCCAATCGGCTCGCGGACGTCGAGGTGCGCCTGGATGGCGTTCTCTTCGGTGCCCTCGGCCAGGTGGATGTTCTCCGGGCGGATCCCCAGGATGAGCTCTTCCCCGTCGCTCGCGTGCTCTCTGACCTGTTCGAGGTGCTGTTCCGAGAGGTGGTAGTCGAAGGCCTCGCCCACAAGCGTGTTGCCGTCCAACTTGACGTCGAAGGTGTTCATCGACGGGCTGCCGACGAAGTCGGCGACGAACAGGTTCGCGGGTTCGTTGTAGATCTCCTCTGGCGTCCCGACCTGCTGGATCTGCCCCGCGTCCAGAACGACGATCCGGTCGGACATCGTCATGGCCTCCTCCTGGTCGTGGGTCACGTAGATCGAGGTCGTCCCGAGCTCCTCCTGGATGCGCTGGAGTTCCGTCCGCATGTGGACGCGCAGTTTCGCGTCGAGGTTCGAGAGGGGTTCGTCGAACAGGAACACCTCGGGGTCGCGCACGATCGCCCGGCCGGTGGCGACGCGCTGTTGCTGGCCGCCCGAGAGGCTCCCCGGCTTCTTATCCAGCTGGTCTTCGATCCCCATCATCTCGGCGGCCTCCTCGACGCGTTCCCCGACTTCCTCGTCCGAGAGGTCCGAGGTCAGTTTCAGCCCGTAAGACATGTTCTTCCGGGCGGTCATGTGGGGGTACAGCGCGTAGTTCTGGAACACCATCGCCACCCCCCTGTCCTGGGGCTGGACGTCGTTGATGACCCGGTCCCCGATCTTCATCGTCCCCTCGGTGATGTCCTCGAGGCCGGCGACCATCCGCAGCAGCGTCGACTTCCCCGACCCCGACGGGCCGACGATGGTCACGAACTCGCCGTCCTCGACCTCCAGACTGACGCCATCGACGGCCAGTATCCGCCCCTCGTCGCTATCCTCGTAGATTTTCGTCACGTCGTCGATGTTAACACTAGCCATATCGCCTCATATGCCGGGACCTGTTAAAATATCTTCGGCCATCTGTTCACTACCGACGAAACAGTTAACCGTCCCATCCCGATATCGGGGAGTATGCGTTCCGAGAGAGCGACTGGTCCCGGGGTCACGACGCCTGCGCGACGGGGTGGACGGTGAGCGGGCCACGGACACCGTCCGCCCGGGTCGACGTCTGTATCGTCGGATCAGGCCCCGCTGGCGCCGTCACCGCTGCCACGCTCGCCGAGCGCGGCCACGAGGTGGTCGTCCTCGAGGCGGGCCCGCGGTTCGATTTCGCCGACCGACAGCGCCGGATGGAGCGCCACCTGCGTCCCGCCCACGGGTGGACCGACGTCTGGGACATGGGCGGACCGCGCGACGCCTACACGTCGAGCGGAACCGTCGACTACCCGCTGAACACGACACGCGTGAAAGGCGTCGGCGGGACGACGCTGCACTGGCTGGGACTCACGCCGCGCTTTCACGAGAAGGACTTCGAGATGGAGTCCCGATACGGCCTCGGCACCGACTGGCCGATCTCCTACGCCGACCTGCGGCCCTACTACGCCGAGGCCGAGCGCGAGATGGGCGTCGCCGGAAGCGAGGACAACCCCTTCGCCCCGCCCCGCGAGGCATCGTTCCCGATGGAGCGGTTCCCGCCGAGTTACTCTGACTCGCTGTTCGCCGCGGCCTGCGAGGAACTCGACATCGCGGTCCACTCGGTCCCGCAGGCGCGCAACAGCGAACCGTACGACGGTCGGTCGGCGTGCCAGGGCTGGGGCACGTGTGCGCCGGTCTGTCCCTCGGGCGCCAAGTACGACGCGACCGTTCACGTCCGGAAAGCCGAGGAAGAAGGCGCACGCGTCGTCGACCGGGCGCCGGTCCAGCGCCTCGAACACGGCCCCGACGGCGAACGCGTCGAGGCCGCCGTCTACGCCACCCCCGACGGGACCGAACACCGACAGGAGGCACGCCAGTTCGTGGTGGCCTGTGGCGGCATCGAGACGCCGCGCCTGTTGCTGCTGTCGAAGTCCGAACAGTACCCCGACGGACTGGCCAACTCCTCTGGTGTGGTGGGACGCTACCTGATGGAACACGCCTTCGCGGGCACGAACGCACTCCTGCTGGAGCGGACCGAACAGCACGAGATCGGCTTCATCACCAGCGAGTCCCACCAGTTCTACGACCACGAGGAACCGACCCCGGGGAGCATCAAACTGGAATTCTTCAACTACGCAGGCCCGTCGCCGCTGGACCTCGCGCTCGGGGACGGGCGGTGGGGCACGGACCTGCAGGAGGCCGTCGACTTCGAGTTCGGCAACCACCTCCAGATAGGCGCCCTCGTCGAGCAGTTGCCCGACCCGACGAACCGCGTCACGCTCGACACCGACGAGACGGACGACCACGGCAACCCCGTCCCGGACGTCTCCTGGGACGTCGGCGACCACGCCGTCGCGTCCCTGGAACGGGCCCAGTCGGTCCAACGCCGGATCCTCTCGTCGATGGACACGCAGATAACCGGCCAGACGGACGTCCATCACCCGGGCGCCGCCCGCCACCCCGCCGGCACGACGCGGATGGGGACGGACCCGACCGACAGCGTCGTCGACCACCGGCTCCGGACCCACGACCTCGACAACCTCACGGTCGCATCGAGCAGCGTCTTCCCGACCAGCGGCGCGATGAACCCCACGCTCACCATCGTCGCGCTCGCGCTCAAGGCCGCCGACCACCTCGACGCTGATCTGTAGGGTTCTCCAGGAACGGCCGGGGCGGTCCCGGATGCGGCCGCCTTCGGGCCTGTGGGCGACGACGACGTCTCCGTCGAGCGGACCTGGGCGCCCGACGACGCGGTGAGGGTCTCGTTCTCACGACCGGTCGAATTTCCGGCGCCTGTCGACGTCTCGCATCGCCCTAAAGACGAGCGCAGATTCTCGAATATCAGTAACGATTAATCATTATCTAACCGTGGTCGATGCGGGCGGAGGGGCCTCCCGGGTGTCCCGGGAGCGGTTATCGGATCGAGACGCCGACGACGGTCGACGGCGGGAGGTCGGCCGTGAGCGTCCCGTCGTTCTCGACGCCGACGTCGAACGATTCGGGCTCGAACGACGCGGCGTTGTCGGCGTCCACCACGGCGTCGTGTTCCTGGTCGCCGAAGAGGATCTGCGCGTCGACGGCGTCGGGGTCGGCGTTCTCGACGTCGATCTCGACCGAGTGCTCACCCCGGAGGTCGAGGTTCGTGAGCGTGACGTAGGTCCCGTCGTCGGACAGAGAGGCCGAGGCGCCGACCAGCGGGAGGTCGTCGTCCTTGTTCTCGACCTCGCGGGTGGGCGCGTCGACGGAAGTACGGACGGCGTCGTTGCCCTGGTGGGGCGAGTACAGGTCGAAGACGTGGTAGGTGGGGCGGGCCCAGGCGTCGTCGCCCTCGGTCTCGACGAGACACTGGAGGACGTTGACGGTCTGGGCGATGTTACCCATCGTCATCACGTCCGCGTGGTGGTTGAAGATATCGAGCACGGCGGCGGCCGAGAGGGCGTCGACGACGGTCCCGGGCTGTTCGAGGCCGGTCTCGGCCACTGACTCGGTATGCCAGGCCCCCCACTCGTCGATGATGACACCGATGTCGCGCGTCGTCGCCGACGCGTTGATCGCAGCGGCGATCCGTTCGATGTGTTCGTCCATCTCGAGCGCCTCGACGAGGAACCGGTCGAACGTCTCGTCGTCCTCGGTCTCCACGACGGACATGGTCCGGCCGTAGTAGTGGTGCAGCGTCAGGTGGTCCAGCGGGAACTCGGCGCCCCAGGCGGACTCACTGACCTCCTCCATGAACCGGCGGTTCCACTCGTGGTCCTCGAAGCCGCAGGCGATCAGGTCGAACTCCTGGTCGGCCATCAGGTGGTCCATCGTCCCGACGTACGTGGCGAAGCGGCGGTACTCTCGGGCGTACTGCTCGGGCGACATCTGGCCGCCACACCCCCAGTTCTCGTTGCCGATGCCCCAGTAGGGCACGTCGAAGGGGTCCTCGCGACCGTTTTCCCGTCGGCGGTCGGCCAGCGCCGTGTCGCCGCCGTAGGTGCAGTACTCGACCCAGTCGGCGGCCTCCTGGGGGTCGCCCGACCCGACGTTCAGGGCGAGGTACGGCTCGGTGTCGATGCGCTCGCAGAGTTCGAGGAACTCGTGGGTGCCGAAGCTGTTGGGCTCTTCCGGCACCTCCTCGCGGCCCTGCGCCCAGAAGAGGTTCCGTCGGCGGGGACGGTCCTCGCCGACGCCGTCCTCCCAGTGATAGTCGTCGGCGAAACAGCCGCCCGGCCAGCGGAGCACGGGCAGGTCGAGGTCCTCGAGGAGGCCGACGACGTCCTCGCGGAACCCCTCGCCGTCGACGGTCTCGTCGTGCCAGATACCGTCGTAGACACAGCGCCCGAGATGCTCCGAGAAGTGCCCGTGGAGTTCGGGTTCGATACGGTCGATGCGCGCCTCCGGATGTACCGCTATGCGAGCGTCTGGCATACGACTGTATGCTCCAGTGACGAGCCAATAAAACAACCGGTCGGGGGGATCTGCTCCGCAAGTCTCGTTCGCCCGGCCGGGCTACGCCGGCGCTCCTCAGTAGAGTGTGGAGGGGATTCACTGCCTGCCGCCGTCGTCTGCGGAGTATCCGTCCACAGCGTGACGCCCCGACGTAGTTCCGAGATGGCCGGAACACCGCTCTACTCGCTCAGGCGGCCGTCTGCGTGTCCGCAGTCCGGAACTACCAGTCGAGTACCTGATTACACTGTTCCCTCCCACCATAGCGAAGCTCCATGAACGACCATTATAGACAATCGCGCCACTGTTTCTCGAAGTTGTGGTTCTCTTTGCCAATCACAAATGATAGTGTAGAAATCAGGCAGATTACACCAGTAATACTGTAATCTCATTGTCTGGCAGTGGACGGCCGATCCTGTGCCGGCATTCCGACTATTTCGGAACGCCGTCGTCACACAGGGAACGGTGTCGACGTCATCGAAACGACGCCGACGCACGAGGGGGTCGCGGACACCGGCGATAGCGGGACGCCGGCGATAGCGATGCGTGCGCAGTGGACGCACCGGTCACCTGCGATCTGCCGGGACCGGGGTAACCTATTTATCCTATACAGCGAATATCGGAACTGGACGAATGAGATACTTCCAGACTAGCGACGGGGTGGACACGGCCGTTGTCGTCGAACGCGGCGACGAGCTGTACGACCTGAGCGAGACCGACGCTCGGGTCGACTCGTTCAGAGAACTCGCTCGGTCGGCGGTCATCGCGGACCGACCGCTGGCGGATCTGACAGCCGCACTGTGTGACGATGCGCCCACGATCGAACGGTCTGAGATCCAAAGCGATCTGGCGATGCCGGTCCGGGCCGACGAGATATGGGGGGCGGGGGTGACCTACGCCATCAGCCAGGAGGACCGCCAGGAAGAGGGCGGGCTCGGGGAGACGTACCTCGACGCCTACGAGGCCGAGCGTCCCGAAGTGTACTTCAAGGCCACCCCAACCCGGACGGTCGGTCCGGGGGAGGCGGTCGGTATCAGGGGCGACTCGGAGTGGAACGCGCCCGAGCCCGAGCTCTCGCTGGTCCTCCTGGACGGCGAAATCGTCGGCTACACCGTCGGCAACGACATGTGCAGCCGGTCGATCGAGCGCGACAACCTGCTGTATCTCCCGCAGAGCAAGATCTACGACCGGAGCTGCGCTGTCGGTCCGGCCGTCGCACTGGTCGACGACCCGCACGACCTGGAGATGTCGATGACCATCGAACGCGACGGGGAGTCGGTGTTCGCGGAGTCGACCTCGACGGGTGAGATGGTCCGCACCTGCGAGGAACTGGCCTCGTACTTCAGGCGTCACAACTACGTCCCGGAACTGACCGTCCTGCTCACCGGCACTTCCATCATCCCGCCGGCCGACGTGACGCTCCGCGAGGGGGACACGGTGAAGATCACCATCGAGGACATCGGGACCCTCGAAAACGACGTTATCGTCGTCTGAACCTCGACTTCTCCGGTGTCATACGAACCGCTCGTGTCTCCACACCGGCCCTGTCCTCTGACCGGGCGGGCGCTCTGTTCGCCGGCCTCGCGCGCTGCGGTCTCGTCGCGCGGGCCGTCGGCGCGGTGCGGCGTTGGCGGCTCTTCGTCTCGGCGCTCCGCGGCTTCTGACACCGATCGGGCGCGGGGCTCGCTGCGCCGCGTCCGCACCCGATCGGTGCGGTGAGCCCCGGTTCCGGCATCGTCGGAACTATTAAGCGCTTCCGATTCCACTTGCCGAGTATGGACGCCTGTCATGACCCGAAGATACGCGCGACCGCAGTGAGCTTCCGGATCTTCGACTGTCTCAAGGATCACGACGGGCTGACACTGACGGAACTGGTGGAGGAGCTCGATAAGCCGACCAGTACCGTCCACGACCACCTGCAGACGCTGACGGACCTGGGGTACCTGGTGCGAGAGGGCGACAAGTACGTGATCAGCATGAAGTTCCTCGAACTGGGCGGCTACGCTCGCACCCGCTCGCGACTCTGCCGGATTGCGGAGTCGGAGATCCGCGACCTCGCGCTGGACGTCGGCGACCACGCGAACCTCATGGTCGAGGAGAACGGACTCGGCGTGTTCCTGCTCAAGCGCAAGGGCGACGAGGCGCTCGCGCTCGACACGTTCGAGGGCAAGCGCGTCCACCTCCACACCACGGCGCTGGGGAAGTCGATGCTGGCCTACATGGGCGAGGATCGATTCGACCGCATCATCGAGGACCGCGGGCTCCCGGCGGCGACCGAGAACACGATCACGGACGAAGGCGAGCTCCGGGCCGAACTGGACGCGATCCGCGAGCAGGGGTACGCCACCGACGACGAGGAGCGCCTCGAGGGGATCCGCTGTGTCGCCGCTCCGATCCGGACGACCGGCGACGAGGTGGTCGGCGCCGTCAGCGTCTCGGGGATCAAGAGCCGGATGCGCGGCGACCACTTCCGCGAGCGGGTCCCGCAGAAGGTTCTGAGCACCGTGAACGTCGTCGAGGTAAACCTGCGCCACCAGTGATTCGCCGGTCGGTCGTCGCGAGGCCCGCGGTCCGAGAGGAATCCGCCGTCAGCGATCCCCGCTGCGGACGAAGGTGACAGGGCAGGGCGCGTCGAGCATGACCGTCTGGGCGGTGGAGCCGAAGACGGCCTTGCCGGTCGGCGACCGCCTGCGCCCGCCGATGAGTATCCGATCGGCACCGATGTCCTCGGCGGTAGCGACGATGCGCTCGGCGGCGTCGCCGACCTCGCCCAGAACCTCGTAGCTGACGCCGGCGTCCGCGAGTTGCGACGTCACCTCCCGGAGGGGAGCGAAGCGGTCGGCGACCACGTCCGGGGTAGCGGCCTCGGTGCCGCGTTCGATGTCCAGTCTGTCGATGGCGTTTTCGAGTCCGGACTCGCTGAACACGTGCAGGACCGAGACGGTCGCACCGGTCGCTTTCGCGATGGCGACAGCCTCCGCGACGAGCCGGTCGACGCGTTCGCTGTCGTCCAGTCCCACGGGCAACAGAACCGATTCGATAGGCATTCTATTCTATCGTTTCTCCCGATCCATCATAAAATGATGGTGTGACCGAGGACGTCCGGTGAGACCTGTCGACTGGTCCCGACTCAGGCCAGGTTCGAGCGTGGCCAGCCCTGCATGTCGCCGGATCCAGCGACGGGTCGACGAACGCGACGACCTTGTCTGGAATTCCGTTCAGTCGTCTCGCGTCGGGGCTTCGCCAGGCGGGACGACCTCGCACTCGGGCAGTTCGGCGAGTTCGGCTTCGGGACCGGGCGGGGAGTAGACGGCCAGCAACTGCAGCGGTTCCCAGCCGGTGTTGGTCGTCCCGTGCTCGACACCTTCCGGGACGAACACCATCTCGCCGGCGCTGACCTCGCGGCTGTCGCCGGCGACCGTCTGCTCGCCCTCCCCGCTGATCACGTACAGAATCTCGTCGCTGTCCGGGTGGGTGTGCAGGTCGTGCCCCTTTCCGGGTTCGAGGTTGACGACGCCGGCGCTGAACCGCTCGCAGTCGTTCACCTCGGGCGACGCCATCCACTTGAGTTTCCCCCAGTCGAACAACTGCGTCGGCACGTCGTCGCTCCGGATGAAGTTCTCCGCTGTCATTGGTACACGTTGCCATGTCCCGTCAACGCAATAACTGTTTCGTCGCCACCCCCGACCAGTACCGTCCACGCCCACCTCACGTTCGCGTGTGCGTGTGGACTGGCCACTGGCGTTCGCGCGAGTGGAGCGAGCGAGGACACCCGACGATGAAAACCATGGGATGGTTTGAAGAGCCGAGCGGGAGATGTCAAACACATGGCGTTCACACGCGAGGAAACACTCGATCGACTCGAACAGACAGTCGCGGACGGGGAGCCGGTCGTCGGGGCCGGCGCCGGCACCGGGATCTCGGCGAAGTTCGCGGAGCGCGGCGGTGTCGACCTGCTCATCATCTACAACTCGGGTCGCTACCGGATGAACGGTCGGGGGTCGCTCGCCGGGCTGCTCCCCTACGGCGACGCGAACGAGATCGTGGTCGAGATGGGCCACGAGGTGCTCCCGGTGGTCGAGGACACGCCCGTCCTGGCTGGGGTCAACGGGACCGACCCGTTCCGGCAGATGGACGTGTTCATTGAGGACCTCAAGCGCCGGGGGTTCTCGGGCGTCCAGAACTTCCCCACGGTCGGGCTCATCGACGAGGACAGCGGGTTCCGGCAGAACCTCGAAGAGACCGGGATGGGGTACGACAAGGAGGTCGAGATGATCGGCGAGGCCGCCGACCAGGGGATGCTCACCTGCCCGTACGTGTTCTCCGAGGAGCAGGCGCGGCAGATGACCGAGGCGGGCGCCGACGTGATCGTCTCGCACATGGGGCTGACGACCTCGGGGGACATCGGCGCCGAGACGGCGCTGGACCTCGACGAGGCGGCCGAGCGGGTGCAGGCTCACCACGACGCGGCCACGTCCGTCGACGAGGACGTCATGGTGATCTGCCACGGCGGACCCATCGCCTGGCCGGACGACGCCGAGTACGTCCTCAATAACACCGAGGGCGTCGTCGGCTTCTTCGGCGCGTCGAGCATCGAACGCCTCCCGACCGAGGAGGCCATCCAGAAACAGGCGCGCGAGTTCAAGGACATGGAATTCTGAGATGAGCGTCGTTATCGTCGGGACGCTGGACACGAAAGCGGAAGAGATCGGCTTCGCCAGCGACGTGCTCACGGCGCAGGGCGTGGACGTCCACGTCGTCGACGTCGGCGTGATGGGCGAACCCGGGTTCGACCCGGACACCTCCGCCGGCGAGGTGGCCGAGGCGGCCGGGACGACGCTCGAATCCCTGCGCGGGGAGGCCGACCGCGGCGAGGCGATAGAGGCGATGGGCGAGGGCGCCGCCGCTGTCGCGCGACGACTGCACGAGGAGGGCGTCCTCGACGGCGTGCTCGGCCTCGGCGGGTCGGGCAACACGTCGGTCGCGACGACGGCGATGCGGGCCCTCCCGGTCGGCGTCCCGAAGCTGATGGTGTCGACGATGGCCTCGGGCGACACCGAGCCGTACGTCGGGGCGAGCGACGTGACGATGATGTACTCCGTCGCGGATATCGAGGGGCTCAACCAGCTATCGCGGCGAGTGATCGCCAACGCCGCGCTGGCGATGGCCGGCATGGTGAGCAACGACGCCGACGTGGACGTCGACGAACGGCCGGCGGTCGCCGTCACGATGTTCGGCGTGACGACCCCCTGCGTGAAGACCGCCCGCCGGTATCTGGAGGACCGCGGCTACGAGACGATCGTCTTCCACGCGACGGGGACCGGCGGCCGCGCGATGGAGGACCTCGTTCGACAGGGCGTCGTCGACGGCGTCCTCGACGTCACGACAACCGAGTGGGCGGACGAACTCGTCGGGGGCGTCCTCGCCGCCGGGCCCGACCGCCTCGACGCCGCCGCCGAGATGGGGATCCCCCAGGTCGTCTCGGTGGGCGCGCTCGACATGGTGAACTTCGGGCCGCGCGAGTCCGTCCCGGCCGAGTTCGAGGGCCGGCAGTTCCACGTCCACAATCCGCAGGTGACGCTGATGCGGACGACCGCCGAGGAGAACGCGGAACTCGGGGAGATCGTCGCCGGGAAACTGAACGACGCGACCGGGCCGACCGCGCTCGCGCTCCCGCTGGGCGGGGTGTCGATGCTCGACGCCGAAGGCGAGGACTTCCACGACCCCGAGGCCGACGCGGCGCTGTTCGACGCGCTCCGGGACACCCTGGACGAGGACGTCGAACTGATCGAGTACGACGGGAACGTCAACGACGACGCCTTCGCCGAGCGGATCGCGGCGACGCTCGACGAGTACATGCGCGAGGCGGGCGTCGGCCCCGCCGAGTGAACCGGCGCCCACCGCCGGGTCCACTCGTCGTCTGGATGCCCCGGGCGTCAGGCCCACCCGTCGTCTGGGTTCTCCCGCCGTCAGGCCCACCCGTCGTCGGGTCGGTCCGACGGCGCTACAGCTCTCCGAGGAGTCGATCGACCAGCGCCGTGGCGGTCGGGTGCTCGCCGTAGCGGTCGGTGACGCGGAACGTGCAGCTACAGACCCGGCCGTCGCCGCGGTCGCGGACCACGAGCGGGCTGCCCCAGTTCGCGATCCAGCCCTCGACGGAGCCGACGTGGATCTCGTCGGTCGACTCGTCCAGATCCTCGGCGAGGTCGTGGGGGAAGAGATCCTCGAAGGCCCAGCCGACGCGGGCGTCGGCGCACAGGTCCGCCAGGAGGTCGCTGTCCTGATAGAGGAGCGACGACACGAGGTTCCAGCTCTCGCCCGCGGGGAGCGACCGGTAGTCGAAGGCGTCGGACTCGGTCATCCGCCCGTCGGGCTCGGGGACGACCAGCGCCGAACCGCCCGCCTCGACGAACGCCGAGACGTCCGCGTCGACCTCCGTGACCGCGGCGACGTCGGCCTCGTCGAGGTCGTCGGTGACCGCGACGCCCCCCGTTTCCAGTGCGGCGGCGAGCGGTTCGTCGGCGTAGACCGTCCGGTCGGGCGCCTCGCTCGCGACGACGAACACCGGTTCCTCGTTCGAGACTTCCCGATCGCCAGCGTCGAGCGTCACGTCGAGCGAGTGGTGGTCCGTCGCGTCGTCCCCAGTGGGGGCCAGCGTGATCGCGCCCTCGACGGTCGTCGTGCCGAACCCGTCGACCGACACCGACTGCTCGCCCTCGGTACCCGGGCCGCTCCACCGGAGTTCCCCCTCCAGCGTCTCGGTCGTGTCGTTGACCACGTGGACGTCCGCGGTGATTTCGTCGCCGGGCGCCAGGACGTGCGTCTCGGCGTCGATGGCGACTAGCACCTCGCTGTTGACCGTGGCGAACTCGTCGGCGAGGTGCTCTTTCGGATCCCGGAGGTAGTCGAGGATGCCGTTGAACTCCCACTCGATGTCGGAGAACTCGGTGACGACGTACCCCGCGACGGCCTCGTGGGTTCGCATCTCCTCGATGACGCCATGGAGCGAGACGGCCTCCCGGCGCTGCCACGCCGCGGTGAGGTCGTCGTAGTCGTCGAAGACGTCCGGGAGGTCGGTCGCCTCGTAGCGCTCGTCGACGCCCTGGGGTCGTTTGAGCGGGTCTTCGAGGAAGTCGTGGGAGAACCACGAGGGGTCGCCGCCGTAGTGTTCACGGAGCTTCGGCAGGTCCGGGAAGCCCCACGTCCCGAACTCGGAGACGAGGATCGGTGCGTCTTCGGCCGGCGTGTTCTCGGTCGCGTAGTTGTCCCCGGGATTGGCCGCGATCTCGTCGAGCGCGTCGGCCCACGGCTCGGCGCGGTCCGGGCTGACGTAGTACTCGTGGTAGTCGTTGATCTCGGTGGCGACGTGGGCCCACCCGGAGTTGTCGCAGACGAGCCGCGTCGGGTCCCACTCCTTGGCCTCGTGGAAGAGCTCGGTCAGATAGTCCTGTTTCTCCTCGTCGTTCCAGAGGCGGTCTTCGTGGTCGGAGTAGTCCTCCTGGTCGAGACCGATGCCCCACTCCTCGTTGTAGAGGCTCCAGGCGACGACGCTCGGGCTGTTGTAGTCGCGGTCGACCATCCCGCGGAACTGCTCGCGGACCTCGCGCTTCGAGCGCTCGGAGTAGATGGTCGGGTTCGCCGGCTCCTGCCAGACGAGGATGCCGAGACGGTCGGCGGCCTCCACGAAATCGGGGTGAGCCGGCTTGATGTGCTTGCGGAGCATGTTGAACCCCAGCTCCTTCGCGGTCCGAACCTCGTACTCGTACAGGTCGTCGTCGAAGGGGCGATAGAGCGTGTCCGGGTAGTACGCCTGGTCGAGCGCCCCGCGGACGTACAGCGGCTCGCCGTTGAGATAGAGGCGGTCGCCGTCCGTGCCGACGCTGCGCATCCCGAAGTACGTCTCCGTCGCGTCGACCGCCTCGTCGCCGGCCCGCAGTTCGACGCCCACGTCGTAGAGCACCGGGTTCTCCGGCGTCCAGTAGTCGGCGTCGGGGATCGAGACGGTGCAGGACCCCACACCTCCGTCGACGTCGCACGTCGCCGCGGCGACCTCCTCACCGTCCCGGGAGACGGTGACCGCGGCGTCGAGGTCGCTGGCGTCCCCATCCACGGTCACCTCGACGGTCGCGGTGTCGTCGTCCAGATCCGGCGTGACCCGCACGTCGTCGACGAACCGCTCCGGTCTGGCTTCGAGGGTGACCGACTGCCAGATGCCGCTGACCCGCGTGTACCACGGCGCGCCCTGCTTGCCGTGGGGGATCTCCGAGAGGTCCGCGGGGTCGGTCACTTCGACGGCGACGACGTTCTCGCCCGACGAGAGGGCGTCGGTCGCCTCCACCTCGAAGGGGAGGTAGCCGTCGCGGTTAGTCCCGACCCGCTGGCCGTCGACGTAGACGGTCGCCTCGTAGTCGACGGCGCCGAATCGCAGGAAGACGCGGTCGCCGGCTCCGTCGTACTCGACCGTCCGTCGGTACCACGCCGTCCCGGTGTACTCGCGATGCGCCTCGTCTTCCTGCCAGGCGTGCGGGACGCTCACGCGCTCGGCGTCCGACCAGTCCGCCCCCGGCTCTGAGAGCGTGCCTCCCTCGCCGTCGTCGGGGTCGATCAGGAACTGCCACTCACCGTCGAGCGATTCCGTGACGCGGCTCTCGCCACTCGATGATTTCATCGCGTTCTGATTCCGACCGACGGGTCAAAATACTACCGTCGGTCGCTTCGTTCGTCGACCGTCCATCTCCCCGGCAACCTCGATCGCTTCACTCCCGCGCGTCCGGTCTCTGCAAGAGTGAACGCCGGGAACGACAGCAGGCGACGCGTCCGCTCGTCGTCCGAACTCCCGAACATCAGAATCCACTCGACGAGGTAGCTGTCTCACCGACGGGGACGAGCCAATAATCGAGGCCGCCTTCGGGTCGGTTACTGGTCGCCAGGCCTACCGACCGACGTCGATCGTGCCGTCCGAGACGAGCGCGTCGACGGCCTCGCGAGTCGCCTCCAGTGACGTGTACCGCGGCTCGTACCCGAGCTGTTCGCGGGCCTTCTCGATGCTGATGCTGGGGCTGTGACGGATGTGGTCCTCGGTGGTACTCACGGCCTGGTCGTCGTATTCCGGGCGCTCGGCCCACTCGTCGAACGGGAGGAAGGTGAGGTCAGCCTCCTGGCCGAACCACTCCGCGACAGCCTCGGCGTAGCCGCGAAGCGTGAGCGCTCGCGGTGAGACGACGTGGAAACTCTCTCCGACGGCGGCCGACCACCGTTCGAGGGCCCGCTGGAAGGCCTGGGCGACGTCGTCGGCGTGAACGTGATGAACCGTTTCGAGCCCGAAGTTCGGCAGCGCGACTTCCTCGCCCGTCGCGAGTCGCGAGAACACCTCGACGTCGACGTTGCCGGCCGGATTGACCGGTACCCAGCCGGGACCGGAGATGTGTCCGGGATGCAGGACGGTCGCCGGGAACCCGTTCTGGCGCGCTTCGGTCAGTAGATACGACTCGATAGCGGCTTTCTTTCGCCCGTACTCACCGAGTGGCCGGCGCGTCCGCGGTTCGTCCTCGGTCACCGGGACGAGGTCGCTGTGGCCGTGGACCCAGATCGTCCCGCAGTGAAGCAGGTGCTGTACCTCGCCGCGGAGTGCGGAGACGAGCGCCTCGGCGCTTTCGAGTTCGAAACAGATGAGGTCGATCACGACGTCCGGCTCGGTCGACAGGATCACCTCGCCGAACTCGCCGTCGGCTTCCGCGGCTTCCCGGTCGACGCTGACCGACTCGACGTCTTCCCAGGCGCTATCGTCCTGATAGGGGTCTCGCTCCCCGCGGCTGACCGAGACGACGTCGTGACCAGCGCGCACTAATCGCGGGACGAGATACGTGCCGATATGTCCGGTCGCACCGATAATGGTTACTCGCACAGATACGTATCTCGAGCAGGCCGTTTGGTGTCGTTGGATCCGGCAAACGGGGACAGCCCCATCGGTCCGAGAGACGACGTTCGGACGGTTCGAGCCGGAGGAGACTCAGGGGTTCTCTCCGTTCGTCCGCCACTCCCGGTCGGCAGTCGCCACGACCCGGCCGGCCGGAACTACACCAGGAGAGCAGGTCAGCTGGGGCGGGTCAATCGCTGTCGTCTCCCCCGTTCGGGTCAGGCGTCGTCGACGCCGCTGTCGAGACGCGGCGTCGCTGTCAGCACGACGCCCCGTGTCGGGCACGAATCCCGGCCTTCACAGCCGCGTAGACGCCGATCGCCACGAGGACGACGGTGGCCCCTCGCCGCGGCGCCGGCTAACGCCGAGTGCGCGAGCGTGTCGCCGATCATCGCCATCTCCCCGTGACGAGGGACCTCCCAACGAAGGGACCGACGAGCGCGAGTGGTGTCTGAGTGGAATAGTTCGCATCCTCGAAATGGATCAGACTGTCTCTCCGTTTCTCCCTTCTTGAAAGAAAGGTTATATATAAATAAGACTAATTATATGTATAATTTAGATATCCGGTGATTCTGGTGCGGTGATACTGGAACTCGTTTCACCTGAATTGAGGTGCTAAGGCCCCTTCCTCAACGAGCGAGTAAAGCGAGTGAGCAGGGAGGGGATACAGCACCGCACAGTTCTCAACTACGTTCGACGCTCGGCACACAGGCCCACCGCCACCTTTATGTTGAAACATAGTGTAAACTTCGATGATGGATAGACACGAGATCGAGGGCCACGAAGTCATCGACGGAACGGTCAAAGCCACCGGCAACGGCGCTCATGTCCTTGTCCCCAAAGATTGGCGTGGCGCGGACGTGAAAGTCGTCCGAACCACCGAACCCACCAACGAGTAGCGCCACCTGATGAACTACAACTACAGGTATCGACTCCGACCGTCCGACGCCCTCGAACAGCAATTAGCGTGGACCGTCGACACCTGTAGGCAGGTCTACAACCACTTCCTCCACCGTCTCAATCGGAACGACGACACCTCGGCGTATTCCGAGCAGAAACTTTTGCCGAGTCTCAAGAAGTGGTGGAGTGACCTGAAAAGCGTCCACTCGAAAGTGCTACAGAAAGTCGTTCAGCGGTTGTACGACAACCTCTCGACGCTTCGCGGGCGTAAAGAGAACGGCTACCGCGTCGGGACGCTCACGTGGAAAGCACCGGGCGAGTACTGCAGTTTCACCTACAGTCAATCCGGCTTCAAGCTCAACAACACGAGCGGTCGGACGCAACTGTGGCTCTCGAAACTCGGGGAAATCCCGCTTACATTGCATCGTGACCTGCCCGACGACGCCGATATTAAGACTGTCACCGTCAAGCAGGAACCGACTGGGAAGTGGTACGCTATCCTCGGCGTCGAAACGCCTGACGACCCGCCGGAGAAGCCGGAGAATCCCGAGCAATGCGTATCGACGTGGGGATTCTCACGTACGCCCACGATACAGACGGAATCGCCGTCGAGTCGCTTGATCTGTCCGCCGAACGCGAGCGGTTAGAACGCGCCCAGCGAGACCTTTCACGGAAGGAACACGGGTCTGCGAATTGGGAGAAACAGCGCCAGGTCGTGGCCGGACGCCACGCTACCCTGAAGAACAAGCGTCGTGACTTCCTCCACAAACTCTCGAACTACTACGCCCGTGAGTACGACCTTGTGGCGGTCGAAAACCTCGACGCGAAGGGCTTGGTCGAGCTACCGGGCAACTCGCGGAACCGAGCGGGAGCGGCGTGGGGGACGTTCTTGCGGATGCTCGAATACAAGTGTGAGCGCGAGGGGACGCACTTCGTGGCCGTGAATCCGCGCGGAACGACCAAAGAGTGTGCGTCCTGCGGCGTTTCGACCGAGAAACCGCTGTGGGTACGCGAACACTCCTGTCCGGCGTGTGGGTTCGAGGCAGATAGAGATGCGAACGCGGCGTGGAACATCCGTTCTCGTGGTATCACAAAGCGGTTAGGAGCGGGACGCCCCGAATCAACGCCTGTGGAGACTGCGCTCCCTGTGGATACTTCAGTATCTGCAAAGCGCGTCGTGCAAGCAGGAAGCCCCACCCTCAAGCGCGAGCCGTTAGGCGAGCGATAGGGTGGGGTAGTTCACTGGTACTCGGTTGCAGTAGATTGAGGTCTGCTATTCCAGTCAACACGTCGAGTATACTGGCCAAATATAACTTTTTCAATTTGTTCTAGACCGCGCGAAGTCTGTGCGGTCCTCTCCAGTAGACGGCTGGGAGACTGCCGGCTATCAGCAGAGCGGTCAGCAGGGGTGGGGCCCGATCTCGGTCATCCGAACATCGTCCCGGGGTCTGCGAGGTGCTCCGTCGCGGTCGACTCGTCGAGGCCGATCCCGAGGCCCGGTCGCTCAGGCACTTCGATGTACCCGTCCGTGATCAGGTCCTCGTCACGGTCGTGCAGGTCGTCCCACCAGTCGACTTCGAGCGCGTGGTACTCCAGTACGTCGAAGTTCGGGACCGCCGCCGCAAGGTGGACGCACGCCATCGTCCCGATCGGGCCACAGACGTTGTGCGGCGAGAAGACGATGTAGTTCTCCTCCGCGCGGTTGGCAATCGCTTTCGACTCCGCGAGCCCCCCGCACGTTGTCGGGTCGGGCGTGATGACGTCAACGCCGAAGTCGTACAGTAACTCCGTGAACTCGTGGACGCGGAATCGGTTCTCACCGGTCGCGAGCGGCGTGTTCGTCGACCGGTTGACCTCCCGCTGGGCCGCCATGTTCTCCGGCGGCACGACGTCTTCGAGCCACATCAGGTCGTACGGCTCGAGCTTGCTGGCCAGGCGCTTCGCCGAGTCGATCGAGTAGTCCCAGTGCACGTCGAACGCCAGGTCGATGTCGTCACCGATCCGCTCACGGACGGCCTCGACCGTCTCGACCTTCCGCCGGATGTCCTCGTTCTGGACGCGCCCGTTGTACGGGTCGGGGCTGTTGTCGAACGGCTGGTCGAGGTCGAACTTCAGCGCCGTGAACCCCATGTCCGCAACGCGCTCGGCCTCGTCGGCGTAGGCCGCGGGAGCGTAGAGATCTTCGTCGTGAGCCGCGTGAAACCCGTCTTCGACCTCGTAGCTCTCGCCGGCGTGGCAGTCGCAGTAGATCCGGATCTCGTCACGGTACTTCCCGCCGAGGAGCTGGTAGACGGGGAGGTCGAACAGTTTCCCCGCGAGGTCCCAGAGCGCGATCTCGATACCGGAAGCCGCAGTGACGACTTTCCCGGTCGTCCCGCCGTGCCCGGAGGTCTCGGTGACCATCCGCCGGAAGAGACGCTCGACGTCGAGCGGGTTCTCCCCGACCAGAAACCGCTTCATGTACTCCATGATATCGGTGACGCCACCGCCCCGGTACGACTCACCGATCCCGGTCACGCCGGCGTCGGTGTGGACCGCGACGATGTTCCACTCGAAGTTGCCCTGGACGACGCACGTCTGTACGTCGGTGATCGATACGTCACGTTCTGCCGGCCGGTTCTGCGCGTGGTTTGAGAAGTCTCGCATGGGTTGGGATCACGTCCTGACCGCGGTACCGACTGTCCCCTCGACTGGCCGACCGTTCCCACCGTCGATCCCGACAGCCGACGGGACTGGTTCGAGCGCCATTCCATGTGATCTGTGTCCACAGACCAACTTAAATTGACCACTCCGTCCGGCGTGTGAACTAAAACGTTTTGTCGATACGACCTAATTTGAACCTATGGCAGAGACAGTTGTCGTCACAGGTGTCCTTGGCGGTTCGGCGAGCTGGATCGTAGACGACCTCAGAGACGACTACGACGTGGTGGCAGCCGACCTGACGCTGCCCGAGACGGTAGACGTCGACGGAGTGAGCTTCCAGGCACTCGACCTGACCGAACAGGGACCGACCTGGGAGACCGTCCTGGACGCGGACCCGACGGCCGTCGTTCACTTCGGGAACATCCCGCACGAGGAAAACCACCCCGGTGGCGACGTCTACGAGAACAACGCGGTAAGCACGTATCACGTGCTCGAAGCGGCGGGGCGGGCCGGGGCAGATATCGTCTGGGCGTCGAGCGAGACGGTGTACGGCACGCACTGGCCCGATCCCGAACTGCCGGCGTCGCTCCCGATCACCGAATCCCATCGAGTCAAACCGTGGAACGGGTACGAAACGTCGAAACTCGCCGGCGAAGCGGCCGCCGAGCGCGTAACGAACGCGTTCGACGTCTCGGCTGCTTCGATCCGCCCGTCGTGGATCCAGTACCCCGGCCGATACCAGATCACGCCGATCCGGGAGCAGTTCGACTTCGAGACCGCGAGCCGATTCGGGAACTTCTGGTCGTACGTCGACATCCGTGACGTGGTGTCGCTCGTCAGAGCGGCGATCGACGCGGACTTCGACGGCCACGAAGTGTTCAACGCGTTCGCGGCGGACAACTTCCTCGGCGTCGAGACGACCGCGGCGATCGAAGCTGGCTACGGCGAGGTACCCGACGAGTGTGACCTCTCCGGCGAGGAGTCCGCCTACTCGACCGCCAAGGCGGAGTCGATGCTCGGCTGGGAGCCCGAACACTCCTGGAAGACGGCCGAGGAGGAATCGGTCGACGGACCGGAATTCGTCTGAATCGGGTCCCGTCCTCGCCGGGGACCCGTCTCTCGATTAGTGGAGGCCGCCGAGCGTCTCGATGCTGTCCAGTCGCTCCATCTCGGCGTCGCTCAGGTCCACTTCGAGCGCTTCGACGTTCTCTTCGAGCTGTGCGACGGAGCTACAGCCGATGACCGGGGCCGTCGGCGGGTCACGCTGGGTCATCCACGCGAGGACGACCTGATTGCCCGAGATGTCCTTCCGCTCGGCGATGTCCTGGACCGTCTCCATCTTCAGGCGATTTTCGGTCGTGACGTATCGTTCGGGGATCCGCCGGTCGTCGCGGCCGTAACACCCCTGGAGCAGGGGCGAATACGGGAGCATCGTCAGGTCGTGGTCGTCGCAGTAGGTCACGAACTCGTCGGTCGCCGGGCGCTGTCGGTCGAAGTCCGAGTATCGGTGCGGAACGAGATACGAAAAGCGGGGCTGGACGCAACTGAACTTCGTCAGCCCTCGCTCCTCGGCGATGGTGTTGGCGCGAGCGAGTCGCCATCCGTAGTAGTTACTCGCGCCGATGTGACGGACCTTCCCGGATTCGACGAGTCGGTCGAAGGCTTCCATCGTCTCCGCGAGCGGCGTCTCTCTGTCGTCGACGTGAGCGTACAGCAGGTCGACGTAGTCGGTTCCGAGTCGATCGAGACTCTTCTCGACCTCCTGTTCTATCAGGTCGGGGTCGAGCGACTGCGGAACGTCGCCGTACTCGAACCCGACTTTCGTCGCCAGGAAGAGCTCGTCGCGGTTGCCCCGGTCGGCCATCCAGTCCCCGAGGAAGGGCTCGCTCTCCGGCTCGTCGTAGCCGTCGACCCACGTCGCGTAGATGTTGGCCGTGTCGAGAAAACGACCGCCCATCTCGTAGTACCTGTCGAGTATCGCTCGCGAGGTCTCGGGGTCGGTCTTGCTTCCGAAGTACATCGTCCCGAGACACAGCGGGCTGACGGTCTCGCCGGTCGTGCCGAGTGGAATCGAATCCATACGTCGATCCGCCGCGGAACGGAGATAAACGCTCGGGATCGAGTCGCCCTCAACGTCGGCCGAGCGGACTGTCTGTTCGACTCGGAATCGCTCCCGGCGTCAGGCCCCGTCGGACCGGTGCCACACCTGCATCGAGCCCGGGTCGCGGTTGTCCCACGCGTAGTATGGCACGAGTTCGAGCCCCGTCTCCACCGTCTCGGTCTCGTCAGCCGGTCGGTAGAGTTCGCCCTCCCAGTCGTCGAGGGCCGGAACGGTCGCGTCCGTTTCGAGCGTCGTCACACCGCCGAGCAGGTCTGTCTCGTGGTCGACCGCCGCGTCTGCGTCGGTGGGGACCGCATACTGGTGGAGCGGCCGGTCGTTGTCGACCGCTTCGGCGGCGTAGACGAGCGGCCCGCGCTCGACGGCGACGCGGCCGGCGTCGCTCTCGACCGCAGGGTGGGCAGCCATCACCGTCACGTCCTGGGCCAGCTGGAGTTCGACGGTCTCGCCGTCCCACTCGCGGTCGAGCCGGACGTACCCACTGTCGTCGTGGTCGACCGCCTCCCCGTCGACTGTCACCGTGGCGTCCGGACACCAGCTGGGGATGCGGAGGTTGAGCGGGACGCTCCCGTCGGCGTCGACTTCGATCGTCACGTCGCCGCTCCAGGGGAGGTCGCTCGACTGGTCCAGTGTGACGTCGGTGTCACCGACCGTCGTCTCGAGCCGGCTCCCGACGTACTGATTGACGTACAGTTCGTCGCCGCTGGTCGAGTAGAGGTACTGCCCGAGCGAGGCGAGCAGGCGCGCGGCGTTCGGCGGACAACACGCGCAGGTGAACCAGCCCTTGCGGTGGTGGTCGCCCGAACTCGCCAGCGGGTTCACGTAGAAGAAGTGCTTGCCGTCGAGGCCGACGCCGGCGAGGAAGCCGTTGTACAGCGTCCGCTCGATCAGATCCGCGTACTTCGCCTCGCCCGTCAGTTCGGACATGCGCTGGTTCCAGAAGATGCTCCCGATGGCGGCGCAGGTCTCGGCGTAGGCCGTCTCGTTCGGCAGGTCGTAGTCCTCGGTGAACCCCTCGTGTTCGTGTTCCGGCCCGATCCCGCCGGTGAGATACATCTGCTTCGTCGTCATGTTCGTCCACAGTCTGTCGAGCGCGTCTCGGAGGTCGTCGTCACCGCGTTCGGCGACCAGATCTGTGACGCCGCTGTAGAGGTACATCGCCCGGACCGAGTGTCCGTCGACCGCCGATTGATCGCGGATCGGCGCGTGGTCCTGTGCGTAGCTCCCGTCGTACTCGCCGTCGTCGTCCAGGAAGACCGTTCGCGAACCATCGTGGATCGAGCCATCCCAGTCGTCGGAGTCGAACGCCCCACCGGCGATCTCGTCGAGGTGGTCGAGTTCCCACGCCAGCCGGTCGTCGTGCCCACGCAGATCGACGAAGTACGCTGCCAGGTCGAGGTACCGCTCCTCGTCCGTCACCCGATAGAGTTTGACGAGCGCGAGTTCGATCCCCTCGTGACCGGGCACCCCGTCGATCTCGTCGCCGAACACGTCGTCGATGTGGTCGGCGAAGGCGGTCGCCACGTCCAGGAGGGACTCCTCGCCCGTGGCGTCGTAGTGTGCGACGGCCGCCTCGAAGAGGTGGCCCGCGCAGTAGAGTTCGTGCAGCATGTGGAGGTTCGTCCACTTCCTGCCGGGTTCGACGAGCTGGAAGTACGTGTTGAGGTACCCGTCCTCCTCCTGTGCTTCCGCGATCAGGTCGATCACCTCGTTCACGCGTTCGCGGAGTTCGGGGTCGTCGGCCTTCGCGAGCTCGTAGCTCGCCGCTTCGAGCCACTTGTACGCGTCGCTGTCCTGGAACCACATCCCCCGAAACCCGCCTTCGCTCCCGTCGATGACCCGGCGGAAGTTCTCGAGCGTGCCCGAGGCTTCGAGCTGGTCGTACTGATATTCGATCGTAACGTCGCGGTTCCGGCTGACCCACTGCGACCAGAACTCGTCGGAGATTGCTACGTCACCGATGGCTACGGAGTACTGCGAGCTAGTCATGCTAACGACTCACAGTACCAATAGCGACGGAATAATTCTACTGGTTACGGAACCCCGAGCCGATGCGGTCCGCCGCGCCTCGAACGGGGCCAGGTGCCGTCTCTCCGCCGACGGTTCGTCTGTCTGTCCGACACCGCTCGATCCCCTCGGTCGAGTGACGAACAACTATTTATCACTGTCTGAGGTATCGATTGGTGTGCCAACCCATTCCGATCAGCGGCTGCGACCAGTGGACCTCGCAGACGCGGCTATCGACGACGACTTCTGGACGCCGAGAATCGAGACAGTGCGGGAGACCACCGTCGATTTCGTCTACGACCGACTCGTCGAATCGGGTCGCATCGAGAACTTCCGGGTCGCCGCGGGCGAGGTCGACGGCGAGTTCCAGGGCCGGTTCTACAACGACTCTGACGTGTACAAGTGGCTCGAGGGCGCCTGTTACTTCCTCGAGACGGGGGACGACCCCGAACTGCGCGAGCGCGTGGACGAACTCGTCGAACTGATAGCCGCGGCCCAGGAGGACGACGGCTATCTCAACACGTACTTCCAGCTCGTCGAACCGGACAAGAAGTGGACGAACCTCGGCGTCCTCCACGAACTGTACTGCGCCGGGCATCTGTTCGAAGCGGCCATCGCACACCACGAAGCGACTGGCGAAGAGACGCTGTTGACCGTCGCGACCGACTTCGCCGACCACGTCGATCGGAGATTCGGTCCCGACGGCCACGATGGCGTTCCCGGCCACGAGGAGATCGAACTCGCGCTCGTGCGGCTGTATCGCGTCACCGACGAGGAACGGTATCTCGACCTCGCCGAGTACTTCGTCGAACGGCGCGGTGCCGAGGACTCGCGGCTGAAATACGAGGCGTTTCACCCCGACGAGATCGCGGGCGACCCGTACGACCACGTCGTGGTCGACGGCGAGTACGACGGCCGGTACTTTCAGGACCACGCGCCGCTCCGCGACCAGGAGACCGTCGAGGGTCACGCCGTCCGTGCGATGTATCTGTACACCGGTGCGGCCGACGTCGCGCTAGAGCGTGGTGACGAGGATCTCGTCGACGCCCTCGAGGGGCTCTGGGAGAACATGACGGAGCGACGGATGTACGTCACCGGCGGGATCGGGTCCTCACACGAGGGCGAGCGGTTCACCGAGGACTACGACCTGCCGACAGACACGTCCTACGCGGAGACCTGTGCCGCGCTCGGCAGCGTCCTCTGGAACCAGCGACTCCTCCAGTTGACGCGCGACGCTCGGTACGGCGACCTGCAGTCCCGGACGCTCTACAACGCGCTGCTGGCGGGGCTCTCGCTGGACGGGACGCGCTTTTTCTACGCCAACCCGCACGAGATGGGGCCGGACGGGCACCCGCTGCACGGCGTGGATCCGAACCGATTCGCGAACGAGCGACAGGGCTGGTTCCAGACGGCGTGCTGTCCGACGAACGTCCCACGGCTCATCGCGTCGCTGGCGACGCACGTCTACGCCTCCGACGGCTCGTCGGTCTACGTGAACCACCACGTGGGGAGCGAGGCGACCGTCGACGTCGCCGACACGTCAGTCGCGATCGACCAGGACACGTCGTTTCCGTGGGACGCCGAGACGCGGCTGACGGTGACGCCCGAGCGGCCGGCGACGTTCGAACTCGCGCTGCGGGTCCCCGAGTGGTGCGAAGACGTCTCCGTGACGGTCGCCGGTGAACCGGTCGACGCGTCGCCCGGTGAGTACCTCCAGGTCGAACGCGAGTGGACTGCCGGCGACGAGGTGGTCTTCGAGGCCGCGTTCCCCGTTCGCTTCCTCACGAGCCATCCCAGCGTCCGGTCGACGGCCGGCGCAGTGGCGGTCCAGCGCGGCCCCATCGTCTACTGTCTGGAAGAACAGGACAGTCCCCGTCCGCTCCACCAGGTTCGACTCGACCGGGACCGGGGCGTCTCCGTCGAACACGACCCCGACCTCCTGGACGGCGTCACCGCGCTCGACCTGGACGCGCGCGTCCCCGACATGACGTCGTGGGACGACGGGCGCCTGTATCGGGAGGATTCGGAGGCGGACGCGACGGCGACGACTGTCCGTGCGATCCCATACTACGGGTGGGCCAATCGAGACGCGGGAGCGATGCGCCTCTGGATCGACGCCGAGTCGCGGTGACGTTCCAGTCCGAGTACTTCGCTGCCGGTATCCCCCGTTCTCTCCGCGGCGTGGGGTACGTCGTGTCGGTCGAGTAATGCGACGCAGTACCTATTAGTCGGTCGCTCGCGATTGAAAAGTGTATGCCAGCAGGACCACGGGCGACAGCCGAATCGCTCCCGATCACCGACGTCGAGCTCGACGACGAGTTCTGGTCGCCGCGCGTCGAGACCAACCGGGACGTGACAGTCGCCCACCAGTACGACCAACTGGAGACCAACGGGTGTCTGGAGAACTTCCGTCGCGTCGCAGACGGCGAAACGGGCGGGTTCGAGGGGCCGATGTTCATCGACTCGGACGCGTACAAGTGGCTGGAGGCGGCCAGTTACGTCCTCGCGAACCACGACGACGCCGACTTGCGCGAACGGGTCGACGAGGTGATCGAGCTCGTCGCCGACGCACAGCAGGCCGACGGGTATCTCGATACGTACTTCCAGCTCGTCGAGCCCGACCAGAAGTGGACCAACCTGAGCGTCATGCACGAGCTGTACTGTGCGGGTCACCTGGTCGAGGCGGCCGTCGCACACTACCGCGCGACCGGGGAGGAATCGCTTCTGGACGTGGCGACGGCGTTCGCCGACCGCATCGACCAGCAGTTCGGTCCCGACGGCCAGACGGGCGTCCCCGGCCACGAGGAGATCGAACTCGCGCTCGTCAAACTCTACCGCGTCACCGACGAGGAGCGGTACCTCGACCTGGCGCGATACTTCGTCGACGCTCGCGGCCAGCGTCCGTCCCCACTCGCGGACGAACTCGCGAACATCGACGATATCGCCGGCGCGAACTTCGTTCACCACGGGCACACCGCCGCCGAGGGCGCTCGAAACCACTTCCTCAGGGACGGCGAGTACGACGGGAGCTACGCACAGGACCACCAGCCCATTCGCGACCAGGAGACCGTCGAGGGTCACGCCGTCCGCGCGATGTACTGCTACACCGGTGTGACCTCGCTGCTCCAGGAGATCGAGGACGACGAACTGTGGGCCGCGATGCGACGGCTGTGGACGAACATGACGACGAAGCGGATGTACGTGACCGGCGGGATCGGGTCGGAACACGAGCACGAGGGGTTCACCGAGGACTACGACCTGCCCAACGACACCGCCTACGCCGAGACCTGCGCCGCCATCGGGAGCATCTTCTGGAACCAGCGACTCTTCGAGTTGACCGCCGAGACCGCGTACGCCGACCTGATCGAGCGGACGCTGTACAACGGCTTCCTCGCGGGCGTGTCCGCCGGTGGGGACCGGTTCTTCTACGTGAACCCGCTGGAGACCGACGGCGACCACCACCGCAAGGAGTGGTTCTACGTGGCCTGCTGTCCGCCCAACGCCGCGCGCCTGCTCGCCTCGCTCGAGCGATACGTCTACGGCCGGGGAACCGACGGCGACGCGCTGTACGTCACCCAGTTCGTCGGGAGCTCGGTCGAGACGGAACTCGGCGACGAGACGGTCTCGTTCACCCAGTCGACGGAGTATCCCTGGGACGGCGAGACGACCATCGAGTTCACCCACGACGAACCAGTAGACTTCGACCTCCGGATTCGCGTCCCCGACTGGGCGTCGGACGTCGCCCTCTCGGTCAACGGTGCGTCCGTCTCGGCGTCGACTGCGGACGGATACGTCTCGGTCGAGCAAGCGTGGAACCCCGGTGACGAGGTCACGCTCTCGTTCTCACTGCCGGTCGATGCGCTCACCGCGGACCCCCGGACCCGGGCCGACGCCGGTCGGGTCGCGCTTCGGCGCGGGCCGCTCGTCTACTGCATCGAAGACGCGGACCAGTCCGTCCCGGTCGAATCGCTCACCGTGTCAGACGGTGCGGATTCGTTCGAGCCCGACCACGACCCGGACCTGCTCGGCGGCGTGACCACGCTCCGCGGCTCGGGAACCGCGATCGACCTCGACGGCTGGGAGGAGTCGCTCTATCGACCGGCCGAGAGCGTCGACCGCGAAGACGTCGACGTCGTCGCCGTCCCCTACTACGCGTGGGACAACCGCGAGGACGGGTCGATGACGACCTGGCTCCCGAAATCGTGACCGGGTACCTGCTGTCGACAGGGAACGACCACCTCCACCGAGAACTGCCAGCCTATCGACCGCCGACCGTCGACGGACCGGGGCTGACCGCTAGTCCACTCGACGGAACCGGCCCGTCGTCGACGGGCGACGTCGGGTTCTGAACGGCGACTTCCGAAGCCGGTGGATTCATTTCACTGCCGACCGAGTCCCCTGTATGGAGTACGTGAGACTCGGTTCGACCGGACTAGAAGTGTCACCGATCTGCTTCGGAACGTGGCGATTCGGGCTGGAACACGAGGACAGCGGCGTCGTCGAGACCGGCCGCGAGGACGCACACGAACTGCTCGACGCCCTCGAGGAACGCGGCGGCAACTTCATCGACACCGCCAACAGCTACGGCGGCGGCGACTCCGAGCGCTGGATCGGCGAGTGGCTCGAAGAGCGCGACCGCGAGGACTACGTGATCGCCTCGAAGTGTTTCTGGTCCACAGTATCGCGGTTCCAGGAGAACCTCTCGAAGAAGAACGTCAAGGCGGAAGTCGAGGGGTCGCTCGACCGCCTCGGGACCGACTACCTCGACATCCTCTACCTGCACCGCTCCGACGACGACACCCCGATCGAACACACGTTGCGGGCCGTGGACGACCTCGTCAGTGAGGGCAAAGTCCACTACGTCGGCGTCTCGACATGCGATGCCTGGAGACTGGTCAAGGGACTCTGGAAGGCGGACGTGAACAACTACGAGGCGTTCACCGTCACCCAGCCCGAGTACTCGGCGGTGTACCGGGACCCGATCGTCGACGACCTGGACCAGCCGCCGGAACACAAGGAACCGATCACGGAGTACCTCGACGTGTGTGAGGACCAGGATCTGGCGGTCTGTCCGTACTCGCCGCTGCACGGCGGGTTCCTCACGGGCAAGTACGAGCGGGCCGACGACGGGTCGGTTCGGGGTCCCGACGGGTCCCGTGCGGACATCGACGACCAGTTCGAATCCGATTACGTGGCGGAAGCGGCCTGGAGCGTCCTCGACGAGGTCCGATCCGTCGCCGAGGAAGTCGATGCGACGCCCGCACAGGTGTCGCTGCGCTGGCTGATGGACCACGAGCGGTTCACGTGCGTGCCGATCGTCGGCGCACGGACGGTCGACCAGCTAGACGAGAACTTCGGCGCCGTCGAGGTCGAACTCTCCGACGACCAGTGGGAGCGGATCGACGCCGCTATCGACGCGTAGTCGACTCGGAAGCCCGTCGCGCCCGGCGCGGAGGCGGGCAGAAACTGTATTTTATCGCCAGGTGTGTGGTCGCTGTCGTTCGGAGTCACGTCTTCGCTCGAAACGAGGTAGAGGGCCGGTGCGGAACAGAAAAAGAGCGGCGACGACTACTCGGCGGCGGCGGGCTGTTTGGTGAACACCGGCGGGTTGTGGACGGTCTCCCCGTCGTCGGCGAACAGGTGGATTCGACCGGTGTCTATCGTGACCGAGACCCGAGCGCCGGGTTCGAACTGTTTGGCACCCGGGACCTGCGCCACGACGTCGTCGAGTCCGTCGATGTCCAGGTAGACGATGTTGAACGAGCCGACCTGTTCGAACACGGAGACGGTCGCGTCGACGTGACCGTCGTCGGACGGCGGACCGAGCGTGATGTTCTCCGGTCGGATACCGAGCGTCACGGCCCCGTGCGCTCCGTCGGGAGCGTCGAACGAGAACGCCGCCGTCTCGACGGTCCCGTTCGAGACGGTACAGTCGAGGAAGTTCATCGACGGGCTGCCGATGAAGCCGGCGACGAACTCGTTGGCGGGCTGGGAGTAGGCGACCTCGGGGGGTGCGATCTGCTGGAGGCGGCCGTCGTTGAGGATGGCGATCCGGTCGCTCATCGTCATGGCCTCCTCCTGGTCGTGCGTGACGTAGATCGTCGTCGACTTGATCTCCTGGTGGAGCTGCTGGAGTTCCGCGCGCATCTGGACGCGCAGTTTCGCGTCGAGGTTGCTGAGCGGTTCGTCCAGCAGGAAGATCTTCGGGTCGCGGACGATGCTCCGGCCGAGCGCGACGCGCTGCTGTTGGCCGCCCGAGAGTTCGCCGGGCGTCTGGTCGAGGTGTTCGCGAATCCCGAGCATCTCCGCGGTGCTTTCGACCGACTCGCGTATCTCCTCGTCGGACATCGACGTGCTCTCGAGCGCGAACGACATGTTCCGGCGAGCGGTCATGTGCGGGTACAGGGCGTAGTCCTGGAAGACGAACGCCGTCCCTCGCTCTTTCGGACTCGCGTAGGTCATGTCTTCGCCGTCGATCTTGATCGACCCCGATGTGGGCGTCTCCAGCCCCGCGACACAGCGGAGCGTCGTCGTCTTCCCACAGCCGCTGGGGCCGACGAACGTGACGAACTCGCCGTCTTCGATCGTCATGGAGACGTCGTCGACGGCGACGAGGTCGCCGAACTTTTTCGTCAGGTTTTCGATTTCTAATTTCATGTTACTTGAGGTTGAGACCGGCCATTCCTTTGATGAACTGTTCCGAGAAGATCGCGAACAGGATCACGATCGGCAGCGTCGCGAGCGTGCTCATCGCGAACAGCTGGTTGTAGACGACGTTGCCGCGCAGTCCCTGGAACTGCTGGAGCCCGACGCTGATCGTGTAGAGCTCCTCGGTCTGCAGGAAGGTGAGCGCGAACAGGAACTCGTTCCAGGTGAAGACGAACACGAAGATCGCGGCCGTCGCGATCCCCGGCTTCGCCATCGGCAGGATGACTCGCAGGAACGTCCGCCACTCGGGGACGCCGCCGATGTGCGCCGCGTCTTCGACGTTGTCCGGCAGGTTCGCGAAGAAGCTGTGGAGGAGGAACACGCAGAATCCGAGGAAGAACGCGCTGTAGGCGATGATGAGCCCGAGGCGCGTGTTGATCAGCCCGTAGCGCGAGAAGAGCGTGTACATCGGGATGAGCAGGATCTGCGCCGGGATCATCAGGATGCCGATGAACATGACGTAGATCGGGTTGCTCCCGGGGAAGTCGCGTCGCGCGAGCACGTACGCCGCCGGCGTCGCGATCGTGAGGACGAACACGGTGGACCCGGCGCTGATGACGACGGTGTTGAGGAACCACGAGACCCAGGGCCCGGTTCGAAGCGCCTCGAAGTACGGGGAAATCGTCGGTGTCGGTGGGACGAGATGGGGTGGGAACGCGCTGATCTGCACCGGCGTCTTGAGCGACGTCGCGACCATCCAGTACAGCGGGATCGCGACCAGAATGGCCGCGACGGTGAGCGTGACGAGCGTCCCGATACGCGTGACCGTATTGGCGTCCTCGCTCCCGACGACCGCATCGTGGACGCGCGAGCGGACGCTCATATCTCGCTCCCTCCCGAGAACCGGATGATGAGCAGTGAGAGCGTGAGCGCGATGACGAACAGGATGAACCCGTACGCCGCGCCCTTCCCGAACTGGAAGAACCGGAACGCGACCTTGTAGAAGTACGTCGCGAGGATCTCACTGGAGTGGGAGGGGCCGCCCCCAGTCATCACGTAGACGTGTGCGAACGCCTTGACCGAGTCGATGATACCGATGATGACCGTGACGAGGATGGCCGGCTTCAACAGCGGGAGCGTGATACTCCGGAACGTCTCGTAGCGGCTCTTGCCGGCGATTTTCGCTGCCTCGTAGACGCTGTCGGGGATCCCCTGGAGCCCCGCGAGGAGGATGACGAGGTAGTATCCCGTCCGTTTCCAGATCACCATCAACAGGACGCTCGGGAGCGACCACGTCGTGGAGTTGAGGAACCGCATCGGCTGGTCGATGACGCCGAGACTCATCAGGAAGTGGTTGACGAGCCCGTTCTGTCCGAGGAGCCAGCCGAAGACGATCCCCGCCACCACGAGCGGGATGATGACCGGGACGAAGATCAGCGAGCGGAACGTGCTCGTGCCCGAGATGCCCGTGTCGATGAGGATCGCCAACACCAGCCCCAGAACGAGCGGGACGAATACCATGCCGATGCTGAAGATGAGCGTGTTGAATCCGGCTCGCCAGAAGATCGGGTCGGTGAGGATCGCCTCGTAGTTCTGGAGGCCGACCCACGTTCGTTCCCCGCCGAGCGTCGTGACTCGCTGGAAGCTCAGCAGGAACGTGTCGATGAACGGATAGACGAGGACGACCGCGTACACGACGAGCGCGGGAAGCAAGTACAGGTACGGCGTCCAGTCGATACCGCCGTCCGCCGAGACGTTCGGCGAGAGTCTGTCCGGTAAGTACCGGCCGATCGTATCTCCCAATGTGTTGCGTGAACTCATAGTGTGAGAAGAGCAGGGAGTATCCCTCAGGACTGCAGCACGCCGTTGATCGAGTCCGCGGCCTGCGAGAGCGCCGCCTGCGGTTCCTGTTCACCGAGAAGCGCACGGGTGATCGCGTTGTTGAGCGGACCCTGCATCTCGAGGAGTCGCGGGTGCATCGGCGGCGCGTGGCCCTGTTCCATCGCTGTCTCGAACGCCCCGAAGATCTGCTGACGTTCCTGGACGTAGTCGGTTTCGAACCCGGACTGTCGCGCCGGGAGATACCCGAGGTCTTCGACCGTGACGCGCATTCCTTCCTCGCTGTTGACCCAGTCGATGAAGTCGAGGGACGCCTGGCGTTTCTCCTCGTTCACCTGCGTCGAGACGGAGATACTGTTGCCGCCGAGGAAGCTCGACCGTTCTCCGCCCTCCGGCTTGGGGAACATGGCGGTCCCCATGTTGTTGAACAGGTCCTCGTTCTGGTCTTTCACCGCGCCGACGCCGGTCCCGCCGCCGTACATCATGGAGGTCTCCTCTGCCGCGAACGCACCGTAGGTGAAGCTCTCCGTCGACGTCTGGTCGGTCGAGTAGTCGTTCTCCTGCAGTTCGAGGAAGAACTCGAGCGCGTCGACGGCCGGCTGTTCGTCGATGAGGCACTCCGTCTGGTCCTCGTTGAGGAACTCGCCGCCGCCCGCCCACACGTGGGGCATGAAGAAGAACATCTCCAGCCCGACGAACCCGAGCGTGTTCGACAGTGGCGTTTCGTAACCCGCCTGCTGCAGCGCGTCACAGGCGCTGAGGAACTCGTCGAAGGTCTCCGGCGGGCTTTCGGGGTCGAGACCGGCCTCTTCGTAGTGGTTTTTGTTGTAGTAGTACGCGCTCAGGTCGATCCAGAACGGCATCGCGTAGTAGTTATCTTCCCACTGGATGAAGTCCTCGCGGAGTGGCTGGAAGATCTCGTCGGTGTACTCCCGACTCTCGTAGAAGTCGTTGATCTCGTCTAGCGCGCCGAGCTGCACGAACCGCGGCAGGTACACCACGTCGAGCCCGAGCACGTCGGGGGCGTTGCCGGCAGAGATCTGCGCGATGAGCGACCGGTACTTCTCCTCGACGGGCTTCATGCTCGCGTTGACCTGGATGTCGTCCTGCCCCTCGTTGAACACGTCGGCGTAGATCGACGGATCGGACCCGCCCTGCCGGTCACGGTACGTGATCTCGACTGGCGAGGAGTCGCCACCGGAGCCGTCGGAACCGTCGGAGCCGTCAGAGCCGTCGGAGCCGTCGGAGCCGTCGGACGTACCTCCATCACTACCGTCCGACCCGTCCCCACCGTCCGAGTCGTCGTTTCCGCTGCAGCCCGCCAGCCCGACCGCGCCCGATGCACCGATCACTCTCAATAGTTGACGTCTGTCAATGTCTCGCATCATCAGATAGTCCCTATCCAACTACTTAACTCTTTTTATATACACGAACGATCATCGGGAATTATGGCACTCGCGTCGGTCGGCAGCTTCGCCACGTCGCTCGCAGGAATCGGCGCAGGAACGAAGCAGAATTCCGATCCGACCGGATCAGACGTAGTGGAGTGAATCTTCGTGAGGTGGCAAGACAGACGGTGAGAACACAGTGGTACGACACGGCTATCGAGCCAACTCCCCATCACTCTGATACGTTCCTGACCGCCACGAGAACAGTCCGGGATCTCGTCACTGTCAGTGACGGGACCAGCCGGTCGGAAGGCTTCTGGTCGACAACTATCGGTCGGCGATCTCCCGTTCGAACGCTCGCCCGACGGGCCCCTGTTTAATGTGGTTAAACAGCCGCTCCGGGAACGATTGTACCTCCCCATCGGCACCTCTGGAATTACAGAACTATCTCTGTAATTCTCTCCTTTTTCAGGGACTGTTGACCAGCGATCGTTCAGATCGCTCTGCAGGTCTCTGCTCTCTAGAGACTGAGATCGGAGGATCTCGAACTCTGTTTAACGTCAATAAACAGCCTCGGCAGAACTGCACGAGGAGTAACCGATCAATTCCAGTTCGGGGAGAGCACGATCAACAGCTGGATACCCTCTCACGTCCGCGGTCTCGCGGCCGGTCGTTCTCCCGAGAGTGCACGAGTCAGCAGCGGGTGGCGGAATTCGGTTCGAAACGTTCGGGACCGGCGGAGGGAGAAGGGGTCGGAATTACTCTCCAACTATATTATTGCTTACAGTAATCGATAAATATATGATATGTGTTATATGGCGAAATCATTCTAGATGGAACTGGTTCTGGTAGACTGTAAAGACGCTGTGTTGAGAGAATCCACCGATTAAGGGGAGTATCGGGTGGCTTGGAGACTCTCTCCGCGGAAAATTGTCGAATACGGAGAATTTTGCTAACACGGATTATACGCAGATGTCCAATGATAATCATGGGCTAAAAACCTCCTCAATTGCTATTATGGCGGTTGATCATCTGCAATAGACGTAATCGGCCCAGAATCCAGCGTGATCGGCGTCTCGTCGGCGATTACCCTCTTCGCTCGACCGTGTGCCGTTTCGTCCGCGAAATATATCATTACGCTTTGTATAATGTACCTCTTCTATATCGGTCATCGCGCAAGCAGTGAGCGCCCCTTCCGGGGGTCGGTGAGACTCACGGAAGATGGAACCGGTCGGCTTGCCGTGACTGGCCAGCCGGCGACTCCCCCTGGGATCCGCGAGAGACGCTACTAAGTGCGAGTACCACGTACCGCTGTGAGAGCCCTGCCAATGACGGACGCCATCCGAACGCTCCCCCTGTCTGCAGTCGATATTCGGGACGACTTCTGGACGCCGCGTCTCGAAACGAACCGGTTAGTCACGCTCGAACACCAGTACGACCACATCAAGGCGAACGGCTGTCTCGACAACTTTCGACGGGTTCTCGGCGAGGCTGGCGGCGAGTTCGAGGGGCCGATGTTCGTCGACGCGAACGCGTACAAGTGGCTGGAAGCGGCCAGTTACGTACTGGCGACCGAAGAGATGCCGTCGCTTCGCCGGAAAGTGGACGAGGTCGTCTCACTGATCGAACGGACGCAGGCCGAGGACGGGTACCTGTGCACGTTCTTTATGCTCGCCGACCAGGAGGACCGATGGACGAACTTCAGCCGGATGCACGAACTGTACTGTGCGGGCCACCTGATCGAAGCCGGGATCGCACATCACCGGTCGACCGGTGAGACGACGCTCCTCGACGTCGCCCGTCAGTTCGCCGACCACATCGACGAACGGTTCGGACCCGGGCAGCGCGAGATCATCCCGGGACACGAGGAGATCGAACTCGCGCTCGTCGAACTGTTTCGAGCGACCGGCGAGCGACGATATCTCGATCTTTCGACGTGTTTTATCGACCGACGCGGCCGAGATCCGTCCCCCCTCGCCACCGAGTTCTCCAGGGAATGGGAACTCGGCAGCACGGAAGACTACGACGAGGTGCTACAGTCTATCGAGGCAAACCGCGACGTCTTTCTGGACGAGTCGGGGACGTACGACGGTCGATTCGCCCAGGACCACGCTCCCGTCCGCGAACAGGAATCCGTCGAGGGCCACGCCGTTCGAGCCACGTATCTATACACCGCGGTCGCGGCGTTGCTTCGGGAGATCGCCGACCCGGAACTGTTCGATGCAGTCGAACGGTTGTGGGAGAGTATGGTCAGGAAACGGATGTACGTCACCGGCGGGATCGGTTCGACGTCGGAAGGCGAGGCCCTGACGACGGATTACGACCTCCCGAACGAGACCGCCTACGCGGAGACGTGTGCCGCGATCGGCAGCGTTCGCTGGAGTCAGAAGATGTTCGAACTGACCGGCGAGGCGAAGTACATCGACGTGCTCGAACGAGCGCTGTACAACGGGTCACTGGTCGGCGTCTCGCTCGACGGAACGCGATTCTCCTACTCGAACCCGCTCGAAACCCAGGGGACGTACGAACGCAAAGAATGGTTGTACGTCGCGTGTTGTCCTCCGAACCTCGCACGGACGCTCGCGTCCCTCGGCCAGCACGTGTACGCACAGGACGCCGACTCGATCTACGTGAACCTCTACGTCGGCAGCGATATCGAGACGACCGTCTCGGACCACCCGGTCCGTCTCAGCCAGCGGACCGAGTACCCGTGGCAAGGGGACGTGGACGTCGAGGTGTCGCTCCAAGCGCCGACCGAGTTCGAGGTGAAGTTCCGCATCCCGGACTGGGCGGACGGATACGAAATGACGGTAAACGGCCGATCGATCGCCGCCGACGCAGTAGACGGGTACGCTGCTGTCCGCCGTACGTTCGAGGACGGTGACGAGATCTCTCTCACGTTTCCGATGACGATAGACGTCCTGGCGGCGCATCCAGACGTCCGAGCCGACGAGGGACACGTCGCACTGCAACGAGGACCGCTCGTGTACTGCGTCGAGTCGGTCGACAACGCTGTCCCTGTCCACCATCTGATACTCGGTGACCCGGAATCGCTCACCGCCTCCCACGACGAATCGCTGTTGGAAGGCGTCACGGTGATCGAGGGGACCGCGACGGTACAGCGTCTCGACGAGTGGGACGACGCACTCTATCGACCTATCGACGCCGTCGGGACGGACCAGACGACCGTCACGGCGATCCCCTACTACGCCTGGAACAATCGCGAGCAGGGCGCGATGAGGGTGTGGCTCCGACTCGCGTAGTCCGCCACACTCTGGGTGCCGATGCGAACTGTGCTAGAAGCGCTGAGTGACAGTCAACTTCTGTCTGATCTCGTCGGCCGTACTGATGACTTGCTGCCGGACGTCGTCGAGATACTCGTCACTGAGCCGATTCGCTGGCCCGGTCACCGTCACGGCACCGACGGGACGTCCGTCCGCTCGTATCGGCGCCGCGACGGTCCGGTTCTGGACCCTGGCGTGATGGGACTCCGACCGCGGCTTCCCGACGTCGGGTTCGGCGATGTACGGCATCTCCTCGTCGAACTCGCCGCCCGAGACGAGGTACCCGTCGCGACGGATCGCCGCGATCTCGGTGGCCAGTTCGTGGTCGCTGTCGACCGCACCGACCGCCTCGGCGAACTCGTCGTCACCGGGCGGTCGGTCCCCGCCGTCTTCGGACCCGGTGGCGAAGGCGAGGATCACCTTTCCCATCGCAGTCTCCGTGAGGGGCATCTTCGTCCCGACGGAGATGCTCTGCGTCGTCTTCTCGCCCTGTGCCTCGTGGACGACGACGACACTCCCGTCTTCCGGAATACCGAGGCAGACCAGCTCACCGGTCTCTTCGGCCAGGCGGTCGATCTCCACGCTTCCGTTTCGATAGACGGCGTGCTGATTCTTGATCGCTTCAGCGATCGTGAGAAAGTGCAGTGAGAGGCGGTATTTATCCCCCGACTTGTTCACGAACCCGTTCTCCCGCATCGTCTGGAGATGGACGTAGACAGTGCTCTTGTGGAAGGAGACGTGTTCCGCCAGCTCCGTCACTCCCGCCTCGCCCAGTTCGAGCAGCGCGTCGACGAGCGCGAACAGTTTCTCGCTCGATTTGAGCGTCTCCGGCCCGGAAGCGACCATGTCTCTCAGTCTGGTGAGCGTCGCATAAAGCGTTATCGCAGGGTGAGCGGCCGCGGAACAACTGCCTCATCGACGCGCCGCCGCCGAGAACCGTGGTGCTTCTTCGGTGACCGCCTCTCCCTGCGGGACCGACCTGTCTCTCGGTAGCGCTCCCGAGCGATACGTAGCGGGATACACCGCTACTAGCAAGGTTCAACCCCGCCAGTGGAGGGATCTCCCGTACGTCTGGGTTCCGCGACGCCGGTCGCGGGACGCCGACCGACCACGTCGACCGATTCACCATGACAGGACCCGAACGTGCCGACGGAACGGAGACCGTGTACGAAGACTACGTCCTCGACGTCCGCGTCGTCGAGTTCGCGCCCGGCGGGGATGCGGACCCGCGATACCGGTTCGAGGCGCCCGAACACGTCGAGATGACCTTCGACGACCCGGAGACGGCGACCCTCTACGCCGACGTCTACTTCGACGTGAACGGGTTCCAGGAGGAGGGCACCGGCGAGCGCGGGGTTCCGCCGGAGGTCGTCCAGGCGGGCCGGGACACGCTCGCCGCGTACTTCCTGACGATGCCCGGAACGGACACGAACTGGGTCGCCTCGTTCTACGGGAAGCGACCGAGTGAGATCGAGCGGTACGTCGGCGCCGTCCGCAGACGCGCCAAAGAGATCCGGACGGGCGTCGAAACGCGCGACCTCGAACGCGCCGTCGACCCCGCCTGATCGAAGGCTTCGACCAGCCGCGATCGGGCGCTCCCTGCCCGAAATTCACGGTCTCGAAGGCCGCACCGACCCCGTCTGAACCGCTGACGTCCGACCGGTGAATTGATGCGGGGAAACGCACGTCTCCACGGACTGCTCGTCCACGGGCCGCAGGATCCATCGTCGGAGGTCGGAACTTCGGTCACGAAGGCACACTGAGTCGGGACGATCGAGAACGATACTAATAGGTATAGACGTCTAACAGTATCTGAATTTGATGGTTATCAGTCGCTACCATCGGTCTTGCGCAGCGTTGGCTGGCAGGAATCCGATCCGTGCCGGTCGCGTCCGCCGGCTGAACATCGCCGCCGTCGTGCGAGCGACCCGATCAATGAAGCAGGCGAGTTTGCGAGACACAAAATACCTCTTTTTGCTTCATATTCTAGTAGCTTAGATAGTTATCTGTTTTTGCTAGCGTCTACACAAGCCCCTCTCACAGCACACCGTATTCCTCGTAGACTTCGTCGATAGGCATGCCTTCGGCGATCTTTCTGCGCTCTTCGTTTTCTTCTTCGTAGATGTCCTCGATACGCAACAACACTTCGTCGACGACTTCGCGGGGTATTATTTGAACGCCATCGAAGTCCCCGAATATGAAATCGCCCGGACGGACCGTGACGTAGTGACTTAGGTGACCAGGCAGATGGATGGGGACGTCAACATCAATAATCTCCCAACCGCCGTGCCAGTTCGGCGTCGTTCCCAGCGTATACACCGGGAACTCTTCCATCTGTCTCACGTACCGGGTGTCGCGAACGTTTCCAGCGCAGAGCATCCCACGGGCACCGTGTGAGTAAGCTAACGTGCAGCTCATCTCACCGAAGTGAGCCGGTTGCATGTCTCCACCGGTATCGAAACAGAGGATACTCCCGTCTGGCTGGCTCTCGACGGTGCGCATCATCCGTTTCTGCGGATGGACTTCTTCGTCTCCCTCAGCTTGTTCGCCGGGGTCTTCGGTCTCGTCAGTCGCGGCCTGCGTGTGGAGTTTGACGGGGAGGGCACGACCAGCCAGTATCTCGCCGTCGTCGATCGCGAAGAAGTCCTGATCGAATACGAAATCGCGGACGCCGACGTTGTACAGCGCATCTGCGACGCTGCCACCGTAACCGGCCTCCTTGAAGCGCTCGATGCGTTCGAGGTCCGTAATGTCGAGCTGTCGCGGCTCGTCCTCTAGATCGAAATCGTATTCTGGAGCCATGCTCCGCCGGACGTATAGACGATAATTGAGTCTATGGGTAGCGGCGTGCTATTCTCGTTTCGTGGTGGTGGATGGTTCCCGAACGGATGCTCGACTGTCAATGCGACTCTACCCTCGTTCGGGTTTTGGTCGTGAGATCCGGTAGTCTCGAGGGGAACCGTCCCGCATCGACGACCAGCGAATCGGGGCAGTGTTCTGTGGCTACAGCAAGCGTTAGAAATAGTTGCTCACTCTTGGGGAACGCAGGTTGGTCGAGGGCGGTATCGATCGCGCTGGTCAGTTACTCAAGCGAGTCGAAGAACCGGTTGCTGAGAGCGTTTTGGAATTGTCGCCAGTACCCTTCGACAGGACTGTGTTCGGGCGTATTCGCCGGTAACGTGACGAAGGAGAGGTCGTCACGGGCCGTCAGGTCCGTGACGGCCGACGCCTCGAAGTACGGCGCACCATCGAGCACGACGATCAAGTCTTATTCGAATTCTTTGTATCACGGAAATATGAAATAGTCCGCGTGATCAGCGGTAACGTACTCGGTGAACCGTGAGAAACAGCAGTTGCCGTCCTCGGTGATCGCGCCAAACAGGTACGTCCAGCCGCGTTGGCCGGAAAGTTCGACGGTCGGCCGCGTGCCGCGCGGAATCCACGCGGCTCGACCCGAACCGATCTCCTGGTTTGGTCGATGGAAACTATTTTGGCGTCCATCTCCGCTCGCATTTTTTGATCTCGTCGTGGAGCTCGTCTTTGTCGGATTCCTTGGCTTCGGCGGCTGTATGGGGTGGTCTTTGATACCTCAATCCAGCTTCTTTGAGCAACCGCCGACAACTCGGATAGGAGTACTCGACGCCGTAGGTTTCCTCGAGAAACTCCTGGACGAGCGCCGGCGTCCACGCCGGCGCGTCGATCCCGACTTCCTCGGGTGGTCCGTGAACGGATTGTTCGAACTCTTCTTGCTGTAATTCTGAGAGCTTTCGTTTCCTCCCCGATCGATGAGCATCAGAGACAGCTTGCGCAAGCGGTTCGTCCGTATCGAATCGCATCAGCCAGCTGTAGATCGTTCTTCGCCCGGTGTCGTGCCACTCGGCAAGTTCGGTTTGCGTCACGCCGTTTTTGTACGCGATCGCAGCTAACAACCGTTGTGTCGGCTTGTTTCCATCGACGTCGTCGAGGGCGTCATGGAGTTCTTCGACGGAGATCTCGTCGAGATGATCCATTGGCTATTGCTACATTCTATGAGCGGATAATTCTAACGGTTACTGTATCACTGGTACACCGTAGACGGGGCGCTCCGGACGACCGCATCCGTTCGGTCACTCCGCATCTCCATTCGATCGATCTGTGTGGGAGTTCTACGCTCGGCGGCGAGGTGACCACCGGGACGCTCGATTCGGGGAAACTCGACAATTTCGTCCTGGTCGGTTTCCTCCGTTCAGTCAGATATGATGGTCCTGTCGGAGTCCAGGAGTACTCGGTGGGTGGCGGCGTGTACACGAACTTGCATCGTTCGCTCACGGCGCTGGAAGACATGGACAGACGTGTCGCAGAACACCCTGAATAGGCCGGTATTCAGTTCGAATAGCGGCGTTCGATCGGTCCACCAGCGACGGCCAGTGGCCGAGTTAGCTGTAGACTCGACGCCCGGTCTCGTTGGCCTGAATGTAGTCCCAGTCGTACTCGACACCGAGACCCGGATCGTTCGGAACGGGCACCGTTCCATCGTCGTCGATAGCTTCTAGATCGTCCTCGTACTCACCGGCATAGACTGGTGGGGTCGTATTGGCGGCGTCGGGGTGAACGAGTGCCATCTCGTAGTAGTTCGCGTTCCGCGTGGCGGCCATGCAGTGGCGCTGCGCCGGGCCGGGTGCGTGGAATTCGGTGTCGAGTCCGAACCCTTCGGCGACCCTGGCGATCTTCATGGCACCGGTGATACCGCCGTCGTACTCCGGGTCTGCGCGGACGAAATCGGTCGACTCGTTCGCGACGAAGTCTGCGTGCGGCTCTAGGCCGCGGACGTGCTCGGTCTGGAGCAGAGGCGTATCGAGTTGCTGACGGAGTTTGCGGTGTGCGTGCTGAGAGATGCCTCCGTCGCGATACGGGTCTTCGTACCAGAGATAGCCGTACTCGTCGCAGGCCCGACCGATCTGGAGTGCGTCGGCGAACGTCTCGAGGTTACAGGCGGGGTCGACCATCAGGTCCATCTCTTCGCCGACTCGGTCGCCGACGGCACGCACTGTCGCGTCCAGGAGGTCGACGTCTCGCCAGTCGCCGTCCCAGCCGTGGACCTTGTAGCCAGGGTACCCCAACTCGCGGCATCGCTCTGCGAAGTCGGCGTACGCCGCCGGTGAATCGAGACCGCCGCTCCGGTCGCCCTGGTAAGTGGACGCGTAGGCCGGGAGTCGCTGACGGTACGTCCCGAGCAGTTCGTGGATCGGCGCGTTGTAGCGCTTTCCCGCGTAATCCCAGAGGGCGATATCGAGCGGGCCGATCCCCATTCGGTCGTACTTCCGGAGCGCGCGTTTCAACTCCGACCAGTGTTTCTCCCGCTCTAGAGGGTTCTCGCCGACGAGATAGTCCGCGACCATGTTGATCTGTGCCGCCCCCGGCGAGTTACTCCCGACGTACTCGCCGGTCAGTCCGTCGCTCACTTCGATCCGGACGGCGAAGAGTCGCCGCTCCATCTCGTTGCCGGGGTCGTAGACGATGTCGAAGCCACCGGGTGGCGTCCCGACGTCCCGGAGTTGATATCCGAACTCGATCGTTTCGATGCGTTCGATCTCCTGAGACATACCAAAACGACGGCCCGGGTCCCATATAACTGTGGCGTCGGTGGACCGTCACCGATCGGTACTTAGATCGACGTGATCCGTTGATAGTTGTCGTCTAGCGCCGCAGCGTCGTCTTCCAGGAGCGCGACGACGAGGTTGTCCGCGTACCCGTTCAGGTAGTCGACGACCTTCGTGATCCGGTCCGCGTCGATCGCTTCGATGGAGTCGAGGAGCATGAAGGGTACCTCGTCGTATACCTCGTGGACGAGGTAGCCGGCCAGCGCGAACACGAGTCCGGTGACCTCGCGCTCGCTCTCACTGAGGTGGTCGACAGTGTCCTCGTAGACTCGCCCGCCGTCGACGCTCCGGACGACGTGCAGGTCGAACCGTTCTTTCTCTACTTTGCTGCGACCCTCCCGGACGCGTTCGCGCGTCCGCTCGATCCAGATGCGCTCCAGATTGTCGTATTCGAGCAGTTCGAGAACCGTCTCCATGTGGTCGTTGAACTCCTCGATAGCCTCCTCCTGGAGCCGATCCACCTGGTTCCGGAGTCTGTCGAGTTCCCGCTGGATCTCTTCCCGACGGGATTCGAGCTCGGTGCGCTCGTCCCGTTTCGCTTCGATCCGTTCGATCTCGGCCTCGATCTCCGAGCGCTCCTCGGCGAGCCGCTCTATCTCGAATTCGAGTCTGTTCACCTCCTCGCTGATCTCGAGCACCTCGCTGTAGTCGGCACCCTGTAACGCCTCGACGTCGTCTTCCAGGTTGTCGATCTCGCCCTCGAGTTCGTCCCGTCGCTCCCGCAGCGAGCCGAGGCGTTCCGTCCTGTCTTCTATCTCCGCTTGGACGTCGGCGATCTCTTGCTGGAGCGACCGATACCGCTCGCGCTCCCGTTCGAGGTCGCGCTTCTCCGACTCGAGCCGGTCGATCTCTTCCTCGAGGGACTGTTGCTCCTGGACATTCTGCTCGCGGAGCGACCGTAACTGATCGAGTGTCGACTCTATCTGATCGGTTTCGACCGACGAACCGCAGGTCCAGCAGGTCACCGTCTCGGAGTCCGCGAGGAGTTCGTCGGTCACGGCTCCGCCATCGCCTGTATCGCTGCCGATCGCGGTCGCTACCTCTGGCTGTTCGTCCTCGAGGAACTCCGCGTTGAACTGGATGACCGACTGGAGCTCGGTCACGGTCCGGTCCATCGCGTCGATCTCTCCCCGCAACCGCTGGATCTCGGCATCGATGTCCCCGATCTTCTCGTCGGAGATCGGCGAGAGCCCTTCGAAATCGCTCTCCAGGTCCTCTTTCTCGGCTTCGAGCCCCGCGATACTCTCTCGCTCCGACTCGATCTTGTCCGTCACTCGCTGTAGCTCGTCCCTCGATCGGTTGAGATCGTCGAGCTTCGATTCGAGCTCTTCTTTCTTTTCTCTCGTCTCTTCCACTTCTCTGTCTGCATCGTCGAGCTCCGTCCGTTTATCTTCGAGATCGGACTCTACATCTTCGATTTCTGATTCTACTTCCGTCTTATTTTCTTCTAACGTTGGCAGTCTGTCCGTGAGATTCGATATGTTCTCTATTTCCGAGTCTATCTGCTTCTTCTCGCTCTTCAAATCGTCGATCTCTCGTTCGATCTCGTCCGTATCGACGGGTCGCATGAGGATCTCGCGGAGGTCGTCGCCACGCGCTACGGCCTGGCGACACTCGTTCGATTCCAGGAGGAACGCGAACAGATCCGCGAGAGTCGAGTCGTCCAGGTACGGGTCACCGGTTTCGACGACACCGTTGCCCTGGGCCGTGAGTGACCGGGTGTAGGTTTCGCCCCCGATCGTGAGCTCGGCTCGTCCTTCCTCGGCGTCGCCTTTCAACGTCGCGTTGTCGCTCCCGAGCGCGGCCATGATGGCCTGGAGCAAGGAGGTTCGATTCGTGGCGTTGCGGCCAGTGAGGATCGTCACCCCGGGAGAGAACGTGACGGCGCTACGGTCGATCCCCCCAATGTTCTCCACCGAGAGAGTCACTTCTTCCCCAATCCGTTGTCCTGAACTCATTCCGTCTGGTCTGTCAATCGCCCTCGGGATAAATCATTCCCTTCTTTTACACTGTGGGACACACCTAATCGCTTGCACACATGTTGTACCTTGGTGTCCGGCCACGTCGTGAAAATCTCCGTGTCTCCATCATGGTATGACGGACATAGGACTGTCATGGGTTAGTGGCGACCAATTCGACGACGGTGACAAGGTTCTATGACGCCCCTATGGCTGTCATAGTAGCGGCCGGGTAGACGAGCTCGGCAGATAGACCGCGGTTCGGCCAGTCAGCAGTCGCATCCGCCGTTCGCGATGATATCGGCGAACGCGTACTGCTCACCGCAGTCGCGACACTGGACGCTGACGAGAACCGTCACCCGCGCATCACCGACAGAGAGATACCCCGACCCCTCGAGTTCGGTCAGCACGCGTTCTGCGACGGTTGCCAGGCGGTTCTTCAGCCGCTGGACCGTCTGTAGTCGATCGTCGGCTCGTTCACTGTCGCTCCGATCGGGCGATTCGTAGCTCGCGTCTCGCTCGCTCGTGAGGTACGTGTGGATGGCCTGTCGGGAGACGAAGTCGGACTCCAACTGATCCACATCGACGCCCCGAGACTCCAGTTCGTTCTCGGCTTCGATTCGCGTCCCGCTGCTCACGTCGTCGCTCGTCAGCAACCGATAGTAGTTCGACGCCACGCCGTCGACCGGCTGTGTATCGGACGCTCGTAGCGCTGCCGCGATCAGCGATTCGTTCACGTAGTCGGCCAGTTCGCGGAGACTCATCCGTTCGTCTCCGTCCGCCGTCCAGCGCGACTCGAGATCGTCCCCGAGCCCGACCAGGTCGTATCGCTCGATGAGCGCCGCCACCTTGCTGCCAGGTCCCCCGGCAGTTGAACCCACGTCCGGCGCTGTTTCCTCGTCCATACTCGCTCAAGACCACGGGAGCAAAAAAGTATGTTCGATTTCACTCGACAGTGACGGTTGCGAGGCGTTCGTTCTCACCGAACGGACGATATCACGGATGTCACTCGCTCGTTCTCGATTCCCTTCGTGTCCCGTTCACTAGTCGTGCGATGCGGGTCGCCGTTCGGTCGAAATGGGATTCGACCACAACGAACAATCTTAATAGTCGTTGGTCACAAACGTCGTGGCATGGCCGAAGACAACGCGCGGCGGACGGTCCAATCGGACGAGAAACTCCTGCAGATCCTCTCTGCGATCCGCCAGCAGGAGGTCCGCGGGATCACCGAACTCGCCGACGAACTGGACTTCGCGAAGAGTACGATTCACAGCCACCTGGCGACGCTCGAGGATCACGGGTTCGTCACGAGGTTCGGAGAGGAGTACCACATCGGGTTACGCTTTCTGGACTACGGGATCTACTCGCGCGGACAGCGCCAGATATTCCAGGCCGCCCGGGAGCGGGTCGACGAACTCGCGGCCGAGACCGGAGAGCGCGTCTGGTGCATCGCGGAAGAACACGACCAGGCCGTCTATCTCTACAGCGCTGAGGGCGAACACGCCGTCCACACGCACGAGAACGTCGGGAGGCACACGTCGCTCCATCACATCGCGGCCGGGAAGGCGATCCTCGCACACTTGCCCCCTGAGCGGGTATCGGGTATCCTGGACCACACAGGCATGGAACAGCACACGTCCAATACGATCACCGACCGCGACGAACTCGAACGAGAACTCGAGGAGATCCGCGATCGCGGGGTCGCGTTCAACCTGCAGGAGTCGATGGAGGGACTTCACGCGATCGGAGCTCCCATCAAGCGCACGGGAGAGGGCGTCTACGGTGCGATCAGCATCGGGGGCCCGGCTCACCGGCTGACCGAGGACAAACTGGAGAACGAGCTGACGGATCTCTTGCTCGCGACCGCTAACGAGATCGAGATCAACGTCCGTCACCTCTGATCCCGCCGTCGCTTCGGCCGCCCTTTCGGATTCGCTCTCAACGAACAGAGTGACCAATCCCCACTCCCCCATATTTCGAGCGTTTCGATGATACGACGGCTACTCGGCCCTCGATCGACGCCTCCGTCGTTCGATAGGGACGGATCAACTGTTCGGTGTCACCGAACGACAATATCATGATAGATCGGGAAGTTCTCTCCGGATCGGCCGCCCGTCGACACCTCTACGTATAAGTATCAGACTCCCGTCGGACGGAATACGATGAGCGACCACGGATGCGTGCTCCTCGGTTGCGGCCACCGGGGACAGCAGCACGCTCGGGCGATAGCTGACAGCGACCAACTGACCCTCGTCGCGGTCTGTGACAGGGACGCCGACCAGGCCGAATCGGTAATGGCAGAGTTCGACGTGCCGGCGTACTACACAGATCTCGACGAGGCGCTCGCGGCGGAGCGACCCCATCACGTCTCCGCCGTGACTTCGCCCCGCGGTCGCGTCGGGGTCGTCCGGGACGTGCTCGAATACGAACCGGCGTCGCTACTGATCGAGAAACCGGTCGCGAACACGCTGGGCGAGGTCGAGGAGATCGCCGACCTCGCCGACGCGGCCGAGACGCGAGTGACCGTCTGTCACCAGAAACCCTACGCGGACGAGTTCCGCACCCTGAAGGGATGGATCGATGACGGCCGTCTCGGTGAGATCGAACGGCTCGTCGGCTCGACGAAAGGCGGGCTGACGGGGCAGGGGACGCACTTCCTCCACGCGCTCGACTGGTTCGTCGATGACGAGCCGACGGCCGTCCGCGGGTTCGCCGAGGGGCCGGTCTCGCTCGATCCCGCGGCGAACCCGTGGGTCGTCGACCACGCCGAACCGGAGGACACGGCGATCGAACTGAGTTACCCCGACAGCGTCCGTGGGTACGTTCATCTCGGACCGGGCGCGCCCGACGTCCCCGCACAGGCCGGCACGTTCTGGTACGAGTTCAGGATCGACGTCATCGGGACCGAAGGCCGCGGTGAACTCGTCCTGGGGGACCACGCGAGCGGCGTGTTCGCCGACGGGACCGAGCACGTCGAGGCGCGCGACTTCGAGGAGGATTCGTACATGACGCGGCGGTTGTACGACGACCTCGCGGCGGTGTTCTCGGGCGAGCGCGACTCGCACCCGGCGGGCCTCGAGAGCGCGGTGGCGGTCCACCGGACTGTCGACGCCGCGATGCGGTCGGCGCTCGACGGTCGGACGGTCGCACCGAGTGAGCGACCGCTCGCGGTCGGCCGGCCGACGACCGAGCGACTCCGGCGCCATCTCGTCGCGCGCCGACCGGTGTCCGTGGCGAGTTCGCTGTTCGGCGACTGCGAGCGGGACGAGGCGTTTCGCGCGCTTGCGGACCTCGGAGTCACGCGCGTGAACCTCTGGTCGGTGCCGGGCGTCGCGTCGCACTTCGATCCGGCGGACGACGTCGAGGTAGTCCGGCAGGACCTCGACGCACACGACCTCTCGGCCCCGGTCGTCTCCGTCGGCGGCACGGACGCTGTCGAGCGGATCCGGTTCGCGAGCGAACTCGGTGCGGATTCGGTCGTCTTCGACGGGCACCCGGGCGAGACCGAGGCGTTCGACGTAGACACGCTCCGAACGCGACTCGACGCAGCCGCGGAACACGATCTGACTGGCGCGCTGGTCCCCGGTATCGGCGTTCCGGCCTCGCTCGACGAACTGACGGACGTCGTCGCCGAACTGGACAGCGACGCGGTACGGGTCGCCGTCGCCCCGCCGACCCTCTTGCGGGCTGACGAGTCCCCCGCGGCGGTGCTCGCGGCGCTCGGCGACCGCGTAGACGGTGTCTACCTCTGGGACGCGGAACCCGGTCCCTCACGGCAAGCGTCGAGAGCGTGGTGGGACCGAGCCGACTCGCAGGTCCCCGGCGGCGGTAGCGGCGTCGACTTCGAGGCCCTGCTCGACGCGGCGGGAGACGAAGCCCCGAACGCGGAACAGATACTCCGGTACCACGGAGTCGGCGACTGGGACGTCGACCGGGTCACGGGGTCTATCGCGAGGGGATTGCGCGTGATCGAGCGGACCCGTCCCTGATCGAGCGACACACTTACTATCGTGGCCGTGGGCGTGCGATTATGGAGCCGACGGAGGCAACGGAATCAGTGTTGGGCGAGACGAACATCCACCTCGACTTCCACACGCCGGCCTTCCAGCGGGAGGTCGGGAAGGACTGGGACGCCGAGGAGTTCGCCGCCACGCTCGCCGAGGCGAACGTCGACAGCGTCACATTCTTCGCGAAGGGCTGTCACGGTAACACCTACTACGACTCGGCGGTCGGGCCGAAACACCCGAACCTCGACTTCGACATGTTCGGGGAGGCCGTCGAGGCGTGCCACGACCGCGACATCGGCGTGCTCGCCTACTACACGGTCGCCTGGGACAACCTGCCGGGCGAGGCCAACCCCGACTGGTACCAGCGCGACGGCGAGGGGAACAAGCTGAACGCCGAGACCCGCGAGGACCGCTGGGAGTACCTCTGTCTCAACTCGCCGTACACGGAGGAGGTCATCCACCCGCACGTCCGCGAGATCCTCGAGTACGACATCGACGGCTTCTGGTTCGACATCCTGCTGTACCACGAGGACGCCTGCACCTGCCGCTACTGCAGCGAGAGCATGCGCACGCTCGGGATGGACCCCGACGACCCCGAGGACCGCCGGCGCCACCGCGCGAAGGTCTGTCGCGACTTCGCCGACCGGACGACGAAACTGGTCAAAGACCACGACGAGGACCTCGTGGTGACCTACAACCATCGGCTCGGCCTCGGCCTCACCGCCGACCTCTACGACACGATGGACTATCTCGTCATCGAGAGCCTCCCGAGCGGGTGGGGGTACATGCACACGCCGATGCACGCGCGGTACACCCGCAACTACGACCGCCTCACCCAGGGCATGACCGGCGCCTTTCACAAGGTCTGGGGCGATTTCGGGACCGTCAAACACGAGAACCAGCTGAAGTACGAACTCTCTACGTCACTCATCCACCACCTGCCCGTCAGCGTGGGCGACCAGCTCAGACCCCGAGGCGTCCTCGAGGCGTCCAAGTACGACGTCATCGGCGACGCCTTCGAGTTCGCCAAGGAGCGGAAGCTCCCGCAGGCAGACCCGCTCCGCGACGTGGCCGTCGTCTTCCCCGGCCACCACGACCCGGCGGGGCAGCAGGCCTCGATGGACCCCGACAACCCCGAGATGAGCGCGCAGGGCGCCGTCAGCGCGACCAAGTTCCTCGCCGAGACCCACCAGCAGTTCGACGTCCTGGACGAGCACTTCGCGAACGACCGTCTGTCGGAGTTCGATGTCGCGATTCTGCCCGACACCGGCCCGCTCGACGCGGAGACGCTGGACTCGCTCCGCTCGTTCGTCGACGACGGCGGGAAGCTCGTCGCGACGGGAACGGCGTCGCTCTCCGAGGACGGGTTCGGCCTCGGTGACGTGTTCGGCGTGACCACTCGGGGGCGGCTCCCCTACACGACGGCGTACCTCGATCCGGGCCCCTACGCCGACGGCCTGCCCGACATGGAGTGCGTTTCCTACGGACCGTTCCAGTCGATCGCGACGGACGAGGCGGAGGCCCGCGGAACCGTCGTCGCCCCGACTACCGAGCGGTCGGAGACTCGCCGGTTCTCCCACTACCAGGCCCCGCCGGAGCGGCGACTCGACGTGCCCGCGATCACCCACAACCAGTACGGCGACGGCGAGGCAGTCTACGTCGGGACGAACCTCTTCACGCAGTACTACCAGGAGGACTACCACGGCCACCGCCGCCTGCTCGACAACCTGGTCACCGACTTGCAGGACGAACGGGCGCTCGCGGCCGACGCACCGTCCAGCGTCGAACTCAACGCGATGACGACCGGCGACGCGACCTACCTCCACGCCACGAACTACCACACCTCGCGCGCCGGCGAACCGATCTCACAGATCACGGAGGTACCGCCGCTCTCGGACGTGACGGCGACGGTTCGCGTACCGGACGGATCGGAAGTCTCCGCGGTCACCGACGTCGCCGTCGACGCGGAGACCGACGGCGACCGCGTCCACGTGACCTTCGACTCCGTCCGACTCCACGAGATAGCGAAAATCGAGTAGGCCGGCGGACGCGCCCTCCGGCCCGATTCTCCGACTGATCGTCGCTGCTATTCGTCGGGCCAGGGATCGAGGACGACCTTGCCGCACTCCCTGGTCGCCTGCGTCTCGAAGGCTTCCTGCACGTCTTCCAGCGGGTAGGTATGGGTGATGAACTGGTCGAGTTTCTCGGGCACGTCCCGGATCACCTGGAACACGTCGGGGATGTGTTCTTCGGGGTAGTGCCACTGGCCGTGGATGGTGAGGCCGTTGTACACCATGTCGCCGCCGGCGTCGAGTTCGACGCCCCCGCCGTCGGCGACGAACGTCGCCTGCCCCCGACGCCTGACCGTGTCGATCATGAACTCCTGGGCGGCGGGGATCCCCGAGCAGTCGACCGCCGCGTCGACGCCCGACCCGTCGGTCAGGGCAATCACCTGCTCCAGCGCGTCGTCGTCGGTCGGGTCGACGACGTGGTCGGCGCCCAGATCCCGCGCGAGGTCGGCGCGATAGTCGGTAGGTTCGACGCCGATCACCTCGGCGTCCCGGTAAGCGGCGTTGATGACGCCACCGAGCCCGACCGGGCCGAGCCCCGAGACCAGGACGGTGTCGTAGGCGTCGACGTCCATCCGCTCCATCGCGCCGAAGGTCGGTCCCAGGCCGCAACAGGCCATGCTCCCGTGGAGGTACGAGACGTCGTCCGGGATCTCGGCGAGCAGCCAGTCGGGTTTGAGGTGGTACTGCGCGTACGTCGCCTCGCCCTCGCGGGAACCGGTCTCGGCTTCGACGTCGAGTTTGTCTTCGCAGTAGAGGTGCTCGCCCGACCGGCAGTGCCAGCACTCGCCGCAGGAGTACAGCGGCGTCGCGACGACGCGGTCGCCCACGTCGAAGCGGTTCGGCTGGGCGACGTCGACGACTTCGCCGGCGGCTTCGTGGCCGAGATACGACTGTTCGGTCCCCTCGCTGAACGCCTTGTGCTCGGTGCACATCGGCGCGGCGCGGACCTTGATCTTGACCCAGTCCTCGTGGGGGTCGGGGTCCGGCGCGTCGACGACACCTGCCTCTCGTTCGCCCGAAATGACTGCGCGTTGCATGCGCCCCGTTATTTCCCACGCGCTCATAAAACTGCTCCGCCTGTCTTCCCGTCCGGTCTCTCGTTTCCGTCGGACCTGTCGCCGGTGACCGGGAGGCCACCGATGGGTTTTATTCCGACGGGGACAGTCTCGACCGGTATGGCGTACGACATCGGCGTCCAGATCTACACGTACCGCGACTTCACGATCGACGAGGTCTGCGAGGAACTCGCCGACACCGACGTGACGGCTATCGAACTCATGGACACGCACCTGGCGCCCGACGCGGACGAATCCGCAGTCGACGAGGCGCTCACCGCGCTCGACGACGCCGGCATCGAGGTGCGGGGCTACTACGGCGGGTCGTTCGACGCGGACGGGCTCGACGACGCCCGCGAACGGTTCGCCTTCGCCCGCGAACTCGGCGCCGACTACGTCTCCTGTGACTTCCCGCCGGACCTCGCCGACACGGTCGCCGAGGTCGCCGCCGAGCACGACCTCCTCGTCGGGGTCCACAACCACGGTCCGGGCGCGCGCTACCAGACGATCGAAGACGTTCTCGCGGCCGTGGAGGACTCCCCCGACCGGGTCGGCGCCTGCGTCGACACGGGGCACTTCCTCCGGATGGACGAACACCCCGACGAGGTCGTCCCGGCGCTCGGCGACTACATCCACGCCGTCCACGTGAAGGATTTCGTGGACGCGGAGACCGAGGTCGTCCCCGAAGAGGGCCGCCTCGACCTGGCGGAACTCGTCTCGCTCCTCGACGAGCACGCCGACCTCACGACGCCGCTCACCATCGAGTACGAGGCGGATTTCGAGGATCCGACCCCTGCGGTCGAGCAGACCGCCCGGCGCCTCGTGGACCTACAGCGATGAGCACGGCGCCGAAGTCTTCAAGGCCCCCTTCCCCGATATAGCTGGCATGAACGCGCCGTCGAAAGATACTGACCGGTACTTCGAGGAGGTCGAGGAGGGCGAGACCTACAGCGTCGAAGAGGTACGCACGATCACCGAGGCGGACATCGTGAACTTCGCGGGTATCTCCGGTGACTTCCACCCGCTCCACATGAGCACGACCCACGCCGACGACACCGACTTCGGCGAGCGCCTCGCCCACGGCAACCTCGTGTTCTCGATCGCCGAGGCGCTCATCGCGGACATGAACCCCAAGGCCTTCTCCTACGGCTACGACGACCTCCGGTTCGTGCGGCCCGTCCCGATCGGGACGACGCTCACGGTCCACCGCGAAGTCGTCGAGACGGAAGAGTACAACGAGGACCTCGGCCGCGTCGTCTACGAGTACGACGTCGAGAACCAGGACGGCGACACGGTGCTGTCGTGCCGCCACATCACGCTCTGCGAGAAACGCGACGCGGACGCGTAGTCACTCGCGGGTGAACTCGCGTGCCGCCGCTGCGGCCTGCTCGACGGCCGCTTCGGGCGAGCGTTCGCGGTCGACGACCGCCGAACGGACCATGTCGTTCAGGACCTCGTTCAGCTCGGTGAACTCGGGGATCCGCGGCAGGAAGTTCACGCCCGACGTGTTGATCTCCTCGACCATCGAGTAGAACGTGTTCGTCCGGAGGATCTCGGGGTCTCGCCACGTGGAGAGCCGCGTACCCGAGGCGCCTTCGAGCGTCGTGACCTTGTCCATCTCCGCGGTCGAGGCGTGGCGTACGAACTCGTAGGCGAGGTCCTTGTGGTCGCTGCTCGCCGGGACGGTGAGCCCGTACAGTACCGTCAGCGACGTGTGTTCGCCTTCGGGGTCGTCGGCCCGCGGGATGATGCCGTAGTTGGTCCGTCCGAACACGGGCGCGTCTTCGACCTCGGCCATCGCGCCGAACCCCGACCAGTTCCACATCATCGCGGCGTTCCCCTCGGCGTAGAACTCGCCGGACTCGACGCTCTCCATCTCCAGCGACTCGGGGGGCGCGACCTCGTGTTCGTGGATCAGGTCGTGGTAGTACTGGAGCGCCTCGACGCCCGCATCGGAGTCGAAGGCGACGTTCCCGTCGTCGTCGAACACCTCCCCGCCGCGGCTCCAGAGGTGGATGAGCCAGTCGTAGACGTCGTTGTGTCCGTCGGGTTTGGCCGCGACGACGGTTCCCCAGAGCCCTTCCTCCGGTCGGGTGAAGAACTCGGCGACCTCCAGGAACTCGTCCCACGTCCTGGGGACGTGGAGCGGCCTGCCGTGTTCCTCGCGGAACCGGCGCTGCTCCTCGACGCTCTCGAAGAGGTCCTCGCGGTAGTGGAAGATCTCCGGGCCGTCGTGGTACGGGACGCCGTAAGTCCGGCCGTCCCAGCGGACGAGTTCGCGCATGCTCTCGGCCCAGCCGTCCGGCCAGTCCGCCGGCGGCGAGGCGTCGATACGGCTGTCGAGCGGTTCGAGCAGTCCCTGCTCTGCTACCGCCGGGAGCCAGTCCGAGAGGCAGAGGAACAGGTCGTAGGTCCCGTCGTCGAGGCCGCCGTCCTCGATCAGTTCCTCGTGGATCTCCGGGAGCGGACGGTGGTCGCGTTCGAACTCGACGTCGTACTCCTCGGCGAACGACTCCATCTGGCGGTCCAGCGCGCGTTCGAACCCCTCGAAGGGACGACCGACGAATCTGAGTGTCGTCGTCATGGCCGTACGATGAACGGTAATCGACAAGAAGATTGTGCCGAGGGCGTCACTCGGAGAACAGCGTCGTCCGGTCGGCCTTCCCGGAGTGCGTCTCCGGGATGGACTCGATGAACTCGATGTCGCGGGGCACCTTGTGGGCGCCGAGCCGCTCCCTGACGTGCTCGCGCAGTTCCGCGGCGAGGGTTTCCGACGGGTCGTGACCGTTCGTCAGCCGCAGGTACGCTTTCACTCGCTGGCCGCGTTCCGGGTCCGGGACGCCGCCGACGACTGCCGCCGCCACGCGCGGTTCCTCGGTGAGCGCCGACTCGACTTCGAGCGGACTCACCCGGTAGCCGGACGTGATGATCAGGTGGTCCTTGCGACCGGCGTGCCACAGATAGCCGTCCTCGTCGCGTCTGGCCAGGTCGCCCGTCCGCATCCGGCCGTCGTCGAAGAACTTCGCGTCGGTCGCTGCCGGGTCGTCCCAGTACTCGATGAGCGTGACCGGGTCGGGTGGCTCGACGACGATCTCGCCGAGCTCGCCCGGCGGCAGCGGGTCCCCGTCCTCGTCGACCACGGCGACGTCGTGTCCGGGGTAGGGTTTCCCCATCGACCCCGCCCTGGCCGGGAACGTGGTCTGGCTGTTCCCGACGAGCATGTTCGCCTCGGTCTGGCCGTAGGTCTCGTTGACAGTGACGCCGAGTTCGGACTCGCTCCACTCGAAGACGGCCGGTAGCAGTTTCTCCCCGCCGCACATGACGACGTCGAGCGATCCGAGGTCGCGACCCGCCGGGTCGGTCTCCGAGCGCATCCGCGAGAGTGCGGTCGGCGGGAAGAACGCGTGCGTCACCGACTCGTCCTCGATCCGGTCGAGGGCACTCGACGGGTCGAACCCCGTCCGTCGCTCCGTCGAGAGGACAGTTCCGCCGGTGGCGAGCGTCGGAAGCACGACGTCGAAGAGCGCGCCGGCCCACGCCCACTCCGAGGGCGTCCAGAGGAGCGCGTCGCGGTAGTCGGCGTCGTCGAACAGGTGAAAGCAGTAGTGATAGCCGGGGAGCGACCCCAGGAGGTAGCCGTGGCTCTGGAGGACGCCCTTCGGATGACCGCTCGTTCCGGACGTGTAGAGGATCACGGCTGGGTCGTCGACCGACGTCCGTGCGGCGGGCGTCGACCCATCGCCGCCGACGACCGCTTCGAGCCCACCGAGCGCCCGGAGCGGCCCCGTGTAGTCGCCCGACCCGGGGGTCACAGTCACGACGCGTTCGGTGACGGCCGTCGCATCGTCGGGCAGCGCCGCCGCTCGTTGCGAGTCCAGAAACAGCGTCTGGACGTTGCAGTCCGTGAGCTGGTAGCGAACCGTGTCCTGGCCGAGCAACATCGAGAGCGGCACCGTGACCGCGCCACAGCGGTACGCGGCGAGATGAACGACCGCGTGTTCGGGACACTGCGGGAGACACACGGCGACGCGGTCCCCAGATTCGACGCCGTTTCGCTTCAGATCCACTGCGAGCGCGCTCGCGGCGCGTTCGAGTTCTCCGTACGTGAACTCGTGTCGGTCGCCGTCTTCCTCGACGTGTCTGATCGCCGTCCGGTCGGGGTCGTGGTCGAGCGCGACTGAGGCGATGTTGTACGTCTCCGGGATCCGCCACTCGAAACCGTCCCAGGCGTCCGGGTCGGCCTCGTCGCTCGGTCCGGGAAGATCGTATCCGCTCGTCATGCGTCCAGCACGCGTTCCAGCGTTCGGGCCACGTAGTACGTCGTCCAGATCAGTTCGTCGTCGACCGCGTAATCGCCGGGGCGGTTGAAACACCCGTGACGGACGGCGCCGACGTTCGGTGCGTCCGGGTCGGTGACGAGGTAGTCGTCGACCAGCGACGCCAGCACGGTTCGACCGTACGCCCGGAGGTCGGCGACCGACTCGTCCCTCGGGTCGAGCCCGAGGAGTCCGTAGGCGACGAGCGCGGCGGCGCTCGTGTCTCTCGGCTCGTCGGCCCCACTGACCGCGAAGTCCCAGTAGGGCACCTCGTCGGCCGGCGAGTTGTCGCGGTAGTACCCGACGGTCAGTTCGAGCGCGTCCAGATACCGCTGGGCGCCTGTTTCGGTGTACGCGCGGCAGAGCCCCGCGACGTTCCACCCCTGCCCCCGCGCCCAGCAGGTCTCGTCCGACCGCGCGAGTTCGTTGTACTGGCGCTCCAGTTCGCCTGTCTCCGGGTCGAAGACGGCGTGGTGCCACGTCGACCCGTCCGCCCTGACGTACCAGTCGAGGTGTCGGTCGGCGTGTGAGACGGCGACGTCGCGGAACGTCGGGTCTCCTGTCTCGTCGTACGCTCGCCACAGGACAGGCAGCGCCGTGTAGATGTTGTCGACCGCGCCGATCTGCGCACCGGACGGGCCGTGGTCGGACTCCGGTCCGCGGAACTCGTCGGGTCCCTTGATGGCCAGTTCGCCGAGCGGGATCTGTCGTGCGCCCTCGTGGTAGTACTCGACCATCGCGTCGGCGCCGGTCAGGCCGAGCCCGAACAGCGACCGGTCGCCCGTCCGGTCGTACCCTCCGAATCCGGCGTATCGAAAGTTCATGCCGCAGAACATCGACTCGCGTGGCATGTACTCGTCCATTCGCTCCGTGTGATCCCGCGCTGCCGCCCGGAGTTGGTTCGCGGGTTCGCCCGAGAGACGGTCGCTCGCCAGGTGAAGCAGTCCGATCCAGTGGCCCCCGCACCAGTTCCCGTCCGGCGTCGTCGTCCACTCGCCGGTCTGGGGGTCCGCTACGTACGGGAACTCCCGTCCGACGGCATCGTGGGTCGTGCGAACGCGTTCCACGATCGCGTCAAGGGCGGCTGCTGGATCGATGCGGTCGTCCTGCATACGCCTCCATTCTGGCGGGGACCGTTATGAATCCATGGGCTCCGGCGGGACTTCGGCCGCGACCGGACGGAATGCTGTGACGCTTCTGCGTCGCGTGACCTGGACAGTGTGCTGTCCGTGCCACCGGTAGTTACTTGTTCAGTCGCCGAGCAGGCCTGTGCGAGTATGTCAGATACAGCGATGTCGTACACGAAACTCGGAGACACGGGGCTGGAAGTCTCACGGCTCTGCCTCGGGTGCATGAACTTCGGCGAGCCCACGAACGAAGCCGACAGCATCGACATCATCGACCGGGCGCTCGACGCCGGGATCAACTTCATCGACACCGCGAACGTCTACAATGACGGATATAGCGAGGAGATCGTCGGCGAGGCGCTTCAGGGTCGCCGGGACGAGGTCGTCCTCGCCACGAAGGTGTTCGGCGGGATGGACGACCGGCCGAACGGACAGGGGCTCTCGCGCAAGCACATCCTCGAACAGGCCGAGGCGAGCCTCGACCGTCTCGGCACCGACTACATCGACCTCTACCAGATCCACCGCTGGGACGAGACAACGCCGATCGAGGAGACCCTCTCGGCGCTCGACTGGCTCGTTCAGGAGGGGAAGGTCCGGTACGTCGGCGCGAGCACGATGGCCGGCTGGCAGTTCATGAAGGCGCTCAAGACCAGCGACGAACTCGGCCTGGAGCGGTTCGTCTGCATGCAGCCCGAATACAGCCTGATCCGCCGCCACGAGGAGGCGAACCTGCTCCCGGTGTGCGAGGACCAGGACACCGGCGTCATCCCGTGGTCGCCCCTCGGCGGCGGCTTCCTCACCGGGAAGTACGAGCGCGACGGCGCGCCCGACGACGCCCGCTGGGCCGACGACTCGCCCGCTGACCGCTGGAGCGACGACGAGTGGGACGTCCTCGACGTCGTCCGCGACCTCGCAGAGGAAAAGGGCGCGACGCCCACCGAAGTCGCGCTCGCCTGGACGCTCCACAAAGACGTCGTCACCGCGCCGATCATCGGCCCGCGGACGATGGAGCACCTCGAATCGAACCTGAACGCCCTCGACGTGGACCTCTCCGAGGCGGAGATCGAACGGCTCGAAGCCCCGATCGACCCGTCGTGGGCGCCGTAATTCGGCCGATCGGCGTGGCCTGACCGCGACCCGTTCAGATACCCGGGTCGGTCCTGGGTTCGGACGAAACCGCCGGAGGCCGTCCACTCTGGAAGCCCCAGGCCGACTACCGGAGTACAAAAATTTAAGGACCAGAATAGAGTGTCATGCGTATGGATCAGGCGCTCGAAGACGTTACTATCGCAGACTTCACGCAGATGATGCAGGGGCCCTGGGCGACGCAGAAACTCGCCGACATGGGGGCCGACGTCATCAAGATCGAGCGGATCGGCGGCGAGTGGGAGCGAACACTCCACGCCGGCGGCGAACTCCTCGACGGGGTTTCCCCGTTCTTCCTCGCGATGAACCGCAACAAGCGCAGCGTCGAACTCGACCTCAAGAGCGACGAAGGCCAAGAGGTCGCGCTGGACATCGTCGCCGAGGCGGACGCCCTCGTCGAGAACTTCCGCCCCGGCGTGATGGACAAGTTCGGTCTCGGTTACGACGATGTCCGCGAAGTCAATCCCGAGATCGTCTACGTCTCGGCGTCCGGGTTCGGCCCGGACGGCCCCTACGCCGGTCGCCCCGGGCAGGATCTGCTCCTCCAGGCGATGAGCGGCCTGGCGCAGAACACGGGCCGGAAAGACGACCCGCCCACCCCCGTCGGGACTGCCATCGTCGACGAACACGCCGCATCGCAGATCGCCTTCAACACGATGGTCGCGCTCTTCCACAAGGAGCGGACCGGCGAGGGCCAGCGCGTCGACACGAACCTGTTGAACGCCTCGATCGACTTCCAGTGCCAGGAGATCACCGCCTCGCTCAACCTCGACGTGGACTTCGAGCGTTCCGAGGAAGGGATCGCCCAGGCGTTCCTCGGCGGCCCCTACGGGATCTACGAGACCGCGGACGGGTACGTCGCCATCGCGATGACGCCGATGGAGGCGCTGGTCGACCTCTTCGAGGACGAACGGTTCACCGAGTTCGACACGCCGAAAGACCAGTTCGACCGTCGCGACGAGATCAAGCGACTGCTCGAATCGTACACGCGGGAGTACGCGACCGACGACCTCCTCGACCTGCTGCTCGACGCCGACGTGTGGGCGGCGCCGGTCAACGACTTCGACGCGCTGGCCGAGGACCCACAGGTCGACCACAACGACATGCTCGTCGACATCGAACATCCCGGGGGCGGCGAGTTCACGACCGTCGGGGTCCCGGCCGACCTCTCCGAGACACCCGGGCGCGTCGAGACGCCGCCGCCGAGCCCCGGCGAACACACCGAGGAGGTGCTTACCGAGTTCGGATACGACGACGAGCGGATTCAATCGCTCCGGGACGCTGGCGTCACCGGCGAATCCCTGCAGACGAGCACATCCGACGACTGACGGCCGCTGTCAACAGCGATCTCGGCGTTCGGCCTTGAACGGTAGATCGGCCTTTCATCGACCAGTCGGGCAGTCGTTCGTATTCGCCGAGTTTCCCACATCCGAAGTCAATCTAAATTTGGGCTATTATTGTATGTTAGTTTTAAAAAATGGTAAATACTGTGGTTGTTATCTCGCGACCACGGTATGCAGCGAGACACCAGCGGTAAGAGCACCGAACAGAGCGTGATCGACCGACGGACGGTCCTGAAGGGCGTCGGCGCCTCGGCGGCGCTATCAGGGCTCGCGGGCTGTACCCTGTCGGGCGGAGGGAGCAATCTCAAGTACTGGAATATCTGGACCGGCGGGCCGCAGAAGAACATCACAGTCGACGTCGCTGACGACTTCACGAGTCAGACCGACCAGGAGGTCGAGTTCGCCCGGTACAGTTTCAACGACTACCGGACGCAGATCCGCAACGCGATCACGACCGAGGAGGCGCCGGACATCTTCTACACGTGGGCGGGCCCGCCCCGGCTCGGGCGGTACGTCGAGAACGGGCAGGCCATCCCTATCGAGGATCACGTCGATTCGTCGTTCTTCGACGATTTCTACGACGCTGCGGTGCTCCGCGGTCGGTTCAAAGAAGGCGATATGATGAGCTGGCGGAACCCCGACGGGAAAGTCTGGGGGATCCCCATCTCGACGCCCCCGCTCCCGATCTGGTACAACAAGAAGGTCGTCGAGGAAGCGGGGATCGACCCGGAGAGTCTGAGCCACCGCACCGACATCTCGATGTCCGAGTTCAAGGAGCTGTGCCAGCAGGTGCAGGACAACACCGACAAGACCCCGATCATGCTCGGGAACAAGAACCAGTGGACCGGGGGCCACTTCACGACGTTCGCGTTGGCGAAGGCCATCGGGGCAGAGGAGTTCAACGACCGGGCGTACCTCAAATCGGACGAGGGTTGGAACACAGAACCGCTTCGACAGGCGCTCTCGGAGGTACAGAGCCTGTTCACCGACGGGTACGTGAACGAGGACGCGAACGGGATCTCCAATTCGGAGGCTATCAACGCCTGGATCGTGCAGGACCAGGGCGCGTTCCTCCACCAGGGGTCGTGGATCACCCAGACGATCGCCAGTGTGACGGACGACGACTTCCCCGGCATCCCGGAAGCGGTCGACTACTTCTGGCCGCCGTACTTCCCCGACATCTACGAGAACGGGAAGAACGAGCGCTTCTACATGGGGGACTACGTCCACGCGATCAGCCAGCGCGCCGAGCAGCGTGACAACCTGGAGAAGAGCGTCCAGATGTACGAGATGCTCTATTCGAAGAGCACGATGAAGCAGTGGCTCCTCGAGGCGAACCAGCCGATCACACACAAGGGGGCCTGGGACGAACTCGAGAGCGAGGGGAAACTGGACCCGGTCCACGAGACGCTCCGTGCGGGGCTCGACCAGGCCGCGGACGCGGACGCGACGTACGACCCGTTCGACCTCGCGTTCATGCCGGAGCCGACCTCGACGCTCCTCTCGGACACGCAGGAGTTCATGTCCGGAGACCTATCCCCCGAGGAGGTCCTGGTCAACCTACAGGAAGTCACCGAAACGGCGATCGAAGACGCGAGAGACGACTGACTGATCATGAGCACACGAAACGTACTCTGGGAGACTCGGGAGCGGATCGCCAGTCAGACGAGCCGTCTCGGGCTCAAGCGACACTGGTGGTACATCGGTCCCGTGCTCCTGTTCTATATCCCGTTTTTCATCTTCCCCACCGGAGGCCTCTTCGGACTTGGGTTCTTCGAGTGGACGGGATTCGGCTCGCTCGAGTTCGCCGGGATCAGTAACTACGTGACGGCCCTGTCCGACCCAGTCGTGTACACGGCGATCTGGCACAACGTGCAGATCGCGATTATCGGTCTCGTGTTGAACTTCACGCTCGGACTGGGGCTCGCCATCGCTATCAGGAACGCCTACGGTCGGTTCCGGCAGTTCTTCCAGACGGCGTTCCTGATCCCGATGGCGATGATGCCGGTTGCGGTCGCGTTCGTCTGGGGGTTCATCTACAATCCCTCGTACGGTGTGATGAACCGCTTCCTCGCGATGCTCCCGCTCATCGACTGGCAGCCGCTGTGGCTGGCCGACCAGAGTCTGGCGCTGTACGCCATCATCCTGGTCGGCACGTGGCAGTGGACCGGGTTCAACGCCGTCATCTGGCTCGCAGGCCTCGAGAACATCGAAGAACGCCTCTACGAAGCCGCGCGGATCGACGGGGCGAACCGATTACAGATGTTCCGGTACATCACGATGCCACAGCTCCGGCCGATAGCGATCTTCGTGTTCATCTTCTCCCTGATTAGCTCGTTCCGCGTCTTCGGGTACTACTGGGTGATGACCCGCGGGGGCCCCGGCCACGCGACCGAAGTGATGGTGACGTACATCTACAAGATCGCGTTCATGGAGCAGCAACTCGGCGCCGCCGCAGCGCTGAGCGTCGTCCTGTTCGCGATCACGCTCGTCGTCTCGCTCGTGAACTTCTATCTCGGTACCGGGAGCGGGACCGGCGGGACCGGAGGTGTCGCGTGATGAGCACGGACACGCCGCGGTTCGGTCAGGCGCTTCAGTCCGATTTCGACACCACGAAGCTGGCTCTCACGCTGGGGCTGTTCTTCCTGGTCGGCGTCACGTTCTTCCCGATCTACATCCTGCTGACGCTCCCGTTCAAGAGCAGGAGCAAGATCTTCTCCGCGCCGCTCGCGCTCCCAGAGACGCTCGATTTCAGCCGGTTCGTCACGGCCTGGAACGTCGGCGGATTCTCGCAGTACTTCATGAACAGTCTCATCGTGGTCTCGGTTAGTCTGGCCGCCATCATCGTGATCGGCGCACTGGGCGCGTTCGCGCTCGTCCAGTTCGACTTCAGAGCCGAGCGGTTCACGCTGTTGTTCCTCATCAGCGGACTGATGATCCCGACGCAAGTCCTCATCATCCCGCTGTACTCGATGATGAACCAGCTCGGCCTGCTCAACAGTTTCTACAGCCTCTTTCTGGTGTATATCGCCTTCGCGATGCCGTTCTCGGTGTTCCTGATACGCCAGTTCTTCCTCGGGATCCCCGACTCGTACTCGGAGGCGGCGCGCCTGGACGGCTGCTCGGAGTTCCAGGTGTTCTGGAAGATCTACCTGCCGCTCGCAGCGCCCGCGCTGGCCGCGCTCGCCATCTACCAGTTCGTGTTCCTCTGGAACGAGTTCCTCTACGTCCTCACGTTCATCACGCAGGACGCCCACCGGACGCTCCCGGCGGGCCTGCTCGCGTTCCAGGGCCGACGCGCCAACGAGTGGGGTCTGCTCTTCGCCGGCGTCATCATCTCGGTCCTCCCGACGGTGATCTTCCTGGCGATCTTCCAGCGACAGTTCATCAGGGGCGTCACGATGGGGATGAAAGGTGAATAGACGGATGAACGCCACGGTACCACGAACGACAGCGACCGCAGTTACCCAGGTAGATCAGACATGGCAGAAGTAGACATCAGATCGCTCACGAAGCGCTTCGGAGACGACGGAGGTATCGTCGCAGTCGACGACCTCGACCTGACGATAGAGGACGGGGAGTTTCTCGTCCTCGTCGGACCGTCGGGGTGTGGCAAGTCCACGACGCTCCGCTGTATTGCCGGCCTCGAGGGCGTCACGGAGGGCGACATCCGACTCGGCGACGAGTCGATAGTCGACCGCGGGCCGGCCGACCGGGATATCGCGATGGTCTTCCAGAACTACGCGCTCTACCCGCACATGACCGCGCAGGAGAACATCTCGTTCGGGCTCCGCATGTCCACGGACATGTCCGAGGAGGCGATCGAGGAGCGCGTCGAGGACGCCGCGGAGACTATGGGCATCGACGACCTGCTCGACCAGCCGCCCGGAGAACTCTCCGGCGGACAGCAGCAGCGCGTCGCCCTCGGCCGTGCGATGGTCCGGGAGCCCTCGGTGTTCCTGATGGACGAGCCGCTCAGCAACCTCGACGCGAAGCTCCGGACCCAGATGCGGACCGAACTCCAGAACCTCCACCAGCAGCTCGGCGTCACCACGGTCTACGTGACCCACGACCAGACGGAGGCGATGACGATGGGCGACCGGATCGCTATCCTCAACGGCGGCGAACTCCAGCAGATCGGGACGCCACTGGAGTGTTACCACGAGCCGGCGAACCTCTTCGTCGCGGGGTTCATCGGGTCGCCGAGCATGAACACCTTCACGATGACCGTAGCGGGCTCGACGCTCCGGAACGACCTGTTCGAGTACGAACTCCCGTCTGAGGCGCTCGACGCGGTCGAAGGCACCGACGAGGTCGTCCTCGGCATCCGCCCCGAGGACATCCAGTTCGCCGACCCGGACGCGGTCAATACGGTCACGACGTCGGCGTCCGTCGTCGAACCGCTCGGCGACGTGACCTACGTCTACTTCGAGCTGGGCGACCAGACGTATCCCGCCAGCGTCGACGGCGACATCATCGTTCGCGAGGGCGACGAGGTGACACTCGCGTTCCCGCAGGACCGTATCCACCTCTTCGACGCCGCTTCGGGCGAGGCGATCAAACACCGGGAGCGTGGCGCGACCGCCGTCAACGTAGCGAAGAGCGACTGATCCGGAGACTGTCCATCAGTTGCCGGATCCCGGTTAACCGAACGGCAGTCACGAGCCAGGCGGTCCACATTCGGGCGGTCACGGTGTAACAGTCGGCGGTATTTTCTCCCCCATCTAGACGCTTCGAGGCCATGGACCGCGCGGTCGACTACCGCTGCGCACCAGCCGTCGTACCTCGTTCCACTGGGACGGCGAAGTGCGCGAGAATGGAAGGGCGCGCGACGAAACTGCTCCCGGCGTCTATCGGCTCTCGCCCGACCGCCGAACGGTGGCGCTGTCGCTGTCGTAGCCGGGGCTGCTGTCGATTACTCGTATCGCATTCGGATCCGTTCGACGTGTCGCTCTCGGCCGGTCTCGCGGAGGCGCTCGCAGTACGCATCGAGGTCGACCGACCGCGTCGTGTGAAGCGGACCACCCTCGGCGACCACGGTCCACAGCGGGTCCGTGACGGCGTCCGGCGAGTCCGGGTTCCCTCCGTTCCGCCCGTGCGCGGCCTCGTCGAGTCGCTCGGCGCGCCACTCCCCCAGGATGCGCATCCCCTCCGCGACGACTTCGGGACGCTCCCCCGCCAGGTCCGTCGTCTCGTGGGGATCTGCTTCGAGGTCGAACAGCATGGTCTCGTCGAGGTCCTTCACGCCGGGGTCGTAGATCCGCACGAGGTGCCAGCGGTCCCAGCGCACGCCTCTGCCGGCGACGTGGGCTCCCTGACTGACGACGACGTGGTCGCGGCCCGTGTCTGCGCCGTCCACGACTGCCGGAGCGAACGACTCGCCGTCCCAGCGCTCGGCGGGCTCTCCGCCGACGAGGTCCAGAAGTGTCGGAGCGAGGTCGACGTTGTAGTGGAACCCTTCGTCGACGCCTGCCTCGACGCCGGGTCCGTCGACGATCAGCGGCACGCGACAGGTCTTGTCGTCGGGTGTCTGATGATCGCCGTAGACGTTGAGTTCGCCCATGTTTTCGCCGTGGTCCGCGGAGACGATCACGAGCGTCTCGTCGCGAACGCCCTCGGATTCGAGCACGTCCAGGAGCCGGTCGAGGTGATCGTCCATGTAGCGGATCCCGACGTCGTACCCGTCGACGAACGTCTCGAAGTCCTCGCGGGAGGCGATCTCGGTGGGCTCGCGCGGCGTGTCGGGATTCGGGCCGAAGTCGAGCAGGTCGTGGGCGCTGTGGGGACCGAACCCGTCGTAGTGCTCGCGGATCGTCTCCTCGTCCGGCCACGCGGGCGCCGGGTCGTCCGCGAACGGGAACCCGTACTCCTCGGGTGTGTCGTAGGGGATGTGCGGGTCCCAGAAGTTGACGTGGAGGAACCACCCCTCCTCCGCGGCGTGGTTTTCGAGCCACTCCTCGGCGTACGGCGCTATCACGTCCGCGCCCTCCTCGCCGTAGCCGCCTGTATCGTGCCACGTCTCGAAGCCGTCGAGGACGTGCCAGGCCGAGTGACGACTCGGGAAGGGACTGACTGACACGGTGGTGAATCCCTCCTGTCGGAGCGCCTCTGGGAGACTCCTGAACTCGCCGCTCGTGCGGAACCACCGCTGGTCGCCGAGCGAGCGCGGGTCTGCGGTGAGTCCGCCGTGGTTGACGGCGCCGGTGTGAATCCCGAACCGCCCGGAGAACAGCGCCGTTCGCGAGGGGAGACAGGGTGCGTCCGAGACGTAGTAGTTCTCGAACCGCATCCCGTCGGCGGCGATGCGGTCGATCGTCGGGGACGTGTCGCGGTGGTAGCCGTAACAACCGAGATGGTCCGGTCGCAGCGAATCGACGTCTACGTACAGGATCCGATCCATACGGCTTTGCTGGAGTGAACGGGCGATAAACGTTTGTCCGGACAGTCCCCCTCGGTGGTTCCGTTTGACGCGTCGAGGCCGCAGCGCCGTCTGGCACTGGCGTTGGTATCTGGAGCCGACCCTCAGAAGCGGAGCCGAAACCGGAACGGGGAGGCCGACACGACTGGTGGCACAGACCGAGTGGCCTCCGCCAGTTCCAGATCCACGCCGGGCAGGTTCCGGACCGCCTGCTGGTACCGGCCGGGAAGAACCCGACTTCCATTCCGGTGTGGGCCGTGGCAAGTTCGATCGACGGGATAGCGTCGATCTCTGACAGCGACTCCGCACGCGGCTCGGTGCCGGGTACGGTGGGGTCTATTGGCAGACTGTACATCGTCCCATCGCGGACAGGGACGAATGAGAATTCATCAGCAATCCACATATACTTTCGGCCGAACCCGGGCCGTCTCACCACCAATCTTTTTGATACTTCGAGCTAGTCTCCCACGTATGGACGTAGGAGTCCTGACCGTAGCACTCGGTGGCGAATCGATCGACGACGCGTTCGCGTACCTGGCCGATCAGGGCGTTGACGCTGTCGAACTGGGCTGTGGCGGGTTCGTCGGCGACGACCACCTGCCGCGCGAGGAGTATCTCGACGACGACGAGGCACAGGCGGAACTGCAGGAGTTGCTCGACGAGCACGACCTGTATATTTCGGCACTGGCGACGCACAACAACCCGCTCCACCCCGACGAGGAACGGGCCGCTCGCGCCGACACGGAACTGCGCGAAGCCATCGAACTCGCGGATCAGTTGGGCGTGGATGCGGTGACGACGTTCTCGGGACTGCCCGCCGGGAGTCCCGCGGGCGAGGTGCCCAACTGGATCACCGCGCCGTGGCCCAACGAGCACCACGAGGCCCACGAGTACCAGTGGGAGGTCGCTGAAGAATACTGGTCGGAGATCGGAGAGCACGCGGAATCACACGGCGTCGACGTCGGTATCGAGATGCACCCGAACATGCTGGTGTACGAGCCGACGGGCATGCTCGAACTCCGTGACAGGACCAGCGATAGGATCGGCGCGAACTTCGACCCGTCGCACCTGTTCTGGCAGGGCATCGATATCACCGAGGCCATCCGCTTCCTCGGCGAGGAGGACGCGATCCATCACTTCCACGCCAAGGACACCAAGGTGTACGAGGCCAATAGCCGCGTGAAGGGCGTCCTCGACACCGAGCCGTACACCGAAGAACCCGACCGCTCGTGGCTATTTAGATCGATCGGCTACGGCCACGGCGAGGAGTTCTGGAAGGACGTGGTGTCGACGCTGCGGATGATCGACTACGACGGCGCCCTGTCCATCGAGCACGAGGACTCGCTGACCTCGCCCAACGAGGGCCTGGAGAAAGCCATCGACGTCCTCCAGCGCTCCGTCTTCGAAACCACCCCCGGAGACGCATACTGGGCGTGAGGTGATCGAGATGAGTGATCCACTCTCCGTCGGCGTCCTCGGCTACCGGTTCATGGGCAAGGCGCACGCCAACGCGCTGGCGCGTCTGCCGATGTTTTTCCCCGAAGCACCAGAAGTCGAGCGCGAGGTCGTGGTCGGCCGCGACGAGGAGGCGCTCGCGGAGGCCGCCGAGCGGCTCGGTTTCAACAGGTACGCGACCGACTGGGAGGACGTCGTCGAGGAGGTCGACGTGTTCTACAATCTCGGGCCGAACAACGTCCACGCCGACCCCTCGATCGCCGCGCTGGAAGCCGACACGCACGTCTTCTGCGAGAAGCCGCTCGCGCACACGCTGGAGGACGCCGAGCGGATGCGCGACGCCGCCCGCGACTCGTCGGCGACCGCTGGCATCGCGTTCAACTACCGGTTCATCCCCGCGATCCAGTACGCCAAACAGTTGATCGACGCGGGCGAACTCGGCGAGATCCACCACGTCCGCGGCCAGTATCTCCAGGACTGGCTGGTCGACCCCCAGGCGCCATGGAGCTGGCGCAACTCCGAGGACGTAGCGGGTTCGGGCGCGCTCGGGGACCTGGGCGCCCACACGATCGATCTGGCCCGATTCCTCGTCGGCGACCGCGCCGGCGACATCAGCAGGCTGTCGGGGCAGCTTCAGACGTTCGTCGACGAGCGGCCCGTCCCCGGCGGCGACGAGGGCTCGCTGGAGAGCGGCGGCGGTGACAGCACCGAGACGAAGCCGGTCACCGTCGACGACGCCTACACCGCCCAGGCGGAGTTCGAAAACGGCGCGATCGCGACCTACGAGGCCTCACGGTTCGCCACCGGCTGCAAGAACGACCACAGCGTCGAGATCAACGGCTCGAAGGGCAGCCTGAAGTTCTCGCTCGAACGGCTGAACGAACTGGAACTCCTGCTCGAAGGCGACCGGGGGTTCCAGACGGTCAACGTGACCGACCCCGAGGACCCGTACATCGACCACTGGTGGCCACCGGGCCACGTCATCGGCTGGGAGCACACGTTCGTCCACGAGAACTACGAGTTCCTCTCCGCTGCCGCGGCCGGCGAGGACCACTCGCCCTCCTTCGAGGAGGGCTATCGCGTCCAGGAACTGCTGGCGGCGATCGAGGAATCCGACGCGTCCGGCGAGTGGGTCGACGTCTGACCGGTTCGGTTCGCTCACCGCGCTGACGCTCCTCTCCTTCCGCTTCGCTACTCCACCGTTCCGACTCACTCTCGCAGTCTCCCGGGCGGACCGACGGAAGAATTATGGGCCGATTGGCCGACGCGTGCGGTATGGGTTCACCGACCTACGACTTCGAGGACGAGACAGTTGTGATCACCGGGGCGAGTTCCGGCATCGGCCGGGCGACCGCCCTCGCGTTCGCAGACGCCGGCGCGACGGTGCTCAACGCCGACGTCCGCGCGGAACCGAAAGACGTGGACGCCTCGACGCCGACCCACGAGGCGATCCGCGACCGTGGCGGGACTGCGGAGTTCCTCGAGACCGACGTGACAGACCCCGCCGAGGTGGAGGCGGTCGTCGAACACGGTCGCGAGTACGGCGGCGTGGACGTGATGATCAACAACGCGGCGATCACGCTCGGCAAACCGATGCGCGAGGTGACGCCTGCCGAACTGGACCGGCTGCACGCGGTGAACGTCCGCGGCGTCTTCTTCGGCTGCCAGGCGGCCGCGGTCGACATGCTCGACCGCGACGACCCCGGCGTCGTCCTCAACACGGCCTCGATCAGTTCCGACCTCGCACAGGGCGGGTCGGTCCAGTACGAGGCGACCAAGGGCGCGGTGAAGATGATCACTCGCGGGGCGGCCCTCGAGTTCGCCGACGATGGCATCCGGGTGAACGCCGTCGCGCCGGGGCAGATCGCCACCGAGATCGTGGACGGGTGGACGGAGGGAGCCGAGGAGGTAGCCGAGACCGACGAGGGGATCAAACCGGTGCCGCTCGGCCGCGCCGGGCGACCGGCCGACGTCGCGGCGGCGTTTCTGTGGCTCGCGAGCGACGCGGCCGCGTACACGACCGGAGAACTGCTCCACGTCGACGGCGGCTGGCAGGTCTGTTAGGCGAGGAGCGTCCCGTCGCGGTACTGTCGGGCGAGGAGTCCGGCTACTCCGCCGACGGGTGCGGTGAGTACGAACGCCGCGGCGAACGGGGCACCGACCAGCAGCGGGACGACGAGCAAGAGGTAGCCCACCGGCGGCGCGGATCCCTGTGTGAGTGCGACTCCAGAGGCGACCGCACAGTAGGCGACGTAGAGTCCGACGAGCCCCAGCGCTACCGCCGCGAGCGCGTTCGTGAGACTCTCTTCCCAGCGACCACCGGTGAGATACCCCGCGGCGAACCCGCCGATCAGACCGCCGAGGTATCTGAGGGCGCCCCAGCCGTCGCCGGACAGCCAGACGCCGATGAGCTCGAACACGCCGCGCTGGACGGTCTCGTAGGGGATCGCCGCGGTCGCTCCGAGCGCGACGGCGGTCGCGAGTGCGGTGACGGCGCCGCCGATCCTGACGGGCCGTCGGTCGAAGAGTGACATCTGTGAGTGGGTGAGAACGTGTGTCGCCGAGCGATCAGAGGGAGACGTACTCGCCGGTCTCGGCGGATTCGTAGACGGCGTTCATGATCCGCATGTCGGTCAGCCCGTCGTGACCGTCGGGTTCGGGCGATTCACCCGTCGAACGACAGTGAGCGAAGTAGTCGACCTCTTCGCGCACTTCGTCGAACGCGGCGCTCTCGTACTCGAGTCGGTCGCCGTCCCGCTCGACGGTGAGCGTCCGGCTGTCGTTCGTGTCGAACGCGGGGTCGACCGTGATCTGCCCCTCGGTCCCGAGGATCCGGAGCCAGTTCGCGCCGTGTTCGGCGAAACTCGACGTGAACGAGGCGGTCACCGCGTCGGGGAAGGTCAGCTGGAAGGCCGCGTGTTCGTCGCGGGCGCGGTCGAACTCCTTGTCCGGCGTCAGCGCCTCCCCGGCCACCCGCTCCGGGTCCGAATCGAGGAGGAAGCGCGCGGTGTTCAGGGGGTAGACGCCGATGTCAGTCAGCGAGCCACCGCCCGAGACCTCGGCGTCGCGACGCCACTGCCCGGGGAGGCCGCCGACGAGGTGGTAAGCGAACCCGCCGTGAAGCTGGACGGGATCGCCGATCACACCCTCGCGCAGTAGCTCTCGGACCCGACGCATCGTCGGGTCGAACTGCATCCGGTAGGCGGTCATGAGCGTCACGCCCGCGTCCTCGCAGGTTTCGACGAGTCGCTCGGCGCGCTCGACGCTCGCCTCCATCGGTTTCTCGCAGACGACGTCTTTCCCCAGGTCCGCGGCGGTCTCGACGACGTCGAGGTGCTCGACGTTCGGCGTGGCGACGAACACAGCGTCGTACGAGTCGGCGCCATCCCCGTCGTGATACGCCTCGTAGTCGATCGTTCGGACCGAGCCGCCGCAGTGCTCGCCCGCGAGTCGCTCTGCGGTGTCGGCGGACCCGCTCACGAGCGCGGTGGTCTCGCAGTAGTCCGAGTCGGCGACGGCAGGCAGGACGAAGTTCTCCGCCCACCAACCCAGTCCGACGATTGCCAGTCGCGTCGTCTCCACGTCATCGGTCGTCTGCCAGTCTCGTCGCTCGAGCGCGTCGAAGTCGATGTCCATTGCAGTCGTGATGGGTGCGTGAACCAACATATAGTTTGGCGTGGGAGGGCACTCCCCGAGCGCCCGCGGCAGGCCTGGACCACGTCTTCGGACCGCGACTGGACGCGGTTCGATCGGAGGGAGCGCGATCGGACGGAGCCACGATCGGACGGGTCCGGCGACCGTTTCCGGATGTGATCGACCCACAATCTTTATCCTGCATAGTGCTGGGAGTACGAGTATGAAGTTTGGCGTGATCGGTTGTGGCCGCGTAGCCCAGATGATGCACCTCCCGCACCTGAACGAGATCCCGAAGGCCGAGATCGGCGCGATCGCCGACCCGGCTCCCGAGGTCCTCGACGCGATCGGCGAGCAGTACTCGGTCGATCGTCGGTATTCCGAGAGTTCCGAGCTGATCGAGGACGCGGCCGGTGAGCTGGACGCGGTCGTGATCGCGGCGCCGCCCCAGACGCATGCCAACCTCGCCGTCGCCGCGCTGGAGGCTGGCCTCCACACGTTCGTCGAGAAACCGCTCGCGCTCTCCGTCGAAGACGCCGACCGGATGGTCGAGGCGGCCGAGGCGTCGGACGCGACCGCGATGGTCGGGTACATGAAGCGCCACGACCCGACGTACCTCGAGATGCAGGACCGCGTCGACGACCTCGAGTCGGTCAACCGCGTCGTCGGGACGCTCGTCCTCGGCCAGCACGACGAGGTCATCGAGGAGATGTACGACCTGGCGGCGGGGGACCCACCCGAGGAAGTCATCGAGGAAAGCGGGCGGGCGTGGTCCGAACAGATCGAGCAGGCGCTCGGGACCGACGACCCGGACCTGCAGCGCTACTACTCCTCGCACCTCGGCGCGTCGTGTCACGACATGAGCGCACTCCGAGGGCTGTTCGGCGACGTCGAGCGCGTCGAGTACGTCGACATCTACAACGACCTCGACGTGCTCCTGGCGGTGTTCGAGTTCGAGGGCGGCGAGAAGTGCGTGTTCACGTCCTCGTTCAACGAGCGCAAGGAGTGGGAAGAGTTCGTCCGCGTCGAGACGCCCGAGGAGACGATCACCCTCGAGTTCACGAACCCGTACCTCCGGAACGACCCGTTCACCATCACCACCAAGCGTGGGAAATCGAGCATCGAGACCGAATCCGTCTCCGCGTCCTACGAGGAGAGCTTCAAGTGCGAACTCGAGCACTTCATCGAGTGCGTCGAGACCGGCGGCGACGTCCGGACGACGTTCCAGGAGGGGCGCGACGACGTGGCCCGGTTCGTCGACCTATTCCGTCGCCACATCGACGCCGAGTGACCGGCCCCGTTGCGGGAGTCCCGCCTCTGTGACACGGCACCGACGCTCCGGTCTCTTTCTGGTGGGCGAGGTGCGTCAATGTCTACCAGAGCACAATGTTTATGTCGCCGTTGGGTCTGTGTTCTGTTGATCACTGTATGGCGGCAGACCAACCGGCGTCGGGTTCCGTGAGCGACCCTATCATCCAGCTCCGGAACACGAGCGTCACATTCGATATGGATCGGGGCGAGTCGCGCGTCTTGGACAGCGTTGACCTCGACATCCAGCGCGAGGAGGTTCTCGGGGTCGTCGGCGAGTCGGGCTCGGGCAAGTCCATGTTGGCTTCGTCTCTGCTGGACGCGGTCGTCCGCCCGGGGATCCTCCAGGGCGACGTCATCTTCAACCGGGCGTCCGGCGAGTCGGTCGTCGTGAACGACCTTGAGGAAGAGGAGCTCCGACAGCTCCGCTGGGAGGAGATTTCGATGGTCTTCCAGGGCGCGATGAGCTCGTTCAACCCGACGATGACCATCCGCGGGCAGTTCAAGGAGACGCTCGACGTCCACGATGCGGACATCGAGGAGGGCATGGAACGCGCCAACCGGCTCCTCTCGGATCTCTATCTGGATCCGGAACGTGTCCTCGGTTCGTATCCCCACGAACTCTCGGGCGGCATGAAACAGCGCACGCTCATCGCGCTCTCGCTCATCCTCGAACCCGAGGTGCTCGTCATGGACGAACCGACCGCGTCCCTGGATCTGTTGATGCAGCGCTCGATCATCAGCCTCCTCGAAACCGTCAAAGAGCAGTACGACCTCACGCTGGTGTTCATCTCGCACGACCTGCCCCTCGTCGCCGAACTCGCCGATCGACTCGGCGTCATGTACGCCTTCGAGTTCGTCGAACTCGGCCCGACCGAAGAGATCCTCCGGGACGCCGCCCACCCCTACACTCGATCGCTGCTCAATTCGACGCCGAACCTCGACGCGGGAGTCGAGCAGATGCGACCGATCGAGGGGTCGAGCCCCGATCCGGTCAACGTGCCGGAGGGGTGTTCGTATCACCCGCGCTGCCCGCTCGCGGACGAGACGTGTACGATCGAGGACCCCGAGTTCCAGCAGGTCACCGAGGACAGGGCGGCCGCGTGTTTCTACTGGGAGGACTCGGCCGATGCGATCCCCTTCACACTCACGGACCACGAGGGGCCCGACGTCTCCCGAGGAGACGAACCGGGGACCGGTTCGCCGACGCCGCCGGGCCGAGCCGACGGGGTAGTCACCCCGGGGGCCGGCGACGAGGAGACGGTGCTGACACTCGACGACGTCGAGGTCCACTTCGAGGAGTCGACAGGCTTCCTCGATTTCTTCGCCGAACCCGAGACGGTCCGCGCGGTCGACGGTATCTCGCTGCAGATCCCGGAGAATCAGGTCGTCGCACTGGTCGGTGAATCCGGCTGCGGGAAGACGACGCTCGGGAAGACCGCCATCGGCCTGCAGCGACCGACCGGCGGGAGCGTGAAGTACCGCGGCCAGGACATCTGGGACGCGAAAGACGGGAGGGGGGACCCAGACATCGCCCACTCTCAGATCCGCCGGGCGCTCCAGATCATCCACCAGGACCCGGGGAGCGCCCTGAACCCGAAGCGGAAGATCAAGAAGACGCTCGAAGAACCCCTCAAACGCTGGCAGAAGGGACTCTCGCGGGAAGATCGGGAGGCACGCATCCTTGGAATGCTGGAGACCGTCGGGATGACGCCCCCCGAGGACTACGCCGAGCGCTACCCGCACCAGCTCTCGGGCGGCGAGCAACAGCGCGTCGCGCTCGTCCGGGCGCTGCTGATGAATCCCGATCTCATCCTCGCCGACGAGGCCATCTCGGCGCTCGACGTGAGTCTGCGCGTCGAGATGATGAACCTCCTGCTGGACCTGCAGGACCGGTTCAATACGTCGTTCCTGTTCATTTCACACGACCTCTCGAACGCGAGGTACCTGACGGAGAAGGCCGACGGGCTCATCGGGATCATGTACCTCGGCGAGATAGTCGAACTGGGCCCGGCCAAGGATGTCCTCACCAATCCCCGCCACCCCTACACGAAGGCGCTGCGGTGGGCGACGCCGAATCTCGACATCGACTACGACGCCGGCGAGCGGCCGCTGCGAAAGATCGACATCCCCGACCCGGTCGACCCGCCGTCGGGCTGTCGGTTCCACACCCGCTGTCCGGAGGCGCGGGAGGTCTGTACCGAGCAGTCGCCCCAGGCGATGTGGAACGCCGAGAATCACTACTCCACCTGTTTCCGGGAGTACGGAGCCGACCACGAGTACTGGTCCAGCCCCGAGCTCACCGACGACGAGCCGACCGCACGGACCGACACGGGCGGCGTTTCGGACGGCGCCGGATCGGAAGCGGACTGATACCGGTCGAACCGGCCCGGTATCGGTCCGAGTTCCTGCCGTTCCGCGGGCTCAGGCGGAGTTCCCGTCCGATCTCCGACCCTCACTATCCCAAGGCTTACTATCCTGCTTTCCGATCCCGGAGTGTCGACAATGGAGATCACCGACATCGAGACGATACTGCTGTCTGCGGACGTGCCGGAATCGAAACAGCCCCGCGCGGGTGGCCTCGTCAGGCCGCCGACCAAGCGCGTCAAGGCCGACATGGCGGTCCTGCGCGTCCACACCGACGAAGGGATCACCGGACTCGGCGAACCGAGTCCCTACGGAGGGATGGGCAACATCGCGCAGGCCGTCGAAGACATGAAGGGGCGGTTCGTCGGCGAGGACCCGACCGAACCGGACGCGCTCACGCGGCCCGGCCTCTGGTACGGCCGCAAGACCACCGCAGGCGCGCACCGGTACGTGCTCGCGGCTGTCAACACCGCGTGCTGGGACATTCTCGGCAAGGCGACGGGGAAGCCGGTGTACAAGCTCCTCGGCGGCGCGGAACGGGACGAGGTCGAGGTGTACGCCAGCGGCGGGAACGACTGGCGGTTCGCCGAGGAGCCCGAACGGCTCGTCGAGGAGGCCGAATCGTACCTCGACGAGGGGTACGAGGCGTTCAAGTTCCGGATCGGTGACCACCAGTCGTTCGTAGAGGCGACCCGCCGGCTCCACGAGGCGGTCGGCGACGAGATGGAACTGATCGTCGAGGGTAACATGCGCTTCGCGAACGTGACCGACGCCGTCGCGATGGGGCGTCAACTCGCCGAGTTCGATCCCTACTGGTTCGAGGAACCGATCTCGGCCGACGATAAAGCGGGCTACCGGGAGATCAGGCGAGCGCTCCCCGACGTCCCGATCACGGGCGGCGAGATGATGGACGACGTCCACGAGCTCAAGCCGTACGTCGACGACCGCGCGTACGACATCGTCCAGCCCGACTGTAACATCATGGGCATCTCGGAGGTCAAGCGCGCCGCGGAACTCGCGCACCTCGAGGGGATCAAGTGCACGCCGCACAACTGGCACAACGCGATAAACCGGGCCGCCAACCTCCACGTCGCGGCGACGCTGCCGAATCTCGACCTCCTCGAACAGCAGATGACGTGGTTCGCCGGCTGTCCGACGTTCCGCGAAGACGTCGTGAAAGAGCCGCTCGTGGCGGAGGATGGTGCGGTCGAAGTACCGGACAGGCCGGGTCTCGGCGTCGAACTCGACGAGTCCGTCGTCGAGGCCCACCCCTACGAGGAGGGGCCGACGACCGTCGAGTGGGACGACCACCCGTTCTGAGGGCGGTCGATCGACACGGTGGCGGAGTAACGGTAGCGGCGGAGCGTATCTACTCGCCGACGATGTGGCGCATCGAAACGAGCGGCCCGTCGCGGGCGACTTCGCGGAGCGGGTCGCCGCCGATACCGACGTGGCGTTCCACCCACTGCGCCATCTCCGCCTCCAGGTCGTCGACGAGTTCGGGGCGCTCGGGCGCGAGGTTCGTCTGTTCCCACGGGTCCGACTGCATGTCGAACAGCTGGTAGTCGGGCAACTGGTCGGGCCACAGCCCGGGGTGGTACGTCCGGATCAGCTTCCACCGATCGGTTCGGATAGCGCGCTGGACGGTCGTCAGACCGTGATCGAGGACGACGTGGTCCCGCCAGTCGACGTCTTCGCCCTCGATCAGCGGTCGCAGCGACCGCCCCTGCCACCCGTCGGGCGTGTCGGCGCCGACGTAGTCCGTCAGGGTCGGCGCCACGTCGACGTTCGTGACGAGCTGGTCGCGAGCGCCGGGTTCGACCGCTGCGTCGGCGGGGGGTTTGACGATCAGCGGCACGTTCTGCGTCCCCTCGTAGGTACTCCAGTGGTTCCGGTAGACCCCGTGTTCGCCGAACTCCTCGCCGTGGTCCGCGAGCACCACGATCAGCGTGTCGTCGTACCGTCCTTGTTCGCGCAAGCGGTCGAACAGGCGGCCGACGTGCTCGTCCGCGTAGCGGATCTCGGCGTCGTAACCCGCGTAGAGGCGGCGGAGCGCCTCGCGGTCCCGGATCGGGAACGCCAGCGCCCCCTCGTCGGTCGCGGCGCTCATCTGGTCCCAGTCGGCGTGGTCGTCGATCTGGTCGGCGGTCGGGTACGGCGGCAAGGGCGTGTCGGCGAACTCGGCCTCCTCGTCGTCGGAGCGGTTGAACGGGGCGTGGGGGTCCCAGAACTGCGCGTACAGGAAGAACTCCCCGTCGTCGTTGCGGTCGAGGAAGTCGAGCGCAAGGTCGGCGACCGTCTCGCCGCGCGTCTGGAAGTACTCGGCGACGGGACCGATCTCGCTGTCGGCGACGAAGGAGGCGGGCTCCTGGGGCTGGTGGTACTCGTGCCAGACCTGGTAGAGGTACGGCGCGGGATGGCGAGTGAACGACGACACGGCCCCGGTGTGCAGTTCGCGGTCCTCGAAGACGACCTCGGGGAGCGTCCGGTAGTCGCCGCCGCGCATCGGCCCCCGCCCGAACGCCCAGTTGCCGTAGCGGTCGGTCACGTTCGAGGGCGACTCCAGTACCTGCGCCGTCGGACCGTGCGTCTCGACGCCGTTGTTGACGCCGTAGCGACCGGAGACGAACCCCGCTCTGGAGGGCATGCACGGCGAGTTCGCGACGTAGTAGTTCTCGAACCGGACGCCGTCGGCCGCCACCTCGTCGATGTTCAGCGTCGTGGGCGCGTCGTGCCCGTACGCCCCGATCCGGTCTCGTCGCAGCGAGTCGATATCGATGACTAAGACGTTCACGTGTTCCGGTGTGTGCGCTCAAGCGATAAGTTTCCCGTCGAAGCCAGGGGGCCTTCGCGGCGCCGGTCGTGTCTCCTCGTCTCAGTCGGTCTCGTTCCCGGCAGCAGTGACCCCGTCTGGCGTGACCGTGAGGAACCGGCCGTCCGGGACGTCGGCGAACGAGCGCTCGGTACCGTCGGGCCAGACGACCCGGACGCGCTGGACCGTCTCGTTCCCCAGGCCGACGTGGAGTCGACGGGGCTCCTGCGAGAAGAAGTCCGACCGGGCGTTGAGCACCCGGAGTCGCGTCCGCTCCTCCGTCGTGACGAACACGCGCGCGCCGACGCTGGTCACGCCGTCCCGTTCGACGGCGATCGAGACCGACCGCCCCGCCGCACCGACGTTGTCGTAGACCGCGAACGAACCGGCCGTGCTCACGCCCGTCTGGTACGCCGCGCTCTCGGCGACGATCACTTCGAGTTCGCCGTCGCGATCGAAGTCGAGCGAGATCAGGCCGCGACCGTTCGTCACGTCGAAGCCCGCAGCGCTCTCGTTTCGCTCGGCGAAGCCGGTCCCGTTCCCGGCCCAGACCTGTGGTCGCTCGTAGCCCAGCCCGTCGTACTCGACGATCGGGATGTCCGATGATGTCGCGTGGATCAGGTCGCGGTGGCCGTCGTTGTCGAGGTCGACGGCCGACGCCGCCCAGCCCCACCCGCCTTTCTGGACGCCGAGGCCACCGGCGCGGTCGGCGAACGTACCGTTGCCGCGATTAACGAGGAGGTTGTTGCCGTGCGGGTTGAGCGAGAGGCTCGACGTGGTCATGCTCACCTCGCGCCCGCCCTGGCCCACGAGGTGCATGTAGTCCGTGAAGTAGATGTTCGTCACGTAGACGTCGAGCCGCCCGTCGCCGTTCAGGTCCGCTATCTCGGAAGACATGGCGTTGCGGTCGGTCGCCGGCCCGAGGTCGACCCGCTCGAACGTGTCGTTCCCGAGATTGACGTACAGCACGTCGTGACTGAAGTCGTTCGCGACGTGGACGTCGGGTCGTCCGTCACCGGTGAGGTCGACGAAACTGGCCGCGAGGGTCCACTTGTGGCCGCGGATCCCCGCGCGCTCGGTCACGTTCTCGAACCCGTCGCAGGTCCCCCGAAAGAGCAGGTTCGGGTTCCCGTCGGTGACGTTCGGCCGCGCCTCGCCGTCTAGAACCGCTGCCCGGTTCTCGCTGTTCCCCGGGAAGCCGTCGGACCAGTCGCCGTTCTGGTAGATGAAGAGGTCCAGACAGCCGTCGCCGTCGAAGTCGGCAGACGTGGCGCCGGTCGGCACGTCGAGGGTCACGTCCGAGAGCCCGACGGCGACGCGGTCGTACGACCCGCCGCTGTTCTCCAGGAACACCGGGCTGTCGCCCGAGCGGAGCAGGAGGAGGTCGTCGTCGCCGTCCGCGTCGTAGTCGAGGAAGTGCGCGGACTTCACGTACCCCTCGACGGCGGGGAGCGCGCCGGACCGGACGAACCGGCCGCGGTCGTTCTCGAAGAGGACCGGCCGGTCGCCGCCGAGGGCGAGCACGTCGGTCCAGCCGTCGCCGTCGTAGTCCGAGGCGTACACGCCCGCGTTCCCCATCATTCCGTCGCTGGGCGTGAAGGTGCTGGTGTATTCGAATCCGCGCTCTGCTCCGAGTCGAGAAAATTCGATGTGGGGCGTCGACGGGTCCCCCTCGTCACCGAGTCTCAGTTCGCTCAGGTCCGTCGCGTCGGCGACCGCTCCGGGCGAGACGAACGCGATGCCGGCGAGCAGTAGCGCCGCGACGAACAGCGTGAGCCCGGCGGCGAGTTTCCGTCGCATATCGCTTCTGGTCCTACGTCGGCCGTAGACGTATTCAGTGTTGTCCCGCCCGTATCGCGTCGATCGCGGTCGCCGCCGCGGAGCGGACGCCCTCGTCCGGGTCATCCTCCGCGAGCGCTCGCAGGTCGGCGATACGCCGGTCGTCCCCGATGGAACCGAGCGCCAGCGCGGCGCTGCCCCGCACTGTCGCAGTCTCGTCCTCGAGACGAGCGACGAGCGGCCCGGCGGCCGACCGGTACCCGTCGGGGTCGACGTCACCGACGACGGAGAGGAGCGTCGCCGCGCTCGCACGTGCGTGGGCGGCGTCCGCCCCCAGCAGTTCGACGAGTTCGTCCCGCCTCGGTCGGACCACGGATTCGACCTGGTCTGGGTACTCCGCCCCCACGTTCCCCAGCGCGCGGGCGGCAGTCCCGCGGAGTTCGGCGGTCGAACCGTCCGCGAGTAGTTCTCCCAGCATCCCGACGGTCGGTCGAACGACATCCGCGCGCTCGCCGGCGACCGACGCGAGCACGTCGACGAGTGCGACCTCGGCGGGGACCGTCTCTTCGGCGGCGAGCAGCGAGCCCAGTCGCGGTACGGCGTCGACGACCGCGTCCGGTCGCGCCCGGGCCACCGTCACCAGCGTGCGGGCCGCCTGTGCACGCGCCTCTTCGGTCTGCCGTCGAACGGTGGTCTCTCCCTGGACGACCTCACTCCGGACGTCGTCGGAGTCTACCTGCCTCCCCGACCCGGGGTCTGCGTCGTTCCGGGTCTCGAGCACGTCGAGCAGGCGCGGAACGAGCGGTGCCGCTGCCTCGGGCTCCACGGAGACCGCGTTGGCGACCACCGTGAGTGCCTTGGCGCGGACGTCGGCCACCTCGCTCACGAGATCGTCTTCGAGCGCAGGAACGGCGGCGACGACTTCGCCGGGCGCTACCGGTGCGACCGCGGAGAGCGCCGAGAGCGCGGTGTAGCGGGTCGACGCCCGGTCGTCGAGGCGGTCGACGAGCGCGGGGACGAGCGGCGCGACCGTTTCGGGCCGCGTCTGCGTGAGCCGCTCGGTCGTGATCGTCGCTTCGCTGCGGATCGCGGGGTTCTCGTCGCGCAGGAGGCCTTCGAGGGTCTGGATCGCGTCGTCGAGGCGTTCGGGTGCTCTGGCCGCGATCGCCCTGAGCGCCTCCGCGGCTGCCCGTCTGTCGGGCTCGGCGCCCGTGGCGCGGCGAGCGATCGCGTCGAGATCGACCGCTTCGGGTTCGCGCTCGGCCCGCTCGGCGAGCGTCGGACCCTCCCGGTCGGGACTGTCGGTCGGTACCATACTGGTTTTCGTACCGTGACGAGCCCAGATAAGCGTGTTCCCGGAGCCGGGCCCGGGCGGAAGCGTCGGTTCCGCGAGGCGAAGAAATAAGTTCCGCTCGCGTAACCTCACGTGCATGCATCACCCGGGACCGCCCCGTTTCGTTAGCATCGGTGACAGCGTCGAACTCGCGCCCTGGAGGGCTGATCCGAACGGGTCGTTCTCCTGGTCGGTGGGAGAGGCGCCGGACGAGAGCGCGGTCGAACTCGGCGACGCCTCGGTACTCGACTTCGAGCCGGACGTCCCGGGGACGTACGTGGTGGAACTCGACGCCCCCGACGGCCGACACGAACTGACGGTCAGGGCGTTCCCCGACAACAGCGAACCCGTTCGGATCGAACTCCCGACGGACAAGGTCCCGGGCGAACGGGCCGACATCAACCGCGTCCTCGAAGACATCGGTCCACAGGAGGACGTCGCCCCGTACGTCAGCGTCGACGGTCCCGGCCGACCGCGCGTCCGCCTCGACGCGGTGCGCGAGGGCGACGAGGTCGTCGTCACGGCGCGACCGCGGAGTGCACCCAACAGCGAGTACGAGGACGCAGACCTCGACGTGGAGTTTTACCGTGACGACCGCGACGACGCGCCCCTGACGACGTCGGACCGCGAAGCGCGGGTCGCGGTCGACGCTATCGACGACGTGGTCCGCGTCCACGCGGTCGCCGTCGGAGAGCGCCACAGCGTGGCCGACGTCGTTCGGATCGACAGAGGCGATGGCGACGGCGTCTCGATAGATCGGCCGAACGATCCCCCGGAGTGGGCGGTCGACGCGACGATCTACGAGATCTACGCTCGCGCGTTTGCGGCCGACGACGTCGATACCACGTTCGCGGAGATCGAAAAGCGGATCCCGTATCTCGAATCGCTCGGGATCGATTGCGTCTGGTTCACGCCCGTCCTCGAGACGACCTCCCCGTCGGGATATCAGGTGCAGGACTACTTCGAGACGGCCGGCGACCTCGGCGACCGCGAGGCGTTCGAGTCGCTGGTCGATAGCCTCCACGAGGCCGGTATCAAGGTGATGTTCGACCTCGTGATCAACCACTCGGGGTTCAACCACGTCCCCTTCCAGCTCAGCGCGGCCGCCGTCGACGAGTACCGCGACTGGTACAACTGGGACGACGAGGGCGACTACGAGCACTACTTCGACTGGGACCACCTGCCGAACTTCAATTACGAGTCCCTCGAGGTCCGCGAGTTCCTCCACTCGGTCGTCGAGGAGTGGGCGGCGGTCGTCGACGGGTTCCGCTGTGACGTGGCCTGGGGGACGCCCCACGGCTTCTGGAAGGAGGCCCGCGAGCGCGTGAAGGCCGACAACCCCGAGTTCCTCCTCCTGGACGAGGTCATCCCGCGGGACGCGCAGTACCACGAGTCCGAGTTCGACCTCCACCACGATACGCGGCTGTTCAACGACCTCCGGCGGATCGGCCGCGGTGCGGAACCGGCCTCGCACCTGCTCGACGTCGTCAGGACGCCGGCGGCCGAGGGGTTCCCGGAACACGCGCTCCAGTTGCGATTCGTCGAGAACCACGACTTCGAGCGCTACGTCGAGGAGTGCGGACGGCCCGCGCTGAAGGCGGCGGCCGCCGCCGTCTGTACCCTGCCCGGCGTCCCCATGGTCTACTACGGGCAGGAGCGCGGTGTCACCGGATCCTGGGACGAGATGACCTGGAGCGGCGGCGATAACGACCTCACCGACTTCCACCGGCGGCTCATCAGCGCGCGAAACGACCACGAGGTCCTTCGCCGTGGCGAGTTCGTCGACGTCGACTGGCACGCCGGCTCGGGTCGGGTCGTCGCGTACGGGCGCGAGGACGGCGACGAACAGGTCGTGGTCGTCCTGAACTTCGACGCCGAACCGGAGACGGTCCTGCTCGACGAACCCGTCGAACCGATCGACCTGATCACCGATCGACCCGCCGAGATCACCGATACCGCCGACGGCTACGAGGTCTCCGTCGACAGTGTCCGGGTCTTCCGGTCGGCATAGGTCCGATTCGGGGCGTGGCGGCCCGTCTGCCGTCGAATTCTTTCGGGCTACTCGCTTGCTCCACCCGATCGGTGGCTAAATCGAACGTCGTCCAAGCCGACTGTGGCGGCCGAAGGTGACCGCTGCGGCGCGAAACGAACACGTCGATGTCGTTCCGGCCGAAAGTTTTATGCTCTGGTGCACGATTGTCAACACCATGCCAGAGGATGGCAATCAGAAGAGCCACCAGTCGTATTCACAGACCCGCCGTCGATTTGTCGAGGGCGCGGCCGCGCTGTCTGCAATCGGGATCGCCGGGTGTGGCAGCGACGGAGACGGCGGCGGACCGACGGAGACAGACTCGAACGGAGACGGCGGAATCGAGGTCACGAGACAGGAGGGGACGCCGACGGCGACGGCGACACCGACGGACGGGTCGGATGAGACGGAGACCTCGACGCCGCAGGGCGAGATAATCGACGCGACGCCGCAGTTCTCGGGCCAGCTCGCTCAGCCCCCGACGGACATGCAGTTCAACCCCTTCGGGCAGAACTTCGACTCGACGTCGAACCTCACGGCGTACGAACAGGTCGGCCACTTCGACCTGAAGCGGTTCATGGAGTCCGGGCGAGTCTCGTACATTCCGCGGGCTTGCACCTGGGAGTTCCCCCAGAGCCCGGAAGAGGGCGAGACGGTTCGCATCTCCGGGAACGAGGATCGCGAGTGGCACAACGGTGACCCGGTCACGGCCGACGACGTCTACACTGTCTATCGCCTCCACGGGTTCCAGGGCGCCGGGTTCACGAACTTCGTCGACATGAGCTCGCTCGAACGAGTCGACGACAAGACCGTCGAGATGACGCTGTCGAAGAAGGCGAATCCGAGCATCCTGAAGATCAACCTCCTCGGGAGCGCCTACGGGTTCCGATTCAACGCGAAACACAGCATCTACGAGGACCACCTGAAGCGCCTCGAGGAGGCCGAGGGCGACGAAGAGGCGATGAACGCGGCCCAGGAGAAACTCACGGCCTTCGAACTCGACGAGCCCGTCGGCACGGGCTGGGCGAAATACAAGAACCGGACGCCGAAGAAGGTCGTCTACGAGCCCTACGACGGCCACCCGATCGGTAGCGAGATGGGGTTCGAGACCTGGACGAACAACTACGCGTCCGGCCAGCAGGCCTGGCAGATGGCGCTCGGCGGCGAACTCGACGCGGTGGACGGGCCGCCGAACAACATCCTCTCGCAACTCACCAAAAAGGAGTTCAGCGCGTTCTTCCACAACTTCCTGTCTTCGCAGGCCATCCAGTTCAATCAGGCCCAGGAGCACTACGGGGATCCGCGCGTCCGGAGGGCGTTCGCGTGGGGGATCAACATGGACAAGGCGATCAACCCGATCCGCAACTCCGGTTCCTGGGGCGAGGCGCGGTGGGTCGTCGAGAAGCCGTCCGGTATCATGGTCAACGAGAGCGCGTGGCTCGGTGACGTCCAGGACTCCCTGTCGTCGTACGCACCGGAGTCGCGGGACAAGGACAAGGTCGTCGAACTGATGCAGGACGCCGGCTACGAGCGCAGCGTCAACGGCAAGTGGGCCAAAGACGGCGAGCTATTCGAGGTGTCGATCAAGCACTACGGCTGGCCCTACATCGTCTCGTACATGCAGGGGGTCAAAGAGGACCTGCAGGCGATGGACTTCGCCGTCGAGCTGTCGGCACCGAGCACGTTGACGACGGACATCGTGAACGGCGACTACGGGGTCTGTTCCGGCTTCTGGGGCCAGGGATGGCATCCGTTCACGTCGCTGGACGTGATGACGCCCGACGCTGGGTGGATGGCGACGAGCCCGCCCGAGACCGTGTCGGTCCCGCCCGTCGGGCAGCCGGACAGTAGCTCGACGACCGAGATCAACGTCTATCAGGCCTACGAGGACATGATGACGTCGGACAGCTACTCGGCCGCGAAAGAACCTGTCCAGAAACTGGCCTGGGTCTACAACCAGACCCTGCCACAGATTCCGGTCTTCGACCAGCAGTCCCTGCTCGGGGTCGACACGGAGGACTTCCAGTTCAAGAATGGTATCGACGAGTGGGACGGGAAGCTGCTCGACGGCATGTTCGAGATGCTGAAGCGCGGCGCGTTCCAGGTGAAACGCGAGTAACGCCGACAGTCAGCCACGCCGTGTCGGCTGCCACCGTCGAACTACCCCCCAACAATCGCGCGGAGCTCTCGGTTATTTCTTGCCCGATAATTGGCCGAAGGCCGCCGGTTGACCAAAACTTTAATACCCTATCTGCGATAGTCCTTCTCACGGATCCATGGTAAACTACTACGTGGAGCGGATCGGCCAGGCAGTTCTTACACTTGTCTCGGTCATCTCGCTGACGTTCGTCCTGATCCGGTTGATGCCCGGGGGCCCCGCCGAATTCCTCCGCGCTCAGCTGATTCGAACGCAGCAAGGGAGCGTGAGCGAGACCCAACTGAATCGGCTCGTCGAGATATACATCAGCATCAATCCAGACACCCCGATACTTCAGCAGTATATCGACTACATGACCTCGATTCTGACCGGCGACTTCGGTCGTTCGTTTCTCTACGGCGAGTCAGTCACGTCGGTACTCGGAAGCGCCCTCCCGTGGACCGCGTTCCTGTTCTCGATAGGTCTCGGTCTCACGTTCACCAGCGGTATCGTCCTTGGCGCTATCATGGCCTACTCCGAGGGGGGTCGATTCGACGTCACGATGAGTTCGGTCGCGACGTTCCTCAACTCGATCCCGTTCTACGTCATCGCGCTGCTGCTCGTGTATCTGTTTGGATACATCTGGGGCGTCTTCCCGACCAGCGGGAAGTACAACTACGACGCGGTCTCCCCGGGTCTCTCACTCGCGTTTTTCGCGAGCGTGCTGTACTACGCGATCCTGCCGCTCGTCTCGCTCGTCGCGACGGGCTTCGGTGGGTGGGCGCTCTCGATGCGCGGTAACAGCATCCAGGTGCTCGGCGAGGACTACCTGCGCGTCGCGCGGCTCCGCGGGCTCCCGTCGCGTCGGATCGCTCTCCGATACGTCGGCCGCAACGCCATCCTCCCGCTGTACACGGGTATCCTCCTCTCCATCGGCTTCGTCCTGGGCGGCTCCGTCATCCTGGAGCAAATCTTCCAGTACGAGGGCGTCGGTTACTACCTCTTCCAGGCTATCGAGGGCCGCGACTACCCGCTGATGATGGGCGGATTCATCATGCTGACGAGCGCGACAGTCGTCGGTATTCTGGTCGCCGACCTGACGTACGGACTCATCGACCCCCGCGCCAGTAGAGGTGATTCACGTGAGTCATTCTGACGAGAACGTCCCCCCGGAGGAGAATCAGTTCGAGATCATGGCCGAGCACTCGCTGACTCGGCGAGAGCGGTTCCAAGAGCTCTTCGAGGAGTGGTTGGTCACGCCGATACGAGTCGTCTGGAGCGACCGTCGGACCCGTGTCGGCAGTCTCATCCTCCTCACGTACGTCCTGATGGGCACCGTCGGTGTCGTCGTCCTCGAGCCGCCGACCTCCGGCCACGAGTCGACGATCCCGCCGTTCACTGACCCCAATTACATCCTCGGGACGAACGGGCTCGGACAGCCGATCCTCGAGCAGATCGTCCACGCCACGCCTTCGATGCTGAAGATGATCACGGCCGGGGCGGTCTTCTCTTCGGCGCTCGGCACTGTTGTCGGAACCGTCTCGGGCTACAAGGGCGGACGCTTCGACCGCATCGCGATGACGATCACGGACATCGGACTGACCATCCCTGGCCTCCCGCTCATCATCGTCATCACGGCCATCTTCGAGCCGCGGAGCCCGATCATCATCGGGTTCCTTCTGGTCATCAACAACTGGGCGGGACTTGCCCGGTCCGTCCGCTCACAGGTCCTGACGATCCGCGAGGAATCGTACGTTGAAGCCGCACGATGCGTCGGTGTCTCGACCGCCGGGATCGCACGCCGGGAGATTCTGCCGAACATCATGCCCTACATCATGATCAGTTTCGTCGGCGCGGCCCGCTACGTGATCTTCTCGTCGGTCGGGCTGTACTTCCTCGGGATCCTCCCGTTCACGACGCTCAACTGGGGCGTGATGCTGAACCTTGCCTACGAGAGCGGGGCGCTCTTCACGCTCGCTGGCGCTCACACCATCCTCATGCCGATGCTCGCCATCGTGGTCCTGTCGTACGGCCTCATCCTCATCGCTCAGGGGAGCGACCGCCTGTTCAACCCGCGGGTCCGGGCCCGCCACGCCGAGGGCGACGTGGCCGACGACACCGAAGAGGAGCGGAGCACCTCTCCGCAGGCCGACCTGCTCGGCTGACCTCGCTTCCAGACGCTGTTCACTTCCCCGACCGCGATAGAACCGTTCTCACGTGCGTCACCGACCCGCTGCTCCTTCGTTCGCTACTTGGTCAGTAGTGTCTCTCGTCTGATCTCGTGCATCCTCCCGGCGGTCTCACGGCAGGCCCGCAGTGCGTTTGCGGAGGACCGTAACTGCCGTCCACGCCACGGCGAACGAGAGCAAGACGAGAACCGCCCAGAAGAGCAGTAGCGTCTGTCGGCCCTGCATCCACTCCGGCCGCATGAATTTCGAGACCGTTACCATGATCATGACCGGCGTGGCGACGGCCACGCCGACTGACGCGCCGATCGCGAGTCGCACCGCGCTCTTCAGTTGGTTGACCTCGGTCGTGAGTTCCCTGACCTCTCTGGTAGACATCTCCGTGGCGTCCGACATGGTTGGATACTGTAACTGATAGGTGTTAAATGGTGACGATCAACAGGATTCGGCGTGCATCCGCCGCTCCGGGGAACCGACGGGCAGGCGTCGATACGGGTCAGTCCGTGAACCTGACGAACACCACGGTCCTGTCCCGGACCCTGATGTGGCGTTCGGCGGTCAGGGTGCGGTCGATCGCGTCGAGCTGTCGCTCCCGGACGAGCGCGTACCGTACCGAGCGGTCGTCCGCGAGCTTCGCCGGCCTTGCCGGCGCGAAGTCCCGCTGGGCGTAGAACGGAACAGTGTGGAGCGCGTCGTCGGCGTTGTCGCTGGTCACCGTCGCCGGCGTGAAGTAGACCGTGTCGTCCGCGGGGACGGCGGACTGTATCTCGTGACCGAGCGCTTCCTGATCCGCTGACCACCCGTCGTCGAACTCGGCGGTGTCCGGCGGGACGAGCACCATGGCGTAGACGAAGACGACGGCCCCGAGGACGACGACGACGGACCGTAGCCGCCGGCTCCACCTCCCCGTGATCCACGTTCCGGTCTCGCGGATGTCGCTCGCCGCGACGACGAGCGCACCCGCGAACGTGAGGCCGAACGAGTAGGTGATCCCGGTGACGTACGGACCCGCGAACCCGTACTCGAAGACGATACCGCCGCTCAGTCCCGGCCCGACCGCCCCCATCCTGATCGACAACAGGACTGCCGCGACGAGTCCGACGGTCGTCCCGACGACCGCGACCCGGTCACCGGCGGTCGCCGTCGAGAGGACGCTCCCGATCAGCACGGTCGCTGGAACGTACGCGGGCAGGACGTACCAGGCGTGGTTACCCGTCAGGAGGTAGATCCCGAAGACGGCGGCGACCCACCAGAGGAGGACGGCGGTCGACCGCAGTTCGCGTCGACCGCGGACGACCTGGAGGCCGGCGACAGCCAGCGCCGGGACGAACAGGTAGATCCAGGGGTCGAACGCGATGAACTGGTTCCTGATATACGGGAAGTTCTGGAACGCGAAGACGCCGCCCTCGACGGCGAAGCGGCCCCCGGCACGGGCGAGCACCTGTTCGTAGACCAGTTCGCTCAGGAACCGTTCGCCGTGGATCGCCCACGTGTACAGCGCCCAGGGCACGACGAGGACGGCGGTCACGGCGACGGTTCTCCCGAACGCCGGCCGGAGGAACCGATCCCGTTCGAGAACGACCAGCGGGACGACTGCGAAAACGAACGGTCCGGCCGCGAAGCCCTTCGCGAGCACGGCGAGTCCGGCGACCGCACCGAGCAGGGCGTACCGCTCGTCGCGTCCCGAGGCGATTCGGTAGGTCAGGTAGACGAACAGCGAGCCGAAGAAGACCAGCGTCATGTCGAGGCCACCGGTTCGACCGGCGTTGAAACCCACGTAGGCCATCGGCGTGGTATAGAACGCGAGCGCAGCGAACAGGCCGGCCAGTCGGTCGAAACAGTCCCGGCCGATCACGTACGCGAGGACGCCGGTCAGGACGCTCGTGGTCGCCGACGGGAAGCGGACAGCGAACTCGTTGGGACCGAACACGGCTATCGAAGCCGCCTGGAGCCACATTACGAGCGGGGTCTTCTCCAGAAACGCCCGGAAGCCCGCGTCGGGCCCGTACATCCAGTGGTGGTGGGGGACGAGCGGATGTCCGTTGAGCATACTCCAGGCGGCGTTCGCATACATTGCCTCGTCCCAGTTTCTGATGGTATACGAACCGAGGCCCGTGTAGAACACGTACGCCCCGGCCAGGATCACTACTGCGAGGTAGAGGTAGTCCGTACGCTCCCGGAAGAGGAAACGCGACAGTCGCGTCACGCGGGAGCGAGCACCGGCCACGACGGTCGTTTCCCGAAGCCGTGACCGGAAGACGGGCTGCTCCGTCTGGAGGGGAAACTCGTCGGTCGGCATCGATGCAATACTCTCCCGTGCGCACTGTCATCAAAGTACCCCCGCCGAACGGCGTCCACCGCCCGGCGTTTCCAGTCGTTCACCCGAGTTCGACTCGAACACCGTCCTCGGCGCTCCGTCGCGCGCCGTCGATGATCCGCTGGCCGGCGCGACTGAGCGAGGGCGCGGTCGGTCCGGCGAGGGGCTCGCCGGTCTCCAGATGGTGGAGGACGTGCTCGAGAACGTTTCGGTTCGGGAACGCGGGGTCGTCCGGTTGCACCTCGCTCGCATCCGGCGCGTCGCGCGTCTGGATCTGGAGGCCTCCGTCGTCCGTCTGGGTCGTGACCGTTCCATCGTTCCCGACGACGGTGAATCCGTTTGCGGGCCGCGTCGTGCGCTCCCAGGGGTTCGAGAACCCCTGCCAGGTGGTGTGGAACGTAGAGAGCCCGGTGTCGTACTCGGCGGTCGTCACGCTCTGCGTATCGACCTCCAGGTCGTCGGGGACGTGCGTTCGCGTCGAGACTTCGACGGGCAACTCGCCGTCGCGGAACCAGGTCGCGAACACCGCGCCGTACCCGAGGAAGTCCTCGAGCGATCCCCCACCGCGCTCGGGGTCGTAGAACCAGCTGTCCCGCTGGGGCCCGGTGTGACCGCCGTAGTAGTGGACCTCGCGCACGTCACCGATCCGTCCGTCGTCGACGAGTCGTTTCGTCGTCCGGACCGCAGGCGACCAGGTGTAGGGCCAGTTGACGGCGAGCCGGACGCCCGCCGACTCGCAGGCCTCGATCATCCGGTCGGCCTCCGCGACGTCGGCGGCGAGCGGTTTCTCGACGAGGACGTGCACCCCGGCGGCGGCCGCTCGCTCGGTCAGATCGCCGTGGCTCCGGTGATCGCTGCAGATCCAGACGAGGTCGGGCGCGACCGTTCGGAGGCACGCATCGAGGTCGTCGAACCGGCGTTCCGGAGGCACACCGTGTTCCTCGGCGACTCGTCGCATCGACTCGATGGAGCGTTCCGGTCGCTCGTCGCAGAGGCCGACGAGTTCGGCACCGTCGTGTTCGTCGACGGCGTCGACGTTGAACGTGACGTGCGGGTGGTCGAAACTGGCAACCGCGATGTCCCAGGTCATCGTTGGCATCTCGCCGGACTGTGGCATAAAATCGTCGCCGCGAGAACCGGCCTGTCGCTCCGGGTGGGTGCACCTTTATTTACCCGCTGTGCCCATCGGTGGGCATGACGAGCGCTCCTGTCAGCGTCGGCATCGTCGGACTCGGAACTCGCGGGCTCGCGCACGCGAGACACGCCACAGAACTGGGACACGAGATCGTCGGGGGCGTCGACCCGGACCCCGAGGCTCGTGAGCAGTTCGCCACGGAGTTCGACGCGCCGACCTTCGAGACGTACGAGGAACTGTACGCGTCAGCGCCGGACGCAGTCGAGATCGCGAGCCCAAACCGCTTCCACGAGGACGCGACGGTCGCGGCCTTCGAGCGGGATCTGGACGTGCTGGTCGAGAAACCGCTCGCCCACTCGGTGGAGAGTGCCGAGCGGATAGCCGCTGCGGCGGCCGAGAGCGACGGGATCGGCATGGTCGGCTTCAACGACCGGCGGCGCGCGACCGCGGCGATACTCAAGACGCGGATCGACCGGGGCGAACTCGGCGAGATCAGACACGTCGAGGCGAACAAGGTCCGGCGGCGCGGGATGCCGTCGGTCGGCTCGTGGTTCACCCGCGACGAGATGGCCGGCGGCGGCGCGCTCGTCGACATCGGGGGGCACGCGCTGGACGCCGCCCTCTGGTTCCTCGACTTCCCCGAGGTCGAGACCGTCTTCGGGACGACACGCGCGGACTTCGGCGGCCGAGCGGACTACGCCGATCCCGACGGCTGGGGCGGCGGCACCGGTGAGTTCGACGTCGAGGACTCTGCGACCGCGATGGTCCGTTGCGCCGACGGGAGCTCGGTCTCGCTGGACGTCGCGTGGGCGATCAACCGGAATCCGAAACACGACATCGTGGTCTGCGGGACCGACGCCGGCGCACGGATCGATGGACACACGCTCACGATCTTCGAGACGGACACGGCCGTCACTGACCATTACGTGGACGTCACGATCGAGGAGGAAAACGACGTCTGGGAGGCGGGAGAGCGCGCGTTCCTCGACGCGGTCGTCGAGGGGCGAGCCCCGCCGACGAACACTGTCTCGGAGGCGTTGACCGTCCAGCGAGTCCTCGATGCCGTCTACCGATCGGCCGATGTCGGTACGAGCGTCGGTCTCTGAGTTACCACTCGAAGATGACGCCCATCGCCCGCGTCCGGTCTTCGACCAGCATGTCGTAGGTGCTCGGCGCGTCCTCGATCGATTCCCGATGGCTGATCAGGTCGGTCACGTCGAGTCGGTCGTCGAGTAACAGGTCGTAGAATAACTCCGCGTTCCGGGCCTTCGTCCACGGGTTCGCCGGCGTCTCGACCGTCGGGTGCGAGTTCACGTGGGCACCCACTATCTCGTAGCTACCGCGGTTGCAGTAGTCGTGGAAGTCGAAGCTGGTCTCGCCCTTGGGGCTCGAGAGCATGACGAGTCGCCCCTGCTCGCGCAGGATATCGAACTCCTGGGTGATCACGTCCGGGTTGCCAGTTACCTCGAAGACGACGTCCGCGAGTCGCCCGTGACCGGTCGACTCCACGCGCGCTCGCGGGTCGTCTTCGGCGGGATTGATGACTTCGACCGCCGAATCCTCGGGCAGGTACTCGATCCGCTCTTCGGCGAGGTCGAGGGCGTAGACCGGTCGCGTCCCGGCCATCCGGACGAACCGCGTCGCGAGTTGGCCCAGAAGGCCGAGGCCGTATATGCCGACCGACTCGCCCCAGTCGAGGTCGCCGTGACGCACGCCGTTCATGACGATCTGAACGATCGGTGTGAAAGCGGCCTCCTCCGCGCTGACACCGTCGGGTACCGGTTCGACCGCGTCGTAGTCCGCGACGGTGTACCGAGCGTGATGCTTCCAGGTGGCGACGCGATCCCCGATCACGCTCTCGTCGACGCCCTCGCCGACAGCAACGATCTCACCTGTCGTGCAGTACCCCGGCGTGTCGATCGGGTAGTTCGAGATCTGGTCCCAGACGCTCCCCTCGGGGACGTCGCCCGACAGTTGGGTGAGTTCCGTCCCGGTACTGATCAGGCTCCGCTCGGCCTCGATGAGCACCTGTCCGGCATCGGGTTCGGGAACCGGACGTTCCTCGACGGTGACTTCGTTCGCATCGGCAAACACGACTGTGTCGTTCGTTCGCATCGCACGGAGGTGCCGCCGGAACCCATATAAGTATTTATACGACGCGCGAAGCGCGGCGCTCGAATTTGGCGGTGAGAGGTGCCGGCCCTCGTCGGACGAGCCGGGGGACTCAGTGTCCGGTCTCGTCTCACCCGAGGTCCGCAGCGGTCAGTTTCGCGAAGAAGTCGTCGAAAATCCGGTCCCGGTCCGCGTCGGTGGCGACGCGGACGAGGTGTCGGTTCGGATCGTGACCGTACTGGAGTCCCTCGCTCAGTGTCGGCGCGTGTGTGAGTGTCGTCGGTACCATGCCGGCGTCGACCAGATAGGCGATCGGCGCCATGTCCCAGATCTCCTTCGACCAGACTCGAAGGTCACGACCGTCGCTGCGGTAGTCGCTGAACCGTTCGAAGAGGAACTCACCGAGGCCGCCCTCGTCCGGGAGGTGGTCTCGGAGTTCCGGTACTGTCGTCCGGACGTGCTCGGCCACGTTCTTGCAGGGGACCTGGACGAGGGGGACGCCGCTGTCGAAGAGGGTTTTCGACGCCGCGTAGTCCTGCATCAGGTTGAACTCGCGAGCGGTGTGCCAGGAGTGGGGGTGCCCGCCGAGCCACACGACGACGATATCCTCGGCGATCTCGGGGGCGCTCTGGATCGCAGACGCGACGTTGGTCGGTGCGCCGATCGCGACGACGTAGAGTCTCCCGTCTCTGTCGTCTTTGGCGGCCCTGATCAACGTCTCCGTCGCTGGGCTATCGACAGGCCCAACCCCGTCGTCCATGAACTCGGTGGCACCCCGGTGTACGAACCCCTCCGCGTCGCGGTCGAGCAGGTCGAGCAACCGGCGGAGCTCCTGATAGCTCTGCTCCATCCCGTCTTCGGGTGACTCGGACCTGTCGTTGGTCGAGTGATAAAACGGGGCGGCGCAGATCGCTTCGACCGAGATCGATCCGGACAGCAGCGCGTATGCAACCGCAAACTGGTCGTCGATCTCGTTGTACGCGTCCGTATCGAGGACGACGTCGACCGCTCCCTCGGGCGGTTCCAGCGCTTCGACCCGTTGGCTTTCCGCTAGTGAGACCGTCGGCATACCCGAAAGACCGGCCACCAATCGATAAAACCACTGGTCGCGACACCGATACGAGCCGGCTGCTCGGCGGCGACACCAGCGGGACCGCCCTCGGAGGGGTCGACCTCGGTCCCAAACGCATTTGCTTCCCCCGGGCATGGTCCCGGCAAATGGAAGACTACTTCGAGCAAATCTGCGCCTGGATGCGGCTCTGGCACGCCCTGTTCGTCATGTGTACCGTGGTGATGGTCCTGATCGTCACGTCGGCCATCATCACTCCCCGCGGGACGGCCGCCTACTTCGTCAACCTCCTCAACATCGCCATCATCGTCCCGATGACCGCCGGCCTGCTCTACGTGATCGTGAAGTGTAACAGGCGCAATCGCTGAGTTCAGACGAACTCGGGCATGACCTCGTCGCTGAGCAGTTCCATACTGGTCGTGTCCGGGAAATCGAGGAACATGAGCTGCATCTTGTCGAACCCGAGGTCACGGACGTACTCGATTCGCTCGGCGACCTCTGCGGGCGTGCCGATCATCATCTGTCCCTTCTCCCAGGCGTTCTCCCGGGTAAGCTGGTCGTCCATGTCCTCTTCCTCGCCCCAGGGAAGCGGGAATATATCGTCGCAGACCGCCTGTAATTCCTCCTCGGTCTCTCGGACGAGGACGTGTGCGAGCCACGACCGGTCTATCTCGCCCGGGTCCCGACCCGCTTCTTCCATGTACTCGTCGAGTTTGTCGCGCTTGTACTCGATCGGTGGTCCGCGGTTCCGCCCGCTGATCTCGACGTTCCACTCGTCCGCGTACTTCGCGGTCAGCCGGAGCATCTTCGGGCCCGCACCCCCGATCAGGATCGGCGGGTGCGGATCCTGAACCGGTTTCGGCTCGTTGAACGCACCGTCGATCTGGAAGTGCTCGCCCGAGACCGACGGCTCTTCCTCGGTGAACATCGAAGTGATCACGTCGAGACCTTCGTCGAGCATCTCGATCCGCGTCTCGATCTCCGGGAAGTCGAAGCCGTAGCGCTCGTGTTCCTCCCGGTGCCACCCGCACCCGAGGCCGAGGATCAGTCGCCCCTCCGAGAGCTGGTCGACCGTCGTCGCCATCTTGGCCAGCAACGCGGGATTCCGGTACGTGATCGCGCCGACGAGCGGGCCGATGTCGACGTCGTCCGTGCGTTCGGCGATAGCCGACAAGAGAGTCCACACTTCGTACTCCTCGTGATGCGGGCCGAGGATGAAGTGGTCGGGGGCCCACATCCCCCCGAGGCCCGCGTCGACGGCCGCGTCGACGCCGTGCATCACTGTCTCGCGATCCAGTCGTTCCATCATCGGGTAGTCGCGGTGGACGCCGTCGCCGGGGTAACAGGCGACCATCCAGTCGAACTGCATACTCGTCTGCTCGGCCGCGTTCCTCTTGAATCAGGGGGGTGCTCAGTCCGTAGCCGCGCCACCGGAGCCGGTTCGACCAACTACCGGTCCGCGAAGGCGCGTTCGCTATCTCCACGTCGACTCGACTCGTATTAACACGACAGCGCCGGATTGAACGGTGTGAACATCCCGTTCGGGTTCGCACTGAACAGCCACGCGTGGAGACCGTAGTGTTCCGGCTGGTCGACCTTCGGACTGTGTGCCGTCGCGGGTTCGTGGAATTCGAAGCCGAACATGGACGGCGCCGACTCGGCCTCGGTCGTCGGAACGAACCATTCGACGCCCAAGAGCTGGTAACTCCACGAGGGCGTGACCCGGTACAGCAGGATCGGCGGTCGAGACTGGTCGGTGCCCCCGTCGCCCATCGCCGTTTCGTCGACGAACGGGACACCGTAGACGCCTCGTTCGGTGGCCATGCACTTCTCCGAGTTCCTGTACCCGTCTTCAGTCGCCTCTCGCCCCGTGAGGTAGTCCCGGATCTCTCGGCGGACCGGGGTGACCATGCTGACCAGATCTCCCGGTTCGACAGCGGCGTTGTTCGATTCGAAGAGGCCGTCGGGGTTCTCGCGGAACAGCCAGGCGCTCAGACCGTAGTGTTCTGGAAGCGACGGGATCGATCCCTCCTGCGGTCCCGCGAAGGACTTCCCGAACAGTGACGGTGGGAAGTCGACGTCGTCCGCCGGCCGATACCACTTGACGGCCATCAGTTCGTAGTGGCCGGCGTCACTCAGGTCGTACAAGAGCACCTGCGGTCGCTCGGGATCGACGTCGTCTATAGACCAATTGACGAACGGTGTTCCGACGACGCCGTCGTTCGACTGAACGTACGCCGCCGTCGTCCGATACCCGTCTGCTAAGGCCGCAGAGACATCTTCGTACTTCGTGAGTGACTCCTTGGCCTCCCGAGCCCGCTCCGCAGAACTCGGTCTGTCAGTGACACACCCGGCCGACAGAGAGATACCACACAGTGTTGCCCCCTGGACGAACCTCCGTCGCGACCCGCTCCACATGCTCACGTATTCGTCGTTGAGTCATATATAATGATTGCAAATGGGTTCTTTAGCGGCAATGCTGTGCATTTCGTGGAACACGTCCAGCAACCACCGAGACGTGTGATCCAGCTCCTCGTAGAGACCGTGAATCGCCACGATCACCCAATCTGCATAGCCACTGTCATCGTCTTGGAACGCTGGCCTGGCTCGCCGACGACGGCTTTTTGAGCACGTGAGATAACCCGCTCAGTGAAGCGGGTTCGTTTGCTGGACACGACTCGCATTCCCCGCGTTTATTCTACAAAATTTGCCACTTAGCTGCTCTCACTAGTATTTAGACAATAAAATTCTGACAGGAACGAATACTCACTAGTTGAATCAATTACTGGACGATATTGGAATAGTTAGTGAAGATGTACCGGTAGGCACAATAATTAGCCACAGCACTTTGATGGAAGGCAATTCAGGTGCACAATTCGAGCTGAGATCCTGTTTAGTTATGACCGAAGGGCTAGGCGAACGCATTTCTGAGTGACCAATGCCCGAATTTCACCGTCTCACCGGACACAGCGACTGTAACGACCTGAGTTTATGAAGCGTGAATAGGCTCCCGTTGGTTGATGAAGAGAGGCATTCGAATTCGTCTGTCCGTTATATAAATTCCATATACAATTCGAGAAATTTATAATATCGGTGCTCGACGCAGCAGGAAAGCAGTGTACGAGTGGGCGCAGAAAGCCGTTCTACGGCCCACAAGCGGCGAAACCTCGAATCTAGTCGCGCTCGATTGGACGGTGATTCGGGTCAACGATGAGCAATTCAGGTTGTTCGCCGTTCTCAGAACGGTAGAGGCGTTCTGATGGCCTACGTAAAAATTTCGTTCTCGCGAACGCCGCCGATCCCGAAACGAATCCCGTTTGGCCGTCTACCGTCCTCCGTTCCGTATCCGATCGCCGCCTCCGATCGTCTGGACGCGACCTCTCCGGCACCGAGAGCGGAATGTTCGTACGGATTTGCTACATAGCTCTCCGTACCGTTGTCTCCCGATCAGAAGCGAACGTATCGCTCTTAGCAGAGTTCATTTGCTGATCAGTTAATCACGCGAACGCAATGGTCGATCTCAATCGGCGAACGCTGCTGGCGTCGTCCGCGGCGGCGGCGCTGGGCGCGAGCGTGTCCGGCGTCGCGAGCGGGGCGGCGGCGGACGACGAACAGACAGACGGCGCACCGACAGTGAAGGGGGAACTCAAGCGGTTCTCGTCGACGGCCTTCGGTGCGGAGGTGACCGGTCCGTACGTCTTCGACGACGGGTCGCTGCTGTACAGCCTCCAGCACCCGAGCCGCGACAACGCGGGCGAGTACGACCGTGCGGGCATCGGCTACTTCAGTGGCTTCAGTTTCGAGTTCGACGGCACGAACGACGACTTCGAGGAGCTGGCGGCGCCCGAGGCGCAGGCCGAACGGGAGCGCGTCCGCGGCGCGGAAGGCGAGTACACCTTTCTCGCTCGGGAACAGGACCCGATAAACGGGGGTACCGAGCGCCTCGGCGTCGCGCAGACGCCGGACGGCTGGGACCTCACCCGGGACAACTTCGCGGGCACGCAGTACGGCGACGCCGGCTACAACCCCGACTGCAACCAGTTCGTCGCGACGGACGGCGCGCGCACCGAGGGGTACCTGTTCACCAACTGGGAGAACAGCCCCGGGAACGTCTCGCGCATCCCGATCAGTCAGGACGACGACGGCGAGTGGCACGCCGACCTCGACGCGGCGATCAACCTCGCCAACACCGACGCGATGCGAGCGATCGGCGGGACGCGCATCAACTGCTACGGCGACCTGAGCCCGTGGGGGACGATGCTCTCCTCGGAGGAGAACTACGCTCACACGCGCGTGTCGCTGACCGCGACCGTCGGTGACGTCGTCGACGCGGGGACCGGGAAGGGCCGCATCGGCGGTTGCCAGTTCTGGAACCGGCCGAATCCCAGTTCGATCCAGTCGGCCATCGACGAGTACTACGGCGACGAGGCCTGGTACGTCCAGGGGTACTGGGCGCTGACCGGCGTCGAGTTCCTGGCGTACTACCTCGGCGCCGAGCGCGTCGACCAGTCGGCGCCGCCGTACGCCGACGGAGCCGACCAGCAGAACACGACCGATCCGATCAGCGACGTCTACCCCAACCCGTACCGCTACGGCTATCACCTGGACATCCGCGAGCCGACCGCGGAGACGCCACAGCCGGTGAAGTACTACGTGATGGGACGGGCCGCCTGGGAGGCGCCCGACGTCCAGCAGAACAAGAAGACGGTGTACGAGTGCTCCGACGGCGACAGCAAGGGCGTCTACAAGTTCGAGGCCGAGCGCCCGATCCACAGCTACCAGGACCCCATGGACGTCGAGGGGACGCTCTACGCGCCGAAGGTCACCAACGCCGACGCCGCACGGGGGGGCTCGCCCGCGGAGGTCGACCTCGAACTGGAGTGGTGGCCGCTCGGCCGCGCGACGAACGCCGAGGTCGAGTCGTGGATCGCCGAGTACGACGACGTGACCCAGGCGGACTACCTCGCCGCCCACTCCTCGTGGGAGCGAGGGGAGGAAGTCACCGAGGCCGTCCTGGAGGAAGCCGACCGCGAGGTCGTCGAGAACGGCAACGCGAACTACGTCTCGAACGAGAATATCGTCGAGTGGGCCGAGCAGTGGAGCGCCACCGACCCGAACAACGTCGACGACGACCTGCGGAAGGTGCCGTTCCTCGAGACCCGCGCCGCGGCCAAGGAGATCGGCGCGACCATCGAGTTCAACAAGGCCGAGGGGGTCGACAGCGTCGACAAGGCGACGCCCGGCGACTACGTCTACTTCGCCATCTCGGAACTAAACGACGACATGGCCGACGAGACCGGCGACCTCGGCCTCGACCGCGTCGACGGCGGCGTGGTCTACCGCGGCACGCTCGAACCCGACTACAACGTCTCGACGCTCGAACCCGTCATCGTCGGCCCCGACGCGAGCGACCCGGCCGACGTGGCCGACGACTCGCTCATCAATATCGACAACCTCCTCGTCATGGAGGACGGCCGCGTCCTCTGCTGCGAGGACGCCGACCAGTTCGGTCGCTCGTACAGCAACGACTGTCTGTACGTCTTCCGTGACCGGGACACGGCCCGGCGACAGGGGTAATCGGAGGCCCCGCCCCTCGCTCCTCCCGTTTCGCTCACTCGTCTTCTTCGCCGCGCTCGCCCTTCCCGAGCCCGGGGTGGGCATCGCGCTCTCGCACCAATCGCATCCGCGACCGGAGGTCGGCGGGCGCGCCGGGGACGGCCGATTCGTCGACCTCCTCCCCCGGCGGCCGGGGATAGCGACGGAGGCCCTTGTCGATCGCCATCCCCGCTCTGGCGCCGTTACCCATCGCGACGACTGTCTGGTTCTGCCCGTGGGTGAGATCGCCGACCGCGTAGACGCCGTCGACGCTCGTCTCGAAGTCGTCGTCGACTGCGACCGCGCCGTCGTCGGCCAGCCCGCAACCCAGCGACTCCGCGAGGCCGGTGTCGTACTCCTTCCCGTACACGGCGAACCCACCGCGGTACTCGCGCTCGCGTCCGTCGGCGAATTCGAGGCCGCCGAGTCGCTCGTCGTCGGCGTCTTCCGCTGGGAACGCACGGGTGACCTCCGCGTCGACGCGGTCGACGGGGTGGGCCCGGAGTTGGCGACCGACCTCGTCGCTCCACTCGGGGTCGCGACCATCGAGGAGGAGGTCCACGTCGGCGGTGAAGTTGAGCAGGATCATCGCGACTGTGGCCGCGTGGTCGGTGTGGCCGAGGACGTACGCGCTGGCGTCCCCGAGGACGTACCCGTCGCAGTGCAGACAGTAGTGAAGCCCGCGACCGGTGAACTCGCGGAGGCCCGGGACGGACGGCTCCGCGTCCGTGAAGCCGGTCGCGAGCACGACCCGATCGGCCGTCACGGTCGCGTGATCGGCCTCGACGACGAACCGGCCGTCGCCGTCGGTGTCGCCGGTGCCGCTGGCCTCTCGAACGTCCCCCACAGGATCGAGGTAGTAGTCGGCGCCGTAGGCTTCGAGCTGGGCAACGGCGTGACTCGACAGGGCGCGCCCGGAGACGTCTTCGGAGACGCCGTAGACGTTGTGGACGTGGTTCACTCGACCCGAGTCGTCACACGGCACGGGAACTGCGTTTCTCGCGGCGTTCCTCAATGGGCCGCCCGTCGCCACCCGGTTCGACGAGGACTCCTCTGATCTCTCGGACGTTCGCGTGAACGAGCAGGCCACGGTCGGATCTCGGTCGGACCGTTCTGACAGTCCTGCCGAGGAGTAAACTCCGTCGAACTAGGGTCCGGGCGCCCAGTTGCTCGAGTCGGTTTCCAAGCTGCTGTGCGTGGTCCGGCGTAATTTGAGGTAGCGCCTCCGATCTCAAGGATCGACCGCGGTGACCGAGTAGGTCGGGGTAGCTTCCGCGAGGATTAACGGGCGAGGGAGGCGTAGCATCCATATGGCGTATCAGTTCGAGTGTGCGGCCCCGGATTGCACGTTCCTGATCCGAGCCGCGGACGAAGCGGAGGTCATCGCACAAGTCCAACGACATTCGGAAGAACGACACGAGAAATCCCCGCCGCCGGAAGATGTAATCCGCGAACGGATAGAGACCGTCGACGTCGAGTGATACCGTCGGACTTAGTCCCCTTTCAGCCAGGCACGGCGGATCCGATCGAGTTCTGTTGGTGAGACTTCGTCGTGCTCTACGGCGATCTCGACGTCAGCGTCGGTGACAGTGCCGCGTTCGAGAACTCGCTGGAACACGTCGTCGACGAAGACGGCCGTCTCGTCACCGTCAACCGGACGCTGTACCTCCCCATCTTCGACGACGCCCTCGAACGTGACCGCGTCGCCGTCCGCTGCTTCCTCGGGGGGTTCGACCGTGTACTCCACGGTCGCTTCCGACGGCGATTCGCCGACGTCCCAGAAGACGGTCACGCTTCCGTCGTGCCGGTCCACGGCGACCGGCTCCGGTGTGGCGTCGAGAGCGGTGATCGTGCCGGGGACCGTCTCCCGGAGAGAGACGCGGTTTCGAACGCCCTGGAGCGAGACCGCGACGGGGATGGACTGGTCCGGCAGGACGTAATCGCGGCGGATCGAACGCGTCGCGAGAGAGTCGTTCTCGGTCGCCTCACCACCCGATCTCGCTTCCGTGGCGGTGGCGGGTTTCTCCGCACTCGCATCGGGCTTCTCCGTGGCCATGTCGGGTCTCGCGAACCGCGCCCAGACGACAAGCAGGCTCGGGAGGACGAACACGCTGGCGAGGAACGCAAAGACGATTGTGAGTGCGGTGATGAGGCCGAACGACTGGAGGAACGGCAGGATCGCCACGAGCAACACCGCGAATCCGCTCGCGGTCGTCGCTGCACTCGACAGCAGCGCCCCGCCCGTTCCAATTACGGTTTCGTGCAACGCATCTGCGACCGTTTCCGCGTCTTCGAGCTCTTGGTTGAACCGCTCGCTGATGTGGAGGCTGTAGTCCACACCGAGCCCGATCGTCAGGCCAGTGATCATCCCGGTGACGATGTTGAACGGGATATCCAGCAGTGCCATCGTCCCGAGCACCCACGTCAGCGTAAACACGACCGGGACGATCGTGACGGCGCCGAGTGAAGCGCTCCCTTCTGTGACCCGGTATGCTATCGTAATGACGGCGAGTACTGCGAGGAGCGCGACGACCAGGCTCATTATCGCCGTTTGTGCGAGCTGGTCGGCCGTGATCTGGTTGACAATCACGTCACCAGTGGCGATTGCAGAGACGCCGTCACTTTCGACGTCTTCGGCGACCCAATCCATCTGATCGCGAACGGTCTCGTCATCGACCGTGCCACTGACGGTCACAATCATCCGAACTGCTTGATACTCGCCGTCCTCGCGGTGGAGAACGTTCCCGGCGTCCTCGGGCGCGACCCGGTAGAGCTCATCGAAGACCGCCGCGACGTCCTGATCCGGAACGCCGTCATCGTCCGTGTCGGCGGCCGCGAGCGTCGCGTTGAACGATTCGTTCTGTGCCGCGACCCGATCCATCACCGTTATCGGGTCAGTGATCGCGGCCTCGTCGTTGGCGTACGTTTCCGTCGCACTCAGGTCACTGGCGTTTTCTCGTGCCGTATCGAGCCGGTCTAGCGTCGCTGGATCGGTCACATCGCCTCGGACGAGAATCGTCGCTGTCGTATCTCGCCTGACGAAGTCCGAATCCAGCGTGTCTATCGCCGTCTCTGCCGTGTACGTTCCCGGTGCGATCGGTCCTGGAAGGTCTTTCACCCAATCAGACGGGTCTTCGGCGAGGAAATCAGACTGCTCGAAGCTCGCATCGATGTCCGTCGCACCGTAGACACCGACGCTACTCACGAGCAACGCGACGATAATCACGACGTACGGCGCTTTCGTAGCGAGTGTCGCACCGGTGTCGAGCAGGCTATTTATCGGTCCGCGACCGGTCCCAACTGCCGGCATCACTCGATCGACGCCGCGCGACTCCAGGAACGCATCCAGTTCGACTTTCAGTGCCGGGACGAGGGTGCCGAACACGAGGAGCGTAGCCACGATACCGATGGCGCTGACGATACCGAGTTCGCGGAAGACAGTCAGCGGGCTCGTGAGGTTCGAGAGGAACCCGATTGCGGTCGTCGTGGTCACGTAGACGAGAGCCACACCGACGGTCCCGAGCGCAACGGTCATCGCGTGGCTCGGCGACGTGTCGCTGGTCTCGCGGGCCTCCCGGTAGCGCATCACGACGTGCAGCCCGTAGTCGATCGAGAGTCCGATGAGCAGGACGAGCACGACGATGAACGGCTGGCTGAACGCGATGTCGAACCAGCCCATGACGCCGAACGTCCACACCAAGACGAGCGCGACGCCGAATAGACCGAGCAGGATGTCGATCGGATCTCTGTAAACAACCACGAGAACGAGGAGGACAAACGCGATCGCCAGTGGGCCGACTAGCAGGATGCTGTCGATCATCGAGTCCGTAATCTCTGCGGAGACGATGCCGTCCCCGTAAATCAGCACGGACATCGAGTCGTCGTCAGGCGCGAGGTCCACCATGGCCGCCTGGCTGTCCTCGATTTCGGTTGGCGCATCCCCGGGTGCGAATGACCCGCCGGGCGTCTCTTGCGTGACGACCATCAGTGTCGCGTTCGTCTCAGCGGATCCCGGCTCGTAGTAATCGGGCATGAACACGAGTGTTTGCGACGACCGGCTCGTATTGCCGGCGAGCGCGTCCGCGGCGAGAGCATCGACCTGAGAGTCATTCAGTGACCGGAGCTCGTCGAGTTGAGTATCCAGCGTGGGATCAAGCGCTTTGACCGCCTGCCGGTCGTCGGACAGTTCAGCGTATTCCTCGGTGAGAATTTGTTGCGAGACGGTCTGATTACCGGCTGCTGTCCCGTTTCGTTCGGCGGCGCTCGTCGTCGCGTTGTCTGTCGTACGCCGTTGTTGGACGCTTTCTTCAAAGAGCGCGTAGTCCTCTTCGGTGAGATTGACCGACGTGTTGACGTCGACAGCTTCGAACGCTGGGCGGATACTGGCGTTCGGGTTCTGCGCGAGCGAGTTGGCAGCTTCGTTGAGCGCGCGGCCCGTTTCGTTGAGTTCCGCCTGCCGAGTCCGGAGGTCTTCAGTTCGCTCCTGGCGGATTGACGTGGTTGCGATGAGGTTCGCAACGCTGCGTGTCGAGTCGTTCTCGGCGAGTGTCTCGTTGACTGTCTCGTTGTTTCGGAGCGCCTCCTGGTATTCGAGCATCGAGACGAGGGTCCCCTTGTCGAGAACGTCGTCATCCCTGACGATGACCTGGGCGCTGGTCGTCTCGGTGTCCCCTGCAGAGAAGTTCGCGTCGGCGTAGTCCTGCGCGTCAGCCTCATCCGCATCCGTTTGGAACTGGTCGAGCGATGTCGAACCGTCGACCATCGGGACCCCGGCTGCAACGACTGCCGATGCCACGATCATGATCGCGATGACGATGCGAGCGTTGTCCGTGATACGCTCGGAGATTGCAGGCGTCATCAGGCAGCACTCCTAAGCGTGGTGGGCGGCACGACCGCTCGATTTCTGGAGAGCATCAGGCGGATTTCGTCCTCCCGAGCAACGGCAGTCGTCCGACATCGCGTGGGGTGATACGACTGTTTTGGTGCGTCTGAGTCGACAGGCGTGATGGTCTCCGACATCACATTAGTGTATTAACGTCGGCTCGATAGTCGCTCGCGCGAAGCCCTGAGCAACTCGCTAATATGTTCGCATTTTCCGGTGCACGATAGATATTGAACCACTCGTGCAGTATTCGCACTCCTCAGGCTCGAATTCAATGAATATCGATCCTCTGAGGCCATGGGAAAACGAAAGGGGATAGGGGGAGCAGCAGGCCGCTGGTGGTTGTGTCCGGGAGTCAGCCAACGGATAGCGGTAGTGATGCGGGAGTACCGAGAAGCTCGGTCTCGGCGTCAGGTACAACGACGCTGTTGAACATAGCCGTTTTGACGAATATATTAGCGGTTCCGCCAACCAGGAGAGCCGTCCACATTCTCCAAACGGGTCGTGGACTCACCGTTCTTATTCACTCTGCTAGCGATTATTGGACTATCGAAGGGACGACGTGGAACACAAGGAGCTCTCCAAGAATCCGGTGTACTGCCACTGCTCAAGAGTCAACTTACTGTTAAGATGCTCGACGACTGATCGAATGCAACCAAGGGTCCGGGGTTTCGAGACTCTTTCTTTGAATTATCTGACTAGACCTCCAGTCGTACTGATTCGGGCTTATATATTCGATATTGGCTGACACCCTCGTATCTTATCGCTCACTCTGGAATTTACGGCCTATTTCGAACATACTACCGAGAACAACCTTGCATCGTGAAGCCTGATAGTATCAGAGACCTGGGCCCGAACCATGACGAACACGTCAAACTCCTCAATTGAACCCGAGGCGAGTCAACATCGTGACCAAACCTCTTGGCGTCGTCTGGCCGACGCGGAGCCAATCGAGATCCGTGATCCGCTCGCTGAACTACTTGGAATGGTTCCGAACGGGGAGCCGTTGACAGTGACGTTCGCCGATGTAGCAAAAGCGGCAGGCCATGCATGCCCCGCTGTTTCCGGCGCATACCGGAGTACCCAACTCGCATTAGACGAATTATACCCCGAGTCATACCCCGTCAGGAGCGATATCAACGTCGTCGTCGGTGACGCGCCCGACGCCGCAGGTTACGGTCCAATGGCGAACGTCATGCGGCACATTACCGGAGCCACTGACGAAACCGGGTTCAGCGGCTTCAACGGCTTTGGCGGCCGCGACAACCGCCTCTCGTTCGAGGAGATCCCTGGTCCCGGCCGCTCGTTCGAATTCAAACGGGTTGACACCGAAGAAACGGTGCGTATCACATTCACCCCTTCAGCCACGAAGCCGGAGTCAGCGAACGGGAGCCCCGAGGTAAAGGAGCAGATCGCGCGGCTTGTCCAGGGTGACCTCTCTGATGAGGAACGTGACGCCTTCTACGAGACGTGGCACACGCGGGTGCAGATGATTCTCCAAGCAGACCCTGGACCGGATACCCCATTTTCGATGGAACGTGACGATTCGTCCGGCTGATCTCAGGAGAGTGGTCATTTGTCACGTTCGTAGAATAGACTGGTGTAATTCACTCCATCGTGGATCCTACTTCCAAGTGCTCGTCAATGAACCAGTGGATGATATGGCCTTCCGCGCGGTGGAGGACGTCGCTACACGTCGCGTTTGCAATGTCGAGCGAATCTGCGACGTCACCGAGCGTCGCCTCACGTGGTGCGCGATAGTAGCCTTCCGTAACGGCTTTGGATAAGACTTCTTGCTGGCGGTCCGTCAATAACTGGTCCGCCTGACTCGTATCGATGTCTCGGACGTAATCGATCGAGAACCCGATCCCGAAATCATCGAGTTGGGAGCGGAGGCGTGATAGACGGCTGTTTGAGGTCGTCATTTCCCAAGTGGCTTGCTTGTCTTGTATCTCGAACGGAGTGGTGAGTGGGACGCCAGATCGCCAGACGGGGAGGAGAAGCAACGGGTTCGACGACTGGATCTGGAGGAGTGCTTCGTCCTCGTATTTCCAGAGCAATTCCAGTTCGTCGATGTCGTCTCGATCTCTAATCTCTGTGATGATAGGGAGTGGTTGAGCGGCATCGAGTCGGACGAGGGCGATCCCGGTGTTTTCCCCGGGCATCGCCGTGACCACTTCGAATCGTAACTCCGGATGTTGGGCTGAGACGTCGCCGATCCACGTCTCGTTGGGGATATCTATCGTAAGTTTGGCGCGAGGCATCGAACGTAATGTACAGTACCAAATTAGGTCAGTTAATCCTGCTTACGAATATCTTAGTTATTCTCTCTGACGTTCGCCCGAACTCGTTGCCGGTGATGGGAAGACCAAGACGACACGTCCATGACAGCTGACCGTCCATCACAGGACAGGCAGCCAGAACCGCTCCGATTCGCACCGTTCCGTGCCACTGGGTGGTTTTCATCGCTCTCGGACTGCTGTTCGCAGTCTATCGAGGACTAATGGAGCTATCAGATCGGAAAATCATCCCGGGACGGAAACAGCTTCGATCGACAGTACTCGGCTGAGTTTCTCGTTGCTGAGGCACCGTTGCTCCAAACGGCGTTAGATCGGCATGGAATCCGATTTCGATGCTGCGGCTCGCCGCGTGTCCGCCACTGATCGCCGCCGATTTCGTCCGGTTTGTTCGCGCCCACGACACGGCGAAGCGAACCGTCAAGATGGTCGTTTTCTGTCCCGGTTTACTGCAATTCGGCGGTCGCTTCGGAGTCGGAGTGTGGTGCGTCCTCGGGGCCGGTCACGCCGTCAAGATAGCCGAAGAACGCTTTCTTGCGAGCGGTGTTGCTGTCCCAGCGGACCGGCGGGGACTGAAACCCGTGCCAGTAGTCGTTCGCTCCCGGATCGAAGTAGCCCCACGACGCGCCTGATTCGAGTGCGGCGTCCACGTTGCACTCCGACCCGAACCCGAAGTGGTCGTCCTCGTTGAAGACGATCGGCATCGCGTCGTAGGACGGGAGCGCCCGCGTCTCGGCGACCATCTCGCGAATGCGGTCCGGGTCGTCGACGCCGTTGCCGTGCAAGAGGACGAAATCGGAGGCGTCGACGACGTCGTCAGGGGGGACGACGCCGCCGCTGAAACTCGTGCTGACCGGATACCGGAACCCGTCGCGTTCGATTCCTTTCACGCGCTCGACGAGCTCGACGACCCGACCGACGTCGATGATGTCGTGGTCGTAATGGATATCGCACTCGTTCGCGACCTCGACGAGCACGTTCGTGTACCCTTCGTCGAGCAACCACTCGATGGCCTCGTCGACGCCCCGTTTCACTGCGGCCTCGTCTTCGAGACTGCCGTCCTGGCCGAAGTAGAACAGCCCGAGAATCACGACGAATCCGAGTTCGTCCGCCCTGTCCAGCACGCGGCGAACGCGGTCCATCCACTCCGGTTTCAGCGTCCCGTCCGGTCGGAACGCCGAGACGCTCCACGGCTGGGAATCCGAGTAGCCCTCCGGGCTCCCACACTGGAGGTTCGACGCGAAGGCGCGGAGCCCCCGGTCGTACCACTCCGGCATCGCGGCGAGGAACTCGCCGACGTTGCGCTCGGGATCCCATTCACCCGTGTCCGGGTACGCCCAGTTGTCCACCGTGTCGGGATTCTCGTCGTCGAACCACGCGTGGACGACCCTCGCGTTGAACAGTAGCCCTTCGATGGAGTGTCCCTCGTGGGTTCGATTCTCGTACGTCGGCTCGTCGTTGATCACGAACGAGTCGTCCTCGATCGCGACTCGCGTCTGTCGCGCCTCTCCGACCATAGTTCTGTTCTCGACGGTGGGCACAAGACGGTTTGGGCACAGGAACGGATCGGTCGACGTCTACCCGGGGGTTCGCCCGGGATCGGTCTCCCACCTCTCGTGGGCATCCCGACAACACCGAACAGCGAACTGATTTCCGTCACGTCGCATCGTTGCACTGGCCGCCCGCTTCAGCGAGGACGGTACAATCGGATAGCGACCCGAAGTGTTGGCTCATCTCGCGGGTCGTCACGCTGCAAACCATCACTGGGGTTCCCGGGCACATCACGTTCCGATCTCCGGAGGTGGACTGGCGATGTCAGCAATCCCTTTGTGGGCGCTCGGAGACTACCGACCCATGCCAGAGATCGCCTTCGTCGGCGCGGGGAGTATCGTCTTCGCGAAGAACCTGATGACTGACATCCTCTCGTTCGAGGAGCTACAGGACGCTACGATAACGTTGATGGACGTCGACGAGCGGCGACTCGACCGGACGGCCTCGGTCGGCGAGGCGCTCGTCCGCGAACACGATCTCCCCGCCGAGATCCGCGCGACGACCGACCGGCGGGAGGCCCTGGACGGCGCCGACTACGTGCTGAACATGGTCAACATCGGCGGCGCGGAACCCTTCGAGAACGAGGTTCGTATCCCGCAGGAACACGGCGTCGAGCAGGCCGTCGGCGACACGCTCGGCCCGGGCGGCGTCTTCCGGGCGCTCCGGACGATGCCGATGCTGCTCGAGATGACCCGCGAGATGGAGGAACTCTGCCCCGACGCCGTCCTGCTGAACTACACGAACCCGATGGCGATCCTGTGCTGGGCCGTCGACGAGGCGACCGATATCGAGGTGGTCGGCCTCTGCCACAGCGTCCAGCACACGACCGCGACTATCGGCCGGTATCTGGACGTCCCGGCCGAGGAGATCGAACATCAGGTCGCCGGGATCAACCACATGGCGTGGTACCTGGAACTCACCCACGACGGCGAGGACCTCTACCCCGCGCTCCGTGCGGCGGCCGACGACCCAGACATTCGGGATCAGGACCCCGTGCGTTTCGACGTCATGGAGCACTTCGGCGCGTTCATCACCGAGTCGAGCCACCACCTCAGCGAGTACCTGCCGTACTTCCGGACCGACCAGGGGATCATCGACGACTACACGCCCGACGAGGCGTTCGGCCACTACACGATCGAGTGGATGCCCACCGGTCGGTACTTCGAGCACTGGCAGTCCTACCAGCCCGACCTGGATGCGGCGTTCGACCCCACCGAGGAGGACCTCTCGCTGGAGCGCTCCTCCGAGTACGGCTCGCACATCATCCACTCGCGGGAGACGGACACGGTCCGCCGGATGAACCTCAACGTCCGCAACGACACCGGCGCGATCGCCAACCTCCCCGACGAGGCCTGCGTCGAGGTACCCTGTCTCGTCGACGGCACCGGCATCCACCCCACGACGGTCGGCGACCTCCCCAGCCAGTTGGCTGCGCTGAACCGGACGAACATCAACGTCCAGGAGCAGGCCGTCCGCGCCGGCCTCGACGGCGACGAGGACGCGCTCCGGCGAGCGATCAAGCTCGATCCCCTGACTGCTGCGGCGCTGGACCTGGACGCGATCGACGAGATGGTCGACGACCTGCTGGAGGCGAACGACGAATACCTTCCCGACCTGAACTGATCGGCCGGTAGTCGGCAACTTCTACCCGTTTATTACCATTCCCATCTACGCATGTGCGTACATGCGTAGTCTGTGTCTTTCAATACGTGTGGAAAGCGGCGTAACACTCTTAATCCCATATATCTCAATATATGGCATGGTCAAAACCATTCGAGTCTCGGAGGAATACCACGAGTGGTTGCATGCCCACAAAAAAGAGGACGAAACGATGGAAGAGACGCTCCGCCGGATGACACGTGGCCCTCATCCTGAGGACGTAGCCGGACTCCTGACCGAGGAAGAGGCGGTGGCTGCAAAAGAAGCGGTCAACCACCTTCGTAGCCGTGATCGCGACCGTCTTGACGCCGCCCGGAGCGCCTTCGAAAGCGAGGATGCGAACAAATGATTATTGACTCCTCGTATCTCTTCGACCTGATGGCGGAGGATCCGGACGCGTTCTCGAAGGGCGCTGAACTCGTCGAGAACGGCGAGATGCAGTGGTTGCCGACTCCGGTGGTCGCTGAGGCGTACTACGGCGTCGCCACGGCCCGAAGTGATACCTCCGAGCAGGAGGTACGCAATACACTCCTCGGCTACCCCCGCATCGACATCGATGAAGAGATCGCACGAACAGCGGGTGAACTCCTTGCGCAGGCAGATGACCGTGTGGGAGGGAACGCTGGTGTCGGGCCAAACGATGGGTATATCGCCGCGATGGCCGACGTCCTCGACGATGCAGTCCTGACGGACAATGTCGATGACTTTGAAGCGTTGGGCGTCTCGATCGAGACATACTGAAATTTCTTGTTCCTCAATACCCCTCTGGTTCCGAACGATCGAGGATGGATCCGACCAACTCTTTAGTGTTCGAGGATGGATAATTGTTTTGACAACTCTACGAACTGCTTGGTCAATGGTCATCGTTGAAATCGCGAGACGTAGAAACGAGGTGGTGCAAAGAAAATACTAAGTGATTATCAAGTCGGCGGTGTGTTGATTCCAGGTCGGCCGTCTGAGACAGTGGCTACTGTAATCATACGTATTCTGAGACTAATAGTACCGTTTCGGCGAACTCTTTTTCGAGGAACAAATCACGCTGTTTACGGCGGAAGACTGTCCCACTGGGTGTCAAGCCATCAGTTCACTAGCTAGACGGCGATCTGCAGAGTAGTCAGTCCGCGTCGGACCCCCCCGTGGGAGGCGTCTCATCAACCGCCGAGAGCGCCTGTACGACCGTCGAGCGCCACTCCTCGACGCTCTCCAGGTCGTCGCCGAGCGCCGCGACCTCCGCTTCTACCTCGGCGACCGCGTCGGTCAGTTCGGCCCTCGTCTCGGTCACCGTCGCGTCGAGGTCGTCGACAGCGTGGTCGAGTTCCGCGACCTCGTCGAGGTCAGCCTCGACGGACGCGAGCCGGTTGTCGAGCCGCGACTGGGCCTTCTCGACCGATTCGACGCGCCGTTCGACGTCCTCCACGTGCGCTTCGACGGTCCGGAGGTCGTCGCGGACCTCCCCGAGCACCTGTTCGGCGGTTCCCTCGTCGTCGAGAAACGCTTCGAGGGCGTCGACGTACGCGTCGAGTTCGCCGATCCGCGTCATGCAGTGGTCGAGCTTCGCGTCGACGCTGCCCGAGGTGTCCGCGCCCAGGTGGCTCCGGAGCGTCGCGACCGCCTGCGACGACGGTTCGTCGCGCCGCAGTTCCTCGGCGAAGCGCTCGACCACCGAATCGTGCGGTTCCGGCTGCGTCGGTACCGCAGGACCGGTCGACTCGTCGGGCGCACTCGCCCCCGGCTCGGTCGTCCGGTCCGTCGGCGTCGACGCATCGCAATCGGCCGTCGCCCCTCCGCGAGTCAGTGGCTTCGCCTCGTCCTCGGCATCTACCTTCGATGGTGATCCGTCCGATTCGTTTGTTCCGTACGGGCTCTCGTCCAAGCTGTCCGACTCCTTCGATTGTGGCTCCGATTCATCTGTGTCTTGCCGACCGTCCTGCTCCGCCACCTGTGCCGAGTCACCACTCTGTTCGTCAGTATCGTCCGGTGTTTCTTGATTCATTGTAGTGCCCAAATTCCCGCAATCCCCATTCCCAGGACTAATTTGCCGGTCTGTAAGGTGAGAGTCGATGCCAACTGTATCCTCTTCGACGATGCGCGCGTTGAGTTGGTCGCCGCCGAGTGGCACCCAGTCATCGGCGTCGACCGCAGCGAGATCGTCTGTCAGCGCAATTTCGACTGCTGGCGGGGCCAGACATTTCGAGAGTTGCTCGGCGTCAGCGACCCCGTAGAGCGTCGAAATCGGCTCGCCCTTCTGGATGACGTCCTCGTATACGATCTGTCCATCACCCACTACGGACCAGTGTTCGTACCCCTCATTTTCGTGAAATCCTACAGCGGTTTCGTCCAGGCCTTCGGGCAGCGACTCGATGAGCCGGACTGCGACTGGTTCGCCCCGGTTCACGGCCACCCGCAAACGGATCGACGGATATGCGTACCTGCCCACCACAGGCCGTTTCAAAACCGCCACAGAGGGGATCTCTGTCATTCGGTATCGCCACGAGAATTTGTTATCTATTGAACCTTAAGCATTGCTGTAATTAGGACCTTCTTGGATTGAAACAAGTGGTGTGCGTGTAACGTGAACTGCTCCGAGTACTTCTACAGATGAGCAAGGCGAGTGCCTCGGGGTCCTTCGAGAGAGCTTCGCTCTCTCGTGATGACGAAAGGCCGGAGGCCTTTCGAACCACTTGACCTCGAGGCGGTTCACGGGGAAATACGAAACTGGGTAATCTGCGGCTCGATCATTCCCGACTCGAACTCGATGAAGCACGCGCCGCAGAATTGCTGGGTGTCCCCCCAGACTCGCCGGACCGTGTCGTCGAGACGGCCTTCGAGGAGCCCGTCAAACACGAACACGCGGATCACGGTAGCGATGCCGCCATTGCCCAGCAACTCACGGCGGTGTGCCATCTGCTGACAAGCGATCGACTGAGTCCCCTACTTGCAGAGGCGCCGTGCCCTGCATCCGGGCACGGAGCATGTCACGGAACGGTGTCTCCTGGGTGAGATGTGGGTGTGGAGTTCTGGCAGCTCCAACGAAGTGGATGGCTTCGTTGCCCGTGCGTGCGGGCAATTAATTAAATGTTAGCGATATAGTTTCAATCTTTGGCCTATTTGTTTAGGCGATAGTTGCCACTCAGTGGGGAGCGCCCACAAGTATTCGGATGAGAGCGGATTCGTCGAATTGTGATGGGCGTGGCACTGGTCAGTCTGTCTCCGACGGGAACACCGAATCGTCGAGTTACAGACGCGTGTAAATGCGCTCAAGGGGCTTTCGAAGCAGACGCCGGCGAATGACCGGTGTCTCTAGAAACGGCAGCGTGAACTACCCCACCCTAGCGCTCGCCTGACGGCTCGCGCTTGAGGGTGGGGCTTCCTGCTTCCACGACGCGCTTTGCAGACACCGAGGTGTCCACAGGGAGCGCAGTCTCCACAGGCGTTGATTCGGAGCGTCCCGCTCCTAACCGCTTCGTGATACCGCGAGAACGGATGTTCCACGCCGCGTTCGCGTCTCTATCCGCCTCAAACCCGCAGGCGGGACAGGAGTGTTCACGGACCCATAGCGGTTTCTCTGTCAAAACGCCGCAGGA